>NZ_RAQQ01000007.1 GCF_003610785.1 Micromonospora globbae
GGTCATCGCGTACTCCGTCCTCTGCGTGTTCTTGGTCGTTCACACAGAGACTCACGCGATGACCCACCCCTATCTCGGCGGCACGCCGTGGCAGGTCAGCTTCTACACCACCCGGCGGGACGCAACCCCGGGGGGCGGACCTCAGGGATCCCGAACTTACAAGTACTAGTAAGTTGCCGTCCCTGCGCGCGTGGGGCGGACGTCAGGTGTCCCACCTGGGACACCTGAAAGGTCTTCCCGTCCCTGCGCGCGTGGGGCGGACACTTCCCGACCAGCTCCGGCACGCCCCGGTCTTGAGCGGTCCCGCCCCACCAGTTCCTCCTTGCAAGGAGGAACTGGTGGGGGGCGAGGTCGGTGCGCGTTCCCTTGAACCTTCCGCGCCCTCTTGACCGACGCTTCGCCAACGTTCAGCATCTCGGCAGCCGCGGCACGGTTAACGTGCAAATTTGCATCTTTTCCGGGCCGGCCGCGCTCGTACTGCGCGATCCGCAGGTTCGCACTAGTGCGAACCTGCCGGATTCACGTCGCGGCGCGGACGGCAAGGTCTACCCGGCGAAGCGGTCGGCCATGTGCGCGTAGCTGGCGACCGCGGCCACCCCGGCGACAACTGCCGCCGAGGTGGCCCGCGCGTACCGGGTGAGGGTCACTCGGCGCCGCCCTGCAACCACCGCTCCACCTCGTCGGCCAGGTCGCCGGGGTCGACGTCGGCGAGCGGGGTCACGCCCGCCGACCCCGCCACGTCGAGCAGGTCCTCGCACTGCCACTCGCGGACGAGCTGGCGGGCCGCGTCGATGCCGCCATCCTCCAGCGCCGCGGACAACTGCCGGAACCGTTCCGGGTCCGCGGCCCGCGCCCGGTACATCAGGTCCAGGTCTTCCCACCGCTTCCGCTCGTCGATGCGTCCGCAGTCGAAGCCGATCCGGAAGGACTCCATCACCTCCTCGGCGGTGTACGTGCCCAGGTCGGCGAGTTCTTCGCGGAGTTCCTTGCGGCCCGATTCCCGGCCCGTGTCGTAGCCGGCGTCGTACGCGTTCTCCCCGTCGAGGGCCTCGCGGGTTTCCTTCGCGCCCTGGTCCCAGCCCTTCGCCCACTGGATCGCCGGCCAGGCCGCCTGACGGGCGCGGGACACCTGGGCGGGCCGGCGGTACTGGGGGCCGGTGGGCTTCCACCAGCGGCCCGGACGGCGGCTCACCGGGTGCCCCCGGCCGTCTTGATCAGCCGGCCGAGCTGGTGCCGGAGGATCCGCGCCTGCTCGACGAGCAGGTACGCGTAGTGGGTGTCCCCGTCGACGGTGGTTTCGAGGACGATGCTGTGCACGTCGAGCGTGTGCGCCTTCTCCAGCCACACCCTGACGGCGTCCTGGGCGCCCTCGGGCGTGGCCACGAGCGGCCGGGAGTGGTGCAGCGACTCGCCGACGCAGAGCCGCCCCTTGGCGCACCACCTCGGGCACGACGGGTGCTCTACCTGGGCAGGGTCGGTAGTCTTCTCCACGGGTTGCCTCCTTGCTAGGCGATCAAGGGGCCGGAGCACAGGTGTTGGCGCACCTGCCGGCCCCGACCTATTTCCCCCGGTCCTGGCGTGTGACCAAATTTCAGTCAACCGGGATCGGCAACCTCTACAAGTGTGAGCTGCTCTTCCTGCGCGGCGTCTCGCCGTGGACACCGGTGGGCGCGGTGCCGGACCTGCCCGGCCTCGTGGCGCTGGCCCACCGGCTGCTCGCCGCCAACCGGGGCCGCTGGACGCAGAGCAGCACCGGCTCACTGCACCGGGGGCAGACCACCTACGTGTACGGCCGGCGAGCCCAGCCCTGTCGCCGGTGCGGCACGGCGGTGCGCAAGGACGAGCAGGGCGAGCGCGTCACCTACTGGTGCCCGGTCTGCCAACCGGAGCACCCGCCGGCCGCCGTCCAGAATGGGACGATTGGGTAATTCCTAACCGGACCTCTTCCGTCGCATGCTGCGGTTGGACACTCACCGACCGTCAGCAGAGCAGGCGGACCGGGTCGCCACGCCGAGGTGGCGGCGGTCGCGCCCCGACCCGGGGAGAGCCATGACGATGTTCCGCAGGCTCCGGGCCACCTGGACCGATCGCCTCGCCCGTGGTGGCGACGGCCCGACCGCCGACCGGTCGAGCGCCGTCCCGGCCGCCCGCACCGCCGAGGACCCGCTCGTCCCGGCGCCGGCCAGCCTGGATCCCGCCGCCGTGCCACGCTGCTTCGGACCGGTGCCGAACTTCGCCCGCAGCCCGCTGCCGGTCTGCGACGCCGACGGGCGGGTGCTGCCCGGCACCGGCCTGCGCAAGTTCGTCGACGCGCTGCCCGGCACCGGCCCGCTCCGCCGCACCGAGCTGGGCGGCTACCTGCCCGTGGCCGTGCCCGACACCATCACCTACCCCGGCTGCGACTACTACGAGATCGGCCTGCAGCAGTACGCCCAGCGGCTGCACCGGGACCTGCCGGCCACCCGGCTGCGCGGCTACCGCCAGCTCAACCTCGGCACCGACGCGTCCGGGCACAACACCGTGGCGCCACCGGGCCGGCCGTGGCACCTCGGCCCGCTGATCCGCGCCCGGCGCGGCCGGCCGGTACGGGTCAAGTTCATCAACCAACTCCCCACCGGCCGCGCCGGCGAGCTCTTCCTGCCGGTCGACGAGACCGTCGAGGGCGCCGGCATCGGGCCGCTCGACGGCCCGGCCCCGTACCCGCAGAACCGCGCCGTGCTGCACCTCGCGGGCGCGCAGACCGGCTGGATCAGCGCGGGCAACCCGTGGCAGTGGATCACCCCGGCCGGCGAGATCACCCCGTACCCGACCGGCGTGGGCCTCACCCACGTGCCCGACATGCCGGCGCCCGGCGCCGGCGCCACCACGCTCTACTACCCCAACGAGCAGAGCGGCCGGTTCCTGTGGTTCCACGACAACACCCTGGGCCTGTCCCGGTTGACGGTCTACGCCGGCCAGATCGCGCTCTACCTGCTCACCGACCCGGTCGAGGAGCAGCTCGTGGCCGACGGGGTGCTGCCCGACGACGAGCTGCCGCTGGTCGTCCAGGACAAGACCTTCGTGCCGGACGACACGCAGCTCGCCGAGGAGGACCCGACCTGGGACCGGGACCGCTGGGGCGCCCGCGGCAGCCTCTGGCATCCCCACGTCTACCAGCCCCGGCAGAACCCGTACCGCGACGGCGGGTTGAACCCGACCGGCCGCTGGGACTACGGGCCGTGGTCGCGTACGGCCGACGGCGGGCCGGACCGCGAGAGCGGCGCGGTGGGCGGCACCGGCGCGGTGGGCGGCACCGACACGCCCGCGGCGCATCCCGGCCCCGGGCCCGTGCCCAACCCGCACCACGACCCCGTGGCCGCCGCCGACGAGCCACCGCTGACCCCGGGTGTGCCCCACCCGAGCGCCGTCCCCGAGGCGTTCGGCGACACCCCGCTGGTCAACGGGATCGCGTACCCGTACCTGGAGGTGGAGCCCCGGGCGTACCGGTTCCGGATCCTCAACGCGTGCCTGGACCGCAGCCTCCACCTCCAGCTCTACCGGGCGGCCTCCGACGGTCCGATGTGGGACGACGAGGGCAACCTGCTCGACGCCGACGCCGGGGAGGTGCCGATGGTGCCGGCCGCGCACGCCGCCGGGCGGCCGGCGGACTGGCCCGTCGACGGGCGCGACGGCGGGGTGCCCGACCCGCGCGCCGCCGGGCCGGAGCTGATCCAGGTCGGCAACGACGGCGGTCTGCTGCCCGCGCCCGTGGTCATCCGCAACCGCCCGATCGGCTTCCGGTACGACCGGCGGGATCCCACGGTCCTCAACGTCGACGGGCACGCCCTGCTGCTCGCCCCCGGCGAGCGGGCCGACGTGGTCGTGGACTTCTCCACCGTGCCGTCCGGCGGCACACTGATCCTCTACAACGACTGCCCGGCCCCGCTGCCCGGCTTCGACCCCCGCTACGACCACTACACCGACGCCCCGGACCGCACCGCGGAGGGCGGTGCGCCACCCACCCGCCCCGGGTACGGCCCGAACACCCGCACCCTGCTCCAGTTCCGGGTACGCGGCACCCCGGCCGAGCCGTACGACCTGGGCCGGCTGCGGGAGCGACTGCCCCGGGCGTACGCGGCCAGCCAGCGCCCGCCGATCGTGCCGCAGCCGGCCTACGACGCGGCCATCGGCACCCGGACGCCTCGGGAGACAGTGGTGCCCGTGCACGCCGGCAGTGTCACGTTCACCCCGGCCGGCGGTGCCGTCCCGGTCACCGTGCCGGTCACCGTCAAGGCCGTGCAGCAGATCTTCGAGCCCGCGTACGGCCGGCTGGCCGGCCGGCTCGGGGTGGCGTACCCGCACGCCGGGCCGCTCTCTCCCGCGACGCTGCCGCTGGGGCCCACCGACCCGGCCACCGAGATCCTCTTCGCGGCCGACCCGGCGGTGCCGATCGGCGCGCCGGCCGACGGCACCCAGATCTGGCGGATCGTCGGCAACAGCCGGCAGACCGAGGCACTGCGCCTGGACGGCTGCGACCTCCAGGTGGTCAACCGGGTCGGCCGGGACGGCACGATCCGCCCGCCGGAGCCCGGCGAGCTGGGCTGGAAGGAGGTCGTACGGGTCAACCCCGGTGAGGACCTGATCGTGGCGCTGCGACCGGTCACCCCGACGCTGCCGTTCAAGATCGGCGACAGCGTACGGCTGCTCGACCCGACCCGTCCGGCCGGCGCCCGCACCGGCTCGGCCCCGGTGAGCCCCGTCGACGGGCGGCCGGCCCCCGTGGTGAACCAGCTCGTGAACCTCGGCTGGGAGTACCGCTGGCACAGCCAGCTCGGCGGCCGCCGCGACGCCGGGATGAGCCGGCCCCTCGTCCTGCGGGTCTCCCCCAAGGCGCCCACCGGGCTCACCGCGACGCCCGCACCCGGCTCGGCCACCGCCCTGCCCGCCATCACGCTGGCCTGGACGGGCAACGGGGGCCGCCCGGCGGCCACCAGCCACCTGCTTCAGCGGGCCACCGACCCCACGTTCAGCACCGGGGTCACGGCCATCACGGTGGCGGCCACCGCGACCCGCTACACCGACGCCACCGTCACCCCCGGCGTCACCTACCACTACCGGATCCGCGCCGAGAACGCGGTCAGCTGCTCGTCCTGGTCCAACAGCGTGCCGGCGTCGGTGCACCTGACCGCCCCGGCCGGGGTCACCGCCGCCGTCCCGCCGGCCGCGCCGCTGCGCGTCGCCGTGCGCTGGTCGAACCGCTCCTTCGCGACCGGCATCGACGTGCAGCGGGCCACCAACCCGACCTTCACGAGCGGCCCGGGCACCACCGCCATCGGCGTGGGCGACAACCACCTGGACACGGCGGTGGCGCCGGACACCACGTACTACTACCGGGTGCGGACCACCTATCTCGGCGCCGCCTCGCCCTGGTCGACGGTGGCGACCGTGACCACCCCGTCGGCCCCCGTCGTCCCGGACGCGGTGACCGCCTCCGCGGGCGCGGCGGGGCCGGACACCGCCACGGTGATCCTCGGCTGGTCGGCGGGGACGGCGGCCGGGCCGGGCGCCGGGTTCATCGTGCAGCGGGCCGTCGACCCGGCGTTCACCCACGACGTGGCGACGTTCACCGTCACCGGACGGGGGTTCACCAACACGGGCCTGGCCCGCGGGGTCACCTACCACTACCGGGTCCGCGCCTACAACGTGGTCGGCAGCTCGGGCTTCACGGCACCGGTCGCCGTCACGACCCCGCCGTGACCGTCCGCCGCGTCAGCGGCTGGGGGCGCGCAGGGGATCGCCGACCGTACGCAGCTCGGACAGCGCCGTGGCGACGCCGTGCAGCAGGTCGGCCGCCTCGGTGAGGCGGGACGCGGCCGGGTGCGGCGCGTCGGGTCGGGCGTCCTCGGCCACGTAGCCCGCGGCGGCCACCACGAGCCGCTCGTACGCGGCCACGCCGCTCTCCAACTGCTCGGTCAGCACGCGGTGCGCCTCGGCGAGCGGCGCCCGCGCGTCCGGCGGGGCCAGCCGCAGGGCCCGCTCGACGCTCGCGACCCGGTGGGCCAGCTCCCGAAGCGACCGGTCGGCCGCACCGGCCTCCTGCGCGGCCGGCTCGGCGAGCCCGGTGAGCCGGTGCCGCATCCCGTCGAGGGTCAGCGCCGCCCGGTCCAGCCGCGCCCACGGCTCGGACGCGCTGGTGCCCCGCAACGCCACTCGGGCACGGACCCGGCGGACCTCGGCGAGCACCCCGGGACCGGCCGGCAGCCGCTCGACCGCGGCGACCAGTCGGGCCCGGGACCGGGCGGCGGCCTGCGCCGGGTCGGGCGGCGGGGGAGCCGGCCGGGCGCGCAGCGCCCGCAGGTCGACCCAGCGCCAGGCGGCGAGCACCACGGCGCTGCCCGCCGCGCCGGCCCAGGCCGCGTCGGGCAGCCCGACCCCGGCGTACGGGGTGAGGACGGCCGTGGCGCCGCCGAGGCCGCCGGCCAGCACGGTCCAGCGCCGGGCGGACCGGCGCAGCCGGGCCAGGCTCCGGAAGTACCGCGTACGCTCGTCTGCCACCCTGACCTCCTCGATCGGTCCGCTCACCCGGCGGCGGTGGTGTCCCCGGTGCCCCGCTCGCGCGCCATCGTCGCGCGGATCTCGTCGAGCCGGGCCGCGGCGGCCGGATCGGCGGCCGGCGGGGCCTGCTGCTCCACGCCGGGTCGCTGCTGCTGCGCCCCCGCCCGCTGCTGCTGGGCGCCGAGCTGCTCGCCGGCCATGCTCGCCCGGATCTGCTCCAGCCGGGCCGAGCCGGCCGAGTCCAGCGTCGCCTTCTGGATCTCCAGCATCCGCCCCTCGGCCGAGTTGCCGGCCAGCTCGGCGCGGCCCATCGCGTTGGCGTACCGGCGCTCGATCCGGTCACGCACCTCGTCGAGGCTCGGCGTGGTGCCCGGCGCCGTGAGCGCCGACATCGACTCCAGCGAGCGGGCCACGCTCTCCTGCATCTTCGCCTGCTCCAGCTGGCTGAGCAGCCGGGTGCGCTCGGCGAGGCGCTGCTGGAGGATCATCGAGTTGTTCTCGACGGCGCGGCGGGCCTGCGCGGCGGCACCCAGCGCCTGGTCGTGCAGCGTCTTCAGGTCCTCGGCGGCCTGCTCGGCGGAGACCAACTGGGTGGCCAGGGTCTGCGCCGACTGCTCGTAGCGCCCCGCCTCGGCGTCATCGCCCCGGGCCCGGGCCTGGTCGGCCAGCACCAGCGCCTGCCGCGCGTTCGCCTGGAGGCGCTCGACCTCCGACATCTGCCGGGAGAGCTTCATCTCCAGCTGGCGCTGGTTGCCGATGACCGCCGCGGCCTGCTGCACGAGCGCCTGGTGCTGGCGCTGCGCCTCCTCGATGGCCTGCTGGATCTGGACCTTGGGATCGGCGTGCTCGTCGATCCGGGCGCCGAAGAGCGCCATCAGGTACTTCCATCCCTTGACGAACGGGTTCGCCATCTGCGCCGTATCCCCTCAGTAGCGTCGCTCCGCCCGAACCGTGCCGGGCGGACGACGGGCCACCGGCGCGGCCGCCTCACCATCGTCCCAGCCGGACGCCAGGCCGGCACCCGTACCGTGCGAGCGGGCGGCGTCGCCGTCTGCGATCAACCCTACGCGGGCCGGGCCAGGCGGGCCACGTACGCGACGAGAGCGGGATTCAGGCGGCGCAGACCACGTCGCGGTCCCGCTCGGTGGAGCGGACGCGGGTGCTGCGCAGGGTGGCCTTCAGCGGCGAGTCCTGGCGTACGGACACCGACACGTTGCCGTCGGAGGTGACCTGGCGCACGGCCCGCTTGGCCGCCGCGGCCTCGGTGGCCGGGGCGGTGGTCGCCGGCTCGTCCTTCACCGGCACCAGCACGTTCGGCATCTGCTCGGCGAGCGCGACGGTGTCGCTCACCTCACGCAACAGCTCGGACAGGCGGGCGCCCAGGGCGTCGCAGATCGCGGCGAGCAGCTCGCTGGAGGGCTCCTTCTGGCCGCGTTCGATCTCGGAGAGGTATCCGAGGCTGACGTTGGCGGCCGTGGAGACCTCGCGCAGGGTGCGGTGCTGCCCCTGCCGGCGCGCCCGCAGTGCGTCACCGATCACCCGGCGTAGCAGGACCATCGCACCTCCCCCTCTCCGGCCGACTTCCTCCGCCGCGGCCCGGCCGGACGCGGCGGGCCGGCCCGGCCCCGATCAACGGAGCCTTCCCGCAACCGTACCCGTTGCCCGGCCCGTCGACATCCCGCCCCGCCCGTCGGATTCGGGCCGTCGGCCGGCGCGGCGACGGATCGGCCCGGGCCGTCGACCGGTCCGGCTGGTGGTCGACCGGGCCCGCGTCGTCAGAATTCCACGCCCGCCGGGGCCGGTGATCCGCCGTCGGCGTCCGCGTCGGCCGCGTCCGCCTCGTGGATCCGCTCGGCGAGCAGCCGCAGCGCCTCGATGACGGCGGCGGAGCGGACGTGGTCCCGGCCACCGTCGAGGTCGAGTTCCCGCACGGTGCTGCCGCCCGGCCCGGCCACGGCCACGTACACCAGCCCGACCGGCTTGCCGTCCTGGGGCTCCGGGCCGGCCACACCGGTGGTGGCCAGTCCCCAGTCGGCGCCGCAGCGGCGCCGGCCGCCCTCGGCGAGCGCCACGGCCACGTCCGGGTCGACGGGCCCGCGTTCGGCCAGCAGCCCGGCCGGTACGCCGGCCAGCTCGGACTTCAGCTCGGTGGCGTAGACCACCAGGCCGCCCCGGTAGACCCCGCTCACCCCCGCGATCTCCACGATCGAGGCCGAGAGCAACCCGCCGGTGAGCGACTCGACGGTCGCCAGCGTCTCGTGCCGCTGGGACAGGCTGTGCACGACACCGGCCGCCGGGCTCCCGACCGGCCGCTGTCCGTTCGCGTCGCTCTCCACGTCCCCCATCCTTCCCCTACGGCACCGGCAACCAATCGTGACCTCGCGCTGATCATGAGGTTGGCGGCGTTCTCGATCTCCGTACTCCCCGCCAACCCCATGATCACCCAAGCCGGGGCGGACGCGGGGCGGCCCCGCGCGGCGCGGTGGGGCGTCAGGGACGGGGGCGGCGGAGGCGCAGGGCCTGCGCCACGTAGTCGAATCCGGTGGCCACGGTCACCACCACGGCGGCACCCATGATCCACGGGCCGACCGGGGCGAGCGCGGCCGGCATCGGCCAGAGGTACCAGGCGATGGCGAGGATCTGGAGCGCCGTCTTGACCTTGCCGCCGCGGCTGGCCGCGATCACGCCGTGCCGGATCACCCAGAAGCGCAGCGCCGTGATGCCCAGCTCGCGCAGCAGGATCACCGCCGTCACCCACCAGGGCAGCCGGTCGTACCAGGAGAGCAGCACCAGGGCCGCGCCGGTGAGCGCCTTGTCGGCGATCGGGTCGGCCACCTTGCCCACCGAGGTGACCAGGCCGAACCGGCGCGCGATCCAGCCGTCGACCAGGTCGGTCACCGAGGCGAGGGCGAAGATCAGACAGGCCGCCATCCGCCAGCCGGCGTGGCCGAACGCGGACACGACCACGGTGGCCGCGAAGACCGGCACCAGCACCAGCCGCAGCGCGGTGAGCACGTTGGCCGCGTTCAGCAGCGGCACCCGGGCCACCACCTGGGCCGGCGTCGACTCGGTCGCCCCGGTCACCGGCGCACCCCGCGCGGACGGCCGTGGCGTTCCCGGTCCCCCACCACGTGCCCTCCCCGCCTCGTCCGGGCCCGCCGTCACCGTGCCGCGCCGGGCGCCGCCGAGATCATCTCATCCGGTACGGCGTACAGATCCACCCCTTCGGTGCCGGTCACCCGGGCGCGTACCAGGTCACCGGGGCGCAGCGCGGCGAGGTCCACCCCGCCGCCCTCGGGGGCCACGAGCGTCGTCGAGCCGTCCACCTCGGGCGCCTGGTGCGCCGCGCGGCCCTCCACGACCCCGCCGTCGACCGAGTCGACCAGGACCTCCACCGTCGAGCCGAGCCGTTCCTCGGCCCGCTGCGCGCACAGCTCGTCGGCGAGGGCGCTGAGCTTGTCGTACCGCCGCTTGATCGTCGCCGCGGAGACCTTCCCCGGCAGGCCGGCCGCCTCGGTGCCGTCCTCGTCGCTGTAGTCGAACACGCCGATCGCGTCGAGCCGCGCCTCGGTCAGGAACCGGACGAGTTCGGCGACGTCGGCGCGGGTCTCGCCGGGGAACCCGACGATGAAGTTGCTGCGGGCGCCCGCCTCGGGCGCCAGGGCCCGGGCGCTGGCCAGCAGGTCGAGGAAGCGCTCCGTGGACCCGAACCGGCGCATCCGGCGCAGCACCGGCTCGCTGGAGTGCTGGAACGACAGGTCGAAGTACGGGGCGACGCCGGGCGTGGTGGCGATGGCCTCGACGAGGCCCGGCCGGGTCTCGGCCGGCTGGAGGTAGCTCACCCGCACCCGGACGATCCCGGCGATCCCGGCCAGCTGCGGCAGCAGCTTCTCCAGCGCCCGCGGGTCCCCGAGATCCTTGCCGTACGAGGTGGAGTTCTCGCTGACCAGCACCAGCTCACGGACGCCGGTCTTGGCGAGCCACTCGGCCTCCGCGAGCAGCTCGTCGGGCGTACGCGAGACGAACGCCCCGCGGAAGGCGGGGATGGCGCAGAAGGCACAGCGCCGGTCGCAGCCGCTGGCCAGCTTGAGCGAGGCGACCGGACCGGTGTCCAGCCGCCTGCGCAGCACCGGCCGCAGGTGGGCCGGCGTGTGCGCGTCGGCCTCGACCGTGACGCGGGTCGGGGTGCCGTGGCCGGGCAGCGAGACGGCCGCCTCGCGCCGCTCGACCGGGGTGAGCGGGAGCAGTTCGCGCCGGTCCCGCGGGGTGTGCGCGCCGATCCGCTGGCCGGTGAGCACCGCGTCGAGGCGGGCCGCGATGTCCGGGTAGTCGTCGAAGCTCAGCACCGCCTGCGCCTCGGGCAGGCTCTCGGCCAGCTCCCGCCCGTACCGCTCGGCCATGCAGCCGGCCGCCACCACCTTGGCGCCGGTGTCGGCGGCGGCGAGCAGGGTCTGGATCGAGTCCTGCTTGGCCTTCTCCACGAAGCCGCAGGTGTTGACGATCACCACGTCGGCGCCCTCGCCGTCGGTGCTGACCTGCCAGCCCTCGGCGTGCAGGCGGGCGGCGAGTTCCTCCGAGTCGACCTCGTTACGGGCGCAACCCAGGGTCAGCAGGGCGACACGGCGGCCTTCGGCGGAAGAAGGGGAGGTGGCAGACACCATCCGAGGGTACCGGGCCGCGCCGCGCCCCTTACGCACGGCGGCCCCTCCGGCGGGCCGGTGCGCCGCGGGGAACGGGCCGGGCGGGTCAGACCACGGTCGCGGAGACGCGGACCAGGCGGTCGAGCAGGAAGACCTCGGTGCCGGCGAGGCCGACCGAGCAGAAGACGGAGATCTGCTCGGGGCTGGTGCGCCCGGGAACGGCGCCGGCGAGCACCGCCCCGAGGTCGCGCAGCCGATCGGCGTACGGGGGTTCCGCGGCCAGCATCGGCGGGGTGTACGCGCACGCCTGGGCCGGCGAGTCGGTGACGAGGACGTCCGCCGCCGCGAGCAGGTCCGGGCCGAACTCGGCGCGGTCCCGCTGCTTGAAGCCCACCGTGTTCACGTGGGTGCCCGGAGCGAGGTCGGCGGCGTCGAGCACCGGGGTGGGGCTCGTGGTGGCGAGCACCACCACGTCCCGGCCGGCCACCGCGGCGGCGGGCTCGTCCACGGCCCGCGCCGGGATGCCCAGCTCGTCGCGGACCCGCGCGGCGAACGTCTCCCTCCGGGCGGCCGAGCGGCTGTGCACGGTCACCTCGCGCAGCGGGCGCACGGCGGCGGCGGCCCACACCTGCGTCCATGCCTGCCGTCCGGACCCGATCACGCCGAGGGTCGCGGCGTCCGGCCGCGCCATCGCGTCCACCGCCACGCCGCCCAGCCCACCGGTACGCCGGGAACCCAGTTCCTCGCCGACGGCGATCGCCCGGACCGCTCCGGTCCGGGCGTCGTGCAGCACCACGAGCTGCTCCGCCTCCGGGTGGCCGAACGTGTCGTACGAGCGGAAGCCGTACCACTCGCCCGTGAGGTGCCCGGCGGTGAGCACCATCCGCCCCCCTTGCAGCGGCGCCGAGGCCCGTGGTGGCGCGACCAGCCGGCCCTCGTACGCGGCCAGCAGGGCGGCGCGCATGGCATCGACGGTGGTGGCGGCGTCCAGTGCGGCGGACACGTCGGCGTCGGAGAGGAGCAGGGTCATGGCCCCCATACTGCAAGTTGAAGTGAGGTTCAGGTCAATGCGCGGTGGTCCGGTTCACCTCCGCGTCCCTCCGTACGCGGTCACCGCCGACCGGCCGGCCGGTGGTGCTACCGTCGGCTGCGGTGGCCCCCGTCGGCCACCCCGGACGAGCGGTGGGCGTACCCGGTCAGGCGAAGACGCCCCGACGTGTGATGACCGACTCGTCCCGGCCCCCGGTGGTCCGGGCTCGTGTGCAGAGGTGACGGCGATGGCCTGGATCGTGTTGGTGCTCTCCGGACTGCTCGAGACGGCGTGGGCCGTCTCCCTCGACCGCAGCCAGGGATTCAGCCGGCCGCTGCCGTCGCTGGTGTTCGCCGTGACGCTGGTGCTCAGCATGGCCGGCCTGGCGTACGCGCTGCGGCAGATCCCGGTCGGCACCGGGTACGCGGTCTGGGTCGGCATCGGCGCCGTGGGCACGGCCCTGGTGGGGATGCTCGCGCTGAACGAGTCGACCAGCCTGCCCCGGATCGCGTGCCTGTTCCTCGTGATCGCCGGAGTCGTCGGGCTGAAGTTCTTCCACTGAGCCCGCTGGGGCGGGTGACCGGTATCGACCCGGATGCGTACGCGACGACCGGAACGGGTAGTGACCGACCGTCACTGGCTCTCACCCTGGAGGACGTCATGGCCGACATTCCCACCGCCCGCCCGCGCAGCAGTGCCGCCCGCGTCTGCACGATCCTGGGCTTCGTCTTCGCAGTCCTCGCGCTCTTCCTCTCGCCGCTGATCTTCGGCGTGCTCGGTGTCATCCTCGGCGTCGTCGGCGCCGTCCTCGGCGACAAGCCGCTCGGCTGGTACGCGGCCGCCGCCAGCGTGGTCGGCGCCATCCTCGGCGCGCTGCTCACGGCCGCCATCCTCAACAGCTGACGCCGCGACCGGGCCCGCCGCGACCCCGGCGGGCCCGGCTCGCGGGGCGTGCGCTCAACCCCGGTCGGCCACCAGCACCCGGTTGCCGTCCGGGTCGAGGACGACCGCCATCCGCTCCCCCCACGGCTGCGTCACCGGCTCGGCCACCACCGGCACACCGGCCGCCCGCAGCCGCTCCACGGCGTCGGCGCAGTCGGCCACGTACACCCAGAGCGCCACCCGCTCGTTCGCCAGCGGCCCCGACTCCTCCTGGCGGCCGATGCCGAGCTGGCCGGCGCCCACCCGCAGCCCGACGTACGCCGGCTCCCCGGCCTCCGGGAACCGGTAGGTCACCGTGCCGCCCAGCAGGTCCCGGTAGAAGGCGAGCGCCGCCGGCAGGTCGGCGGTCGTGAGGATGGGGAACAGCTCCTCGGTCAGCGGGGCGGCGTCAGTCATCGCCGCCCCGGATGCCCGCGAGGACCTCCTCCAGCTCGTCCGGCTTGACCAGCACGTCGCGGGCCTTCGAGCCCTCGGACGGGCCGACCACGCCCCGCGTCTCCATGAGGTCCATGAGCCGGCCGGCCTTCGCGAAGCCCACCCGCAGTTTCCGCTGGAGCATCGAGGTGGAACCGAACTGCGAGGTGACCACCAGCTCGACCGCCTGGAGCAGCAGGTCCAGGTCGTCGCCGATGTCCTCGTCGATCTTCTTCTTGCTCTCCTGCGCGACGGTCAGCACGTCCGGGCGGAACTCCGGCTCGCGCTGGTCCTTGCAGAACTTCACCACGTCGGCGATCTCGCGCTCGGTCACCCAGGCGCCCTGGATCCGGATCGGCTTCGACGCGCCCATCGGCAGGAAGAGCCCGTCGCCGCGGCCGAGCAGCTTCTCGGCGCCCGGCTGGTCGAGGATGACCCGCGAGTCGGCCAGCGACGACGTGGCGAACGCGAGCCGGGACGGCACGTTCGCCTTGATCAGACCGGTCACCACGTCGACCGAGGGACGCTGGGTGGCGAGCACCAGGTGGATGCCGGCGGCACGGGCGAGCTGCGTGATGCGGACGATCGAGTCCTCCACGTCGCGCGGGGCGACCATCATGAGGTCGGCCAGCTCGTCGACGATGACCAGCAGGTACGGGTACGGCCGCAGCTCCCGCTCGCTGCCCGGCGGCGCCTTGATCTCGCCGTTGCGCACCTTGCGGTTGAAGTCGTCGATGTGCCGGACCCCGTTCGCGGCGAGGTCGTCGTAGCGCATGTCCATCTCGCGGACGACCCACTCCAGCGAGTCGGCCGCCTTCTTCGCGTTCGTCACGATCGGCGTGACCAGGTGCGGGATGCCCTCGTAGCCGGTCATCTCGACCCGCTTCGGGTCGATCAGCAGCAGCCGCACCTCGTCCGGGGTGGCCCGCGTCAGGATCGAGACGAGCAGCGAGTTGAGGCAGCTCGACTTGCCGGCGCCCGTGGCGCCCGCGATGAGGATGTGCGGCATCTTCGCGAGGTTGGCCACCACGTAGCCGCCCTCGATGTCCTTGCCGAGCGCCACGACCATCGGGTGGTGGTCGCTGGTGGCGGCACGGGAGCGCAGCACGTCGCCGAGGGCGACGTTCTCCGGGTCGGCGTTGGGGATCTCCACGCCGACCGCGCTCTTGCCGGGGATCGGGCTGAGGATCCGCACGTCCGGCGACTTGACCGCGTACGCGATGTTGCGGGACAGCTGGGTGATCCGCTCGACCTTGACGCCCGGACCCAGCTCCACCTCGTAGCGGGTGACCGTCGGGCCGCGGGTGAAGCCGGTGACGGCGGCGTCCACGTCGAACTGCTCGAAGACCCCGGTGAGGGCGGCGATCACCTCGTCGTTGGCCTTGCTCCGCTTCTTCGGCGCCGCGCCGCTGCTCAGCAGGTTGGCCGGGGGGAGCGTGTAGTCGCCCGCCAGGCCGGTCAGCGCGAGCTGCTCGGCCCGGGTGGGCAGCGGCGAGTGCTCCGGCGGCTCCACCGGCTTGCGGCTCACCGGCACCTTCGTGGGCGGCGTACGCGTCAGCACGAGGGTGTCCTGCAGGTCGGCGCCGTCGAGGTCGTCCTCGAACGCCTCGGGGTCGACCGGCGGGGGCGTCCGCTTCGCCGGGCGCTTCCGCGCCGGCTTCGCCGGGGCCTCCTCGGCCTCGTCCTGGGTGGACGGTGGGGCGACGAGTGATCCGGCGAGGAGGCCGAGCCGCTCGGGGATCTTGTTGATCGGGGTGGCGGTGACCACCAGCAGGCCGAACAGGAGCAGCAGGATCAGCAGCGGCATGGCGACCCAGGCCGTGACCGCGCGTTCCAGCAGGCTGCCGATCGCGGCGCCGAGCAGCCCGCCCGCGTAGTCGCGCTGGACCGGGTCGACCGGGTTCTGCCCGATGTGGAGCATCGCGGCGGTGGCCACCAGCATGGAGCCCCAGCCGACCAGCCCCCGGCCCCGGTGCTCCGGGTCGGCGGGCTGGCGCATGAGCCGCCACGCGCCGATCCCCAGCAGCACCGGCACCACCACCGCGATGGCGCCGAGGAAGAGCCGGACCGAGTCGGCCAGCCGGTGGCCGACCGGGCCGGCGCCGGAGAACCAGATCCCCACGGCGCTCAGCAGGGCCAGGCCGAACAGCAGCAGGCCGGCGCCGTCGCGGCGGTGCTCCGGGTCCAGTTCGCGCGCCGAGGCCGCCTGCCGCCCGGCCGCCCGCACGGCCCACCCCACGCCGTGCGCCAGGCCCATCCACAGGGCGCCGACCGCGCGTCCGGCGTAGACGGCGGGGCCCGGACGGGCGGGTCGGGTGCGGCGCCGGACCGGCGCCCGTGTCTTCTTCGCCGGCTGGCGGGCGCGGCTGTTCGTCGCACCGCGCGGCGACGCGCCGCGCCGCCGGCTCGCCTGAGAGGTACGGCCCGCCATAGCATCACCGTAACGGCGGGACCCGGTGGATCGCCGCTTTTCCGGGTCGTGTCCGCGCGTCGCAGCGCGTGCTCCGCCGCATGCCGTGATATCTGCCTCAGAAGGGATGCCCGATGGCGTCGCCGGGATTCGAGGACGGTCCGGACGACCCCCTGGCCGGGCATCCCCGACGACTGCGACCGCTGACCGCCGACCTCGTCGCCGCGGTGCTGGGCACGCGGGGACACACGGTGACCACCGACGCCGACGGCGACCTCGTGGGCCGCTGGGACGACACGGTGATCTGGTTCCTGCGGCTCGGCGAGTACGGCGAGCTGCTCCAGGTCCGCGCCATGGCCGCCCCGCTCTTCCCCATCGAGCAGGTCCCGGCGCTGCACGCCTTCTGCAACGCGTGGAACCACGACCACCTCTGGCCGAAGGCGTTCGTCCACGTCGACGACGACGGGCGGGCGCGGGTCTGCGGCGAGGTGATCGCCGACCTGGAGCGCGGGGTCACCCCGCACCAGCTCGACCAGCTGCTCGACCGCGGCATCGCCACCGGCTGCCGGCTCGCCGCCGCGGTGGAGCGGCTTCCCGGCGGGGCCCTGCCGTGACGGGGCAGCGGAACCGCGGACGCGACGCGCGACCCGGCCGGCTCGACGACCTCACCCTCGTCGGGCGCGGCCGTGGACCCAGCGGCCGCAACCGCGAGCTGGTGGCGGCGCTCGCCGAGGCCCGGGACCAGCCCGACGGCCCAGCCCGGCTGCTGGAGCTGGAACGGATCGCCGTCCTGGCCGACGCGGCCGGCGACGACCGGTCCGCGGTCGACGCCCGGTTCGCGCTGATCGAGACGGCCCTGCCCCGGGGCGAACGGTGGCGGCTGGTCGAGCCGGTACGGCGTTGCCTGGCCGTCCTCGACCGCCGCCCGGGCCTGTTCTCCGAGGCGGAGGCGGAGCTGCTGACGCGCTACCAGCGGTACGCGATCGAGGCGCTGCTGGGCACCCCGCGCGTGGGCCTCGACCAGGCGCGGGCGGTCGACGACCTGGCCCGCCGGATCGGCGCGGACGCCGAGGCGGTGGCCGAACTCCGCTGCCGCATCGCCGACCACCTGGGCGACGAACCGACCGCCCGCGAGTGGTACGGGCGCTGGGCCGTCGCCGAACCCGGGCCCGCCGGCGGATGCCCCGGCTGCGCCCCCGCCCGCCGCGCCGACCTGCTCGCCGGCTGGGGCGACTGGGCCGCCGCCCTGGACGAGCTGCGGGACGTGCTCGACGGCGCCGTCGACTGCACCGACCAGCCGGAACGCGCGTTGACGGCGGCGCTGCTGCCCTGGCTGCGGCAGGGCGAGGTGGAGCGGGCCGGCGCGGCGCACGTGCGGGCGTACCGGCGGCACCGGGGCGAGCGGGCCGCCTTCGGGCACCTCGCCACGCACCTGCGCTTCTGCGCGCTCGCCGGGCATCCGGGGCGCGGGCTCGACATCCTCGCCGAGCAGCTCCCCCGCCTCGACCGCCCGTACGACGACCTCTCCGCCATGGAGTTCGCCGCCGCGGGGGCGCTGGTCTGCCAGCTCGCCGTGGCGGCCGGGCTGGGTGGGCGCACCCTGCACCGGCCGGCGTACGGGGACCGGCCCGCCGCCGACCTCGACGTGGCCACGCTCGGCGCGGTGCTGCTCGGGGTGGCCACGGAACTGGCCGGCAGCTTCGACGCCCGCAACGGCACCGGCCACCAGTCCGGCCGGATCGCCGCCTGGCTGGCCGAGCGGCCGGTCGCCGGGCCGGTGCCGATCCCCGCCGACGACGAGGGCGCGACCGACGAGGTCGACCCGTACGCACCGGACGACCCGGAGCCCTCCGATCGGGAACCGGTGCCGCTGACCCTCGCCATGATCACGATGGCGCTGGACCGGCGGGGCGACCGGTACGCGGTGGACGGCGGCACGGTGGTCGGCCGGTGGGGCGACGCCGTCATCCAGTTCCGGCAGTTCGGTGAGCACGGCGAGATCCTGCACGCGCGGGCGCTGGCCGCCCGGCGGCTGCCGGCGGCGCGGCGCGCCGAGGCGTACGCCTTCTGCAACGCCTGGAACCACGACCGGCTGCTGCCGAAGGCGTACGTGCACGACCTCGGCGACGCGCTCGTGCTGGCCGGTGACGTGAACACCGACCTGGCGCACGGGGTGGCCCCGGCGCAGCTCGACGTGCTGGTGAACGCGGCGATCACCACGGGGGTGGCGTACGCCGACGCGGTGGCGGCCCTGCCCTGAGACGGGGCGGCACGACGCGACACCGGCGTCACGGCGTCGGCGGGCGGGACGCCGGTCGCCGACGCCCACCGGGACGTCGGCGACCGGCCTCGTCAGACCTCGACCACCGTGGGGACGATCATCGGGCGGCGGCGGTACGCGTCGTTGACCCAGCGCCCCACCGTCCGGCGGACGATCTGCTGGAGCTGGTGGGGATCGGTGATCCCGTCCGCGGCGGCCCGGTTGAGCGCCTCGGTGACCAGCGGGATGACGTCGTTGAACGCCTCCGGGTCCTCCGAGAAGCCCTTCGCGGAGACGGTCGGGCCGGCGACCACCTTGCCGGTGACCGAGTCGACCACCACGGTGGCGGCGATGAAACCGCCGTCCCCGAGGATCCGCCGCTCGGTGAGCAGCGACTCGCTCACGTCGCCGACGGCGAGCCCGTCGACGTAGACGTACCGGCTCTTCACGCGGCCGACCAGGCTGGCCCGCCCGTCGACCAGGTCCACGACGTCGCCGTCCTCGCAGAGCACCACCCGGTCGGGCGCCACGCCCGACTCGATGCCGAGCCGCGCGTGGGCGCGCAGGTGCCGCCACTCGCCGTGCACCGGCATGAGGTTGCTGGGGCGCACCACGTTGAGCAGGTAGAGCAGTTCGCCGGCCGGGGCGTGGCCGGAGACGTGCACCTTGGCGACGTCCTTGTGCACGACCACCGCGCCGGCGCGGGCCAGGCGGTTGATCACCCGGTAGACGGAGGTCTCGTTGCCGGGCACCAGGGACGAGGCGAGCACCACCGTGTCGCCGGGGGCGATGGTGATGTGCCGGTGGTCGCCGCTGGCCATGCGGCCCAGTGCGCTCATCGGCTCGCCCTGCGACCCGGTGGACATGAGGACGATGCGCTCCGGCGGCATCGTGGTCGCCTCTTCGAGGCCGACGACCAGGCCGGGCGGGATGTTGAGCAGCCCCAGGTCGCGGGCGATGCCCATGTTGCGCACCATCGACCGGCCGATCAGGGCGACCTTGCGGCCGTGCTCGGCGGCCGAGTCCATCACCTGCTGCACCCGGTGCACGTGGGAGGCGAACGAGGCCACGATGATGCGCCCGCGCGCCTTCTGGAAGATCGAGTCGAGGACGGGCCCGATCTCCCGCTCCGGGGTGACGAAACCGGGGATCTCCGCGTTCGTCGAGTCCGACAGGAGCAGGTCCACGCCCTCGGCGCCGAGCCGGGCGAAGCCCGCCAGATCGGTGATCCGCCCGTCGAGCGGGAGCTGGTCCATCTTGAAGTCGCCGGTGTGCAGCACGAGGCCGGCCGGCGTACGCACGGCCACCGCGAGCGCGTCGGGGATCGAGTGGTTCACCGCGAAGAACTCGCACTCGAACGGGCCGAGCTGTTCCCGGCCCCCCTCCCGCACGGTCAGCGTGTAGGGCTGGATGCGCCGCTCGGCGAGCTTCGCCTCGACCAGGGCGAGGGTGAACTGCGAGCCGACCAGGGGGATGTCCGGCTTGTGCGCGAGCAGGTACGGCACGGCGCCGATGTGGTCCTCGTGACCGTGGGTGAGCACGATGGCCTGCACGTCGTCGAGGCGGTCCAGGATCGGCCCGAAGTCGGGCAGGATCAGGTCGACGCCGGGCTGCTCCACGTCGGGGAACAGCACGCCGCAGTCGATCACCAGCAGCTTGCCGTCGTACTCGAAGACGGTCATGTTCCGACCGATGGCGCCGAGCCCGCCGAGCGGGATGATCCGCAGCCCGCCCTCTGGTAGCGGTGGGGGCAGTTCCGCCTCGATGTGCGCCTCGGTCACGCGTTCACCTCGTTCCGGGACGCCGTCGCCCGGCGTCCGTCGTGTCGTTCGGTCATTCGGGGAGTGCGACGCCCGCCGCCGCGCAGTCGGCGCGCAGCTGGGCGATCTCGTCGTCGGTGGCGTCCACCAGCGGAGGCCGCACGGGGCCGGCGGGCAGGCCGGCGATCGTGAGGCCCGCCTTCACGAGGATCACACCCTGGGTGCGGAAGATGCCGGTGTAGAGCGGCAGCAGCCGGTGGTGCAGGGCGAGCGCGGCGGCGGTGTCCCCCGCTTCGTACGCCTCGATCATCTGCTGCGTGGGCGCGCCGGTGAAGTGCGTGGACGTGCCGACCACGCCGACCGCGCCGACAGCCAGGGCGGGCAGGGTGAGCGAGTCCTCGCCGCTGTAGAAGGCGAGGTCGCTGCGGCTCGTCACCCAGCTGGTCGCGGTCAGGTCGCCCTTCGCGTCCTTCACGGCCACGATCCGGCCGTGCTCGGCGAGGCGCACCAGGGTCTCGGTGGCGATGGCCACCCCGGCGCGGTGAGGAATGTCATAGAGCATCACCGGCAGGCCGGTGGCGTCCGCGACGGCGGTGAAGTGGTGCAGCAGCCCGGCCTGCGGTGGCTTGTTGTAGTACGGCGTGACCACGAGCAGCCCGTGCGCGCCCGCCTTCTCGGCGGCGGCGGCCAGCTCGATGGTGTGCCGGGTGTCGTTGGTGCCGACCCCGGCCACCACCTTGGCCCGGTCACCGACCGCCTCCACGACGGCCCGGATGAGGCGCTCCTTCTCCGCGTCCGTGGTCGTCGGAGACTCGCCGGTCGTGCCGTTGACCACCAACGCGTCGTTGCGCTGCTCGTCGACCAGGTGGGTCGCCAGCCGCGCGGCGCCGTCGAGGTCGAGCGCACCGTCGGCGGTGAACGGGGTCACCATGGCCGTGAGCACCCGGCCGAAGGGGCGGGACACCGCCCGGGCGGGGGTGTCAGGGTGGTCGTGCGTCATCCTCTTAACCTAGCGGACGACCCGGGAGCACCCGCCGGGGAAGGGCTCAGGACAGCTCGGCGTACGGGCTCGACGCCACCTCGGTGCCGTCGGGCAGCGTGGAGATCACGAAGTCGGCGAACACGTTCGGGGCGGCCTTCTGCAACTGGCGCAGGCACTCCACGGCCAGCTCGCGGATCTCCACGTCGGCCTGCTCCGTGGCCCGCATGCCGATGAAGTGCCGCCACGCCCGGTAGTTGCCGGTCACCACGATCCGGGTCTCGGTCGCGTTCGGCAGCACCGCCCGGGCCGCCTGCCGGGCCTGCTTGCGCCGCAGGGTGCCGTTCTCCACGTCGGCGAAGCGCTTCTCCAGCCCCTCCAGCAACTCGGTGTACGCCCGCACGCTCGCCTCGGTGGCCTCGACGAACCTGGCGTGCAGCTCCGGGTCCTCGGCGATCACCCTCGGCTCGACCATGGCGGCGTCCCGCTCGGGGACGTAGCGCTGGGAGAGCTGGGAGTACGAGAAGTGCCGGTGCCGGATCAGCTCGTGGGTGAAGGAGCGCGACACCCCGGTGAAGTAGAAGGTGACCGAGCCGTGTTCGAGCACCGAGTAGTGCCCGACCTCGAGGATGTGCGCCAGGTAGCCGGCGTTGGTGGCGGTGGCCGGGTTGGGCTTGCGCCACGACTGGTAGCAGGCGCGGCCGGCGAACTCGGCGAGCGCCTGGCCCCCGTCGGCGTCGGTCGACCACGGGACGTCGTCCGGCGCCTCGAAGTGGGTCCACGCGATCAACTTCACCTGGGGCTGCACCATCTCCGGCATTCCTCGGACTGTAGTGGGAGGGCCGGCCGTACCCAAGCGGGGCTCGCCCGCTGCTATCTCGGTCACCACCCCGGCGCCGGGGCCGCACCCCGGTGATCATGAGGTTGGCGAGGCGGGATGCCCGGTTCGTCCCCGCCAACCTCATGATCACCGCGCGGATCGGGCCGGCGCGGGGACCGGGGACGGGGCGGGGGGCGGGGAGGGGGCGGGTCAGACGTACAGGGTGGTGAAGGGGGCCCAGGGCAGGTTGCGCAGCACCGAGAAGGCCAGCCAGGCGGCCAGGAAGCCACCGATCACCTTCCCGCTGAACCGCAGCTCCGGCAGGCGCCAGCCGAACGCCTGCCGGCCCGCCCAGGCCACGAAGAGGTACGCCAGGAAGGGCAGCGCGAAGACGAACACGAAGTGGTGGCGGGCGGCGGCCGGGATGTCGCCGTGCACCACGTACCACAGCGCGCGGGTGCCGCCGCAGCCCGGGCAGTCCAGCCCGGTGGTCAGCTTGAGCACGCAGCTGGGCGCGGCGTCGGGATCCGAGCGGGTGGGATCGCTGATGAGCGCGTAGCCGATGCCGGCCGCCACGCAGCCGAGCGCGGCCAGCGGCACCGCCCACCGGGGCGAACGCTCGTAGAGCCGGACCACGAACCGGGTGAGCCGGTCGGGCTGGGGCGCCGGGTAGGGCGGCACCTGGCCCGCGGGCCACGCGGGCGCGTCCGGCACTGCGCCCGCCGGCGGTTGCGGCGGGCCGACGGGTCCGTCAACGCTCGTCACGCCGCTCACGCTACACCCGCCACGCCCACCAGTGCGGCGGCCAGCGGGCCGGCGAGATCGCCGGCGGCGGGCGGGGCCACCGCGTCCAGGCCGAGCCAGCCGGCGAGCCGGTAGAGCTCGGCGGCGAGCGCCAGGGCCGTCTCGCCCGGGTCGGCGCCCGGTTCGATCCAGGCCGCGGGCACCAGCAGCACCTTCGCCTTCCGGTCGGCCTTGAGGTCGACCCGCGCGGTGAACCGCTCCCCCTGGAGGAACGGGAGCACGTAGTAGCCGTGCACACGCTGCGGCGCCGGCACGTAGATCTCGATGCGGTAGCTGAAGTCGAACAGCCGCTCGGTGCGGTTGCGCTCCCAGATCAGCGGATCGAACGGGCTGACCAGCGTGTTGCCCCGCACCCAACGCGGCAGCCGGGCCTCGGCGTGCAGCCACGCCGGCTGCCGCCACCCGGCGACGGTCACCGGCAGCAGCTCGCCGGCCTCGGCCAGCTCCGCGATGGCCTGCCGGGCACCGGCCAGCGGCAGCCGGAAGTAGTCCCGCAGCTCCGGCTCCGCGGCCACCCCGAGCGACCGGGCGGCGAGGGCCACGAGCGTGCGGTACGCCTCGGCGTCGGTCGGGGTGGGCGCGTCCAGCGCGGCGGCGGGGAGCACCCGCTCGGGCAGGTCGTAGCGGCGGGCGAACGACGTGGTGCGGTCGGCCGCCGTGACCTCCCCCGCCCAGAAGAGGAACTCCAGCGCCCGCTTCACCGCCGACCAGTTCCAGCCCCAGTTGCCCTTCTCGCGGGGCGCGTCGTGCTCGATCTCGGCGGCCGTCAGCGGCCCGCGGGCGGCCACCTCGTCGCGCACCCAGGCGACCAGCTCGGGCTGCTCCTGGGCGATCCGGCGCATGCCGCCCCAGGCCTCGCTGTGCGCCCGGGCCATCCGCCAGCGCAGCGCCGCGTGCAGCCCGACCGGCACCAGCGACGCCTCGTGCCCCCAGTACTCGAACAGCTCACGCGGCCGGCGGTAGGCGGCGGTGTCGAGCAGCGAGGTCGGGTAGGGCCCGAGCCGGCTGTAGAGCGGCAGGTAGTGCGCCCGCTGCAGCACGTTGACCGAATCCATCTGGATCAGCCCGACCCGGCCGAGCACCCGGCGCAGGTGCCGGCGCGTCGGCACCCCGCCGGGCGGCGGGTCGGTGAAGCCCTGGGCGGCCAGCGCCACCCGGCGCGCCTGGGCGAGCGAGAGCGATTCCGGAGCTGCCATCGCCGGCGACCCTAGCCGAGGCGTACGACGCTCCGGCGCGGACGCTGGACCCTCCGCCGGGCAGGGCATAGAACGGTGCCGTGGTCACCATCCGCCGGGAGGAGCCGGACGACGCCGAGGCGGTCGCCCGGGTGCACGTGCACGGCTGGCAGGCCGGCTACGCCGGCATCATGCCGGACGAGGTGCTGCGGCGGCTGAACGTGGCCGCCTGGGCCCAGCGCCGGCGGGACGTCGGCACGGCCGACCCCGAGCACCCGTTCACCACGCTGCTGGCCGAGTCGGGCGACGAGGGGGTCGTGGGGTTCACCTCGTTCGGGCCGTACCGCGTCGACCAGGACCGGGACACCCTCGACCCGGCCTGGGGCGAGGTCCTCGCCCTCTTCGTCGAGCCGGGGCACTGGGGCGACGGCACGGCCACGGCGCTGCTCCGCGCCGCCCGCGCGGGACTGGCCGGGCGGGGCTTCACGGCCTTCCGGGCCTGGGTGCTCGAGGAGAACCATCGGGCCCGCCGCTTCACGGTGCGGGCCGGGCTGTCACCGGACGGTGAGCGGTCCACCTACCCGGTGCCGCTCACCGGCGGGCGTCCGCCCGTCCGGCTGGTCGAGCTGCGGTACGCCGGCCGCCTCGACGGGTGAGCCGGCCGGCGTGGTCCGGCCGCGCAGCGGCAGGAACGCCAGCAGGGCCAGACTGATCCAGACGTACGTGTTGCTGCCGAGGAACCCGTCGATCCCCGTGAAGTCCTTCTCCCAGGCCCACACGATCCGGCTGATGAGGAACCCGTACCCGGTGACGGCGGCGGCCAGCAGCAGGCGGCGGCGGAGGCTGCCGGGGCGGGCCGCCACGGCGTTGTCCACGAGCAGGATCAGCCCCGGCAGCAGCCAGACCAGGTGGTGCACCCAGGTCACGGGGCTGACCAGGCACATCACGGCGCCGGTCAGCGCCAGGCCGGCCGCCTCGTCGCCGCCGGCGGCCGCGGCCCGGGAGCGCCAGGCCCACAGCGCCAGCGTGCCGAGCACCAGCACCAGCCAGGCGAGGGTGCTCGGGTGCTCGGGGTCCAGCCGGGCCACGACCCCGCGCAGGGACTGGTTGGAGACGAAGGCCAGCTCGCCCACCCGGTCGGTGTTCCACAGCGCCTCGGTCCAGAACTCGCGGGAGGCGTCGGGGAAGAGCGCGGCGGCGAGCAGGGTGGCCCCCGCCGCGGTCGCCATCGAGGTGACCGCCGCCCGCCAGCGGCCGGTGACGAGCAGGTAGACGATGAAGATGCCGGGCGTCAGCTTGATGGCGGTGGCCAGCCCGACGCCCACACCCGCCCAGCGGCTGCCGCCGGGCAGCAACCGGAGCAGGTCGACGGCGACCAGGAAGAGCAGCAGCATGTTGACCTGGCCGAAGTTGACCGTCTCGCGCATCGGCTCGTACGCGGCGGCCAGGCAGAGCGCCACGGCGAGGGCGAACCAGCGCGTCCAGCCCGCCCGGCGGGCGATCGGGTCGACCAGCCACCAGAAGAGCACCACGGTCACCGCCACGGTCGCGGTGACGCTGACGACGATCGCGGCCAGCCACGGCAGGTACGCCATCGGCAGCATGACGAGAGCGGCGAACGGCGGGTAGGTGAAGCCGTACTGGGTGTTCGGCCGCAGGTAGTCGTAGATCTCCCCGCCGTCGTGCACCCACCACGTCAACGCGCCGTAGTAGACCTGGAGGTCGAAGAAGCCGTGCCGCACGGCCGCCACGGCGAGGAAGGCGGCCACCGCGACGGCGAGCAGGAGCACGCCCACGACCTGCGCGATCGTCCTAGCGGCACCCTGCGCCACCGTCGCCTCCCTCGCCCTGCGTAGGCTCACGTCCCATGGCTCTCGGGTACGTCCGCCCGGCGCGTCCGGAAGACGCCGGCGAGATCGCACGCATCCAGCTCGCGACCTGGCGGGTCGCCTACCGCCGGATCCTGCCCCGGCACGTCCTCGAGAACCTCGACGAGGCGTGGCTGGCGCGGCGGTGGACCGCCGCGGTGCAGGAGCCGCCGTCGGACGCCCACCGGGTGCTGGTCGCCGTCGAACAGGCCGAGCAATCGTATCTGGTGGGGTTCGTGGCCTCCGGTCCGGCCGACACCGAGGCGCTCGCACCGAACGAGCCGGCCGACGCGCTGGGCGGCGACGTCGCGGCCGTCACCGACCTGCTGGTGGAGCCGCGCTGGGGCCGGCGGGGGCACGGCAGCCGGCTGCTCGCCGCCAGCGTGGACCTGTGGCGCGCCGACGGCTTCACGCGGGCGGTGGCGTGGGCGTTCGACGCCGACGCGGCGACCCGGAAGTTCCTCACGAGCGCCGGCTGGGAGGCCGACGGCGCGGCCCGCGCCCTCGACGTGGACGACATGCTGGTCCCCCAGCTCCGCCTGCACGTCGCGCTGCCCGCCGAGGCCGGCTCCGCCGAGACCGTCGATGAGACCTCCGGCGAGACCGGGGCGACGCCCGACGACGGACCGCCCGCGCCGCCGGCCCAGCCGGGGCCGGCGGACTAGGCCCCGGCCGCCGCGCCGGCCGCGAGCCGGCGCGGCGGGGTCAGCCCTTGTCGGAGCCGTCGTTGGCGTCCCGGACGAAGTAGCGCTGGAACACCACGAAGAGGACCGCCACGGGGATGGTGGCCAGCAGGGCGGCACCGAGCTTGAGCGGGTACTGGCTGCCCTTGCCCAGCGAGCCGCTGACCAGGTCGGCGAGGCCGCGCGGGAGGGTGAACAGGTCCGGGTCCTGCACCGCCACGAGGCTGTGCGGGAACTCGTTCCAGGAGCCCTGGAACGACAGGATGGTGAGCGTGATCAGCGCCGGCTTCGCCATCGGCAGCACCACCGACCAGAAGGTCCGGAACACGCTCGCCCCGTCGATGCGGGCCGCCTCCTCGACGCTCACCGGGATCGACTCGAAGAACTGCTTCATGATGAAGATCCCGGCCGCGTCGGCGAGCAGCGGCACGATGAGCCCGGTGTAGCTGTTGTAGATGCCGAGCTGGTTGAGCACCAGGAACTTCGGGATCAGCAGCACGACCGGGGGCACGGCCATGACGGCGACCACCGCCGCGAACAGGCCGGCGCGCCCCCGGAACCGCAGTCGGGCCAGCGCGTACCCGGCCAGCGAGTCGAAGAACACCCGGCCCACCGTGACCAGCACGGTGACCAGCAGCGAGTTGCCGAGCCAGAGCGGGAAGTTGGTGCCCGCGAAGATCCGCTCGAACCCGGCCAGCGACACCGGGTCGGGGATCGGCGAGAGCGGGTTGGCGGCCGCGTCCGGCTCGGTCTTGAAGGAGTTGCCGAGCTGGATCACGAACGGGTAGAGGAAGACCAGCCCGAAGAAGACCAGGACGGCGTACCCCAGGATGCGGGAGACCAGCGCGCGGGGGTCGCGGCGCCGGCGCGGCGCGGGCACCGCGACCGGCGGCCGGTCGGTCAGCACGGCCATGTCAGGACCCTTCCGGTGCGCGTCGACGCCACCAGCGCCGGCGGCGCCCCACCGGGTCGCGGTCGGCCATGATCCGGCGCTGGATCAACGTGAGCACGATGATGATCAGGAACAGCACGAACGAGATGGCCGCGCCGGAGCCGTAGTCGAAGTCGCGGAACGCGGTCCGGTACGACAGGTACGCCGGGGTGAGGGTGGTCTTGGCCGGGTCGCCCTGGCTCATGACGTACACCTGGTCGAAGACCTGCCACGAGCCGATGAGGCCGAGCGTGACCACCAGGAACGTGGTCGGCTTGATCAGGGGCAGGGTGACGTGGCGGAACCGCTGCCAGCGGCTCGCGCCGTCGAGCGTGCTGGCCTCGTCCAACGCCACCGGGACGTTCTGGAGGGCGGCCAGGAACATCAGCATGAACGTGCCGGAGGTCGTCCAGACGACCAGCGTGATGATCGACACCATGGCCACGCTCGGGCCGGAGAGCCAGTCCCACCAGCTCAGGCCGAACGGTCCCCCGCCGGTCAGGGCGGCCGGCGGGTCGTCGACCCCGACCGCGCCGAGCAGCAGGTGCAGGACGCCGCGGGAGTCGGCGAACCACTGCGGCCCGTCGATGCCGAAGAGGCCGAGCAGCCTGTTCACCGCGCCGGAGTTGGCGAACAGGAACAGGAAGACCACGCTGATCGCGACCGAGCTGGTGACCGAGGGGAAGTAGAAGGCGCTGCGGAAGAAGCTCTTCCCCTTGAGCATCCGGTTGTTCACCACGAGCGCGAGGCCGAGGGCCAGCACGGTCTGCGCCGGCACCACGATCCCCACGTAGTAGATGTTGTTGCGGATGCTCGTCATGAAGTCGCGGCGGTCCAGCCCGTCCTCGGTGAAGAGGCGGGTGTAGTTCTCCGTCCCCACGAACGGCACGTCGCGGGTGAACGGGCTGCCCTGGCCGTTCCAGTCGGTGAGGCTCACCCAGAGCGCCATGAGGATCGGCAGCAGCAGGAAGAGCCCGAGGATCACGACGACCGGAGCGACGAACAGCCAGCCGGCGAGGTTCTCGTTCCCCCGCGTACCGCCGCGGCGGCGGCGCGACGGGCCGGCCGGCGTGGTGGCCGGCGCGGCGAGCGCCTCTGTTGCCATCTCCCCCTCCCCCTTCCGGGAGGTGCGGGGAGGGGCCCCGGGTCGGCGGGGCCCCTCCTCCCACCTCAGCCGCCGAGCGCCGCCGTGGCGTTCTTGTCGAAGTTCGCCAGGATCGTCTTCGGGTCACCGGTGGCCAGGCCCTGGAGGCCGGCTTCGAGGTCCCGCAGGACGCTGTCCATCTTGGGGGCGTTCACCGGGCCCTGGGCGAACGCGGCGCCGTCGATGAACGGCTTGTCGTTCGGGAAGGCGCTGGTGTACTGCTCGCGGACGGACTCCCGCGACGGCATGACCCCGAACGCCTTCGCGAAGGCCATCTGCTGCTCGCCGCTGGTCATCGCCTCGACGAACTTGATGGCCTGCTCCTTGTACTTCGACTTCGCGGCGATGCCCCAGCACTGGGTGAAGGACAGGGTGCCCTGCCCCTTCGGCCCGGCGGGCAGCGGGACGACCTTGTACTTCACGTTCGGGAAGTCGTTCTGCAGCGCGCCCTTGATCCAGTTGCCCTCGATGGTCATGACGGCCTTGCCCTTGCCGAACGCCTCGCCGGACCAGCCGGCGTCCAGCTGCTTCGGGTACTGGGCGAGGCCCTTGGTGAGCAGGTCCTTCACGTACTGGAGGGCGGCCACGTTCTCCGGCGTGTCGGCGGTCGGCCGCGTGCCGTCCTCGCTCATCAGCCAGCCGCCGTTCTGCACCAGGAAGGCGCCGATCCGGTCGCGGGTGTCGCCCAGCGCCAGCGGCACCTGCCCCTTCGCCTTGATCTTCTGGGCGGTGGCGGTCAGCTGGTCCCAGGTGGTCGGGATGTCGGCGTCGGTGAGGCCGGCCTTCGCCCACAGGTCGGTGTTGATCTGCAGGGCGAGGGTGGAGAAGTCCTTGGGTGCGCAGTAGAGCTTGCCGTTGTAGGTGAACGTCGTGCGCAGGCTCTCGTAGAAGTCACCGTTGTTGCTGATCTTGTCGCCGTACGGCTCCAGCGCGCCGACGCTCGCGTAGTCGGCGAACCGGGAGGCGTCCACGTAGAACACGTCCGGCGGGGTGCCGCCGGCGAGGGCCTGGCCGAGCTGCTGGGTGAGGTCCTGCGCCGGCGTGACGGTCGCCGTGTTGCCGGAACCGCTGGCCCACTTCGCGGCGGCGTCCTGCACCGCCTTGGTCTCCGCGTCGCCGGACGAGCCGATCAGGATCTGGAGGTTGGCCGGACCGTTGGACTGTGCGGTCTCGCCGGAGTTGTCGTCGAAGCCGCTGCCGCACGCGGCGGAGCCGAGCAGGGCGACGGCGGCGAGGCCGGCCACCGCCGCCCGGGTGAGGGTTCGAGATGCCATCGGTTCTCCTGTTCGGGGGATGGGTTACGCGGTGTGCCGGAGCACCAGCGAGGGCTGGAGCAGCACGGGGGCAGGGGTCTGCTGGTCGCCGTCGAGGACCGCGGTGAGCAGGTCCACGCAGCGGGCGGCCGCGTCGCCGAGCGGCTGGCTGACGCTGGTCAGCCCCACGGCGGCGGCGACCGGGGTGTCGTCGAAGCCGACCACCGCGACGGGCGGGTCGGCCGCGCGTACGGCCTGGAGGGCGCCCAGGGCGAGCGAGTCGCTGGCGCAGACCACGGCGGTCGGCGGCGCGTCGGTGGCGAGCAGGTCGCGCATCGACCGCTCGCCCTCGGCGATGCCGTCCTCGGTCTCCCGGTCCAGCCCGGTCGGGTCGATCCCGGCCGCGCGCAGGGCCTCCCGCCATCCGGCGCGCCGGTCGTCGCCGACGCCGGAGCCCGCGGGCCAGCCGAGGAAGCCGATCCGCCGGTGGCCGCGCGCCAGCAGGTGGCCGGTGGCGCGGCCCGTGCCGGCCGCGCCGTCGACGTCGACCCACGGGTGCGCCTCCGGGTCGTCCCACGGGCGGCCGAACGTCACGAACGCCACGCCCCGCTCGGCCAGCCAGGCCGTGCGGGGGTCGCCGTGGTGGGTGCCGGTGAGCACGAAGCCGTCCAGGTCGTACGCGCTGAGCAGGTCGTCGTACGCGGCGATCTCCCGCGCGGTGTCGCTGGCCGTGTAGAGCATCGTGCGGTAGCCGGCCGCCTCCGCGGTCTCGGTGAGGCCGTGCAGGAAGCGGTCGAGCACCGAGCCGTTGATCCCGTCCCGGGTCGGCTCGATGCGGACGGCGATCAGCCGGGAACGGCCGGTGCGCATCTGCCGGGCGGCCTGGCTGGCCCGGTAGCCCAGGGCGGCGATCGCCTCCTGGACGCGCTGCCGGGTCTCCTCCCGCACGATGTGCGGGGCGTTGAGCACGTTGGACACCGTCTGGCGGCTCACGCGGGCGTGCCGGGCCACCGTAGCGATGGTCACCTTTTCGGCCACAAAATCCCTCTCGCCGTCTTGAACGATCCAAATTGGATACGGCAGGATTAGATCGTTCAAGTTTCTGGAATGTTTCGCACTCTGCACCGCCGCTAACGACTTGTCAAGACGTCGTTGCTCAGCTACAGGATCTGGAGCCCCATCGTGACCGAACGCCACCTGCAACCCCTGCTGCACGAACTGGTGGGGGCCGTCCTCGCCCCCACGAGCGCGCTGGGGGACGCGGCCGGGCAGATCCGCCCGACCGGGGTCCAGGGCGTCTTCCACGCCGACGCCCGGGTGCTCTCCCGGGCCGAACTGCGGGTCGACGACCAGGAACCGGAGGGACTGACCCGGGGGCCCGCCGGCCCGCACGGCGTCCGCTTCGTCGGACTGGCGCGGTGGCTCGGCGACCCGGGCGCCGACCCGACCGTCCGCGTCGAACGGCTCCGCCGGGTCACCCCGCGCGGGCTCACCGAGGAGATGCGGGTCGTCTCCACGGCGGCCACGGCCGTACGCGCCACCGTCAGCGTCGACCTCGGCTGCGACCTGGCCCCCATCGAGGTCGTCAAGTCCGGCGGCACGACCGAACCGCTGCCCGCCAAGAGCGGCGAGCCCGGCCAGTTGGTCTGGTCGGCGGCCGGCATCACGGTCACGGCGACCGGCGAGGGCGCCACGGCCGAGGCCAGCGGCGACCGGGCCACCACGCCCCGGCTGAGCTGGCCGGTCGCGCTGCCACCCCGCGGCGAGGCGGTGCTGCGCTGGCGGCTCGCCGTCGACGACCCGCGCGCCGTGGTCGTCTGCCCGCCCGGCGAGCCCACCTGGTCCCGGCCCGCCCTGCGCGCCGACGACCGGCGGTTGGTCCGTCTCCTCGACCGCAGCCTGGACGACCTGCGCGGCCTCCGGCTGGCCGAGACGGGCGCGCCGCACGACGTCTTCCTCGGCGCCGGGGTGCCCTGGTTCCTCACGCTCTTCGGGCGGGACAGCCTCTGGGCCGCCCGGATGATGCTGCCCCTCGGCACCGACCTGGCCGCCGGCACGCTCCGGGTGCTCGCGCGCCGGCAGGGTGTCCGGGTCGACCCCGCCACCGGCGAGGCGCCCGGCAAGATCCTGCACGAACTGCGCCGCCACGAGTTCGCCCCGGGCGCCGGGCTGCGGCTGCCGCCCGCGTACTACGGCACGGTCGACGCCACCATGCTCTGGATCAACCTGCTGCACGACGCCTGGCGCTGGGGCCTCCCGGCGCACGAGGTCGAGCCGCTGCTACCGCACCTGGAGGCGGCCCTGAACTGGCTCGCCGCGCACGCCGACGCCGACGGCGACGGGCTCGTCGAGTACGTCGACAGCACCGGGCACGGCCTCGCCAACCAGGGCTGGAAGGACTCCGGGGACGCCGTCCGGTTCCGCGACGGCCGCCTCGCCGCGCCGCCGATCGTGCTCGCCGAGGTCCAGGGGTACGCCCACGAGGCCGCCGTCAACGGGGCCGCCCTGCTGGACGCGTTCGGCCGCCCGGGCGGGGACCGCTGGCGCGCGTACGCCGAGGAGCTGGCCGGCCGGTTCCGGGCGGCGTTCTGGGTCGACGGGCCGTACGGGCCGCAACCGGCACTCGCGCTGGACCGGGACAAGCGGCCGGTCGACTCGCTGACCAGCAACATCGGCCACCTCGTCGGCACCGGCCTGCTCAGCGGCGAGGAGGAGGCGCAGGTGGCCCGGTTGCTGCGGACCGAGGCGCTGGCCGGCGGGTTCGGGCTGCGCACCATGTCCACCGACGACGCCGGGTTCAGCCCGCTGTCGTACCACTGCGGGTCGATCTGGACCCACGACACGGCCATCGTGCTCGCCAACCTGGCCCGGGCCGGATTCCGGGAGGCCGCGCTCGGCCTGGCCGACGGGCTGCTCGGCGCGGCCGAGGCGTTCGACTACCGCCTGCCCGAGCTGTACGGCGGGGACGACCGGTCGCTGCTCGGCCGGCCCACGCCGTACCCGGCGGCGTGCCACCCGCAGGCGTGGGCCGCGGCCGGGGCCGTGCTGCTGCTCCAGGCGGCCGCCGGGCTCTACCCCGACGTGCCCGGCGGCACGGTCCGGCTCGCGCCGCTGGCCGGCCCGGAACTGGGCGCGGTCGCGGCGGAGCACCTGACGGTGGCCGGCGCCCGGGTGGCGGTCACCGTGGACCGTGCCGGCCACCCCACCGTCACCGGCCTCCCGGCCGACCTGACCGTGGTCCCGCCGACGCCGTCCGTCCCCACCCCCCGCCGGTCCCCCACCGACCACCCCACCAAGGCCTGACCCCGCCGGTCCCCAGCGGCCACCCGGCCGACGCCGGACCTCGTCGATCATGAGGTTGTTGTCGCCCGCCTCGGCGTGTCGCGACAACAACTTCATGATCACCGGGGCTCGGGGAGGGTGAGTTCGGTGACCACCTCGTCGTCCTCCATCGCTCCCGTCGGGCGGAAGCCGAGGGCCGTGTAGAGGGCGGCGGCGGCCGTGTTCGCCGGGTGGTACGACAGCCGTACCGGCGGGTTGCCCTCCCGCGCCGCGAGCCAACCCGCCAGGGTGGCCACGGTCGCCCGGCCGATCCCCCGGCCCTGCTCGGCGGCGTCGATCATCATGCCGCCGATCCAGTGCGAGCCGTCGTCGTCCACGCCCCACATGACGTGCCCCACGACGGTCTCGTCCGCGTACACCGCGAGCGACGTCCACACCCCGGTCCGCATGCTGAGCAGCAGGTACCGGGCGGCCAGGGCAGGCACCCAGGCACGCTGGTCGTCCCGGGGCGCGACGTCGGCCACCGCCCGCCAGTTGTCGTCGTCGACGGGGCGCAGGGTGATGGCGCGTCCGTCCCGGTCACGGCCTCCCGCATCGATCATCCGGGCAGCCTAGGGGGCACCCGGCCAACCGGCGACCGGCTTTCCGCGCCACCCCACCGCCCCAACGCGCCGCCACGCCGCCGGGCCGCCGCGCCATCGCGCCGCCACGCCGCCGGGCCGCCGCGCCATCGCGCCGCCGGGCCGCCGGGCCGCCGCGCCGTCAGTCGAGCAGGGCGTCCAGGCCCACGGTGAGGCCGGGCCGGTGGCGCACCTCCCGCACGGCCAGCAGCACGCCCGGCATGAACGAGGCCCGGTCGTACGAGTCGTGCCGGATGGTCAGCGTCTCGCCCGTGGTGCCGAAGAGCACCTCCTGGTGCGCGACGAGCCCGGTGGCGCGTACGGCGTGCACACGGATCCCGTCGATCTCGGCGCCCCGGGCGCCGGGCACCTCGTCCTTCGTGGCGTCGGGCACCGGGCCCAGGCCGGCCTCGGCCCGGGCGCGGGCGATCTGCCGGGCGGTGTGGGTCGCCGTACCGCTGGGAGCGTCGAGCTTGCGCGGGTGGTGCTGCTCGATGATCTCGACCGACTCGAAGTGCCGGGCGGCGCGCGCCGCGAACTGCATCATGAGCACCGCCCCGATGCCGAAGTTGGGCGCGATCACCACGCCGACGTCGGGCTTGCCCGCCAGCCAGCCCCGCACCTGCTCCAGCCGCTCCTCGGTGAAGCCGGTCGTGCCGACCACCGCGTTGATGCCCTGGTCGATGCACCAGCGCAGGTTGTCCATGACCACGTCGGGGGTGGTGAAGTCCACGACCACCTCGGCGCCGGACGCCGCGTCCAACCCGTCGCCCTGGTCGATCGTCGCGACGAGTTCCATGTCGGTGGCGGCGTCGACCGCCTTGCAGACCTCGACACCCATGCGGCCCCGGGCACCCAGGACGCCGACGCGCAGCGGCTCGGCCGGGTTCCTCTCCTGCTGGTCAGTCACGGGGCACAACCTATCCCAACCGGGACGCCGTCCACCCCGGGACCACGCCCCGGCCGCCCAGGTCCACCCGGCGCGGCGCCCCGACGGGCACGGCGGGCCCGGGGTGCCGCGGGTGGGGTCAGGGGGTCGTGAAGTCGCTCGTGTCGAACGGGCCGACCACGGCCAGGGACATCGGTCGGCCGAGCAGGTCGGCGGCGAGGGCGTTGACGTCCTCGACGGTCACCGCGTCCACCCGCGCCAGCAGCTCGTCCACGGGCATCAGGTCGCCGTAGAGCAGCTCCCCCTTGGCCAGCCGGCTCATCCGCGAGCCGGTGTCCTCCAGGCCGAGCACGAACGAGCCCTTCGACATGCCCTTGCCCCGGGCCACCTCGGCGTCGGTCAGCCCGTCGGCGGCCACCCGGGCCAGCTCGGCGCGGGTGAGCTCCAGCACCTCGTCCACCTTGCCGGGCGCGCAGCCGGCGTAGACGGCGAAGAGGCCGGTGTCGGCGTACTGGCTCGCGTAGGAGTAGACCGAGTACGCGAGGCCGCGCTGCTCGCGGATCTCCTGGAACAGGCGGCTCGACATGCCGCCGCCCAGCACGTTGTTGAGCACCCCGAGCGCGAACCGGCGCTCGTCGGTGCGGTCGATGCCCGGGCAGCCGAGGATGACGTGGGCCTGCTCGGTCTCCTTGGGCTCGACGAGGGTCGTGGCGGGCCGCGTGCGTACGGCCGGGGTGGCGGCGCGGTGCGGGGCCGGCGCCGCCGGGTCGGTGTCCAGCGGGGTGCCGCGCAGGGCCTGCCGGACCATCTTGACCACCGCCGCGTGGTCGAGGTTGCCGGCGGCCGCCACGACGATCTGCGGTGGGGTGTAGTGCCGCCGGTAGAAGCCCTGGATCTGACGCCGGGTCATCGGGGTCACCGTCTCCTCGGTGCCCGAGATCAGGCGGCCCAGCGGGTGGTCGCCGTAGACGGCCCGGGCGAAGAGGTCGTGCACCTCGTCACCGGGCTCGTCGTCGTGCATGGCGATCTCCTCGAGGATCACGCCACGCTCGGTCTCCACGTCCGCCGGTTCCAGCACCGAGTCGGCGACGAGGTCGCACATCACGTCGATGGCCAGCGGCAGGTCCTCGTCGAGCACCCGCGCGTAGTAGCAGGTGTACTCCTTGGTGGTGAAGGCGTTCGTCTCGCCGCCCACCGCCTCGATCGCCGAGGATATCTCCAGCGCGCTGCGCTTGCGGGTGCCCTTGAAGAGCAGGTGCTCCAGGAAGTGCGCGGCCCCGGACTGCGGGCCGCTCTCGTCGCGGGAGCCGACCGCCACCCAGACGCCGAACGACACGCTGCGCATCGCGGGGATCGCCTCGGTGAGCACGCGGAGGCCGCTGGGCAGCACCGTACGCCGCACCGTGCCGCCCAGCGGGTCGTCGCTGATCGTCCGGGTCACCGCCCGGCCGGGGCCACCGGAGCGTGCGGGCCGGGACGGCGCCACCCCCCGTCGATCCGCAGGGAAAGGCGAACGCACGGCCCGACTCACGAAATCTGCTCTCACTTCGACGAGGGGTGGGTGGTACGGACGAACCGGCCGGACGGCGCCCGTCGGGGCACCGGCCGGCCGGTCGGTGATCAGCTGTGCCGGGTCCGGCGGCGCGGCGGGCGGGACTCGCCGCCGCCCTCGCCACCCTCGCCGCGCTCCGGGCCGCGTCCGCCGCGCTCCCGGTCACCGCGGTCGCGCGGGCCCCGGTCGCCGCGGTCGCGGCCGGCGGGGCGCTCGCCACCGGCGGCGGCCTCCGGCGCCTCCGTGGCACCGGCGGGCGCCTCGGCGCCCTCGGGCCGGACCTTGTCCAGGTAGATCTTGCCGCGCTGGTCGATGTCGGCGATCTCCACCTCGATGCGGTCACCCACGTTGAGGAAGTCCTCGACCTTCTCGACCCGCTTGCCGTCGCCCACCTTCGAGATGTGCAGCAGGCCGTCCCGGCCGGGCAGCAGCGAGACGAACGCGCCGAACGCGGCCGTCTTGACCACCGTGCCGAGGAACCGGTCGCCGACCTTCGGCAGGGTCGGGTTGGCGATCGCGTTGATCCGCTCCACGGCCGCCTGGGCGGACGGGCCGTTGGTCGCGCCGACGTAGATGGTGCCGTCGTCCTCGATGGAGATCTCGGCGCCGGTCTCGTCCTGGATGGCGTTGATGGTCTGGCCCTTCGGGCCGATCACCATGCCGATCTTGTCGACCGGGATCTTCACGGTGGTGACCCGCGGTGCGTAGTCACTCATCGCGGCCGGGCCCTCGATGGCCGCCTGCATCACGTCGAGGATGGTCTGCCGAGCCTCGTGGGCCTGCTGGAGCGCGGCCGCCAGCACGTCCGACGGGATGCCGTCGAGCTTGGTGTCAAGCTGGAGCGCGGTCACGAAGTCCCGGGTGCCGGCGACCTTGAAGTCCATGTCGCCGAAGGCGTCCTCGGCGCCGAGGATGTCGGTCAGCGTCACGTACTGGGTCTTGCCGTCGACCTCGTCGGAGATGAGGCCCATGGCGATGCCGGCCACCGGCGCCTTCAGCGGCACACCGGCGGAGAGCAGGCCCAGCGTCGAGGCGCAGACCGAGCCCATCGAGGTGGAGCCGTTGGAGCCGATCGCCTCGGAGACCTGGCGGATGGCGTACGGGAACTCCTCGCGCGAGGGCAGCACGGGGATGAGCGCCCGCTCGGCGAGCGCGCCGTGGCCGATCTCGCGCCGCTTCGGCGAGCCGACCCGGCCGGTCTCACCGGTCGAGTACGGCGGGAAGTTGTAGTTGTGCATGTAGCGCTTGGACTTCTCCGGGGAGAGCGTGTCCAGCGCCTGCTCCATGCGCAGCATGTTGAGCGTGGTGACGCCCAGGATCTGGGTCTCGCCGCGCTCGAAGAGCGCCGAGCCGTGCACCCGGGGCAGCACGCCGACCTCGGCGGTCAGCGGACGGATGTCGCGCGGGCCCCGGCCGTCGATGCGGACCTGCTCGCGCAGAACCCGGCTGCGGACCTCCGCCTTGGTCAGCGACCGGAAGGCGGCGCCCAGCTCCTTCTCCCGGCCCTCGAAGCGGGGGCCGAGCTCCTCGGCGACCCGGGTCCGGATCCGGTCCAGGGCCTCCTCGCGGTCGGCCTTGCCGGCGATCTTCAGCGCCTCGGCCACGTCGGCGCGGGCCAGCTCGGCCACCGCCTCGTAGGCGTCGTCGGCGTAGTCGAGGAAGATCGGGAACTCGACGACCGGCTTGGCGGCCACGTCGGCCAGCTCGCTCTGCGCCCGGCACAGCTCACGGATGGCCGGCTTGGCGGCCTCCAGGCCGCTGGCCACGACCTCCTCGGTGGGGGCGGTCGCCCCGCCGGCGACCAGCGCCACGGTGTGCTCGGTGGCCTCGGCCTCGACCATCATGATCGCGACGTCGCCGTCGGGCAGGACGCGGCCGGCCACCACCATGTCGAAGGTGGCGCGGGCCAGCTCCTCGTGGGTCGGGAAGGCGACCCACTGGCCGTCGATCTGGCCCATCCGGGTCGCACCGATCGGGCCGGAGAACGGCAGGCCGGAGAGCTTCGTCGACATCGAGGCGGCGTTGATGGCCACCACGTCGTACGGGTGCTGCGGGTCGAGCGCGAGGACGGTCTCGACGATCTGCACCTCGTTGCGCAGGCCCTTGACGAACGACGGGCGCAGCGGCCGGTCGATCAGCCGGCAGGTGAGGATCGCGTCCTCGCTGGGGCGGCCCTCGCGGCGGAAGAACGAGCCGGGGATCCGGCCCGCGGCGTACATCCGCTCCTCCACGTCCACGGTGAGCGGGAAGAAGTCGAACTGCTCCCGCGGCTGCTTGCTGGCCGTGGTGGCGGAGAGGACGACGGTGTCGCCGAGCTGGGCGACGACGGAGCCGGCGGCCTGACGGGCGAGACGGCCGGTGGAGAAGGTGATCTCACGGGTGCCGAAGGCCCCGTTGTCGATCACGGCGGTGCGGGATTCGGTGCCGAGTCTGGTCTCGGTCATGGTGCGGTCGTGCTCCTTCGCATCGGGGGGCTCGCGACGCGGGGAGCTGCTCAGACGGCCGGTCTTCGATCGAAGCGCCCGGGGTCGGCGGATGCCGGGTGCCCGGGGGCCACTACCGGAGACCGGTACGCTGACCGGCTCCCTGCTCGGGTGGTCGCGCTGCCCTGTTCTCTTCCTGTGGCGCGGGAACGGGGGAGCGGCCGGATGGCCACTCCCCCGTCACGTCACCGGCGCAGACCGAGCCGCTCGATGAGCGACCGGTAGCGGTTGATGTCCTTCTTCTGGACGTAGTTGAGCAGCCGACGGCGACGGCCGACCAGCAGCAGCAGCCCACGGCGGCTGTGGTGGTCGTGCTTGTGCACCTTCAGGTGCTCGGTGAGCTCGGCGATCCGCTTCGTGAGGACCGCGACCTGCACCTCGGGCGAACCGGTGTCGCCCTCGTGGGTCGCGTACTCGGCGCGGATCTTGGCCTTGGTGTCCTGGTCGAGCGCCATGTTCTCCCTGTTTCGATGGGTTGGTCACTGGTGTCCGTCGTCGGTCCATGGGACCGAATCCGGACCGGCACCTCGCACCCGCGGCGTCGAGCAGGCACGCGAGGCCCCCCGTCGGTCATCCGACGTCCCCGCCAGACTACCAGCCGTCGCCGCTGCCGCCCGGTCAAGGGCAGCGTGGCGACGCCGTGGGGCGCGCCCGCCACGACGTCCCGGTTGGCGGGCGGCCGCGCCGGCGGGTCGGCCAGCAGGGGTGGGAGCGCACCCAGGCGGGGTCAGGCGAGCGCCGCGCGGGTCCGCTCGACGTCCTGGCGGATCTGGGCGATCAGCGGTTCGACCGAGTCGTACCGGACCTGGCCGCGCAGGTGCGCCACGAAGTCCAGCGCCAGCCGCTCGCCGTAGAGGTCGCCGTCGAAGTCCAGGGCGTACGCCTCCACCCGCCGTTCCCGACCGGAGAAGGTGGGGTTGGTGCCGACGGAGACGGCCGCCATCAGTGGCTCCCGCTGGCCCCGGCGCACCAGCCGGGCCGCGTAGACGCCGTCGGCGGGGATCGCCGCGTACCGGTGACAGAGCAGGTTGGCGGTGGGGAAGCCCAGCTCGCGCCCGCGCTGGTCGCCCCGGACCACCACGCCCTCCACCCGGTGCGGCCGGCCCAGCGCGGCCGCCGCGGCGCCGACGTCACCGGCGTCCACACAGGAGCGGATGTACGTCGAGGAGAAGACGGTGCCCTCGGAGGCCACCAGCGGGGCGCCCTCCACCGCGAAGCCGAACGTGCGGCCCAGGCGTTCCAGCAGCGCCACGTCACCGGCGGCCCGGTGCCCGAACCGGAAGTTGCCGCCCACCACGACCTGCGCGGCGTGCAGGTGCTCGACCAGCACGTCGTGCACGAACGCCTCGGGCGACAGCCGGGAGAACTCGGGCGTGAACGGCACCACGCAGAGCACGTCGACGCCGAGCGCCTCGATCAGCTCGGCCTTGCGGGCCGGCTCGGTGAGCACGGCCGGGTGCGACCCGGGGCGTACCACCTCGGCCGGGTGCGGGTCGAAGGTCACCACCACCGACTGCAGGCCCAGCTCCCGCGCCCGGGCGACCGTGTGGCCGATGGTCGCCTGGTGCCCCCGGTGCACGCCGTCGAAGACGCCGATGGTGACGACGGACCGCCCCCACCCGCCGGGTGCCGCGTCGTACCCCCGCCACCGCTGCATGCCGCTCCTCCCCTGTTCTGTCACCGGGTCCCCACCGCCCGGCCCACGACCGTGCCCGCCGGCCACGCCGGCGGGCACCTCACGCCGGCGCCAGCACGATCTCCGCGCGGGCCCGGCCCTCCCGCTCGCTGACGATAGCGATCAGGCCGCCGGACGGGTCGAAGACGGCGTACGGCCCGGCGATCCCGGCCGGGTCCAGCGGCCCACCGTGCGAGAGCACGGCGGCCTCCGCGGCCGTCGCGTCGCGGCGCGGGAAGAGCCGGTCCGCCGCCGCGGCGAGCGGCAGCGTCACCACCTCCGGCGCGCGCCGCTCCAGCTCGTCGAGGGTGGCGGCCTCGCCGAGGGTGAAGCCACCCACGGCGGTACGCCGCAGCGCGGTCAGGTGACCGCCGACCCCGAGCGCGAGACCGGCGTCCCGGGCGAGCGCCCGGACGTACGTGCCGGACGAGCAGGTCACGTCGATGTCCACGTCGACGACGTCGGGCTCGTCCCGCCGTACGGCGAGCAGCTCCAGCCGGGAGACGGTCACCCGGCGGGCCGGCAGTTCCACGCTCTCGCCCTCGCGCACCCGCTTGTACGCCCGCTGGCCGTTGATCTTGATGGCGCTCACCGCGCTCGGCACCTGGTCGATCTCCCCGGTCAGCGCGGCGAGCGCGTCCCGGATGGCCGCGTCGGTCAGGTGCCCCGCCGGGGTGGTGCGGATCACGTCTCCCTCGGCGTCGTCGGTGACGGTCGCCTGACCCAGTCGGACGGTGGCCGTGTAGCTCTTTCCCGCCCCGATCACGTACGTGAGCAGCCGGGTCGCGCGGCCCACCCCGATCACCAGCACCCCGGTGGCCATCGGGTCGAGGGTGCCGCCGTGACCCACCCGCCGGGTCCGGGCCAGCCGCCGGATCCGCGCCACCACGTCGTGCGAGGTCATGCCGCCGGGCTTGTCCACGACGATCAGTCCGTCTGCGCTCACGACCGCCTAGCCTGCCAGACGCCCGGTCAGCGGACCGCGCCGACCACGACCCAGCCGCCACTGCGCAGCCGCAGGAGGAGCGCGACGAGGCGGAGCACGACGAACAGCGTGAGCCCGGCCCAGATCCCGCCCAGACCGAGGTCGAGCCCGTAGGCCAGCCAGATCGCCGGGAGGAACCCGCCCAGCGCCGCCGTCACGGTGAGGTTGCGCAGGTAGCGGACGTCACCGGCGCCGATCAGCACGCCGTCCAGGGCGAAGACCACCCCGGCCAGCGGCTGCATCGCGACGAACCACGGCCACGCCACCATGGCCTGCTCGCGCACCAGCGGGTCGGAACTGAACCAGGACGGCACGACGCCCGCGCCGGCCGCGATCAGCACCGCGAAGGCGACCCCGCAGGCCCCGCCGAGCAGGCCGATGCGGCGGGCCAGGGCCCGGGCGCCCTCGTCGTCGCCGGCCCCGAGCGCGGCGCCGACCAGGGACTGCGCGGCGATCGCCAGCGCGTCGAGGACCAGCGCCGTGAAGAACCACAGCTGCAGCGCGATCTGGTGGGCGCCGACCGCCGCCGCGCCGAAGCGGGACGCCACGGCGGTCGCCGAGAGGAAGCTCGCCTGGAAGGCCGCGCCACGGATGAGCAGGTCACGGCTGAGCACCAGCTGCTGGCGGATCAGCCGGGGCCGGGGCCGCAGCGGGACCCGCTCGGCGGCCAGGGCCGCCGCGAAGAGCACGCCGCCGAGCGTCTGGGCGGTCGCGTTGGCGATGGCCGAACCGGTGAGGCCGAGCCCCGCCGGGTAGACCAGCAGCGGGCAGAGCAACGCGGAGAGCAGGTTGGGGCCGAGCACGAACAGCAACGGCCGGCGGGTGTCCTGGATGCCGCGCAGCCAGCCGTTGCCGGCGGCCGCGAGCAGCAGGCCGGGAGCGCCGAGCGCCGCGATCCGCAGCCACTGCGCGGCGGCCTCGGCCACCTCGCCGGGGCCGCCGACGAGCGTACGCGCCAGCACCCCGCCGCCGAGCTGCATGGCGACCGCCACGAGCACGCCCACGCCGAACGCGAGCCAGGACGCCTGCACCCCCTCGGCCACCGCGGCGGCCCGGTCGCCGGCGCCGAAGCGGCGCGCCGAGCGGCCGGTGGTGCCGTACGCCACCACGGTGCCGAGCCACGCGGTGAGCGTCATGACCGTGCCGCCCACGGCGAGCGCGGCCAGCGGGACCCGGCCGAGGTGCCCGACGACGGCCGTGTCGACCAGCACGTACAGCGGCTCGGCGGCGAGCACGACGAGGGCCGGCAGCGCCAGCGCGGCGATCCGGCGCGCTCCCGCGGGCGGGGCGGTGGTAGGGGCGGTCTGCGTCATCGCCGCCGATCCTGACACGAGCCGCGTAAGGAACGCAAGCGGCCTGATAGCTTACCGATCGGTGCCTGGCGACGGCGGTGCCGGAGCCCCGCGACCGGCCCTGACGGCGTCGGTGGCGTGGCTGCGGGCCGGGGGCGACGACGCTGTGGAGGTGATGTCGTGGACGACTCAGCCGCGCGGCGGGCCCGGCCGGAACCAGGCAGGTCCGACGCCACACATGCCGCCACCCCGCCACGCCCGGACGTGGGCGCCCGCCCTACCGCACGCTCGGACCGGGCGGCGCGGTGGGCAGGGTGTCGACAAAGCGGCGGACCTCGGCGGTGGTGCGTAGCCGGACCACCGGAAGCGCGGGTACGGACGACGCGACGGCGGCGAGCAGTCGAGGCCGGGAACGGCGCGGGTACCGCCACACGTAACGCAGGAACTCACGGTCGACCCGCTCCGGGCAGCCGGCCGGCAGGTCGGGGCGGGGGACGGTGCCGCGGGCGGCGCGGTGGGCCCAGCGGCGGCGCAGCACCCGGCGCAGGCAGAGCAGCCGGGGCAGGTCGCAGAAGACGAGCAGGTCGGCGCGGGGCAGTCGAAGGTCGAGGCTGCCGCCGTAGTTGCCGTCCATGACCCAGGCGGGCCGGGCCACGAGGCGAGCGACGCTCTCCCGCCATTCGGTCTCGTCGGGCGGCGTCCAGCCGGGCCGCCAGTAGTGCCCGTCGAGGTGGATCACCGGGAGGTCGAGCCGACGGGCGATCTCCCGGGCGAGGGTGGTCTTGCCGGCGCCGGCGCTGCCGACGACGAGGATCCGGCGCACCGGCCGATCCTGGCGCCCGAACGGCGCGGCGGGAGACGGACACCGGATGCGGGTCAGGGGGTCCGCGCCCCGCGGGCGGTGACGCGGTCGGCGCATGGCGTCGGCGGCGTCACCGCCGTTCGGTACGGCTCACTGGCGCGTGTCCATCGACGTCTGCAGCGCGCGGCGGGCCTGCTCGCGGGCCTCGTCGGTGGTCTCGGGCTTGGTGGGCTTGCTCGACATGGCGTGTTCCCTTCCAGGGACGCGAGCCGCCGGCGGTCGGCGGCACTCACGGGCGGTCGTTCGGGGCGCCACCTGGGCGGTCCGGGGTCACCGGAGCGGCCGGCAGGGCGGCGTGAGCCCGGGTCTGTCGACCCTGGAGGGAGGCGGAGCTGGGTGCGGCACCACCCCCACGACCTGCGCCGATACGGCGCCGGCCGTTTCCCAAATTAGCGTTCAGTCACCCGCTCCGCGTGGGGTTCCCGTCATCTGGACAGCGGGGACCGCGCCGTCAGCGCGCCAGGAAGTGCCAGCCCAGCCACCACCAGAAACCGAAGAGTCCGATCCTGCCCACCGGCACCGAGCCCACCTCGTACCGCATGACGTACGCGCAGACCTCGCCGAGGGTCGGTATCCGCGAGCCCTCGCGCCGGGCCAGCCACTCGACGGCGGCGAAGAGCGCCAGGGCGGTGAGGAAGCCGCCGATGGCGAGCGCCCGCATCATCGCCGCACCAGTCCCCAGAAGGCGGACAGCCAGGCGAACCAGGCGGCCGACCGGACCAGCTGATCCTCCAGCAGGGGGTCGGCCAGCCGGGAGAAGGTGGGGAACTCGTCACCCACGGACAGCACGAAGGTGGCCCCCTCGAAGACGCCGAAGACCACCACCGGCAGCGCCCACCACGCCGCGCCGGCGCCGAGCCGGGCCGGCGCCGGCCGACGGGGTACGCGGTTGCTGAGACCGAGCCAGATCAGCACCCCGCCGGTGCCGAGGGTGTAGAGGTTGGCCTCCGTGGAGAACGAGGCGAACCTCCCGCCCACGAGTGAGAGGCAGATCAGTACGGGCACCGAGACGGCGGGACGGTCCCAGGCGCGGGGCGCCTCGACGGTGAGGTCGTGGGGCTGCTCCATCCGGCAATTCTCCCCGCACCCACCGGACGCGGAAAGCCCGCGTGACCCGGATCCGACCCGGAACTCCGGCCCGTCAGCCGGTGACGGACCCGATGACCGCCCCGTCGAGGTGCGCGCGGATCCGGTCGACGATCTCGTCGACGGTGCCGTGGCCGGTGAACCCGGCGGCGAACCGGTGCCCGCCGCCGCCCAGCGCGACGGCGACCCGGCTCACGTCGACAGCGCCCTTGCTGCGCAGCGAGACCGCCCACTCGTCCGGGGCGGTCTGCTTCACCACGCAGCTCACGTCCGCCTCGGCCGTGCAGCGCACCGAGTCGATGAGCGCCTCCAGCACGTACGGCCGCTGGCCGTGGCGCGCCAGGTCGTCCAGGCCCGCCCACGTCCAGACCAGTCCCCGGCCGCCGGCCGCGGCCGGCTCCAGCCGGGCCCGGCCGAGCGCCTCGCCGAAGAGCCGCACCGCACCGAACGGCCGGGTGTCGAAGACGCGCCGGCTGATGTCGCCGGGGCGGATGCCGGTGGCGAGCAGTCGGGCGGCCATCTCGTGCACCGCCGGGGTGGTCGCCTCGAACCGGAACGAGCCGGTGTCGGTGGTGAGCGCCACGTAGAGGCACTCGGCGATGCCGGCGTCCAGCGGTACGCCCAGCCGGGTGAGCAGTTGCTCGGCGACCACGGAGGTGGCCGCGGCACGCGGGTCGACCAGGTTCACACCGCCGAACCGGGTGTTCGAGGCGTGGTGGTCGAGCACCAGGGCCGCGCCGGCCCGCTCCAGCCGGTCGACGAGGTCGCCGAGGCGGGACTCGCTCGCCGCGTCGAAGCAGATCACCAGGTCCGGATCGGGGTACGCCTCGGCGGCCGGGACGAGCAGGTCGAGCCCCGGCAGGCCGCGGAACGGCTCGGGAACCTCCGGCGGCCCCGGGAAGGTCGCCTGCAGCCCGCGTACGCCGAGGCGCCGCAGGCCCAGCCCGAAGCCGAGCATGCTGCCGAGCGCGTCCCCGTCCGGGTTCACGTGGCAGATCAGCAGCACCCGCGCGTCGGACGACAGGCCGCGCAGCAGCGCCTCGGCGGCGGCCCAGTCGCCGTCGGTCGGGCCGGAGTCGACCGGGCCGGCCTCCATGACACTGCCGGCCGGTCCAGCCGGTCCGCTCACCGCCGGTCCCCGCCCGCGGGCGGGTTGTCGTCCTCGTCCTCGTTCTCGTCCTCGGTGTCGCTCTCGTCCAGCCGGTACGGCTGGGCGTCGCCGGCGTACCGGGCGTTCGCGGCGAGCCGCTGCACCTCGGCGTCGGCGTTACGGGCCGCCGCGAGCAGGTCGTCGATGTGCTTGACCTGGTCCTGCACGTCGTCGAGGACGAAGGTCAGCGTCGGCGAGTGGCGCAGCCCGAGGGCCTTGCCCACGGTGCTGCGCAGCATGCCCTTCGCGCTCTCCAGGGCGGCGGCCGTGCCCGCCTGCGCCGCGGCGTCACCGAGGACGGTGTAGAAGACCGTGGCGTCGCGCAGGTCGGCGGTGATCCGGGCGTCCGTGATGGTGATCATGCCGAGCCGCGGGTCCTTGATCTGGCTCCGCACCACCGACGCGACCAGTTCGCGCACCCGCTCCGCGTGCCGGCGTACCTTGGCCGGATCCGTCATCTCCGCCACCTCCACGGTGTCCCGCTCCCGGCCCGGACGCGACGACGCGGGGCGCCGCCGGCGGGGCCGGCCAACATCTCGAACACTACCCGCGCGGGCTCGCCCGGTGCGCGGTGCCGGCGCGGCGCCACCGACCGGGCGGCAGCCCGGCTCAGTCGTCCTCGCCGTGGAGCCGGCGCCGGACCGACAGCAACTCGATCTCCGGACGCGCGGCGACCAGACGCTCGCAGGAGTCCAGCACCTCACGGACGTGTGCCGCCTCGGCGGCCACCACGGCCACCCCGATCTGGGCGCGGCCGTGCAGGTCGAGCGCCCCCACCTCGGCGGCGGAGACCTCGAAGCGGCGCAGCGCCGCCACGATCGGGCGTACGTACGACCTCTTGGCCTTGAGCGACCGGGAGTCGCCCGGCAGCAGCAGGTCGAAGACCACGGTTCCGGTGAACATCGCCCCGGACGATACCCGCCGTGGCCCCCGCATGATCAAGGGGTTTACGCCGTTCGGCGTAAACCCCTTGACCAGCGTTGTCACCGCGGGATCAGGCGCGCGGCTTCTCCCGCATCTCGAAGGTCTCGATGATGTCGCCGACCTGGATGTTGTTGAACCCACCCAGGGTCAGACCACACTCGAAGCCCTCCCGGACCTCCGTGGCGTCGTCCTTGAACCGCTTCAGCGAGTTGATCGTGAGATTGTCCGCCACGACCGCCCCGTCCCGCAGCAGACGCGCCTTCGCGTTGCGGCGGATGAGACCGGAGCGCACGATGCAACCGGCAATGTTGCCGATCTTGGACGAGCGGAACACGTCGCGGATCTCCGCGGTGCCGAGCTCGACCTCCTCGTACTCCGGCTTGAGCAGCCCCTTGAGGGCGGCGTCGATCTCCTCGATGGCCTGGTAGATGACGGTGTAGTACCGGATCTCCACGCCCTCGCGGTCGGCGATCTCCCGGACCTTGTTGGAGGCCCGCACGTTGAAGCCGATGATCGTGACCGCCTCGGTCGATGCGCTCGCGAGCATGACGTCGCTCTCGGTGATCGCACCGACGCCCCGGTGGATGATCCTGAGCTGGACCTCCTCGGGGATGTCGAGGTTGAACAGCGCGTCCTCGAGGGCCTCCACGGAACCGGAGACGTCGCCCTTGAGCACCAGGTTGAGCGAGGTCTTCTCGCCCTCCTTGAGCTGCTCCATGAGCGTCTCGAGGGTCGCCCGGCCACGGGAGTTGGCGAACGCCGCCGCCCGCCGCCGCGCCTGCCGCTGCTCAGCGATCTGGCGCACCGTGCGGTCGTCCTCGGCAGCCAGGAACGTGTCACCCGCTCCCGGCACCGCGGTCAGACCGAGCACCATCACCGGACGGGACGGGCCCGCCTCGGCGACCTGGTTGCCGTTCTCGTCGAGCATCGCGCGGACCCGGCCGTGCGCCCCACCGGCGACGATCGAGTCGCCCGCCCGCAGGGTGCCCTTCTGCACGAGCACCGTCGCCACCGCACCGCGGCCCTTGTCCAGGTGCGCCTCGATGGCCACACCCTGCGCCGGCCCGTCCACGGGAGCGGTCAGCTCCAGCGACGCGTCGGCGGTCAGCAGGACGGCCTCGAGCAGGTCCTCGATGCCGATGCCCGGCTTGGCGGCCACGTTGACGAACATGGTGTCGCCGCCGTACTCCTCGGCGACCAGGCCGTACTCGGTCAGCTGCTGGCGCACCTTGTCCGGGTTGGCCTCCGGCTTGTCGATCTTGTTGACCGCCACCACGATCGGGACGTCCGCCGCCTTGGCGTGGTTGAGCGCCTCGATCGTCTGCGGCATCACGCCGTCGTCGGCCGCGACCACCAGGATCACGATGTCGGTGACCTGGGCACCACGGGCACGCATGGCGGTGAACGCCTCGTGACCCGGGGTGTCGATGAACGTGATCGCCCGGTCCTCGCCCTCGTGCGGGACGTGGACCTGGTAGGCGCCGATGTGCTGGGTGATGCCACCCGCCTCGCCGGCCACCACGTTCGCCTTGCGGATCGCGTCGAGCAGCTTGGTCTTACCGTGGTCGACGTGACCCATGACGGTCACCACCGGCGGACGGCTGACCAGGCGGTCCTCCGCCACCTCGGCGTCGAGGTCGATGTTGAACTGCGCGAGCAGCTCGCGGTCCTCGTCCTCCGGGCTGACGATCTGCACGTTGAAGCCGAGGTGCTCACCCAGCAGCAGCAGGGTGTCGTCAGAGCAGGACTGGGTCGCCGTGACCATCTCGCCCAGGTTGAACATCTCCTGGACCAGCGAACCCGGGTTGGCGTTGATCTTGTCGGCGAAGTCCGACAGCGAGGCGCCACGGGAGAGCCGGACGACCTGACCCTGACCCCGGGGAGCACCCGAGCTCATGGTCGGGGCCGACAGGTTGTCGAACTCCTGTCTGCGCTGCTTCTTGGACTTGCGGCCACGGGTCGGCTTGCCACCCGGACGCCCGAAGGCGCCAGCGGCACCGCCACCGCGGCCACGACCGCCGCCACCGGGACGACCGGCGCCACCGGCCGGCGCGCCCGGCCGGAAACCGCCGCCGCCACCGCCACCGGGGCCACCGCGGTAACCACCGCCGCCGCCACCGCCGCCGGGACCGCCGCGGTAACCACCGCCGCCGCCACCGCCACCGGGACCGCCGCGGAAACCACCGCCGCCGCCACCGGGACGACCCGCGCCGCCACCGGGACGGCCGGCACCCGGGCCGCCGGGGCGACCGGGGCGCTGGCTCGGCATGGACGCCGGGCTCGGCCGGGGCGGCATCGAGGCCGGGCTCGGCCGCGGCGGCATGCCCGCCGGGCTGGGCCGCGGACCGCCCCCGCCGGCCGCCGGCGGACGCTGCTGCTGGCCACCGGAGATGCCGAACGGGTTGTTGCCGGCGCCGCGCGCCGGCGGGCGGGCACCCGTACGCGCACCCGGACCCGGGGTCGGCGCGCCGGGACGACCGGCGGCCGGGGTACCCGGTCGGGGCGGCACGGTGCCCGGACCCGGCCGCGGGCCGGGACGGGGACCACCCTCCGCCGGGGGCTCCCGGCGGGTGGTCTCCCGCTGCTGCTGGCGGGCGGCCTGCGCGGCCTTGACCGCGGCCTCCTGCTCAGCCTTGAGGGCGGCGGCCCGTGCCTCCGCGGCCGCCACCTCGATGTCGTGGGCGCTCGCCGGCTTCGCGACCGGGGTCGCGGACTGCGGCGGACCCGGCACCGGGCCCTTGGGCTTCGGTCCGGGCGTCGGCGCGCCCGGCCGCCGCGGCGGCATGGGCTTGGCCGAGACCCGGGGCGCACCCGGGGCGGGCGACGGCGTCGGAGTCGGGGCCGGTGCCGGAGCGGCCGCCGGCGGGGCGGCCGGAGCCGCCGAACCGGCCGACTGGACGAACGCGCTGCGCAGCCGTCGGGCGACGGGCGCCTCGACGGTGCTGGACGCGGATTTCACGAACTCGCCCATCTCCTTGAGCTTGGCGAGAACGGTCTTGCTTTCGACCCCGAGCTCCTTCGCGAGCTCGTGTACGCGGGCCTTACCTGCCACTGCACTCCTCACTCCGAGGTCGTGCGGGCAGCACCCGCAGCGACCTCACTCGTGCACTTGAAGCCTGGTCATTTCTGCGACTTCATCGTGTGCTCATGTCGGTCGTCCTACCTTGCTAGCGACCCGCGCCCGATCGGGTTGACCGGACGTCGTGGTTGGCGCATCGATGTGCTCCGCGAGCTCACCGTGATCGAGGACCCCGGTGACGCGCAACGCACGCCCGAAGGCGCGGCGCCGCACCGCCAGCGCGAAGCAGGCCGGATCCGGGTGCATGTTCGCCCCCCGACCCGGCAGTCTGCGGGCCGGATCGGGCCTGAGGCTGTAGCCAGCCTCGTCGCCGACCGCCACGACCCGCAGCAGTTCGCCGGCCGGCGCTCGCCGCCGACAGCCCACACAGGTGCGCTCCGGCCGCGCGCGTCGTGCCACTGAGAAAGTCTACCCCTAGCTGCCGGAGATCGCGCCGCCCGGCTCCGGCACGTGATCAGCTCCGCTCCGGCCCGTCGGCGCGTTCTGCTCGGCGTCGGAACGGATGTCGATGCGCCAACCGGTCAACCGGGCCGCCAACCGGGCGTTCTGCCCTTCCCGGCCGATCGCCAGCGAGAGCTGGAAATCCGGGACGGTCACCCGGGCGGTCCGGCTGGCCAGGTCGACGACCTCGACGCGCAGCGCCTTGGCCGGCGACAACGCGTTGCCGACGAAGGTGGCGGGGTCGTCCGACCAGTCGATGATGTCGATCTTCTCGCCGTGCAGTTCGCTCATGACGGCCCGGACCCGCTGACCCATCGGGCCGATGCAGGCGCCCTTGGCGTTGACCCCCGGAGCGGTCGAGCGCACGGCGATCTTCGTACGGTGACCTGCCTCACGCGCGATCGCACCGATCTCCACGGTGCCGTCGGCGATCTCCGGAACCTCCAGCGCGAAGAGCTTCTTCACCAGCGCCGGGTGGGACCGGGACAGGGTGATCTGCGGGCCACGCGCCCCCTTGGCCACGTGCACCACGACGCAGCGGATGCGCTCGCCGTGCACGTACCGCTCGCCCGGCACCTGCTCGGACTGCGGCAGGACGCCCTCGAGCTTGCCGAGGTCGACGCTCACGATGCCCTTCTCGGCCCGCGCCTCGTGCGCCTGCACCACACCGGTGACCAGGTCGCCGTCGCGGCCGACGTACTCGCCGAAGTGCGCCTCGTCGGTGGCCTCCCGCAGCCGCTGGAGGATCACCTGCTTGGCGGTCATGGCGGCGATGCGGCCGAAGTCGTGCGGGGTGTCGTCCCACTCCCGCACCACGCCGCCCTCGTCGTCCAGTTCCTGCGCGTACACCGAGGCCGCGCCGGACTTGCGGTCGATCTCCACCCGTGCGTGCGGCTCGGCGCCCTCGGTGTGCCGGTACGCGGTCAGCAGCGCGGTCTCGATCGCCGCGAGGATCGTGTCGAACGGGATCTCCCGCTCGCGCTCCAGTGCGCGCAGCGCCGCGAGGTCGATGTTCACCTCTCCTCGTCCTCCACATCTTCGTCGTCGAAGTCGTCGGGATCACCGGCCCCACCGGCATCACCGACCTCGTCGGTCTCCTCGATCTCGTCGAGGCGGCTGAACTCGATCTGCACCCGTCCGGGGCCGAGTTCGGCGTAGGTCCATTCCGTGCGGTCGCCGTCGGTCTCCAGCACGACGCGCTCGTCGTCGGCCGCGACGATCCGACCGGTGATCTGACGGTCGCCGGCGGGCTGCCCGCCGCGCTGCTCGGGGGCGGCCGCGGCGCGGGTGGTCACCTTGACCAGCCGGCCGACGTTGCGCCGCCAGTGCCGGGGCAGGGTGAGCGGCCGGTCCACGCCCGGCGAGCTGACCTCCAGCTGGTACTCCCCCGCGACGATGTCGCCGCCGGCCTCCTCGGCGGCGTCGAGCGCGGACGAGACCGCGCGGGAGACGTCGGCGACGGCGTCCAGGTTGACCCCGCCGTCGGCGTCGACGATCACCCGCACCACGTGCCGCCGCCCGGCACGGGAGACGGAGAGGTCCTCGAGGTCGTAGCCGGACTCGGTGACCACGGGCTCGATCACGTCCCGCAGCCGCTTGCGCCGGGTGGCGAGGTCGCCACCGCCGGGGCGCTCCCCGCCGCGGGGCCGCCCCGTCGACCTGGTGGCACGGCCACGCTGCGTCATCTCGCACCCTCTCCTGCTCGACGGTGACCCTCGTCCCGCCCCAATGCCGGCACGCCACCGGGGCGGACGCGCCCGGTGGCTGCGCAGAGCGTAACGCGCCTGAGGGCCACCCGGCCGGGCGGCGCACCGACGGCGGTGCCCCGCGTGCCCCTGCGCATGGTGTTGACTTGTCCGGTGGCCAGAGGCAGGACAGCACAGCGCATCCCGGCGCCCGGGCATTCCCGGCGCGGTCTGCTGCGCGCCGGAGGGCTGCTGGCCCTCGGCGCCGCGGCGGCGCCGCTGGCCGGATGTGATCTTCTCGGCGGGGACGACGAGGCACCGAAGGCACCCGATCCGCTGCGTCCGCTGCTGGACGAGGCGCTGACGCTCGCCACCGCGTACCAGGACGCCGCCACGGCACACCCCGACCTCGCGGCGCGGCTCACCCCGATCGCCGAGGCGCACCGGGCGCACGCCGGCGAGCTGGCCCGCCTCATCGGGGTCACGCCGCCCTCGTCCACCCCGGCGCCCAGCGGGGCGCCGTCCACCGACCCGGACGCCACCCTCGCCGACCTGCGGCAGCGCGAGCGCGCCGGCCGGGACGCGGCCGTCGCGGCCTGCGCCTCGGCGTCCGCCGAGCGCGCGCCCCTGGTCGGTTCGATCGCGGCGGCCCGGGCCACGCACCTGGAGGCACTGAAGTGAGCGAGCGCGCCGCACCACCCGCGCCCGCCGAGGCGCTCGCCGCGGCGCTGACCGCCGAGTACGCGGCGATCTACGCGTACGGCCCCATCGGCGTACGGCTCAGCGGGGCGGCCCGCACGGCCGCCCGGCAGGCCGAGGCCGCCCACCGGCGCCGCCGGGACGCGCTCGTGCTCCAGCTCAGCACCGCGGGCGCCACCGTCCCCCCGGACCGGGCGGGGTACGCCCTGCCGTTCCCGATCACCGACCGGGCGAGCGCGCTGCGGCTCGCGGTCGAGGTCGAGGAACGTACGGCGGCGCACTGGCGGGCGGCACTGGCGGCCACCACCGGTCCCGACCGCGACCAGGCGCTGGACGCCCTCATCGACTACTCGGTCCGGGCCACCCGCTGGCGGCGTACGGCGGGCGTCGATCCGGTGACCGTGCCGTTCCCGGGCCGCCCCACCTGACCCCCGGCCCCGGTCGGCCGGCCGCGACGGGGATCACCTCCGGTTGCGGGTCGCATACCAGGTATGCATACTCCGCCCATGTCCATCCGTCACGGGCTGCTCGCCCTCCTGGAACGCGGCCAGATGTACGGCTACCAGCTGCGCGCCGCGTTCGAGGAGTCGACCGGGTCGACCTGGCCGCTGAACATCGGGCAGGTCTACACCACGCTCTCCCGGCTGGAACGGGACGGACTGGTGCGCTCCCTGCCGGAGAGCGAGGCCGGGCAGCGCCCGTACGAGATCACCGACGCCGGCCGGGCGGACCTCGCCCTCTGGTTCGCCACCCCGGTGAGCCGCACCGACCGCCCCCGTGACGAGCTGTCCATCAAGCTGGCGCTGGCGCTCACGACCCCGGGCGTGGACGTGCGGTCGGTCGTGCAGACCCAGCGCGCCGCCACCATGCGGGCGTTGCAGGAGTTGACCCGGTTGAAGTACGCCAGCGACCGGCCGGAGGACCTGCCGTGGCGGCTGGTGCTGGACGCCATGGTGTTCCAGGCCGAGGCCGAGGTGCGCTGGCTGGACCACTGCGAGACCAGCCTCGTGCGCTACCGCCCGCCCGCCCCCGGCCCGCAGTCCCCGGACGCGTCGCGAGGCGCAGAGGCGGTGCTACCGGCCGACGAGGAGGCCCGGCGGTGACGGGATCGGACGTCGCGGTGCTCGACGTACGCGACGTCCACCGCACCCACGGAACCGGCCCGGCCGCCGTGCACGCCCTGCGCGGGGTGAGCCTGACCGTGGGGCCCGGTGAGCTGGTCGCCGTCATGGGCCCGTCGGGCTCCGGCAAGTCCACCCTGCTGGCGCTGGCCGGCGGGCTGGACAGCCCGACCGCCGGCGAGGTGCGCGTCGAGGGCCAGCCGCTGGCCGCCCTGGACCGCCGCGGGCTGGCCCAGCTGCGCCGCCGCCGGGTCGGCTACATCTTCCAGAACCTCAACCTGCTCGGCAGCCTGACCGCCGTGGAGAACGTGGCGCTGCCGCTGGAACTCGACGGCACCGGCGTGCGGCGGGCGCGGGCCATGGCCCGGGCCGCGCTCGCCGAGGTGGGCCTGCCCGACCTGGGCGACCGGTTCCCGGACCAGCTTTCCGGCGGCCAGCAGCAGCGGGTGGCCATCGCGCGGGCGCTCGTCGGCGAGCGGCGGCTGGTGCTGGCCGACGAGCCGACCGGCGCGCTGGACTCGCAGACCGGCGAGGCCGTGCTGCACCTGCTGCGGCGCCGGGTCGACGCCGGTGCGGCCGGGTTGCTGGTCACCCACGAGGCACGCCACGCCGGGTGGGCCGACCGGGTCGTGTTCCTGCGCGACGGGGTGCTGGTCGACTCGACGGCCCCGCTGGGCAGCGTCGAGCAGCTGCTGAGCGGCAGCGGGCGGTGACCGTCCGCTCCGGCGGTCGGATCCGGCCCCCGGCCGGCACGCGGGACACGCCCCCGACCGCGCCGACCCCCACGCCCCTGCGCCGCCGGCGTACGGCCGAACTGGCCGGCTCGTGGCGGACGGCGCTGCGGATCGCGCGGCGCGAGGCGCGGCGGGCCCGCGGCCGGACCGCGCTGGTGCTCGCGATGATCACATTGCCGGTGCTGGTGCTGACGTTCGTGGCGGCGAGCTACGACATGGCGGAGCTGACCCAGGAGGAGCGGCTCGACCGACAACTCGGCGTGGCGGACGCCGCGCTGCACTGGGTCTCCCGTCACCCCGTCGTCCAGGACGAGTCGGGTGACAGCTGGTCGTCGCGGGACCCGGAGCCGTCGGGGCCCGGCTCGACGCTCACCACCGAGGAGCTCACGGCGCTGCTCGGGCCCGGCGGCCGGGTCACCGGGATCCGCGACTGGATACCGGTCTCCGTCCGTGCGCAGGGCCGCGACGAGACGATCATGGGCCGGGCGCTCGACCTCACCGACCCCCTCGCCCTCGGCACGGCACGGCTGCGCGAGGGGCGGGCACCGGCCGGTCCCGACGAGGTCGCCGCGAGCCGCGCCGCCCTGCGCCGCCTCGACATCCGGATCGGCGGCACCGTCACCACCGGCGACGGCCCGCGTCGCGTGGTCGGGGTGGTCGAGTTCCCCGACAACCTGGGCCCGATGCTCGCCCTGCACCCCGCGGCCGTGCCCCCGGTCGAGCCCGGTCCGGACGCGACCTGGCTGGCCGACGTGCCCGGGACGGTGGACGCCGACCTCGTACGGCGGCTCAACGAGCAGGGCCTGGTCGTGACGGCCCGGACCGGTGCGGAGGATGAGTCGTCGCTGCGGCTCTGGCCGGGCCAGGGCGGCGCGGACGTGAACGACCTCGGCACCAGCGTGCTCGTCGGCGGTCTGGGTCTGCTGGAGGTGGTGCTGCTCGTCGGGCCGGCCTTCGCGGTCGGCGTACGCCGACGGCGCCGGGACCTCGCCCTGGTCGCGGTGGCCGGCGGCGACGCCGCCCAGCTCCGCCGGGTGGTCCTCGCCGACGGGGTGGTGCTGGGCCTCCTCGGCGCCGCCGCCGGCCTGGTCCTCGGCGTCGCGGCGGCCTTCGCCGGCCGGCCGCTCGTCGAGGAGTACGTCTTCGGCGCCCGCTTCGGCGGTTACCGCTGCTGGCCGGCGGCGCTGGTGGTGGTCGCCGGTGTCGCCGTGCTGGCCGGGGTGCTCGCCGCGCTGGCCCCCGCGTGGACCGCCGCCCGGCAGGACGTCGTGGCCGGGCTGGCCGGCCGGCGGACGCCGCCACGGGACCGCGGGCGGTGGCTGACGGTCGGGGTGGTCCTGGCCGCCGGTGGCGCGGCCGTCGCGGCGCTCGGGGCCACCCGGACCACCCCCACGGTGATCCTCCTCGGACTGATCCTCGGCGAGCTGGGCCTGGTCCTCTGCACGCCGACCCTCATCGGCCTCCTGGCCCGGCTGGGGCGGGCGCTGCCGCTGGCTCCCCGGATCGCGTTGCGGGACGCCAGCCGCAACCGGGCCTCCGCCGCACCGGCCATCTCGGCCGTCATGGCGGCCGTCGCCGCCAGCGTCGCGCTGGGCGCCTACCTGGCCAGCGACGCGCAACGCGACCGCGTCGCCTACCAGCCCGCCCTGCCCCTCGGGAACATACAGGTCAGCCAGACCCAGGCGGACCGGCCCGCGCCCCCGCTCGACGAGGTCGCCGCGGCGGCCCGGGCGCACCTCGGCGCGAGCGCGGTGGTGCCGGTGAACTTCGTCGACTGCGACGCGGTGAGCGGGCCGGTCGACTACTGCGCGGTCGAGCCGGTGCTTCCGCCGGAGAGGGCCTGCCCGTGGCAGCCGCGCGACGGGATGAGCGCCGCCGAGCGCCGGCTCGCCCGGGCCGATCCGCGCTGCCAGTTGCGGTCCCACGACTACTACGGCCCGTACGTCCACGTCGTCGTGGACGACGGGACCGCGCTGCCGTTGCTCACCGGCGCGGGGCCCGCCGAGGCCGCGGCCGCCACCGCCGTGCTGCGCGCCGGCGGGGTGGTGGTGACCGACCCGCGCTACCTGCACGACGGGCGGGTGGCGGTGCGGGTCGACCGGGCCAGCGTGGGATCGGTGTCGCCGACTCCCCCGGTCAGCGGTGTGCTGCCGGGCCACGCGCTGCCCGGCGCCGTCGGCCCGACCCGGCTGCTGATCTCCCCCGCGGCGGCCACCCGGCTCGGGCTGACCCCGCGCACCACGTCCTGGATCGCGTCGGCGCCCGAGGTTCCCGACGAACGGCAGCGGCAGCGGTTCACCGACGCGCTGCGGCCGTACGGCGAGGTGATCGTGGACGTGGAGTCGGGCGTCCCGCCGCGCGGGAGCGAGCCGCTGCTGCTCCTGCTCGCCGGGGCCGCCGGGCTCGTCACGGTGGGCGCGGCCGGGATCGCCACCGGACTCGCCGCCGCGGAGGGCCGCGCGGACCTGTCCACGCTCGCCGCGGTCGGGGCCGGCCCGGGCGTACGCCGGCTGCTGGCGCTCTGCCAGGCCGGGGTGATCGCCGGCCTCGGGTCGGTGCTCGGCATCGTGGCCGGCCTGGGCACCGCGCTCATCATCCTGCTCTCGACCAACCGGCAGTACGCCGAGAGCTGGCCCATCGAGGACCCGTACCCGCTCGTCGTGCCCTGGTCGACCCTCGGCGTCCTCGTGCTCGTGCCACTCGTGGCGATGCTCGGGGCGGGGCTGTTCACCCGCTCCCGGCTGCCGGTCGAGCGGCGCCTGGACTGACCGCACCGGGGTGGCCGGCCCGGCCTTCCTGTGCACCCCCGCCGGCCGCGACGCGGTCCCGGGACGCGGCCGGGAGCGGGCGGCCGGCAGACTGTCCCCCGTGTCCGTGTTCGGTGCCGTCACCCGCCGCCTGGGCCACCACCGCTGGTTCGCGGCGGTCGCCCGCCTGCTCGTCCCGGCCGACCGGGCCGTCGGGCGGCTCACCCGGGGGCGGGTGGTCGCCCTCGGCCTCGTCCCGTCCCTCATCCTCACCACGACCGGCCGCCGTTCGGGCCAGCCCCGCAGCACGCCGCTGCTCTACGTCCGCGACGGGGACGCGTACGTGGTGGTCGGCTCGAACTGGGGCCAGCCGCACCAGCCGGGCTGGTCGCTGAACCTGCTCGCCGACCCGGCCGCGGAGGTGACCGTCAGGGGCCGCCGCGTCCCGGTCCGGGCCGAGGTCGTCACCGGCCCCGAACGGGACCGGCTCTGGCAGCGCCTGGTCACCGAGTGGCCGGCGTACCGGACGTACGTGCGCCGGGCCGGCGACCGGGAGATCCGCGTCTTCCGGCTGGTCCCCGGCGGGCGCGGCGTGCCGGGTGCCGGCGACCGCCGCCGCTAGGGTGGTGCCCAGCGGGGCCACCGGCGCGCACGTCGCCGCCGGGGCGCCCGCGGTCAGCGGGGCGAGCGGCCCGGGCCGGCCGGCGACGCCCTGACCGGGCAGCGGACGCGCCGCGCGCGTCCACGAGGTCGCAGGGGGCGTCGGGCGTGAGCGTCGACAACGAGGACGTCGAGATCGACCGGCACCTCACCGATCCCCGGTGGACGGTCGCCGAACGCGTGGCGGAGGCGGCCCGGCGCCGGTTCCCGGCCGACGTGCTCGCGGTCGCCGTGCACGGGCCGTTGGCACACGGCGACGACGACGGCGGCGGGGACGGGGAGATCGGGATCCTCGTGGTGACGTACCGCCCGGGCACCGGCCCGGCGCCGGCCACCCGCCGGGTGGACGGGGTGCTGGTCGACCTCACCGTGGCCGGTGCCGAGGACCACCTCCGGCAGGCCCGCGTGATCAGTTCGCTCTGGCCGTTGACGGCCGACCGGTACGTCACGACCCGCCCGCTGCACGACCCGACCGGCTGGCTGCGGACCCTGCGCGACGAGCACCTCGGCCGTCTGGCCCGGGCCCGTCCGGCCGAGTTCAGCGCCGCCGCCCGCCAGGCGTGGTACCGGGGCCACGCGGCGCACGCCCGGGCCGCGCGGCTGGCCGAGTGGTACGAGACGGACCAGGCCCTGCTCATGCTGGGCGAGGCCCGGCTGGCCGCCGCGACCGTCAACGGCCTGCTCAGCCGCACCTACTTCCGGGACCCGGGGGACGCCGTGCGGCGTACCGGGCTGGCGGGCGCGGACATGACCGAGGTGGGCGCGGTGCTGGCCCGGCAGGCCGAGGAGCTGGCCGCCCGGGGTCAGCCGGTCGACGGGACGGTCGACGACCTGCTCACCACGTGACGGCGCCTCAGCCGAGGCCGCCCTGGACGCCGATGAGGGCGCCCACCAGGTACGTGGCGGCGGCCGCCGCGGCGCCCAGCAGCAGCTGCCGCAGGCCGCTGGACCACCAGGGCCGGTTCGTGAACCGGGCGACCACCGCGCCGGCCGCGAACAGGCCCAGCCCGCCCACGCCGAGGGCGAGCCCGAGGCTGGTGAAGCCGAGCAGGTAGGTCACCAACGGCACGAACGCCCCGACGGAGAAGAAGAGGAACGACGAGATGGCCGCCGCCCACGGGCTCGGCTGGTCGTCCGGGTCGACGCCCAGCTCCTCCCGGACGTGCACCCGCAGCGCCTCCTCCGGGTTGCGCCGCAGCGCCTGCGCCACCTGCATGGCGAGGTCCGGGGGCAGCCCACGGGCGACCCACGTGTCGGCCAGTTCCTGCGCCTCGGCCTCGGGGTGCCGCTCCAGCTCGCGCCGCTCCTTGGCCACCTCCGCGGCGACCTGCTCGTTGGCCGACCGGACGCTGGTGTACTCGCCGAGCCCCATCGAGATCGCGCCGGCGACCAGGCCGGCGGCGCCGGTGAGCACGATGCTGCGCGGCGACACCCCGCCGCCGCCGACGCCGGCGATCAGCGCGATGTTGGTGACCAGCCCGTCCATCGCCCCGAACACGGCCGGGCGGAGCCAGCCGCCCGAGACGTCCGCGTGGTGCGCCTCGCGCAGCGCCGCCGGGCTGTCGGTCACGGCAGGGTCAGGATCTCGTGGCCGTCCTCGGTCACGACGATCGTGTGCTCGAACTGGGCGGTCCACTTCCGGTCCTTGGTGACCACGGTCCAGCCGTCGTCCCACATGTCGTACTGGTAGGTGCCCAGGGTGATCATCGGCTCGATCGTGAACGTCATGCCCGGCTCCATGACCTCGGTGGGCCGGGGGCTGTCGTAGTGCGGCACGTAGAGCCCGCTGTGGAAGGCCTCGCCGATGCCGTGCCCGGTGAAGTCGCGCACGACGCCGTAGCCGAACCGCTTGGCGTACGACTCGATGACGCGGCCGATCACGTTGATCTGGCGCCCCGGGGCGACGGCACGGATGCCCCGCATCATCGCCTCGTGGGTCCGCTCGACCAGCAGCCGGGCCTCCTCGCTCACCTCGCCCACGCAGAAGGTGGCGTTCGTGTCGCCGTGCACCCCGTCGAGGTACGCCGTGACGTCGACGTTGATGATGTCGCCGTCCTGCAGGACCGTCGAGTCCGGGATGCCGTGGCAGATGACCTCGTTGAGGCTCGTGCAGCAGGACTTCGGGAAGCCCTTGTAGCCCAGCGTCGACGGGTACGCCCCGTGGTCGCAGAGGAACTCGTGCACCACCTTGTCGATCTCGTCGGTGGTGACGCCCGGCTTGCAGTGCTCCCCGGCGAGCTGGGTCGCCTGCGCGGCGAGCCGGCTGGCCACGCGCATCTTCTCGATCGTCTCCGGGGTCTGCACGTGCGATCCGTGGAACTCCCGGGGGCCCTTCTTGCCCACGTACTCGGGACGCGGGATGTGGGCGGGAACCGCTCGCCACGGGGAGAGCGTGCCTGGGGTCAGCGGCGCACGGACGGTCATGGTCCAAGCCTATCGCCGCGACACGGACACGCCCGCGACGGTCCGCACGGGCGCCTGTTGCCCCGTCTGCCCCGTTGTGCCATGGTGGCGGGGTGGATCACGGGGTCGCGCCGCCCGTCTTCTCCGCCACGGCGGAGATCGACGGCGACGATCTTTTCGTCGTGGTGACCGGCGAGGTCGACATGGCCACCGCCGACACGATGTTCCAGACCGCGCTGCGCGAGCCCGCCGCGCGGGTGACGCTCGACCTGCGGGCGGTCACCTTCTTCGACTCGGCGGCGATCCACGCCCTGGTCCGGCTCGCCCAGCGCCTTCCCGACGCGCTCAGCGTCCTGCCGTCCCGGCAGGTCCGCCGCGTGCTGGACGTCTCCGGCCTGAGCGAGCAGCCCTGGCTGCGGCCGGAGTGACGGTCCCGCTCCCGGAGTGACGGTCCGGTCCCGCTCCCGCGGTGACCGTCCCGTCCCGCTCCCGCGGTGACCGTCCCGTCCCGCTCAGCCCCGCAGCCGCCGGCGCAGCGTCACCTGCGTGCCGTCCGGCGTACGGTCGACGGTCAGGTCCCCCAACGCCCGGATGAGGGACAACCCCCGGCCCCGGAACCCGGAGCCGGTCGGCTCCCGCCACCGCCCGCTGTCGCGGATCGTGGCGACCACCGTGCCGTCCTCGATCGCCACCTCGACGCCGATCGTCGGCTCGGCCGGGGCGACCGGGTGCTCGATCGCGTTGGCGGCCGCCTCCGAGATCGCCACCGTGAGGTCGAACAGGTCCGTCTCGCCGACGCCGTGGGCCACGAGGAAGTCCTCCAGGCGCTTGCGCAGCACGCTCAACCGGGTGGGGTCGGCCGGCAGCCGCAACGCGAACCGGTGGGGTTCGGTCGCCTCCAGCGCGAGCACCGCCACGTCGTCGCGTCGTGGCCGCCCGGCGACCCGGGCCACCACGGCGTCGATCAGGTCGGCCACGTGCTCCGTGGGCGCGGCCGCGTCCGCGCGCACCCGGGCCAGCGCCTCGTCGATGCCGACGTGCCGGTCCTCGATGAGCCCGTCGGTGTAGAGCAGCAGCCGGCCGCCGGTGGCCAGTCGACCCTCCACCGTGCGGTACGAGGCGCCGGGCAGGGCGCCGACCGGCGGTCCGAGGGCACGGTCGTGCAGGAGCACCACGTCACCACCGCGTACGAGCAGCGGCGACGGGTGGCCGGCGCTGGCGTAGCGCAGCCGCCCGGTGCCGGGGTGGTACAGCAGGCAGAGGACCGTGGCGAAGGATCGGCGCTCGGTGAGGGTGACCAGCCGGTTCAGCCGGGTCAGCGACTCGCCCGGGTCGAAGCCCTCCAGCAGGTACGCCCGCAGCGCGTTGCGCAGCTGCCCCATCGCGGCGGCCGCCTGCACCCCCTTGCCGACCACGTCACCGATGACCAGCACCAGCTCCCGGTCGTCGAGCACCATCGCGTCGTACCAGTCGCCGCCGACCTCGACGCCGGCGGTGCCCGGCAGGTACCGGCTGGCCACCACGGCGCCGGGCAGCTGGGGGAGCGACCGGGGAAGGAGGCTGTGCTGGAGGGTGGTGGCGGTGCGGTGTTCGGCCTCGTAGAGCTGGGCGTTCTCCAGCCGCGCGCCGACCAGCCGGGCCAGTTGGGTCAGCGCGGCCTCGTCGGTGTCCCCGCCGTCGCCGTCCCGCCGCCACACCCGCAGGTCACCCAGCGGCTCACCGCCGGTGCCGGTGAGCGCGAGCACGAACGACGGGTCGGCGCCGGCGCTGCCCCCGGCGTCCGCCTCGGCGCGCCCGCCGTCGGCGGTGACGACCACCCGGGCGGCGCCGACGAGGTCGAGCGCGTGCGAGGCGGCGACGCGGAGCACGTCGGCGGTGGAACGGGCCGTGTTGACGGCCACCGCCGCGTCGGCGAGCGCGCGGAGCCGGCGGATGATCTGTCCGCGTAGCTGCCCCAGCTCCACGTTGGCCCGCACGCGGGCGATCAGCTCCTGGCCGGAGAACGGCTTCGTGAGGTAGTCGTCGGCGCCGGCCGACAGGCCGGCCACCGCCTCGGCGGAGCCGGCGCGGGCGGAGAGCAGCACGATGGGCACGTGCCGCGTACGCGGGTCCGCGCGCAGCGCGCCGACCAGCCCGAAGCCGTCCAGTTCGGGCATCATCACGTCCGCGAGCACCAGGTCGAAGCTGCCCGTCACGGCCAGCCGCAGGGCCTCGGCGCCGTCGCCCGCGGTGACCACCTCCCAGCTCGGGGCGAGCAGCCGGGTGACGTGCTCCCGCAGGTCGGCGTTGTCGTCGGCCACGAGGATCCGCCCGGCCGGCGCGGCGGGACGGGCCGCGACCGAGACGGCCGCGCCCGTGCCGGTCCAGAGCGCGGTCTCCGCGACGTGGAGCAGCGCCTGCTCGGGCTCCGCGGGCTCCGGCCCGGCCTCGACCACCCGCTCGGGCGGCAGGTGGGTGCGACCGAACGGGACGGTCACGGTGAACGTGCTGCCCGCGTCGACCCGGCTGGTCACGGCGACCTCGCCCCCGTGCATCTCGACCAGCTCGCGGACCAGCGCCAGGCCGATCCCGGTGCCCTCGTGCGTACGGGCGCGCACGCCCGGCACCCGGTGGAACCGCTCGAAGACGTGCGGTAGCTCCTCCGCCGCGATGCCCACCCCGGTGTCGGCCACCTCGAGCCGGGCGCCCTCGGGCACCGCCCGCACCCGGACCCGGATCTCGCCGTGGAGGGTGAACTTCACGGCGTTCGACAGCAGGTTGAGGACGATCTTCTCCCACATGTCCCGGTCGACGTGGACGGGCGTCGGCAGCGGCGGGCAGTCGACCACCAGCCGCAGCCCGGCCCGTTCGGTCGCCGAGCGGAACGTGCTGGCCAGCCGCGCGGTGTAGTCGGCCAGGTCGGTGGGCTGGTACCGGGCGGCGAGCCGGCCGGACTCCAGCCGGGAGAAGTCCAGCACGGTGTTGACCAGCTTCAGCAGGCGCAGCGCGTTGCGGTGCATCACGGCGAGCCGGTCGGTGTGGGCGGCCGGCAGGGTCGGGTCGGCGAGCAGGTCCTCCAGCGGACCGAGCACCAGGGTGAGCGGGGTGCGGAACTCGTGGCTGACGTTGGCGAAGAAGTTGGTCTTGGCGCGGTCCAGGGCGGCCAGCTCGGCGGCGCGTGCGCGCTCCTGCTCGTACGCGCGCTGCTTGCCCACCGCGCGGGAGATCTCGGCCGCCACCAGGTCCAGGAAGCCGCGGTACTCCGCGGTCAGCGGCAGGAGGCGGGACACGCCCACGACGAGCGCGCCGACGGTCTGGTTCGCCGCCGTGACGGGCAGCACGAGCGCCCGGTCGGCCGCCGCGGCGGGCGGCGGGTCCAGCAGTTCCGCCACCGGGACGGTCACCGGCCCGCCGTCGTCGATCCGCGCGAGCGCGACCGGGGGCGCGGCCGGGGCGGTCGGCGCCTCGCCGCTGCACCCGGCCAGGACGAACCGGTCCCCCTCGTCGCGCAGCCAGATCTGGGCGAACGGCACGTCGGCCCGGTGCCGGTCGAGCACCGCGGCGGCGGCACGGCCGAGTGCGGCGGCGGTGCCCACGTCGGCGAGGTCGGCGGCGAGTTCGGCCAGCGCCCGCATGCGCCGCTCGCCGAGCACCCGCCCGGTGGTCTCGTTCACGATGCAGAAGACGCCGCCGACCGTGCCGTCCGCGTCGCGGATCGGGTCGTACGAGACGTCGAAGTACGTCTGCTCCAGGAAGCCGTGCCGTTCCAGCAGGAACGGGTGGTCCTCCGCCCGGTAGGAGCGGCCCGTGGCGCGTACGCCGGACAGCAGCGGGGCGAGCACGCTCCAGGTCTCCGCCCAGTGCGTCCGGGCCGGCCGGCCGAGCGCGTCGGGGTGCTTGCCGCCGATCGTCGGCCGGTAGGCGTCGTTGTAGAAGGCCAGGTGCTCGTCACCCCAGAACATGACGATCTGCGCACTGGAGGCGAGCATCGTGCCGACCGCGGCCGTGAGCGCGGCCGGCCACTCCCGAGGGGGCCCCAGCGGGGTCGATGACCAGTCGAAGGTGGCCAGGAGGCGACCCATCTCGCCGCCGTTGGCGAAGGCCGCCGCCAGCGACCGCGGAAGGTGGTCGTCGGCGGCCGGTCGTCGTTCCGCGTCCGTGCCCCCCAGCGCCGAACTCATGCACCCTCCCGGACCGGCCCCGTCCCACCCGGCCGATGATCTCCGCCGTGCTCCGCCTTGTACCCCGGCGGGACCACCGCGTAACGCCTGGGACACCTCGTACGCTGTTGTCGTCTTCCCGACCGGGCGGATTCCCGCCGCGACGCGACCCGGCGGCGCCGCCGGCGTCAGAGCGGTGTGACGTACGCGCCGGTGATGCCGCCGTCCACCACGAACTGCGCGGCGGTCACGAACGACGCGTCGTCGCTGGCCAGGAACGCCACCGCGGCGGCGATCTCCTCGGCCCGGCCGAACCGGCCCATGGGCACGTGCACCAGCCGGCGGGCGGCCCGTTCCGGGTCGGCGGCGAAGAGTTCGAGCAGCAGCGGCGTGGCGACCGGGCCCGGGCACAGCGCGTTCACCCGGATCCCCTCCCGGGCGAACTGCACCCCCAGCTCCCGGGTCATCGCCAGCACCCCGCCCTTGCTGGCCGTGTACGCGATCTGCGAGGTGGCCGCGCCCATCAGCGCCACGAACGAGGCGGTGTTGATGATGGAACCGCCGCCCTGCCGGCGCATGTGCGGGATCACGTGCTTGCAGCACAGGTAGACGCTCGTGGTGTTGACCCGCAGCACCCGCTCCCAGGCGTCCAGGCCGGTCTCCAGGATGGAGTCGTCGTCCGGCGGGGAGATCCCGGCGTTGTTGAACGCCACGTCCACGCGGCCGTGCCGCTCCACGACCCCGTCGAACAGCGCGCGTACGGCCGCCTCGTCGGCCACGTCGGCGACGACGGCATCACCGCCCACCTCGGCGGCGGCCCGCTGCCCGGCCTCGGCGTCGATGTCCACGCACACCACCCGGGCCCCCTCGGCGGCGAACCGCCGCACGGTGGACAGCCCGATCCCGCTGCCCGCCCCGGTGACCACGGCCACCCGATCCCGCAACCGATCCACCTGCTCACTCCTCCGTGGCGATGAAGACGTTCTTGACGTCGGTGAAGGCGTGCAGCGCGTCGGGGCCCAGCTCGCGTCCGAGACCGGAGCGCTTCATGCCGCCGAACGGTGTCCAGTAGCGCACCGAGGAGTGCGAGTTGACGCTCAGGTTGCCCGCCTCGACGGCCCGGGCCACCCGCAGCGCCCGGCCGACGTCCCGGGTCCAGATCGAGCCGGACAGGCCGTACTCGGTGTCGTTGGCGAGCCGGACGGCGTCCGCCTCGTCGTCGAAGGGCAGCACCGACACGACCGGGCCGAAGATCTCCGCACGCCAGTGCCGGTCCGCCGGGGAGTCGGCGAGCAGCACGGTCGGGGCGTACCAGAAGCCGGGGCCGTCCGGCCGGGCGCCGGTGAAGGCCACCCTGGCGCCCTCGACGTGGCCCGCCACCCGGTCCCGGTGTGCCGCCGAGACGAGCGGGCCCATCTCGGCGGTCTCCCGCGCGGGGTCCTCGACCCGGACCGCACGCACCGCCGGTTCGAGCAGCTCCAGGAACCGGTCGTACGCGCTGCGCTGGACGAGGATCCGGGAGCGGGCGCAGCAGTCCTGGCCGGCGTTGTCGAAGACCGCGTACGGCGCGGTCGCGGCCGCCCTCGGCAGGTCGGCGTCGGCGAAGACCAGGTTGGCCGACTTGCCGCCCAGCTCCAGCGTCACCCGCTTCACCTGTGCGGCGCAGCCCGCCATGATCCGGGTGCCGACCGCCGTGGAGCCGGTGAAACTGATCTTGCGTACGGCCGGGTGGGTGACGAGGCGCTCGCCCACCACCGGACCGGCGCCGGGGAGCACGGTGAACACGTCGTCGGGGAGGCCCGCCTCGCGACCCAGCTCGGCGAGGCGCAGCGCGGTGAGCGGGGTCAGCTCGGCCGGCTTGAGCACCACGGTGTTGCCGGCGGCGAGCGCCGGGGCGAGCGCCCAGGCGGCGATCGGCATGGGGAAGTTCCACGGCACGATGACCCCGACGACGCCGAGCGGTTCGTGCACGGTCACGTCGAGGCCGCCCGGCACCGGGATCTGCCGGCCCGCGAGCCGCTCCGGCGCGCCCGCGTAGTAGTCGAGCACGTCCCGGACGTTGCCGGCCTCCCACCGGGCGCCGCCGATCGGGTGGCCGCTGTTGCGCACCTCGATCCGCGCCAGCTCCTCCACGTGGGCGTCGACCACGGCGGCGAACCGGCGCAGCAGCCGCGCCCGCTCCCCCGGCGCCACCCACCGCCACCGCTCGTACGCCGCGGCGGCCCGTGCGACGGCCGCGTCCACCTGTTCCGGTGACGTGTCCGGAACCTCCGCGAACACCTCCCCGGTGGCCGGGTTCACCAGGCGCGTCACCCGCCCACCCCTCCCCGCCCCCCGCGATCTTGCAGTTTCGGCCCCGACAAAAGCCACGTACCACCACGAAGAGCGGGCACAAAGTGCAAGATCGCGGGGGCGTCAGAGGCGTTCGAAGCCACGGAACAGCTCCCAGTCGGTGACCGCGGCGTCGAAGGCGGCGAGCTCGACCCGGGCGTGGTTCGCGTAGTGGGCCACGACCTCGGCGCCGAACGCCTCGGCGGCCACGGTCGAGGACTCCCAGAGGGCGAGGGCGTCGCGCAGGGTGCCCGGCACCCGCTCGGCGGCGGCGTCGTCGTACGCGTTGCCGGTGCACTCCTCCCCGGGCTCCAGCTCCTGCTCGATGCCGTGCACCGCCCCGGCGACCAGCGCGGCGATCGCCAGGTACGGGTTGACGTCCGCGCCCGGCACCCGGTTCTCCACCCGCACGTCCGGGCCGTGGCCGACGCGTCGCAGCGCGCACGTGCGGTTGTCGGTGCCCCACCGCAGGGCGGTCGGCGCGAACGAGCCCGGTTGGTACCGCTTGTAGGAGTTGACGTTCGGCGCGAAGAACAGGCTGAACTCGCGCATCGTGGCGAGCAGCCCGGCCAGCACCTGCCGGCCGGTCACGCTCAGCCGCCCGGGCCCGTCCCCGAGCAGTGCCGGGTGGCCGTCCACGTCGCGCAGCGAGAAGTGGATGTGGCAGGAGTTCCCCTCGCGGGCGTTCGGCTTGGCCATGAAGGTGATCGACATGCCCTCCTGGGCGGCGATCTCCTTCGCCCCGTTCTTGTAGATGACGTGGTGGTCGGCGCAGGTGACCGCCTCGTCGTAGCGGAAGGCGATCTCGTGCTGGCCGAGGTTGCACTCCCCCTTCGCGCTCTCCGGGGACAGCCCGGCTCCCGCCATCTGGGTGCGGATGCGACGCAGCAGCGGCTCGACCCGGGCCGTCCCGAGCAGCGAGTAGTCCACGTTGTACTGGTTGGCCGGGGTCAGCTCCCGGTAGCCGCGCCGCCAGGCGTCCTCGTACGAGTCGCGGTAGACGACGAACTCCAGCTCGGTGCCGGCGTACGCCGTCAGCCCGTGCCCGGCCAGCCGGTCGAGCTGGTGGCGGAGGATCTGCCGGGGCGAGGCGACCACCGGACCGGACCCGTCCAGCCACTCCAGGTCGGCCAGGAGCAGGGCGGTGCCCGGCTGCCACGGCACCCGGCGCAGCGTGGCGAGGTCGGGCCGCATGGCGAAGTCGCCGTAGCCGCGCTCCCAGCTCGACATCGCGTACCCGTCGACGGTGTTCATCTCGACGTCCACCGCGAGCAGGTAGTTGCACCCCTCGCTGCCGTGGCCGACCACGTGCTCCAGGAAGTACGGCGCGTGGAACCGTTTGCCCTGCAACCGGCCCTGCATGTCGACGAGCGCCAGCACCACGGTGTCGATCTCGCCGTCGGCCACGGCGACCCGCAGCCGTTCCAGCGTGAGCGGGGCTTTCCTCATCGGCGGCCCTCCATCCCCAAGTCCTACTGGCCGGACCCGATCACCGTCAATGCCCCGGGTGTGGCGAATTGTGGTTGCCGGTGCCCGACGGGCGGCGCATCCTTGTTCCCGTGACCTGGCCCGATCGCGACGGGCCACCGCCGGGCGCTCGGACCGCCCGGCCCGCGGCGGCGCGGCGTGGTCGCCTCTCTCTCACCCGTACGGCGCTCCCTGCCGTACCCGACATGCGCGCCGCGCCGCCGCACCCACACCGTCCGTGCCGTCGTGCCGGGCTCACGTGAGCACCAGGCCGGCGACCCACAGCGCGGCGATCACCAGCCCGGCGAGGAACTCCAGCAGCATCGACAGGCCGGCCGCTGCCACCGCCCGTTTCGTGGCCGGCCAGGCGAGCCGGGCGTCGCCGAGCCGCAGCCGTTCGGCCGCCCACACCCCACCCACGAAGCCGAGCACCAGCCCGACCACGGGGACGACGAAGAACCCGACCAGGCCCAGCAGCCCGCCGGCGAGCAGGGACGACGTGGGCACCCCGCTGCGTTTCAGGTTCCGCCCCGGCCAGGCGTACTTCACCACCGTCCCGCCGAGGGCGACCAGGGTCGCGGCGGCGAGCACGAGCCACCGGCCGCCGCCCGCGCCGCCGAAGAGCGCCCAGATGAGCACCCCGCCCCAGCAGAGCGGCAGCGCCGGCAGGCCCGGCACGATCACGCCGGCCAGCCCGGCCAGGATCGCCAGTGCGGCGACCACCGAGACGACCGTCTCGCTGTCGGTCACGCTCATCGGCGCCGCCCCCCAATCCGCCCGGCCCACCGGGGATCCCGCCGACCCGTACCGGGCCGCCGGGCCGCCGGCGCGGTCACCGGTCGTTCCACCCTCGCATCAGGGCGCGGCGGGCGCACGCCCGGCCGCGCCCGCTCACGCCGCCTCCGTACCGGCCAGGCGGGCGGCGATGGCGTCGGCCGGCACGGGCGCGCCGAACAACTGCCCCTGCCCGGTGTCGCAGCGCAGCGCCCGCAGCCGCTCGGCCTGCACGACCGTCTCCACGGCCTCGGCGGTCACCCACAGCTCCAGCGCGTGCGCCAGCCGGACCAGCGCGTCCACGATGCGCTCGTCCCGGTGGTCGGCCGCCGTCTCCGGGGCGTCGCCCCGGATGCCCTCCACGAACGGGCCGGCCAGCTTCAGGCAGTGGATCGGCAGCCGGCGCAGGTACGCGAGGTTCGAGTAGCCGGTGCCGAAGTCGTCGACGGCCAGCCGTACGCCGAGCGCCGCGAGCCGGCGCAGCGACCGCAGCGGCTCCCCGGCGGTGCCCATCACGGCGCTCTCGGTCAGCTCCAGCTGGAGCAGCCGGGCCGGGAGGCCGCTGTAGACCAACGCGTCCGAGACGGTCTCCACGATGGTCGGGTCCTCGACCTGCCGGGCGGCCAGGTTGACGCTCACCACCAGCCCCGCGTCCGGGAAGCGGCGCCGCCACTGCTCGGCGTCCTCGCAGGCCCGGCGCAGCACCCAGGCGCCGAGCTGCACGATCAGCCCGGTCTCCTCGGCGAGCCCGATGAACCGGTCCGGGCCGAGCAGGCCCAGCTCGGGGTGCTGCCACCGCACCAGCGCCTCGACGGCGAGCATCCGCCCGTCGAGCAGCGACACGATCGGCTGGTAGTGGAGCACGAACTCGCCCCGGTCCAGCGCCCCCGGCAGGTTCGCGGCCAGCGACGAGCGGGCGATGTCGCGGGCGCTGCGCTCCGGGTCGTAGACCGCCCACCGCCCGCGGCCCTCCGCCTTGGCCCAGTAGAGGGTGGTGTCCGCCGCCTTCATGAGCTCCGACGCGCTGGTCTCCAGGGCCGGGCACTCGACGACGCCCACGCTCGCCGAGACGGTCAGCTGCTGGTCGTCGACGTGCACCGGCGTGGCCACGGCGGCCAGCGCGGCCTCCGCCACGGCCACCGCGTCGTCGAGGCCGTCCCCGCCGTCGACGAGGATGACGAACTCGTCCCCGCCCATCCGCGCCACGAGGTGACCGTGGTCGGCCACGGAGTCGGCGAGCCGGCGGGCGATCACGACCAGCAGCCGGTCGCCGAGGTCGTGCCCGAGGCTGTCGTTGATCGCCTTGAACCCGTCGAGGTCGAGGAAGCAGACGCCGACGCGCCGGCCGGCGTCGGCGGTCTCGAGGACGCGTCCGAGCGTCTCGAAGAAGAGGGTCCGGTTGGGCAGCCCGGTGAGCGGGTCGTGCAACGCCTGGAACCGCAGCCGCTGCTGCAACGCGTACCGCTCGGTGATGTCCTCGATCATGGCGACGGTGAACCGCGGCCGGCCGTCGTCGTGCCGGATGAGGGAGACCGCCAGGTCCGTCCAGAGGCTCGTCCCGTCCTTGCGGTAGTAGCGCTTCTCCAGCCGCACCGAGTCGTGCTTGCCCTCGATGAGCTCCTGGTAGAGCTCCCACATCCCGGCGGCGTCGTCGGCGTGGAAGAGCGCGGCGACGTTGAGCTGGCGCAGCTCGTCCGCCGAGTACCCGAGCATGTCGGCGAACGACTGGTTCACGTCGATGATCCGGCCGCTCGTGTCGGCGATGCCGATGCCGATCGCCGCGCCCGTGAAGACCGCCCGGAACCGCGCCTCGCTGTCGCGCAGGGCCTGCTCCACCTCGTCGCGGGCCTGCCAGGCCGAACGGGCGATCCGCTCCTGCTGGGCGAAGGTGCGGTCGCGCAGCGCCCGGGTGAAGCCGGCGGCGAGGGCGCCCTGGAGACCGGCCACCCGGGCCCGCGCGTCCGCCGGCGCGGCCTGGACCGGGACGACCCGGCCCACGAGGTCCTCCCCGAGGGCGCGCACCGACCACTCCAGCATGAGCGGCTCGGTCAGGTGCGCCTCGACCAGCGCCCGCCCGATCTCGGCGGCCGGCTGGGCGGAGAACGGGTCGGCGCGCAGCGCCGACGCCAGCCGCACGGTGTACGTGAGCAGCAGCCGCTCGGTCTCGGCCGCGCTGAGCGGCACGAAACCGAGGCGGCGTACCGCCCTGGCCCACCGCGCGGCGTACTCCTGCGCGCCGGCCGGGCTGACGTCGTCCCCCGTGGGATCCGGGACGCCGGCCACGGCCGTCAGCCGGCGACGGGCCGGTCGTTGCGCGCGACGCCGCCGAACGCCCCGAACCGCTCCGGGTGCTCGTCCACGTCGGACGGCGAGTCGGGACGCCAGAGCGGCATGTGCACCACACCCGGCTCGAGGATCGTCCAGTCACCGAAGAAGCCGGCGATCTCGGCCCGGGACCGCAGGGTGATCTCGGTGTCGGTACGCGCCGACAGCCGCTGCGCGTCGAGCATCTCCTGCGGCTGGTCCTCGAAGGTGGAGTGCGAGATGACCAGGTAGCAGCCCGGGGCCGCGGCGGCCCGCAGGGTCGCCAGGATCTCGGCGGGGCGGTCCGCGTCCGGGACGAAGTGCACCACGCCGGCGAGGAGGATGCCGACCGGCCGGTCGAGGTCGAGCAGGCCGCGCGCCTCGGCGAGGATCCGCTCCGGCTCCCGCAGGTCGGCGTGGATCACGGTGGTCAGCTCGTTGCCGGCGAGCAGTTCGCGGCTGTGCGCGACCGCCACCGGGTCGATGTCCACGTAGACCACCCGCGCCTTCGGGTTGGCGCCCTGGGCCACCTCGTGCACGTTGCCCACCGTCGGGATGCCCGACCCGATGTCGAGGAACTGGTCGATGCCGGCGTCCAGCAGCGCCCGGACCGCCCGGCGCAGGAACTCGCGACCGGAGCGCATGGTGGCCGGCAGGTGCGGCGTCATGGCCGCGATCTGCTCGGCGAGCTGCCGGTCGATCTCGAAGTTGTGGGCGCCGCCCAGGAAGTAGTCGTACACCCGGGCGGCACTCGGGCGGGACAGGTCGATCTCGGTCGGAAGGCCGTCCGGCATCTGCAGACTCCCCAGTTCGTCGCGCGAGCGGGGCGGAGCCGGCGCCCGACGTCAGCGACGCACGCGCGAGGGGGCGCGTGCGGGCGTCCGGCGGCCCACCGGCCGACCCGCGGAGGGTGTGGTGCAGAACACTCTAGGCCGCGGACTCCATCAGGAGGGAGATCCCCTGTCCCACCCCGATGCACATCGTGGCCAGCGCCCGCCGGCCGCCGCGGCGGCGCAGCTCCAGCGCGGCGGTCAGCGCGAGCCGGGCGCCGCTGGCGCCGAGCGGGTGGCCCAGCGCGATGGCGCCGCCGTTCGGGTTGACGTGCTCGGCGTCCTCGGGCAGGCCCAGTTCGCGCAGCACGGCGACGGACTGGGCGGCGAACGCCTCGTTCAGCTCGACGACGTCCACGTCGCCGAGCGCGACGCCGAGCCGGTCGAGCAGCTTGCGCGTCGCCGGCACGGGCCCAACGCCCATGATGCGCGGCGGCACGCCGGCCGTCGCGGCTCCGCGGATCCGGGCCAGCGGGGTGAGACCGTACCGGGCGACCGCCGCCTCGGACGCGACGAGCAGGGCGACCGCGCCGTCGTTGACGCCCGAGGAGTTCCCGGCCGTCACCGTGCCGCCCTCCCGGAACGGGGTCGGCAGCGCCGCGAGCTTCTCCAGCGAGGTCTCCCGGGGGTGCTCGTCGACCTCGACCTGCCGGGTCTCCCGGCGACCGGCCGGCACGGTCACCGGCACGATCTCCTCGGCGAGCCGGCCGTCGGCCTGCGCCTTGGCCGCGCGCTGCTGCGAGCGGAGGGCGAACTCGTCCTGCGCGGCGCGGTCGACGCCGAACTCGGCCGCCACGTTCTCCGCCGTCTCCGGCATCGAGTCGATCCCCCACTGCTTCTTCATCAGCGGGTTGACCAGCCGCCAACCGATGGTGGTGTCGTGGATCTCCGCCGCCCGCGAGTACGCCGACGTGGCCTTCGGCATGACGAACGGGGCGCGGCTCATGCTCTCCACACCGCCGGCCACGACCAGCTCGGCCTCGCCGGCCACGATCGCGCGGGCCGCCGTGGCGAGCGCGTCCAGCCCCGAGCCGCACAGCCGGTTGATCGTGCTGCCGGGCACCTCCTCCGGCAGCCCGCCGAGCAGGGCGGCCATCCGCGCCACGTTGCGGTTGTCCTCGCCGGCCTGGTTGGCGCAGCCGAGGAGCACGTCGTCCACCCGGGCCCAGTCCACCGACGGGTGGCGGGCGACCAGCTCGCGGATCACGTGCGCGGCCAGGTCGTCGGGGCGGACGCCGGCCAGCGCGCCGCCGTACCGGCCGATCGGGGTACGGACACCGGCCACCAGGTATGCCACGGTCATCGCGAGTCCTTCGGGGGGTGGGAGAGGCGGACCTTCGGGGTGGGACACGCGGTCCCTCGGGGGTCGGGCACGCGGTCCGGGGTGGTACGGGCGGGACGCGAGCGCCCGCCGGGGGCGCGAGACACCCGGCAGCCAGGATATCCACCGGCCGGAACGGATAGGTTGACGGCATGGCCCGGGCCCAGTTCAGCGCAGAGACCAGTGCCACCGGCGAGTTCGTCCGCCAGCCCAACCGGTTCACCGGCCGGGTCACCCCGCACTCGACGTCCCCGCCCGGTGGCGGCCCCGACGAGCAGGGCCGCTGGCCGCTGGAGGCCGGCCGCTACCGGTTGATCTGGTGCCGGGCGTGCCCCTGGGCGCACCGGGCCCGGATCGTGCGGAGCCTGCTCGGCCTGGAGGACGTGATCTCGCTGGGCACCGTCGACCCCATCCGCGACGAACGGGGCTGGCGGTTCGCCCTCGACCCGGACGGGTTCGACCCCGTGCTCGGCATCGGCTTCCTCTCCGAGGCGTACCTCGCCACCGACCCGGACTACACGGGGCGGATCACGGTGCCGGCGCTGATCGACACGGTGACGGGGCGGGTGGTCACGAACGACTACCCCCAGCTCACCCTGGACTTCTCCACCGAGTGGCGGCGGTTCCACGCCCCGGACGCGCCGGACCTCTACCCCGTGGAGCTGCGCCCCGAGATGGACGCGCTGATGGCGGAGATCCACCGGGACGTCAACAACGGCGTCTACCGGTGCGGCTTCGCCACCTCCCAGCAGGCGTACGACGAGGCGTGCCGGGCGCTGTTCGCCCGGCTGGACGCGCTGTCGGAGCGGCTCGCCGGGCAGCGGTACCTGATGGGCGAGAAGATCACCGAGGCGGACGTGCGGCTGTTCACCACGCTCGTCCGCTTCGACGTGGCCTACCACGGGCACTTCAAGTGCAACCGGCAGAAGCTCACCGAGATGCCGGTGCTCTGGGCGTACGCCCGGGACCTGTTCCAGACCCCCGGCTTCGGCGAGACGGTCGACTTCGACCACATCAAGCGGCACTACTACGCCACCCACCGGGAGATCAACCCGAGCGGGATCGTGCCGCTGGGCCCGGACACCTCCGGCTGGACCACGCCGCACGGGCGTGGCTGACCGGGCCCGACCCGAGCCGCCGCCGCTCACGCTCCGTGCCGCCGCCGCGGCCGCGGCCGCCGGCTGCATCCTCGCCGGGGCGTCCGCGGTGACGGTCGCCGTGCTCGCCGGTCCCGGCCCGGGATTCACCGGGTACGTGAGCGAGGCCGGCATCACCGGCAGTGACCACGCGCCGACGTACCGGGTGGGGGTGTACGCCCTCGCCGCCGGGCTGCTCCTGCTCGCCGCGGCGCTGCCGCCGGCGCTGCGGGTGGCGGCCGCGCTGCTGGCCGCGGGCGGCCTCGGCACGGCGCTGTCCGGGGCGGTGACCTGCAGCACCGGCTGCCCGCTGCCGCCGTTCGAGCGGGCCACCGTGGCCGACCTGGTGCACGGCGGGGCGAGCATCGCGGCCACCGCGGCGGTGGTCCTCGCGATGGTGGCGGTGACGCTCGCACGGGACGCCGGAGCGCGGCTGCGGCGCCTGTCCGCCCTCGCCGCCGCGGTGGCGTTGCCGCTGTGCGCCGCGGTCGGGCTCGCGATGCTGCTGGTCGGCCGCGGGACGCTGGTCGGCGTGCTGGAGCGCGTGGTGCTCGCGATCGCGGTGCTCTGGGGGGTGGCCGCGGCCACGACCGTCGGCCTCGTCGACCGGCGGTAGGTGCAGGCGGGTGCCGTGCGGGGCGTCAGCCATCGACAGACATATTTGTAAGGATCGTCACGCGCACCGCCCCTTCCGCACCGGACGTCCCCGGCGTATCGTCGTGCGGCGATGACCAACATCTGGTGCCTGACCGTCCGCCTGTACGTCGATCTGCGACTGCAGGCCAGCGGCATCTGTCCGGGGCAGCCCGTCTCCTGACCCTGCCCGGACCCACCAGACCCTTGGACACATCCCCATGCCCACAGCCCTGCGCAAGATTCCCTTCTCCGTACAGATCCTGCTCGGCCTCGTGCTCGGCGTCGCCCTCGGCTTCCTGGCCCGCGCGAACGACCTGAGCTGGCTGACCAGCACCCTCGACACCGTGGGCGGCCTCTTCGTCCAGCTGCTGAAGCTGGCCGTGCCGCCGCTGGTCTTCACCGCCATCGTGGTCAGCGTCGTGAGCCTGCGCGGCGTGGCCAACGCCGCCCGGCTTGCGCTGAAGACGCTGCTCTGGTTCGGCATCACCGCCCTGGTCGCGGTGAGCGTCGGCATCGGCCTCGGCCTCCTCACCAACCCGGGTCGGGGCGTCACCCTCGACCTCGCGGGCGCCGCCGAGCCGAAGCGGACCGGCTCCTGGACGGACTTCCTCACCGGCATCGTGCCGACGAACCCGGTCGGCGCGTTCGTCGAGGGCAACGTGCTCCAGATCGTCTTCCTGGCCATCGTCGTCGGCGCCGCCGCGCTGCTCGTCGGCGAGAAGGCCGAGCCGTTCGTGACGCTCAACCGCTCCGTCCTGGAGATCGTCCAGAAGGCCCTGTGGTGGGTGATCCGGCTCGCCCCGATCGGCACGCTCGGCCTCATCGGCAACGCCGTCGCCTCGTACGGCTGGGACCTGCTCGCGCCGCTCGCCAAGTTCACCACGGCCGTCTACGTCGGCTGCGCGATCGTGCTGCTGGTGGTCTACCCGGTGGTGCTCCTGGCCGCCGGCCGGCTCAACCCGCTGCGCTTCTTCGCCGGCGCCTGGCCCGCCATCGAGCTGGCCTTCGTCTCCCGCTCCTCGGTGGGCACCATGCCGGTGACCCAGCGGGCCGTCGAGCGGCTCGGCGTGCCCCGCGAGTACGCCTCGTTCGCGGTGCCGTTCGGCGCGACCACGAAGATGGACGGCTGCGCCGCGATCTACCCGGCGCTCGCCGCGATCTTCGTGGCCCAGGTGTTCGGCGTGCACCTCGGGGTGACCGACTACCTGCTGATCGCGTTCGTGTCGGTGGTCGGCTCGGCCGCCACGGCGGGCCTGACCGGCGCGCTCGTGATGCTCACCCTGACCCTCAGCACGCTGGGCCTGCCGCTGGCCGGCGCCGGCCTGCTGCTGGCCATCGACCCGATCCTGGACATGATCCGCACCGCCACGAACGTGGCCGGGCAGGCGCTGGTGCCGACCGTCGTGGCGGCCCGCGAGGGCACGCTCGACCGCACCGCGTACGACTCGGCCGGCCGGCGTGAGCTGATCGACCCGGAGCCGGCGGACGCCGCGACCCGGAAGGACGAGCTGGCGCCCGTCCCGGCCTGACCGAGACGCCGGGACCGGTCGACACCTGAGACCGACGGAGGGCCCCCATCCGGGGCCCTCCGTCGTGTGCACCGAGAGGATGACGCCATGAGCACGCTCTTCTCCCCCCTCGCCCTGCGGGCGGTCACCCTGCCCAACCGCATCGCCATGTCGCCCATGTGCCAGTACACGGCCGGCCCCGACGGCCTGCCCACCGACTGGCACCTCGTGCACCTCGGCGCCCGCGCCGTCGGCGGCGTCGGCCTGGTGCTCAGCGAGGCGACCGCCGTGCTGCCGGAGGGGCGGATCAGCCCGCAGGACACCGGGATCTGGTCCGGCGCGCACGTGGACGCCTGGCGCCCGGTGACCGCGTTCCTCGCCGCCCACAATGCGGTGCCGGCCGTGCAGCTCGCGCACGCCGGGTTCAAGGCCTCGACGTACCGTCCGTGGGCGGACGCGCAGGGCGGGGTGCCCGACAGCGAGGGCGGCTGGACCCCGGTCGGCCCGGGCACGGAGCCGTTCGCCCCGCACTACCGGACGCCGACCGCCCTCGACGCGGCCGGCATCGCGGCGGTGGTCGACGCGTTCGCGGCCGCCGCCACCCGGGCGCTGGACGCGGGATTCGCCGCCGTGGAGATCCACGCGGCGCACGGGTACCTGCTGCACGAGTTCCTGTCCCCGCTGACCAACCACCGCACCGACGCGTACGGCGGCGACCGTGCCGGGCGGATGCGGCTCACGCTGGAGGTGGCCCGGGCGGTACGCGCCGCGGTCGGCGAGGACGTGCCGGTGCTCGCCCGGATCTCCTCCACCGACTGGGTCGACGGCGGCTGGACGGTGGACGACAGCGTGGCGCTCGCCGCCGAGCTGGCCGCCGCCGGCGTGGACCTGGTGGACACCTCCTCCGGCGGCATCAGCCCCGCGGCCCGCATCCCGCTCGGCCCGGGCTACCAGGTGCCCGCGGCCGCCCGCATCCGCCGGGAGGCGGGGGTCGCCACCGGCGCCGTCGGCCTCATCGTGGAGCCCGAGCACGCCGAACGGATCGTCGCCGACGGCGAGGCCGACCTGGTGCTGCTCGGCCGTGAACTGCTGCGCGACCCGTACTGGCCGCTCCACGCGGCCGCGAAGCTCGGCGTCACCCCCACCTGGCCCAGCCAGTACCTCCGCGCCGCCTGACCCCGCCCCTCCCCCGCCAACCCCCGACCCCCGACCCCCGCCCGCCCCGCCGGCCCGCCGGCTACTCGGTCGATCATGAGGTTGGCGACGACGAATCGGGCATTCCGCCCCGCTAACCTCATGATCGACGCCGCAGTCCCGGGGCGGGGGGCCGGGACGCGGGGGTCGGGGGCGGGGCGCGCGGTGGGGGTCAGCCGGCGCGGTGGGGGTCAGCCGGCCAGGTGGCCCCAGTCGGGTTCCAGGTCGCGCCAGCGGCCCTGGGCGGCGACCGTGCCGCCCACCAGCACCACCACGTGGTCGGCGCGGACCAGCGCCGCCCGCTTGGAGGTGGAGCCGATTACCGTGACCCCGTGCTCCCGCAGCGCCGCCCACAACGCCAGCTCGGTCGTGACGTCCAGCGCGGACGACACGTCGTCGGCGACCAGCAGCTCGGTGCGGGGCGCGAGCGCCCGGGCCAGCGCCAGCCGCTGCAACTGCCCGCCGGACAGGCGGGTGCCCTTGTGCCCGATGAGCAGCCCCAGCCCGCCGCCGGCGGCCGCCAGGTCGTGCTCCAGCTGGGCGGTGGAGACGGCCGCCGCCGCGTCGACGTCGTGGCCGAGAGCGATGTTCTCCGCCACCGTCCCCGACAGCACCCGGGGCAACTGCCCCACGTACCCGACCTGGTTCGGGCGCAGGAACAGCTCCGGCTCGGTCACCGGTTCCCCGTTCCAGCGGAGTTCCCCGGTGTGGTGCACGATCCCGGCGAGCGCACGCAGCAGCGACGACTTGCCCGAACCGACCGGACCGACGACCAGCACCAGCTGCCCGCGCTCGACCGTGAGGTCCACGTCCCGGGCGGCCAGCGTCCCGTCCGAGTGCAGCGCCCCGAAGCCGGCCAGGTCGAGCCGGCGCAGCGGTCGTCGCGGCGGCGGCTGCGGCGCGGGCGCGGTCCCGGCGGCCAGGTCCACGCCGGGCACCGCCGCCGAGTAGGCCGCCGTACCGCTCATCGCCACCGTCCGGCGGGTCCAGACCCGGGCGGACGGGTAGTGGGAGACCAGCGAGGCCGTCGTCCAGGCGAACCAGCGGGCCGCGCCGAGGGTGGAGACCGCCACCAGCGTGGCGCCGGCGGACAGCCCTCCGGCCAGGTAGAGCGCCCACGCGCCGATCGGCAGCAGGCCGCTCGCCACGGACGGGGTCGACCGCGCCCACACCTGCATGGCGATCTCGCGGCGCTGCCGTTCGCTGCGGACGGTGTCCAGCGTGGCGAGGTGCGCGAGCACCGGCGCGGTCGCTCCGGCGAGCTTCACCGTACGGGCGGCGGACAGCGACGAGACGAGCGCCGTGGCGAACGCCGCCCGGGCCTTCACGGTGCCGGCCGCGGTGCGTTCCAGCCGGGGCCCGAACAGCGTCGCCGCGAGCCCGGAGACCACCATCGTCCCGAGGAAGAACAGCGCCGGCACCACGCTTCCGGTCACCGCCGTCATGGTGACCACGATCGCCAGGGAGATGAACTGGTCGACGAGGTTGTCGGCGAGCTGCACCACCCGCTCGGTGTCGCCGCCCTGGGCGACCACCTCGGCGGGGGTGTGCCCGCTGACCCGGCGCGGGCCGGTCTGCCCGTGCACCAGCCGCAGGCTGATCCGCAGCATCTGGCGGATCCACCACTGCGGGAACCACAGGTTCGTGAGGTAGGGCAAGGGCAGCACGACGAGCAGCGCCGCGGCGATCCCGAGCGCCGGTAGCCACGGGTCGCCCCCGTCCACCACGTCCGCCCAGAGCCACGGCAGCACCGAGCCGTCGAGGCCGAGCAGCGTCATCACGACGAACAGCGCGACGGAGACCAGGCCGAACCGCGGATCGTTGACGGCCAGCCGCAGGATCTCCCGCATGGTCCGCGCGGGCGGGGCCGGGGGCAGCGGCGGCGGGTCCGTCTTCGGTACGGCCACCGCCCGCTCGGCCGCCGCCGGCTCGGTCGCCGCCGACTCCGTGGCCGCCGGCTCGGCGAGGTCCCACTCGCGGCCCGGTCCCGGCAGCAGGTCCAGCCCGCCCCGCGCGGGGGCCACGCTGCCCGCACCGGCGTACGCGCCAGCGGTGGCGAGCAGTTCCGCGAAGCGCTCGGACTCGCGCAGCGGGCCGGCCTCCAGCACCTCGCCGTCGGCGAGCACCACCACCTCGTCGCAGCGGCGCACCGACGAGAGCCGGTGCGCGATGACGATGCCGATCCGGTCGGTGAGCAGCCGCTCGGTGGCCTGCCGTACGCGGACCTCGGTGACCGGGTCGAGCCGGGCGGTGGCCTCGTCGAGGATCACCACGCGGGGGTCGCGGACGAGGATCCGGGCGAACGCCACCAGCTGCTCCTGGCCGGCGGAGAGCACGTGCCCGCCCTCCCCGAGCCGGGTGTGCACACCGTCGGGCAGCTCGGCGATCCAGCCCGCGAGCCCCAGTTCCTCCAGTGCCCGGGTGGCGCCGTCGAGCAGGTCGGGGTCGAAGAGCGCCACGTTCTCGGCCAGCGTCCCGGCGAGGATCTCCGTCCGCTGCGGCACCACCGCGATCCAGCGGCGCAACTCCTCGACGTCCAGGTCGACGAGGTCCGTGTCGCCGAGGAAGACCGTGCCCCGGGGCACGTCGACCGCCCGCGTGAGCACCTTGGCCAGCGTCGACTTGCCCGAGCCGGTGCGGCCCACCAGCGCGTACGACCGGCCGCGCGCGAAGGTCAGCCGGATGTCCCGCAGCGCCGGGCCCCGGTCGTCGCTGGACGGGTAGCGGAAGGTCAGTCCCCGTACGGTCAGGTCACCGTCGGCGGGGGCGGCGCCGCCGGTCGGCTCCTGCGTGGCGCTGGAGAGCAGTTGCACCCGCGCCCAGGCGCCGAGCGCGTACTGCAGGTGCGGCACCCAGCGGGCCATGTGCTCGACCGTCGCCCCGAAGGCGATCGCGAGCAGCCAGATGGCCGTCAGCCGGGCCCCGTCGACCGGCCGCTGGCCAGCGCCCACGCACCCGCGAGCACCACGGCGGCGATGCCGGCGCGGATGGCGCCCGCGGCGACGGCGGTGACCCGGGCCGACATCCGGAACACCCGACCGGCGCGGGCGATCACCTCGGCGGCCCGGCGGGCGTAGAGGCGCAGCACGTACGGCCGGGCCAGGCTGGTGCGGACGTCGTCCTGGCCGTGGACCGCCTCCTCCATGACGGCGGCGAGGTCCGACCAGGCCTCCTCCTCGGCCATCCGGGCGGGGGCGATCGCGGCGGTGGGCCGGCGCAGCACGACGGTCAGCAGCGCGGTCACCACGACCATCCCGACGCCGGCGGGCCACCAGACGAACAGGGCGCTCACGGTCGCGAGCAGGCACACGGCCACGCCCTGCACCAGGCGGACGCCGGTGTTCCGCACCTCGGCGGCGACCTGGTAGACGTCGTTGTCGATGCGGTCGAGCAGCTCGCCGACCGGGGTGGTCTCCAGCGTGGGCAGGTCCTGCCCGAGCGCCACCCGGCAGAGCCGGCGCCGCACGTCGGCGGACCAGTCGGCGGTCAGGCCGGCCATCAGCAGCCCCACCGCCAGGTCGGTGACGACCGCGGCGACCAGCGCCACGGCGAGGGCCGTGAACCAGCCGGCCGACCGGTGGACGAGCACCGGCCCGGCGAGCGCGGAGGCGGCCGCCTGACCGGCGGCGCCGAGCACGACGAGCACGAGGACCGCCGCCATCCGGCGGGGTGCGGTCGCCCAGAGGTCACGGAGCAGGCGCATGGACAGTCCTCCGGACTCTGGTCGGGTGGGGGCGGTGACCCCAGCCTCGTCCGTCCGGCCCGGACGGATCAACGCATTTTCGGCTCCGCGGCCGGAAGCGGGTCAGGTCTGGGCGACCCGGCGGACGATGCCGAGCAGCGCCTCCTGCACGTCCTCGATGGGCCGCTCCGGCTGGAACACGAGCCAGTCCACGGCCACCACGAGGCCGACGCCGAACAGCGCGGACGACGCCGTCCGCACGTCGAGGTCGGCCGGCAGGTCACCGCTGCGCACACCGGCCCGTACCGTCTCGGCGATCACCTCGATCGCCTCGCCGCGCAACAGCCGCAGCGTCTGTTGCCACTCCCGGTTGGTCCGCCACATCTCGGAGAGCAGCAGTTGGGCGAAGGCCCGGTAGCGGCGGATGTACTCCAGTTCCGCCCGGACGAGGGCCGCCACGGCCTCGCGCGGCGGCAGCCCGGCCACGGCGGCCCGGAACTCGGCGGTGAGCAGGCCGATGCCGTGCCGCAGCAGCTCCTCGAAGAGCACCGTCTTGGACTCGAAGTTGTAGTAGACGGTCCCCTTCGCCACGCCGGCCCGCGCCGCGATGTCGTCGACGGTGGTGGCCGAGAAGCCCTGCTCGGCGATGAGCTCCACCGCCGCCTCGAAGAGACGTTGCCGGGTGTCCTCCCGGCGCCGCGACCGCCCGTCCGTCACTCGTGCCCCCGTCCCACCGCCGTCGCGCCCATCCTCACATGGTGAGCTCGGGGTGCAGCCGCGCCGGGGTCAGCCGGCGCGACCGCCGGGCGGCGTCGACGGTGAGCGCCAGCGCGGCCACCGCGAAGCCGGCGAGCACCAGCGCCGCCGTGACCACCGGCGCGGTCGCCCCGCCGTTGACGGTGTGCCGCAGGGCCGTCACCACGTAGGTCATCGGCAGGTACGGGTGGATGGCCTGGAAGAAGCCGGGCGAGGTCTGCACCGGGTAGGTGCCGCCGGACGAGGTGAGCTGGAGCATGAGCAGCGCCAGCGCGGCGAGCCGGCCGGCCGGGCCGAGCTGCGCGCCGAGCCACTGCATGATCGCGGTGAACGCGAGCGAGGTGAGCGCCAGCGTCCCGAGCGTCGCGGCCGGCCGGACCGGATCCAGGTCGAGCACCAGCGTGACCACGGCGAAGAGCACCCCGGCCTGGGCCAGCCCGACCGCCGCGGCGGGGAGCCAGCCGGCCAGCGCGACCCGCCACGCGGGCGCGCCGGACATCACGTGCCGCCGGTTCACCGGCCGCAGCAGCATGTACGTGATCATCGCGCCGACCCAGAGCGCGAGCCCGAGGAAGTACGGCGCGAAGCCGACCCCGTACGCGGCGGCCGGGTGCCTCGCGCTGCGGTCCAGGGCGACCGGATCGCCGAGGACGGCGGATCGGGCGTCCGCGTCGTCGTACCCGGGCAGTTTCTCCGCTCCGGCGGCCAACCCGTCGGCGAGGTCACCGGCGCCGTCGCCGAGCCTCGTCAGGCCGGCGGCGAGGTCACCGGCGCCGCTCTCCAGCCGGGTGAGCCCGTCGGCGAGCCGGTCGCTGCCGCCGCCCAGCGTGCCGAGGCCGCCGTCCAGCTCGCGGGCGCCGGTGGCGAGCCGGAACAGCCCGCCGCGCACCTGGTCGGCGCCGTCGGCCGCGTCACCGAGGCCGTCGCGCAGCGCCGCGCTGCCGTCGGCGAGCGTGCTCAGCCCGCCGGCCAGCTCGTCCACCTTGGCGCGGGCGGCCGCCACGTCGTCGGCCAGGTGCGGCGCCGCGGCGGCGATCTCCCGGGCGGTGGCGGCCACCGTGAGCATCCGCTGGCGCAACGCGGACAGGTCGGTGTCGTCCAGGGCGTCGGTGACCGTACGGGCCGCGTCGACCGTCGCGTCGGCGGCGGCGCGGGCGGCCACCACGTTCGGGTCGTCGGCGAGGTCCGGGTGGGCGGCGACGAGCGCGTCGAGCCGGTCGCGCACCTTCTCGGCCTGGGTCAGGGCGGTGTCCGCGTGCCGAGGCAACGCGTCGAGGTTGTCGGCGAGCGCCTGGGCGCCGTCGGCGATGGCGGTAGCGGACCGCGCGATCCGGTCGGCGTTGTCCCGCAGGACCGGCTCGACCCGGTCGATCGCGGCGTCGACGCGGGTCGCCACCGCGCGGGTCTCGCTGGCCGCCCGGGCGGTGCCGTCGGCGAGCTGCGCCGCGCCCGTGCGCAGCCGGCCGAGCCCGGCGGCGAGTTCGTCGGCGCCGCGCGCGGTCTCGTCCAGCCCGGTGGCGAGCCGTCCGGCTCCGGCGGCCGAGGCGTCCAGACCCTCCGAGAGCTGTCCGGCGCCGGCCACCGAACGGTCCAGACCGTCGGCGAGGGTGCCGGCCCCCGCCCGGCTGGTGCCCAGCCCGTCGGCGAGCTGCCCGGCACCGTCGGCGGCGCGACCGGTCTCGGCCTTGGCGTCGGTGAAGCCGACCAGCATCTTCTGGAAGTAGTCGGTGGCCGCGCTCTCCGCCGCGGCGGCGCGGATCTCGGTGAACGCGGAGCGGGCGAGCAGGCCGGACAGGTAGTTGGTGGCGTCGTCGCTGACCACCGTGAGCTGGCCGCGCCGGGCGGGCCGGTCCGGTTCGGGGCTGCCGGCGAGGCTCGCCGAGAAGTCCTCCGGGATGGCGAAGACGAGGTGGTAGCGGCCGCTGCGCAGCCCGGCGGCGGCGTCGCGGGCGTCGGTGACGTGCCAGCCGAACACCCGCCGGTCGAGCAGTTCGTCGGTGAGGTCCCGGCCGGCGTGGACCTCGGTGCCGTCGGCGGCGGTCACCGGCCGGTCGGCGTTCACCAGCGCCACGGGGATGCGGTCCAGCTTCCCGTACGGATCCCAGAAGGCGTAGAGGTAGAGCGCCCCGTAGAGCAGCGGGATCACGGTCAGCACGGCCAGCGCGGCGCGCGGCAGCCGCCCGCGGAGCATCCGCCGCAGCTCGAACCCGGCCAACCGGATCACGCTCATCGGGTCACCTCCAGGGTCTCGGTGTGCGCGCCGCCCCGTGCCCCGACCTCGGGGCGGGCCTCGGCATCGGGCTGGGTCTCGGGGCCGGCCTCGGTCCCGGGGTCGGGTTCGGCCTGCGCGGGCCCCGCGCCGGGCGGGCGTTCGGCCGACGGGCCGAGCCGGTGCTCGATCGCGCCGACCCCCGGCTCGACGGCCCGGGCGCTGACCACCACGGCGTGGCCCTGCGCCGCGAGCCGGGCCAGTGCCGCCCAGAGCCAGGCGCGCTCGGACGGGTCCGCGCCGGCGTCGACGTCGTCGGCGACGATCAGCCGCGGCCGGCTCAGCGTGGCGAGGATGAGACCGAGCACCTGCCGTTGCACCGGGGCCAGGTCGCGTCCCCGGGCGGCCGGGTCGAGCGGCACCCCGCCGGTGAGACCGGCGCCGTCGAGCGCGGTGGCGAGCGCGTCCCGCCGGTACGCCCTCCGCGCGGCCCGGGACGAAAGGTCGCGGGGCGGGCCGAGCAGCAGCAGCCGCTCGGTGACGTGCTCGGCCACGGTCAGTTCCGGATCGGGTTCGTGCACGCCCGCGACGTGACCGAGCGCGGCGGTGCCGTGCCGGACCAGCCGTCCCTCGGTGGTCGGGAACCGGCCGGCGAGCGCCAGCAGCAGCGACGTACGGCCGCTGGCCGCCGGCCCGGTCACCGCGTGCAGCTCCCCTTCGTCGGCGGTCAGGTCGACGTCCCGGAAGACCCAGCCGCGGCGGGTACGCAGTCCGAGCCCGTACGCCTCGATGATCACGTCTGCCTAACCTTTGCACTGACTGGTCAGTCTAAAAACATTCTCAGCCTAGTGCCCGTGTCCGGTTCCGGCGCGGCCGGCGACCGTGATCCGCCTCATCGCCGGGCGGACACCGGCGAGGGGCAGGAGGAAGGGACGAACAGCGGGAGCGGCGGGCTCGCCGGGCGCAGCGGCGGGCGCCGGTCAGAACAGCACGGTGGCCAGCGTGCCCACCGGCCGGAAGCCGCACCGCTCGTAGACGCGGCGGGCCGGCAGGTTGAAGTCGTTGACGTACAGGCTGACCGTCGGGGCGACCCGCAGCAGGGCGTCCCGCACGACGGCCGCCATCGCGGCCGTGGCGATCCCCCGTCCGCGCCACTCGGGCGCCACCCAGACCCCCTGGATCTGCGCCGTCCGCCGGGTCACCACCGCGAGCTCGGCCTTGAAGATGACCCGCCCGTCGGCGAACCGGGCGTACGCGCGGCCGCCGCGGACCAGCTCGCTGACCCGCCGCCGGTAGCTGCGCCCGCCGTCCTCGGCCAGCGGCGAGACACCGACCTCCTCGGTGTACATCGCCACCGCCGCCGGGAAGAGCCGGTCGATCTCCCCGCTGCGCACCCGGCGGACCTCGGGGTCGGCGGGCACCACCGGCAACGCCTCGGTGGCCAGCAGCGGCTGGTTCGGGCGTACGTCCCGGGCCGGCCCCCAGACGTCGGCGAGGCGATCCCAGAGCCCGAGCACGGCGTCGGCCCGGCCGACGATCGACGAGCAGAGCCGCTCCTCGCCGGCCAGCAGGTCGGCGAAGGCGGCGACGGCCGGCTCGGTGGCGAGCACCGGCGTGAGGTTGCCGCCCAGCCAGCAGATCGACTCCAGGTGCCGACGGGCGCCGTAGCCCAGGACCCGCCCGTCGGCCCGCCACCAGGAGAGCCCGCGCGCGGCGATCCGCTCGGCGACCGGCGCGCCCGCGTACGGGTCGAGGTCGAGCAGCCGCTCGACCGCGCGTCGTTCCGATTCCCCGAGTTGCCGCACCGGCACCGTCAGCACACCTCCAGCGTGCCAGATGCGGCCCCCGGCCCGCGGCCTGAGTGCCGACTCGGCGTCACGCGGCCACGAGCTGCTCCTCCCGGGTCCGCCCGGCCCACCGCACCACGGGCGGCACCAGCGCACCGAGGAGCAGGAAGAGCCCACCGAGGAGCAACCAGCCCGGTACGCCCCAACCGACCGCCAGCGTCGTCACCACGACCGGCGCCACCATCGACCCGAGCTGCATGCCCATCGCGTACGCGCCCTGGTACTGGCCCTGCGCGTGGGCCGGGGCGAGGCCGAACGAGACGCCCCAGCCGGCCGCCGCGTGCCACAGCTCGCCCACCACGTGCACCAGCGCCCCGCCGAGCAGCAGCGGCACGGCGACCGGGGCGGGTACGCCGCCGCTGGCCGCGAAGAGGACGCAGGCGACGGCGATCACGGCTCCCGCCCGGCGGGCGGCCCGGCCGGCGCCGGGCAGGTCCTCGGTGCCACGCGAGGCGCGGACCTGGAACAGCACCACCATCACCGTGTTGACCAGCATGCAGCCCGAGATCAGCCAGTGCGGTGCCCTGGTATGCCCGGCGATCCAGAGCGGCAGGGCGATGTTGAGCAGTCCGAAGTGCATCGACATCAGCCCGTCCAGCACCGTGAAGGCGAGGAACGGGCGGTCCCGCAGCGCGATGAGCCGCGGCCCGTGCGTCGGCGCCGGAACCGGCGGCACCTCCGGCAGCCGCAGCAGGATCGCGGCCGCCACCAGGTACGTGACGCAGTCCAGCAGGATCAGCGCCACGTACGCGGCCCGGGTGTCCGCGGCGAGGCCGACCCCGGCGACCACGGCACCGACCGAGATACCCACGTTGGTGACGGCGCGCAGGTGGGCCCGGGTGCGTACGCGCTGGTCGGCGGGGACCGCACCGGCGATCAGCGCCCCGCGCGCGCCGCGGGTGGCCGAGTCGGCGACCGCCATGAGCACGCCGACCACGAGGAACGCCGCGAAGGAGCGGACCGCCACGAGCGCGGCCGTGCAGACGGCGGACGCGACGAGCGCGGCGAGCTGGAGGCCGCGGGGCCCGTGCCGGTCGGCGAGGTAGCCCATCGGCGTGCTCGCGACGAGGCTCACGAGCGCCGTGACGCTGAGCGCCACACCGACCTGCGCCACGGTCAGCCCGACCGAGCGGGTCAGGAACAGGGCGCTCACGGTCAGCCACGTGCCGCGTCCGACGGTGTTCACCAGGGTGGACAGGGCGAGGGTCCGGGCCGGGCCCGGTTCGGGAAGGAGGCGCACGGCCGTGAGCTTAGCAAGACGTACGTACGGTTTGTGAACCCGGTTGCGCTTCCGTCTTGTCGCCGATGCATTGCCGATATATCGTTGATGCATCAGTGATAGGACGATGAAGGGAGAGCCCGATGGGCTTCCACCGACGGCTGCACGCGATGCACGAGATGCGCATGCGGGGCTTCGGCTTCCCGCCCGTACCTCCGGGCCCGCCGTTCCCGCCCGGGCCGCACGGCCATGGGCACGGCCGCGGGCGCGGCCGGGGACGCGGACGCCGCCCCAACGTGCGCGGGGCCGTGCTGGCCCTGCTCACCGAGCGGCCGATGCACGGCTACGAGATGATCCAGGAGATCGACTCCCGCACCGGCGGGGCGTGGCGCCCCAGCCCCGGCTCGATTTACCCCACCCTGCAGCTGCTCGAGGACGAGGGCGCCATCACGGCCGCCGCCGACTCCGACGGCGGGCGGAAGCGGTTCACGCTCACCGAGCAGGGGCGGGAGGAGGCGAACACGGCGGCGCAGACCCCGCCCTGGGCGGAGTTCGGCGAGACGACCGTCAACAGCTGGCACGACATCCGTGACGCGGGGGCACAGGCCATGCACGCCCTGCGGCAGGTGATGATGACCGGCACCGACGACCAGCGCGAACGCGCCGCCCAGGTGCTCGACGAGACGCGGCGCAAGCTCTACGCGATCCTCGCCGAGTCCGAGTGAGCGACTCCCACCACCACGACACGAGGGCGGTCACCGGCCCCCCCGTACGCGCGAAGGGCGGCCTCCCGCGGGAGGCCGCCCTTCGGCGATGCCGACGTCAGTGGACGGTGACCGTGGGACCGGTGACCAGCCCGCGCAGCTCCTCGGGGAGTTCCGCGCCCATCTCCTCGGCCAGGCGCAGCGCCTCCTCGATGAGCGTCTCCACGATCTGCCCCTCGGGGACGGTCTTGATGACCTGCCCCTTCACGAAGATCTGACCCTTGCCGTTGCCGGAGGCGACACCGAGGTCGGCCTCCCGGGCCTCGCCCGGGCCGTTGACGACGCAGCCCATCACGGCCACCCGCAGCGGCACCGGCAGCCCCTCCAGGCCGGCGGTGACCTCCTCGGCGAGCTTGTAGACGTCCACCTGCGCACGCCCGCAGGACGGGCAGGAGACGATCTCCAGGCCACGCTCGCGCAGCCCCAGCGACTCCAGGATCGCGGTGCCGACCTTGATCTCCTCCACCGGCGGCGCGGAGAGCGACACCCGGATCGTGTCGCCGATCCCCTCGGCGAGCAGCGCGCCGAACGCCACCGCCGACTTGATCGTGCCCTGGAACGCCGGGCCCGCCTCGGTGACGCCCAGGTGCAGCGGGTAGTCGCACTGCTCGGCGAGCTGCCGGTACGCCCGGATCATCACGACGGGGTCGTTGTGCTTCACGGAGATCTTGATGTCCCGGAAGCCGTGCTCCTCGAAGAGCGAGCACTCCCAGAGCGCCGACTCGACCAGCGCCTCGGCCGTGGCCTTGCCGTACTTGCTCAGCAGCCGCTTGTCCAGCGAACCGGCGTTGACGCCGATGCGGATCGGCACCCCGGCGTCGCTGGCCGCCTTGGCGATCTCCTTGACCTTGTCGTCGAACTGCCGGATGTTGCCGGGGTTGACCCGGACGGCGGCGCAGCCGGCGTCGATCGCGGCGAAGACGTACTTCGGCTGGAAGTGGATGTCCGCGATCACCGGGATCTTCGACTTCTTGGCGATCGCCGGCAGCGCCTCGACGTCGTCCTGGGACGGCACGGCGACCCGGACGATCTGGCAGCCGGCCGCGGTCAGCTCGGCGATCTGCTGCAACGTGGCGTTCACGTCGGCGGTGAGGGTGGTGGTCATCGACTGCACGGACACGGGTGCGCCGCCGCCCACCGGGACCGAGCCGACCATGATCTGGCGGCTGGCCCGGCGCTTCGCGAGCGGCGGGGGCGGCACGGGCGGCATACCGAGGCTGACTGCGGTCACTTCAGGCACTCACCTTGAGAAGAGCGTGATCGGGTTGACCACGTCCGCGGTGATGGTCAGCAGCGTGAACGCGCCACCGATCAGGATCACCGCGTACGTGAAGGGCATGAGCTTGAGGTAGTCGACGCGGCCCGGGTCCGGGCGGCGCAGCCGCGCGTAGACCCAGGACCGGGCGCGTTCGAACCAGGCGATGGCGATGTGGCCGCCGTCGAGCGGGAGCAGCGGCAGCAGGTTGAACACGCCGATGAAGAAGTTCAGCGAGACGAACAGCATGAAGAAGACCAGCCAGGCGTTGTTCTCGACGGCCTCGCCGCCGAGCCGGCTGGCGCCCACCACGCTGATCGGGGTGTCCATGTCCCGCTCACCGCCGGTGATCGCCTGCCACAGCGCGGGGATCTTCTGCGGGATCCGCTGCAACGCGTGCACCGTGTTCACCGCCATCTCGCCGGTGAAGTCGGCGGTCGCGCCGAACGCCGCGACCGGCCCGTACGTCACCCGCGTGGGGGTGCTCGGGATCAGACCCACGCCGAGCGCGGCGACCGGCGTGACGGCGCCCTCCGGGTCGTCCAGCGGGGGCCGCTCGGTCTTCGCGAGGACCGCCCGGGTCTGACCCGGCTGCCCGTCCCGGACGTACCCGATCGTCGCGGTGCTGCCCGGCGTGAGACCCCGCAGCGCGGTGAGCAGCTCACCGTAGTTGTCGATCGGCTGGCCGTTGAGCGAGGTGATCCGGTCGCCGTCACGCAGGTTGGCCTGCGCGGCCGGGCTGGCCGCGTCGCCCGGCTGGCACTCGCGGACGCTGTTGTCCGGCACCACGCAGTCGCTCAGCGCGACGACCGCCGGCTCCTGCCGGATCTCCGCCTCCGTGCTCGGGAAGTTCGGGTTGGGCAGGCCGGCGGAGACGGCGAGGATCCAGAGCGTGACCAGGGCGAGCGCGAAGTGGGTGATCGAGCCCGCGGACATCACGATCGTCCGCTTCCACACCGGGTAGCGCCACATGGCCCGCGGCTCGTCGGCCGGGTCCACGTCGTCGTCCTGCGGGGTCATGCCGACGATCTTGCAGAAACCGCCGAGGGGGATGCCCTTGACGCCGTACTCGGTCTCGCCGCGGCGGAACGACCACAGGGTGGGCCCGAACCCGACGAAGTAGCGTGTGACCTTCATCCCGAACGCCTTGGCGGTCAGCATGTGCCCCGCCTCGTGCAGGCTCACCGAGACGAGGATGGCCAGCGCGAACAGCGCCACCCCGAGCAGGTATGCCATCAAGCTCCTTCCACCGCCGCGGCGATGATCTCCTGTGCGTGCGCACGGGCCCACGACTCCGCCGCGAGCACGTCCTCGACGGTACCTGGTTCGCCGAACTCCGGAGCGTCCTCCAGCACCCTCGCGACGGTGTCCACGATGCCGAGGAAGGGCAACCGTCCGGCCACGAACGCGGCCACGCACTCCTCGTTCGCCGCGTTGTAGACGGCCGGCCGGCAGCACCCGGCCTCGCCGGCGGCCTTGGCCAGCGCGACGGCCGGGAACGCCTCGTCGTCGAGCGGGGCGAACTCCCAGGTGTGGCTGGTCGTCCAGTCGACGGCCGGGGCCGCGTCCGGGACCCGGTCCGGCCAGCCGAGGCCCAGCGCGATGGGCAGCCGCATGTCCGGCGGGCTGGCCTGGGCGAGGGTGGAGCCGTCGGCGAACTCGACCATCGAGTGGATCACGGACTGGGGGTGCACCATCACGGTGATGTCGGCGTACGGGACGTCGAACAGCTCGTGCGCCTCGATCACCTCGAGCGCCTTGTTGACCATGGTCGCCGAGTTGATCGTGACGACCGGGCCCATGTTCCAGGTCGGGTGCGCCAGCGCCTGCTCGGGCGTGACCCGCGTCAGCTCCTCGCGCCGCTTCCCCCGGAACGGCCCGCCGCTGGCGGTCACGACGAGCCGGCGCACCTCGCCCCGCGTCCCGCCGCGCAGGCACTGGGCGAGCGCCGAGTGCTCCGAGTCGACCGGCACGATCTGCCCCGCGCGGGTCACGGCGGCCTTCACGAGGGGGCCGCCGGCCACGAGCGACTCCTTGTTGGCGAGCGCGAGCGTACGGCCGGCGCGCAGCGCCGCGAGGGTCGGCGCCAGCCCGAGCGAGCCGACCACCCCGTTGAGGACCACGTCACACGGCCACTGCGCCAGCTCGGTCATCGCGTCCGGCCCGGCGATGATCTTGGGCAGCTTGAAGTCGCCGCTCGACCAGCCGCGCCGGCTCGCCTCGGAGTAGAACGCGAGCTGGAGGTCCTGGGCGGCGGACGCCTTAGCCACGCCGACCGCCTCGACACCGAGTTCGAGGGCCTGCGCCGCGAGCAGGTCGACGTTGCCGCCGCCCGCGCCGAGCGCCACCACCCGGAACCGCTCCGGGTTGCGCCGGACGATGTCGATGGCCTGGGTGCCGATCGAGCCCGTGGAGCCGAGCAGGACGAGTTCTCGCGCGGAAGTCACGCGGCCATTCTTCCCCAGTCGGGCCGTACGTCCGCTGGGAGCCTCAATCTTCCCCGCCGACCGCGGAACCCGTGCCGCTCCCGGCGGCCCCGCACCGTCAGCTCCGGACGGCCGCGCCGGCCCCGCACCGTCAGCTCCGGACGGCCGCGCCGGCCCGGAGCAGGCCCCGGTCACGGAGGAAGTCGGTGAGCGTGGTGCGGTCGGAGGGGTCCAGCCCGGCGATCGGCACCGGGATGACCTGTTGCCGGTTGATCTTGAACAGCAGCTGGCCGGGGATGGGTTCGACCGACTCCAGCGCCGGCCAGCGGACCAGGCCCTCGGTCAACGCCGACGCCATCCGCACGCCCTCGTCGGCGAACTGCCAGGCGATCGGGATGCCGTACGTCTTCCAGCTCAACTGGACCGCGTTCCGCACGATCCACCGCGGCGAGAGCACGAGGACGACCCCGCCCGCGACCAGCCCCGCCGCGATCACCGGAAGCTCGACGAGGACGACGAGGACCGCCAGCACCATCAGCAGCACTCCGGAGAGCCGGAGCAGCATCAGGTTCTGGCGGAAGGCGCGGCGCATCGCGTCCTCCAGCAGGCGGCGGTCCGGCTGGGTCTCGAAGCTGATCATCACGGCCGGACACGATACTGGTGCCCGCACGCGGGCGCTGCCCCGGCGATCGGCCCGGCCGGCGCTCGACCGGTGGCCGCGCCGCGGCGCCGCGCGGCGTGGCGGCGTCGCCCCGTCGGCGGCGCGGCATCGGCCTCGGCGGTGCGGGCTAGTGGGCAGCCGGGGCGGAGTCCCGGGGGACTGTCGGAGAGTCGGACTCGCGCAACCCGTAGCGCCGGTAGATCCGGCCCAGTGGACCCGGCGCCCACCAGTTCCACCGGCCCAGCAGCCGCATGGTGGCCGGCACGAGCAGCGCCCGGACCAGCGTCGCGTCGACCACGATCGCCACGATCATGCCGACGCCGATCAGCTTGATGTAGGCCATGCTGCCGCTCGCGAAGCCGGCCACCACGATGATCAGCAGCAGCGCGGCGGCCGTGATGATCCGTCCGGTGCGCTGGAGCCCGGCGGCCACCGACGCGGTGTTGTCGCCGGTGCGGTCCCACTCCTCGCGCACCCGGGACAGCAGGAAGACCTCGTAGTCGGTGGCCAGCCCGAAGAGCACGGCGAGCATGAGGATCGGGTTGCTCGGTTCGATGAAACCGGTCGGGGTGAAGCCGAGCAGGTCGGCGAGGTGACCGTCCTGGAAGATCCAGACCACCACGCCGAACGACGCGCCGATCGAGAGCAGGTTCATGAGCACCGCCTTGACGGGCAGCACCACCGAGCCGAACGCGAGGAAGAGCAGCAGGAACGTGGCGGCGGCCATCAGCAGCGCCATCCACGGCAGCCGGGAGCCGAGGCTGTCCAGCAGGTCGCGGTCCGCGCCGGGCCGGCCGCCGACGAGCACCTCCGCGCCGTCCGGACCGGGCAGGTCGCGCAGCGCCCGCACCACGTCCTGGGCGACCTCGCCCGTCGGCTCCCCCGGATACGCCACCGTGAGCAGGGTCGACTCGCCCCGGCTGGCGGCGACGTCCACTCCCGTGACGCCGGGCACGCCGGCGATCCGGTCGGCAAACGGGCGGACCTCCTCGGCCGACGCGCCGGAGACCAGCACCTCGACAGGGGCCACCGTGCCGCCGGGGAACTCCGCGGCGATCCGCTCGCTGACCACGCGGGGCTCGGCGCCGGACGGGAGCACCCGCTCGTCGAAGCCGCCGAACGTGATCCGCAGGAACGGCGTGGCCAGCAGCACCAGCACCACCGCGACCCCGACGAGGTAGGGCACCGGGCGGCGCATCACGCTGCGCGCGATCCGGGCCCACGCGCCGGCCTCCGGAACCGCCGCCGGCCCCGCACCCGCCGTCCGCCGCCGCCACGGCACGGGTACGCGCACCGCGTCGATCCGCGGGCCGAGCACCGCCAGCAGGGCCGGCAGCACGGTCAACGCCGCGAGCATGGCGACCAGCACGGCGGCCATCCCGCCGAAGCCCATGGAGCGCAGGAAGGACTGCGGGAAGATCAGCAGGCTGGCCATGGCGAGCGCGATCGTGAGCCCGGAGACGAGCACGGTGCGGCCGGCGGTGGCCATCGTGCGCCGTACGGCGTCGGCCGTCGTACGGCCGGCCGCCAGCTCCTCCCGGAACCGGCTGACCACGAAGAGCGCGTAGTCGACCGCCATGCCCAGCCCGATCAGCGTGATCACGTTGATCGCGAAGATCGACACGTCGGTGAAGAGGTTGACGACCCGCACGGCGATGAAGCCGCCGAGGATGGCCAGCCCGCCGATCAGCAGCGGTGTGGACGCGGCGACCAGCCCGCCGAAGATGACCACGAGCAGGACGAGCAGGACCGGCATGGAGAGCAGCTCGGCGCGGGTGATGTCCTCCGTGGTGCGGGTGTTCGCCTCCTCGAGGAAGGGCACGTTGCCGCCGATCTGCGTACGCACGCCGGGGGTCTCCAGCACCGGACGCAGGGCCCGGAACGCCACCGTCTTGCCGTCCTCGTCCCCGCCCCGCAACCGCACGAGGGCGTAGGTGGCGCGCCGGTCGGTGGCGAGCAGCGCGGGTGCGCCGCTGTCGTACCAGGTCGTCACGCTGGTCACCTCGGGCCGCTCGCGCAGCCGGGACACGGTCGCCGTGACCGGGTCGCGGAACGCCGGCTGGTCGGCCGTGGCGGTGTCGCTGGACCAGAGGACGATCAGGTCGGCGCCCTGCGGCCCCAGCTCGTCGGTGATCCGCGCGTACGCCCGGCTGGACTCGCTCGCCGGGTCGTCGAACCCGCCCCCGGTGAGCTGCCCGAAGACGCCGGCGCCCCAGGTCGCGCCGACCGCCGCGAGCAGCACCGCCGCCGCGAGCACGGCCCAGCGCAGCCGTACGACGGCCCGTCCCCACCACCCGAACACGTACGCCTCCCTCTCGCGACCGCCCCCAGCATGGTCCCCCACACCCCCGACCCCCGGTCCCCCTCCCCCTCCCCTCCCTCCCGCCTTCCCGCCTTCCCTCCCCGGTGATCATGGGGTTGGCGGGCGCGTTGGAGATCGAATCCCCCGCCAACCTCATGATCACCGGGGAGGCACGAGGGGGCGGGAGGGGGCGGGAGGGGGAGGGAGGGGGAGGGACGTGAGGGGGGGTGGGACGTGAGGGGGGAGGTGTGGGGCGGGGGTTCGGGCTAGGGTCCGGGGACATGAGTGGTGAACTCCCTGCCCGTGCCGACGTCGTCATCGTCGGGGCGGGGCACAACGGACTGGTCTCCGCGATCCTGCTGGCCCGTGCCGGGCTCGACGTGCTGGTGCTGGAGGCGGCGGACGTCATCGGCGGCGCCACCCGGACGGAGAACCCGTTCCCGAAGGTGCCCGGGCTGCGCCACTCGACCGGCTCGTACCTGCTCGGGCTGATGCCGCCGGAACTGCTCGCCACCCTCGACGTACGCATCCCGGTGCTGCGCCGCGACCCGCACTACTTCCTGCCCACCCCGGGCGGCCTCGGCTCGCCGTACCTGCTGTTCGGCAGCGACGCGGCGGCGAGCCGGCGGCAGCTCGCGGAGATGTTCTCCCCCGCCGACGCGGCCGCCGACGACGCGCTCCAGGCCGAGCTGGCCGCCCTCCGCGAGGACCTGGCGCCGGCCTGGCTGACCGAGCCGCTGCCCGTCGAGGAGACCGCCGAGCGGTACGTCCGGCCGGCGCTCCGGCAGGTCTTCGTCGACCTGGTGCGCGGTTCGGTCGCCGACTACCTCGCCCGCTTCGACTTCCGTTCCGAGCTGCTGGTGAGCATGTACGCCGTCACCGACGGCCTGTCCGGGCTCAACGCCGGTCCCGACGACCCCGGCACGGGCCACAACTTCCTGGTGCACAACATGTGCCGGCTCCCCGGGTCCGGCGGCACCTGGATGATCGCCGAGGGCGGCATGGGCACCGTCTCGCGTACGTTCGCCGACGCCGCACGGGCCGCCGGCGCGACGATCCGCACCGGCGCGCCGGTCAGCGCCGTCACCGTGGACGGCGGCGCGGCCAGCGGTGTCGTCCTCGCCGACGGCCGGGAGGTGGCCGCCCGGGTGGTGCTCGGCGCGTGCGACCCGTACCGCCTCATGGACATGCTGCCCGACGGCGCGCTCCCGGAGCCGCTCCGGGCGCGGATGGCGGCCGTCCGTCGGCCCGGCACGACCCTCAAGCTCAACCTCGCGCTGTCCGGGCTGCCGCGGTTCTCCTGCCTGCCGGCGGACGCGCCGAGCCCGTTCGGGTCGACCATCCACCTGCTGCCCGGCTCGGCCTCCCTGGTCGGCGGGGGCGGCGAGTCGCCCATGGCGGCGCTGCGCGCCATGTGGGCGGACGTGCGAGCGGGGCGGCTGCCCGCGGAGCCGACCATCGAGTGGTACCTGCACACGACCGTCGACCCGTCGCTCTCCGACGGCGCGGGGCACCACTCGTCGGCGCTGTTCGTGCAGTCGGTGCCGTATGAGCTGGCCGGGACCACCTGGGACGCCGCGCTGCCCGGCTACGTCGACCGGCTCATCGGGATCTGCGAGCGGTACGCGCCCGGGACCGGCGACCTCGTCGTGGACGCCGTGCCCCTGCCCCCGCCCGGCATCGAGGAGCACTTCGGCATCACGGGCGGGCACATCCACCACGTCGACAACACGGTGTCGTTCACCGACCGCATGCCGTACGCCACCGGGGTCGACGGCGTGTACGCGGGCAGCGCGGGCTGCCACCCGGCCGGCAGCGTGATCGGCGCCGCCGGCCACAACGCCGCCCGCCGGATCCTCGCCGACCTGGGCCGCTGACGCCCCGTACCCTGACGGGCGGGTCGGCGGGCGGAGGTCAGCTCGCGGGTTCCGGAGCCGGGGCGGGGGCCTCGTCGGCGCGGTGGGCGCGGATCTTGTGGCCGACGCTGGTGAGGCAGCGACCGCTGGCCAGGTCGAACCGCCAGCCGTGCAGTTGGCAGGTGAGCTGGTCGCCCTCGACGATGCCGAACCGGCTCAGATCGGCCTTGAGGTGCGGGCAGCGGCGCTGCACGACCCAGTCGCCGAGCGTGATGTCCTCCGCGTCGACGGCCCGCTCGTGCTCGTCGTACCAGCCCTCGGCGTACTGGAGGCGCTCCTCCGAGAGGCACTTGAAGAAGGCGTAGACGAACTCGTTGTACTGCCCGATCCGGGCCGCCGAGAAGCGGCAGGAGAGGAAGAGGGAGTTGACCCAGTCCACCTCGCCGCTGTGCAGGAGCTGCTCGATCAGCCCCCGGTGGGTGCGGAACCGGTAGCGGACCTTCTCGTCCGCGTACGGCCGCACCTCCTTGCCCGGGAAGTCCACGACGATCGACTCGACCGTCTCCTCGCCCGAGGCGTCGGTGTCGACCAGGTCGAACCGGACCGGCCCGCCGACCCCCTTGGCCAGGTAGATCGACTCGTCCAGCAGCGGCTCGATGCGGCGCTTCATCTCGCCGAGCACGTCCACCTCGGGGTGGCGCCAGGACGCCTTCTCCGCCTCGATGATCGGGCGCTTGCGCTCCCGCATCTCCTCCAGGTGCGCGACCTTGTTGGCGAAGAACTCCTCGACCGGCACCGGGTGGGTGGTCTCGCAGCCGTCCGTGGTGATCTCGGCGACGCTGCCGGGCAGCAGCACCACACCGTTGGTGCCGCCCACCTTGGCGTACTCGCGCAGGAAGACCGACTGGTCGGGGAAGATGTTGCCCTCGTCGCCGAAGATGTCGTTGAACTGCCACAGCTCGTCGTCGAGGAAGCAGGGCGGGCCGGCGATCGGGAAGACGTGCGACGCCTTCAGGTCGTCGATGTAGCGCCAGGTGCGGTCGAACTGCCGATCCCGCTTCTGCTTGCCGAACGCGGTCTTGGCCGCCTGCGGAAGCTCGTACACCATCGGGTACCAGATGGCGCCGGAGAACTGGAGCATGTGCGCGTGCACGTGGCCCAGCTCGGCGAACGTGCTGAGGTCGGTGGGGCGCGCGTCGTTCTGGTTCAGCAGGCGCACGCCGTCGTACTCGACCCAGAGCGAGGAGTCGCCGATCGGCCCGTCGGTGGGGCTGGTGAGCGCCTGGATCATGATCTTCAGCCCGCCGTCGAGTTCGACGACCTGCTCGTTCGGCGCCTTGAGGAACTTCGTGAACCCCAGCTCCCGCAGCTCGTCCTCCATCTCCGAGGTCGGGAACTCGGGCAGCAGCACGGTGGCCTGCTTCGACACGTACCGCTTGAGGTGCGCCGCGTCGAAGTGGTCCCGGTGCAGGTGGGACACGTAGAGGTAGTCGACCTGGCCGAGGGACTCCCAGTCGAGCTGCGAATTGTCGGGGAACGGGAACCAGGAGGCGAAGTAGGCCGGATTGACCCACGGGTCGCACAGGATGCTGCCCGCGGCCGTGTCGATCCGCATGCTGGCGTGCCCGGTACCGGTCACTCGCACCGCAGTTTCCCCCTCAAAAAGACAATCAAGGTGTACGCCAAACGCTACCGGAGTGACTGTGGCCCCCGGTCCGCGACGCCGGTAGTGCCGTACCGCCCTGGTCGGACCGGGTCCTTCGACCCGGGTACCCCGTCGGAGGGTCGGCACGCCGTCCGTCACCCCACCGGCCCCCGGTCGTGGCCGGCGGGCGGGCCGTGGTCGGACGCGGCCGCGCGCGGCCGGGGTGTCGCCGGCCGCGTGAGGCCGGACCCTGCGCCGCCGCTGGTACGGGGCGTGCCAGACTAACCGGAGATCCGATCGCGAGGGAAGGACCGACAGTGGCAGGAAGCGAGCCGGTAACGTCGCCGGACCAGCACAAGCCGGGGCACCGTAAGTCCGGGCGGATCGGCGCGGTGCTGACCGCGCTGGCACTGGTGGCGATGCTCTGCGGCAACCACGAGGGCAAGGTCGAGGACATCTGGCTCATCGGCCTGGCCGTGCTGCTGCTGGTCATCGTCATCGGCGACGCCGTGCTGCGGCGCAACGGCCTGCGGTCCTGACCGGGGCGCCGGCGCCGGGCGAACCCGGTGTGACCACGCGCGAGGGCCCGCCCGTTCCGAGCCGGAACGGGCGGGCCCTCGTCGTACGTGGCCGGGACGGAGCCGGGGTCAGCGGCCGAAGAGGATGTCCTGCACGTCCTTGAGCGCGGCGTCGACCTCGGCCTCGAAGTAGCCGCCGGGCACGAGACCGAAGCGCAGCGTGTCCAGGTCCTTCGGGTTGACCGGCATCGGGTTCCGCCCGGCCATCCCGCCGAGCAGGCTCTCGAAGAACCGGTCCACCTGATCCGGGTCGTACCCGCTGCCGAAGCGGCGCACCTGGAAGCTGCGCCGGATCTGGTCGACGCGGTAGAGGTCGCTGCCGGGCGGGCCGGCCATCGGCGGGCCACCCATGGGCGGGCCACCGACCGGCGGGCCGGGCACCGGCGGCGGGCCGCCGAAGCCCTGCTGCGGCATCGGGGGCGGACCGGCCGGCCCGCGACGCAGGTCACGCGGGTCCCGGTCAGGCATGTGGATCTCGGCGGTCATGTCGGGGCGGGCGCGTCGCCCCGCCTCGAAGCCGTCGAAGCGCTGCTCGTCGGGGCCGTAGCCTCCCTGGCCGGGCGGCAGGCCGCGCGGAGGACCGGCGGGGCCGCCCATCGGCGCGCCCGGCCCCATCGGCATGCCCGGACCGCCGGGACCGGCCGGCGGGCGTGGACCGTCGTAGCCGCCGCGCGGGGCGTCGTACCCGCCCGCGAAGCTGCCGGTCGGCTCGTCGTACCGCCCGTAGCCGCCGGCGGGCGGGCCGGCCTGCGCGGGCATCGGCCGCGGCGGCAACGGCTGCGGCGGCATGCCCCGGTCGTCGCGCATCGGCGGACCCATCCGGTCCGGCGGGCCCATCCGGTCGGGGGGGCCCATCCGATCTGGCGGGCCGAGCCGGTCCGCCGGGCCGAAGCGGTCGCCCATCCCGGAGTCGCTGCCGCGCCCGACCACGCCGCCGCGCTCCTCCATCTCGGCCAGCTGGCGCTCGACCCGGTCGAGGTGCAGGTCGACCTGCCACTCGTCGTAGCCGTTGAACCGGACCCGGAAGACGACGTCATGGACCTCCTGGGAGGCCACGGGCGCGCCGACCGGCTGCCCGGCGAGCGTCGCCTCCACGCGGTCGAGGAAGGCATCCACCTCGTCGACCTTGTATCCCCGGCGGAGCGCCTTACGCCGGAAACGTTGACCCTGACTCGCCACTATGTCTCCTGGTCTCGTTCGACTCGCCCGGTCACGCCGATGCCGCAGCGGCGCGGTCGATGTCCCTGTCCTCGGCGGCGGCGAGCTGACCACACGCGCCGTCGATCTCGCGGCCCCGGGTGTCCCGCACCGTGGTCGACACCCCGGCGGCCCGCAAGCGCCGGACGAACTCCCGCTCCACCGGCTTCGGGCTCGCGTCCCAACGGCTGCCCGGCGTCGGGTTCAGCGGAATGAGGTTCACGTGGGCCAACTTGCCGGCCAGCAGCCGGCCGAGCAGGTCGGCTCGCCACGGCTGGTCGTTCACGTCCTTGATCATCGCGTACTCGATCGACACGCGGCGTCCCGTCCGGGCCGCGTAGTCCCACGCTGCGTCCAGCACCTCGGCTACCTTCCAGCGCTGGTTGACCGGCACCAGTTCGTCGCGCAGATCATCATCGGGGGCGTGCAACGACAACGCAAGGGTCACGGAGAGGTCTTCGCTGGCCAGTCGGCGGATGGCCGGCACCAGGCCGACGGTCGAGACGGTGATGTGCCGCTGGGACAGGCCGAGCCCCTCCGGGGCCGGCGCGACGAGCCGGCGGATCGCCGCCACCACGCGGGCGTAGTTGGCCAGCGGCTCCCCCATGCCCATGAACACGACGTGGGACAGGCGCGGCGGGGAACCGGCGACGGCCCCGGACGCGGCCACCCCCGCGAGGTAGACCGCCTGGTCGACGATCTCCGCGGTGGACAGGTTGCGGGTCAGCCCGGCCTGGCCGGTCGCGCAGAACGGGCAGGCCATGCCGCAGCCCGCCTGGCTCGAGATGCAGACGGTGACCCGGTCGGGATAGCCCATCAGCACGCTCTCCACCAGCGAGCCGTCGTGCAGCCGCCACAGCGCCTTGCGCGTGGCCCCGTCGTCGCAGGTCAGCTCGCGTACGGGGTTGAGCAGCCGCGGCAGCAGCCGGTCGGCGAGCCGCTCGCGGGTGGCCGCGGGCAGGTCGGTCATCAGCTGCGGGTCACGGACCAGCCGGCCGAAGTAGTGCGTGGAGATCTGCTTCGCGCGGAACGCCGGCTCGCCCAGCTCGGCGACGAGCGCCTGGCGGCCCGCCAGGTCCAGGTCGGCGAGGTGCTGCGGTGGCATGGCGGCACGACGCGCGGGAGCGTCGGACGCGACGGGGATCAGGGGCAGGCTCGTCATGGCGCGTCCAGTCTGTCACGCCGAACGGCGAACGCACCTGTCCGGAGGTGCCGAACCGACCCCGACCCTCCGGTCAGGGCGGCGGCGCCGGGGCGACGGATCACCCGCCGGCCACCGGCACGAAGACCGCCAGCAGCAGGTACGCCGTCGGCACGGCGAAGAGGATCGAATCGAGCCGGTCCATGAGTCCGCCGTGCCCGGGCAGCAGGTTGCTCATGTCCTTCACTCCGAGATCCCGCTTGATCATCGACTCGGCCAGATCGCCGAGAACCGCGGCGCAGGAGACGGCGAGGCCGAACACCGCGCCCCACCAGGGGGCCACGTCGAACACGAGCCAGATCAGCAGGGCGCTGCCGAGCGCCGCCGCGGTGACCGAGCCCGCGAAGCCCTCCCAGGACTTCTTCGGGCTCACCGAGGGGGCCATCGGGTGCTTACCGAACAGCACCCCCGCGACGTACCCGCCGGTGTCGGAGAGCACCACCGCGACGAGGGTGGCGAGGATCCGCCAGGAACCGTCGTCGGGCGCCGCCGCCAGCAGCGCCGCGAATCCGCCGAGGAACGGCACGTAGACCGCGATCAGCGTGGCGGCCGTCAGGTCGCGCTGGTAGCCGCCGGGCCCGTCGCCCAGGCGCCAGATCATCGTGCCGAGCACCGTGACGATCAGGCCCAGGCTGAGCGCGTCCGGGCCGGCGAACCAGGCCAGGCCCACGGTGAGCGCACCGCCGGCGATCAGCGGCACCAGTGGAGGGTGCGCGCCGCTGCGCCGGACCGCCCGGCCCAGCTCCCACACGGCGACGCCGACCGCGGCCACGATGACCGCGAGGAACGCCGGCGGGTAGACGAAGAGCGCCAGCAGGATGACGGCGCCGAGGGCGACCCCGACGCCGATGGCGGCCGGCAGGTTCCGGCCGGCCCGGCTCGGGGTCTGGTGGGTGGCGGGGCGGTCGGCACTCGCGCGCCGCTTGCCCGGCCGGCGCCGGCGCGGCGGCTCGGGCTCCGGCTCGGGGCCGAGGTCGTCGCGCACGGGGGCGAGGTCGTCGCGCACGGGGGCGAGTTGGGCGGTCGCCGTGTCGTCGTCGTACCGGCCCGGGGCGGAGGCGGACGCCATGTCGTGGCGGCCCGCGCCGGAGGGCGGCGGCAGGTCGTACCGGCCGGCGCCGTGCTCGTCGGGATACCGCTCACCGTGGTCGTCGCGCCGTTCGCGGTACGGCTCGTCACCGTACGCGCCGGGGCGGCGGTCCTCGCCGTACCGCTCGGGGTCGTCGTGGCCCCGCCGACGGGGGCCGTCGTGGTACGGCCCGTCGTCGTACGGGCCCTCTCGGCGTGGACGGTCGTGGCGCGGGTCGTCGTGGCGGGGGCCGCCGTCGCGGTACGGGCCCGGCCGGCGCTCCTGGTACGGGTCCCGCTCGCCCCGGCGCCCCGCGCCGTTCCGCTCGGGGTGCGGCGCCGTCGGGTACCCGTCGTCGTGCGGCGCCGGAGGGTAGCCGTCGTCGTACGGGGGCGTCGGGTAGCCGTCGTCGTGGGGGGGTGTCGGGTAGCCGTCGTCGTGGGGGGCCGGCGGGTACGGAGCGCCCCGGTCGGCGTACGGGTCGGGCGGATAGGCGCCGCCCCGGTCGGCGTACGGGTCGGCGGGCGGGCGGGAGCGGACCTGCGGCTCCGCGTACAGCTCCGCCGCGGCGTCCGGGTGCCGCGCCCACGGTCCCGGGTCGATCGCGGGCTCGGGCCACGGCAGGGCCACCGGCCCGTCCGGCCGGTCCCAGCCGCGGGGCTCAGCGCCGCCGTAGGGGTCCAGGTGGGACATCACGCATCGTGACGCGGCACGAGTACCACCACATGACGCAGAACCACAAGCATCCCCTACACGCGCGACTGTTGCTTTCCGATGGCCGGCCCGACGACCGGTCGATCCCCGGCGTACACCGCCCCGTGGCCGGGAATCGTGCCGAGCCTACTGCACCCGCCGCCCCGCCACGGCGGACGCCGTTCCCCGCCCGGACACCCGCTCCCCCACCCCCACCCCGTCGATCATGAGGTTGGCGGGGAGTTCGATCTCCAACCGCCCCGCCAACCTCATGATCACCGCGGAGAGCCGGGGGGCGGGGAGGGGGGCGGGGAGAGGGCGGCGGGAGAGGGGGGCGGTAGGGGGTACGCGTGAGGCCCGCCCCGGTGGGGCGGGCCTCACCTCGCGTACGGCCGGGGGGGGCGGGTCTCAGACCTCGAGCAGCTCGGCTTCCTTGTGCTTGACCAGCTCGTCGACGGTCCCCACGAAGCGCTGGGTGAGATCGTCCAGCTCCTTCTCGGCGCGGCGCACCTCGTCCTCGCCGGCCTCGCCGTCCTTGACGATGCGGTCCAGCTCCTCCTTGCCGCGGCGGCGGATGTTGCGGATCGCCACCTTGGCCTCCTCACCCTTGTGCCGGGCCACCTTGATCATGTCGCGGCGGCGCTCCTCGGTCATCTGCGGGAGCAGGATGCGCAGCTGGTTGCCCTCGTTGTTCGGGTTCACCCCGAGGTCCGAGTCGCGGATCGCCTTCTCCATGGCGTTGATCTGCGAGTTGTCGTACGGCTTGATGATCGCCATGCGCGGCTCGGGGATCGCCACGGACGCCATCTGGGTCAGCGGCGTGGGCGAGCCGTAGTAGTCGATGATGATCTTGGAGAACATGGCGGGCGTGGCCCGGCCGGTCCGGATCGCCCCGAACTCCTCCTTCGCGTGCTCGATGGCACGCTCCATCTTCTCCTCGGCCTCGAGGAGGGTGTCGTCGATCACCTGTCTCCTCGCCTCCTTCTGTGCTCGTGGTGGGCTCTGCTGTGTGTCGGAGGACCGCTGCCGTCGCCGGGGGCGACCGCTCAGGCGGTGATCAGGGTGCCGATCTTGTCGCCACCCACGGCGCGGACGATGGTGTCCTCCCCCTGCGCGCCGAATACCAGCATCGGCAGGCCGTTCTCCATGCAGAGGCTGAACGCCGCGGCGTCCGCGACGCGGAGGTTGCGACGCAGCACCTCGGAGAAGGTGATCGAGTCGAACTTGCTGGCGGTGGGGTCGATACGCGGGTCGGCGGTGTAGACGCCGTCGACGCCGTTCTTGCTCATCAGCACCACGTCGGCGTGGATCTCCAGCGCGCGCTGGGCGGCGACCGTGTCCGTCGAGAAGTACGGCATGCCGGCGCCGGCGCCGAAGATCACCACCCGGCCCTTCTCCAGGTGCCGGATGGCGCGCAGCGGGATGTACGGCTCGGCGACCTGCGCCATGGTGATGGCGCTCTGCACCCGGGTCTCGATCCCCTCCTTCTCCAGGAAGTCCTGGAGCGCGAGGCAGTTCATCACGGTGCCGAGCATGCCCATGTAGTCGGCGCGGGCCCGGTCCATGCCGCGCTTCTGCAGTTCGGCGCCCCGGAAGAAGTTGCCGCCGCCCACCACCACCGACACCTGCACGCCGCGGCGCACCACCGTGGCGATCTGCCGCGCGATGGCCTGGACGACGTCCGGGTCGACGCCGATGGCGCCCCCGCCGAACACCTCACCGGACAGCTTGAGCACCACCCGGCGAGCCCGGCCGGGCGGCGGGGCGGTGGGATCGTCCACCGCCAGCGTCCGGTCACTCACAACCTGCGTCATCCGCCCCGCCCTTCCCCGTACCGGCGCCCCGTGCGCCGCGTACCGCGAACCTGCCGCTGCCGACCCTATGGGACGAGGAGGCCGCGGTGCCTGTCACGTACACCAGCGACCTCCTCGTCGACGTTCCTGCCCACGGGCGCCGAGACGACGCCCGGCGGCGGCTCAGGCCTGGCCGACCTCGAACCGCACGAAGCGGGTGACCTCGATGCCGGCCTCGGCCAGCACCTGCTTCACCGTCTTCTTGTTGTCGGTGACCGACGCCTGCTCCAGCAGGACGAAGTCCTTGAAGAAGGCGTTCACCCGACCCTCGACGATCTTCGGCAGGGCCGCCTCGGGCTTGTTCTCCTCGCGCGCGGTCTGCTCGGCGATGCGCCGCTCCGACTCGACGACCTCGGCGGGCACCTCGTCACGGGTGAGGTACTGCGGCCGCATGGCGGCGATCTGCATGGCCACGCCACGCGCGTCGGCGTCGCCGGCCTCGTCGGTCTTGCCCGTGTACTGCACCATCACGCCGACCGCCGGGGGCAGGTCCTGGGCCTTGCGGTGCAGGTAGACGGCGGTGGTGCCGTCGAGCTTGGCGAAACGGTTGAGCACCAGCTTCTCGCCGATCTTGGCCGACTCCTCCTGGACGAGGTCGGCCACGGTCTTGCCGTCGAGCGTGCTGGCGAGCAGCTCCTCGGCGTTGCTGACGCCGCTGGCCGCGCCGTGCTCGACGAGCTTCTGGGCGAGCGCGATGAACGACTCGGTCTTCGCCACGAAGTCGGTCTCGCAGTTGAGCTCGAGCAGCGCCTGGCCGGAGTGCGCGACCAGGCCGTTGGCGGCCGTACGGCCGGCCCGCTTGCCGACGTCCTTGGCGCCCTTGATGCGCAGGATCTCGACGGCCTTGTCGAAGTCGCCCTCGGCCTCGGTCAGCGCCTTCTTGCTGTCCATCATGCCGGCGCCGGTGAGGTCGCGGAGCTTCTTGACGTCCGCGGCGGTGAATTGGGACATGGCTCTCTCTTCGGTGTTGAAGCGGCGTGTGGATGGTCAGAGGTGCCGGTTACCCGGATTCGGGCCGGATGTGCCCGGCCTCGCCGCCGCACCCGCCGCCCGGCGAACCGGACGGCGGGGCGGCGACGGAACGGTCACTCGGCGGCGGCGGCCGCCGGCTGCTCCTGCTCGCCGGCCTTCTTCTCCTCGAGCAGCTCGCGCTCCCACTCGGCCAGCGGCTCGTCCGAGGCGACGCCCGGCTCCGGCTTCTCGTCGGTGCCCCGGCGCCGGCCGGAGCGGGCGATCAGGCCGTCCGCCACGGCGGAGGCGACGACCTTGGTCAGCAGCTCGGCGGAGCGGATCGCGTCGTCGTTGCCCGGGATCGGGAAGTCGACCTCGTCCGGGTCGCAGTTCGTGTCGAGCACCGCGATCACCGGGATGCCCAGCTTGCGGGCCTCGTCGACGGCGATGTGCTCCTTCTTCGTGTCGACCACCCAGATCGCGGCCGGGAGCTTCTGCATGTCCCGCAGGCCGCCCAGGGTGCGGGTCAGCTTCTCCTTCTCGCGGGAGAGCTGCAGGGTCTCCTTCTTGGTGTAACCGGCGGCGGTGCCGCTCAGGTCACCGAGGGCCTCCAGCTCCTTCATCCGCTGCAGCCGCTTGTACACGGTCTGGAAGTTGGTCAGCATGCCACCGAGCCAGCGGTGGTTCACGTACGGCTGGCCGACCCGGGTCGCCTGCTCGGCGATGGCCTCCTGGGCCTGCTTCTTGGTGCCGACGAAGAGGATGCTGCCGCCCTCGGCGACCGTGTTGCGCACGAAGTCGTACGCCTTCTCGATGTAGTCGAGGGTCTGGCGCAGGTCGATGATGTAGATGCCGTTGCGCTCGGTGAAGATGAAGCGCTTCATCTTCGGGTTCCAGCGCCGGGTCTGGTGCCCGAAGTGGACACCGCTCTCCAGCAGCTGACGCATGGTCACGACGGCCATTGGTGGCTACTCCTTGATCCCTGGTTGTCCCGCCCGGCCGGCGGCCGGGCGTCCTGGTGCCCGGTCGCCGGCCATGACGGGCCCGATCAAGATCGGGACCAGGGAGGCCGTCGCCCCACGACCAACCGTGGAGAGGGCACGCGAGGTCGACCGCGCGAGGCGGTCGCCAGTCGTCCAGTGTACGCCCCTCCCCCGCCCCGCAGGCTCCGGGTGGACGGCGAGGCCACCGGCGCGGCGGGGAGCCCGGGCGGCCGGCGCCCCGGGGCGGGCGACCGGTCAGCCCGCCGCGAGCGCGGCGGCCACGAAGAGCACCAGGGCGACGGTCAGGTAGGCCGTCGGCGGTCGCAGCCACCCGCGCCCGCCGTCGGACAGGGACAGGCCACCGGTACGCAGGCCGTACAGCCCCATCGCGAAGATCGGCAGACCGGCCACGAGGAAGGTGCCCGCCACCACGTTCGCGGGCGATACCGGATCCCCGGTCGCGCCGGCCGCCAGCAGCCGCAGCGCCGGAACCTCGAACACCAGGACCAGCACCGCGAAGAACACGGCGAGGACGGGCCGGCGCGTCCGGTAGACGCCGTCCCCCGCCGGGCGCGCCGGATCGGGCACGGCGCCCGGGACGTACGGCGGGGTGGCGTGCGGAAGGTCGGCCCGGGGAGTGACGGGCGGCATCGGCCCGGTCGGCACGTCGAGGGGATGCGCCGGCTCGGACGGCCGGCCGGGCTCGACGACCGGGTAGCCCGCCAGCGGGGACGGGCGGACCGGATCGGTGGGCTCACCCGCCGGGCCGGCCGGGACGCCCTCCCGGGCGGGCTCGGGCGCGGCCGGCGGAGGCGCGGCGGGTTGGGCGGCGGCCGTCTCCCGGGCGGCCCGCCTCCCCGGCAACTCACCCGACACCTCCGGTCCGGCCTGCGCTGCGCGGTTCGTCCGGTATCCCGCACTTTCGGCGCGCTCGTATCCCGCGGGTTCGGCACGCTCGTATCCCGCGGGTTCGGCGCGCTCGTCACCGCTGCCGCCGGTCGACCCGAACCGGCCGGCGTCGCGCTCCGCGACACCGAAGCGCGACGGCTCGGACCCGGACGCGAAACGGGCCGGCTCCGGGGCGCCGAACCGGGTCGGCTCGGGGTCGACGCCGAGGGAGGCCGGCTCACGGTCGACGCCGAACCGCGTCGGCTCGGGGTCGACGCCGAAGGGGGCCGGCTCACGGTCCACGGCGAGTCGGGCGGGGTCGGGGCCGGGGCCGAAGCGCGCCGGCTCGCGGTAGCCGGGGTTGTCGGCGTACCCGGGCTTCTCGGCGGCGCCGCGCTGCTCCGGCACGCGGAACTCCTCGTCGTGATGGCGTGCCCCGTCCGCGCCGCGCCAGTCCGGCTCGTAGCCGCGGCCGCGCTCGCCCGCGTACCAGGTCGGCTCCTGCTCGTCAGGGAAGCTCCGTCGTCCGTCCACGTGCCGCACCGTATGCGACCCGCGCCGGACCCGTCATTCCGCCCCTCGGACAACTCGTCGGGCGGGCGTGGGAGACGGGTCGGCGTTGCCGGGGCCGGTTCCCATAGCACGCCAGGTGCATGATCGTCCGGTCGTCCACAGCTCGACCGTTGTCCACAGCGCCGAGGTCGAGGGGTCGCCGGGCCCGGCCGGCGGACGGCAGCCTGCCCCTCATGACAACGCGGAACCAGGCCGTCGGCGCGTACGGCGAGCGGTGCGCCGTCCGGCATCTGATCGGGGCGGGGCTGCGGCCGGTCGCCCGGAACTGGCGCTGCCCGGCCGGCGAGATCGACATCATCGCGTGGGACGGGGACGTGCTCGCCTTCTGCGAGGTGAAGACGCGCCGGGGTGGCGAATTCGGCACTCCCGCCGAGGCCGTCGTGCCGGCCAAGGCCCGGCGGCTGCGCGGGCTCGCCGCCCGCTGGTTGGCGGAGACGGGCACCACGGCCGACGAGATCCGCTTCGACGTGCTGTCGGTCCGGCTGCCCGACACCGGACCGGCCCGCGTGCAGCACCTGAAGGGCGCGTTCTGAGGTGGCCGGCCACGCCGTACGCCCGGGCCGGGCGGGTGGTGCCCGGTGAGCTACGCCAAGGTGCTCTGCGTCGGGCTCGTGGGGGTGACCGGCCACCTCGTCGAGGTGGAGGCCGACCTGGCCGCCGGCCTGCCGGCGGTGGTGATCTCCGGCCTGCCGGACACGGCGCTGCAGGAGGCACGGGACCGGGTGCGCGCCGCGGTGGTCAACTCGGGCCAGCGCTGGCCCAACCGCCGGATCACGTTGAACCTCCTGCCCGCGACGCTGCCGAAGTTCGGGTCGGCGTTCGACCTGGCCATCGCCGCGGCGTTGCTCGGCGGGTCGGGCGAGCTTCCGCTGCTGCCGCTGGAGAAGGTGGTGGTCCTCGGGGAACTCGGGCTGGACGGGACGGTCCGGCCGGTGCGCGGGGTGCTGCCCATGGTCGCCGCGGCGGCCCGGGCCGGCATCCAGCGCGTGATCGTCCCCGTGGCGAACGCCGCCGAGGCGGCGGTGATCCCCGGGATGTGCGTCCGCGCGGTCGACACGCTGCACCGGCTGGTGACCTTCGTCCGCGAGGGCGCTCCGCTGATCGACCCGCCGACGGTCGCGCCGGCGCCGCCCGGCGCGGGTCCCGACCTGGCCGACGTGGCCGGGCAGGAACTCGGCCGGCGCGCCCTGGAGGTCGCGGCCGCCGGCGGGCACCACCTGGCGCTGCTCGGGCCGCCCGGCGCGGGCAAGACGATGCTGGCCGAGCGCCTCCCGTCGATCCTGCCGGGGCTGGACGACGACGCGGCGCTCGAGGTCACGGCGCTGCACTCCATCGCCGGCCTGCTGCCGCCGGGCGGGCGGCTGCTGCGCCGCCCGCCGTTCCAGGCGCCGCACCACACCGCGACCGTGCCGTCCCTCGTCGGAGGGGGTTCCGGGCTGGCCCGCCCCGGGGCCGTGTCGCTGGCGCACCGCGGGGTGCTCTTCCTCGACGAGGCGCCGGAGTTCAGCAAGGGCGCGCTGGAGGCCCTGCGCCAGCCGCTCGAGCACGGCCGCGTCCAGCTCGCCCGCAGCCAGGGCGGCACCGAGTACCCGGCCCGTACGCAGCTCGTGCTCGCCGCCAACCCCTGCCCGTGTGCGAAGCCGGCCGGTGACGCGTACTGCGAGTGCAGCCCGGTGGCCCGGCGGCGCTACCTCGGTCGGCTGTCCGGGCCGCTGCTGGACCGGATCGACGTGCAGGTCCGGCTCCCGCCGGTGCGGGCCGCCGAGCTGATGGCCGCCGACGGGGGCCGGGAGCCGTCGGCGGTGGTGGCGCGTCGCGTGGCGGCGGCCCGCGGGGCGGCCGCGGAGCGCTGGGCGGGCCTCGGGCACCGGCTCAACGCCGAGGTCCCCGGGCCGCACCTGCGTCGGTCGCCCTGGCGGCTGCCTGCCCGGGACACGGCGGAGCTGCGGGGCCGGCTCGACTCGGGGTCGCTCTCGGCCCGGGGGTTCGACCGGGTGATCCGCCTGGCCTGGACCATCGCCGACCTGGACGGCCGGGAGCGACCGGACCGCGACGACGTGCGCGAGGCCATCCAACTGCGGACGGGGGACGCGACATGAGCACCATCGAGGAGCGGACGCTGGCCCGGGTCGCGCTGACCTGGCTCACCGAGCCGGGGACCCGGTCGGTGCACCGGCTGGTGGCCCGGCTCGGCCCGGTGGCGGCACTGGACCTGCTGCTCGACGGCGGGGCGCCGGACGAGAAGCTGCGGTCGGCGGTCGCCGCCCGGGCGGCCGCCGGTGACGCGCGGGCCGTCGCGGCCGAGGCGGTGGCGCGTACCGAGCGGCTCGGCGCGCGGCTGGTCACGCCCGAGGACGAGGAGTGGCCGGCACAGCTGGCCGACCTCGGGCGGATGCGGCTCACCGACGCGTACCGGAAGGTGGACGTCGAGACGGCGCCGCCGCTCTGCTTCTGGGTACGGGGCTCGTGGCCGCTGGCCGAGGCGCTGGACCGCTCGGTCGCCGTGGTCGGCGCGCGGGCCGCCACCGGGTACGGGACGCACGTCGCCACCGAGATCGGCTACGGCCTGGCCGACCGGGGTTGGACGATCGTCTCCGGCGGCGCGTTCGGCATCGACGCCGCCGCGCACCGGGGCGCGCTCAACGCGGGCGGGCTGACGGTCGCCGTCCTGGCCTGCGGTGTCGACCGGCCGTACCCGATGGGGAACGCCGCTCTCTTCGAGCGGATCGCCGACACGGGGCTGCTGGTCAGCGAGTGGCCGCCCGGCGCCGACCCGTTGCGACCGCGGTTCCTCATCCGCAACCGGGTCATCGCCGCCGGCACGGCCGGGACGGTCGTGGTGGAGGCGTCGGCCCGCAGCGGCGCTACCCAGACCGCACGCCGCGCCCTGGCGATCGGCCGGCCGGCCATGGCGGTGCCGGGTCCGGTGACGTCGGCCATGTCGGTCGGCACCCACGAACTGCTGCGGGAGTACCCGAAGGCGCGCCTCGTGACCGGGGTGGCGCACGTGCTGGAGGAGGTGGGTCGGATCGGGTACGACCTGGCGCCGCCCGCCCGAGGACCCGAACGGCCGCGTGACCGGCTCGACGACGAGGCGACGCAGGTGCTGGAGGCGATGCCCCGCCGGGGCGCGGTGGGCGTCGAGCGGCTGGCCGCCCGGGCCGGCGTGACCCTCCGGACCGCCCTGCGCAAACTGTCCATGCTGGAGGAACTGACCCTGGTGGTACGTCGCGACGACGGCTACGCCCTCGCACCGCCCGACACGAGCGCCCCCGCCGCGGCCGACACGAGCGCCCCCGCCCCGCCCGCGGCGGGCGGCCCCGCCGCGGCCGACACGAGCGCCCCCGCCCCGCCCGCGGCGGGCGGCCCCGCCGCGGCCGACACGAGCGCCCCCGGCGCGGCGGGCGAGGGCACGCCGACGTGACGGTCAACCGCCGGCGGGGACACGCCGACGTGACGGTGAGCCGCCCCGACGACGCCGGGCGCCGGCCCGGGGCGAACCCGGTGCCGGCGCCGGCTCCGTCATGTCCGTGGTGCCAGCTCCAGCACCACGGGCGGACGTCAGCGGGCGGTCGCGTACGCGGCGCACCCGATCAGCTCGAGCGACACCTGGAGGCGCTCGAGGCTGATGTTCCTGGCGATCGTGTCCTCCGGGGTGTGGTAGGGCGGTTCGAGCAGCGCGGGCGTCTCCTCGCCGCGCCAGGAGAAGTTGGCGCTGGCGATGCCGACCTCCTGGAAGGCCTGGTGGTCGCTGGAGCCGCGCTGCGTCACCGGCGAGATCCGCGGGTCGTAGCCGAGGCGGGCGGCGGCGGCCGCCACCTCGTCGGTGGCCCGGTTGGCCTGCCCGGTGAACGAGAGCAGCCAGTAGCGGGTCGCCGGGTCCCAGCTGGTGGCCACCATGTCGTTCTGGTACACCGCGAGGAACCGGTCCCGCTCCTCCTGCGGCAGCTGCCGGACGTGGTAGCGGGAGCCGACGAGCCCCTGCTCCTCCGAGCCCCAGAGGGCGAACCGCAGGGTGGCGTCGACCGGGATGGCCTTGAGCACGCGGGCCAGTTCGAGGCAGAGCACGGTGCCGGAGCCGTCGTCGTTCGCCCCGGGTGCGCCGATGACCGTGTCGTAGTGGGCGCTGACCATCACCACCGGCCCGCCCGGGCCGGAACGCCCCACCCGCTCGGCGATGACGTTGTGCGAGGTCAGACCCCGGTGCGCGGAGGTGGAGACGGCGAGGGTGAACCGACCGGCGGCCAGCTGCTCACGCAGCCGTTCCTTCTGCGCCTGCGCGACCCCGACCACCGGGATCGGCACCGGCGAGCTGGCCGACCCCGGCAGGGTGGGCGAGAACGCCGAGGTCCGCCGGGGCGGTACGCCGTCGGCGGCGAGGAACACGACGGCGGCCGCGCCACGGGCCACGGCGGTGGCCACCAGTTGCTCGCGCCGCGCCGCCACGTAGTCGACCAGCACGACGCGGCCGGTCACGTCGCCCGGGTAGTTCTCCGGTGCGCCCGCGCCCACGTCCACCACGTCACCGCTCACCGTGGTGTCGAGCGCGGCGTGCGGGGAGGCGCCGGCCTGCCAGTTGAGGTCGGTGGGCAGTCCGGCCGGCGAGGCGAGCTGGGCGAGGAACTTGTCCGCCACGGTGAAGGGTTCCAGCCGGACGTCGTACCGCAGGTGGTCCAGCTCCTTGGCGATGTAGTCGGCGGCGCGGCGCTCCGAGGCCGTTCCGCCGATGCGCGGCCCGATGCCCTCGCTGAGGGCGCGCAGGTGCGACAGCGCCCGCTCGGCCGAGACCTGCGCGATGACCGTGCGGTCGTCGGGGGTGAGCGCCGGCGGACGGTACGCGCCGGGGCGCTGGTCGTCGGTCGCCCAAGCCGGAGCGGGAAGGGCTACGGTGGCGGCGCCACCGAGAGCGATGGTCAGCATCCGCCGTCGGTTCACTGTGGAGCCGACCGGGTTGTTCGACTGGGTAGCGGGTTGGCCGCCGTTGGTCATGGGTCCTCCTGATCCGCTGTGGAGCCCGCCGACCGGTAAGGGGTGAGCAGGCTCACAAGTCCTGTGACCGTATCCGCCCCCGGGTGGTCCTCCAAGATCCGTTCGGGCGGTCGTCCGCCCGCCGAGCAGCCGCCTGACCAGGACGGACGGCCCACACCGCCCGTCCCGGCGTGCCGCGTACCGAGCGCGCCGGGTGCGCCGTGCCGGCGTGGCGGCCTAGGCTCGCGGCATGCCAGCGGACACCGGGTCCAGGCCGGCCTCACGCGTCCCGCGTCCCGAGGCGGTGCGGCGGTGACGCGCCGGAGCGACGGCGGCACCCGGGCCGTCCACCAGGCGCTGCCACCCGCACTGCGCGACGCGGTGGACGAGTTCGCCGACCACCTGGCCCGGGTGCGCAACCGCTCGGCGCACACGGTCCGCGCGTACGTCACGGACGTGGTCTCCCTCCTCGACCACGCCGCCCGGGCCGGCTGCGCCGAGGTCGCCGACGTGGACCTGGCCGTGCTCCGCAGCTGGCTGGCACGGCTGCGGACCGCCGGCGCGGCACGCAGCTCGCTGGCCCGGCGCGCGGCGTCGGCCCGGGTCTTCAGTGCCTGGGCGCACCGGCGAGGGCTGCTGCCGACCGACGTGGGCGCCACCCTGGCCAGCCCGCGGGCACCCCGGGAACTGCCCGGCGTACTCCGCGCCGACCAGGCGGCCGCCCTGGTCGAGGCGCCGATCCGCCCCGCCTCCGGTACGCCGGAGACCACCGGCCACCCCGCCGGCGCGGCGCGTACGGACGAGGGCGACCAGCCCGGCACCGCGGCCGACCCCGACGCCGTGCTCCTCCGGGACCGGGCGCTGCTGGAACTGCTCTACGGCACCGGGGTACGGGTCAGCGAGGCGTGCGGGCTCGACCTCGCCGACGTCGACCCGGCGCGCCGCGTGGTCCGGGTGTTCGGCAAGGGGGGGCGGGAGCGGACCGTCCCGTACGGTGTGCCGGCGCAGCGCGCTCTGGACGACTGGATGCGCCACGGCCGCCCCGTGCTGGCCACCCCGCGCTCCGGTGACGCCCTGCTCCTCGGCGCCCGCGGCGGGCGGCTCAACCCGACGACGGCCCGCCGGATCGTCGGCGGGTACGCGGACGCGGCCGGCCTGCCCCGGACCAGCCCGCACGGGCTGCGCCACTCGGCCGCCACGCACCTGCTGGAGGGGGGCGCGGACCTGCGCGCCGTGCAGGAACTGCTCGGCCACTCCTCGCTCGCCAGCACCCAGATCTACACCCACGTGTCCGTGGAGCGGCTGCGCGCCGCGTACCGCCAGGCGCACCCGCGGGCCTGACCGGAACCGACCGATCATGATCCACCGACGGTTACGATCACCGGGTGAGCGTCCCGCAGCCACCGGAGCCGATCCCGGGTGCCCGCCTGCTCTTCTCGCTGGATCCGGCGGTGAGCCACCTCAACCACGGCTCGTTCGGCGCGGTGCCGATCACCGTGCAGCGGGCCCAGCAGCGGCTGCGCGACGAGATGGAGTCCAATCCGCTGCGCTTCTTCACGCAGGGACTGGTCGACCGGATCGCGCACACCCGCCGGCACCTTGCCACCTTCCTGGGCGCGGACCCGGACGGCGCCGCGCTGGTCGGCAACACCACCACCGGCGTCGCCGTGGTGCTCCAGTCGCTGGGGCTGCGCCCCGGTGACGAGATCCTGAGCACCGACCACGGGTACGGCGCGGTCGGCCTCTCCATCCAGCGGGAGTGCCGGCGCACCGGGGCGGAGAGCCGAGTGCTGCCGATCCCGCTGGAGGCCACGGACGAGCAGGTCGTCGAGGCCGTCCGGGAGGCTCTGCGCCCCGGTCGGACGCGGCTGCTCGTCGTCGACCAGATCACGTCGGCCACCGCGCGGCTCTTCCCCGTGGCCGCCATCGCCGCGACGGCCCGTGAGCAGGGCGTGCCGGTCCTGGTGGACGCGGCGCACGTACCCGGGATGCTGTCGGCCACCGTCGCGGGCGTCGGTGCCGACTTCTGGGTGGGCAACCTGCACAAGTGGGCGTACGCGCCGCGCGGCACCGCCGTGCTGGTCGTGGCCCCGCAGTGGCGGGAACGCATCGAGCCGCTGGTGGTGTCCTGGGAGCAGGAGTCCGGTTACCCGGCCCGCCTCGAATGGCAGGCCACCCTCGACTACACCTCGTGGCTGGCCGCGCCGGCCGGCCTGTTCACCCTCCGCAGTCTCGGCGCCGACCGGGTACGGGCGCACAACGCCGGGTTGGCGGCGTACGGCCAACGGGTGGTCGGCGACGCCCTCGGGGTGGCGCCGACCCACCTGCCGGACCCCGGCGGACCCGAGGTCGCCATGCGGATCATCCCCCTGGCACCGGGTCTGGCCACCACCGTCGAGGGGGCGCGGGCCCTCCAGCAGCGGATCGCGGAGCGGATCGCCACGGAGGTGGCCGTTATGTCGTGGAACGGCCGGGGTTGGCTGCGCCTCTGCGGGCAGGTGTACAACGCGCCCGAGGAGTACGAACGCCTGGCCGTGCGGCTGCCCCCGCTGCTCGCCCAACGCTGACCAGGCCGGGCGCGGCTGCCCCGCCGCTCCCCGACGCCGGCTCGGGCCGCGGCTGCCCCCTGTTGACCAGGCCCGGGGCTGCCCGCTGCTCGTCCGACGCCGGCCGGCGGCCCGATCGCGCCTCGGCCACGTCGGGCGCGACGGGCGGGAACGCCTCGCCGTCGAGCGGGGCGAAAACCGGGCGGCGCAGCGGGGGCGGACCGGTGCCCGTCGACGGGTAGCAGGCGGACCGGGCCGAGACCGAGCAACGCCAGCGGGTCGAGGTACTCCTCGCCGCGCTTCAGGCCCCAGTGCAGGCAGGCCGCTGCCAGGCAGCCCGGGTGGCCGGCCCGCAGGACGCCCACCGGCGTCCCGGCCGCGACCGGCTCGCCGGCGGCGACGGTGGGCTGCACCGGCTCGTACGTGGTCCGCAGCCCACCGCCGTGCGCGACGGTGACCACCGGCCGCCCGGCCACCGTGCCCGCGAAGAACACGGTGCCGGAGCCCGCGGCCCGCACGGTGGCGCCGGGCGGGGCGGCCAGGTCGACGCCCCGGTGCCCGCGTAGCCACGGCTGGGCCGGCGGATCGAAGCGACGCACCACCTGGGACGACCCGTCGAGAGGCCATCGGAACCGAGCCCTCTCCCCCGGCTCGGCTGCCACCCACGACGAAGTCACAGCCCCCGAGCCCGTCGCCACAGAACCCCAGCCCGGGGCCGCGGAAGCCCAGCCTGGGGCCACAGAATCCCAGCCCGGGGCCGCGGACGCGGCGAGCGGCACCGGCGGTGCGGCCAACAGCAGGGCCAGGCCGAGCGGAACCGCCAACCGTCGCGCCGGAACGGCCCGACGGGACGGACGGGTACGCCGGAGCACGGCCGGAGGGGCCGACGACGGAGGTCGCATGACAGGCAGCCTGCCCGGCGAGGTCGGGCCACGCCGTCCCCTGTGGACAACGGACCGCCCTGTGGACGGCCCCCGTTCGCACGGACGATCTGCTAAGCACGTCCCGCGGGCCGCGTCTCCCCCGCTGACGTCGAGTCCGCCCTGCCCCGCCCCGGGCAGACGGCCCTAAGCTGGGGCCGGGCACGGCGGCCGCACCGCCGTGGGGACGGGGAGATCATGACGACGGTGGACGACACGACGCCTCGGAGCATGAGCGAGGTCAGCGGGCCCTCCCGGCTCGCCGGGCCCGACGAGGGGATCAGCACCGAGGAGTTGCAACTCGCGGCCCGCAACCACGGCATCCCGCTGGAGGCGCTGCGCTACGACGTCACCCCGGCCGGGCTGCACTACCTGCTGATCCACTACGACATCCCGGACCTGGACCCGGCCACGCACGCCCTCGTCGTCGACGGCGCCGTGGCCCGCCCGCTGACGCTGAGCCTGGCCGACCTCCGCGACCGTCCCCGGGTCACCCGGCGGGTCACGTTGGAATGCGCCGGCAACGGTCGGGCACTGCTGCACCCGCGCCCGGTGAGCCAGCCGTGGCTGGTCGAGGCGGTCGGGAACGCCGAGTGGACGGGCACACCGCTCGCGCCCCTGCTGCGGGAGGCGGGCATCGCGGCGGACGCGGTCGACGTGGTGTTCACCGGCGCCGACCACGGCGTCGAGCGCGGTGTCGAGCAGGACTACCAGCGGGCGCTCCCGGTCGCGGACGCGCTGCGCGAGGAGGTGCTGCTGGCGTACGAGATGAACGGCGCTCCCCTGCTGCCGCAGCACGGGGCCCCGCTGCGGCTCATCGTGCCCGGTTGGTACGGGATGGCCCACGTCAAGTGGCTGCGGTCGGTCACCGTGCTCACCGAGCCGTTCGAGGGTTACCAGAACGCGGTGGCGTACCGGCTTCGGCAGGACGCCGACGACCCGGGCGTGCCGGTGACCCGGATCGAGCCGCGGGCCCTGGTCCGCCCGCCCGGTTTCCCGGACTTCATGTCCCGCGCCCGCGTGCTGCGCCCGGGTCCGTGCACTCTGGACGGTCGCGCCTGGTCGGGGCACGCCCCGGTGGTGGCGGTCGAGGTCACCACCGACGGCGGCTCCACCTGGGCACCGGCCATCCTGGACGAACCGACGGGCGGCGACTTCGCCTGGCGGCGCTGGCGCTACGAATGGTCACCGCGGCCGGGCCGCTACGTTCTCGGCGCCCGCGCCACCGACGCGTCGGGGCGCACCCAGCCGCTGGAGCAGCCCTGGAACCGGGGCGGCTTCGCCAACAACCTGGTCCAGCGGGTCGAGGTGACGGTCGTCGCGGAGTGACCCGTCGCCATCCGGCGCGCCACGACGCGGGCGCGCCGGACCGGCGGGAACCACGCCGGCCCGCCGCCCGGCGGGCCGGCGACGCACAGACGCCACGACGCGACGCGCCGGGACGGGCGTGCACCACGACAACGGTGCACGCGAAGATTTCATGATCGGTGACGCGGGGGTCGGTGCGGGGGCGCGGCCGGCGAGGTGGGGGATTCCGGCGCGGCCCGGTGGGGCGGGCCGGTCAGCCCCCGAAGCCCGAGTCGGCCGGCAGCGAGATGTCCGGCTTCTCCAGCTCCTCGACGTTCACGTCCTTGAAGGTCATCACCCGGACGTTCTTGACGAACCGGGCAGGACGGTACATGTCCCACACCCAGGCGTCGTGCATCTCGACCTCGAAGTAGACCTCGCCGTCGGAGTTGCGCACGTGCAGGTCGACCTGGTTGGCCAGGTAGAACCGTCGCTCGGTCTCCACCACGTAGGAGAACTGGCGGACAATGTCGCGGTACTCCCGGTAGAGCTGCAGCTCCATCTCGGTCTCGTACTTCTCGAGATCTTCCGCGCTCATCGCTCTCCGCCTTCCATGACCACATCTTCCCCCACCGGCGCCGGCGGTCGAGGCCGCTCGCCCAACGCCACGCCGACGGTACTCCCTGGCGCCCAGAAGCGCTCCATCGGCTCGTCCGGACCCTCCTCCGACGCCCCCGCGACGTCCCCGGACGGCATGTCCCGGATGTCGGAGAAGAGCGCATCCGGGAGGTCGGCGGCAGCCGCGTGCCCGACCACCGGCGCGGGACGCCGGGCCCGCGGCGGGCTGCCGTCCCGGCCGGAGACGGTCGCCACGTTCACGTACGAGAAGCGGTGCTCGCGGCAGGGGCCGTGCTCCCGCAGCGCCGCGGTGTGCTCCGGCGTGATGTAGCCCTTGTGCTCCGCGAAGCCGTACGCCGGGTAGGTCTCGTCCAGTTCCACCATGATCCGGTCCCGGGTGACCTTGGCCAGCACGCTGGCCGCCGCGACGCAGGCCGCCACCCGGTCCCCCTTCCAGACCGCCAGACCGGGCACGTCGAGGCCGTCCACGCCGAAGCCGTCGGTCAGGACGTACTCGGGCCGGGTCGTGAGCGAGGCCAGCGCCCGGCGCATCGCGGCGAGGTTGCACACGTGCAGCCCGCGGGCGTCGACCTCCTCCGCCGGGATGACCACGACGGCGTACGCGAGCGCCCGGGCGACCACCTCGTCGTAGACGCGCTCCCGGCTGGCCGGGGTGAGCAGCTTCGAGTCGGCCAGCCCGTCGATCTCCCCGCGGCGCCCCTCGGGCAGGATCGCCGCGGCGGCGACCAGCGGCCCGGCGCACGCGCCCCGACCCGCCTCGTCGGCCCCGGCCACGTACCGGAAGCCGCGCCGCTGCAACGCCCGTTCGAGGGCGTAGAGGCCGGCCTCGCGGCGCACGATGGTGCGGGGCGGGGTCAGCACGGCACACCACCCGCCGGGCCGTCCGCGCCGGCGAGGACCCGGGACAGGAGCGCCGGAAGGTCGCCGGGGTAGTAGCGCTCGCCGCTCGACACCAGCTCGGCGGCCGACCACCAGCGGTGGCCGGTGACGCTGGCCTGCTCGATGTCGTTGAAACCCGTGGTGTCCACCTCCCACGACGGCACACGCACCAGGAAGAACTCCTGCTCCTGGCGGTACCACACCCCGTCGAACGGGTACTCGACCGTCTCCCGCCACACCGGCTCGCCCAGCTCGGCGGGGGTCAGCCGCAGCCCGGTCTCCTCGGCCAGTTCCCGTGCCGCCGCCGCGGCCGGCGACTCGCCCGCGTCGAGCCCGCCACCGGGGGTGAACCAGTACCGGTGCTCGGGGCGCGCCGGGTCGAACCCGGCGAAGAGCAGCACCCGGCCGTCCGCGTCGACCAGCAGCACACGTGCGGCGCGTCGAGGGGTGTAGACGGTCACCGCCCCAGCCTGCCAGACCCGTGGCCGATCGCCCACGGCCGCCCGGCCGTCACGGGTTCGGGATGCTGTCGTACTCCTTCGGCACGCTCAGCCACTTGGCCCGGCCCACCGGCCAGAAGACGGTGAAGGCACGCCCGACGACCTCGTCCTCGGCGATGGTGGCCGCCTCGATGTCCTGCCCGGACTGCTGCCAGTGCTCCAACGAGTCGCCCGAGGCCGAGCGGTGGTCGCCCATCACCCAGAGGCGGCCCTCCGGCACCGTGATGTCGAACGGCTGGTCGGCCGGCTTGTCCCGCTGGCCGTCGGCCGAGAAGATGTACGGCTCGTCCAGCGGCTGGCCGTTGATCACGAGGCGGTCCTCGGCGTCACAGCAGACCACGTGGTCACCGCCGACGCCGATGACCCGCTTGATGAAGTCCTCGCCCTCCCGGCCGCTCCACTCGACCGGCGCCTTGAAGACGACGACCTCGCCGCGGTGCGGCGACCGGAAGTCGTAGACCAGCTTGTTGACCAGCACCCGATCGTCGATCTTGAGGGTGTTCTCCATGGACGGAGAGGGGATGAAGAAGGTCTGCAGGACGAAGGCGCGGACCAGCACCGCGACCAGGATCGCCACACCCAGCAGGATCGGCAGCTCCTTCCAGAAGGAACTGCGCGGCTTGTCGGTCTGCTCGTCAATCACGCCAAGGAGCCTACGTTGCCCGGCTCGACGTCACCGTCCGGAACCCGCGAGTACGACGCAGCGCCGCCGCGAGAGGGAGGATCAGGAACACGCCGCCCTCCGGGGTCGGCCGGACGGGGGCCGGCTCGGCCGGCGCCGCGGCGGGCGGCGCGGCCACGTCCTCGAACGTGTCCGGGACGGACAGCGCACTCCACCGGGAGGACGGCCAGACCACGAGGAAGGCACGGCCCACGACGTTGTCGATGGGCACCGGCCCCTGGCACCGGGCGTCCTGGGAGACCAGCCGGTGGTCGCCCATCACGAAGATCTGACCCGGCGGGACGACCACCTCGTCGAAGCGCCGCGACCGGCACTCCTTCGGGTTCGGTGGGATGTCCAGCGGGGAGTCCTGGAGGACGTACGTCTCGTCCAGCGGCGTGCCGTTGACGGTGACCCGGCCCTGCGCGTCGCAGCACTTCACCCGGTCCCCGGGCACGCCGATGACCCGCTTGATGAAGTCCTTCTCGCCGGGGCGGCTCACCCCGACCAGGTCGCCGATGGTGCGGCCCAGCCTGTCGAGCGCGCTGAGCCGCGGCTCCTCGCCGACCTGCGGCGCCCACCGGTCGGTGCCCCGGAACACGACGACCTCGCCGCGCTCCGAGTCGCGTACGTCGTAGACGACCTTGTTCACGAGCACCCGGTCGCCGACGAGGAGGGTGTCCTCCATCGAGCCGGAGGGGATGAAGAACGCCTGGAGCAGGAACGTGCGGATCAGCACCGCGAGGCAGAACGCGACCACCAGCAGCAGCGGCAACTCCTGCCAGAGCGGCATCTGGCGCCGGGGCCGCCGGACCCGCCGGCGCCACGGATCGACGGTGCCGTCCTCGTCAATCGACTGCGCCACGCCACTCCTCGATCCGCAGAAACGACACCACCGCCCGGGAGCCTCGACGAGGCCCCACGGGCGGCAGTGGACGACTTCCCGCGGTGTCGCGGGACGATGCCCTCGCTGCGCCCGCGCCGACCAGGGTAGTGCGGTGGGACCGGTGCGGCACAGGTGCAGCCAGGCGTGGCGGGCGGAGCGTCAGCTCGGCTGCTTCTCGCGCTTCTCCTTGATCTTGGCCTTCTTGCCCCGCAGCTCGCGGAGGTAGTAGAGCTTGGCCCGCCGGACGTCACCGCGGGTCACGACCTCGATGCGGTCGATGGCCGGGCTGTTCACCGGGTAGGTCCGCTCCACGCCGACGCCGAAGCTGATCTTGCGAACCGAGAAGGTCTCGCGCAGCCCGTCACCCTGGCGGCGGATGACCACGCCCTGGAAGATCTGCACACGGGACCGGTTGCCCTCGACGACCCGCGCGTGCACCTTCACGGTGTCACCGGCACGGAAGTCGGGGATGTCGACCCGCTTCGACTGGGCGTCAAGGGCGTCCAGGATGTTCATCGCTGCGTCCTCGTGAGGCTCACGGCGCACCGTCAGTCGGTGCGCGAATGGGTGATTCTGATCCCCGGGTGGCGATCGGTGGAGCCGACCCCGGTCGAGGATCCTCGCAGCCGCCCGCGGCGCGGCCGACTGCGGCAACCCCTCTACTTTGCCACATCCCCCGGTGGCACCTGAAATCCGGCCCGCTCCAACGCGGCCCGGTCCCGTTTGTCCAGGCGTTCCGGGTCGAGCGCGGCGAGCAGGTCCGGGCGGCGCACGGCCGTACGCACCAACCCCTCCTCCCGCCGCCAGCGGGCGATCCGCCCGTGGTCGCCCGAGCGGAGCACCTCCGGCACGTCGTGTCCCCGCCAGCTCGGCGGCTTCGTGTAGACCGGCGCCTCCAGGAGGCCGTGGGCGTGCGACTCCTCGTCCAGCGAGCCGGCGTTGCCCAGCACCCCGGGCAGCAGCCGGGTGACCGCCTCCATGATCACCAGAACGGCCACCTCGCCGCCGAAGAGGACGTAGTCACCGAGGGAGACCTCGGTGACCGGCATCCGGGTCGCGGCGTGGTCGAGCACCCGCTGGTCGATGCCCTCGTAGCGGCCGCACGCGAAGAGCAGGTGCTCCTCGGCCGCCAGCTCGTACGCCATGGCCTGCGTGAACGGCGTGCCCGCCGGCGTGGGCACCACGAGCCGCGGCGGCGTGGCCTCCGGCGGCACGAGGGCGTCCAGCGCCTCGCCCCACGGCTCCGGCCGCATCACCATGCCCGGCCCGCCGCCGTAGGGGGTGTCGTCGACCGTGCGGTGCACGTCGTGGGTCCAGGTCCGCAGATCGTGTACGGCCAACTGGAGCGTGCCGGTCGCCCGGGCCCGGCCGATGAGCGACAGCTCCAGCGGGGCGAAGTACTCCGGGAAGATCGACACGATGTCGACGCGCATGACGGGGAGGCTCCATCCGGGTGGTGGCGCGGCCGGGCCGGCGCGGCGGAAGCGCCCTACAGGTCGAGCAGACCACCGGGCGGGTCGACGACCACGCGCCCGCCGGCCAGGTCGACCTCGGGGACGATCGCCTTGACGAACGGGATCAGCGCCGTCTTCCCCTCGGGGCGGCGCAGCACCAGCAGGTCCGAGGCCGGTGCGTGGTCGATCCGGGCCACCTCGCCCAGCCGGTCGCCGGCCGGGGTCACCACGTCCAGCCCGACGAGCTGGTGGTCGTGGAACTCCTCCGGATCCTCCGGCGGCGCGATGTCGGAGCTCTCCACGCCGACGAGGGTGCCGCGCAACGCCTCCGCGACGTCGCGGTCGAGTACACCCTCGAACGCGACGAGCAGCCGGCCCTGGTGCCACCGCGCCGACTCGACGGTCAGCTCGGCGGGCACGTGGAACGGCACGCCGGGGCCGGGCGCGGGTGCGGGCGCGTTGCCCGCCCCTGGTTCGGTGCGCAGCACCGAACCAGGGGCGAACCGCGCTTCCGGTTCGTCGGTCCGCACCTCCACGGTGACCTCACCGCGGATGCCGTGCGGCTTACCGATCCTGCCGACGATGAGCAGCATCAGTACGAGTCGACGATGTCGACGCGTACGCCGCGCCCACCGATGGAGCCGATCACCTGGCGCAGCGCCTTGGCGGTCCGGCCGGACCGCCCGATCACCGTGCCGAGGTCCTCCGGGTGCACGCGGACCTCGAGCCGCTTGCCCCGACGGGAGTCGACCATCCGGACCCGTACGTCGTCCGGGTGGTCGACGATGCCCTTGACGAGGTGCTCCAGGGCGGGGCGCAGTGCCACGTCAGCCCTGCTCGCCGGAGTCCGCACCGGCCTGCTCCTCGGTCTGGGCCGGCGCCTCGGCGGCCTTGGCCGCCTTCTTCGCCGGCTTCGGCTCGGCCTCGGTCAGCCCGGCCGCGGCCTTCGCCTCGGCCTCGTAGGCCGCCGTCCGGTCCGCCTTCGCGGCGGCGACCTTCAGCGGCGGCGGGGCCGGCAGGCCCTTGAACTTCTGCCAGTCACCGGTCAGCTCCAGCAGCCGCTGCACCGCCTCACTCGGCTGGGCGCCGACGGACAGCCAGTACTGGACCCGGTCCGACTTGACCTCGATCACCGAAGGGTCCTCCTTCGGCTGGTAGATCCCGACGAACTCGATCGCCCGCCCGTCGCGCTTGGTGCGCGAGTCGGCGACGACGATGCGGTACTGCGGGTTGCGGATCTTGCCCATCCGCAGAAGCCGGATCTTTACGGCCACAGTTGTTTCGCTCCTGTTGCGATCTCACCGGCCCGTTGGGGGCGGTGTGCACGGGTGAGCGCCGACCGGCACAGTGGGGATGGGCCGGAGACTGCTCGGTGGACTGGCGACGCGCCCGGGGTAGAGGGCGCCGGAGCGCGCGCCGGATACCAGCGACCCATTCTGCCAGATCCGGCACGGATCTCTCACACCGGAGGCGGCACAACCCCGCACAGGTCGCCGGAAGGGTGAGGCGTACCACACTCGCCGGCGCCGGGGCGGCGCGCTGATGCCGGCGCCGCGCCCGCGACGGCGGCACCGGCCACGCGCGCGGCGCGGGACCCCCTGCCCGGCTCTCAGCGCACCGGCGGCCGGTCCCAGCCGGCCGGCAGGCTCTCCGGGGCGGTCCAGTCCGGCGGCGGTGTGAAGTCGCACCAGGTGCCGTCGAACGGGAACTCGCCGGCCTCGGCGAGCGCGATCACCCGCTTGCCCTCGGCGCGGACCGCCGCCTCGTCGGCCACCCAGTAGTGGTCGGGGTGGGCCAGCCGCTCGGCGAACTCGTCCTCGTCCTTCCACTCCCAGGTCCGGTCGGGGCGGATCACCACGTCCAGGTCCTGGTCGACCATGTCCACCCCGGCCACGTCACCGTCGTCCCAGCGGACGCCCGGTTCCTCCAGGTTCACGTACCAGTTGGCGAACCGGCCCCGCGCGTCCGAGAACCACCACACGGAGTGGGCCGCACCGGTGGGCAGGAACTTCAGCAGCGGCGGCCCGTTCCAGCGGTCCAGCGCGAGCGCGTACGACGAGGTGATCCACTCGGTGAACGGCACGGCCCGCATGCCGAACCCCGCCTCGGTCACCTCGTACGCCACGGGTGAGTTCCGGGCGATCCAGATCAACAGGCCGCGCTCGTCGTCGCTCACGACCCGGCCCGGCCGGACCCAGCCGATCCGGCCACGCCGCACGTTGCGGTGCAGGATCAGCCGTCCTGTCTCGAAGCGCACCGGTCCACCCATCGCTCGTCGAACGGTGGCCCCTCCCGGCGCGCACGCCGCGAAGGGGCCCTCGCGTGCCTCGGGGTCAGTAGGAGCGGGCGAGGATCGCGACCAGGTCGGGCTCGTCCTCCGAGTCGGGCACCGAGCCGTCCGCGCGCAGCAGGCAGCGGACGGTCACGCCCTGCCCGTTCGCCTCGGCCTCGCCCTCGACGCCCACGGCCGACCACGGCACCCGGGCCCATCCGGTCGCCGCCGCCTCGACGGCCTCCGCGAGCGTGCTCACGTCGGTCGTGCGGGACTCCCGGAAGGCCAGCGCCTGGTCGTGCAGCGCCCGCTGGTCCTCCTCCAGCGCGGCGAGCACCGCCCCCACCACGTCGGCCACCGCCGTCGGGCTCTTCGACCCGTCCGTACGCCGGACCACCACGGCGTTCCCCGCCGCGAGGTCGCGCGGGCCGACCTCGACCCGGACCGGGTAGCCGCGCAGCTCGGCGTCGACGGCCCGGCGGCCGAACGGGGTGTCCGTGCGGTCGTCCAGCGCCACGCGGACGCCCGCGTCCCGCAGCGCGTCACGCAGCTTGGCCGCCGCCTCACCGACGCCCTCGCCGTCCTTGACGACCATGACGTACGCCTGCACCGGCGCCAGCTTCGGCGGCACCCGCAGGCCGTTGTCGTCGCCGTGGCACATGATCAGGCCACCGAGCATCCGGGTCGAGGTGCCCCAGGAGGTGGTCCAGGCGTGCTCCCGGCCGCCCTCGGCCGAGGAGTAGGTGATGTCGAACGCCTTGGCGAAGTTCTGCCCCAGCTCGTGGCTGGTGCCCATCTGCAACGCCTTGCCGTCGCCCATCATGCCTTCGCAGGTGTAGGTGGCGATCGCGCCGGCGAAGCGCTCCCGGGCGGTCTTCAGGCCCACCACCACGGGGATGCCCAGCACGTTGACCATCAGGTCCTCGTACGCCTCGTGCAGGATCCGCCGGGCGTAGGCGCGGGCGTCCTCCCGCGTGGCGTGCGCGGTGTGCCCCTCCTGCCAGAGGAACTCGCTGGTCCGCAGGAAGATCCGGGGGCGCAGCTCCCAGCGGACCACGTTCGCCCACTGGTTGAGCAGCAGCGGCAGGTCCCGGTAGGAGTCGACCCACTTGGCCATGAACTCACCGATCACCGTCTCGCTGGTGGGGCGCACCACCACCGGCTCGGCGAGCTGCTTGCCGCCGCCGTGGGTGACCACCGCCAGCTCCGGCGAGAAGCCCTCGACGTGCTCCGCCTCGCGCTTGAGGTAGTTCTCCGGGATGAAGAGCGGGAAGTACGCGTTCTCCGCGCCGGCCGCCTTGATCCGCGCGTCCATCTCGGCCTGCATCCGCTCCCAGATGGCGTAGCCGGCCGGTCGGATCACCATGGTCCCCCGGACCGGGCCGTTGTCGGCCAGCTTCGCCTTGGCGATGAGGTCCTGGTACCAGCGGGGGAAGTCCTCCGCACGGGGAGTGAGCACGCGTGCCATGACCGCACATCCTATGCGCCCGCGGGCGCTCCCCCGCCACCGGCCACGCCCCTCACCCCGCCCCTTCGTCGGGTCCGGGGCGGGGTGGGTCAGCGGACGACGCGGCCGCGCAGGACGATGCGCGACGGCGTACGGACGACGCGCAGGTCGGCGCGCGGGTCCTCCGGGTAGACGACCAGGTCGCCGAGCCCGCCCTCGACGAGCCCGGGGAAGCCGAGCCACTCCCGGGCCCGCCACGACGCCGCCGCGAGCACGTCCACGGCGCTCATCCCGGCCTGCTCGTGCAGCAGCAGCATCTCCTCGGCGGCCAGCCCGTGGTCGATGCCCCCGCCCGCGTCCGTGCCCACGTAGATCGGCACGCCCGCCTCGTACGCCGACCGCACCACGGTCGGGAAGCGGTCGCGCAGGGCGAGCATGTGGTCGGCGTACCCGGGGAACTTGGCCCGCGCCTGGTCGGCGATCCCGCCGAACGTCCGGATGTTGATCATCGTGGGGACCAGCGCGGTGCCCTGGCGGGCCATCAGGTCGATCAGGTCCAGGCTGAGCCCGGTGCCGTGCTCGACCGAGTCCACCCCGGCACGCACCATGATCTCGACGGCCGACTCGGAGAACGTGTGCACGGCGGCGCGTACGCCCGCCGCGTGCGCCGCCTGCACGGCGGCGGTCATCGTGTCCGCGTCCCAGGCCGGGGCCAGGTCGCCCACGCCCCGGTCGATCCAGTCGCCGACCAGCTTCACCCAGCCGTTGCCGGCGGCGGCCTGCGCGGCCACCGTGGCGGTCACCTCGGCGGCGCCGACCTCCACGCCGATGTCGCGCAGGTAGCGCTTCGGCGGCGCGACGTGCCGGCCGGCCCGGGCCAGCCGGGGCAGGTCCGGCTCGTCGTCCAGTTCGGGGTACGGGAACGGGGAGCCCGCGTCCCGGATGGCGAGCACGCCGGCGTCCCGTTCCACCCGGGCCAGCTCGCGGGCCTGGTCGAGGGACGTGATCGGGGCGCCGCCCCGGGCGATGCCGATGTGGCAGTGGGCGTCGGTCAGGCCGGGGAGGACGAAACCGCCGTCGACCACCGTCTCGGCGCCGGGCACCGGCTCGAACGTCACCCGGTCGCCGACCAGCCAGAGATCGCGGACCTCGTCGTCGGGGAGCAGCACACCGCGCACATGCAGAGCCATGTGCACAGTCCTACCGGATCACTCGTCCCCGGTCGCCAGCAGGTCGTTCCTCCGCGTGGTGAGCGCCGACAGGTCGACCGAGACCTTCCACGGGCGCTCGGTGACGAACAGGTCCTCGGCGTGGGCCACCTGCTCGTACTGCCGGTCCGCACCGAGCGCGTACTCGGTCAGCGTGATTCGCTCCTGGAGCGGGTCCACCACCCAGTACGAGCGGACCCCGGCGTGCGCGTAGACCCGCGCCTTGTCGTACATGTCGCGGAAGGTCGACGTCGGCGAGACGACCTCGACCGCCAGCAGCGCGTCCTCGACCGGGACTGGAGAGCGGTCGGCGTGCCTGCGGTGGATGGCCACCACGTCGGGGCGCGGCTCGTTGCGGCGGTCGACCCGCATCGACAGGTCGATGCTCACGAGGTACTCGGACGGGCAGTTGACGCGAAGCGCGAGCAGCAGCTCGACGCACAACTCCTGGTGCACGGCGGTCGGCGACGGCACGATCAACCTTCCGTTGATCAGTTCGTACGGAAGGTCCCGGGGCAGCTCGCCCAGGTCGTCGACCGTCCACTCGTGCCGTTCGGGCAGGATCGGCGCCGCGGTCATGACATCTCCTTCCACGGGGGCGATCCGACCCTAGGTGATGACCGCGTCGCCCACCGTCACCGACACGCGTCAGCGGGAGCCCTTGTCCCCCTTGCCGAGCTTGTTGAAGTCGATCTTCGGAAGCTTGAAGCCGGGCGGGAGCCCCTGGCCGGCGAGGTCGTTCGGGTCCATGCCGGCCGGTAGCTGCGGCATACCGCCCGGGAACCCGCCGGGCATCCCCGCCCCGGTACGCGGACGCCCGCCGCCCTTGGTGCCCTTGCGCTTGTTCTTCGGGGACTTGGTCGCCTTGCGCCGGCCGCCGGGCAGGCCCATCATGCCGCCCATCTGCTTCATCATCTTCTGCGCGTCGGCGAAGCGGTTGAGCAGCTGGTTGACGTCCATCACGGTCACGCCGGAGCCGTTGGCGATCCGCGCGCGGCGGGAGCCGTTGATGATCTTCGGGTTGACCCGCTCGGCGGGCGTCATCGACCGGATGATCGCGGTGACCCGGTCGAAGTGCTTGTCGTCCAGCTCGGCGAGCTGGTCCTTCATCTGCCCCATGCCGGGCATCATGGCCAGCACGTTGGCGATCGGGCCCATCCGGCGGACCGCGATGAGCTGGTCGAGGAAGTCCTCAAGGGTGAAGGTCTCGCCGCCCATCAGCTTGGCGGTCATCTTCTCCTTCTGATCGGCGTCGAAGGCCGCCTCGGCCTGCTCGATCAGAGTGAGGACGTCGCCCATACCGAGGATCCGGCTGGCCATCCGGTCGGGGTGGAAGACGTCGAAGTCCTCCAGCTTCTCGCCCGTGGAGGCGAACAGGATCGGCTGGCCCGTCACCTCGCGGACGGAGAGCGCCGCACCACCACGGGCGTCGCCGTCGAGCTTGGAGAGGACGACGCCGGTGATGCCGACGCCGTCGCGGAACGCCTCGGCGGTACGGACGGCGTCCTGACCGACCATCGCGTCGATGACGAAGATGACCTCGTCGGGGTTGACCGCGTCACGGATGTCGGCGGCCTGCTGCATCATCTCGGCGTCGATACCGAGCCGGCCGGCGGTGTCGACGATCACGATGTCCCGGGCGGCCCGACGGGCGTACTCGATCGAGTCCCGCGCTACCTGCACCGGGTCGCCCACGCCGTTGCCGGGCTCCGGGGCGTACACCTCGACGCCGGCCCGGCCACCGAGCACCTGGAGCTGCCCGACGGCGTTGGGGCGCTGGAGGTCGGCGGCGACCAGCATCGGCTGGTGGCCCTGCGCCTTGAGCCAGCGGGCCAGCTTGCCGGCGAGGGTCGTCTTACCGGAACCCTGGAGGCCGGCCAGCATGATCACGGTCGGCGGCTGCTTGGCGAACTGGAGCCGGCGCCCCTCGCCGCCGAGGACGTTGATCAGCTCCTCGTTGACGATCTTGATGATCTGCTGGGCCGGGTTGAGCGCCTGCGAGACCTCGGCGCCGCGGGCCCGCTCCTTGACGTTGGCGATGAAGCCCTTGACCACCGGCAGCGCGACGTCCGCCTCCAGCAGCGCGAGGCGGATCTCGCGTGCCGTGGCGTCGATGTCGGCGTCGGTGAGCCGGCCCTTGCCGCGGAGCTTGGTGAAGATCCCGGAGAGGCGGTCACTCAAGGTGTCAAACACGGAACATCCCGTTTGTCAGTGTTTCGGCGGGCATGGTGCGGCCGGATCCCTGGAGCACGGCCACCGCTAGGGTAGCCCGCCACCGACAGCCCGCGCTCCGCGCCAGCGCTCCCCCGCGTCCCTGCCGCCACCCACGCCACTCCGGCCCCGCCCGGCAGGATCGCGCTGTTTCCTGGACGCAGTGGCATCCCGGTCACCCGGAGGCCCCCACATCATGGTTCGAGCGCGATCATGGGTCGCGCCGGCGCACGGCCCACCGGCGCCGGCCCCGGGATTACGATCGGGTCGGCAGGGCGAGTCGCGCGACGATCTCCACGGCCACCTCGTCGGGCGTACGCCCGTGGTTGTCGACCTCGATCGTGTCGGCTTCCCGGTCGGCGAGCCCGCCCAGCTCCGCGAGCGCCCGCTCCACGTGCCGGTGGCGCCACGCCCGGGCGGCCCGCTCCACGCGGTCACCATCGATTCGGGCGCGGAGCACCGGCCCGGGCACCCGCAACACCACCTGCCGCACCGACATGCCCCGGTTCCGCAGGCCGCCCAGGATCTCCGCCCGGTAATCGGCGCGGAGCACGGTCATCGGGACCACCAACGGGCGCGCATGCCGTGCGGCGAGCCCGGCGAGACGTACCGTCCAGGTCCGCCAGGCGGCCAGATCCTGGTAGTCCCCCGTCAGCCCCGGGCGGATCCGCCGCAGCACGAAGCCGACCCACTCGGGGTCGAACCTGCGGGCCCCGGCCAGCGCACGGCACAGCTCCGCGGCGACGGTGGTCTTGCCGGCGCCGAACGCGCCGTTCAGCCAGACGATCACGACTGGACCAGCCCCGACTGGTACGCGAACACCACCAGCTGGGCGCGGTCGCGCGCGGCGAGCTTCACCATGGCCCGGCTCACGTGGGTACGCGCCGTGGCCGGGCTGACCACGAGCCGCTCGGCGATCTCGGCGTTGCTGAGCCCCTCGCCGACCAGCCCGACGACCTCCCGTTCCCGGTCAGTCAGCGTGTCGAGCCGGGGGTGGGGTCGGAGGGCCCGCGACGGCCGGGTGGCGAACTCCCGGACGACCCGCCGGGTCACCGAGGGCGACAGCAGCGCCTCCCCCTCGGCCACCAGCCGGATCGCCCGGAGCAGCTCGGCCGGCCGGGTGTCCTTGGTGAGGAACCCGCTCGCCCCGTGCCGGAGCGCGTCGAAGACGTACTCGTCCAGCTCGAAGGTGGTCAGCACGATCACCCGGGTGTCCGCGAGCCCCGGGTCGGCCACGATCCGCCGGGTCGCCTCGATACCGTCCACGCCGGGCATCCGCACGTCCATGAGGACGACATCCGGGCGCTCCCGCCGGGCCAGTTCCACGGCGGCCAGCCCGTCGGCGGCCTCGCCGGCGAGCGCCAGGTCCGCCTCGCTCTCGACGAGGGCGCGCAGGCCCATCCGGACCAGGTCCTGGTCGTCGGCTATCAGCACCTTGATCATGAGCGCTCCTCCACGGGCAGGCTCGCGTACACCCGGAAACCACCGTCGGCGGCGGGCCCGGCGTCGAACGACCCGCCCAGCGCGGTCACCCGCTCCCGCATCCCGGCCAGCCCCGAGCCGCCCACGCCGCGACCGACTCCGGCGCCGCCGCGCCCAGTGTCGGTCACCTCCACGGCCACCTCGGCGGGGGCGTAGCGGATCCGCACCGCGGCGGTCGCCGGGCCGGCGTGGCGCAGCACGTTGGTCAGCGCCTCCTGCACCACGCGGTAGCCGGCCAGGTCCACGGCGACCGGCAGCGCGCGCGGCTCGCCGCTGATCTCGACGGTGACCGGCAACCCGGCGCCGGCCAGCCGGTCGCGCAGCGCCGGCACCTGGGCCAGCCCGGGCGCCGGCGAGCGTTCGCCGCCGTCGTCGCCGCGACGGACCACCGCGAGCGTCACCCGCAGCTCGTCCAGGGCGTCCTTGCTGGTCCGGCTGATCGCCGTCAGCGCGCTCTCCGCCCGTTCCGGCTGGGTCGGCATGAGGTGCAGGGCGATCTCCGCCTGCATGTGGATGGCGGCCAGACCGTGCCCGACGACGTCGTGCACCTCCTGCGCGATCCGCAGCCGTTCCTCGTCGGCCAGCCGGCGGGCCTGCTCGGACCGGTTCCGGGCGGCGGCGTCCCGGTTGAGCCGTACGGTGACGCCCACCGCGAACGGGACGACCACCCACGCGGCGCCGGGCACGAGCCCCACCAGGCCCGGCGCGGCGCCCGCGGAGAAGAACACGTGCACGAGCAGCACGGCCAGCGCCGGACCGGCGGCGAGCGCGGCGGGCCGGACCGGCAGGTACGCCGCGACCGTGTACACGGCGACGATGAACGCCACGAGGATCGGCCCGTACGCGTGCCCGAGCACCAGGTACGCGGTCGTCGCCAGGGCGGACACCGCGAGTGTGGCCCGGGGCCAGCGGCGGCGGACCGCCACGACGAGCGCCGCCACCGCCACGGCGGCGTACGCGGCCCCGTCGGGCGGCACGGCGCCGGGCTGGTTCTCGCTCGCCGGGCCGGTGCCGAGCAGCCCCAGGAGCAGCAACAGGAGGGCGAGCACGGGGTCGAGGAGGCGGCTGCGCCACCGCACCACCCACGGTGCGGCGCCGTGCGTCCCGTCCGGGCCGGGGCGGCCCGCCACCGCCCCGGCCCGGGTGCCGCCGGGCGCAGCCGGCTGCGGGGTCTCCATGCCGTCAGAGAATGTCACGTCGGCGCAGCAACGCCCCGCCCACCACGGCGAACGCGACCAGGTACGCGGCCACCACGAGCGCCGCCTGCCCACCGCCGACCGTCGCCGCCACCCCCGGCGTGTCCGAGGCCGCGCCGAGCGCGGCGGCCAGCGAGCCCGCGTTCGGACCGGGCAGGCCCTTCTGGAGCTGCGCCACCCAGTCCAGCAGTGGGGCGGCGATGGCGGTGAGCAGGTTCTGCACGGCGAGCATCCACACCAGTCCCAGTCCGACGGGCAGGGCGACGGCCCGCAGCGCGATGGCGAGCAGCGCGCCCAGGGCCGCCCACATGGACGCGATCAACCAGCCGGCGCCGATCCCGACGGCCAGGTCCGGCACCGAGGGCCACGCCACGGGCTGGGACTCGGTGGCGGCGATCAGGACGCTCGCCACGGCGCCCGCGCCGAAGACGGCGAGGACGACGACCAGCGCCGCCACGAGCAGCGCCAGCAGCTTCCCGGCGTACACGGCCAGCCGGGACGGCCCCTGCGACAGCACGGTCTTCCAGGTGCCCCAGCCGTACTCGCCGCCGACGACGAGCACGCCGAGGATCAGCACGATCGATCCGAGGAACACCGGGAAGCCGCCGAGCGAGTTGCCCACCAACTGGTCGGGCAGCAGCATCGGCAGCGCCCGGTCCGTGTTCGGGCCGGCCGTGCCGGCCGCGTACCCGGCGTACGGGAAGACGTACGTGAACAGGAGCGCGAGCACGAGCGCGACGCCCAGCAGCAGCCAGGCCGCCGGCCGCCGCACCAACTTGACCAGCTCCGCGCGGAAGCTACCGGACATCGGTCGTCTCCTTCCCGATCAGATCGAAGAACACCTGCTCCAGGTCGCGTTCCCGGGGCCGCAGCTCCCGGACCGCCACCCCGGCCCGGACGAGTTCCGTGTTCAGCCAGGCCGCCCGGTCCGGGTCGACGGCGAGCTCCAGCGCCCCGTCCGCCACCCGCACGCGCTCCGCGCCGACGAGGGCCCGGGCGTGCTCGGCCGCGTCGTCCAGCGGCTCGGCGAGCATCCGCAGGCCGGCCGCGCCGCGCAGCTCCGCGACGCTGCCCTCGGCGATGAGCCGGCCCTGGGACACCACGCCGACCCGGTCGCAGACCTGCTCCACCTCGCCGAGCAGGTGGCTGGAGAGGAGGACGGTGCAGCCGGCGGCGCCGAGCCGGCGGATCAGCCGCCGCATGTCGGCGGTGCCGGCGGGGTCCAGCCCGTTGGTGGGTTCGTCGAGGATGAGCAGGCGGGGGTCCTTGAGCAGGGCGGCGGCCACTCCGAGCCGCTGCTTCATGCCGAGCGAGTAGCCGGCGTACCGGTCGCCGGCCCGGTCGGCGAGGTCGACCAGGTCGAGCACGAGCGGCACCCGCTCGGCGGGGGTGCCGGCGTAGCGCGCCAGCACCCGCAGGTTCTCCCGTCCCGACAGGTACGGGTAGAAGGCTGGTCCCTCGATCAGCGCGCCGACTCCGGCGAGCCGCCCGGCGGCCGGCGGCCGGCCGAACAGCCGGACGGTGCCGGCGGTGGGGCGGACGAGGCCGAGCAGCATCCGCAGCGTGGTCGTCTTGCCGGCCCCGTTGGGGCCGAGGAAGCCGTAGACCTCGCCGGCCCGCACGCTGAGGTCCAGGTCCCGCACGGCGGCCCGTCCGCCGTACCGTTTCGTGAGTCCTTCGGTCTGCACTGGCAGGTTCATGCGTCGAGCGTGCCGCCGGGACCGGCCGTGGGCGTCGCCCCGGAAGCGGCATCCGGCCTACGTTCCCGGACGTAGACGCGCCGGCCGCCGTCGTCACACCGCGGCGAGCACCGCCTGCTCCAGCCGGGCCCGGGTGGCGTCGTCCGGCCAGCCGCCGACCAGGTAGAAGGCGTCCACCACGTCCCCGCCCAGCGTGGCGATGCGCGCGGCGCGGACCTGGGCGCCCACCTCGTCGAGGGCACAGGTCACCCGGTAGAGCAGCCCCGCGGCGTCGGCGGCGCGCAGTTCCAGCAGGACCGCGTCGGTGGCCGCCTCCCGGTGCCATACGACGCGCGGGGCGGCGGCCGCGCCACGGGCCGCGAGGGCCCGCCCGCGCAGACGCTGGGTGACCGAGACGTCGCCGCCGACCGCCCGGCGCAGGTCGCCGCTGACCGCGACCGGGTCGGGCGGCAGGCCGTAGCGGGGCTGCACCCGGCACTCCACCAGGGCCCGCCCGTCGACCACGGAGGCGTCCGCGGCGACCACGTCGAGGCGGTGCAGGGCCAGGCAGCCGGCCACCGTGGCGAGCAGGCCCCGCCGGTCGGCGGCGGCGACGGCCACCCGGTCGCCGGTCACCTGGATCACCGGCAGCGGCTCGGTGAGCAGCGCCGGGTCCGGCGCGGGTGGCGCCGGCAGCGCCCCGGTGTCGAGCGCGGTACGGACGCGGGCCACCAGCTCGGCGACGAGCCGCCCCTTCCAGTCCGACCAGGCGCCGGGCCCGGTGGCGGCGGCGTCGGCCCGGACGAGGGCGTGCAGCAGGTCGAGGGTGGCCGGGTCGCCGACCGCCTCGGCCACCCCGGCGATGGTGACCGGATCGGCGAGGTCCCGCCGGGTGGCCACCTCGGGCAGGAGCAGGTGCAGGCGTACGAGGGTGCCGATCAGGGCCACCTCCGGCGGGGGCAGCCCGATCCGGGCCGCCACCGCCTCGGCGATCGGTACGCCGGCCGCGCTGTGGTCACCGGCGAGGCCCTTGCCGACGTCGTGCAGCAGCGCGCCGAGCAGGAGCAGGTCGGGTCGCTCGACGTCACGGGCGTGCCGGCTCGCCTCGTACGCGGTCTGCACGAGGTGCCGGTCGACGGTGAACCGGTGCACCGGGTTGTGCTGGGGCAGGCTGCGCAGCCGGGTCCACTCGGGCAGCCAGGCGTCGACCAGCCCGTACCGGTCGCAGGTCTCCCAGGCGGCGAGCAGGCCGGGGCCGGCGCCGAGCAGCGTGAAGAGCGCCGCCCGGGCCTCGGCGGGCCAGGGCGTGGGCGGCGGCGGGCAGTACGCGGCCAGCCACTCGCAGGTGGCGCGGGCGATCGGCAGCCCGGTGGTGGCCGCCGCGGCGGCGACCCGCAGCGACAGGCTCGGGTCCGGCCGCGCGCCGATCGCGGTGCGGGCCAGCACCAGCTCGCCGTCGTGCGCGACGACGTCCCGGGCCACCGGCCGGCGTACGGGGCGGGCGATGCCGACCCGGGTGCGTCCACCCCGCAGCCGCTCGGCGGCGCGGAAGGCGTCGTCGAGGGCGTGGCGGATCGTCCGGGCGTCACCGGCCACCCGGCGCAGCAGCACGTCGCCGTCGTGGAGGGCCGGCTCAGCGCTGTCGCCGCGCTGCGGCTGCCGCAGCCCGAGCCGCGCGGCCACGCCGTCGCGTTCCTGGGCGACGAGGCGGTCGACCCGCCGGCCGACCTGTTCGTGCAGGGCGTCGCGGACGTCGAGCAGCCGCAGGTGCGCGGCGTGGACCGCGGGGCGCAGCGCGTCGGTGACGCCGGCGGACGCGATGGCCCGCAGGACGCCGACGTCGCGCAGCCCGCCGGCGGCCTCCTTGACGTCCCCCTCCAGCAGGAAGGCCAGTTCGCCGTGCGCGCGCCAGCGTGCGGCGGTGATCTCGCGCAGGCGCGGCAGCCGGCGTACGGCGGTGCGCCGCCAGTGGTCGGCGGCGGTGCGGACGAGGGAGTCGGCGAGCGCCGCGTCACCGGCGACCAGACGCGCGTCGAGCAGCCCGAGGGCCACCTTGTCGTCGTCCTGGGCCACCGACAGCGCCTCGGCGACGGTACGCACGGAGTGGTCCAGCCGCAGCCCGGCGTCCCAGACGGGGTACCAGATCGAGGCGGCCAGGTCGTCGATTCCGGGCACCCCGGCGTGCAGCAGCACGAGGTCGAGGTCGCCGTACGGGGCGCACTGCCGCCGGCCCAGCCCGCCCACGGCGACCAGCGCCACCCCGGGACGGCGGGGCAGGAGCCCGGCGAGGAACGCGTCGTACGCGGCGGCCCGCCGGTGCCGCGCCGGCTCGCCGACGCCGGCCGGGACCACGACGCCCGGAGAGGGGCCGGCGACCCCGCCGGGCGGGACGGTCGCCCCGCCGGACGCGGCGACCCCGTCGGGCGGGCGGTCCGTGCCGGTGGGAACGGGGGTTCCCGGCACGGCGCGCCCGGCCGACGGGGTCATGGCGCCTCCTACAGCGCGTCGAGGCCGCGCTCGCCGGTGCGGACCCGGACGACCTCGTCGACGCTCGTCACCCACACCTTCCCGTCACCGATCTTGCCGGTGCGGGCGGCACCGACGATCGCGTCCACGATCTTCTCCACGTCGATCTCGTCGGTGAGCACCTCGACGCGGATCTTCGGCAGGAACTCGACCGTGTACTCGGCACCCCGGTAGACCTCGGTGTGCCCCTTCTGCCGCCCGTACCCCTGGACCTCGCTGACGGTCAGGCCGGCCACGCCGAGGGCGTGCAGGGCCTCCTTCACCGCGTCCAGCTGGTAGGGCTTGATGACCGCGGTCACCAGCTTCATGTCCAACCCCTCCATCGGAGAAACGTTAACCGGCTACCTTCTCGCTGACCGGCGCGGCGGGCTCGCCGTCGCCGGTGGCGCCGGTGGCGCCGGTGGCGCCACCGGCCGCGGGCGCCCCGATGCCGGCCAGCGCGAACGCGCCGCCGCTGCCGCCCGCCGGGGAGAGGTCGTACGCGCTCTCCGCGTGCTCGGCGATGTCGATGCCGTCGGCCTCGGCCTCGGCGCTCACCCGGAACCCGATCGTCTTCTCGATGAGGAAGGCCAGCCCGTACGCGATCGCGAAGGAGACGACCGAGACGATCAGGGCGCTGAGCGCCTGCACGCCGAGCTGGGTCGCCCCGCCGCCGTAGAACAGGCCCTCGCGGGCGACGAGGGAGCTGACGGTGCTGGTGCCGAAGAGCCCGATCCAGAGGCAGCCGATCCAGCCGCCGACGAAGTGCACGCCGACCACGTCGAGCGAGTCGTCGAAGCCGAGCCGGTACTTCAGGCCGACGGCGACCGCGCACACGGCGCCGGCCACCAGGCCGAGCAGGACGGCGGCCCAGGGGGCGACGAACGCGCAGGCCGGGGTGATCGCGACCAGGCCGGCGATCGCGCCGGAGGACGCGCCGACCAGCGTGGGCCGGCCGTTGCGCAGCCACTCGACGACGATCCAGCCGAGCACCGCCGCGCCGGTGGCGACCTGGGTGTTGAGGAACGCGATGGCGGTGGTCGAGTCGGCGGTCAGCTCCGATCCGGCGTTGAAGCCGAACCAGCCGAACCACAGCAGGCCGGCGCCGAGCGCCACCATCGGCACGTTGTGCGGCTTCATGCCCTCCCGGGGCCAGCCGGCCCGCCGGCCGAGCACCAGGGCGAGGGCGAGCGCCGCGGCGCCGGCGTTGATGTGCACGGCGGTGCCGCCGGCGAAGTCGAGCGCGCCCAGGGTGGCGCCGATGAAGCCGCCGCCCCAGACCATGTGCGCGACCGGGAAGTAGACGAGCGTCGCCCAGCCGAAGGCGAACAGCAGCCAGCCGGAGAACTTCGCCCGGTCGGAGACGGCGCCGCTGATCAGCGCGACCGTGATGATCGCGAACATCATCTGGAAGGCCATGAAGACGTAGAGCGGGATGCCGGTCTCGCCCCACAGGTCCGTCTCGGCCATGAACGTCTTGGTGCCGAGGTACTGGCCCAGGTCGCCCCAGACGCCGTTCTGGTCGTCACCGAAGGCGACGGAGAAGCCGTAGAACAACCACAGGATGGAGATGAGACCCATCGACGAGAAGCTCATCATCATCATGTTGAGGACGCCCTTGGACCGGTTCAGCCCGCCGTAGAACAGCGCCAGACCGGGCGTCATGAGCAGCACGATCGCGCTCGAGATCAGCAGCCACGCGGTGTTGCCGGTGTCGATCGTCGGTGCTTCAGGCACGCTGGCCTCCTATAGGTGAAGTTCCCTCCTTTGCGGCTTCCGGGGCAGCGTCGCCCGTACGCCGGCAGCGGAAGCCTTGTCGCCGGCTGTTTCACCCAGGGACCCCGGCCGGTTTCCGTTCCGTGACGGGTTGTTTCGTACGTGTGAAGGACGACACGCGCCCGGCGGGATGGACGGCGGCGGATCCGCCGGACGGCGAACGTCGATGGACGACCGTCCGGCGCGATCCGTCGTCGCGGCTCAGCGGAGCGCGTACTCGAGGGCGTGGCGCTCGTAGTCGAGCAGCCGCAGGTCGCGCATCGGCCGGCGGAGGTGCCCCTTGTGCACGATCCGGACGAACGCGGGATCACCGGCCGCGGCCATCCGGCGGATGCCCTCCACGTGGTCCACGATCCGCTTGCGGATGGTCCGGATCAGCCGGTGCCGGTCCCGCGGGATGAGCCCGTACGCGTCGGCGAAGAGGCGCAGCCGGCGCGGCCGGTCCGGGTGCTTCCAGCCGAGGGTGATCGAGTCCCGGTCGGAGAAGATCGGCACCCAGGTCCACGCCGCGTACGCCACGTCGTAGATCCGGGCCCCCGGCGAGGCGAGGTCGAAGTCGATCAGCCCGAGGGTGCCGTCCGGCCGCCAGATGACGTTGTGGGGCGCCGCGTCGTGGTGGCAGATCACCTCGGTGTCCGGCGGGGGCGGCCCGAACGAGCGCCACACGGCGTTCGGCGGCGGCACGAAGCCGTACTGGGCGTCGTGGAACATCCGCAGCATGGTGGCGACGGTCACCAGCGCCTCGTCGGTCACCCAGTGCGGGGCGAGCGGGTACTCCCCGCACTCCCCCTCCAGGTACGACAGGACCTCCCGGTTGCGCTCGTCCATGCCGAGCGCGCGGGGCGCGCCGGTGAACCCGACGTACTCCAGGTGACGCAGCAGGGCGTGCACGGAGGGGGTCCACGGCCCGGCGTTGCGCCGCACCGTGTCGCCGACCCGGACGACGGTGCTCACGTTCCCGCCGTGCAGCGGGATCTCCTGTGACGTCACGTACGGTCTCCCCAGGCGCTGCGACGGGTGGCTCGGGTCGCGCCACCCCACGTACGCGCGATCGTCAGTGCTCACCCGAGCCTACGCGTCCCGTGCCGCGGCTTCGGTGCCGAGCAGCGCGTCGACGAACTGGGCCGGGTCGAACGGCGCCAGGTCGTCCGCCCCCTCGCCCAGGCCCACGAGCTTCACCGGGATGCCGAGCTTGCGCTGCACGGCGATGACGATGCCGCCCTTGGCGGTGCCGTCGAGCTTGGTGAGCACGACGCCGGTCACGTTGACCACCTCGGTGAAGACCCGCGCCTGCTCGAGGCCGTTCTGGCCGGTGGTGGCGTCGAGGATCAGGATCGTCTCGTCGATCGGGCCGTGCTTCTCCACCACCCGCTTGACCTTGCCGAGCTCGTCCATGAGGCCGACCTTGTTCTGGAGACGACCCGCCGTGTCGATGAGCACCGTGTCCACGCCGGTGTCGATACCCCGCCGGACCGCGTCGAACGCCACGCTGGCCGGGTCGGCGCCCTCGGGCCCGCGGACCGTCTCGGCGCCCACCCGGCCGCCCCAGGTCTCCAGCTGGTCCGCGGCGGCGGCGCGGAACGTGTCGGCCGCGCCGAGCAGCACGCTGCGCCCGTCGGCGACCAGCACCCGGGCGATCTTGCCGCAGGTGGTGGTCTTGCCGGCGCCGTTGACGCCGACCACGAGCACCACGGCCGGCACCCCCTCCTTCGGCGCGGTCCTCAGGGAGCGGTCCAGCGTCGGGTCGAGCGCGTTGACCAGCTCGGCGGCGAGCAGCGCCCGCAGCTCCGCGGCGGTGCGGGTGCCGAGCACACGGGTGCGCTCGCGCAGCCGGTCGACGATCTCGCGGGTGGCGTCCACGCCGACGTCCGCGGTGATGAGGCTGTCCTCGATCTCCTCCCAGGTGTCCTCGTCGAGGCGGTCGCGGCTGAGCAGGCCGAGCAGCCCCTTGCCGAAGACGTTCTGGGAGCGGGACAGCCGGCCACGCAGCCGGACGAGGCGGCCGGCGGTCGGCTCCGGCACCTCCAGCACCGGTGCCGGCGCCTCCACGACGGGCGGCGGTTCGACGAGCACTCCGGTCGAGAGGTCGGCTTCGGGCGCCTCGACGGGCGGGCCGGCCAGATCCTCCTCCGCCCGTGTCTCGACCTCCGTCGTCGGCAGCGGTGGCTCCGGGCGGCGGCGCAGGCGCGGCACGACCAGCCCGAGCGTGCCGAGGATCAGCACACCGAGCAGGACGAGTGCGATGAGGAGGTAGTCCATCATGCCGAAATCCTGTCAGATGCGGCCGGCGGCGTCCCAGCCACCGCACCCGGCAACCCCTCCGAAGCGGCGGTAGCCTAGATCACAGCCAGCAGGGGTGCGACCGCCGGCCGGGTAGTAAGGATGAAGCCCGCTCACGATCCGGAGGTCCGTCATGCCCGCCGCAGACCTGCTCATCGGCCCGCTGCTGCGCCGGGTGGCGGGCACGCGGGCCACCGTCTGGGTCGAGACCGCGGCGCCCGCCGTGGTCACCGTCCGCACGGCCGACGGCGCCTCGGGCAGCGCGCCGACCTTCACGGCGTACGACCACCACTACGCGCTGGTGGTGGTGGACGGGTTGACCCCGGACAGCGCCACGACGTACGAGGTGCTGGTCGACGACGAGGTCGTGTGGCCGGTGCCCGACTCCGGGTTCCCGCCCAGCGTGATCCGTACCCGGGCCGCCGACGACCGGGACCAGCCGGTCCGGCTGCTCTTCGGCTCCTGCCGGGAGACCACCCAGCACGCCACCGCCCGCCGGCTGCCCCCGGACGCGCTGGACGCGTACGCCCGTCGCCTGATGGCCGACTTCGCGCCGGCCGCGCTGCCCGACCTGCTGGTGCTCCTCGGCGACCAGGTCTACGCGGACGTCACCTCGCCCACGGTGCGCCGGCTGCTGCGCCGGCGGCGGCGCCGGCCCCGGGGCGCCCCGGCCGACCAGGTGGTGAGCTTCGACGAGTACACGAAGCTCTACCTGGAGTCGTGGCGCGACCCGGAGATCCGCTGGCTGCTCTCCACCGCGCCGAGCGTGATGATCTTCGACGACCACGAGATCATCGACGACTGGAACACCTCCGCCGCCTGGCGGGCCGACGCGCGGCGGCAGCCGTGGTGGGCCGAACGGATCGGCAGCGGCCTCGCGTCGTACTGGGTCTACCAGCACCTGGGCAACCTCGCACCGGACGAGGTCGCCGCCGACCCGGTGTTCGCCAAGGTGACGGCCGCCGAGGACGCCACCGGGGTGCTGCGGGAGTTCGGGCAGCGGGTCGACAAGGAGTCGGACCTCGCGCACGACACCGAGCGGTGGCGTGCCGTGCAGTACCAGTGGAGCTACGCGCTGGACCTGGGCCGGACCCGGCTGGTCATGCTCGACAACCGGTGCAGCCGCGTCCTCGACCCCGGCAACCGGGCGATGCTGCCGCCGGGCGAGTGGTCCTGGTTCCTCGACCAGGTGCACGGCGTGTACGACCACCTCGTGGTCGGCGCGTCCCTGCCGTGGCTGTTGCCGCCGGGCATCCACCACGTCGAGTCGTGGAACGAGCGGCTGGCCGACTCCCGGCGGCCCTGGGTCGCCCGGGTGTCGGAGAAGCTGCGCCGCGCGCTCGACCTGGAGCACTGGGCGGCGTTCCGGCGGTCGTTCGAGGCGCTGGCCGCCACGTTCGCCCGGATCGCCAGCGGCACCCCGGGCCGGGTGGGCGATCCGGTGGGCGCCGGGCCCGCGTACGCCCCGCCGGCGTCGATCAGCGTGCTCTCCGGCGACGTGCACCACTCGTACGTGGCCCGCGCCCGGTTCGACGACCCGGCCGTGACGACGCCGGTCCACCAGCTCACCTGCTCGCCGATCCACAACCAGGTGCCGGCGGGGCTGCGGCCGCTCATGCGGCTCGGCTGGTCGCCCGGTCCCGCGGCGGCGACCGCCGCGCTGGCCCGCTCGGCCGGCGTACGCCGGGCCGGGGTGCGCTGGCGCAAGCTGGCCGGCCCGTACTTCGGGAACGCGGTGGCCACGCTCGTGCACTCCGGGCGCAGCGCCGAGGTGACCATCGAGGGCACCACGGCGGACGGGCACCTGCGCCCGGTGATGCGCCAGCGGCTCACCGGGGCGGTGTGAGAGCGGCACCGTACCCTCTACGGGGTGGACGAGCACGCGGAGACCCTGCGGGCGGTCGAGCACGAGCTGACCGCCCTGCTGCGGCGCGGCCGCGCGGTCTCCTGGGAGGTCGCCCGTGAGGTGCACCCGAACCTCGAACCGAACGCGTACGGCCTGCTGCTCTGGCTGCGGCGCTCCGACCGGATCCGGCTCACCGACCTGGCGGCGCGGCTCGGCATCGGCAAGGGGACGCTGAGCCGGCAGATCCGCGCGCTGGAGACGCTGGGCCTGGTCAGCCGCACCCCGGACCCGAGCGACCGGCGTGCCTCCCAGCTCAGCCTCACCGAGGAGGGCCAGCGGCGTTTCGACGCCGCGCGGGCCGCGCGGCTGGAACACATCCGGCGGGTCCTGGAGACGTGGCCCGCGGCGGACGTGGCGGAGTTCGCGCGCCTGCTGGGGCGGTTCAACGACGCGTGGCCGTGACGTGCTCCACGCCCGGTGAGCCCGCGTGCCTGGGAATGGTCCGGACATCCGGACGGTTGTTGCTTCGGGCAACCAAATGGCAGGGTGGGACATGGCCACCGTGATGTTGTCGACGCGCCGGCACAACGACGGCTCGCCCGGCGTTGGCACCGGATGGGAGCAGGCGTTGCGGCCCGCACCATATCGATGGACGATCACATCCGAGGGAGGGGTCGTGGGCCAGCGCAGTGAGCGGATCATCAGGAACCGCGCGGCCCGACCCCGTGACGGCGCCCACCGGAGGGAGGCGGCATGAGCGTCGGAGCCCCCGACCGCGAGGAGTACGGCCCGCAGGCCCGACCGCTGCCGTTCGAACGCGGCACGGACGGCCCCCGGGTGGTGCTGGTCGGCGTGGACGGCACCCGCACCTCCGAGCGGGCCGGCTGGTACGCCGCCGGGCTCGCCCGCCGGCAGGGCGCCGCGCTCGTGGTCGTCTTCGTGAGCGCGCCGACCGGTTTCGCCGCCATGATGCCCGGCGTGGACGCGGGCGCCGTGCAGCAGGCGCAGGACGAGCTCGCCGCGGAGATCCGCCGCGACATCCGGCGCGGGGCCAAGGAGCTGGGCCTGCCGATCACGTTCGTCTGCCGGCGTGGTGACCCGTACGTCGAGCTGCGCGACGCGGCCGACGAGTTCCAGGCGGACATGGTGGTGGTCGGCGCGTCCGAGCAGGCGGGGCACCGCCTCGTCGGGTCGGTGGCCACCCGGCTGGTCCGCACCGGCCGCTGGCCGGTCGTCGTGGTGCCCTGAGCGGGCGCGGAACCGTCGCGGCGCCCTGACGGGCACGAAACGGACGGGAGGCGTCGACCGTCGCGCCGTGCCGACAAACCCGTCGCGTTTCGTCAGGGGTGCGGGCGAGGATGGCCGGCATGACGTGGACGGCACCGGCGATCACCCGGACCCCTGAGATCAGCGTCGGCGACGAGCGCCCGATGCTCGAGAGCTGGCTCGACTACCACCGGCAGACCCTGCTGCTCAAGTGCGCGGGCCTGACCGCCGACCAGTTGCGTACGCCCAGCGTCGAGCCCTCCGGGCTGACGCTGCTCGGCCTCGTCCGGCACCTGGCCGAGGTGGAGGCCTGGTGGTTCCGGGAGAACTTCGCGGGACAGCGGGTGGACTACCCCTACTACACGCCCGAGCACCCGGACGCCGACCACGACGTCAGCACGGCGGACGCCGAGGCGGACTTCGCCACCTACCACCGCGAGGTGGAGCTGGCGCGGGCCGCGGTGGCCGGCCGGTCGCTCGACGAGACCTTCACCGAGGTGGGCCCGAAGCGCCGCACGTTCAACCTGCGCTGGGTCTACCTGCACATGATCGAGGAGTACGCGCGGCACAACGGCCACGCCGACCTGATCCGCGAACGCATCGACGGCGTCACCGGCGAATGACCGCCGGTGGGCGAGGTGGCCGCCCGAGTCAGTACGCCAGCGCCGCCCGCAGGTAGCGCAGATCGGCCGCGCCGGTCCAGCGGTGCGCCGAGAGGCCGGCGGCCCGCGCGCCGCGTACCGACCAGTCCTCGTCGTCCACGAACAGCACCCGGTCCGGCGGCGTGGCCACCGCCTGGCACGCGACCCGGAAGTACTCCTTGGCCGGCTTGTTCACGCCGAGCCGGTACGAGTTGACCACCGCGTCGAACTCGCCGGCGAGGCCGAACGCGGCGAGGTCGTCGTCGAGCAGGTCGGTGGCGTTCGTGGCGAGACCGACGCGGATGCCACCGGCCCGGGCCTCGCGGACGAAGCCGAGCACGTCGGCGTCCACCTCGCCCCGGTACCGCTGCCACTCGTCCACCGCCGCCCGGGCGCGCTCCGCGCCGCCCGCCGGCTCGGCCAGCGCCTCGGCCACACCGGCCATCCAGTCGGCGTGGCTGACCTGCCCGGTGAGCGCCGGCTGGAGGCGTCCCCACTGCATCGCCGTCTCCAGCAGCGCACCCTCGGCGAGGCCGTAGCGCCGCTCCACCCCCGCCACGACCTCCGGGTCCCAGCGCCGCAGGACGCCGTCGAAGTCCACGAGGAGCGCCGTCGCGCGTTCCCGACTCACCCGTCCTTCTCCTGCCCGTCGTCGGCCCGGTTGAGCCGCTGGCTGATCACCTGGGTCACGCCACCGCGCATGGTCACCCCGTAGAGCGCGTCGGCGATCTCCATGGTCCGCTTCTGGTGCGTGATGACGATCAGCTGGCTCTTCTCCCGCAGCTGGGCCAGGAGCGTGATCAGCCGACCGAGGTTCACGTCGTCGAGGGCCGCCTCCACCTCGTCCATGATGTAGAACGGGCTGGGCCGGGCGCGGAAGATCGCCACGAGCATGGCCACCGCCGTCAGCGACCGCTCGCCGCCGGACAGCAGCGACAACCGCTTGATCTTCTTGCCCGGCGGCCGGGCCTCCACCTCGACGCCGGTGGTCAGCAGGTCGTCCGGGTCGGTGAGCACGAGCCGCCCCTCGCCGCCGGGGAAGAGCACCTCGAAGACCTGCTCGAACTCCCGCGCCGTGTCCGCGAACGCGCTCGCGAAGACCTCGAGGATCCGGTCGTCGACGTCCTTGACCACGGTGAGCAGGTCCCGCCGGGTCGCCTTGAGGTCCTCCAGCTGCTCCGAGAGGAACTTGTAGCGCTCCTCCAGCGCGGCGAACTCCTCCAGCGCCAGCGGGTTCACCTTGCCGAGCAGGGCCAGCTCACGCTCCGCCTTCGCGGCCCGCTTCTCCTGCACGGGGCGCTCGTAGCGCACCGGTTCGGGCACCGGCAGGCCGTCCCGCTCGGCGGCGGCGACGTCGGCCTGGGTGGGCGGCACGGGCTGGTCCGGCCCGTACTCGGCGACCAGCGTCTCCACGTCCAGGCCGAAGTCCTCGGCCGCCTTCGCCTCCAGCTGTTCGATGCGCAGCCGCTGCTCGGCGCGGGCCACCTCGTCCCGGTGCACCTGGCTGGTCAGCCGCTCCAGCTCCGCGCCGAGCCGCTTGGCCGCACCGCGTACCTCCTGGAGTTCGGCCTCCCGGGCGGCGCGTTCGCGCGCCACCGCGTCACGCTGCTCCTCGGCCGTGGCGATCGAGACGGTCAGCCGGGTGAGGGCCTCCCGGGCCCCGCCGGCCACGGCCCGCGCGATCGCGGCGCCGCGCGTGCGCGCTGCCCGCCGGGCGGCGGCCCGCTCCCGCGCGGCCCGCTCCGCGGCGGCCTGCCGGCGCAGCGAGTCGGCCCGGCCGGCGATCGACGCGACCCGCTCCTCGGCGGTACGCACCGCGAGCCGGACCTCCATCTCGTTCTGCCGCGCCTGCGGCACCATCGCGGCGAGCTGGTCCCGCTCCTCGGTGGAGGGCTCGGCGTCGACCGGGGTCTCCTCGGCCAGCCGCAGCCGCTCCTCCAGCTCGGCCAGGGCCAGCAGGTCCCGTTCCCGGGCGGCCTCGGCGCGGGCCCGGGACTCGCCGAGCCGCTCGCACTCGGCCTTCGCCGAACGCGCCGCCGCGCCCAGCTCGGCGAGGCGCCGGGCGGCCGCGTTGCGGTGGCTCTCGGCCTCCCGCTTGGCGGCCGCGGCGTGCTGCACCGCCTCCTTCGCGGTGGCCACCTCGGCGCGCGCGTCCACCAGTTGCTCGCGCAGCTCCGCCGCGGTCTGCTCGGCCGCGATGCGGTTCGCGCGCGCCTCCTCGACGGCCGCCTGCACCTCGATGAAGCTGGGTGCCTTGGCCGACCCGCCGGCCGCCGCGTACGCCCCGACCACGTCACCGTCGGGCGTCACGGCGCGCAGCTCGGGGTTGCCGGCGACCAGCTCGGCCGCCGCCGCGAGGTCGTCGACGAGCACGACGTCCCGCAGCGCCCGGTAGACCGCCGGCCGCAGTTGCTCGGCGCACTCCACGAGGTCCGGTGCCCAGCGCGCGCCGTCGGGCAGCTTCGGGCGCAGCGCGTCCGCCGGGCCCTCCATGCCCGGGCCGGCGGGGCTGCCGATGAGGAGCCCGGCCCGGCCCGCGTCGGAGATCTTCAGCAGGCGCATCGCCTCGACGGCCTCGTCCACCCCGGTCACGGCCACGGCGTCGGCCAGGCCGCCCAGCGCGGCGGCGAGGGCCGCCTCGTGCCCGGGTGCCACGGTGAGCAGCCCCGCGAGGCTGCCGAGCAGGCCCGGCACCTCGTTCGCCTTGGCGAGCAGGGCGCCCGCGCCGTCCTTGCGGCGCAGGCCGAGGGCGAGCGCCTCCTCGCGTGCCTTCCAGGTGGCCGCGTCCTTCTCGGCGGCGCGCTCGGCGTCGGTCAGCGTGCGGACGGCCGCCTGGGCCCGCTCGTGCACCGCGACCGCCTCGGCGTGCCGTTCGTCCAGCTCGGCGTTGTCCCGGTCCGCCTCGGTCGACTGGGCCGCCACGGCGTCCAGGTCGGCCTGCGCCTTCTCGGCCCGGGCCAGGGCGTCGGCGTGCGCGGCGGCGAGCCGCTCGATCTCCTCGCCGGCACTGGTGGTACGCGCACGCGCCGAGTTGACCTGGCCGGTCAGGCGGGCCAGCCCCTCGCGCCGGTCGGCGATCGCCTTGGCGGCGGCCACCAGTTCCCGCTCCGCGGCGGCGAGCTGCCGCTCCAGCTCCTGCCGGTGCTCGACGGCCTCGGCCAGCCGGATCTGGTCGTCGGTGAGCGCCGCCCGCAGCTCCTCCTCCTGCTCGCGGACCCGCTCGGCCTCGGCCTCCAGCTGGTCCGGGTCGCGGCCGGGCCGCTCGTCGTCCGGCGTCGCGCTGAGGTGGCGCAGCCGCTCCCGGGCGAGCTGCTCGATCGAGCGGAACCGCTCCTGCAGGGCGGACAGCTTGTACCAGGTGTCCTGTGCCGCGGCGAGCAGCGGGGCGTCCTCGGCGAGGGCCGCCTCCAGCTCGGCGAGGCGCCGCTGCACCTCGGCGTGCTCGGCCTCGACCTGCTCGCGCCGCTGCCGTACCGCCGTCTCGTCGGCGATCTCCTTGTCGAGGGTGGCGCGCAGTGTGGCCAGGTCGTCGGCGAGCAGCCGCAGCCGGGCGTCCCGCAGGTTGGCCTGGATGGCGGCGGCCCGGCGGGCCACCTCGGCCTGGCGTCCCAGCGGCTTGAGCTGGCGGCGCAGCTCGGTGGTGAGGTCCGTGAGCCGGTTGAGGTTGGTCTGCATCGCGTCGAGCTTGCGCAGCGCCTTTTCCTTGCGCTTGCGGTGCTTGAGGACGCCCGCCGCCTCCTCGATGAACGCCCGCCGGTCCTCCGGCTTGGCGTGCAGCATGCCGTCGAGACGGCCCTGCCCCACGATGATGTGCATCTCCCGGCCGATGCCGGAGTCGGACAGGAGTTCCTGGATGTCGAGCAGCCGGCACGAGTTGCCGTTGATCTCGTACTCGCTCTCGCCGGACCGGAACATCCGGCGGGTGATCGACACCTCGGTGTACTCGATGGGCAGCGCGCCGTCGGTGTTGTCGATCGTCAGGGTGACCTCGGCGCGGCCCAGCGGCGCCCGGCCGGCCGTGCCGGCGAAGATGACGTCCTCCATCTTGCCGCCGCGCAGCGCCTTGGCGCCCTGCTCGCCCAGCACCCAGGCGATGGCGTCGACGACGTTGGACTTGCCGGAGCCGTTCGGGCCGACCACACAGGTGATCCCCGGCTCCAGCTTGAGCGTCGTCGCGGAGGCGAAGGACTTGAATCCCTTCACCGTCAGGCTCTTGAGATGCACCTTCTCGATCCTCGTCCGGTGGCCGCCGTACCGTCGCCGGCTGCGCGGACCTGGGTGAACCCGCAGACTAACCCGCCGCCCCCGGTACGCCGGCACGCGACCCGCCCCGCCCTGCCGGTGTGGCGGCACCGGCCGGGCGCCGGAATCGCCCGGTGGCCCTCGCCACATCCTCGGCAAAGGTGCCGCCATTCGCGCCCGGAGGGATCCCCCGCGCCGTTTTCACCAATGGCGCGGTCCGGCCGCCCACCGCCGAACGGCAAGATCGAAAAATGGCGGCCGAAATGGGGTGGAGACAAAAGCTGCGCGCCGGCACACAGGTGTCGGCGCGCGATTTTGCGTGGTGCGATTCAGTTTTCCGACGCGAGGATCAGGTCAGCGCGGGCTCGGCGAGCCGGAGCAGACCATCCGCCTCGGTCGCGGCGGCAGCGAGCCGATCGTTCTCGGCGCGCAGACGCGTGAGCTCGAACTCCAGTGCCTGAACCCTGGCACGCAGTCGGGTGACCTCGTCGAGCAGGCGCCGGTCGGGCGCTGCACCTACGTGGCCGTAGAGGGCCTTCGCCATGTTGACTCCTTGATATGCGCTGCCGGAAAGGCCGGCCAACGCGCGCCCATGTGTTCGCGACTGCCATTCCAGCTGTATCTGGGCATGGCCGGGCGCGACTGGCGACATCTCCATATTGGGCCGCAAACCCCCTCGTCGTCAAGTTCCCGCAGGCCGTAGATCATCTCCACGCCGACCTGCCACTTGCCGGGGGGGACCGCCACGAGGCACGGACACGCTCTGTCCGGACTCCTTAACTGTACGCCAGCGGTCGGGGGAAGTCCGCACCGGGGCGTCCGACTTCCCCTTAACTCTTTCTTAGCCACGTTGCCGCAGGTCGCGGCGCAACCGTAGCGTCACTGCGGCCCACAACCGACCCCGTGGAGGCGACAGGCGTGTACGGCTGGACCGACCCGAACGAGCCGGACGGCGCCCACCGGCGTCCCGAGCCGCCGATCGACGAGCCGTCCTGGCTGACCGACCGCCCGGCCCCGCGATCGGCCTACCTGTTCGGAGACGACCCCGACGAGCCGGCCGTGACCGGACGTGACGGCGCCGGGTACGCCGACGCGCACACCGGGGACCGGGGCGTCGACGCGCGGTCCGGTGAGCCGACCGACCGGTGGACGGCCGGGCCCGGCCCACGGGACGAGTGGAGCGCCGGACCCGGCCCGGCCGACCGGTACGCCCCCGAACCGGAGCCGCGCCGCCCGTGGAGCCCCGAGCCGCACCACCAGTGGGCCTCCGAGCCCGCGGCGCAGGAGAGGTGGACGGCCGACGACGGCAGGGACGGGACCGGCGGCTGGGCCACCGACGCCACCGGCTGGTCCGGGAGCGGCGGCGCGTGGCGGGCGGACGAGCCGACCGGGCCGCGGTCGAACGAGCGCCCCGGCGCGCACCGGCCGGCCGACGAGTGGGAGACCGGACGCACCGACGGGTGGGAGACCGGACGCACCGGCGCCGGCTGGTCGGCCGACGACCGGCGCGGCGACGCCACCGACGGCTGGCGCCACGGGTCCGCCACCGGGTTCGGCGGGTACGCGACGGGCGGCTGGTCGGACGAGCGTTCGGAGGACGCGGCGCCCGGGTACGCGGCCGGCGGGTCCGCGGGCGACGACACGGCGTACGGCGTGCGAGCGGGCGGGTGGGACGCCGGCCACGACCCACGGCGGGACCTCGACGCCACGGCGCCCCTGTACCCCGTGTCCTCGGCACGGGACACGGGCTGGCCCACCGACACCGGCGGGGAACGCGACGACGCCTGGCACGTGCGCGACGAGGTCGCGTCGGCGCCGGGCGGCCCGGCGCGGGCCGGCGCCGAGGAGTCTCCCCGCTCCCGGCGCCGGCTCCCCCGGCCGCTGCTCATCGGCGGTGCCGCCGCGGCGGCCACGCTGGTGGTGAGCCTCGGCGTCGGCGCCCTCGCCCTGCCCGGCGGCGACGAGCCGGCCACCCCGAGCGCCGTCGACGACACCGTGGCGGAAGCACCGGTGGCGCCCACCGACGAGGCTCCCGCCGAGACGCTCACCGCCCCCTCCCCGACCGCCTCGCCGAGCACGGCGCGCCCCACCCCGTCGGCCAGCCGGAGCGTGCGGCCCACGCCGAAGGCGTCGCGCACCACGGCGCCGTCGCGGCGTACCGCCGAGCGGAGCACCCCGCCGAGCACCCGCGGCGCCACCACCGCCACGACCACGGCCCCGGCCGGCAGTGTGAGCGCCCAGGCGCGCGAGGTGGTCGACCTGGTCAACGCCGAGCGCGCCAAGGCCGGCTGCGGGGCGGTGAGCATCGACGACAAGTTGATGACCGCGGCCCAGCGGCACAGCCAGGACCAGGCCGACCACCAGAACATGTCGCACACCGGCAGCGACGGCAGCGATCCCGGCGACCGGATCGACCGGGTGGGCTACGAGTGGCGCACCTACGGCGAGAACGTGGCCTGGAACCAGAAGACCCCGGCCGCCGTCATGGATGCCTGGATGAACAGCCCCGGACACCGGGCCAACATCCTGAACTGCGCGTTCACCGAGATCGGTGTGGGGATCGCGACCAGCAACGGGCCGTACTGGACCCAGGTCTTCGCCGCGCCGCGTTGACCGGCGAGTCGTCGGCGGGCCCGCACTCGTTTCACCGGGTGTGAGGTACGCCGGCGAGGGGGCGGCGTACCGGAGCGGGCGGCGGGGCGCCGTCCGGGACCCGGGAGCTGCCGATGGGGATCCGGCCGCGCCGCCGCGCCGTCCGGTTGCGCCGCGCGTTCGCCGCCGGCGTGGCGCTGCTCCTGCTCGCTCCGGCGTACGGCTGCCGGGTCGAGGTCGCACCACCGGGCGCGCCCACGCCGTGGCCCGCCGCGTCGGCGCGGCACTGGCAGTGGCAGTGGCAGCTCACCGGCCCGGTCGACCCGGAGGTGGACGCCGACGTGTTCCTGCTCGACCCGGTGACTACCACGTCGGCGGAGACCGCCGAGCTGCGCGCGCGGTACCGGCGGCTGGTCTGCCAGGTGCACGTCGGGTCGGTACGCGCGGACGACCCGGACGCCAACCGTTTCCCGGACAGCGTCCGGGGCGCGGCCGGCCGGCGCCCGGGCAGCCGCTGGCTGGACGTACGGCGGTGGGACACGCTCCAACCGGTGCTGGCCGACCGGTTCCGGCTGTGCCGGGGCAAGGGCTTCGGCGCGGTGGCGCTGGCCGACGCGGACGGCTACCTGCACCGCTCCGGCTTCGCCCTCGGCTTTGACGACCAGTTGCAGTTCAACCGGCGGCTGGCCCGGCTCGCCCGGTCCCTGGACCTCTCCCCCGGGCTGATGAACGACGTGCCCCAGGTCGCCGCGCTCGCCCCGGACTTCGACTTCGCGGTGAACGAGGAGTGCGTCCGCCTGGGCCAGTGCGCCAAGCTGCTGCCGTTCGTCGAGGCCGGCAAGCCGGTCTTCCACGTCGAGTACACCGGCTCGACGACCGACTTCTGCGTCACCACGGTCGGCTACGGCTTCGCCTCCATCCGCAAACAGCGCGGCCTGGACGCCTGGCGGGACGCCTGCGCGCTGCCCTGACCGCCGGCACGGCCGGACCGTGCGGGCGTCGACCACGGCTCGGGGTCATCCCCGAAGCGACCCCCGGGGACGGGGCTGGCAGCGCGGGCAGCTGTACGACGACCGGTTCATGAACGGCTCGCGGCGGATCGGGGCGCCGCAGCGGCGGCACGGCTCGCCCTCGCGGCCGTAGACGTTCAGCGAGCGCTCGAAGTAGCCGCTCTCGCCGTTGACGTTGACGTAGAGGGCGTCGAAGCTCGTGCCGCCGGACCTGATGGCCTCGCCCAGCACGTCCCGCACGTGCCCGAGCAGCCGCTGGGCGGCCGGCCGGGTCAGCGCGTCGGTGGGCCGGGCGCCGTGCAGCCGGGCCCGCCAGAGCGCCTCGTCGGCGTAGATGTTGCCGACGCCGGAGATCAGCGTCTGATCGAGCAGGGCGCGCTTCACCTCGGTGCGCCGGCGGCGCAGGCTGGTCACGAACGCGGTGTCGGAGAAGAGCGGATCCATCGGGTCGCGGGCGATGTGGGCGATCTCCGACGGCAGTTCGGCCCCGCCCTCGCTCACCGCCAGCCCGCCGAACGTGCGCTGGTCGACGAAGCGCAGCTGCGGACCGTCGTCGGCGAAGCGGAACCGGACGCGCAGGTGCGTCTCGTCCGGCGCGTCGGCCGGTTGCAGCAGCAGCTGGCCGGACATGCCGAGGTGGCCCACGACGGCGTCACCGCTGTCCAGCGGCAGCCACAGGTACTTGCCGCGCCGGCGCACGTCGAGCACCGTCCGGCCGGCCAGCACGTCCGCGAAGTGGGCGCCGCCGGCGGTGTGCCGGCGTACGGCCCGCGGGTGGCGCACCTCGACGGAGGCGATCCGCCGGCCGGTCACCCAGGGGGCGAGCCCCTGCCGGATCGTCTCGACCTCGGGCAGCTCAGGCACTCGCGGGCTCCGAACTGGCCGTCTCGCCGCCCCGCGTACGCCCGCCGGCGTCCCGGGCGTCGGCGCTGCCGGCGCCGTCCACGCCGTCGCCCGACGGGCCGGCCGGGGCGCCGTCCGGGCCGGAGCCGTTGCCGGTGGCGCCGCCCGCCCGGGCCGCGCTGGCGCCGCCGTCGCCCTGCCCGTCCTGCTCCGCCTGCTCGGTGAGGGTCCGCCAGGCGGCCTCCGCGGCCCGCTGCTCGGCCTCCTTCTTGCTGCGCCCCTCGGCGCCGCCGTACCGGTTGCCGGCGACCACCACCCAGGCGGTGAACGTCTTCAGGTGGTCCGGCCCGGTGCCCTCGATCCGGTACTCGGGCACACCCAGCCCGAGCGCCGCGGTCAGCTCCTGGAGGCTGGTCTTCCAGTCCAGCGCGGCGCCCCGCCGGGCCGACTCGGCCATCAGCGGGTCGAAGAGCCGGTGGATGACCTCGGCGGCCGTGTCCAGGCCGTACTGGAGGTAGATGGCCCCGAGCAGCGCCTCCAGCGTGTCGGCGAGGATGCTCGCCTTGTCCCGGCCGCCGGTGGTCTCCTCACCCTTGCCGAGGAGCAGGTACGCGCCGAGCCCCTCCGGGCCGAGCCCCCGGGCCACATCGGCCAGGGCGCGCATGTTGACGACACTCGCCCGCAGCTTGGCGAGCTGCCCCTCGGGCAGGTCGGGGTGGTTGTGGAACAGCGCCGTGGTGATGACCACCCCGAGGACCGAGTCACCGAGGAACTCCAGGCGCTCGTTGGTGGGCAGGCCGCCGTTCTCGTACGCGTACGACCGGTGGGTCAGCGCGCGCTCCAGCAGCTGCGGGTCGAGCGACACGCCGAACGCGGCCTCGAGGTGACCGACGGACGCCCGTCGCCGCTTGTCGTTGCTCATGGTGTGGCTACCTCGGTGTCGATGATGTGGTCGTGAGCCGTGCGGGCACGCCCGGCGAGCAGAGCGGCGACCTGGTCGGTGGCGCGCCGCCGCCACAGGTGCGCGGCGAGACCGATGCCGGACGCGACGTCGTCGGCCCCGGCCGCGCCGTGGCAGACGACCACCGTGCCGGAGACGCCGAGCAGGGCGGCCGCACGGGGGGCGCCTCCGCTGGCCGGGGGGCCGCCGGCCATCGCGTACGCGCCCTCGATCGCCTTGAGCAGCACGTTACCGGTGAACCCGTCGGTGACCACCACGTCGGCGCGCGTGCCCAGCGAGACGTCGTAGCCCTCGACGAGCCCCACGTAGCGGGCGTCGCAGGGCAGCGGTTCGGCGGCGAGCACGGCGTCGGCGGCCCGCCGGACCCGGTCCCCCTTGCCCGCCTCGGTGCCGACGGAGAGCAGCCCGACCCGCGGCGCGTCGACCGCGTGCGCCACGGCCGCGTAGGCGGCGCCCAGCACGGCGTGCCGGGCGAGGGTCGCCGGGCGGGGTTCCAGGGAGCCACCCACGTCGAGGAACACGACGGGCCCGGCGACGGCCGGCAGGGTGGCGACGAGGGCCGGCCGGCGGACCTGCGGCCAGCGGCCGAGCCCGAGGGCGGCGGCGGTGACCGTGGCGCCGGTGGCACCGGCGGAGACGAGGGCGTCGGCGGTGCCGTCCCGCACCGCGGCGACGGCGGCGCGGACGGTGCTCTCCGCCCGTGCCGCGCTCGGGTGGTCGGCCATGCCGACCTTGTCCCGGACCGGGCGCACCGTGATCCGGGGCCGGTGCACCGGTTCCAGGGCGGCGATCAGCGCGTCGGCGACCTCGGGAGGTCCGACGAGCAGCAGGTGCAGGTCCGGATCGGCGCGGACGGCCCGCAGAGCGCCGTCAACCACGACGGCGGGAGCGTCGTCCCCGCCGAGGAGGTCAACGGCGATCCGCGCGGTGCCCGGCTCCACCGGAGGGCTGACCGGTGAGGACCGGTCGGCGCCGGAGGGAGCCGGGGCACCGGGCGATCGCCAGGGTGCGCGCGCCGCCCGACCAGGGGTCGGGAGCGTCACTCGGCGTCCAGGTCAGACCTCGAGGACCTGGCGGCCGTTGTACGTGCCGCAGACGGAGCAGGCGGCGTGCGGCAGCTTCGGGGACTTGCACTGCGGGCACGCCACGGTCGCGACCGCCGCGGTCTTCCACTGCGCCCGGCGGGACCGGGTGTTGCTGCGCGACATTTTGCGCTTGGGGACGGCCACGGTTCTTACTCCTCTTTACGGGTCAGTTGCGACAGGCTCGCCCATCGCGGGTCGATCTGCTGGTGGCTGTGGTCGGCCGGCAGATCGTCCCGGTGCACCCCACACTCGGGGCACAGGCCTGGGCAGTCCTCCCGGCAGAGCGGGTTGGTCGGCAGTGTGAGCACCACCGCGTCCCGCAACGCCGGTTCCAGGTCGATCAGATCGCCCTGCATCCGGCCCACCTCGTCCTCGTCGGTCGTGGTGTCCGTGGTGCTGTTCTCGTACGCGTACAGCTCCTGGATCCGTACGACCACCGAGTCGTCGATGTCGCGCAGGCACCGGCTGCACTCGCCCCGGATCGGACCGCTCACGGTCCCGGAGACGAGCACACCCTCGGACACCGACTCCAACCTCAGGTCGAGGTCGAGGTCCGCGCCCTCCGGCACGCCGATCAGCTCCACGCCGAGGTCCGCCGGTGCCGGCACGACCCGCTTGACCGTACGCAACGCGCCAGGTCGGCGCGGCAGGTCCCTCGTGTCGAGGACCAGCGGCGACCTGGGGTCGAGTGGGCTTGGCGAGTGTTTGGGCATAGTCAGACTCCGGCCGGTGCGAGGCCGACAATCGAGGTTACCTGGGCGACCGCCGTACCGTCGAACCGGGGCCGACGGCCGCCCCGCGTGCCGGCTGTGGCGTGCTGCCGGTCAGAAGGGTAGCGGCCGTTCCGCCTCGTCACCGGCGAAGGTCCCGATCTCGCGCAGCGCGTGCATCTTGTCGCGGCCGCGCTCGATCGAGGCGAGCGCCCGGGTGAGGAACTGCTCGAAGTTGGCCAGAGCGGTGTCGACGTAGTCGTCGACCTCCTCCCGCAGACGCTGGGCCTCGGCCCGCGCCTCCGCGATGATCCGCGCGCCCTCGTGCTCGGCGGAGACGGTGATCTCGTTGACCGACACCAGCCGGGCGTGTTCCGCCTCACCCTCGCTGATGATCCGGTCGGCCTCGCGCTTGCCGGCCTCCATGATCTTGTCGCGTTCCTCGAGCAGGGCCTGGGCCCGGCGCAGGTCGGCGGGGAGCTCGGCGCGCAGCTCGTCCAGGGCCGCGATCATCTCGGCCCGGTCGATCATGCAGTTGTTCCGCGACATCGGGACGGACCGCGCCGTCTCCACCATGGCGATCAGTTCGTCGATGCGATCGAGCGGGTCCACCGGTACCTCACTCCTGTCGTTCGTCGGCCGACCTACATGATGCGGGCTGCGGCCACTTCCCGCTCCACCCATCATCCCGTGCGCCGCCGTACGCCCACCCTCGCGGTGGCCCGGCGCGTCGCACCATCCCCTGATCGCGCCGATCTTGCACTTCCTGCCCCTGACTCGTCCCGGTACGGGCGGTTTGTCGGGGCCGAAAGTGCAAGATCGCGGGGAGGGTGGGGGCGGGGGGTGGGCGTCAGGGGCGCGGCGGCGGGGAGAGCCTTGCCTCCAGTTCGGCCCGCACCCGGTCGGGGACGTGCGGCGAGACGTCACCGCCCCACTTGGCCACGTCCTTCACGAGGCTGGAGGAGAGGAACGAGTAGAGCGGGTTCGTCGGCATGAACAGCGTCTCGACACCGGCCAGGCCGATGTTCATCTGCGCCATCTGGAGCTCGTAGTCGAAGTCGCTGACCGCGCGCAGGCCCTTGATCAGCACGCTCGCCTGCTGGGCACGGCAGAAGTCGACGAGCAGCCCCCGGAAGGACTCCACCCGGACGTTGTCGTACGAGGCGGTCACCTCGCGGAGCATGTCGATGCGCTCCTCGACGGTGAACAGACCGCTCTTCGACTGGTTGACCAGCACACCGACGATCACCTCGTCGAACAGCCGGCTGGCCCGACCGATGATGTCGAGGTGTCCGTTGGTGACCGGGTCGAACGAGCCGGGACACACCGCACGTCTCATGATCGGCGACCGTACCAAAGTGTGGTCTCCCCGTAACGGCGGCTGCGCTCGCCGGTGATGCCCGGCACCCAGCGCAGCTTTCCGCTCCGGCTGGACCGCTCCACGACCACGAGCGCGTCCGGCGCCAGCCAGCCGTGGTCGACCAGCGCGGTCAGCACGGCGGCGACCTCCTCGTCGGAAACGGCGTACGGGGGATCGGCGAAGACCAGGTCGTAGGGCTCCCCCTCCGGGCCGCCGGCCAGGACCGTGGCGACGCGACCGGTGACCAGCCGGACCACGGGCGCGGCGCCCAGGGCGGCGACGTTGCGCCGGATCACCCGGGCGGCCCGCGGATCGGACTCGACCAGCAGCACGTGCGCGGCCCCCCGGGAGAGCGCTTCGAGCCCGACCGCGCCGGAGCCGGCGTAGAGGTCGGCGACGCGGGCCCCGTCCAGGTCCGTCCCGGCCTGCACCGCGCTGAACAGCGCCTCCCGCACCCGGTCCGAGGTGGGGCGGGTGCCTTCGCCGGGTGGCGTGGCGATCCGCCGCCCGCCGAACGTCCCCGCGACGATCCGGGTCACGGTCTCCTCCTGCTCATGGCCACGACGCTACGCGACGGCCGGAGCCCGGTGCCCGGTCGGGCGCGGGCCGGAGCCCCACGCGGAGAACGACCTCCGCGATCACTCCGCACCCGCCGGATGACGGGCTGTATATCTAAGATCACAGATCCACAACATCATCCTTAAGGACCACTGAGGGCTGTAACGCAACCGGCCGGATCGATATGGTCTGCCGGGTGTCGGGCGTGGCGTGTCGATTTCCGCCCCGTTCGACGCAGTCTCCGATCACCCCGAATCAGGAGTAGACGTGAATCGTCTGAACCTCCGGCGCGTCGTGGCGGTAGCCGCCGGCGCGCTGCTCGGCCTCGCCGGCGTGGCCACCGTCGCCGCCCCGGCCAGCGCCCACCACAGCGAGGTCAAGGTCACCGCCGAGTGTGACACCGCCGCCGGCGAGTGGATCACGACCTGGACCGTACGGGCCGTCGCTCCGTCCGACGTGCAGAAGTTCAAGCTCATCGAGGTCAACGCCCAGAGCAAGAAGGGCGACACGACCGAGTCGTTCACCATCGAGGGCATCCAGGCGACCCAGGACGACTCCTACCCGTACGCGGTGGCCGAACCCCTGGTCGGCACGGCCAGGCTGGCCGGTGACGTCACCGAGGCGTCGCTGAGCGTCCGCGCCGAGTGGGACAACAAGTTCAAGGAGAAGGAGCCCAAGGGCGCCTCCATCAAGTTCAGCGAGACCTGCGACAAGGTCGTCACCCCGCCGCCGTCGACGGCCAACCCGAAGGCCACGGTGACCGCCGACTGCAGCGGCGACGTGACCGTGAAGCTGGAGAACGGCAAGGAGGCGACCAAGGAGGCCGAGTTCACCGTCACCGGCACCGACGGCTTCAAGAAGGAGGCGACGGTCGAGCCGGGCAAGGACAAGAGCATCACGGTTCCGGCCGCGAACGCCGGGAAGATCACGATCACCGAGGCCGGCCAGGAGAAGCCCCTCTTCGACGGCAAGCCCGCCGAGGCGAAGGACTGCGTGAAGCCCGGTGAGCCCTCGGGCAGCTACCTGTCCACCTGCGACGAGCTGATCTTCGAGGTCTCGAACCCGGCCGACGGCGAGACGGTCACCATCACCTTCACCCCCAACAAGGGCGAGGCCAAGACGCTGACCGTCGAGCCCGGCAAGACCGGCACCGTCTCCTTCCCGGCGCAGGAGGGCCTCAAGGTCACCCCGAGCGCCGAGGGAATGGACGAGACCGAGCCGATCGCCTGGGAGAAGCCCGAGGACTGCGACACCCCGGGCCAGGGCGGCGGTGGCGACGAGCCCGAGCTGCCGCTGACCGGTGCCGCCACCGGCGGGATCATCGCCGGTGCGGCCGTGCTGCTGGCCGCCGGTGTGGCGCTCTTCGTGGTGGCCCGCCGCCGCAAGATCCGCTTCACCGCCTGAACCGCGTAACCGTACGGCCCGAGGGCGCGTCGACCACCCGGTCGGCGCGCCCTCGGCGTTCCTGACGGCAGGGATCGCCCGGCGGACCGGACAGGCCAGCCGCCCGACGTGCCGGCGGCCCGACGTGCTTGCGGCCCGACGTGCCGGCCGGCGGCGCGGGCCGGGACGGCCCGGCGGACCGGACAGGCGGCCGGTCAGCCCTTCTCCAGGTACTCCGCCCGCTCCTCGTCGACCAGGGCGGCCACGGAGGCGGCGAGCGCCGGGTGCCGGGCCAGCTCCGGGTCCTCCTCGACGAGGGCGATCGCCTCGGCGCGGGCGTCCCGGATCAGGTCCGCGTCACGCAGCAGGGAGAGCAGGCGCAGGTGCGAGCGACGCCCGGACTGGGTCGCGCCGAGCACGTCCCCCTCCCGGCGCTGCTCCAGGTCGAGTTCGGCCAGCTTGAAGCCGTCCGTCGTGGACGCGACCGCGTCCAGCCGCTCCCGGGCCGGGCTGCCCTCCGGCGCCTCGGTCACCAGCAGGCAGAGCCCGGCCGCGGCGCCCCGACCGACCCGCCCCCGCAGCTGGTGCAGCTGCGAGACGCCGAAGCGGTCGGCGTCCAGCACGATCATCACGGTGGCGTTCGGCACGTCCACGCCGACCTCGACCACCGTGGTGGCGACCAGCACGTCGAGCTGCCCCGCGGCGAACGAGCGCATCACGGCGTCCTTCTCCTCGGCCGGCAGCCGGCCGTGCAGCGTCCCGATCCGCAGCCCGTGCAGGGGCCCCTCGGCGAGCAGCGGCGCGACCTCGGTCACCGCCAGCGGCGGTCGCCGGCCGGAGTCGTCCTCCCGCGGCGCCTCCTCCTCGCCGGTGGCGCCCTCCCCGATCCGCGGGCAGACGACGTACGCCTGGTGGCCGGCGGCCACCTCCTCACGCAGCCGCGCCCAGGCGCGTTCGAGGAAGGCGGGCTTCTCGGCGGCGGGCACCACGTGCGAGGCGATGGGCGAGCGACCCCGGGGCAGCTGCGAGAGCGTGGACACCTCCAGGTCGCCGTAGACCGTCATGGCCACGGTGCGCGGGATCGGGGTGGCCGTCATCACGAGCACGTGCGGCGGCTGGTCGGCCTTGGCCCGCAGCGCGTCCCGCTGCTCGACACCGAACCGGTGCTGCTCGTCGACGACCACGAGACCGAGGTCGGCGAAGTCGACCCCCTCGTAGAGCAGGGCGTGCGTGCCGATCACGATGCCCGCGCGGCCCTGCGCCACCTCGGCCAGGGCCCGACGACGGGCCGCGGCGCCCAGCGAGCCGGTGACCAGTTCCACCCGGGTGGCGTGGGCGGCCGCGTCCAGCTCACCGTCGCGCCCGAGCGGGCCGAGCAGGTCGAGGACGCCCCGGTAGTGCTGCGCGGCGAGCACCTCGGTCGGCGCGAGCAGCGCCGCCTGACCGCCCGCGTCCACCACCTGGAGCATCGCCCGCAACGCGACGACGGTCTTGCCCGAGCCCACCTCGCCCTGCAGCAGCCGGTGCATCGGGTGCGGCGTGGCCAGGTCGGCGGCGATCTCGCGGCCCACGTCCCGCTGACCGGGCGTCAGCTCGTACGGCAGCCGGGCGTCGAACGCGTCCAGCAGCCCACCGGGGCGGGCCGGGCGCGGCCGGGCCGGCCAGTCGGCGGCGCGGTGCTTGCGCTGCACGAGGGTGAGCTGCACGGCGAACGCCTCGTCCCACTTGAGCCGCCGGCGGGCCCGGTGGAGGTCCTCCTTGCTGGAGGGGCGATGGATCTCGCGCAGGGCGGTGCCGAGCCCGACCAGGTTGCGGCTCGCCCGCACCGTGGCCGGCAGCGGGTCCTCCGGCGGGGTGAAGGTGTCCAGCACCACCCGGACGCACCGGGCGATCACCCACGTCGGCACGGCCGCGGCGGCGGGGTAGACGGGGATCAGGGCCCCCGCGAACTCCTCGATCTCCTCGCTGGCCGCCGCCTCGCCGTCGCCGCCCTCGCCGAGCAGGACGTACTCCGGGCCGTTGAGCTGCCGCCGGCCCCGGAACTCGGTGACCTTGCCGGCGAAGAGCCCCCACCGCCCGGGGCGCAGGTCCCGTTCGCGCCAGGCCTGGTTGCCGAAGAAGGTGAGGGTGAGCACGCCGCCGGAGCCGTCGCCCACGGCGACCTCGAGCAGGTTGCCCCGGCGCTGGCGCATCGGCCGCACGGTGGTGCGCTGCACCTGGCCCAGCACCGTGACCTGCTCCCCGACGGCCAGCGAACGGATGTCGGTGTGCTCGCCCCGCTCGTCGTACCGGCGGGGGAAGTGGTAGATCAGGTCGCCGGCCGTGTGCAGGTCGAGGTGGGTGGCGAGGGCCTTGGCCGTCTTCTCGCCGACCAGCTTCTTCAACGGCGTGTCCACCGTGGCCGGTCCGCTCACGCCGGCTCCCCCCTTCGCCTGCTCATTCCACGCCCACCAGGAGCGGGTAGTGCGGCTGCCCGCCCGCGTACGCCTGCACGTCGACGAACGGCCACCGTCGGGCGACGTGCGCTTGCACCGCCTCCACGAGACCGGCCGGTGCGTCGGCCCCGGAGATCAGGGTGACGAGTTCCCCACCCCCGCCGAGCATCCGGTCGACCACCGCGACACACGTGTCGACGAGGTCGGTGCCGATGAGGTGCACCTCTCCCTCGACCAGGGCGAGCACGTCACCGGCCCGGCAGGGCCCCGCCACCGTGAGCGCCTCCCGGCTGGCGTAGCAGACCTCGGCGTAGCGGCACGCGCCCGCCGCCTCCGCCATGGCGATGACGTCGTCCTCGAAGCGGCGGCCCGGGTCGCGGACCGCCAGGGCGGCCAACGCCTGCACCGGGGACCGGGTGGGCACCACGCTGACCTTGACGCCCAGCCCGTGTGCCTCCCGCGCGGCCGCGCTCGCCACCGCCTCCGTGTCCGGGTCGTCGGGCAGCACCACCACCCGGGCCGCGCCGGTGGCCCGGATCGCGTCGAGCAGCTCGCCCGTGGAGGGGTTGCCCGGCACCACCTTGGCGCCCTCACCGCCGAACAGCTCGGCGATCCCCGCCCCGGGCGCCACCACCACGGCCGCCCGGCCGTCCGCCCTCGGGGCCGGGGCCTGGTCGGCGAAGCGCGTCACCGAGATCCGGTGCGGCCGTCCCGCCACGACCCCCGCCTCGATGGCCGCCCCGACGTCGTTGACGTGCACGTGCACGTTCCAGGTGCCGCCGCTGTCGTCGCCGACGATCACGAGGGAGTCGCCCAGCCCGGCGAGCACCGCCCGCATCCGCTCGACCTCCTCGCGGCCGGCGTCGAGAAGGAACTGCACCTCGTAGGCGTAGTCGTCGGAGCCCGTCTCGCGGACGGTGACGGGCGGCGGGGCGGGCGCCGTGCGCGGCGCGGCGGCCGGCCGGGCCGGCCGCTCCCCGGTGACCACCTCGACCAGGACGTCCAGCAGCAGGCAGAGCCCGCGTCCACCGGCGTCGACCACACCGGCCCGCGCGAGCGCGGGCAACTGCTCGGGGGTACGCGCCAGCGCGGCGGCGGCCTCCCGGGCCGCGGCGCCGGCCACCGCTGGCAGGTCGTCGGTGTCCGCCCGGTCGGCGCCCCGCGCGGCGGCGGCGACGACCGTGAGCAGCGTGCCCTCGACCGGCCGGGCCACCGCCGTGTAGGCGGTGGCGGCGGCGGCGCGCAGCGCGGCGGCGAGCGCCCGCCCGCGCACGGCCGGCACGGCGCCGGCCGCGTCGGCGAAGCCGCGCAGGATCTGCGACAGGATCACCCCCGAGTTGCCCCGGGCGCCGAGCAACGCGCCTCGGGCCATCAGCCGCAGCGCGTGCCCGTGGGGCGTGGCCTCGCCGTCGGGGAGGGTGTCGAGGTCCATGGCGAGCGCCTGGTGCGCCGAGGTGAGCGTGAGCACCAGGTTGGTGCCGGTGTCGCCGTCGGGCACCGGGTAGACGTTGAGCTGGTCGATCTCGGCCTGGTGCCGCTTGAGCGCGGCCAGCCCGCCCACACACCAGCGGCGCACCGCGGCGGCGTCGAGGGTGTCCAGCACGGCCGAAAGCCTACTGGCGCGCACCGACGCCCGCCGGGCTCGTCGGGACGTGTCCGCCGGGGGCCGCTATCCTGGCGGCGGTTCCGCCTCCGGCGCGCGGGCCCGGGCGACCGGCGGCGCTGGTAGCGGCCCGGTTGGGCGGGCCGGCCGCTCATCGGGTAACCTGGCCAGGTTGCCCGGGCAGCGCCTGCCGCCGGCGACCTCATGAACGTTTCAAACCCAGGAGTATCCCGTGGCTAGCGTGTGCGACGTCTGTGGCAAGGGGCCGGGCTTCGGCCACAACGTGTCCCACTCGCACCGGCGGACCAACCGCCGCTGGAACCCGAACATCCAGTCGGTGCGTACCCCGGCCGGTGGTGGCACCACCAGGAAGATGAAGGTCTGCACCTCGTGCATCAAGGCCGGCAAGGTCACCCGCGCCTGACCCGGTAGCGGACACTTCCCAGACAGACGACAGCCGGCGGACCGAACGGTCCGCCGGCTCTTGTCGTACCCGCACCCGCCGACCCGCTGTGCCACGGCCGCTGTGCCCGCCTCCCGAACGCGCGCTGACGGGTACGCGACGCCCCATGGACCGGGGCCCTACGTCCGGTTAGGGTCTCCCTGCGCCGAGTGCCGGACCGTCCGCCGGCGCCGACCACGGGAGGGATCGTGCGGGATCTGGGCCGCGAGCAGATGATCATCGTGGGGACCTCCCACGGCATGCTGCGCTGGTTCGTCGACGACCTACCGGCCGACAGCGTGGTGCTCATCGAGGAGCCGGACGTGATCCGGCGCCGCGACGTCGACGGCCTCGCCGAGCGGCTGCCCTTCATCTCCCGCCTCGTGGCCGCCGAGTACCAGACCGGCCTGGACGCGGCCGCGCTGCTCGCCCGCGATCCCGCGCTGGCGTCGGCCCGGCTCGTGATGCCCGGCCTGGAGTACGCGGTGGGCGCCGCCGCCCGGCTGGCCGACGCCCTCGGTCTGCCCGGTGCCGGGGTCGAGGCCGCCGACGTGTTCACCGACAAGCACCGGATGCGGCTCGTGGCGGCCGGGGCCGGCATCGTCAACCCGGCCTTCGAACTGGTCGACGACCCGGAGCGCGCGGCCGCGTTCGCCCGCCGGCACGGCGGCCGGTGCGTGCTGAAGCCCACCCGTCGTTCCGGGAGCCTCGGCGTGCAGATCCTCAACGACCCCGAGCAGGTGGCCGCCGCCTGGGCCGAGACGGCCGCCCCGGAGGACACGCCGGACGCCACCGACCGGGGGCTGCCCACCGACGTCCTCGTCGAGCAGGTGCTCGACGGACGCGAGCACAGCGTCGAGCTGCTGGTCGTCGACGGGGAGGTCATCTTCGGCAACGTCACCGACAAGCGGGTGCAGCCCGGGCGACGCCCCGTGGAGACGGGGCACACCGTCCCGTCCCTCCTGCCCGGCGACGTCCAGCGGGCGCTGCTCGACGCGGCCACCCGGCTCGCCGGTGCCGCCGGCTTCCGCACCGGCGTCCTGCACAGCGAGTGGATGGTGGCCGACGGCGTGCCGGCTCTCGTCGAGTGCGCGGCCCGCCTCCCCGGCGACATGATCACCGCGCTGATCTCGGTCGCGTACGAGTGCGGGTTCATCGAGGCGTACCTGCGGGTGCTGCGCGGCGAGCGGCCTGAGCCGCCGGTCCTGCCGGTGCGGCCGACGGGCGGGGCGGCGGTGGAGTTCCTGCTCGCCCCGCAGGGAACGGTCACCGGGATCGACGGCGTACGGGCGGCCCGCCGGGTGTCCGGGGTGCTGAACGTGCAGCTCGACGTCGGGGTGGGCGACACGGTCGGCGAGGTGACCCACTCGCTGGCCCGCAGCGGGCACGTGCTGGCCTGGGGCGCCGACGCGACCGAGGCGACCGCGTCGGCGGCCAAGGCCGCCGAGCAGGTCCAGATCGTCACCGGCTGAGCGCGGCCCGCACCTCGCGGGTCAGAGCGTGCGGCCGTACGACAGGCAGCCGGGCGCGTCCTTGTAGAAGCCGAAGTTCGGGATCCGCTCGTAGCCGGCCGAGGTGTACATGGCGACGGCCTCGGGCTGCCGGTCGCCGCACTCCAGGATCATCCGCTTGCGCCCGTGCTCCCGCGCGGACCGTTCCACGGCCGCCAGCACGGCACGCGCCACGCCCCGGCCACGGGCCGCGGGATCCGTGTACATCCGCTTCAGCTCGGCCACCTCGCCCGTGTCGCCGTGGCTGCGCCAGCCGCCGCAGCCCACCGGCTCCCCGTCGAGGTGGGCGACGAGGAAGGCGCCGGCCGGCGGGACGAACTCGGCCGGGTCGACCGGCGTCTCGTCGCCGCTGCCGCCGTACCGCGCGCCGAGGTCGGCCAGCGCGGCCCGGATGAGCCGCTGCGCCACCGGCGAGTCGAACGGCACGAGGCGAATCTCGATCTCACTCACCGGTAAAGGGTACGACCAGCAACGACCCTTACCGGAAGTGGTCCCAGCCGGCCGGTCCCGCGTACGGCTCGCCGTCGACGGTCACGCCCGACCCGTCCACCACCCGGCCGATGGGCCGCCACTGCGGCGGCAGGGCGACCTCCGGCGGGAACGAGGCGACCAGGGCGTGATCCTCGCCACCGCCGAGGATCCAGGTGTACGGGTCGGCGCCGAGCGCCTGCGCCGCGTCGCGCATCTGCCGGGGCACCTCGAAGGCGTCCCGCCGCACGTCGATCCCGACACCGCTGGCCCTCGCCACGTGCCCCAGGTCGGCCACGAGGCCGTCCGACACGTCGATCATCGAGGTGGCTCCCAGCTGGGCGGCCTGCGGCCCCGCCGCGTACGGCACCTCCGGCCGGCGGTACGCCTCGACGAGCAGCCGGGGCGTCCGGAACCCGCGGGAGAGCACGGTGAGCCCGGCCGCCGCGTGGCCGATGCGGCCGGCGAGGGCGACCACATCCCCGGGACGCGCCCCCGACCGCGTCACGGGCGGACGGCCACCGAGGTCGCCGAGCGCGGTCACGGCGATGGTCAGGGTGGGGCTCGCGGACATGTCGCCGCCGACCACGCCGGCGCCGACCGTGGCCGCCTCGGCCGCCAGCCCGTCGGCCAGCTCCTCCGCCCAGCCCGGGTCCAGCTCCGGCGGCATGCAGAGGGCGACCAGCAGGGCCGTCGGGCTGCCGCCCATGGCCGCGATGTCGGCCAGGTTCGCGGCCGCCGCCCGGTGACCGATGTCCCGGGCACTCCCCCAGTCCCGCCGGAAGTGCCGCCCCTCGACCAGCACGTCGGTCGACGCCGCGACCCGGCCGTCCGGGGCGGCGATCACCGCGGCGTCGTCACCGGGCCCCAGCAGGGTGGCCGGCCCGTGCGCCAGGCGGGCGGTCACCCGGTCGATCAACCCGAACTCGCCGATCTGCGCGACGCTCAACCCGCCACCCTCGTTCCGCTCCCGCCGCCCGGCCCCGCCGTGCTCGCTCACCGCTTCTCCTCGACCACCGATAGGGATCGGACCTGCACCGTACGGTAGTTTCACCCTTCAGGCCGCTTCGCGCGGCGACGGAGGGAGGTCGAGTCGTGGTACAGGCGTACATCCTCATCCAGACCGAGGTCGGCCGCGCGCGAGACGTGGCCGGCCGCATCGCGGACCTCGCCGGCGTGGTGCGCGTGGACGCGGTCACCGGCCCGTACGACGTGGTCGTGCTCACCGAGGCGAACACCGTCGACGAGCTCGGCAAACTCATCGTCAGCAAGGTGCAGATGGTGCCCGGCATCACCCGCACCCTCACGTGTTCGGTGGTGCGCCTGTAAGTGGACAAGATCACTACTACCTCCGTCGACGCGCAGACCGACGAACGGCCGGACGCGACGGGCGACCGACCGGGCCCGGACCGGACCACCCGCCGCGCCGCGCTGATCGCGGCCCTCGTCGCGCTGCCGATCACGCTGCTCGTGGGCGGGCTCACGTTCGCGCAGCTCGCGCCGGACGAGCCCGCGGCCGACCCGACGCCGTCGGCGACGGCTCCGCGCGTCCAGTCGACCGCGCCGGTCGAGATGGCGGCCCCGGCGCTGGCCGAGCGGCCGGCCACACTCTGCCGCGCGCTGCTCTCGCAGTTGCCGTCCAGCGTCCGCGACCTCCCGCAGCGCCCGGTGACCGCCGGCCCGGAGCAGAACGCCGCGTACGGCGACCCGGCGGTCACGGTGGCCTGCGGTGGCGCCGAGCCGACGATCCCGGCCACCTCCGACGTCTGGGTGGTCAACAAGGTCTGCTGGTACGCGGACGAGCAGTCCGAGGCCACCGTGCTCACGACGATGGACCGGGAGACCGCCGTGACGGTCCGCGTCCCGCGTGCCTACGAGCAGCCGTTGCAGTGGGTGGCCCCGTTCTCCGACACGATCGTTGCCTCGGTGCCCTCCGGCGGCGACATCCCGGCCGGCTGCCGGGGCTGACGCCGGCGCCCCGGCACAGGCCGGTGCCTCAGTGCAGGCCGGCGCCCCGGTTGAGGGCCGTGCGGATCAGGCGGTCCACCAGCTTCGGGTACTCCAGGCCGGAGGCCGCCCACATCCGCGGGAACATCGACGAGGGCGTGAACCCCGGCATGGTGTTGATCTCGTTGAGGTAGACGTCCAGCTCGGGCGTGACGAAGAAGTCCACCCGGGCCAGTCCGGCGCAGTCCAGGGCCGTGAACGCCCGCACGGCGTACTCCTGGACCTGCCGGGCCACCCGCTCGGGCAGGTTGGCGGGGACGTCGTACTCGCAGACCTCGTCCGAGTCGATGTACTTCGCCTCGAAGTCGTAGAACTCGTGGTCGGCCACGACCCGGACCTCGGCGAGCACCGACGCCTCCGGCGTACCGCCGGCCTCACCCTCCAGCACGCCGCACTCGATCTCCCGGCCGACCACGGCGGCCTCGACGAGCACCTTCGGGTCGATCTGCCGGGCGACGGCGACCGCCGCGTCGAGCTGCGCCCAGTCGCTGACCTTCGTGATGCCGAAGGACGAACCGGCCCGGGACGGCTTCACGAAGACCGGCAGCCCGAGCCGTTCCTTCTCCGCCTCGCTGAGGGTCATGCCGTTGCGCAGCACCGCGTACGGACCGATGGGGATGCCCTCGGCGGCGCAGAGCTTCTTGGTGAACTCCTTGTCCATGGCGGCGGCGGACGCGAAGACGTTCGCCCCGACGTACGGGATGCCGGCCATCTCCAGCATGCCCTGGATGGTGCCGTCCTCCCCGTACGCGCCGTGCAGGACGGGGAAGACCACGTCCACGTCGGCGAGCGCCCGGGGCCCGTCGACCGGGTCGAGCACCATGAGGCCGTTGCCGGTCGGGTCCGCGCGCAGCACCAGGTCGACACCGGACTGCGCGGTGATCTCGGGCAGCCGCCGGGACTGGATGGCGAGGCTGCCCGGGTCGCCGTCGGTGAGGACCCACTGCCCCGCCCGCGTGATGCCGACCGGCACGACCTCGTACTCGTCGGGGTCGAGCGCGCCGATCACGCTGCCGGCGCTGACGCAGGAGATGCCGTGCTCCGGGCTGCGACCGCCGAAGACGACGGCCACGCGGGTCTTGCCTGGGGTGGTCACTCCGGTCACCTCTCCGGTCGGCTGCGCTGGGTTGCTCACCGGTTGACCTTACTGTGCGTGGCGGCGAGACGAGGGCGATACCCGGCGAGACGCGGCAGACCCTCGAAACCGGTCAACGAGCGCACACGGTGCGTAATCACCCCGGGCGCGCGCTGGTCACAGCGGGGCGGTCGGTGCGCCGCTCCGTCCGCCGCCCCCACTACGCTGCCACCCTGTGAGTTCCGACGCGCTCCTCGACAGCCTGCGGGCGGCGGTCGACGCACGCCCGGAGGACGTGCCGCTGCGCCTGCACCTCGCCACGCTGCTGCTCGACGCCGACCGGGGCGGGGAGGCCATCGCCCACATCGGTCAGGCGCTCGCCCGGGATCCGGGCAACGAGGCCGCGCAGGCGCTCATGCAACGGGCACTCGGACCGGTGCCCCCGCCCCGGCCGGCGCCGGACGCGGCGTCGGCGGCCGATCCCGGTCCGGCCACGGCGGCGCCCCGACCGCCCGCGCAGCGTCCGGCCCCGGCCGGGCCCGGCGGTGACCCACTCTCGGCGTACGAGCAGGAGCTGTCGGACGTGGTCCCGCCGCGCTTCGTCCCGACCGGCGACGAGCCGGAACCGGTCGCCGGCGAGCACGACCGGCTGTACGACGTGGAGACCTCGACCCTGCGGCTGGCCGACGTCGGCGGCATGTCGGCCGTGAAGGAGCGGCTGGAGCTGGCCTTCCTCGGCCCGCTGCGCAACCCGCAGCTGCGGAAGATGTACGGCAAGAGCCTGCGCGGCGGCCTCATGCTCTACGGTCCGCCCGGGTGCGGCAAGACGTTCCTCGCCCGGGCGGTGGCCGGCGAGATGGGCGCGAAGTTCGTCTCGCTCTCCATCGTCGACGTGCTCGACATGTGGCTGGGCAACTCGGAGCGCAACCTGCACGAGCTGTTCCAGGCGGCCCGACGCAACGCGCCGTGCGTGCTGTTCCTCGACGAGATCGACGCGCTGGGGCACAAGCGTTCCCAGGTCAGCTCCAGTTCGATGCGGACGCTGGGCAACCAGCTGCTGGCCGAGCTGGACGGCATGGAGGGCGACAACGAGGGCGTCTTCGTGCTGGCCGCCACCAACACCCCGTGGGACGTGGACCCCGCGCTGCGCCGTCCGGGCCGGCTGGACCGCGTGGTGCTCGTGCTGCCGCCGGACGCCGAGGCCCGCGCCGCCATCCTCGAGTACCACCTGCGGGAGCGGCCGATCGCCGGCATCGACCTGCGGCGGGTGGTGGCGGCCACCGAGGACTACTCGGGGGCCGACCTGGCGCACCTCTGCGAGACCGCCGCCGAGTACGCCATGGCCGACTCCGTCCGCAGCGGCGAGGTGCGCATGATCGAGCAGCGGGACCTCGAACGGGCGCTGAAGGAGGTCCGGCCGTCGACCCGGCCGTGGATGGCCACGGCCCGCAACGTGGCGATGTTCGCCAACGAGGGCGGCGTCTACGACGACCTGGTCGCCTACCTCAAGAAGCGCAAGCTGCTCTGACCGCGTCCGGCCGTGGCGCGCGCCCGGCCGGTGGTCACTCGCGGGCGTGCCGGCGGCCGACCGCGATCACCTTCACCCGCTGCCGGCCGGCCCGCACCATGCCCAGGGCCATGAAGGCGCCCGCGATGCGGTCGGCCGCCTCCCGGCTGCTGGCGCCGACCACCTGGCGGCGCCGCTCCGGGCAGGCCCGCTCGTCGCGGCCGGGCCCGTCGAACGGGCGCACGTCGGTGAGCACCACCAGGAAGCGGGTCATGGCCGGCTCCCGGGGTGGTCGGGGTGGACTTGCGGACCGGTACGCACGCTCACTCCCTCCGCCAGGGGGACGGCGCGGCACGCGGCGACCGGGCACGGGGGAGAAACCCGATCGCCGCGCGCCCCATCCCCTCCGGTCGCTCACCGCCACCGTCGCCACGACAACCGGCGGTGAGGACGCGGTAACAGATTGACAGGTGCGCAGCCATGAATGCAACTCTCACCGGCGTTCTCTCATGTATACATTCCCAAAGATGTATGCGACCATCGATGCATGGCGCCGAAGACCGCTCGCGCCCGCCGACTCGGGCTCGCCCTGCGTACGCACCGGGAGGCCGCCGGCCTCACCCTCGAGGCCGCGGCGGACGAGATCAACAGCACCCGCAGCACGCTCTCGCGCTACGAGAACGCGCAGTCCCCGGTGAAGCCGGCCACCGTACGCGCGCTGCTCACCCTCTACGGAGTCGCCCCCGACGAGGTCAACGCGGCCGTGCAGCTGGCCAAGGACGCGCGCAAGCCCGGCTGGTGGGTCTCCTACTCGTACCTGCTGGACCGGCGCACCATCGACTTCATCGCCCTGGAGGCCGAGGCGACCGGCATCGCCAACTTCGAGCCCTCGGTGGTGCCCGGCCTGCTCCAGACGGCCGACTACATCCGCGGGGTGATGCGCGGCGGGCCCCACACGCTCAGCGACGAGGAGGTCGAGCAGCGCGTCAAGGTGCGGCTCGACCGCCAGGAGCGGCTCACCGGCGATGCCCCGCCCATCCTCGACGCGATCATCGACGAGGGCGCGCTGCTCCGCCCGGTCGGCGACCGGTCGGTCATGGACGGCCAGCTGCGGCACCTTCTGAAGATGTCCGAGCTGCCGAACATCACGGTCCAGGTGATCCCGCTGGCCGCCGGCTACCACCGGGGCACCCGCGGCTCCCTGCACATCCTGGAGTTCGCCGACCCGGAGGACCCGATCATCGCCTCGGTCGAGACGGTGGCCGGTCAGATGATCCTCGACCGCCCGGGCGACCTGCGTACCTGCACCAAGATCATGGAACACCTGCGGACGGTCGCGCTCAGCCCGACGGGCAGCCGCGACCAGCTGCTCCAACTCCTGAAGGGACGGTAGGGACGATGACACCGACGATCAGCGCGGCGCTGGCCGCGGCCGGCTGGCGCAAGAGCAGCCGCAGCGGTGACGAGGGCGCCTGCGTGGAGGTGGCGGTGATCCCCGAGCTGGTGGCCGTACGCGACTCAAAGGACCCGGACGGCCCCGCCCTGCTCTTCCCCCCGGCGGCCTGGACCGCCTTCGCGCAGGCGCCTCCGCGCCGCTGACCCCGCGCGACCGGCCGTCGGTGGGCGGCGGCCGGTCGCCGGTGACCCGGCCGGCCACCGGTGGGCGGTGGCCGGCCGTTCGCCGTCGCCCGGGGCCGCGCCGGCGGGGCCGCCGCTCCGGTGCCGGGGTGACGAGGAACGCGGCGACGCTCAGGCCGGGCGGCGGGCCGTGACCGCGGTGGCCTCCAGGTCCTCGTCGTGCCGCACGCCCGGCACCAGTCCCGCCGCGGTGAGCGCCGCGCACAGGGCCTCGACCTGGCTCTCGGCGGCCTCCACCACGAGATGCCCACCGGGGGCGAGCCACTCGCCCGCCCCGGCGGCCACCCGGCGCAGCACGGCCAACCCGTCGGCACCACCGTCGAGCGCCACCGGCGCCTCGTGCAGCCGCGCCTCGGGCGGCAGCAGCGCCACCGCCTCCGTCGGCACGTACGGGGCGTTCGCGACGACGAGGTCCAGCCGGCCACGCCAGTGCGGCGGCAGCGGCGCGAACAGGTCGCCCGTGAAGACCGGGACGTCGAGGCCGGCGAGGTTGCGCCGGGCGCAGGCCACCGCCGCCGGGTCGATGTCGGTGGCGGCGAGCCAGCGCGGCGCGAGCCGGCGGGCCAGCGCGAGGGTGGTCGCGCCGGAGCCGCAGCAGAGGTCCACGACGGCCGACGCGGGACCGGTCACCGCCGCCGCGGCGGCGACCAGCAGGGCCGTACGACCGCGGGGCACGAAGACGCCCGGGTCGACGGCGACCCGCAGCCCGCAGAACTCGGCCCAGCCGAGCAGGTGCTCCAACGGTTCGCCGGCGATCCGGCGCGCCACGAGGTCGGCGAGCGCGGCCGGGGAGTCCGCGCTGTCGAGGAGCAGGTCCGCCTCGTCCTCGGCGTAGACGCAACCGGCGGCGCGCAGCCGCCGCACCAGGGCGGGACGGTCGATGGGAGTGGTCATGGAAACCTCCGGGGACACTCGTCGGCGCCCCGGGCCGCCGCTATCGGCGCGGCGTGGACTCGGAAGGGAGCGCCGGTCCTGCTGTCGGGCGGATCGGACTCACCTCCTCGGGTCGGGGCCGCGTGTGCGGCCACCGGAACGATACCCGGCCGTGGACGGCGTCAGCTCGCCGGGCCGGCGGCGTCCAGCGCGGCGGCGATGTCGGCCACCAGGTCGGCGGTGTCCTCGATCCCGCAGGAGAGCCGCACGAATCCGGGCGAGGTGTCGTCGCCCCACTGGGCCCGCCGGTCGGCCGTCGTGTGCAGGCCGCCGAAGGACGTGGCGGCCACGACCAGTCGGGCGGCGTCGACGAACCGGGCCACCCGGTCGGCGTCCCCGAGGTCGAAGGACAGCACCCCCGGCATCCGCCGCATCTGCGCCGACGCCACCGCGTACGACGGATCCTCGGGCCGGCCGGGCCACCGCAGGCCGGTCACGTCCGGGCGGCCGGCGAGCAGCGACGCGACGGCCTCGGCGTTGGCGGCCTGCCGGCCCAGCCGCAGGTCCATGGTGGCCAGTGAGCGGTGGGCGAGCCACGCGTCGAACGCGCCGGGGATCGCGCCGGTGGCGTTGCGCCAGACGGTGACCGCCCCCAGCAACTCGGGCGACCGGGTGGCGAGGTAACCGAGCAGCAGGTCGGAGTGGCCGGTGAGGGCCTTCGTGCCGGAGGCCGCCACCAGGTCCGCGCCGAGGTCCAGCGGCCGCTGCCCCAGCGGCGTGGCGGTGGTGTTGTCCACGGCCACCAGGGCGCCGGCCGCGTGCGCCCGCTCGGCCAGGTCGGCCACGTCCACCACGTCGAGCCCGGGGTTCGCCGGCGTCTCCAGCAGGACGAGCCGCACCCCGTCCAGCGACGGGTACGGCCCGGCGGTGGGCGCGAGGAGCACGCGTACGCCGATGGCCTCCAGCGCGGCGCTCGCGAACGCGCGCACGGTGTAGTACCCGTCGGCGGGGAGCACCACGGTGTCGCCGGGACGCAGCACGGTGAGCAGCAGCCCGGTGATGGCGGCCTGCCCGCTCGCGAAGACCCGGCAGTCCCCACCCTCCAGCTCCCCGATCGCGGCCTCGAGCAGCCGCCGGGTCGGGTTGTCCGGGCGGCCGTAGCCGTTCGGCGCGCCGGCCGGCCCCTGCCACGGGTCCAGGTGGTACGGCGCGGCGAAGACCGGCCCGGGCAGGAACGGCTGGCCCGGCACCGGCTCGGGCAGACCGGCGTGCACGCAGCGGGTGCCGTCACCTGGTTCGTTCATCGGTCCTCACTCGTACGACTCGGGCTTGGCGGTCCGGCTCATCAGTGTGTCCACGGCGATGCGCGGGTCCATCCCCTCGTGGCAGATCCGCTCGACCTGCTCGGTGATGGGCATCTCCACGCCGTGCGCGCGGGCCAGGTCACGGATCGACAGGCAGCTCTTCACGCCCTCGGCGGTCTGCCGGGTCGCGGCCTGCGCCTGCTCCATCGTCTCCCCCCGGCCCAGGTGCTCCCCGAAGGTGCGGTTGCGGGCCAGCGGCGAGGAACAGGAGGCCACCAGGTCACCCATGCCGGCCAGGCCGGCGAAGGTGATCGGGTCGGCGCCGAGCGCCACGCCGAGCCGGGCGGTCTCGGCCAGTCCCCGCGTCATCAGCATGGCCCGCGTGTTGTCGCCGAAGCCCATGGCGGTCGCGATGCCGTACGCGAGGGCGATCACGTTCTTCACGGCGCCGCCCAGCTCGCAGCCGATCACATCGTCGTTGGTGTACGGGCGGAGGTACGGCGTACGGATCGACGACTGCACGAGCGCCGTCCGCCGGCTGTCCGTGCCGGCGACCACGGTCGCGGCGGGCTGCTCGGCCGCGATCTCCGGCGCCAGGTTGGGGCCGGAGACGACCACCACCCGGTCCGCCGTCACTCCGGCGGTCTCGACGATCACCTCGCTCATGCGCTTGGTGGTGCCGAGCTCGATGCCCTTCATGAGCGACACCAGCGTCGCGTCGGGGTGCACGTACCCGGCCCACTCGGCGAGGTTCGCGCGCAACGTCTGCGACGGCACGGCCAGCACGACCAGCTCGGCGTCGGTGATCGCCTCGGCGGCGTCGGAGGTGGCGGTGACCCGCTCCGGCAGGACCAGGTGCGGCAGGTACTCGGGGTTGCGCCGCTCCGTCCGGAGGGTGTCGGCCACCGGCTGCCGCCGCGCCCAGATGGTCACCTCGCGGCCGGCATCCGCGAGGATCTTGGCGAACGCGGTGCCCCACGAGCCGGCACCCAGCACCGCGACGTGCCCACCACGCCCGCTCACGCCGCCTCGCCCTGCTGCTGGCGCTGCGGACGGCTCGAACGCTCCCAGAGCGGCGGCGGCGTGCCGCCGCGGATCTCGGCGAGCATGTCCCGCAACCGCAGCATGATCGTGTCGGTCATCTCCTCCAGCGTGCCCCGGGTGGGCGACGCGCCCTCCCACCGGCTCAGGTCGATCGGCGGGCCGGCCACGACGGTCACGGGGATCCGCGGCCGCAGGCTGATCCGGGCCGTACGCGGGTCGAAGATCCGCTCCGGGCCCCACATGGCCACGGGTACGACCGGGGCGCCCGTGAGGAGCGCGAGCCGGGCCGCACCCGTCTTGCCCTTCATGGGCCAGAGGTCCGGCTCCCGGCTGGTGGTGCCCTCCGGGTAGATCACCACGGCGTCGCCGCGGCGTACCGCCTCGACCAGCTTGTCCAGCGACCGGGCCGCGTCGACGGTTCCCCGCTCCACGGGGATCTGCCGGCAGCGGTGCAGGATCCAGCCGACCACGGGCACCCGGAACACGCTCGCCTTGGCGAGGAACTGCGGCCAGCGGCCGGCGTCGTAGATGAAGTGCGCCGAGACCAGCGGATCGGCGTGCGACAGGTGGTTCGCCACGATGATGACGCCGCCCTCGCGGGGCAGGTGCTCCATGCCACGCCACGTGCGCCGGGTCCACACGACCATGATCGGCTTCACCAGCACCGCGGCCACCCGTGGCCAGAATCCCAGTCTCCGCCGTGCCACCGCGCCTCCTCGTGCCGCCGGGGTCCGCGCACCGGACCCGCCGGCGCTCCCCGCAGCGGAAATCATGCCTGCTCCCCTGTGCCGCGGGCCAGCGAGGGTGCCGCCGACCGGCTGGCAGGATTGCGGCTGTGAGTCAGCCGAGGTGGGCCGTCGTGGTGCCGGTGAAGCCGCTGTCGGCCGCGAAGAGCCGCCTGCGCGGGGCGCTGCCGGGCGTACCGCACGAGGAGCTTGCGTTGGCCCTGGCGGCCGACACGGTCGCCGCGGTGCGCGCGTGTCCCGTGGTCGCCGACGTCCTGGTAGTCACCGACGACGCCCGGGTGGCCGCGGTGGCCCGCGAGAGCGGAGCCCGGACGCTGCCGGACCTGCCGGCCGCCGGGCTGAACGCGGCGTTCCGCCACGGCGCCGCCGCCGCGGGCGGCGGGTGGGTGGCCGGCCTCACGGCCGACCTGCCGGCCCTGCGTCCGGCCGAGCTGGCCGCCGCGCTGGAGGCCGCGCAGGACGGCCCGGCCGTACGGCGGTACGTGGCCGACGCCCCCGGCGACGGCACCGTGCTGCTCACCGCACCGCCCGGGACGCCGCTGGAGCCCCGTTTCGGCGTGGCCTCGGCGGCGGCACACGCCGCGAGCGGGGCGCTGCCGTTGACCGGCGACTGGCCGACCCTGCGCCGGGACGTGGACACCCCGGCCGACCTCGCGGCCGCCGCCCGGCTCGGGCTCGGGCCCCGCACCGCGGTGCTCGCCGCGGGCTGTGCCGCCGGCACGCCGGGCTGACCGGCCCTCCGGTGTACGGTGCTGGCATGCAGGGCACGGTGGCCACCTACGACGCGGCGACCCGCAGCGGTGTGCTGCTCCTCGACGACGGCACCGAACTGCCCTTCCCGGCACGCGCCTTCGACGCCTCCGGCTTGCGCCTGCTCCGCCTCGGGCAGCGGGTCCGGGTGGAGCGTGACGCCTCCGGCGAGGTGGTACGGGTGACGTTGCCGACGATGAGCTGACGAGGTGCCGCCAAGTTCATTTTCCGTTTACCGGAATCGGGTGATTATGAGCGGGTGAGCACCCCTCGCGAGCGACCCGCCACCTCCTCGACCGACCCGTCCGGGGCCCGCAACGGCACCCGCCTTCGCGGCACCGACGGCCGCTTCCGGGCCGACCGGCCGGCCGACGGCGACGAGGACCGCGTCGAGCACACCCGGGCCGCCCGCACCGACGTCCCCGCGGCCGACGCGGCGTCCGCCTCCTCCGGTCTGGAGGAGGTGCTGGACCCGGTCGCCGAGGCGGGCCCCGCGCCGGTACGCCCCGACGGCGAGCAGACCGCCCCGGCGCTGCCCGAGGACCGCTTCCTCAACCGGGAACTCTCCTGGCTCGACTTCAACGCCCGGGTCCTCGCGCTCGCCGAGGACCCGCGTACGCCCCTGCTGGAGCGGGTCAAGTTCCTGGCCATCTTCGCCAGCAACCTCGACGAGTTCTACATGGTCCGGGTGGCCGGCCTGAAGCGCCGCCTGCAGGCGGGCCTGCCGGTCCGCGGCGGCGACCGGACGCCCCTGCGGACGCAGCTGGCGCTGATCGCCGAGAAGACCGCCACCCTGGTGGCCCGGCACGCCGCCTGCTTCGTCGACGACGTCCTGCCGAAGCTCGCCGACGAGGACGTCCGCATCATGCGCTGGAGCGACCTGGACGACGACGAGCGGGAACGGCTGCGCACGTACTTCCGGGAGCAGATCTTCCCGGTGCTCACGCCGCTGGCGGTGGACCCCGCGCACCCGTTCCCGTACATCTCGGGGCGGTCGCTCAACCTGGCGGTGGCGGTCCGCGACCCGGACGGCGGGTCGGAGCTGTTCGCCCGCGTGAAGGTCCCCAACAACGTGCCCCGCTTCGTCCGGGTGCACCGGGACCGGCCCGGGGTGCGGATGCTTCCCGTCGAGGACCTCATCTCGGTGCACCTGGGCCAGCTGTTCTCCGGCATGCAGGTCGTCGAGTGCCACCTGTTCCGGGTCACCCGCAACGCCGAGGTGGAGGTCGACGAGGACCGGGACGAGGACCTGCTCCAGGCGCTGGAGCGGGAGCTGGCCCGCCGCCGGTTCGGGCCGCCCGTACGCCTGGAGGTGGCCGCCTCGATCAGCGACCACATGCTCGACCTGCTCGTCCGTGAGCTGGACATGGACGACCAGGACGTGCTGCGGGTGCCCGGCCTGCTCGACCTGTCCGCGCTGTGGCAGTTGTACGACGAGGCGGACCGGCCGGACCTGAAGGACAAGCCGTTCGTGCCGGCCACGCACCCCCGGCTCACCGAGGGGGAGGTGCCCCGCAGCGTCTTCGCCACCCTGCGCGACGGGGACATCCTCGTGCACCACCCGTACCACTCGTTCGCGACGAGCGTGCAGCGCTTCATCGAGCAGGCCGCCGCCGACCCGAACGTGCTGGCCATCAAGCAGACCCTGTACCGCACCAGCGGTGACTCCCCGATCGTCGACGCGCTCGTCGACGCCGCCGCGGCCGGCAAGCAGGTGGTGGTGCTCGTCGAGGTGAAGGCCCGCTTCGACGAGGTGGCCAACATCGGTTGGGCCCGCACGCTGGAGCGGGCCGGCTGCCACGTCGTGTACGGCCTCGTAGGCCTGAAGACGCACTGCAAGACGGCGCTCGTGGTGCGGCAGGAGGGCAACCAGATCCGCCGCTACTGCCACATCGGCACCGGCAACTACCACCCGAAGACCGCCCGGCTCTACGAGGACTTCGGCATGCTGACGGCCGACCCGGAGATCGGCGCCGACCTCACCGACCTGTTCAACGTGCTCACCGGTTACAGCCGGCAGACGGCGTACCGGCGGCTGCTCGTGGCGCCGCAGGGCATCCGGCGCGGCCTCGTCGAGCGGATCGAACGCGAGATCACCCACGTCCGGCTGGGCATGCCGGGCCTGGTCCAGTTCAAGGTGAACGCGCTGGTCGACGAGGCCGTCATCGACGCCCTCTACCGGGCGTCCCGGGCGGGCGTCCACGTCGACCTGCTGATCCGGGGGATGTGCGCGCTGCGGCCGGGGGTGCCGGGCCTGTCGGAGAACATCCGGGTCCGCTCGATCCTCGGCCGGTTCCTGGAGCACTCCCGCGTCTTCCGGTTCGGCAACGACGGCGACGGGGAGATCTGGATCGGGTCGGCCGACCTCATGCACCGGAACCTGGACCGGCGGGTCGAGGCGCTGGTGCAGGTGACCGACCCGGTGGCCCGCGCCGAGCTGGCCCACGTGCTGACCGAGGCCATGAGCCCGGACGTGGAGGCGTTCGAGCTGGCGGCCGACGGCACCTGGACGCGCCGGGCCGGCACGGCGGACGAGCCGCGCGCCCACCTTCAGGAACTGCTGCTGAGCCGGGTCGGCGGCACCGCGGGCTGACCGGCCCGGGCATAGGCTGACGGGGTGACTCGACAGCGGCGCCGAGGCGCGGCCCACGGCCTTCCCGCGCGCCCCGCGCCGGACGACGCCGCCGGCGGCCCGGACCTCGTCCCGGCCGCCCGTACGGTGCCCGCCCCACGGCTGCGCCGGCCGGCGAGCGCCGGAGGGCCGCGGTGACGGAGATCCGGGCGGCCGGCGGGGTGGCGTGGCGCCCGGGGCCCGAAGGCGTCGAGGTCTGCCTCGTGCACCGGCCCCGCTACGGCGACTGGTCGTTGCCGAAGGGGAAGCTGGAGCCGGCCGAACACCCGCTGGTCGCCGCGGTCCGCGAGGTCGCCGAGGAGACCGACGTGCGGGCGGTGCCGCAGGTCCGGTTGCCGTCGGCGCGCTACCGCAGCGAGGGACGGCCCAAGGTGGTCGACTACTGGTCCATGCGGGCGGTGGCCAACGGCGGGTTCCAGCCCGGCACCGAGGTCGACGACGTGCGCTGGCTTCCGGCGGACGAGGCGGTGCGGCTGGTCAGCTACCCGCACGACGCCGAGGTGCTGGGCGCGTTCGCCGCCCTGCCCCCGGTCACCGCGACGGTGCTGCTCGTGCGGCACGGTCATGCCGGCGCCCGGGGCACCTGGTCCGGCCCCGACACCGGGCGCCCTCTCGACGCGGAGGGGTGGGCGCAGGCCCGTGCCCTGGCCGAGCTGGTGGCCCTCGTACGCCCCGCCCGGCTGCTCTCCGCGTCGGCCCGGCGGTGCGTCCAGACGCTCGACCCGGCCGCCGCCGCCCTGGACCTGCCCATCGAGGTCTGCGGCGACCTCGACGAGCCCCGCCCCGGCCAGCAACGCGACGAGCGGTCCCTCGCCCTCGCCGGCCGCCTCGTGGAGCTGGCGCGGGCCGGCGGCCAGGTCGCGGTGTGCAGCCAGGGCAGGGTGATCCCGGGCGCGCTGGAACGGCTCACCGGCCGCGTGGGTGCGGACTTCACGACCCCGAAGGGCGGCGGTTGGCTGCTCGCCTTCGCGCACGAGACGCTCCTCGCCGCCGAGCGTCTCTGACCCGCGTTCCCCACGCGTGCCCCGGCCGTCGTGGCCCCCGGGCCGCGGTGGGCGGCCTCAGACCGGCGGCAGGGTGAGGGTCACCACGACGGGCAGGTGGTCACTCGCCGTGCCGGGCGGCGCCGCCACGTCACCGGGACGCAGGCCCGGCGTCACGAACACGTGGTCGATCTGCTCGCGGGGCCGGTCGGCGGGGCTGGTGGGCAACGGCCGGGCCGCGGCCAGCGCGTCCACGAGCCCGGCACGGGTGAACTCCGCGAACGCCGCGTCGCCGGGCTCGGTGTTCATGTCCCCCGCCACCACCAGCGGCCGTCCGCCCGCGTACGCGGTCGCGAACTCCGCCACCGCGCGGGCCTGGACGACCGGTTGGCGGCCCGGTGGCGGTTGCAGGTGGGTGCTCACCACCGCCGGCCGTACCCCGTCGCCGAGGTCGACGGTGACCGCCAGGGCCTGCGCGCCGGTGGGTGCGCCGACGGCGGGCAGCGGAAGGGTTCGGGGGGCGGTGACCGGCCAGCGGCTCAGCACCGCGTCGCCCCAGAGCGGATCGGCGGCGGGTGCGAAGACGTACGCCATGCCGAGCCGGTCGGCGAGCAGGTCGAGGGTGTCGTGCCCGCCGTTGAGCAGCCAGCCCCGGTCGACCTCGCTGAGCACCACGACGTCGGGGTCCTGCCGTCGCAGGATCCCGGCCAGGCCCGGGAGGTCGAGGCGGCCGTCCAGCCCGAAGCCCATCCGGATGTTGTACGCCGCCACGGTCAGGCGGGCGGGCGGGCCGCTCCGGTTGCCGACGACCGCCACGTCGTCGGCCACCAGGGGGGCGAGCAGGGCCAGCGCCGTGACCGCCGCGGTGGTCCGGACGGGAGGCAGCGCCCGGGGTGCCGGATCGCCGACGGGACCGGCCGTCAGGGCGACGGCGGCCACCAGCCCGGCCACCGCCACCGGCACCCAGCCGTTCGGGTAACCGAGGTCGTAGGCGGAGTAGTAGGCGACGGCCGCGAGCGCGAACACGAGCATCCCGGCCGTGGCCGCGTACGCCCGGCGGGCCCCCGCCCGGGCGGCGCCGGCGGCCGGGGCACGACCGGCGGTGGCCTCGCCGTCGACGGCCGACCCGTCGGCGGCCGGTCCGTGGGCGGTGTGTCCGGCGTCGACGGCCGGTCCGCCGGTGCCGGCGACCGGCCCCGCACCGGTTCGCGCCAGGCACGCGCCGAGGCCCACGGCGGTGACCAGCAGTGCCGGCAGCAGCAGGTTCCCGCGGTCGAGGGCGAACAGCACGGCACCGGCCAGCAGGGCCGCCGGCCCGGCCGCCCGCGCCCACGGGGACGACACGAACGCTCCCGTGAGGGCGGCGACCAGGAAGACGGCGACCGCGACCGGCAGCGGCGCGAGACCGAGCAGTGGGGACCGGGCGACACCCGGGTCGCCCTGGAGGTACGAGTTGGCCGTGCGGGCGAGCCCCGGGGAGAGCGCCACCATGCCGGACAGCAGCAGCGCCGGGCCGGCCAGCAGCCACGCCCGCGCGCCGCCGGACCCCGACGGTACGGGCCGTCGCGCGTGCCCGGCCAGGAACAGCACCACAAGCACGGCGCTGACCAGCCAGGCCTCCCAACGGCCCCACCAGACCAGGTCGTACGTGTCGAGGACGGCGTGCCCCGCGGCGGCGACGGCCAGCCCGACGGCCAGGCCCGGCACCGGGCGTTCGGTCGTGGCGGCGGTGCCGGCGAGCCAGACCAGCCCGGCCACGAGGCCGGCGGTGGCGAGCCAGAGCTGCGTCCGGCCGCCCGGTGTGGCTGTGAGCGCGAGGCGCGTACCGGCCAGCAGGGCGGCCGCCGCGAGGGTCACCGGGCGGGAGCCGGCGCGGCGGATCAGCGCCGGCGCGGCGAGGGCCAGGACGAACCAGCCGAGGGCGAACGCCCCCATGAGTTCCGCCGGGGTGGAGGCCGCCTGCCCGAAGATGGTGATGATGCCGGGCAGCCAGACGCGCAGCACGTCGGTGAGGAGGACGACGCCCAGCGCGACGAGGGCCGTGGCGAGTTGGCGTTGACGCACCGGGCGCCTCCCGTCGACGCCGGCGGGGGTGGCCGGCACCGCGATTGTCGGCGCGGCGGCGGGCGGGGTCAACGCCTCCGTACGCGCGAAGGGCGCCCACCCTCGCGGTGGACGCCCTTCGTGCCCTGTCGTTCAGCGGCGGGTGGCCGCCTTCTTCGCCGGGGCCTTCTTCGCCGGCGCCTTCTTCGCCGTGGTGCTCTTGCTGGCCGCGGTCTTCTTCGCCGCGGCGGTCCGGCCCGCCGCGGCGGTCTTCCGCGCCGGGGCGGCCTTCTTGCTGGCGGTCTTGGTCGCCGCGGTGGTCTTGGTCGCCTTGGCCGCGGTCTTCTTCGCCGTGGTCTTCTTCGCGGCGGCCGTGGCCTTGGCGCCGGTGGCCTTGGCACCCGTGGCCTTCGCGCCGGTCGCCTTCGCGCCCGTCGCCTTGGCACCGGTGGTCTTGGCGGCCGCGGTGGTCTTCTTCGCCGCCGCCGTGGCCTTCGGCACCTTGCCGCTGGCCACCATCTCCTTGAAACCGGCGCCGGGCCGGAAGGTCGGGACGGACGTCTTCTTGACCTTCACCGCCTCGCCGGTCCGGGGGTTCCGGGCTGTTCGCGCGCCCCGTACGCGCTTTTCGAACGCTCCGAAACCGGTGATCGCCACCTTCTCGCCCTTGGTGACCGCCGCCTGGACCTCAGCGAGGACCGCGTCGAGCGCGGCCGTCGCCGTCTTCCGGTCCCCCAGGCGAACGGCGAGCGCCTCGATGAGCTCGGCCTTGTTCACGACTTCCTCCCGATTGTGCAACTGACTCGACGCGAGCCATTCTGCGCGCACGGTATGCCCTGTGCTGCCGGGACACAAACATTCGGTGGAAAAAAGCCCTTGTGTCGTAACGGATTCGCCCCCACCGGCGCGCCGGTGGGGGCGAATCCGTTGTGCGTGTGGCGCGTACGGCTACACGACGGACGGCAGGAAGGACGGCCGCTTCGCCTCGTAGGCGCTGATCTCGGCCTCGTGCCGGAGGGTGAGTCCAATGTCATCCAAGCCCTCCATCAACCGCCACCGGCTGAAGTCGTCCAGCGGGAACGACCAGGTGGCGTCCCCGGCGCGGACCTCGCGGGCGGTCAGGTCGACGGTGACCGGGGTGGTGGGGTCGGACTCGACGAGATCCCAGAGTTCCTCGACCGCTTTCAATTCCAACTCGACCGGCAGCAGACCCTCCTTGAGAGCGTTGCCGCGGAAGATGTCGCCGAACCGGGGGGCGATGACCGCCCGGAAGCCCCAGTCGCGCAGGGCCCAGACGGCGTGCTCCCGGGAGGATCCGGTGCCGAACTCCGGACCGGCCACCAGAATCGACGCCCCCGAATACGCGGAATCGTTCAGGACGAATGTCGGGTCCTCCCGCCAGGCGCTGAAGAGCCCGTCGGCGAAACCCGTTCGGGTCACCCGCTTGAGGTACACGGCCGGGATGATCTGATCGGTATCCACATTGGAACGGCGCAGCGGCACGGCGGTGCCGGTGTGGGTGGTGAAGCTCTCCATCGGTGTCCCCTCTACAGATCGGCGGGAGCGGCCAGCCGGCCCACCACCGCGGTGGCGGCGGCGACCGGCGGGGAGACCAGGTGCGTACGCCCGCCCCGGCCCTGGCGGCCCTCGAAGTTGCGGTTGGAGGTGGAGGCGGAGCGCTCGCCCGGCCGCAGCGTGTCCGGGTTCATGCCGAGACACATGGAGCAGCCGGCGAAGCGCCACTCGGCACCCGCGTCGGTGAACACCTTGTCGAGCCCTTCCGCCTCGGCGGCCTCGCGGACCGCGGCCGAGCCCGGCACCACGAGCATCCGCACCCCGTCGGCCACCTTGCGCCCGCGCAGCACGTCGGCGGCGGCGCGCAGGTCCTCCAGCCGGCCGTTGGTGCAGGAGCCCACGAAGACCACGTCGACGGCCAGGTCGCGCAGCGCCGTGCCGGGCCGCAGGTCCATGTACTCCAGCGCGCGCCGGGCCGCGGCCCGCTCGGGCTCGGTGACGAACTCCTCCGGGTCCGGCACCCGCCCGCTCAGCGGCGCGCCCTGGCCCGGGTTCGTGCCCCAGGTGACGAACGGCGTCACCTCGGAGGCATCGAGCGTCACCTCGGCGTCGAACGTCGCGCCCTCGTCGGTGGCAAGCGTCCGCCAGTGGGCGACGGCGGCGTCCCAGTCGGCGCCCTGCGGCGCGTGGGGCCGCCCCTTGAGGTACGCGAACGTCGTCTCGTCCGGCGCGATCATGCCGGCCTTGGCGCCCCACTCGATGGACATGTTGGCGACCGTCATCCGGCCTTCCATGGACAGGGCGCGGATCGCCTCGCCGCGGTACTCGACGATGTGGCCGCGGCCCCCGCCGGTGCCGACCTTCGCGATGAGGGCGAGCACCAGGTCCTTGGCGGTCACCCCGGGCGCGAGCTGCCCGTTCACGGTCACGGCCATCGTCTTCGGCCGGCTCTGCGGCAGCGTCTGGGTGGCCAGCACGTGCTCGACCTCGCTCGTGCCGATGCCGAACGCGAGCGCCCCGAACGCCCCGTGCGTGGCCGTGTGCGAGTCGCCGCAGACGATGGTCATGCCGGGCTGGGTGAGCCCGAGCTGCGGGCCGATGACGTGCACGATGCCCTGGTTCTCGTCGCCCAGCGGGTGCAGGCGGACCCCGAACTCGGCGCAGTTGCGCCGCAGCGTCTCGAGCTGGGTGCGCGAGGTCGGGTCGGCGACGGTGAGCAGGTCGCCGCGCCGCGCGCGGAACGCCGGGTCGGCGTAGCCGGTCGGGGTGTTGTGGTCCTCGGTCGCGATCGTCAGGTCGGTACGGCGCACCCGGCGGCCGGCGAGCCGCAGCCCGTCGAACGCCTGCGGGCTGGTCACCTCGTGCAGCAGGTGCAGGTCGATGTAGAGCAGGTCCGGCTCACCGGAGGCGGACCGTACGACGTGCGCGTCCCAGACCTTCTCGGCCAGGGTCCTCGGCTCAGGAGTGACTCCCACCATCTGGACATCCTAAATTCTGGGAGGTAAATTTCGGCTTGTGGGACACAGTATGAGCGGTGTCGGCGTTCTCGACAAGGCGGTGGTCATCCTCGCCGCCTGCGTCGACGGCGCCAGCCTGGCCGAACTCGTTGAACGCACGAAGCTGCCCCGGGCCACGGCGCACCGGCTGGCCCAGGCCCTGGAGATCCACCGGATGCTGGTACGCGACACGCAGGGCCGCTGGCGCCCCGGGCCACGGCTCGGCGAGCTCGCCAACGCGGCGCCGGACGTCCTGCTGACCGCCGCGGAGCCGCTGCTGGCCGCGCTGCGCGACGCCACCGGCGAGAGCGCCCAGCTCTACCTGCGCCGCGCGGACGAGCGGATCTGCGTGGCCGCCGCGGAGCGGGCCAGCGGGCTCCGGGACACGGTCCCGGTCGGGTCGGTCCTGCCGATGACGGCCGGGTCCGCGGCGCAGATCCTCCTCGCCTGGGAGCCGCCGGAGGCGGTCATGCCGCTGCTGCCGCGGTCCAAGTTCACCGGCCGCACCCTCGCCGAGGTGCGCCGGCGCGGCTGGGCGCAGAGCGTGGCCGAGCGGGAGGCCGGTGTGGCGAGCGTCTCGGCGCCGATCCGGGACCGGACCGGCCGGGTGATCGCGGCGATCAGCATCTCCGGGCCGATCGAGCGCCTGGGCCGCCGTCCGGGCGAGCGGCACGCCATGGCCGTCGTCCGCGCCGGTCAACGCCTGAGCGGCCTCTGACCGGCTCCCGGGCGCTCACCCGACCCGCGTGATCATGAGGTTGACGGGCGGTTCGATCTCCCCGGGCCCCGCCAACCTCATGATCACCGGGAGCGGGGACGGGAGCGGGGACGGGCGCGGAGGGGACGGACGGGGACGGCCCGCCTCGCGTGGCGAGGCGGGCCGTTCCGCAGGTGTAGCCCCGACCGGATTCGAACCGGCGCTACCGCCTTGAGAGGGCGGCGTCCTGGGCCGCTAGACGACGGGGCCAGGCACGTTCCGTGCTCCACCGCCCTGCCGGACGGCGCCCGCTGAGTCTAGCGGCGCCCGTGGGCGGGGTGTGAACCGGGTCCGGGTGGGTAGACCCGGCAAAAGGAGAACGGCCCGCCTCACCGAAGCGAGACGGGCCGCGAATGTAGCCCCGACCGGATTCGAACCGGCGCTACCGCCTTGAGAGGGCGGCGTCCTGGGCCGCTAGACGACGGGGCCAGAACCTTCTTCCCTCACCGCTCCTGCGAGCGGCGCCGCTGAACCCTACCAGAACGCCGCCCGACCCCTTCACGGGGCCGATGCGGCCTTCTGACAAGAGTCAGCGACCGACATTCTCACGAACACCGGCTGCTGGGGTACCAGGACTCGAACCTAGACTAACTGAGCCAGAATCAGTCGGGCTGCCAATTACCCCATACCCCAATGGCCCCTTGCGGCGCCGGGAATGAACTTTACCCTCCCGCCGCCGACAGGCCAAATCCAACCCCACGAACCCCAGGTGACCAGGGGTTCCGCGGCGTCGGAGCCCGGATCAGGCGACCGGCACCACCGGGTTGGTGAGCTCGCCGATCCCCTCGATCCGCACGCTCACCGTATCCCCGTCGGTGAGGGGACTAACCCCCGCCGGCGTGCCCGTCAGCACGACGTCGCCGGGGAGCAGCGTCATCACGTGTGAGATGTACGACACGAGCGCCGGCACGTCGAAGACCATGTCCCGCGTACGGCCGAGCTGCCGCACCTCCAGCGCGTCCGGGTCCGGGCCGACCTCGCAGCGGATCTCGAGATCCGACACGTCCAGGCCCGTGGTGATCCACGGCCCGAGCGGGCAGAACGAGTCGAAGCCCTTCGCCCGGGTCCACTGGCCGTCGGAGCGCTGCAGATCCCGGGCCGTCACGTCGTTGGCACAGGTGTAGCCGAAGATGGCCCGCTCGGCGGCGGCCCGGTCGGCACGGCGCGCCCCCGGCGCGCCGATCACCACGGCCAGCTCCGCCTCGTGCTCGACCTGCTTCGAGAAGATCGGCAGCCGGATCGCGTCGCGGGGCCCGATCACCGAGGTCGACGGCTTGAGGAAGAGCAGGGGTTCCTTCGGCACCTCGCTGCCGTGCTCGGCGGCGTGCTCGGCGTAGTTGCGGCCGACACACACCACCTTGCTCGGCAGGATCGGCGAGAGCAGCCGTACGTCGGAGAGCGCCCAACGGGCGCCGGTGAACGATATCTGGCCGAACGGGTGCCCCTCGATCTCGGCGACGGTCAGGCCCTGCGGCCCGGCCTCCGGCTCGCCCTCGACGACCCCGAACGACATTCCCTTGGCATGAGCGAAACGAGCGATACGCACCACGCAAATCTAGCCCCGCCGCCGGGCGATCCCGGTACGGCGGGCGGTGCGCGCCGAGCTGCCACGGCATGGCACGCAGCCTGCCCGGGTGGTGACGTCGGGACGCGCAGCCTACGCGAACGACCGCTGCAGGGGGCGGGTTTCGCCACTTCATACCCGCACGACGTGTCCCCGCCCCTAGCGTCGGCTCCGGAGGTTCGTTCGCATGCCTGCATCGACACGACACCACAAGGCCCTCGCGGTGTTCGTCCACTGCCTCGGTCTCCTCGCCGCCGTGCCGGCCCTGCCCGCGGTGGCTCCCGACCCGGCGGCCGCACGGCCCAGACCGGCCGCGGTGGCACAGCCCACACCCTCGGACCCGGCCTCGGACCGGCCGAGCATGCCCTCGGCGCCGCCGGCGGTGCCCACGCCCACCCGGGCGATGCCGCCGCCACCCCGGCCACCGGTCACCGTGGCGGTGGCCCCGGCGCCCACGCCGGCACCGGCGTACCGGATCCACGTCCGCAACACCGGCAACACCGCCGTGGACACGACGGTCCGGCAGGAACTGCCGCCCGGGGCCGCCCCCTCGCTCGTCACCGCCGGCGGCCGGACCAGCCGGATCGCCGGCCACGACGCCAGCGAGGTCACCTGGCGGCTGAAGCTGCCGGCCCGCAGCGTCACGACCCTGAACACCTCGCTCGCGGCGGCCCCGACGGGCCAGGCGGTGACGGCGCCCGCCTGCGCGTTCACCAGCGACGGCAACCGGCCGTACGACTGTGCCACCGCCACCTGGAACGCGGCGGCCCCGGCCGCGAAGCCGGCCGCGACCCCGCCGTGGCGCCGGACCCCGGTGCTGATCGGCGTGGCGGCGGCGGTCGTGGTTCTCGCCGCGGTGACCGCCTGGTTGTTGTGGCGGCGACGGCGCCGCCCGGTCGCGGCCGCCCTCGCCGACCGTGGCCGTCCCGTCGTCGACCCCCGCCAGGGCCGCGGCACCGTCTACCCGCGTCCGGCGGCGCCCCGGTCGGCGGCGCGGCGGCGCACCCCGCCGGTCTGGTTGCTGGTCTCGGGCGCGGCGGCGGTGGTCGTGGGCGTGGTCGGCGTGGCCGGTTGGACGGCCACCCGCCAGGTCACCTCCGTCGACACCGACAGCCGCCCCACGAGTGGCGCCTGGCACGGGACCAGCGCGTCCGGGGTCGTCGGCGTGCCGCTGCGGGAGTCGGCCTTCGAGTTCACCGTCTACCGGATGGCCTGCTCCCCGGCCGGCGCCGCGTCCCGTCGCCAGTGCCAGGCCACCGTCGGGGTGCGCAACCTCACGGCGGAGCACCAGGCCTGGCACGGCGAGTTGCAACGGGCGTACCTGCCGGGCGGCCGGTGGGTAACCACCGACGTGCCGGCCACCCAGATGGCCAACCTGGGACGGGACGTCTTCGCCCAGCCGCTCGCCGCCGGCAGCCGGACGGTCCTGCCGCTGGTCTTCACCGTCGACGGCCGGGAGCCGCCGGAGCAGTTGGAGCTGCGCAGCGGCGTGTTCTCGGCCGGCGTGCGGGTGGACGTGCCCTGACCGGCCCACGGGCGGCGGTCGTACGCTGGGTCGGTGACCGCCGCCCTCGCCCCCGTCGCCGTGCTCGACGCGGCGGACTGGCGGCGGCGGCGTCGCGCCCACGAGGAACGGGTCGACGCCTGGCTCGGCCCGCACCTGGCCCGGCGGCGCCGGGGCGAGAAGCACCCGGTCGAGGACTTCCTCTTCACGTACTACTCGCACCGTCCCGCCCAGCTGCGCCGCTGGCATCCGGGCGCGGGGGTCGAGCTGCGCGACGCCGACCCGGCCGAGTTCGGCCGCGACTACCGGCCCGTCGCCGCCGGGGTCATGCTCGACACCGCCGCCGTACGCGCGCGGCGCGCGGAGTCGATCCGGTGGATCCGTACGCTGCTCGCGGCGACCGCCGGCCGCCAGCCGCACCTCGGCTGCTTCGGGATGCACGAGTGGGCCATGGTCTACCGGCAGACCCAGGCGGAGGTGCGGCACAACGCGTGGCCGCTGCGGCTCAGCCCGGAGGAGACCGCCCGGACGGTCGAGGCGAACCGGATCCGGTGCAGCCACTTCGACGCGTACCGGTTCTTCACGGCCCCGGCCCGGCCGCTGAACCTGCTCAACCCGACCCGGGAGACCCAGCACGCGCACGAGCAGCCGGGCTGCCTGCACGCGAACATGGACCTCTACAAGTGGGCGTACAAGCTCTCGCCGCTGGTCCCCAGCGAGCTGGTGGCGGACTGCTTCGAGCTGGCGAGGGAGATCCGCACGCTCGACATGCGCGCCTCCCCGTACGACCTGTCCGCCCTGGGCTACCCGCCGGTGCGGGTGGAGACGGTCGAGGGCCGGCACGAGTACGTGCAGGCGCAACGGTCGTTCGCCGAGCGCGCCGCACCCCTGCGGGCCCGGCTGGTCGACGAGTGCGACCGGCTCCTCAGGTGACCGCGGGCCGGGGACCGGCGCGACGGTGCGCTCAGCCGGCCGGGCGGGTACGCAGGCCGTCGATCAGCAGCGCGACCACGGCGGCCATGTCGTCCTCCAGGCCCGGCTCGGTCCACTCGCTGACGTGCGCGGGGTGGTGGAACCGCGCGGTGGCCTGGAGCACCGCGCGGCCGACGAGCGCCGGGTCGGCGGCGGTGAACTCCCCGGCGGCCACCCCGTCGGCCACGATCACCGCGAGCTGACCGGCCAGCACCTCGAGGTGGGTGGCCACCACGTCCTCGAGCTGCGCCGCGAGCCGCTGGAAGTTGTCGAACAGCTCCGGGTCCTCGCGGGCGATCCGGCGCTTGGACCGGCTCAGTTCGCGCAGCCACCGGCGCAGCCGGTCGGCGGCCGTGCCCTCGCCGGTGGCGATCTCGACCAGCGGTGTGGAGACCCGGGCCAGCCACCGTTCCGCGACCGCGGCCCGTAGTGCGGCCTTGCTCGGGAAGTGCCGGTACACGCTGCCGTGGCTGACGCCGAGCGCCCGTGCCACGTCCAGCACGGTGGCCTTCGCCGGGCCGAAGCGGCGCAGCACCTCCTCGGCGGTGTCCAGGATGCGCTCGGCGGAGAGGGTGCCCGGGTCGGTGCTCATCACCCCAGCCTCCCCGATGGGGCACCGCGCGTCACGGCGACCCCCACCGGCCCGGCCGGGACGGGCGCCGGTGGGCCCGTCCCGGCCCGGTGGGACGCCGGTGGGCCCGTCCCGGCCGGGCCGGGTGGGGCGCCGGCGCGGGCGAAGACCAGCGCGATCCCCCGGGCCGGCGCGGCGCGGCGACCCGCCACCCGGTCATGGCCGCTCGCTGTCCAGGATCGCCATGTGCGCCGCGTCGTAGCGGGTGCCGGCGACCGCGTCGGCGGGCACCGCGGCTTCGATGGCGGCCAGGTCGGCCTCGGTCAGGTCGACCCGGGCCGCGCCGAGGGCCTCGGTGAGGCGGTCCCGCCGGCGGGCGCCGATCAGCGGCACCACGTCGACGCCTCGGCCGAGCACCCAGGCGATGGCGATCTGGGCCACCGTGACGCCGCGCGCCTCCGCGATCGTCCGCAGCTGCTCCACGAGGGCGAGGTTGCGGTCCAGGTTCTCCCCGGTGAACCGGGGCAGGTGGGTACGGAAGTCGGTCGGCGCGGTCGTACGCTGCGCCGACCAGTGCCCGCTGATCAGGCCCCGGGAGAGCACCCCGTACGCGGTCACGCCGACGCCCAGCTCGCGGGCGACCGGGAGGATCTCGCTCTCGATGCCGCGCGAGATCAGCGAGTACTCGATCTGCAGGTCCGAGATCGGGTGCACCTTGTGCGCGCGGCGCAGGGTCTCCGCGCCGACCTCGGAGAGGCCGACGTGGCGGACGTACCCGGCGGTGACCAGCTCGCCGAGCGTCCCGACGACGTCCTCGACGGGCACGTCGGAGTGGATCCGGGACGGCCGGTAGATGTCCACGTGGTCGGTGCCCAGGCGGCGCAGCGTGTACGCGAGGAAGTTCTTGATCGCGGCCGGGCGCACGTCGGAGCCGAGCCAGCCGCCCTCCGGGTCGCGCAGCGAGCCGAACTTGACGCTGATGACCACGTCGTCCCGGTTCCGGCCGCGCAGCGCGTCACGGAGCAGCATCTCGTTGTGCCCCATGCCGTAGAAGTCGCCCGTGTCGAGCAGGGTCACGCCGGCGTCCAGCGCCGCGTGGATGGTGGCGATGCTCTCGGCCTCGTCGGCGGCGCCGTAGAGGTCGGACATGCCCATCAGCCCGAGCCCGAGGGCGGAGACGGTCGGGCCGGTGCTGCCGAGCTTGCGAGTGTCCATGGCTGTCCTCTCACCGTGGTTGACGGTATGGAGACTACAGCCGTCAGATGACAGACTCCAAATTCTGTCACTCGCAGGCGGCCGGACCCCCTGACGCTCACCGGTCAGGAGGTGTTACTCGCCGTCGACGCGACGGTCGCGCTTGCGCTGGGACTGGCGCTTCTTCTCGGCCAGCCGCCGCTCCTTGGCGCCGCGGGACGGGCGGGTCGGGCGACGCGGCGGGGGTGGCGGGGCCACGGCCTCCCGCAGCAGCGCCGCGAGCCGCTCCCGCGCGGCCTCCCGGTTGGCCAACTGGGCCCGGTGCTCGCTCGCCGTGACGGTCACGACGCCGTCGACCAGGCGGTTGGCGAGCCGGTCCAACGCCCGGGCACGCAGGGACTCGGGCACGCTCGGCGAGCCGGCCAGGTCGAAACTCAGCTCGACCCGCGTGTCGGCGGTGTTGACCCCCTGGCCGCCGGGGCCCGACGACCGGGAGAAACGTTCCCGAAGCTCGGCCGCGGGGACGACCCACCGGTCGGTCACCCGCATCTCGCCATCCACACCCCGAGGCTAACGCCCCGGACGCTCGCTCGAGGTCACCGACGGACTCGGCGCCGGGCCGGCCGTCTCCTCGTCGGGGCCCACCGCCGCGTACGCGACCGCACCGATCAGCAGCAGGGCGATCACACCGACCTTGGTGGTGACCGCCCGGATCAGCAGCCAGGCCGTCCGGCGGGCGACCGGCACGGTCTTCTTCGCCGCCTGGTAGTCGGCCCAACCACGCCGCGCACGCGTGTACGCCGAGCCCACACCACACCCGATGAGCAGGCCCGCCAGCAGGAGGACCGCGATGAGAGGACGCTCCACCCACGCCAGTATCCATACTCACCGTAATATTTCCATGGCCCGATGGTCCCGGGCCGGATATCCGACAACAGGACGGCTTCCCACCAGCCCGTATCCGCCGGTGCCGGGACTCACCCGCCCTTGCCGATGATGGTGTCGGCCGTCTGCTGCACCTGCTCGATCGGGATGGCGAACCCGATGCCGATCGACCCGTTGCCGTCGATCGTGGCGATGGCCGTGTTCACCCCGACGACCTCGCCCCGCGCGTTGACGAGCGGACCACCGGAGTTGCCCGGATTGATCGAGGCGTCGGTCTGCACGGCCGTGTGCCGGTTGGCGCCCAGCCGCACCTGCCGGTTGAGCGCGCTGACGATCCCGGCCGTGACCGTGCCCGCGAGCCCCAGCGGCGAGCCGACCGCCAGCACCGGCTCGCCGACCCGGGTGGAGTTCGGTTTGGCCAGGGGCAGCGCGGACAGGCCCGCGTCCGGCGGCACCTTGAGCACCGCCAGGTCGCTGCGCGCCTCCCGGCCGACGACCTCGGCCGCGTAGCGCCGGCCGTCGGGAAGCTCGACGGTGACGGACCCGTCGCCGCCCTTCGCGAGGATGTGGTCGTTGGTGATGATGTGCTGCTCGTTGTCGATCGCGAACCCGGAGCCGCTGGCCCCCGTCCGTCCGCCGCCACCGACCAGCACCGACACCACCCCGGGCACGGTCCGCTCGGCGGCCGTGACCAGCTCCGCGGGCACCGGCGCGGCCGAGGCGGCCGTCTCCCCTGGCGCGCCGTCGCGGCTGGCCACCCAGCCGCCGGCCGCGGCGCCGGAGGCGGTCGACAGCAGCACCACCCCCAGCGCGGCCAGCAACCGGCCACGCCAGCGCGGGCCACTCTCCCGTCCCGATCCGGGCCCGTCCCACCGCGTCCGCCCGTCCGGGTCGAGTTCGGGCGAGACGAACCAGGGACCGCGGGGCTCGCCCAGTCCGGTCTGCACTGCCATGCGTACTCCTCACGTCGGTGTCCTGCGGCCCGCCCCGGTCCGCCGGGCGTCAGGGCAGGCGGGAGAACCAGCGCATCGAGCCGGCCGCCGCACCCATCGCGAGCACCAGCCCGAGACCGATGAAGCGGGCCGAGACGTCCTGCCGTTCGGTGCGGTAGCCGACCGAGGTGCCGATGTCGTCGTAGACCGCGCGCAGCTCGTCGGCGGTGGTGGCCTCGTGGAACATCCCGCCCGTCTCCTCGGCGACCGCCAGGAGGGTCTGCCCGTCCACGGGCACCTGGATCGGCCGCCCGCCCCGGTCCACGAACCCGTTCGGCGTCCCGAAGGAGATCGTGTGGACCGGCACCTTCGCGGCCACCGCCTCCGCGGCGGCCTCCATCGGGTCCAGCCCCGAGGTGTTCGCCCCGTCGGAGAGCAGCACGATCCGGGCCGGTGGCGGCTCCGTCGCCGCCTGGCTGTCGAGGCCCTTCACGGCGCCGAGCGAGGTGTTGATCGCCTCACCGATGGCGGTGCCCTGCACACCGGTGACCCCCTCGGCAAGCCGGTTGATCCCCTCGTGCAGCGCCTCCCGGTCGGTGCCGGGCGGCACCAGCACCGCCGCGCTGCCGGCGAACGCCACCAACCCCACGTTGAACTCGTCGGGCAGCCCGTCCACGAAGCGCTGCGCCGCGCCCTTGGCCGCGGCGAGCCGGTCCGGGTCGACGTCGGTCGCGAGCATCGAGGTCGACACGTCCACGGCCACCATCACGGTGGCCCGTTCCCGGGGCACCCGCACCTCGGCCGTGGGACGAGCGAAGCCGACCACCAGCAGCGCCAGCATGGCCAGGAAGAGCCCGGCGGGCACGTGCCGGCGCCACGCCGGACGCTCCGGCGCGATCCGGTCGAGCAGGCGCAGGTTGGTGAAGCGGACGGCGTACCGGCTGCGTCGCCGCTGCACGAGCAGGTAGCCCACGGCCAGCGCGAGGACTCCGAGCAGCAGCCACAGCCGGCCCGGCGACAACCAGGTCACGCGCCACCTCCCCGCACCGGACGCCCGGCGGGAAGCGCCGCGAGACGACGCTGGGCCTGCACGTGCCGCGCGATGTCGGCGCACCAGTCGCGGTCGGTACGCAGGGACAGGTGCGTCGCGCCGCTGCGCCGCAACGCCTGTCGTACCTGGTCACGCTGGCTGGCCGCGGCCGCCGCGTAGCGCTCCCGCAGCCGGCGGTCGGACGTGCAGACCTCCCGGCGGCGTCCGGTCTCCGGGTCCACCAGCGTGACCAGTCCGACGTCGGGCAGCTCCAGCTCGCGCGGGTCGGTCACCTCGACGGCGAGCACCTGGTGCCGGGCGGCCAGCCGCCGCAGGGTCCGTTCCCAGGGCGGTGGGCGGTCGGGATCCTCCGGCAGCCCGTCGAGGAAGTCGCTGACCACGACGACGAGGCCCCGCCGGGTGGCCACGCGCTGCACGCCGGCCAGCGCGTCGGCCAGGTCCGGCGGCGTGGGCGGCCGGTCGTACCCGCCGGCGCGCGGCGCCCCCAGCAGGGCCCGGAGCATGCCCAGGAGGTGGGTCCGGCCGCTCTGGGCGGGAAACCGGCGCAGCCCCGCCGGCGTGAGCAGCAGGGCGCCGAGACGGTTGCCCACGCCCGCCGTAAGGAAGCCGACGGCCGCCACGGCCGCCACGGACAGCTCGCGCTTGTCCAGTTCCGCCGTGCCGAACTCCATGCTGGGGCTCGCGTCGACCAGCAGCCAGGTGGTCAGCTCCCGGTCGGCGTCGACCTCGCGGACGTGCGGCACCGCCGTGCGGGCGGTGACCGCCCAGTCCATCCGGCGCACCTCGTCCTCCCCCGGCCGGTACTCGCGGCTGCCGGACGGTTCGCTGCCCGGGCCGGGCAGCAGGCCGCGGTACTGGCCGTGCAGCAGCCCGTCCAGCCGCCGGGTGACGGTCAGCTCCAGCCGCCGCAGCCGCTGGTCCGGGGCGAGGTCGGCGAGGCCCGGATCGGCCTGCGGCGCCACGGCGGTCCTGCCGGTGCGCCTCATGCCGCCGCCAGGTCCGACGCCTGTTCCGGCTGCGCCGCCAACCGGGGCGGGGGCACCGCCTCGACGAGCCGCCGCACCACCGACTCGGCCGTGACGCCGTCGGCCACCGCGTCGAACGTGAGCACCAGGCGGTGCGACAACACGTCTCCGGCCAGGTCACGGATGTCCTCGGGCAGCACGTACTCCCGGCCGCGCAGCAGCGCCTGGGCCCGGGCGGCGGCCACCAGCCCGAGGGTGGCGCGCGGGCTGGCGCCGTACGCGAGCATCGGGGCGATCTCGGACAGCCCGAACCGTCCCGGGTCGCGGGTGGCCAGGATGAGCCGGACCACGTACTCGGCGAGGGCGTGGTGGACGAACACGCGCTCGGCGCGGGACTGCAGCTCCCGCAGCCGTTCCGGGTCGAGCACCTGTCTCGGGCTGGGCCGGTCGGTGCTCATCCGGTAGAGGATGGCCAGTTCCTCGGAGTCGGTCGGGTAGTCGACCACCACCTTGAGCAGGAACCGGTCCCGCTGCGCCTCCGGCAGCTGGTAGACCCCCTCCGACTCGATGGGGTTCTGGGTCGCCAGCACCAGGAACGGCGACGGGACGGGGTAGCTCCGGCCGCCGATGGAGACCTGCCGTTCGGCCATGGCCTCCAGCAGGGCGGACTGCACCTTCGCCGGGGCGCGGTTGATCTCGTCGGCGAGCACCAGGTTGGCCATCACCGGCCCCAGTTCGATGTCGAAGCTCTCCTGGGAGGCGCGGTAGATGCGGGTGCCGACGATGTCCGACGGGACCAGGTCGGGCGTGAACTGGATACGGGAGAAGGAGCCACCGACCACGGTGGCGAGGGTCTGCGCGGCCAGCGTCTTGGCCACGCCGGGCACCCCCTCCAGGAGGCAGTGTCCGTCGGCGAGGAGGGCGACGAGCAGGCGCTCGACGAGCCGATCCTGCCCGACGATCACGCGTTTGACCTCGGAGAGGGTCTGTTCCAGCTCGGCGGTTGTCGGTTCGGCTTCGACCGGGCTGGGCACGCTGGCCAGGGTGTCCGAGATGTCCGTCACGGTGCTTGCTTCCCGAGGCGGCCGTACGACAAACGTCGGATTATCGGCGCCGGAGGGGCCCTTTCCCTCCGGATCGGGACGACGCGCCCGGACGGTGGACGACGGCCCGGGGCGGTACGAGCGGCGCAGACCGGTTGTACCGGGGACACGACGCGGCCCCCGCGAGGTGCGCGGGGGCCGTCGCCGTTGCCCGTCAGTACCGGTGGACGACCAGGTGGAACGGCAGGTCCACGGGGGTGCCGGCGGAGTTGCGGGTCTGCACGAACACGGCGTTGGGCGTGCTGAGCCGCGGGGCCACGGAGATCTCACCGGCCGGCGGGACGCAGCAGGAGTCCGGCCGGCCGATGGTCGCCACGAACACGGCGGCGGTGACCGTGTAGCTGTACTGGATCTCGTACTGGCCGGGGCCGTACTTGATGACGGTGCCGGTGCCGCGCGCCTTGGTGCCGTTGGCGTTGACGACCGTGCCCGCGTTGGTGGCCGCCAGCGTGGTGGCGTCGGCCTTGAGGGCGGCCCGCGCCGAACGGGCCGACTCCGCCGTCACCGGCGGCTGCGAGTTGGTGGCGCGCGCCGCCGGCTGGGCGACGTCGGGCGCCTTCGCCGACGGCTGGGCGATGGCGACCCCGCCCCCGGCGAGCGTGAGCCCGAGGACGGCGAACGCGACCGCGGCCGCCTTGCGTCGGAATGGTGTGGACATGGCAGGTCCCCCTTGTGTGACCGTGCGAATTCGGCCGACCCGCACCGGCGGGACGGATGACAGCCGTTCTCCTCGCCGGACACCCCGGTTACAAATCGCCGAGAAATGGGACCACGCGCACCGTCAACATCCATTTCCCGCCGATCTACACCCCTGTTGAGCAGCTATTACTACTCACAGTGGCGGAGCGCCGACCAGGTGGAACGTAGCACCGCAAAAAGCTGGGCGTCAATAGCGGCGTCGAGTCGAAAAACTGTCCGCAGACCGGCCGCGTCAATTGTGAGAAGTGAACGGGTGAGCATTCACAAAATTGTTCCGCCGCCGTTCGCGCCCCCCGTGCGGCACGGCGCGGGGATATCGTCCCGGGATGATCGAGCATGTCGCGCGACCGCGGGCCGGCACCCGGTGGCGCAGGGCCGCGGGTGCGCTCTGCTGGCTCGCGGCGGCCTCCACCGCCGCCTGGGCCGTACTGCGTCTCGCGGGCCTGGACCGTGGGCCGCTGGTGCAGGCGCTCGCCTTCACGCCGTACGTCGCGGCCTGGAGCCCGGTGCCCCTGGTGCTGGCGCTCGCCCTGCGGCGCCGCTGGCCCGCGCTGCTCGCGGCGGTGGCCTCGGTGGCGCTGCTCGGCGTCGTGGCGCCCCGGGCGATCGCCTCGACGCCGCCCCGCGTCAGCGGCCCCACCGTCCGGCTACTCACCGCCAACCTGCTCGCCGGCGCCGCCGACCCGGGCTCCCTCGTCGACCTGGTCCGGCGGCACCGGGTCGACGTGCTCGCCGTGCAGGAGTTCACACCCCGGGCGCAGGCCGAACTCGACCGGCTCGGTCTCGCCACGCTGCTGCCGTACCGGCAGCTCAACCCGCTCGACGGCACACCCGGGTCGGGCCTCTACGCACGCTTCCCGATCGGCGACGCCGGCGTGCGCACCCATCGCGGGGCGTGGGGCTTCACCCAGGCGTACGGCACCGTGACCGTCCCCGGCGCGCCGGCGGTACGCGTCGAGTCCGCCCATCCGGCCGCCCCGTACGCGCTGGACCAGACCGGCCACTGGCGGGCCGACCTGGCCGCGCAGCCGCCGGCCACGCCGGACGGGGCGCTGCGGATCCTGGCCGGCGACTTCAACGCCACCCTCGACCATGGCCCGCTGCGCGCCCTGCTCCGCACCGGCTACGTCGACGCGGCCGACGCCACCGGGCAGGGGCTGGTCGGCACCTGGGGACCGTACGACGGCGATCCCATCCCTCCGGTCACCATCGACCACGTCCTGGTCGACCGCCGGATCGCGGCCCGCGCCGTCGACGTGCTCCGCCTTCCCGGCTCCGACCACCGCCCCGTCCTCGCGACGCTCACCCTGCCGGCCGGTTGAGCGGCCCGCGGGGTCAGACCTTCGTGCGGGCGAGCCCGTAGGTGAGGGCGTCCACGAGGGCGTGCCAGCTCGCCTCGACCACGTTCGGGTGCACGCCGACGGTCGTCCAGTCGCGACCGCCGCCGTCGACGGTCTCCAGCAGCACCCGGGTGACCGCGCCGGTGCCGCTGCTGCCCTCCAGGATCCGCACCTTGTAGTCGGCGAGTTCGAAGTCACGCAGCTCCGGGTAGTGCCGCACGAGCCCCATCCGCAGTGCCTCGTCCAGGGCGTTGACCGGGCCGTTCCCCTCGGCGGTGGCGATGACCCGCTCACCCCGGACACGGATCTTGACGGTCGCCTCGGACACCACGGCGCCGTCCTCCCGGTGCTCGACGATCACCCGGTACGACTCCAGCGCGAACGGACGGGCCGGAGCGCCCTCCGGCAGCTCGGAGCGGACGAGCAGCTCGAAGGAGGCGTCGGCCGCCTCGAACGACCAGCCACCCGCCTCCAGCTCCTTGACCCGCTTGGTGACCCGGGACAGGGTCTCCGGATGGCCGGCCAGGTCCAGCCCGAGCTCGCGACTCTTGAGCTCGACACTGGCCCGGCCGGCCATCTCGGTCACCAGGATCCGCATGTCGTTGCCCACCACCGACGGGTCCACGTGGTTGTAGAGCAACGGGTCGACCTTGATCGCGCTCGCGTGCAACCCCGCCTTGTGGGCGAAGGCCGCGGCCCCGACGTACGCCTGGTGGGTGTCGGGGGCGATGTTGGCGATCTCGGCGATGGCGTGCGAGACCCGCACCATCTGTTCCAGGCAGCCCTCGGGTAGGACGGGCAGCCCGAGCTTGAGTTGGAGGTTGGCGACCACCGCGAAGACGTCGGCGTTGCCGGGCCGTTCGCCGTAACCGTTCGCGGTGCCCTGCACGTGCCGGACGCCGGCCTCCACGGCCGCGATCGTGTTGGCCACCGCGCAGGCGGTGTCGTTCTGGCAGTGGATGCCGAGCCGTTCGGGCGCGACGCCGAGGCGGGCGGTCAGGTCGGTGATGGCCGCGGTGACCTGGGACGGCAGCATGCCGCCGTTGGTGTCGCAGAGCACCATCACCTCGGCGCCGGCGGCCAGCGCGGTCTCCACCACCGCGGCCCCGTACGCGGGATCGTGCCGGTAGCCGTCGAAGAAGTGCTCGCCGTCGACGAAGACCCGGCGCCCCTCGGCCACCAGGTACGTCACGGTGTCGTGGATCATCGCGAGGTTCTCGGCGGCGGTGGTGCGCAGCGCCCGCTCGACGTGCCGCAGGTCGGCCTTGGCGACCAGGGCGACGGCCGGGGTCTCCGCGTCGAGCAGGGCGCGGACCTGCGGGTCGTCGGCGACCGCGACGCCGGCCCGGCGGGTGGCGCCGAACGCGACCAGCAGCGCGTGCCGCAGGTCCAGCTCGGTCCGCGCCCGCCGGAAGAACTCGGTGTCCTTCGGCACCGCGCCCGGCCAGCCGCCCTCGATGAACCCGACGCCGAACTCGTCGAGCAGGCGGGCCACGGCCAGTTTGTCGACCACCGAGTAGGTGAGCCCTTCCCGCTGGGCGCCGTCGCGCAGCGTCGTGTCGTACACCTGGAACCTCATCGCATGCCTCTCTCTGGGACGGGGTGCGGGAACGGGTGGGTCGGGGCCGCGACCGGACGGCGCCGCCGGGAGCAACAAAAAGACCCCCCGCGGATGCGGGAGGTCTGCGCGCTCGGCGGAGAGGAAGCCGGCGCGCTAGCTGCCAAGAATCAGGGCGGTGCTGGTCACGATCGCTACTCTGCCACCGCCCCGCTGGTTTTGGGAGGCAGAATCCACATCTCGGGACGGCTCACGGAGAGTCGCCTACCGCGGATGCCCCCAACCTCGCGGAAAACACCCGTTTGGTGATCGACTTCACAGATCACCCGGCCGCCGGCCAGCGCGAACACGGCTGAGGAAATATCTGGAACTGATCCAGTTATCCGGCCTCGTGCCGTCGTCAAGGAGGACCCTTGCTCACTGTCGGTGACCGCTTCCCCGAGTACGAACTCACCGCCTGCGTCTCGCTGGACGCGGAGAAGGCGTTCGAGACGATCACCCACAAGTCCCACGAGGGCAAGTGGCGGGTCGTCTTCTTCTGGCCGAAGGACTTCACGTTCATCTGCCCCACCGAGATCGCCGAGTTCGGTCGCCTCAACGGCGAGTTCGCCGACCGGGACGCGCAGGTGCTCGGCGTCTCGGTGGACAACGAGTACGTCCACTACGCCTGGCGCAAGGACCACCCGGACCTGCGCGAGCTGCCCTTCCCGATGCTGAGCGACATCAAGCGCGAGCTGACCAGCGCCTGCGGCGTGCTCGGCGCCGACGGCGTCGCGCAGCGGGCGACCTTCATCGTCGACCCGGACAACGAGATCCAGTTCGCGATGGTGACCGCCGGCTCCGTGGGCCGCAACGTCTCCGAGGTGCTGCGGGTGCTCGACGCGCTCCAGACCGACGAGCTCTGCCCGTGCAACTGGAACAAGGGCGGCGCGACGCTCGACGCCACCGCGCTGCTGGCCGCGGCCGGAGCCTGACGTGGGTCTCGACGCGATCAAGGCGGGACTGCCCGAGTACGCCAAGGACATCCGGCTCAACCTCGGCTCGACGATCGGCACCTCGACGCTCAAGCCCGAGCAGGCGTGGGGCACGGCCCTCGCCTGCGCGGTGGCGGCCCGCAACCCCGTGGTGCTCAGGGAGATCGCCGACGAGGCGGCCGGTCACCTGACCCCGGAGGCGGTCGAGGCGGCCAAGGGCGCGGCCACGATCATGGCGATGAACAACGTCTACTACCGGGCCAAGCACCTGATCGGCGACGAGGAGTACCAGTCGATCCCGGCCCGGCTGCGGATGCAGATCATCGCGCGCCCGGGTGTGGAGAAGGCCGACTTCGAGCTCTGGTGCCTCGCCGTCTCCGCCATCACGGGATGCGGCGTGTGCCTGGAGTCGCACGAGAAGACCCTCCGCGCGGCCGGCTTCAGCCGCGAGCAGGTCCACGAGGGGCTCCGCATCGCCGCCGTGGTGCACGCCGCCGCGGTCGCGCACGACGCCGAGGCCGCGCTGGCCTGAGCGCCGCCCGCAGGGGGCCGGCCGGTCGCACCGGCCGGCCCCTCTTCGTCGTACGCGGGTGTAGCGATCTCGACACCGGGTAACACACCAGGCTGACAGGGCACCAACCCCGATCAGTCGAGTAGAGGAGTGAAACGCCATGGAGCGGCTCGACCCTCGAACGACCCACGGGACGCCGGACCCGCTCGTGCACGGTGGCCAGGGCGCCTTCCTGGGCGACACGCCCGGCGGCACCTTCGACCCGTGGCGCTACCGGGACGACGCCGGGGTGACCGGCGTCGACCTGGTGGGCTACAAGGTCGAGGCGAACGACGGTGGCATCGGCAAGGTGGACCGGTCCAGCCACGAGGTGAACTCCAGTTACCTGGTGGTGGACACCGGTCCGTGGATCTTCGGCCGCAAGGTCATGATCCCGGCCGGCACCGTCAACCACGTCGACCACGACGAGCGGAAGGTCTACGTCGACCGGAGCAAGGACCAGATCAAGGCCGCGCCCGAGTTCGACGAGACGGCCGACCCCGACCCGGCCTACCGGGACAAGCTCGGTGGTTACTACACCGACACGTACTCGGCGATTCCTCCGGGTACGGCACGGTGACGGTGGCTCCTGTTCGCCGGCCGGCGGGGCACGCCCCGCCGGCCGGTACCGTGTGAGGGTGGACGCCACCGAGACGAGCCGGCACATCCCGTTCTCCACCATCTTCAACTTCCGCGACGTCGGCGGCCTGTCCGCCGGTGACGGCCGACAGGTACGACGGGGGCGGCTCTACCGCTCCGACTCGCTGCACCGCATCGACGACACCGACCGGGCGGCGTTCACGTCGCTCGGGATCCGGACCGTGATCGACCTGCGCCGTCCGTACGAGGTGGAGCGCGACGGTCGCGTCCCCGACTTCCCCGGGCTCACCTGGCGCAACATCCACCCGGAGCACGCCGAGTGGTCGGAGCGGCCGTACCGGCCGGACGACGACCTCGCCCGCTACCTCGCCGACCGGTACGCCGACCTGGCCCGCACCGGCACGGCCGGGCTGGCCGAGGCGATCGGCCTGATCGCCGACTCGGTCAACGCTCCCGTGGTCGTCCACTGCGTCGCCGGCAAGGACCGCACCGGCATCGTCTGCGGGCTCACCCTCGCACTGCTGGGCGTCTCCGACGACGACATCGCGGCCGACTACGCCCTCAGCACCGAGGCGGCCGAACGCTTCACCGCGTGGTTCGCCTCGACCGGGCACGCGGCGAGCCCCGGTCTGCCGCCGCTCACCTGCCCGGCCGAGGCCATGACGCTCTTCCTCACCGAACTGCGCGAGGGGTACGGCTCGGTCGAGGGATACCTGCGCCACGCCGGCGTGACGGACGCCCAAGTCGACGCCCTGCGCGAACACCTGCTCGACTGAGCCGGCCCGGCGCAGAGCCGACACGGGCAGGGCCCCTCCCGCGAGGGAGGGGCCCTGTCGTCACAGCACCCGGGTGACCCAGCCGTACGGGTCCGGGGCGTCGCCGCGCTGGATGTCGACCAGCCGCTGGCGCAACGCCATGGTGACCGCCCCCGGCTCGCCACCGCCGACGAGGAACTCCCCGTCGGGGAACTTGACCTCGCCGATCGGGGTGATGACGGCGGCGGTGCCGCAGGCGAACACCTCCCGCAGCCGCCCGCTGGCCGCGTCCGCCTGCCACTCGGCGAAGGAGACGGGCCGCTCCTCCACCCGGTGCCCGGCCGCGGCGGCCAGCGTGAGGACCGACTCCCGGGTGATGCCGGGCAGGATCGTGCCGGTCAGCGGCGGCGTCACCAGCGTGCCGTCGTCGTAGACGAAGAAGACGTTCATGCCGCCCAGTTCGTCGACGAACCGCCGCTCCACCGCGTCGAGGAAGACGACCTGGTCGCAGCCGTGCTCGATGGCCTCCGCCTGGGCGACCAGCGAGGCGGCGTAGTTCCCGCCGCACTTCGCGGCGCCCGTGCCGCCGGGGGCCGCACGGGTGTAGTCCGGGGAGACCCAGACCGTCACCGGCTTCACCCCGCCGCTGAAGTACGCGCCGACGGGCGAGGCGATGACCGTGTAGAGGTACTCGTTGGCGGGCCGGACCCCGAGGAAGACCTCGCTGGCGAACATGAACGGTCGCAGGTAGAGGCTGCCGTCCGTGTCGGTGGGGATCCACTCCCGGTCGATCTCGATGATGCGGCGCAGCGAGTCGACGAACGCCTGCGGCGGCAACGCCGGCATCGCCATCCGCTGCGCCGAGGCGACGAAGCGGGCCGCGTTCGCCTCGGGACGGAACAGGGTCACCCCGCCGTCGGCGGTGCGGTAGGCCTTCAACCCCTCGAAGATCTCCTGCGCGTAGTGCAGGACGGCGGCCGCCGGATCCATGGGGATGGGCGCGCGCGCCTCGACGCGGGCGTCGTACCAGCCCTTGGCGTCGGCGTACCGGATGGTGACCATGTGGTCGGTGAAGATGCGGCCGAAACCCGGATTGGTCAGCAGCGCGGCCCGGTCCGCGGCGGATACCGGCGCGGGATTCGGACGGATCTCGAAGTCGAGCTTGTCACCACCGCTCATCGCGCTGACCTCCCTGCCGGACAACGGCACGCCGGACGGGCATGCCGACTCATTGGTGCTCAGAAACTTACCCCGAACGCTCGTTCAGCGGGTAGCGCCGCCCGGCCCGTGAAGCGGTGCCGAACGGAGGGTGACGGCCGCCCGGGTCGGGCCGGCCGTCGCCGGCGACGGCCGGAGACATCCGCACCGTCGTGCGGTGACGCGCGAGGCGTCCGGGCTCAGCCCGCCGCGTGGCTCGCGAGCCGGTCGCCCACCTCGGCCGTGCGCAGCGGTACGCCCGGTACCCGGTTCGCCAGCTCGTGGGCCACCGCCGCGGTGACCCGGGCCGCGGCGTCGGCGTGGCCGAGCTGGTCGAGCAGCAGCGCGGCGGACAGCACGGCGGCGACCGGGTCCGCGACGCCCTGGCCGGCGATGTCCGGCGCCGAGCCGTGCACCGGCTCGAACATCGAGGGGTACGTCCCCTCGGGGTTGATGCAGCCGCTGGCGGCCAGCCCGATGCCACCGGTGACCGCGGCGGCGATGTCGGTGAGGATGTCACCGAAGAGGTTGTCGGTGACCACCACGTCGTAGCGCTGCGGCTGGGTGACGAGGAACATCGCGGCGGCGTCGACATGCTGGTACTCGGTGGCCACGTCGGGGTGCTCGGCGGCGACGGCCTCGAAGGTGCGCGACCAGAGCGAGCCGGCGTGGGTGAGGACGTTGGTCTTGTGCACGAGGGTCACCTTGCGCCGCTCGCGGCGGGCCGCCCGGGCGAACGCGTCGCGGACCACCCGCTCGACCCCGTGCCGGGTGTTCAGGCTCTCCTCGGTGGCGACCTCGGCGGGGGTGTCCCGGTGCAGCGTGCCGCCGGCGCCGGCGTAGAGCCCCTCGGTGCCCTCACGCACCACGACGAGGTCGACCTCGCCGGGCTTGACGCTGGCCAGCGGGCCGGGCACACCCGGCCACAGCCGGGACGGGCGGAGGTTCACGTACTGGTCGAACGCGAACCGCAGCTTGAGCAGCAGGCCACGCTCCAGCACGCCGGGCGGCACGCTGGGGTCGCCGACCGCGCCGAGCAGGATCGCGTCGTGCCCGGCCAGCTCGGCCAGGACGGAGTCCGGCAGCACCTCTCCGGTACGGTGCCAGCGGGCGGCGCCGAGGTCGTACTCGGTCGCTTGCACACCGGGGAGCACCGCGTCGAGGACCTTGCGCGCCTCCGCGACCACCTCGGGACCGATACCGTCCCCGGCCACCACCGCGATCCGTGCCACCCCTGCGCTCCTCTGCTCGCCCGTTCGGCGACCACGGTACGCCGCCGTCCCGCCTCCCGGTACGCGGTGCCCATATTCTGGGATGCGGACGGCACACAGGAGTCTCCCAGGTTCGTCCCATGTACCAGTCATGTTGGCTGCCTAGCCTGAGGCCGAGCGGGTCAACGGGGGCCCGCACCGGGCGGTCGCCACGGCAGGACCGCCACTCGCGAGGGGGCGATCGCCATGCGCATCGACGAGCAGCCGCGCACCCGCTGGCCCGATCCGGCCACCTTCCGGCACCGGCGACCGGATCTGCGGCTCGGAAGCTCCGCCCACCGACTCGACCGGTCCGGCGGCGTCGGCGCCGACCGGCTCGCGGTGCAGCACACCGTCCGGACCGGCACGGCCGAGTACACGTTGCTGCTCAACGCGCCCGCCTGGCTGGGCCGCCGCGGTGTCGGCGAGGCGCTGCGGGACGCGGTGGCCGAACTACGGGCCATCGACCTCACGTACGGCCCGAACCGACCCGAGAGCCTCGTCTCCCGACTGCGCCGGGGCGAGATCAGCCCCGAGTCGTACGCCCCGCTGGCCGACCTGGTGGACCGGTGCGCCGCCATGCGCGCCGCCACCGACGGCTGGTTCGACGCCTGGGCGGTGCCCGGCGGCTTCGATCCCGGCGGCCTGCTCGGCGGCTGGGCCGTGGAGCGGGCCGCGGCGCGCCTGCGCGCCAACGGCGTGTACGACTACGCCGTGGTGACCGGCGCCGACCTGGTGGTACGCGGCCACGCGCCGCACGGCGGGCCGTGGCGGGTCGCCGTGCATCATCCCGTCGAACGCGACCGGCCGCCGCTCGTGCTGGAGATGACCGCCGGCGCGGTCGGCACGTCCGGCGTCACCGGCCGCCAGGGGCACGTCATCGACCCGCACACCGGCGAACCCGCCGACCAGTTGGTGGCCGCCACCGTGGTGGGCCCGGACCTCGCGGTGGCCGACGCCTACGCGACGGCGCTCTACGCCGCGGGCCCGACCGGGCTCGCCTGGTTCCGCGGTCGCTCGGAGTATCGCGCGCTCTTCGCCCACCGCCGCTGACCTGACACCGGACCCGGTCGGCGATCGACCCCCACGCCCGCGGCAACGGCCGTGGGGGCCGGTCAGCGACGAGTGCGCGTGGCTTGCGCATTCGAGGGGTGCGGGCCGGTCGGGCCGAGCGTCGGCCACGCCACCCGAAGACGGGCCGACGGTGCGGACTCGGCCGGTGACCGCACCGGTACGCTAGCGAATCGACGCAACTCGAGGCAAGAGTCTCCACACCGGACCGTCCTCTTGCGCGCGTGGCTGGCCTGCGGCGGGGCAGTTTCGACATGGTGAACGTTGGATGGCACGCTGTCCGCCGTGAGTTTCGATCTGAGCGTGTGGGCCCTGGCGGACGGGGCGACGCCCGAGGACGTACGAGCGGCGGTGCAGCGGTGCCGGCAGGGAGTGCACGCCGACCGCCGACCCGATCCACGCGTGGTCGCCTTCTACCGCGCGATCACGGCCACCTATCCCGACCGACCGGCGGGGGCGGACACCCCGTGGGAGGTCGCCCCGCTGCACGCGGCCGGTGACCACGTCGAGATGAACCTGGATCCGGCCTGCGAGGACCAGGTGCTGCTGGACATCGAGCGGCTCGCCGGGGAGCACGGGCTCATGCTCTACGACGCACAGGATGGCTCGGTCTATCCGCCGCCCGCCCGCCTGCCCGGCTGACTCACGCCACCCGAACGGCCCCCCGTACGCCGGAGGGCCCGGCGGATCCCCGCCGGGCCCTCGTCGTGCTGCCCTCGACTCACTCGTCGCGCAGGTCCGCGGCGCTGGCCGCGGTCGCGCCGATCGAGTCGGCCGCCGAGGTGAGCAGGTCGGCGCCGAGCGCCTGGTCGACGGTGAGCGTCATGAGCGTCTCGCCGCCCGCCTCGCGGCGAGCCACCTGCATGGCGGCGATGTTGATGCCGGCCTCGCCGAGCAGCGTGCCGACGGTGCCGACCACGCCGGGCCGGTCGGCGTAGCGCAGGAAGAGCAGGATGCCCTCCGCGCCGATCTCCACGTCGAAACCGTCCACCTCGGTCAGCTTGATGACGTCCCGGGTGCCCGTGCTGGTCACCGTGCCGGAGACGCTGACCGTGCGGCCGTCGGGCAGGGCGCCGCGGACGGTGACCAGGTTGGCGTGCTCGACCGTCTCGGCGAAGGTCGCCAGGGTCACCTCGACGCCGCGCTCGGAAGCCAGGTGCGGCGCGTTGACGTAGGTGACCTGCTCCTCGACCACCGAGCTGAAGAGGCCCTTGGTGGCGGCGAGCTTGAGCACCGACACGTCGTGGTTGACGATCTCCCCGCGTACCTCGACGGTCACGCTGGCGGCGACCCCGCCGGCCACCGCCGTGAAGGCGCGCCCGAGCTTCTCGGCCAGCGGCAGCAGCGGCCGCACGTCCTCGGCGACCACCCCGCCGGCCTGCACGTTGACGGCGTCGGGCACGAACTCGCCCTGCAGCGCGAGCTTCACGCTCTTGGCCACGGCCAGACCGGCCTTGTCCTGCGCCTCGTGGGTGGAGGCGCCCAGGTGCGGGGTGGCCACCACGTTGTCGAACGCGAACAGCGGCGAGGAGGTGCACGGCTCCTTGGCGTAGACGTCCACGCCGGCGCCGGCGACCCGACCCTCCGCGATGGCGTCGGCGAGGGCCTGCTCGTCCACGAGGCCACCGCGCGCCGCGTTCACGATGCGCACGCCCGGCTTGACGATGGCCAGCTCCTTCTCACCGATCAGGCCGACCGTCTCGGGGGTCTTCGGCAGGTGGATCGAGATGAAGTCGCTCTCCCGCAGCAGCTCCTCGAGGCCGACCAGGCGGACGCCGAGCTGGGCGGCGCGCGCCGGCTGGATGTACGGGTCGTACGCGATCAGCCGGGTGCCGAAGGCCGCGATCCGCTGGGCGAAGAGGACGCCGATGCGGCCGAGGCCGACCACGCCGACGGTCTTGCCCTGGATCTCCACGCCGGTGTACTTGGACCGCTTCCACTCCCCCGCCTTCAGGGCGGCGCTGGCGCTGGCGGTGTTGCGGGCCACCGCGAGCAGCAGCGCGACGGCCTGCTCGGCCGCGGAGACGATGTTGGAGGTGGGGGCGTTGACGACCATGACGCCCCGCGCGGTGGCGGCCGGCACCTCGACGTTGTCCAGACCCACGCCGGCACGGGCGACGACCTTGAGCCGGGGCGCGGCGGCGATGGCCTCGGCGTCGATCTGGGTGGCGCTGCGGACGATGACGGCGTCCGCCTCGGCGAGGGCGGAGAGCAGCGCGGGGCGGTCGGTGCCGTCGACGTGGCGGACGTCGAAGTCGTGCGCGAGCACCTCGATGGCGGCGGGGGCGAGTTCCTCGGCGATCAGTACGACAGGATTCATCGGTCCTCGTAGCTGTAGTCGAAAGCGGTCGGCCGGGCTGTCGGACGCCGCACTGCGCCCTGCGCCGAACCGGCTCATGGCCGTCAGGTGCCGGCTACGCACCTATCGCGATCGTAGGGGTCGGGCTGGCCGGCGTGTCCCGGTCCGCGGGGTGAGTGGCCTCACACGTGTTCCTCCGCCGGCCATCCGGCGTTCCGCCACCGCTCACGGGCGCGCGACCAGGGGCGCGCGCGTGACCGACCAGCGGAAACGGCGGATCGTCGCCGGGCGCCGCTCGTGCTGAGCGGCCCCAGCCCGGCGCCGGGGAGAGCGCCGGGGCCGGGGCCGCCGGTGCCGCCCGGGCGTACGCGACGGGCGGCTCCCGAAGAGCTCAGGCGGTCTCGGTGATCGGCCGGTCCACCCAGCTCATCATGCCGCGCAGCTTCCGGCCGGTCTCCTCGATCGGGTGCGCCGCGCCCTCGGCCCGCAGCTTCACGAAGTTCGGCCGCCCCGCGTCGTCCTCGGCGATCCACTCGCGGGCGAACTCGCCGGACCGGATCTCCGAGAGGATCTTGCGCATCTCCTCCTTGACCCGGCCGTCGATGACGCGCGGACCACGGGAGTAGTCGCCGTACTCGGCGGTGTCGGAGATGCTGTAGCGCATCCGCGCGATACCGCCCTCGTACATGAGGTCGACGATGAGCTTGAGCTCGTGCAGGCACTCGAAGTAGGCGATCTCGGGGGCGTAGCCGGCCTCGGTGAGCACCTCGAAGCCCGCCTGCACCAGCGCGGTCGCGCCGCCGCAGAGCACCGCCTGCTCGCCGAAGAGGTCGGTCTCGGTCTCCTCGGTGAACGTGGTGCGGATGGCGCCGGCCCGGGTGCCGCCGATGCCCTTGGCGTACGCGAGCGCCAGCGCGAAGGCGTTGCCGGTGGCGTCCTGCTCGACGGCGACGAGGCACGGCACGCCCTTGCCGTCGACGTACTGCCGGCGGACCAGGTGGCCGGGGCCCTTCGGGGCGACCATGGCCACGTCCACGTCGGCCGGCGGCTTGATCAGCTCGTAGCGGATGTTGAAGCCGTGGCCGAAGAAGATCGCCTTGCCCGGGGCCAGGTTCGGCGCGATGGCCTCGGCGTAGAGGGTGCGCTGGACGGTGTCCGGGGCGAGCACCATGATCACGTCGGCCTCGGCCGCCGCCTCGGCCGGGGTGACGACCCGCAGGCCCTGCTCCTCCGCCTTCGGCCGGCTCTTCGAGCCGGCGGGCAGGCCGATCACCACGTCGACACCCGAGTCGCGCAGCGACAGCGCGTGGGCGTGGCCCTGGCTGCCGTAGCCGATGACGGCGACCTTCTTGCCCTGGATCAGGGCCAGGTCGGCGTCGTCGTCGTAGTACACCTCAACGCTCATGAACTTCCCTTTCAGTACGGCGGCCCGGGCGGCCCGTCGTGGTTGTGCGGATGGGTCAGCGATCCGCGGGGCCGGCCACCTCGGCCGGCCCGCGGGCGGCTCAGGCGGCCCGCAGCGCCGGGCCGGCGGTGATCGAACGCGAGCCGCGCCCGATGGCCACCAGTCCGGACTGGACCATCTCCTTGATGCCGAACGGCTCCAGGTCGCGCAGCAGCGCGTCCAGCTTGTCGGGGGTGCCGGTGGCCTCGATGGTCAGCGTGTCCGGCGCCACGTCGACCACCCGCGCGCGGAACAGGTTCACCGTGTCGAGCACCTGGCTCCGGGCCGACCGGTCGGCCCGGACCTTCACCAGCAGCAGCTCCCGGGCCACCGAGACCTGCGGGTCCAGCTCGACGATCTTGAGCACGTTCACCAGCTTGTTGAGCTGCTTGGTGACCTGCTCGAGCGGGGACGACTCGGCGTTGACCACGATGGTGATCCGGGAGACGTCCGGGTTCTCGGTCTCACCGACGGCCAGGCTGTCGATGTTGAATCCGCGGCGGGAGAAGAGGCCGGAGACCCGGGCCAGGACGCCGGGCTTGTTCTCCACGAGCACGCTCAACGTGTGCATCGTCATGGCAGTGCCTTCCTCGTCGTGCTCTCACGGCCGTTGCCGGGTCCGGTCATGGCTACAGCTCATCCTCGTCGAAGGCCGGGCGGACGCCGCGGGCGAACATGATCTCGTCGTTGCTGGTGCCGGCGGCGACCATCGGCCAGACCATCGCGTCCTTGCCGACCACGAAGTCGATGACCACCGGAGCGTCGTTGATCTCCATGGCGGCCGCGATGGTCTTGTCGACGTCGGCCGCGTTCTCGCACCGCAGACCGACGCAGCCGAGCGCCTCGGCCAGCTTCACGAAGTCGGGGATGCGGTGCTTGTGGGTGCCCAGGTCGGTGTTGGAGTAGCGCTCCCCGTAGAAGAGGGTCTGCCACTGCCGCACCATGCCCAGGTTGCCGTTGTTGATGACGGCGATCTTGACCGGGATGCCCTCCAGTGCGCAGGTGGCCAGCTCCTGGTTGGTCATCTGGAAGCAGCCGTCGCCGTCGATCGCCCAGACCACCGTGTCGGGCCGGCCCACCTTGGCGCCCATGGCCGCCGGCACCGCGTAGCCCATCGTGCCGGCGCCGCCGGAGTTCAGCCAGGTGTGCGGCTTCTCGTACGAGATGAACTGCGAGGCCCACATCTGGTGCTGGCCGACACCGGCCACGTAGATGGCGTCCGGGCCGACGATCTCGCCGAGCCGCTGGATCACGTACTGCGGCGAGAGGGTGCCGTCGGCCGGCTCCTCGTACCCCAGCGGGTAGCGCTTGCGCAGGTCGTCGAGCTGGTTCCACCAGTCGCCGAGGTCCGCGGCGCGCCCCGCCGACCGCTCGGCCGTGACGGCGGCGATCAGCTCGTCGATGACGTGCCGGGCGTCGCCGACGATCGGGACGTCGGCGTGCCGGTTCTTGCCGATCTCGGCCGGGTCGATGTCGGCGTGCACGACGGCCGCGTCCGGGGCGAAGGAGTCCAGCCGGCCGGTGACCCGGTCGTCGAACCGCGCGCCCAGCGCCACGATGAGGTCGGCCTTCTGCAACCCGTAGACCGCGGCGACCGTGCCGTGCATGCCCGGCATGCCCAGGTGCTGCGGGTGCGAGTCGGGGAACGCCCCGAGGGCCATCAGCGTGGTGACCACCGGGATGCCGGTCAGCTCGGCCAGCTTCCGCAGCCCCTCGGTGGCGCCCGCCTTGAGCACGCCGCCACCGACGTAGAGCACCGGACGGCGGGCCGTGGTCATGAGCCGGGCCGCCTCGCGGATCTGCTTGCCGTGCGGGTGCAGCGTCGGCCGGTAGCCGGGCAGGTCCAGGGTCGGCGGCCAGGTGAACGTGGTGGGCGCCTGGAGCACGTCCTTGGGGATGTCGACCAGGACCGGGCCGGGCCGGCCCGTGCTGGCCAGGTGGAACGCCTCGGCGAGCACCCGCGGGATCTCGTCGGCGTCCTGCACCAGGAAGTTGTGCTTCGTGATCGGCAGGGTGATGCCCTGGATGTCCGCCTCCTGGAAGGCGTCCGTGCCGATCGCCGGCCGGGCCACCTGCCCGGTGATCGCGACCACCGGCACCGAGTCCATGTACGCGTCGGCGATCGGCGTGACCAGGTTGGTGGCGCCCGGGCCGGAGGTGGCCATGCAGACGCCGACCCGGCCGGTCGCCTGCGCGTAACCGGTGGCCGCGTGCCCGGCGCCCTGCTCGTGGCGCACCAGGATGTGCCGGACGGTGGAGTCGTAGAGCGGGTCGTACGCGGGGAGGATGGCGCCGCCCGGGATGCCGAAGACGACGTCGACGCCGAGCGCCTCGAGCGACCGCACGAGCGAGCCGGCCCCGGAGACCTGGGCCGGGGCGGGCGCGGCTACGGCCGGGGCGGCCGGGCCGGCGGCCCGGGTGGTCTGGGCGTCGGTCACCGCCCCGGCGGCCGCGCGGGCCCGCCGGGCGGAGTGGGCGAGTGTCTCTGGCGTGGGTCTCGTCATGGCGGTTCAGGCCTTCGGCTGGAGTGGGTGCGACTGGTGGTGCGGATGGAACGCGGGCGGGGCCCGCTCCGATCTGGTCCGACGGCAATAAAAACGGCCCTCGTGCAGATGCACGGGGCCAGCGCACTCTCGATGACGGAGAGTGCGCTCAGATAAGTACTCGCAGCGACCGGTACGACGACATGGGCTCAAGCCTGACGCATCTCACGCGATGAGTCAACTGATCCCACATGTTGGTTCACGGGTGTCGGCGCGTCGTCCCGCGACGCGCCCTCCGCACCCGGTGTGACCTGGCCTGATCCACTCTGCGGGCGCCGCGTGCCGGGCAGCACGCCGGGTCGCACACCGGCGGCCGAGGAGCGGACGCCGGCGCCCGCCGGCCGGGCGCCGGGCGCGTCGCCGGCGGGCGGGGAACCGGCCGTGGGATCGGCGCGCCGGGGACCCGGCGTGACGCCCGCGGGCCGGGCGCCGGGAGAGGTGGCCGCCTCCAGCATCGCCTCCAGGTGCTCCGCCGGCACACCCCATCCGCAGAGCGCCCCCTGGCCGAACCGGCAGCCCGCGGCGACCACCGCGGCCAGCTCGGTCGGGGTCGTGACCCCCTCGGCGATGACCTCCAACCCGAGCTGGTGGCCGAGGCGCATGACGACGTCGACCATCGGTGCGAAGGCGGGGCCGTCCCGTCCGACCGGGCGCACCGGCTCGTGCTCGGCGACCAGGCTGTGGTCGATCTTCAGGATGTCGATCGGCAGCCGGCGCAGCTGCCCCAGCGACGAGTAGCCGGCGCCGAAGTCGTCCAGGGCGATCCGCACCCCGGTCAGCCGCAGCGCCGCGAGCCGCCGGATCAGCTCGTCGAGATCCGTGGCGACGGCGTGCTCGGTCACCTCCAGCACGAGCCGTTGCGGCGGCACCCGGTGGGCGCGCAGCGCCTCGGTGACCAGCACCACGTACTCCGGATCGTGCAGCTCGCGCGGCGACACGTTCACCGACACCCAGACGTCGTGCCCGTCGGCGAGCCAGCGGGAGAGCTGGTGGCAGGCCTGGTGGAGCACCCACGCGCCGAGCTTGGCGATCATCCCGCACTCCTCGGCCAGCGGGATGAACTCGTCGGGGCGCACGTTGCCCAGCTCCGGGTGGTGCCAGCGCAGCAGCGCCTCGGCGCCGACGGGGCGTACCGAGGGCAGGGAGGCGACCGGCTGGAAGGCCAGGCGCAGCTCGTCGCGTTCGATGGCGCCGCGCAGCTCGTGCTCCAGCGTGGTGCGGCGGCGCAGCAGCTGGTCGTACGCGGCGTCGTACCGCTCGATCCGGTTCTTGCCGCGCTGCTTGGCGTAGCGCAGGGCCAGGTCGGCGTGGCGCAGCAGCAGTTCCCCGTCGGGTTCACCGGTGCAGCCGGCGATCCCGATGCTCACCGAGAGGAAGACGGGCGACTCCCCCTGGTCGTACGCCCGCCCCAGCACCGCGAGCAGGCGCTCGGCCACCCGGTCGGCGTCCTCCGGGCGGCCCCGCGTCAGCACGGCGAACTCGTCGCCGCCGAGGCGGGCCGCCACGTCGTCGGGGCGCAGGGTGTCCCGCAGCCGCCGGCCCACCTCGGCCAGCACGGCGTCGCCCACGTCGTGCCCGCGCATGTCGTTGACGTTCTTGAAGCCGTCGAGATCCAGGCCGAGCAGCACGCACGGCGTGCCCGACTCGACGTGGCCGTGCAGGGCGCGCAGCAGCCCCCGCCGGTTGGCGAGGCCGGTCAGCGCGTCCGTGTGGGCCAGCTCGCGGAAGTGCGCCTCGCGCTCGGCCAGCCGCCCCGCGTACGCCCGCACGTCCCGGACGCCCAGGTACTGCCGGGCCACCAGGGCGAAGCCCTCGACGGCGCAGACGAGCACGCTGAGCACGGTGAACCGGCCGCCCTGGAGGAGGTGGTAGGTCGCCGAGGCGGTCATGGCGATCATCGGGACGATCGCGTTGTCGCCGCTGCTGTCGATCGGGTCGTGCGCGACCTCCCGCCGGGGGTCGGTCCGCAGCGCCGACAGGGCCGCGGTGAGCAGGCCGGCCGCGAGCAGCCCGGCACCGCTCAGCGCCACCGCCGGCCCCGCCTGGCACAGCCCGGCGGCCAGGCCCAGCCCCCCGCCGGTCACCCCGACGACGGCGACGGCGAGCGCGACGAGCCCGCCCCGCGGTGCGGCGGACCGGCAGGCGGCGACCGGACCGACCCCGGCGGCGAGCGCCGCACCGACCGTCGCGAGCAGGATCGGCGTGCAGGCCGTCGGCGTGGCCCCGCCCAGCATCCGGGTCGGCTCGCTGACGAGGACCCAGCCGACGAACCAGAGGGCCGCCGCCACCATCACCCCGTCGAGGGCGAGCCGGAGCGCCGCCGACACGGAGCCCACCACACCCGGCAGCCGCACCAGCCCGGCCAGGAAGACCAGCCCGCTGGCCGCCGTGCCGACCGACACCGCCGTCGCCCAGCTCGTGCGGTGCCCCTGCTCGTGCGCCCAGTGCGGGGCGGCGTGGAGCAGCACCCCGAGCCCGACGAGGAGGCCGGCCAGAGCGATGCCGGCGGCCGTCGCGACCAGCAGCAGCGCCTGCCGGTGCGCGCCGGTGCGCCGCCGGGCGGCGACCGTCAGCAGCACGGTGGCCGAGGCGGCGACGAGCCAGCTCAGCGCCGCGGCGACGGCCATGCCCGGGGGGAGATGCACGTCTCAACTCTGCCGGATGAGCGCCTGCCGTGGGATCCCGGGTGTGCATCTGTTGGGACACGGTGCCCGCGGGCGGCACCCGCCGCGACAGCGGTGCCAGACTGGTACGCATGCCTGAGCTGCGGTCGAAGACCTCCACGCACGGTCGGACGATGGCCGGTGCCCGGGCCCTGTGGCGGGCCACCGGGATGACCGACGACGACTTCGGCAAGCCGATCGTCGCCATCGCCAACAGTTTCACCCAGTTCGTACCGGGCCACGTCCACCTCAAGGACCTCGGCGGCCTGGTCGCCGACGCGGTGGCCGAGGCCGGCGGCGTGGGGCGGGAGTTCAACACGATCGCGGTCGACGACGGCATCGCCATGGGCCACGGCGGCATGCTCTACTCCCTGCCCAGCCGGGAGCTGATCGCCGACGCGGTGGAGTACATGGTCAACGCGCACTGCGCGGACGCCCTGGTCTGCATCTCCAACTGCGACAAGATCACGCCGGGCATGCTGCTCGCCGCGCTGCGGCTCAACATCCCGACGGTCTTCGTCTCCGGCGGCCCCATGGAGGCCGGCAAGACGGTGGCGATCGAGGGGATCGTGCACAGCAAGATCGACCTGATCGACGCGATGGTCGCCTCGTCCAACGAGGCGGTCACCGACGAGCAGCTCGACGCCATCGAGCGGTCGGCCTGCCCCACCTGCGGCTCCTGCTCGGGCATGTTCACGGCCAACTCGATGAACTGCCTCACCGAGGCCATCGGGCTCGCGCTGCCCGGCAACGGCTCGACGCTGGCCACCCACGCGGCGCGCCGGCAGCTCTTCGTGGAGGCCGGGCACACCGTCGTGGACCTGGCCCGACGCTGGTACGACCAGGACGACGCCACCGTGCTGCCCCGGTCGATCGCCTCGCGGGCGGCGTTCGAGAACGCGATCGCGCTCGACGTGGCGATGGGCGGCTCCACGAACACGGTGCTGCACCTGCTCGCCGCCGCCCGCGAGGCCGAGCTGGACTTCGGCGTGGCCGACATCGACGAGATCTCCCGCCGGGTGCCCTGCCTGGCCAAGGTCGCCCCGAACTCGCCGCAGTACCACATGGAGGACGTGCACCGCGCCGGCGGCATCCCGGCCATCCTCGGCGAGCTGGACCGCGCCGGGCTGCTCCACCGCGACGTGCACTCCGTGCACTCCCCCTCGCTGGAGCGCTGGCTGGCCGACTGGGACGTGCGGGGCGGCTCGGCGACGCCGGAGGCCGTCGAGCTGTTCCACGCCGCGCCGGGCGGGGTGCGCACGACCGAGCCGTTCTCGACCACCAACCGCTGGTCGTCGCTGGACACGGACGCGGCGGGCGGCTGCGTGCGCGACGTGGCCCACGCCTACACGGCCGACGGCGGGCTGGCCATCCTGCACGGGAACCTCGCCCCGGACGGGTGCGTGGTGAAGACCGCCGGGGTGCCCGAGGAGTGCCTGACGTTCCGCGGGCCGGCCCGGGTCTTCGAGTCCCAGGAGGCCGCCGTCGAGGGCATCCTCAACAAGTCGGTGACCGCGGGCGACGTCGTGGTGATCCGGTACGAGGGGCCGAAGGGCGGCCCGGGCATGCAGGAGATGCTCTACCCCACCTCGTTCCTCAAGGGCCGGGGGCTGGGGAGGGCCTGCGCGCTGCTCACCGACGGGCGGTTCTCCGGCGGCACGTCCGGGCTCTCGATCGGGCACGTCTCGCCCGAGGCGGCGTCCGGGGGGCTCATCGCGCTGGTGCGCGACGGCGACGAGATCGTCATCGACATCCCGGCGCGTTCGATCGCGCTGAACGTGCCGGACGACGAGCTCCAGGCCCGCCGGGTCGCCGAGGAGAAGCGCGACCGTCCGTACACCCCGACCGACCGGCAGCGCCCGGTCTCGGCGGCGCTGCGGGCGTACGCCTCGATGGCGACCTCGGCCAGCGACGGCGCCTACCGCCGCGTCCCCGAGTGACCGGAGGGGGTCCCCCGCCGACGCGTCCGGTGCGGCAGGGGACCCCGCTCGGCACGCCGGACCGGGCGTCGACGCCGCCGGCGGGGCCGGTGCGCGGCGTCAGGCGGGCTCGACGACCCGGTCGATGACCAGGTGCGCCGCGCCCATGATGCCGACGTCCGGGCCGGCGACGACCCGCTCGATGAGCAGCGCCTGGGTGGCCAGCGGCAGGCACCGCTCGTACAGGGTGGCGCGCATGCTGGCCAGCAGCGGCTCGCAGTCGGCGAGGCGGCCGCCGATCGCGACGACCTGCGGGTTGAAGAAGTTGACCACCACGGCGAGGATCTCGCCGATCGACCGGCCGGCGCGGCGGGCCAGGGCCGTGGCGTGCCGGTCACCGTCGTCGATGAGCCGCATGACGCCCGTCAGGTCGTCGACCGGTACGCCCTGCTCGCGCAGCGCGGTGACCAGGGCCGCGCCGCTGGCCACCGCCTCCAGGCAGCCGGTGTTGCCGCAGCTGCACAGCGGGCCGGGATCGGCGAGCACCCGGCAGTGGCTGATGTCACCGGCGGAGCCCTGTGCGCCGCGGTGCAGCCGCCCGCCGGAGATGACCCCGGCGCCGATGCCGGTGCCCGCCTTCACGTAGACGGCGTGCTCCAACTCGGGATGGGTGGCGTGGTGCTCGCCGAGCGCCATGAGGTTCGCGTCGTTGTCGACGACGACGGGCACGTCCGTCCGCTCGGCGCAGAAGGCGCGTACGTCGAAGCCGTTCCAGCCAGGCATCCGGGACGGGCTGACGATCCGGCCGGTCTCGAACTGCACGGGGCCGGGGATGCCGATGCCGATCCCGCGCAGGCCGCGGGCGGCGACATCACCCCGCTGCCCGGGCACCGGGGCCGCTGAGCCGGGCACCAGGGCGGCGATCTCGTCGAGGAGCGCCCCGAGCACGGCCTCCGGCCCGTCCTCGATACGCACGGGCAGCAGGCGCGACTCGACGACGCGCCCGGACAGGTCGAGGGTGCCGAGGCGGGCGTGGTGCGCCCCGAGGTCGATGGCGCCGACGAGCGCGCCGCCCGTGGGCACGGCGAGCTGTCGGGGACGCCGCCCGCCCCGGGACTTCCCGGCGCCCGTCTCCTGGAGCAGGCCCTCGCTGATGAGGGCCTCGACCCGCTGGGAGACGGTCGACGGCGACAGCCCGGAGAGCCGGGCGAGATCGGCCCGGCTGGCCGCCGCTCCGCTGGCCACCAACCGGAGCAGCTCACGTGGACCGCCGCGCAGACCGTCACGCGGGGCGTCGCCAATCGTCACGCCAGGTTCTTAGCATCCGAACTTCATTCCAGCAAGCTGTTGACTTCGTTCGGCATCTCGCATTAGATGTCGGCGTTGATTCGAGGTAGACATATCTTTATTCGATCGTCGTAGAAAGTGAGGCGAGCTGTGGCACCGACGGCGGCATCCGACCTCGCGGGCCGGACCGAGCCGACCCGCCCGGACCGACCGATGGTGTCCGTGCGTGGCCTGCAGAAGTGGTTCGGCCCGTTGCACGTGCTCAAGGACGTCGACCTGACGGTCGCCGCCGGCGAGGTCGTCGTGGTGATCGGCCCGTCCGGCTCCGGCAAGTCGACGCTCTGCCGCTGCCTCAACCGCCTCGAGGTCGCCGGCGCCGGCACCATCGAGATCGACGGCGAGCCGCTGCCGGCCGAGGGCCGCAAGCTCGCCCGGCTGCGCGCCGACGTCGGGATGGTCTTCCAGTCGTTCAACCTGTTCGGTCACCGGACGGTGCTCGACAACGTCACGCTCGGACCCGTCCGGGTACGCCGCGTGCCGAAGGCCGAGGCCCGCGAGCAGGCGCTGGCCCTGCTCGACCGGGTCGGCATCGCCGACAAGGCCGACCACTACCCGGCGCAGCTCTCCGGCGGCCAGCAGCAGCGGGCGGCCATCGCCCGCGCCCTGGCCATGCGGCCCAAGGTGCTCCTCTTCGACGAACCGACCTCGGCCCTCGACCCGGAGATGGTCAACGAGGTCCTGGACGTGATGGTCTCCCTCGCCGCGGAGGGGATGACCATGATCGTGGTCACCCACGAGATGGGCTTCGCCCGGCGCGCCGCGGACCGCGTCGTCTTCATGGACGACGGCCGGATCGTCGAGTCCGGCACCCCCGACGAGTTCTTCGCCGCTCCCCGTACCGACCGGGCGAGGGACTTCCTCTCCAAGATCCTCCAGCACTGACCCCCGAGGAGGGTGGCATGTCGATTCTCTCCAGGAACGTCACGCGTCGCCGCGCGCTGACGATCGCCGCCACGGCCGTGACGGTCGCGCTCGCCGCGACCGGTTGCGGCGACGGCGGCTCCGCCCCCGCCCTGCCCGGCGCGGCGGGCGGCGACAAGGCGGCCCAGTCCGTCTTCGACGCCGCGCCGGTGGCCTCCGACGCGGAGATCCCGGCCGGCTCCACGATGGACAAGATCCGCAAGCGCGGCTACCTGACGGTCGGCGGCTCGCTGGACGCGCCGCTGCTGTCCCAGCAGAACCCCGTCACCGGCGAGATCGAGGGCTTCGACGCCGACATGGCCAAGCTGCTGGCCAAGTACATCATCGGCAAGCCCGAGGTGAAGACCGTCACCATCGGCACCCAGACGCGCGAGGCGATGCTCCAGGCCAAGGAGGTCGACGCGGTCTTCCAGACCTACACGATCACCCCGCAGCGGGCCACCCAGGTCGCGTTCGCCGGGCCGTACCTCACCTCCGGCCTCGCCGTCGCCGTCCGCAAGGACGAGACGAGCATCAAGAGCGTCAAGGACCTGGCCGGCAAGACCGTCATCGTGGGCGCCAACACCCCCGCGGTCACCGCGCTGCCCGAGGCCGCCCCCGGCTCGAAGCAGGTCGCCTTCGCCACCGACCCGCAGGCCGTGCAGGCCCTGCTCCAGAAGCGCGGCGACGCGTACGTGCAGGACTTCACCCTGCTCGCGTCCAACGCCAAGTCGAACCCGGGCATGAAGGTGGTCGGCGAGCCGTTCACCACCGAGGCGTACGGCATCGGCCTCAACCACGAGGACACCGAGTTCAAGGAGTTCGTCAACAACTGGCTCCGGAAGATCCAGGCCGACGGCACCTGGGCCAAGGTGTGGCAGAACACCCTGGGCAGCGTCGTGGAGGGCGGCACGCCCACCCCGCCGGCCATCGGGTCCGTCGAGGGCTCCTGAGGATCGCACCTCCGCCATGGACGCCCTCACCGGTCATCTCGGCGAATTCGGCCACGGGCTGGTCACGACGGTCCACATGACCGTCGTGACCACCATCGGCGCGCTGCTGCTCGGCGTGATCGTGGCGACGCTGCGGATCTGCCCCGTGCCGCTGCTGCGCGGCGTCGGCACGGTCTACGTCGAGGTGCTCCAGAACCTGCCGCTGCTGGCCCTGCTGGTGCTCTTCGTCTTCGCGCTGCCCACCATCGGCATCACGTTCCCGCTGTTCACCTCGGCGGCCATCGTGATCTCCGCGTACGAGGGGGCGTACCTGGCCGAGGCGATCCGCGCCGGGATCAACACGGTGGGCGTGGGGCAGGCCGAGGCCGCACGCGCCATCGGGCTCACCTTCAGCCAGTCCCTGCGGTACGTCATCCTGCCGCAGGGACTGCGCGCGGTGATCCAGCCGATGGGCACCATCTGCATCGCGCTGCTGATGAACACCTCGCTGGCCGCCGCGGTCGGGGTCGTCGAGCTGACCCAGGCCGCCAACAACGTCAACCTCGTCGAGGCCCAGCCGATCGCCGTCTTCACCGGCGCCGGCCTCGCGTACATGCTGCTGGCGCTGCTGATCAGCCGGATCACCGGCGCGCTCGAACGAAGGTTTGCGATCGTGCGATGAACCCGAACCAGCAGATCCTCTTCGACGTACCGGGCCCGCGGGCGCAGCGCCGCATCCGGATCGCCACCGTCCTCGGCGCGCTCGCCATCCTCGGCGGGATCGCCTGGGCGGTCCACCAGTTCGCGAGCCACGGCGAACTGGCGGCCGAGCGGTGGCAGCCCTTCACGACGTGGCCCATCTGGCGCTACCTGCTCGACGCGCTCTGGGCCACCCTGCTCGCCGCCGCGGCGACCGCCGTCCTCAGCGGCGCGCTGGGGCTGCTGCTCGCGCTCGGCCGGCTGTCCGCGCACCGGCCCCTACGCTGGCTGGCCGGCGCGTACGTGGAGGTCTTCCGGACCGTACCGGCGCTGCTGCTGGTCTACATCACGCTGTTCGCGCTGCCGAAGTACGGGCTGAACTTCCCGCTGTTCTGGAAGCTCGTGGTGCCGCTCGTGGTCTCCAACGCGGCGGTGTTCGCCGAGATCTTCCGCGCCGGCATCAAGGCCCTCGACCGGGGCCAGACCGAGGCGGGTCTCGCCATCGGGCTCCGCCGCGGGCAGGTCATGCGGCTGGTCGTCCTGCCGCAGGCCCTGCTCCGGCTCACCCCGTCGCTGGTCAGCCAGCTGGTCGGGCTGCTCAAGGACACCTCGCTCGGCTTCGTGGTGAGCTACACCGAACTCCTCTACAGCGGACAGGTGCTCGCCTCGTACACCCACCTGCTGATCCAGACGTTCCTCGTGGTGGCGCTGATCTACCTCGTCGTCAACGCGTCGCTGTCGAAACTCGCCCGCGTCCTGCAGGCCCGCAACGGGCGGCTCACCACGCGCGGCCGGTCGGCCGCCCGGGAGCCCGCGGCGACGCCACTCACCCCTGGGAGTACCGCCCGATGACCACCGCCCCGTACGCGGAACTGGCCCGGGTGACGCGCAACGGCGTCGTCGAGAGCCGGCACTTCGGCAGCGTCGTGGTGCTCGACCCGTCCGGCGCCGTGGCGCTCCGGGCCGGCGTACCCGACGAGCCGGTGCTGCCGCGCTCCACCCTCAAGCCGGTGCAGGCCCTGGCCTGCCTGGCCGCCGTGGAGGCCGCCGGCGACGCGTCGCCGCTGGCCGGCGTGCTCGCCGGCCCCGCGTTGGCGATCGCCGCCGGCAGCCACACCGGCGACGACCGGCACGTGGCGGTCGTACGCGACCTGCTGACCGCCGCCGGGCTGACCGAGGAGGCGCTCGGCTGCCCCGCCGACTGGCCGGAGGACGAGGCGACCCGCGAACGGCTGATCCGCGACGGCGAGCAGCGCAGCCGGATCCGGATGAACTGCTCGGGCAAGCACGCCGCCATGCTGGTCGCCGCGGTCGCCCGGGGCTGGTCGACCGACGACTACCTCGCCCCGGGCCACCCGTTGCAGCGGGAGATCGCGGCGGCCGTCGAACGGCTGGCCGGCGTACCCGTGAGCGCCGTCGCGGTGGACGGCTGCGGCGCACCGCTGTTCGGCCTGCCGCTCACCGGGCTGGCCCGCACGTTCCAGGCGCTCGCGACCGCCGCGCCCGGCAGCCACGAGGCGCGGGTGGCCGAGGCGATGCGCACCCACCCGGAGTACGTCGGGGGCTGGCACGGCCACCCGAACACCGACCTCATGCGGGCGCTGCCGGGCGTCCTCGCCAAGGGCGGCGCCGAGGGTGTGCTGGGGGTGGCGACCCCCGATGGCTACGCGGTGGCCGTCAAGGCGATCGACGGCAGCCCCCGGGCCACCACGGTGATCGCCCTGGCCGCGCTGGCCGAGGCGGGCGCGGACGTCCACGGCGCACCGGAGCTGCGCCGCGTGCCCGTGCTCGGCGGGGGCGAGCCGGTGGGTGCCGTCACCGCCGCCATCGACCGCTCGTCGCCCGGCGCCGCCACGACCTCCTGACCACGCCGCAGCGCCGCCCGGTGCGGCGACCGCGGCCGCCCGCCAGGGAGACGACCGCACGGACCGGCACGGCGACGACCACCGCCCGGCACGAACACGACAGCGGGACCGCCCCGCACGGAGAGGGAAGACTGATGACGACATTCGAGATCTGCATCGACAGCGTCGAGGGGGCGATCGCCGCCGAGGCGGCCGGCGCCGATCGGGTGGAGCTGTGCTCCGCGCTCTTCGACGGCGGGCTGACCCCGAGCATCGGCACGATCGAGACGGCCCTACGCAGCGTGGACCGGATCCGGGTGCACGTCATCGTCCGGCCGCGCGCCGGCGACTTCATCTACTCCCCCGTCGAGATCGAGTCGATGGTGCGGGACGTGCAGGCGGCGGTGGCCGCGGGGGCGCACGGCGTGGTCATCGGCGCGCTCACTCCCGAGGGCGACGTGGACGTGCCCACCACCCGGAAGCTCATCGAGGCGGCGGGCGGCGCGAGCGTCACCTTCCACCGGGCCTTCGACATGGTCCGCGACCCGTACGAGGCGCTGGAGCAGCTCGTCGAACTCGGCGTGGACCGGGTGCTGACCTCCGGCCAGGAGGTGAGCGTGCTGGAGGGCGCGCCGCTCATCGCCGACCTGGTCCGCCGGGCCGGCGACCGCATCATCGTCATGCCCGGGGGCGGCATCACGCCGCGCAACATCGCCCGGATCATCGAGGCCACCGGCGCCCGGGAGTACCACTTCGCGGCACTGGTCACGTCGGACAGCCCGGCCGTCCACCGCAACCCGCGGCCGCTGATGGGCGGCACCCTGCACCGGCCCGAGTACGAGCGCTCCGGCACCTCGGCCGACCTGGTGGGCCAGGTGCTCGCCGCCGCCCGGGCCTGACCGCCCGGACACCGCAGACCAACACCCACCGGCCGCGTCCAGCGGCCCGGACACGATCCGGCGGGGAGGCGCCCCCGCCGGATCGTGCCGTTCAGGGGCCGGCGACGGCGGACGCGCCGCGGCGGGCGTCACCGTGACCGGCGGGATCGGCCGGCCGGGCGCCGCCCAGCGCCACCGTCCGGGCGTACCGGATCGCGCTGGGCGTGTCCGGAAAGACCAGGCCGTCACGGCGGAGCTGCCCGGCGACACCGAGCGCGGACAGCACCTGGTCGTGGCCGGGGGCGACGCCGGAGAGCAGCACGGTGATGCCCCGCCGCTGGAGCCGCAGGACGGCGTCGCCGAGGACCTGTGCGCCCGTCGCGTCGATGGTGGACACCCGCGACATCCGCAGGATGACCACCCGCACGTCGGCCACGTCGGAGAGCTGGAGCAGGAAGGTGTGCGCCGCGGCGAAGAACAGCGGGCCGTCCAGTCGGTACGCCACGATGTGGTCGGCGAGCAGCGCGTGCTCCTCGGCGCTGTGCTCGCCCCGGTCCAGGGGCACCCGCTCCAGGCGGGCCGTACGGGCCACCGCCCGCAGCGCGATGACGACGGCCACGCCGACCCCGACCGCGACGGCGGTGACCAGGTCGAGGGCCACGGTGACGGCGAACGTGAGCACGAGCACGAGAGCGTCACCGCGGGTCGCCCGCACGAGGGCCCGCAGCGAGCCCGCCTCGACCATCCGCACGGTGGTGGCGAGCAGGACGCCGGCCAGCGCGGCGAGCGGGATCCGGCCCACAAGCGGGGCGGCGACCAGCACGATCCCGGCGAGCGCCACGGCGTGCGTCAACGCGGCGAGCTTCGAGGACGCGCCGGCGCGCACGTTCACGGCCGTACGGGCGATGGCGGCGGTGGCCGGGATGCCGCCGAAGACCGGTGCGGCGAGGTTCGCGAGGCCCTGCCCGAACAGCTCCCGGTCGGGGTCGTGGCGTTCGCCGACGGTCATCCCGTCGGCCACCGTCGCGCTGAGCAGACTCTCCAGCGCGGCCAGCGCCGCCACCGCCAGCGCCGACGGCAGCAGCACGCCGACGGCGCCCGGGTCGAGGAAGCCCAGCGACGGGGCGGGCAGCCCGGCGGGGAGCGCGCCGATGCGGGCCAGGTCGACGGGGGCGAGTTCGGCCACGGCGGTGGCGGCGGCGACCGCGACGAGGGAGAACGGCCATCCGGGCCGCCAGCGGGCGCCGACGAGCATGACCGCGGCGACGGCGACCGCCATCGCGAGGGGAGCCGGGTGGGGGCGGGCCACGAACCGGGCCACCGCGTCGGCGGCGACGGCCCACACCCGCTCGCCGTGCGCGTCCGCCACGCCGAGCGCCGCCGGCACCTGTTGGAGCGCGATGACCACGGCGATGCCGGCGGTGAACCCCTCGATCACCGGTACGGGAAGGTAGCGGACGTACCGGCCGAGGCGGGCGACCGAAAGGACGATCAGCACGAGCCCGGCCATCGCGCCGACCATGAGCACACCGGTCGCGCCGAAGCGCTGCACGACCGGCACCAGCACCACGGTCATCGCTCCGGTGGGGCCCGAGACCTGGAGGTTGGAGCCACCGAAGACCGCGGCTACCGCGCCGGCGACCACGGCCGTGACCAGGCCGGCCTCGGCCCCGAGCCCGGACGTGACACCGAAGGCCAGCGCGAGTGGCAGGGCGACCACCGCCACGGTCAGTCCGGCGATCAGGTCGCGGCCGGGTGACCGGCGTACGGCTGCCCAGTCGGCACGCTGCGGCAGGAGGCCCAGGACGCGGTCGCGGATCGCCGCGGGGCTCACCGGGTGGATCCGTCGGTACGCAGCTCGTCGAGCAGGGCGTCCCGGTCGGTGAGGACGGCACCGAGGATGCGCCGGCCGGCGGCGAGCAGGTCGGCCACGTCCGGCGTGCTCAGCGCGTACATGACGAGGGGGCCGTCCCGCCAGGTGCTGACCATGCCGGCCCGGCGCAGCACGGCGAGCTGCTGGGAGAGGTTGGACGCCTCGACGTCGATGGCGGCCAGCAGGTCCCGTACGGGCTTCGGCCCGTCCTGGAGCAGTTCGAGCACCCGGATCCGCACCGGGTGCCCGAGCGTGCGGAACAGTTCCGCCTTGGCCTGGTACAGCGGTACCGACATCCCACCCCTCCCCCGAACAACCCTGAAGACTTTAGCACTTGCGAAAATCTTCAAGTCATGGGATCGCGGCACGGAACACCGGCGATCAGGCGGACGTTGCCCTCGGCGGCCCGGCACGACGGACGCGCGTGACGGTCAGCGGGGCGTGGAGGGGAACTCCTCGAAGTACGCCTCGACCCGCTCCGCCGTGGCCGGCCGGGCCAGGGCGAAGCCCTGCCCGTACCGGCAGCCGGCCCGCCGCGCCCCCTCGACCTGCGCCGGGGACTCCAGGTCCTCGGCCACCACCTCCACGCCGAGCCGGTCGCCGACGCTCACCACCACGTCGATGAGCGCGTCCTGCGTCTCCGTGGCCGAGTCGACCAGGCGACCGTTGACCTTGAGCAGGTCGATCGGCAGTCGCCGCAGGTGGGCCAGCGAGGCGTGCTCGGCCCGGAAGTCGTCCAGCGCCGTACGCACACCGAGCGAGCGCAGCCCGGCCAGCCGGGCCACCACGGTGGACAGGTCGGCGCCGATGCGCGGCTCGGCCACCTCCACCACGAGCCGGTCCGGCGGCACCCCGTACGCGGCCAGGATCGCGCCCGTCCGCTGCACGAAGTCCGGGATCGTCAGCTCTCCCGTGGTGACGTTCACGGCCATCCACAGTTGGCGGCCGTGCGCCGACCACTCCGCGAGCTGCCGGCACGCCCGGTCCAGCGCCCACCACTCCAGCTCGCCGACCACGTCCAGGTCCTCGGCGACGGGGAGCAGCTCGGCGGGGAGCACCGTGCCGAGCACGGGGCTGCGCCAGCGCAGCAGCGCCTCCGTGCCGACCGGCAGCCGGTCGACCAGCCCGAGCACCGGCTGGTACACCAGGTCCAGCTCACCGCGGGCGACCGCGCCGGGCAGTTCCCGCTCCAGGTCGAGCCGCCGCACCAGCTGCTCCTCCAGGAACGCGTCGTACCACTCGACCCGGTCCCGCCCGAGCTGGACGGCCCGCCGGCGGGCGAGGTCGGCCTGGCGGAGCACGTCCTCCGGTCCGGCCCCGGTGATCTCGGCGAGGCCGACGCTCGCCTGCACCCGCAGCACCGTCCCGCCCGTCCGGTAGGGCTGCGTGAGCGCGGCGAGCAACCGCTCGCCGAGCGCGTACGCCAGCACCGGCCCCGTCGGGGTGAGCACCGCGAACCCCGCGGCGCCCGTCGCGGCGAGCAGGTCGGACCGGCCGACCACCGCGCGCGCCCGGTGGACCGCCTCGGCCAGCAGGTCGTCCCGGAGCGCGGGCGGGACGGCCTCGGCGCCCGGCACGTGCAGCTCCACCACGAGCAGCGCACCGGCCGGTGCCGTGGCGACGGCCCGCAACAGCGCCGGCCGGTCGGAGGCGCCGGGCGGGGGCAGCGCGGTGACGTCCGCCGGAAGCGGCCCCGGCGCGCCGACGGCGCCCGCCGGCAGCGGCTCCGGCACACCGACGGCGCCCGCCGGAACCGGCCCGGGCGGCGGCGCCGGCGCGCCCACAGCGCCGTCCGGAACCGGGTCGGACGTCGTGGACGGCCCGGCCGGTGTCCGCGGCGGGGACGGCGGTCCGCTCGCCGGGCCCGGGTCCCCGCTCGGCAGTTCACCGGGCGCGGGGCGGACCAGTTCGCGGAGCAGGAGCGCCGGCACGGCGAGAACGCCGAGCAGCACGGTGGCGCGGTCGGTCGGCAGGCCCGCGCCGACGTGCCAACCGGCGGCGAGCAGCACGGCCAGCGCCGGGACGACCGCCCGGGGCCAGACCGGCGCCGCGCGACCGGGCGACGTCGGCGGCACGGCGCCCGCGGCGACGAGCAGCAGCCCGGTGACCAGCGGTGGTACGGCCACCAGCACGGCCGGACCCGGCCCGACGACGGCCAGCAGCACCAGCCCGAGCAGGGTGAGGGCCACCCCGCCCCGGCAGGTGGCCGCGCCCGGACGGTGGTGCGCTCCGGTCAACGCGGTGATCCCGACCGAACCGACCACACCGAGCAGGACCGCCACGGCCAACCGGGCCGGCGCCGGGACGGCCGGGCGCGTCAGCAGGAGCCAGCCGGTGAGGGCCAGGCCGACGGCGGGGCCGGTCGCCTCGGTGAGCCGGCGCAGGCGGGCGCGCAGCGGCGACCCGGAGCGGCCGGGAAGCCGGCGCAGCCCGAGGACGGCGAGGGCCCCGACCACGGCCGTACCGGCGACGACGACCGCCCGGCCTCGGGCCAGCGGCAGGACGGCAGCGGTCGACCCGGCCGCCAGGACGGCGCCGTCGAGCAGCACCACCGCGGCGCGGGTGGCGGGGCGGACGGCCAGCCGGGAGAGGCGTACCACGGCGAACGTGGCGGCCATCGAGGCGGCGAGGGCGACGGCGGCCACGGCCGGCAGGAGGTCCACGGCGGCGGCGAGGACGAGCAGCGCGACCACCACGAGCGCGGCGGCCTCCGGCGCCGTCCGGCGGCGCGCGAGGAGAGGGGCGGCGAGGAGCACGGCGGTCGCCTTCGTGAGGGGGCACGGGGGCGGTGCGGGACGAGCGAGTCCGCTGCCCAATGTCCTGGAACGAGCCGCGGGACCCGGCGGTTACGTCCGCTCCCCTGACAGTGACGTGCGTCACCACCCCGGCCCGGGATCCCTCCAGGCACCGCCCACCGCGCGGTGACCGGCGTACGTCCGACCGTCGTGGCGTGTCCGCCCGGCCGACGTCCGACGAGGTCGAGGTGGGATCATCGGAGGGTGAGTAAGACCGCCACCGTCCGCTTCCGGCACAACCAGGCTCTCCTGGCCGCGGCCATCATCGCGTTCATCGGTGCCCTGCCGCTGGCCAGCGCCCGGACGTACCTGCTGCCGGTGCTGCTCGTCCCGCTCGCCGTCGGCCTCTGGGCGTGGCGGGCCGGCACCGACGCGGACGCCCGGGAGCTGCGCCTGCGGGCGCTGGCCGGGCAGCGCCGGATCACCTGGGACCGGGTCGTCGAACTCGGCACCGACCCGCGCGGCCGGGCCGTGGCGCGGCTCGCCGACGGCGAACAGGTCGTCCTCCCGGCGGTACGCGGCGCCGACCTGCCCCGGCTCGTCTCGGCGACTGGCCAGACGCTTCCCGGGGCGGCCGGCTGACACGGCACGCCCGGACGGCGTGACCGGGCCGCTCAGTAGCCGTCGACCACCGAGTTGATCAGCGGTTCGCCGGCCGCGAACCGTCGCACCTGGTCCCCCACGAGGCGGTAGGCCCGCGGCAGCAGACCGCGCACCGAGCCGGCGACGTGCGGGGTGATGAGCACGTTCGGCATCCCCCACAGCGGATGGTCGGCGGGCAGCGGCTCCGGGTCGGTGACGTCCAGCGCGGCGCTGATACGCCCGGTGGCGAGTTCGGCGACCAGGTCCTCGGTGCGTACGACGGGGCCCCGGGCGGCGTTGACCAGCAGCGCGTTGTCCCGCATGGCGGCCAGGAACCGACCGTCGACCAGGCCACGGGTCTGGTCGGTGAGCGGCACCAGCAGCACCACCACGTCGGCCTCCGGCAGCAGCCGGGGCAGCTCGTCCACGCCGTGCACCCCCTGTTCGGGGCGGGCGGTGCGGGCCACCAGGGTGAAGCTCACGTCGAACGGGGCGAGCCGGTCGCGTACCGCGGTGCCGATCGAGCCGGCCCCCACGATCAGCACCCGCTTGCCGCTCAGCTCGTCGGTCGGGGCCACCCCGTCGTACGCCCACTCCCGGCGGGCCTGCGCCGCCGCGAAGGCGGGGAACGCGCGCAGCTTCGCGAGGATCGCCGTGACGACCCACTCGGCGGTGGACGGGTCGTGCACGCCACGGGCGTCGCAGAGCGTCACGCCGTCGGGGATCCGCCCCACCCAGGCGTCGGCCCCGGCGGAGAGCAGCTGCACGACCTCCAGGTCGGGCAGCTCGCGCAGGAGGGCCGCGCTGTCCGAGGTGGCGAGGAACGGCGGCACCCAGAACCGGACGTCCGCCACCTCGGAGGGGAGCTTGTCGGGCTGTTCGGCGACTTCGACGGTGACCTCCGTGGGCAGCTCACCCAGGAGCGCCAGTCCCGCCTCGTGCGGAATCCATACCTTCACGCCCGCCGACGATAGCCGTCGCCGTGGGCGCCCCGGCCGGCGCACACCCCGTCCGGGCCGCACACACCGGTCCCGCACCCGCGCCGGACGCCCGCACACCGAGCCCCGGACGGCCCGGCGGGATACCCTGGGCCGGGTGAGCGCCCGACCCCCGTACACCCGCGTCCGCCGCGCCCGTGGGGCCCTCGCGGCGTCCTGCGCGGCACTGCTGCTGGCGGCCACCGGATGCAGTTTCGGCGAGCCGGACCCCGACCCGGCGGGCGAGCCGCCGAACTTCCCCACCCCGTCGGTCTCCGCCAGCCCCGGCGGCGCCAACCAGCAGGTGGTCACCACCGTGCTGGCCAAGGGACTGCGGGTGCCGTGGGCCATCGGCTTCCTGCCCGACGGCGGAGCCCTGGTCACCGAACGGGACAGCGGCCGGATCCTCAAGGTCGGCCCGGAGTCGGGGCCCGACGGGTTGCGGGTCAGCGTGGTGCAGACCATCCCCGACGTGGCGGCCTCGGGCGAGGGTGGGCTGCTGGGCCTCGCCGTCTCCCCGGACTACCAGCGGGACCGGACGATCTTCGTCTACTACACGACCGAGCGGGACAACCGGATCGCCCGGCTGCGGCTCGGCGGCGCACCGACCCCCATCCTCACCGGCATCCCGAAGGCGGGGATCCACAACGGGGGTGGGCTGGGCTTCGGCCCGGACGGGCAGCTCTACGCGAGCACCGGTGACGCCGGTGAGCGTCCCCACGCGCAGGACGTGAAGAGCCTCGGCGGCAAGATCCTGCGGATCACCCGGGACGGCAAGCCGGCGGCGGGCAACCCGTTCCCCGGCTCCCCCGTCTGGTCGCTGGGACACCGCAACGTGCAGGGCTTCGCCTGGGACACGGCCAAGCGGATGTACGCCGTGGAGTTCGGCCAGAACACCTGGGACGAGATCAACCAGATCGTCAAGGGCAAGAACTACGGCTGGCCCGAGGTGGAGGGCCGCGGCGACGACAAGCGCTACGTGAACCCGATCACCCAGTGGCCGACCTCCGACGCCTCCTGCTCGGGGTTGGCCGCCGTGGACCGGCTCCTGGTCACCGCCTGCCTGCGGGGCGAACGACTCTGGGTGGTCGAGCTGACCGACGACGGCGGCGTCCTCGGCCAGCCCCGCGAACTGCTCACGAACCGGTACGGCCGGCTGCGGGCGGTGGCCGCGGCGCCCGACGGATCCCTCTGGGTCACCACGTCGAACCACGACGGGCGGGGGAACCCGGCGCCCGAGGACGACCGCATTCTCCGCCTGGTCTTCGCCGACGGCGGCGCGGGCCGGAGCTGACCCGGAAGGTCACCATCGCATGGACGGGCAGCAGAACGAGCAGAACGCTGCCGGCGGGACGACGCCGGCCGGCCGTCGCCGCTGGCCGCTGCGTCGTGGCGCCGTACCACCCGGATGGCGCGGCCCGCTGCGCATGGCCGGGGTGACGGTGGCCGTGCTGGCGGTCACCCTGGCCGGGGTGGTCCTCGGCGTACTCGGCGGCGGCCGGGTCGACACCGACATCGGCCCGTTCCAGGCGACCCTCACCCTCTCCCCCGACACCGACGGGGGGACCCGGGTGGACATCCCGCCGCTGGGTGCCCTGCTGCTCGACAGCCACGACGGGCCGACCCGGCTGACCGTCCGGCTCGGGGCGCTGGACCAGACGCGCACCGAGGCGCTCATCGACGACCCGGCGAGCATCCAGCGCGCCAGTGTCTCCGCCGTGGAGGACGTCCGGTCCGGCGTGATGCGGCTCGGGCTGCGTACCGTCGCGTGCGCGGTGCTGGCGACCCTGCTGCTGGCCGCACTGGTGTTCCGGAACGTCCGCCGCACCGCGGTGGCCGGCGGGCTGGCGCTGGCGGTCACCGCGGGCAGCCTGGGGACGGCGGCCGCGACGCTGCGCCCGCAGGCGATCGAGGAGCCGCGGTACGAGGGGCTGCTGGTCAACGCGCCGGCCATCGTGGGCGACGCGCGGCGGATCGCCAACGACTACACCCGGTACGCCGAGCAGCTCGAACGGCTGGTCGGCAACGTCAGCAAGCTCTACACCACCGTGTCGGGGCTGCCGGTGTTCGAGCCGGCGCCCGACACCACGCGGGTGCTGCACGTCTCGGACATGCACCTCAACCCGACCGGGTGGCAGCTCATCCGCACGGTGGTGGAGCAGTTCGACATCGACGTGGTGATCGACACGGGCGACATCACCGACTGGGGCAGCGAGCCGGAGGCGTCGTACGTCGGCTCGATCGGCCTGCTGCGCAAGCCGTACGTCTACATCCGCGGCAACCACGACTCGGCCCGCACCGCGGCGGCGGTGGCCCGGCAGCCCAACGCGATCGTGTTGAACAACTCGACCACCACGGTCGCCGGCCTGACCATCGCCGGCATCGGCGACCCGCGCTTCACGCCGGACAAGAACACCTCCCCGGCCGGCAGCGGTCTCACCCCGCAGGTGGCCGACCAGGTCATCGGCACCGGCGAACAGCTCGCCGAGACGATCCGCCGGTCACCCCGGCCGGTGGACATCGCGCTGGTGCACGATCCCGCCTCGGCGGGGCCGCTCTCCGGCACCTGCCCGCTGGTGCTGGCCGGGCACACCCACGCCCGCCAGGTCTCCAAACTGCCCCAGCAGCCGGGGCAGCCGACGACCCAGCTCATGGTGGAGGGCTCCACCGGCGGCGCCGGCCTGCGCGGGCTGGAGGGCGAGGAACCCACCCCGCTGTCGATGAGCGTCCTCTACTTCGACAAGGACAAGCTGCTGCAGGCGTACGACGACATCACCGTCGGCGGCACCGGCGAGGCCCAGGTGAACCTGGAGCGGCACGTGATCCGCGACCCGAAGGCCGGCGACCAGGTGCCCGTCACCCCGACCCCGACCCGGGGCGGGCCGGTCTCGCCCGCCCCGAACGGCAGCCCGACGGCGACGCCGAGCCCCACGGGCTGAAGGCAGCCGCGCCGGGCCCCACGGGCCGGCGCCGCGCCCGACGGGCCGCGGCGTCGGCGCCGAGCCCGACGGGTCAGCGCAGCGACAGGGCCGCCAGGGCGGCGTTCACGATGCTGCCAGGGAGCAGGTCGTGCAGCTCGTACAGCTCGGCGACACTGCCGGACTGGCCGAACTCGTCGACGCCGAGCGGCACGGCCGGCACGCCGAGCGCGGAGCCCAGCCACGCCATCGCGTGCGAGGCGGCGTCGTGCACGGTGACCACCGGCGCCCGGTCGTCGAAGGCCGACCGGAGCGCGCCGGGCACGCTCGGCACGGTCGCCGTGCGTACGCCCTGGCGCAGGGTGCGCTGCCACGCCCGGTAGATCCGGTCGAGGCTCGTCACGTCGACCACGTGCGCGGCCACGCCCTCCTCGGCCAGTTCCGCCGCGGCGGCCAGCACCTCGGGCAGCACCGCCCCGGACGCCGCCAGTTGCACCACGGGCGCGTCCGCGAGGTGCGGGTACGCCTGGTGGGCGTCGACCAGCCGGTACGCCCCGGCGACCACCTGCCGGCGCAGCACCGCGTCGCCGAGCCGGGCCCGCGCCGCCTCGAACGGCGCCTGGTCCAGCGGGCGGGTGCTGAGCCGGAAGTAGTACGCCCCGTCCTCGGCCGGCGCCGCCGTCACCGACGGGGCCGCCCCGGACGCGATCTGGGCGAGGGCGTCGCAGAGCAACCAGTCCAGGGTGACCGCGTACGCCGGCTCGACGAACGTCACCCCCGGCAGCTCCAGCCCCACGGAGGCGGTGATGGTCGACTGGTGGGCGCCGCCCTCCGGGGCGAGGGTGACGCCGGACGGGGTGCCGGCGACCACGAACCGGGAGCCGGAGTACGTCCCGTAGAGGAACGCGTCGAGGCCGCGCAGCACGAACGGGTCGTAGACCGTGCCGACCGGCAGCAACGGCTGGCCCGACAGGTCCCAGGCCAGACCGAGCTGACCCAGCAGCAGGAACAGGTTCATCTCCGAGATGCCCAGCTCGATGTGCTGCCCGGCCGGGCTCTCGGTCCACCGCAGCATCCGGTCCTCGGTCCAGGAGCGCCGCGCGGTCGGTGCGAACACCCCGGTCTTGTTGATGAACCCGGCGAGGTTCGTGGAGGTGGCCACGTCCGGTGCGGTGGTGACCAGGTAGCGGCCGACCTCCGGGTGGCGGGCGAGGTCCACGAGGACCCGGCCGAAGACCTCCTGTGTGGAGATCGGCTTGTTGGCGCGTACGTTCGTGGTCTCCGGGACGGTGACCCCCAGCGCACGCTCGCGGGGCCGGCGGGACAGCGCCTCCCGGCGCTCGCCGGCCCGGATGCCGGCCGGCGACGCCGGGTCGAGCCGGTCCCACTCGGTCTCCGGAGTGAGGCCGTGCGCGGCGCGCAGCGCGGCGATCTGCTCCGTGGTCAGCAGCGCCGAGTGGTTGCGCGGGTTGCCGGCGATCGGCAGGCCCCAGCCCTTCACCGTGTACGCGAAGACGACGCTGGGCCGGTCGGTGACCGCGTCGCACTGTGCGTACGCGTCGAGCAGCGCCGCCAGGTCGTGCCCGCCCAGGTCGGTGACGAGGGGACCCAGTTCGTCGTCCGGGATGTCGGCGACGAACGCGGCGACGGCCTCCGGCGCGCCGTCGAGGAACCGCTTGCGCAGCTCCGGCCCGGAGAGCCCGAACAGCGACTGGTACTGCTCGTTCGGCATCACGTCGATCCAGTCGCGGAGCGCGGCGCCGCCCGGCCGCCCGTACGCTGCGGCGAGCCGGCGCCCGTACTTCACCTCGACGACGTGCCAGCCGGCCGCCTCGAACTGGCCCCGCCACTGGTTGATCCGCACCCCGGGGACCACCCGGTCCAGCGACTGCCGGTTGAAGTCGACAAGCCACATCACGTTGCCGAGCCCTGTGGTGGCCGGGTCGGCGACGGCCTCCCAGACGTTCCCCTCGTCCAGCTCGGCGTCACCGATCAGCGCGACGAACCGGGACCGGGGCCGGGGGCCGAAGTGCGCGTCCACGTACCGGCGGGTGGCGGCGGCGAAGAGCGGCGCGGCCGCGCCGAGCCCCACCGAGCCGGTGGAGAAGTCCACGCCGTCCGGGTCCTTGGTGCGCGACGGGTACGACTGGAGGCCGCCCCGCGCCCGGAGCCGGGTCAGGTAGGAGCGGTCCAGGTTGCCGAGCAGGTACTGGATGGCGTGGTAGACCGGGGAGGCGTGCGGCTTCACAGCCACCCGGTCCTCGGCGTCGAGGTGCGCGAACCAGAGCGCGGTCATCGCCGTGACCAGTGAGGCGCTCGACGCCTGGTGGCCGCCCACCTTCACCCCGTCGCCGGTGTCCCGGTCGTGGTTGGCCGAGTCCACGATCCGGGTGGCGAGCCACAGCACCCGCCGCTGGATCTCGTCGAGGACGTCGAGGTCGTGCTGGTTCACGATGGCTCCATCCGGGCGTCGCCGTTGACGCCCTGCCGAGGGGTGCGCGGGTCTCGCGCGTACTGCGGGGTAGGCGGGAGGGGCCGCCGCCGGGTCACGACGTCGGCCCCTCCGCGGGTGGTTCAGCCCTGGACGCCGAGGCGCTCCAGGATCAGCTCGCGGACGCTCTTCGCGTCGGCCTGGCCGCGGGTGCTCTTCATGACGGCGCCGACCAGCGCGCCGGCCGCCGCGACCTTGCCGCTGCGGACCTTCTCGGCGATGTCCGGGTTGGCGGCGATCGCCTCGTCCACCGCGGCGGTGAGCGCGCCGGTGTCCGACACGACCTCCAGGTTCCGGTTCGTCATGACCTCGGTCGGCGAGCCCTCGCCGGCCACCACGCCCTCGAGCACGGTCCGGGCCAGCTTGTCGGTGAGCTTTCCGGCGTCCACCAGCCTCTGCAGCTCGGCCACCTGCGCCGGGGTCGCCCCGATGTCGGCCAGCTCCACGCCCGTCTCGTTGGCCCGGCGGGACAGCTCACCGAGCCACCACTTCCGGGCGGCGGCCGGGCTCGCGCCCGCGGCAACGGTCGCCTCGATCAGCTCGACCGCGCCGGCGTTGACCACCGACTGCATGTCCAGGTCGGACAGGCCCCACTCCTGCTGGAGCCGCCTGCGACGCAGCCGCGGCAGCTCCGGCAGCGCCGCCTTCAGCTCGGCCACCCAGGCGGGGTCCGGCGCGAGCGGCACCAGGTCCGGCTCCGGGAAGTACCGGTAGTCGGTGGCCGTCTCCTTCGAGCGGCCCGGGGTGGTGTCGCCGGTGTCCTCGTGGAAGTGCCGGGTCTCCTGCGTGATCCGGCCGCCCGCGTCGAGCACCGACGCCTGGCGCAGCATCTCCGAGCGGACAGCCCGCTCCACCGACCGCAGCGAGTTGACGTTCTTCGTCTCGGTCCGGGTGCCCCACTCCTCGCCGGGGAGGTTCAGCGACGTGTTCACGTCGCAGCGCAGCGACCCCTCCTCCATCCGGACGTCGGAGACACCCAGCGAGCGGATCACGTCCCGCAGCTCGGTCACGTACGCGCGGGCGACCTCGGGCGCGAGCGCCCCGGCGCCGGGGATCGGCTTGGTGACGATCTCGACGAGCGGGATGCCGGCCCGGTTGTAGTCCACCAGCGACTCGGTCGCACCGTGGATGCGCCCCGTGGCACCGCCCACGTGCAGCGTCTTGCCGGTGTCCTCCTCCAGGTGCACCCGCTCGATGCCGATCCGCACCGTCTCGCCGTTCACCTCGACGTCCAGGTAGCCGTCGACGCAGAGCGGCTCGTCGTACTGGCTGATCTGGAAGTTCTTCGGCATGTCCGGGTAGAAGTAGTTCTTCCGGGCGAACCGGCACCACTGGGCGATCGAGCAGTTCAGCGCGAGGCCGATCCGGATGGTCGCCTCGACGGCCGCCTTGTTCGCCACCGGCAGCGAGCCGGGCAGGCCGAGGCAGACCGGGCAGACCCGGGTGTTCGGCTCGCCGCCGAAGTCGGTCGGGCAGCCGCAGAACATCTTCGTCCGGGTGCCCAGCTCGACGTGGGTCTCCAGGCCGATCACCGGTTCGTAGCGCGCGACGACGTCGTCGTACGAGGGCAGTGTCGTGGTCATCGGAGCTCCTGCCTCACAGTGCCGGTGGGGTGAACGTGCCGACGGCGCTCTCCAGCGCGGCGGCGACCCGGTACATCCGGTCGTCGGCCATCGTCGGGGCCATGACCTGGAGCCCGACCGGGAGCCCGTCGGAGAGCCCGCACGGCACGGAGATGCCGGGCCCGCCGTACAGGTTCGTCGGGATGGTGAACAGGTCGGCCAGGTACATCTGGTACGGGTCGGAGGTGCGCGCGCCGATCGGGAACGCCACGAACGGCGTCGTCGGCGAGATCAGCGCGTCCACCTGCGCGAACGCCGCCGTGAAGTCCCGGCTGATGAGCGTACGCACCTTCTGGGCCTGCCCGTAGTAGGCGTCGTAGTAGCCCGACGACAGCGCGTACGTCCCGATCATGATGCGGCGCTTGACCTCCGGGCCGAAGCCGGCCTCGCGGGTCAGCGACATGACCTCTTCCAGCGACCGGTTCCCGTCGTCGCCGACCCGCAGGCCGAACCGGACGCCGTCGAACCGGGCCAGGTTGGAGGAGCACTCACTCGGCGCGATGAGGTAGTACGCCGGCAGCGCGTACGTGAAGTGCGGACAGGACACCTCGACGATCTCCGCGCCGAGCTTGGTGAGCGCGTCGACCGCCTCCCGGAACACGGCCAGCACGCCCGGCTCGGCGCCCTCGCCGGCGAACTCGGTCACGATGCCGAGCCGCACGCCGGTCAGGTCGCCGGTGGCGCCGAGCTTCGCGGCGGCCACCACGTCCGGCACGGGCTGCGGGATCGAGGTCGAGTCGCGGGGGTCGTGCCCGCCGATCGCCTCGTGCAGCAGCGCGGCGTCCAGCACCGTCCGGGCGCAGGGGCCGGGCGTGTCCAGCGACGAGGAGAAGGCGACCAGCCCGTAGCGGGAGGTGCCGCCGTACGTCGGCTTCGCACCGACGGTGCCGGTCACGGCGCCCGGCTGGCGGATCGAGCCGCCGGTGTCCGAGCCGATGGCCAGCGGCGCCTCGTACGCGGCCAGCGCCGCCGCGCTGCCGCCGCCCGAGCCGCCCGGGATCCGGTCCAGGTCCCACGGGTTGCGGGTCGGCCCGTACGCCGAGTACTCGGTGGAGGAGCCCATGGCGAACTCGTCCATGTTCGTCTTGCCGAGCATCACCGTGCCGGCGGCGCGCAGCCGCTCGACGATCGTCGCGTCGTACGGCGGACGCCAGCCCTCCAGGATCTTCGACCCGACGGTGGTCGGCACGCCCTTCGTGGTGAGCACGTCCTTCACGGCGACCGGCACGCCCGCGAGGGGGCCGAGCGCCTCACCGGCCGCACGACGCTCGTCGACGGCGCGGGCGGCGGCCAGCGCGCCCTCGGCGTCGACGTGCAGGAACGCGTGCACCCGGTCGTCGACCGCCGCGATCCGGTCGAGGTGGGCCTGGGTGACCTCGACGGCGGAGGCCTCCCCGCCGGCCACCAGGGCGGCGATCTCCGCCGCGGTCTTCGTGGTCAGGTCGCTCATGCCGCCGCCTCGCTCCGCTCGGCGTCGCCACGAGGCTCCACCGCGCCATACCCGATGATTCGCTCGCTGCGCTCGCTCATGCCGCCGCCTCGCTCCGCTCGGCGTCGCCACGAGGCTCCACCGCGCCATACCCGATGATTCGCTCGCTGCGCTCGCTCATGCCGCCGCCTCGCTCCGCTCTCCGGCCTCGTGCCGGGCGCTGATGATGCTGGTCCGCCCGCTCACGACGCCAGGTCCTCGTTCAGGATCCGGGGGACGCGGAACCGCTGCTGCTCGGCGTCGGGCGCGCCCGACAGCGCCTCCTCGGGGGTCAGGCACGGCGTCTCGACGTCCTCCCGGAGGACGTTCGTGAGCGGCACCGAGTGCGAGGTCGGCGGGATGTCCGCGGCGGCGACCTTGCCGACCTGGGCGACCGCCTGGAGGATCACGTCGAGCTGGCCGGCGAACGTGTCCAGCTCCTCCTCGGTGACGGCGAGCCGCGACAGGCGCGCGAGGTGCGCGACCTCCTCGCGGGAGATGGCGGCCATCGGTGCCCCCTTCGTGACGGTCCTCGTGTCCGGCCGGTGTGCCGACCGCGCGTCGGATCCGGAGTGACGCGCGGTGACCGGAGCGAGTCTATTGTTCCGCGCCGGCGCGGCGCCCCCGACTCCCCCTCCGCCCCGCGGCGCGTTCCGAACCGTCAGCGGGTGTGCCGACGGCCGGTGTCCGGGCCGGGGCCTCCGGTGGGGCGGACGGGACGGTACCGGGCCAGCCACGCCACCAGTTCCTCCGCCGGCATCGGCCGCGCGTAGAACCAGCCCTGGGCGGCGTCGCAGCCCGCCGCGTACAGCATCCGCCAGGTCCGTTCGTCCTCCACGCCCTCGGCGACCACCCGCAGGCCGAGCGCGCCCGCCAACTCGATCATGGAACGGACGATCGCCGCGTCGTCGGCGTCGTCCGCCATCCCGAGGACGAAGCTGCGGTCCACCTTGACCTCGGAGAGCGGCAGCCGGCGGAGGTGCTGCAACGAGGAGTACCCGGTCCCGAAGTCATCCAGGGCGATGGCCACCCCGATGCGGTGCAGCCGCGAGATGGTGGCGAGCACCCGCCGGGGGTCGGCCATGAGGGCCCCCTCGGTGATCTCCAGTTGCAGCCGTTCCGGCGGTACGCCGTACCGCGCCAGCCGGTCCGCGATCTGGTCGGCGATCTCCCCGGTGTGCAGGTCGCGGACGCTCACGTTGAGGGCCGCCCGCAGCCCGATGCCGGCGGCCGACCACTTGGCGAGCTGCTCCACGACGTCGTCGACCACCCGCCGGGTGAGCAGCCGCATCACCGCGCTCTGCTCGGCGACCCGGATCAGCTCCTCGGGATCGACCATCCCCCGCCGCGGGTGCCGCCAGCGCAGCAGCGCCTCGACGCCCACCACCTCGCCCGTGGCGATGGCGATCTGCGGCTGGTAGTACATGGTGATCTCGCCGACGTCGACGGCCGGATCGGCGTCCACGTCCCGCGCGGCGGACCGGTCCCGCGTCCGGCGGAAGCCCCCGGGCCGGTCGGCCGGCTGCTCGCCGCCGCCGGCCACACGGGCAGGCCGGTCGGGAACGGCGGTCGCGCGGGCCGACCGGTCGGGAACGGCGGTCGCGCCGGCCGACCGGTCGGCCGGCGCGTCGGTCTCCCGCGCCACCCGCTCGTCGGGGCCGGGCGCCACGCCGGCGCCAGTCGGGGCGGCCGGGGCACGCCCGTTCGCCGTCCTGCGCCCGACGACCGGACCACGGTCGACCACGGCCGGGACGGAGCGGCCGGCGCGGCCACGGATCGGGTCGGCGCCGCTCACGATCCGGCTGATCAGTTCGTCGTCGGGCATCACCTCGCGGCGGCTCCCGCGACGGCGCGACCACCACCGCCCGACGGGTCCGCCCGCCACGCCGGAGGCGCGGGCCGTGCCGGCGGCGCCGGAGGCGCGGGCCGCCCCGTCACCGGGTCCGCCGAGAGCCGCGCCGTCGCCGGATTCGCGGAGGGCCGCGCCATTGCCGCTCTCGCCGGGGAACGCGCCGTCGCCAGGGGCGGCGAGGGGCGCGCCGTTGCCACGTTCGGGCAGGGCCGGACCGTCGCCGGGGGCGGCGAGGGCCGCCCCGTCCCCGCCGCGTGCCCCACCCGCAGCGATGTCCGGCTCCCCCGCCTCAGCTCGGGCGGCGCCCGGCGGGAGGTGGTCGTCGACGGTGGCGCCGGCTTCGAGCACCCGGCGCAGATCGGCCAGGAGGCCGAGCCGCTCGGCCGAGTTGTGGTCGGACTCGGCCGTGTAGACGGCCACCGTGTCGTTGCGGTGCTTGGCGTCGTACATGGCGACGTCCGCGTGGCGCATCAGGGTGGCGAAGTCCTCGCCGTGCTCCGGGAAGAGCGCGATGCCGATCGACCCGCCCACGTCCAGGGGCAGGCCGTCCAGCGGCACCGGCTCGGCGAGCGTACGGACCACGCGGTCGGCCAGCTCACGCGCCTCGTCGACGTCGGTCAGGCCGGTCATCACGATGGCGAACTCGTCCCCGCCGAGGCGGGCCACCATGTCGCGGCCGTCGACCAGCGCGGTGAGCCGGTGGCTGACCTCCACCAGGAGCCGGTCCCCCACCGCGTGGCCGAGCGCGTCGTTGACGTTCTTGAACCGGTCCAGGTCGATGAGCAGCAGCGCGAGGTGTCCGTCGGGCTCGCCCCGGGCGGACCGTTCGGCGTGCAGGTGCACCTGCTCGGCGACCTCGGCGAGCAGCGCCTTGCGGTTGGGCAGGCCGGTGAGCGGATCCAGGGACGCCAACTGCTGCTGCTCGACGCTGAGCCGCGCCATCCGGTAGACGGCGAACAACGGCACCAGCACGAGCGGGATCAGCGCGGCGCTGGCGCGGGCCGCGGCGATCAGCACCGGGGCGAGCAGGAGCAGCGACCCGGTGGAGAGCAGCTCGAAGCCGAGCCCCTGCCGGAAGGTCGGCCACCACCGGTCACCGAAACGCAGCCGTACGGCGGCGCTGACCAGCACGTAGTTGACCAGGAACCAGACGACCGTGGCGCCGCCGACGGCCAGCACGTCCGCCCCGTGCAGGGTGCCGCCGGAGAAGACGGTGCCCGGGCCGAGCCGGGTGATCCCGTACGCGGCGGCGAGGGCGCAGGCGTACTGGCCGACGTTGAACGCCGTCCGCCAGGCGGCGTGGCGCAGCCGCCAGCCGGAGACGACGACGGCCACCGCCTGCACGGCCACGGCCGGGCCCAGCCCCCAGCCGAGCAGGATCGCGAAGGTGAAGCAGGTGGACGGGAAGACGGCCGAGGACTGGCGCCGGCCCGGCGGCACGAAGGGGCGGGCGTCGCACACGACGGCGAGCGCCGCCATCGTCCAGAACGCCACCGGCAGCCGTGGCAGCTGATCCGGCAGCGTCGCCAGTGGACCGGCGGCGACGAGCACCGCCAGGGCCAGGACGGTGGCGATGAAGGCGCTGAACGGCGCCACCCGGCCCGGCGGGACGACGTTGCGCGGGTCGGCGACCTCCATCACACCTCCCGGACAACGGTCGGCGTGCGCGTTCACACGCCGTGCACCAATGAAACGCCCTCGGTGCCGGCTTTCCCGGTATGACAGTCACGAATCGGTCGTAGTCGTAATTAACTTGGTATACGCGCCCAGCCCTCCCACACGGGGCCCGCCGGACCTCAGCTCTCGACGCGGGCCACCTCGCGGGCGGCGTCGGGCCCGGCGTCGAGCAGCACGCGGAAGCCGTCCTCGTCGAGGACCGGCACCTTGAGACTGGCCGCCTTGTCGGCCTTGGAGCCCGGGTTCTCGCCCACGACCACGAACGTCGTCTTCTTCGAGACGGAACCGCTGACCTTGCCGCCCCGGCTCTGCACCGCCTCGGCCGCCTGGTCCCGGGAGAACCCGGCCAGGGTGCCGGTGACCACGACCGTGACCCCGTCCAGCGGCCGGGGGCCCTCGTCACCCGCCTCCTCGGCCATGCGTACGCCGGCCTCGGCCCACTTGCGGACCACCTCGCGGTGCCAGTCCACGGCGAACCACTCGCGGATGCTGGCCGCGATGGTCGGGCCGACCCCGTCGACCGAGGACAGCTCCTCCTCGCTGGCCTTGTCGATGGCCTCGATGGAGCGGAAGTGCCGGGCGAGTGCCTGGGCGGCGGTCGGGCCGACGTGCCGGATCGAGAGGGCCACGAGGACGCGCCAGAGGTCGCGCTCCTTGGCGACGGCCAGGTTGTCCAGCAGCTTGACGGCGTTGCTGCCCAGGCTGCCGTCCTTGTTCACGAAGAACGGGGACCGGGACAGCTGCTCGGCGTCGAGCTGGAAGAGGTCGCCCTCGTCCCGGATGATCTCCGCGTCGAGCAGGGCCGCCGCGCCCTTGTAGCCCAGCACCTCGATGTCGAACGCGCCCCGACCGGCGAGGTGGAAGACCCGCTCGCGCAGCTGGGCGGGGCAGCTGCGGGTGTTGGGGCAGCGGATGTCGACGTCGCCCTCCTTGGCGGGGGCGAGCGGGGTGCCGCAGGCGGGGCACGTGGTCGGCATGACGAAGGGCCGGGCGTCGGCGGGGCGCAGGTCGACCACCGGACCGAGCACCTCGGGGATGACGTCGCCGGCCTTGCGGATGACCACCGTGTCGCCGATCAGCACGCCCTTGCGCTCGACCTCCCGGGCGTTGTGCAGCGTGGCCAGGGCGACCGTGGAGCCGGCCACCCGGACCGGTTCGAGCACGGCGAACGGGGTGACCCGCCCCGTCCGCCCGACGTTGACGTCGATGTCGAGCAGCTTGGTGGTCACCTCCTCCGGCGGGTACTTGAAGGCGATGGCCCAGCGGGGCGCGCGGCTCGTGGAGCCGAGGCGGCCCTGGATCGAGACCGGGTCGACCTTGACCACCACGCCGTCGATCTCGTGCTCGACGTCGTGCCGGTGCTCGGCGTAGTAGGCGATGTACTCGGCGACGCCGGCCAGGTCGGGCACGACCCGCCAACGGTCGCTGGTCGGCAGACCCCACGCCTTCAGCGCCGCGTACGACTCGGACTGCGCCGCCGGCTGGAACCCGCGCCGCGCGCCGATGCCGTGCACCACGAGCCGCAGCGGACGCGACGCCGTGATCCGCGGGTCCTTCTGGCGGAGGCTGCCGGCGGCGGCGTTGCGCGGGTTGGCGAACGGGGCCTTGCCCTGCTCGACGAGGCCGGCGTTGAGGTCGGCGAACGCGGCCACCGGGAAGTAGATCTCGCCCCGCACCTCCAGGAACTCCGGCACGTCGGGGAACTCGTCGGAGGGGGTGAGCCGGGCCGGCACGTCCCGGATGCTGCGCACGTTGGCGGTGACGTCCTCCCCGGTGCGCCCGTCGCCACGGGTCGCGGCCCGCACGAGCCGGCCCTTCTCGTAGGTCAGGTTGATGGCCAGGCCGTCGACCTTCAGCTCGCACAGGTAGGGAACGGGCCCGCCGGCGTCGCGCTCGACCCGCTCCGCCCAGGCGGCCAGCTCCTCGTCGGCGAACGCGTTGTCGAGCGAGAGCATCCGCTCCGCGTGCTGCACGGGCGTGAACTCGGTGGAGAACGTGCCGCCGACCCGCTGGGTGGGCGAGTCGGGCGTCCGCAGGGCCGGGAACTCCTCCTCCAGCGCCTCCAACTCGCGCAGCAGCTTGTCGAACTCGGCGTCGGAGATGGTCGGCGCGTCGAGCACGTAGTAGCGGTACTGGTGTTCGGTGAGCTCCTGGCTCAGCGTCGCGTGCCGCTCCCGCGCCTCCGGGGTCGGCTCGGCGCCCGCCGCCGCCTCCTGGGCGGGGCTGACCTCCTGGGGTACCGCTTCCTCCGACACCGCTGTCGACCTCCCGTGATCGTGCTACTCCCGCACCGTAGCGGGCGGGGGTGACAAGCGTCCCGCGCACCCGCCTGACCTGCGTCGCCGCACCAGCATGCGCCCTGTCGGCCGGTACGACCACCCGCCCGTGCCGGCGGGTCGGCGGAACGTCGCGTCGAGCCGGTGCCGGGCGCCCGGTCAGTCGTGGCGGGCGCCGAGGGCGGTGAGCTGGTCGGCGTACTCGATCCGGTCGGACCACCCGTCCGGCCACGCGGACATGCCGTACGCGGCGCCGAGGAAGGCGCCCGCGAGGGCCGCGATGGAGTCGGAGTCGCCGGCCGTGGTGGCGCCGCGGGCCAGCGCGCCGACCGGGTCGTCGGCGTGCCACAGCGCGCAGAGCAGCGCGGTGGCCAGCGCCTCCTCGGCGATCCAGCCCTCACCGGTGAGCCGGCACGGGTCGCCGGCGTCGTCCGGCCCGGCCAGCGCCGCGTCGAGGCGGCCGAGGGCGTCGAGGCACTCGTCCCAGCCCCGGGCGATGAAGTCCTCGGGGCTCGTCGCGCCGGGACGCTGCCACAGGTCGCCCAGCCAGTCGCCCCGGTAGGTGGTGCGCTGCTCGCGGGCCCGGTCGGTGAGCAGCCCGGGCAGGTCGGCCAGGGCCGCGCCGTCGCGCAGGAGCCGGACGGCGTACGCGGTCAGCTCGCTGGCCGCCAGGCCCGTCGGGTGCCCGTGGGTCAGACCCGCCTGGAGCTGGGCCAGCCCGGCGAGCGTGTCGAGGTCGACGTCGAGCAGCCCGACCGGGGTGACCCGCATGTTGGCACCGCAGCCCTTCGAGCCGGCGACCGTCGCCTCCTGCCAACGGGTGCCCCGGGCCAGCTCGGCGCAGGCCCGCAGGCAGGTCACCCCCGGCGCGCGGTCGTTGTCGGGGCTGACCGACCACTCGACGAAGCGCCGGCGCAGCAGTGGCTCGACCGCCCCGGGTGTGTGGTCGGGCGCGTCGCGCAGCGCCCAGGCGACGGCCAGCGCCATCTGCGTGTCGTCGGTGACCAGCGCCGGGTCGCCCGCCAGCTCCCGCGGACCGGCCGGGCCGTACCGCCCGACGATCTCGGCGACGGTGAGGAACTCGGTCGGTTTGCCCAGGGCGTCACCGTAGGCGAGGCCGAAGAGGGAACCGGAGGCACGGCGTGGCGAGGGGTCGGTCACGGCCCCGATCATGCCGGCCCGGCGCACACCACGCCACGCCGCCCGGGTCGGTCCACCACACCCCGGGCGGGCGCACCACGCCGCGCCGGCCGGCGCGCGCCTCGGCCGCCGGGCCGGTCGGCGGAGCCCGCGTCAGTCCCAGCAGAGGCAGAACGGATGGCCGGCCGGGTCGGCGTAGACCCGGAAGCCGTCCCCCTCACCGGGCAGCCGGCGCGCGCCGAGGGCCAGCGCCGCCTTCTCCGCGGCCTCGATGTCGTCCACCGTCACGTCGATGTGGAACTGCTGGGGCCGCTCCGGGTCGGGCCAGTCGGGAGCACGCAGGTCGGGCGCCTTCTGGAAGGCGAGTCGCGGCAGGTGCCCGGGCGGGCCTCCCAGCACCACCCAGTCGTCACCGTCGGAGTTGTCCTCGATCAGCGGGAGGCCGAGCAGCTCCGCGTAGAAGCCGGCGAGCCCGCGTGGATCGGGGCAGTCGATCACCACAGAACGCAGCTGTCCAATCATGCCGGTCATCGTGCCCCCGACGTACGACAGGAAACCTCACTCCTCGGCGAGCCGCCGCCCGGCGTCGCGGCACGCCGCCAGCACGGCCCGGGCGTACTCCGGGGTGGCCCCGGCCAGGCCGCAGGCCGGGGTGACCACGACCTGCTCGGCCAGCCGGGCGCGGGGGAAGCTGAGGCGGTCCCACAGCGTGCGTACCCGGTCGGCCACCTCGGCGGACGTCGGTGCGCGACCGGCCGACGGCGGCCGGGTGGGCGCGGCGCCGGCGAGCAGCCCCAGCCCGGCGTCGAGCACCTCGCCGAGCGGGTCCAGGTCGGTGACGAGCGACAGGTCGAGGGCGACACCGACGGCGCCGGTGGAGCGGATCAACTGCACCGGGACGTCCGGCGCGCAGCAGTGCACCACCGTCGGCACGCCGACCCCCTCGACCAGCGAGCGGAGCAGGGTCGCCACGGTCCCGGACTCCGCGGCCGGGTACGTGCCGAGCCCACTCTCGGTGGGCACGCGCCCGGCGAGCACGGCCGGCAGCGACGGCTCGTCGAGTTGCAGCAGCACCGTCGCCCGGGGCAGCCGCCGGACGACGGCCGCCACGTGGTCGCGCAGCCCCTCGGCGAGGGAGCCGACCAGGTCCCGCACGGCGCCCGGGTCGCGCAGCACCCGGCCGCCGATCGGCAGCTCCAGGGCGGCGGCCAGGGTGAACGGGCCGCCGGCCTGCACCTTGACCGGGCCCGCGTACCCCTCGGCCTGCTCGGCGAGCTGGTCGAGGTCGCGCTCCATGAGGTCCCGGGCCCGGCGCAGGTCGCGCCCCGGGCGGGGCGCGATCCGCCAGCGGGCCGCGTACAGCTCGACGGGGAGCTCGACCAGCAGACCGGCGGTGCGCCCGATCAGGTCGGCGCCCGGACCACGGGCGGGAAGCTCCGGCAGGTGGGGCAGGGCGGGAAGCTCACCGAGGACGATCCGCTGCGCCTCGGCGATGTCGGTGCCGGGCAGCGACCCGATGCCGGTCGCCGCGCCGGCCGGCCACGGCCACGCCTGATCTGTCACGGCCGAAGGGTATCCGGTACGCCGGGCGGCCGCGCCTCAGGCGGTGATCGTGGCGGAGCCGAGCACCACGTCACCGGCCGGGTCCGGCCGGTAGGCGACGATCGCCTGGCCGGCGGCCACGCCCCGCACCGGCCGGCGCAGCTCGGCGTGCAGCGCGTCCCCGTCGATGACGACGGTGGCGGGCACCACGTCGCCGTGCGCGCGCAGCTGCACCTCGCACTCGACCGGCCCGTCCGGCCGCGGACCGCCGGTCCACACCGGTCGCTCGCCCCGGACGCGGGACACCTCCAGCGCCTCGGCCGGCCCGACGGTCACGGTGTTGGTCTTCGGGGTGATGGAGAGCACGTACCGGGGCCGGCCGTCCGGTGCCGGGCGGTCCAGGTGCAGGCCCCGCCGCTGGCCGACCGTGTAGGCGTACGCGCCGCTGTGGCTGCCCACCACCGCGCCGGTGGTCGCGTCGACCACCGCCCCGGGCTGCTCACCGAGCCGCTGGGCGAGGAAGCCGCGGGTGTCGCCGTCGGCGATGAAGCAGATGTCGTGCGAGTCGGGCTTGTCGGCCACCGCCAGGCCGCGCCGGGCGGCCTCGGCCCGGACCTGTGCCTTCGTCGAGTCGCCGAGGGGGAAGATCGACCGGTCCAGCTGCTCGCGGGTCAGCACCGCGAGGACGTACGACTGGTCCTTGGCCACGTCGACGCTGCGCCGCAGCAGGCCGTCGGGGCCGAGCCGGGCGTGGTGGCCGGTGACCACGGCGTCGAAGCCCAGGGCCACGGCGCGGTCGAGCACCGCCGCGAACTTGATCTTCTCGTTGCAGCGCAGGCAGGGATTCGGGGTACGACCGGCCGCGTACTCGGCGACGAAGTCGTCCACCACGTCGGCGTGGAAGCGGTCGGCCATGTCCCAGACGTAGAACGGGATGCCGATGACGTCGGCCGCACGGCGGGCGTCGCGGGAGTCCTCGAGTGTGCAGCAGCCGCGCGCGCCCGTGCGGTACGTCTGCGGGTTGCGCGCCAGCGCGAGGTGCACCCCGGTCACGTCGTGGCCGGCGTCGACCGCCCGCGCCGCCGCGACCGCCGAGTCCACCCCCCCGGACATCGCCGCCAACACCCTCACGACCCGCTCCCTTCCGCCCCTCAACCCTAACCACCCCCACCCCGTACCCCCACGCCCCCGCTCCCTCCTCCGCGATCTTGCACTTCCTGCCCCGGCAAAGGCCGCGAAAGGGGCATACGAGGGGCACAAAGTGCAAGATCGCGGAGGAAGGAGGGGGTTAGCGGGGGGTGCGGTAGGCGGCGGCGCGGCGGGCGCGTTCCACGGCACCGGGAAGGGCGGCCACCAGGGCGTCCACGTCCTCGCGGGTGGAGGTGTGGCCGAGGGTGAAGCGCAGCGACGAACGGGCCCGGTCGTCGTCGGCGCCCATCGCGAGCAGGACGTGTGAGGGTTGGGCCACCCCGGCGGAGCAGGCGGAGCCGGTCGAGCAGGCGATGCCCCGCGCGTCGAGGAGCAGCAGCAGGGCGTCCCCCTCACAGCCGGGGAACGAGAAGTGCGCGTTGCCGGGCAGCCGGTCCACCGGGTCGCCGTTGTAGATCGCCTCGGGCACCGCGTGGCGGACCCGCTCGACCAGGTCGTCGCGGAGCGCGGCGATCCGGGCCGCGTACTCCTGCTGGCCCTTCACGGCGGTCTCCACCGCCACCGCGAAGGCCACGATGCCGGCGGTGTCGAGCGTGCCGGAGCGGACGTCGCGCTCCTGGCCGCCCCCGTGCAGCAACGGGGTCGTCGGCACGTCGCGGCCGAGCAGCAGGGCGCCGACCCCGACCGGGCCGCCGAGCTTGTGCCCGGTGACGGTCAGCGCGGCGACGCCGCTGGCGGCGAAGTCGACGGGCACCTGGCCGACCGCCTGGATCGCGTCGGTGTGGAACGGCACCCCGTACTCGGCGGCGACGGCCGCCAGTTCGCTGACCGGCTGCACGGTGCCGACCTCGTTGTTGGCCCACATGGCGGTGACGAGCGCGACCCGGTCGCCGTGCTCGGCCAGCTCGGCGCGGAGCGCGTCCGGGGCGAGCCGGCCGGCCGCGTCGACCGGCAGCCAACCGACCTCGGCGCCCTCGTGCTGGCCCAGCCAGTCCACGGCGTCGAGCACGGCGTGGTGCTCCACGGCGCTGGAGACCACCCGGCGACGGTCGCCACCGGCCGCGCGGCGGGCCCAGAAGATGCCCTTGACCGCGAGGTTGTCGCTCTCCGTCCCGCCGCCCGTGAAGATCACTTCGGAGGGTCGCGCACCCAGGACCGCGGCCACCCGCTCCCGGGACTCCTCGACCCGGCGGCGAGCCCGCCGACCGGCCGCGTGCAGCGAGGACGCGTTGCCGACCTCACGGGCGGTGGCGACGTACGCCTCCAGTGCCTCGTCGAGCATCGGAGTGGTCGCCGCGTGATCCAGGTATGCCATCACCGCTCAGCCTACGGCCGTACGCCGGGCGGCCGGCGGGGGGAGGCGGGCCTCCGCCTCCGGCGCCGGGACGGGCGGCACGATTCATCAGCGACGTCCCGGGTATCGGGAGGTGTGCGCCGAGTGCCCCGGAATCGGTGCCTCGCACACCACCGGACGGTGCACGTCAGGCATACTCAGGTGTCGACGTCCGCGTCACCGCGGACCGAGCCCAGCCTGCCCGGCACGGCGACCGCACGCCCCGGGCACCTCGACGGGCTGATCGGCGGGCCGGCTCAGCTCCCCGGCCCGCCGATCAGCTCCCCATCCCCCGAGCCCGACCGGCGCATACGGCGAGTGGCCGCCCGGCGTTCCGGACGGCCACTCGTGGTGTCTGTCTCCCGTGGTGGCGCCGGACGGCGGCGCCACCGGCGGTCACTTGCGCTTGCGGATCTCCTCGGCGGCCTGGGGTACGACCTTGAACAGGTCGCCGACCACGCCGAAGTCGGCCAGCTCGAAGATCGGCGCCTCGGCGTCCTTGTTCACCGCGACGATCGTCTTCGAGGTCTGCATGCCGGCCCGGTGCTGGATGGCCCCGGAGATGCCCAGCGCGATGTAGAGCTGCGGGGAGACGGTCTTGCCGGTCTGACCCACCTGGAACTGGTGCGGGTAGAAGCCGGAGTCGACGGCCGCCCGGGACGCGCCGACGGCGCCACCCAGCAGGTCGGCCAGCTCCTCGACGAGCTTGAAGTTGTCCGCGTTGCCGACGCCACGGCCACCGGACACGACCACCGACGCCTCGGTCAGCTCGGGACGCGAGCCCTTCTGCTCGGCGACCCGGTCCACCACCTTGGCCAGCTTGTCGCCCTCGGCCACGGTGACGGTGAGCTGCTCGACGGTCGGGGACGCGGCGGCCGGGGTGGGGTTCACCGAGTTCGGCCGGAGCGTGACCAGCGGCAGCCCCCGGGTGACCTTGGACTTGACGATGGTGGAGCCGGCGAACGCGACCTGGGTGGCGGTGCCGTCCGCGGACAGGTCGACCACGTCGGTCAGGATGCCGTTGTCCAGCTTGACCGCCAGCCGGGCGGCGATCTCCTTGCCCTCCTGCGACGAGGCGAGCAGGACGGCGGCCGGCTGCACGCGCGTGACCAGCTCGGCCAGCACGGTGGCCTTCGGGGCGACCAGGTAGCCGTCGATCTCCTCACCCTCGGCGGCGTAGATCTTCTCCGCCCCGTACTCGCCCAGCTTCGCCGAGAGCGCCTCGGCCGCGCCGGGGCCGCCGAGCACCACCGCGGCGGGGGTGCCCAGGTCGCGGGCGAGGGTGAGCATCTCCAGGGTGACCTTCTTGACGCCGAACTCGCGGGTGGCTTCGACGACGACGAGAACCTCAGACATGTCCAGACCTCTCACACGAACTTCTCGGTGGCGAGGAACTCGACCAGCTTGACGCCGCCGTCGCCCTCGTCGGTGACCTTCACGCCGCCCGAACGCGGCGGACGCTTGCTGTGCTCCAGCACGGCGCTGGTGGCGCCGTCGAAGCCCACCTCGGCCGGTGCGACGCCGAGGTCGCCCAGGGAGAGGGTCTGCACCGGCTTCTTCTTGGCCGCCATGATGCCCTTGAACGACGGGTACCGCGGCTCGTTGATCGTGTCCCACACGGAGACCACGGCCGGGGTCGAGGCGGTGACCACCTCGTAGCCCTCCTCGGTCTGCCGCTCGACGGTCAGCGTGCCGCCGTCCACCGTGAGCTTGCGGGCGCCGGTGAGCGCCGCCACACCCAGCCGCTCGGCGATCATGTGCGGCATCACCTGCACCCGGCCGTCGGTCGACTCGGCGCCGCAGATGACCAGGTCCGCGTTCAGGGTGCGCAGCGCGGCGGCGAGCACCTTCGAGGTCGCGACGGCGCAGGAGCCGCGCAGCGCGTCGTCCACCACGTGGACCGCCTTGTCCGGGCCCATCGACAGCGCCTTGCGGATCGACTCGGTCGCCTGCTCCGGACCCATGGTCAGGATGGTGACCTCACCGCCGTGCGCCTCCTTGATCTTCAACGCCTCCTCGATGGCGTACTCGTCCATCTCGTTGATGACGTTGTTCGCCGAACCGCGGTCGACGGTGTTGTCGTCACTGCGCAGGTTGCGGTCCGCGCCCGAGTCGGGCACCTGCTTGACGAGTACGACGATGTTCATCGCGCTTCGACGACCCTCCTGTGTGGTGTTGCGATCGCTCGCCCGGTCTGGGGCGCAGCCTCCCGCGTGACTTAACGATCGGTCAACCGCGGGCTGCTGTGCAGTTGCCCACGGGCGCCATGTTACCTGTCAGTAGCTTCGGCCTCCCGGGCACTCAGCGTGACACAGCTCACCGGCGCCGCGACATGCCGGGTAGCGGCCGCCCTCCCGCCGTACGCCCGCGCGGCGGGCCCGCCCACCGGGCGTCCCGCCCATGCGGTCACGCCGGCTCGGCCAGCGCCGCCCTGATCCGCTCGATCATCGCCGCCTCCTCCGGGGCGACCCCGGCGTGCGCGCGGGCCACCCGGTCGGCGGCGGCCAGCACCACCTCGCGGAAGACGGCCACGTCCTCCGGCGCCTTCTCGCGCAGGATCCGCACCGCCCGGCCGAGCGCCGGCAGCACCGTCGCCTCCACCTCGAGGATCGAGTCGCGCGGCAGCCGCGGCAGCGGACCGGTCGTGAGCGCCTCCTTGACGACCCCGGAGGCACCGGCGAAGGCCCCGGACGCGGCGAGGCTCTCCTTGAGCACGGCCACCATGCCCGGGTCGACGTTCGACACCAGGAAGACCGCGCCGAACGCGGCGGTCTTGAGCACGAGCCGGTCCTCGTCCGTCAACCCCTCAGCCATGATCACGGAGTGTAGACGTACGGGGTGGTCGTGGTGACGGCGACGAAGCCGAGCCGCTCCAGGATGGGGCGGCTGTCGTCGGAGGCGTCGACCTGGAGCAGCGTCCGGTCCCGCTGCGCGGCCAGCCGGGCTCGATGGACGACCAGCGCCCGGTAGATGCCCCGCCGCCGCCACTCCGGCAGGGTCGAGCCGCCCCAGAGCGAGGCGAAACCGGTGCCCGCCACGTAGCGGATCCAGCCGGCGCTGACGACGGTCTCCCCCGCCTCGGCGACCACCACGGTGATCGAGTGTGGGTCCGAGGCGATCTCCCGCTCCAGGGCGTCCGCGAGGTGGCTGCGGTCGGCCCCCCAGACCGCCTCCTCCATCGCCACGATCCGGTCGAGGTCCGCGCGGCCGGTCACCTCCCGCAGGCGTACGCCGTCGGGCAGCACCGGGAGCGCGGCCGACAGCGGCGCCACCGGCCCGATCACGACGGTCTCCCGGTCCTCGGGGACGAAGCCGGCGGCGCGCAGACGCTCGGGCAGGTCCGCCGGCTCGTCGTGGCCGGCGAGCTTCCACTCGACGGCCTCGCCCCGCTGCCGGAACACCTCGACCTGGCGGGCGATCAACTCGTCCAGCGCCGCGCCGGACAGGCCGCCGAGGTCGCGGTACGTCAGAAAGCCCCGATGGTCGAGACCGAGCACCCGGTACAGCGGTCCGTCCCGCTCGACGGTGACCCCCGGCGGCAGCGGGTCGGGCAGCTCCGGACGTAGCTGGGCGTCGTACGCGGCGCGCAGGGTGCTCGCATCAAGATCCGTCATCGCTTCAGGCTACGACCGCTGGCCAACGGATAATCGGCAACGTGTGGGAGTCGATCAGGCGGTGGTTCGATCCGCGGGAGCTGCGGTCGGTCGGCAGCACCCCCGACTACCGGTTCTCCCTGGCCAACGAGCGGACGTTCCTCGCCTGGCTCCGGACGGGGCTGGCGCTGGTGGCCGGCGGGTTGGCCGCCGCCCAGTTCCTGCCACCGTTGCCGCTGCGCCACCTGCGTGAGGCGATCGCGATCGCGTTGCTGCTGCTCGGCGGCGCCGTCGCGGTCCGCGCCGTCGACCACTGGGCGCGTACCGAACGGGCCATCCGGCTCGGCGAGGAACTGCCCGCCTCCCGCTTCCCCGCCGTGCTGGCCCTCACCGTCGGCCTCGGCGCGCTGCTGCTGGTGGTCGCCGTGCTGCTCAGGGCGCTGGGCGGCCGGTGAGCGGGCCGTCCGCCGCGCCGCGGCCGGCGCGCGACCCCGGCCTCCAGCCGGAGCGGACCCGGCTGGCGTGGCGGCGGACGGCGCTCGCACTGACGGTGGTCACGGTCCTCGCCGTGCGGCTGGCGTTCACCGGTGACCTCGGCGGGGTGCTGCTCGCCGGCGTGACCCTGGTCGTCTGGGGCGCCGTCCTGCCGGTCTGCTGGCGGCGGGGCACCGGTACCGGGCCGGCTCCCACGGGCGGGCGGTCGCTGCCGCTGGCCGCCCTCGGCGCCGCGGCGCTCGCCGTGCTCGGCGTGGCACTGGTGCTGCGCGGGCTGTGGTGAGTCGGCGCGGTGCGCCATGATGGGCGCATGGTCCGGCTCTACGCCCTCCTCTTCGTGGTGCAGATCGTCCTCGCCGTCTGCGCCCTGATCAGCTGTCTCTCCGCGGAGGAGGGCGAGATCCGCGCCCTGCCCCGGATCGGCTGGGTGCTCATCATCCTGTTCTTCCCGCTGGTCGGCTCGATCGCCTGGTTCGTGGCCGGTCGCGAGCCGGCCGCCGGCCGACCCGCCCGCACCCGGTGGCCGGTGGGGAACGGGTTCTCCGAACGCGACCGCCGGCCGGTGGCGCCGGACGACGACCCCGAGTTCCTGAAGTCGATCGCCGAGCGCTCCCGCCAGGACGACCGGGAGCTGTTCCGCCGCTGGGAGGAGGACCTGCGCCGCCGCGAGGACGACCTGCGCCGCCGCCAGGCCGGGCCGCCCGACGGCGCGCCGCCACGGTCCCGCGACGGCGAGCCGCCCCGCGAGGAGGACCGCCCGGAGGTGTAGCCGCACGACGCCGCCCGGCCGCAGGTCGAGGCGCCGCCGCCGTGCGTCCACGGCGGCGGCGCGGCGGCCGTCAGGCGAGGTTCGACGACCGGGGGTACGCGTCGGCCGGGTCGGTGATGACGTTCACGAGGTACGGCACCCCCGCGTCGAAGGCGCGCTGCAGCGCCGGACCGAGGTCGGCGGACTTCGCCACCGTCTCGCCGGCCCCGCCGAGCGCGGTGACCACCTGGTCGTAGCGGAGTTCCGGCTGGAGGTCGGCCGCGACGTCGTAGCCGTACATGGCGCGCATCGGGTGCTTCTCCAGCCCCCAGATGCCGTTGTTGCCGACCACGATGACCACGGGCAGCTTCTGGCGGACCAGCGACTCCACGTCCATCAGCGAGAAGCCGGCCGCGCCGTCGCCCATCAGCACGCAGATCTGCCGGTCCGGGTGGCTGACCCGGGCGCCCATCGCGTAACCCATGCCGGTGCCGAGGCAGCCGTACGGGCCCGGGTCCAGCCAGGTGCCGGGCTGCGCCGGTTCGAGGTAGCGCCCGGCGTACGAGACGAAGTCGCCGCCGTCGCCGATGGTGATGGCGTCCCGGGCCAGCACCTTGCGCAGCTCGCCGTAGACCCGGGCCGGGCGGATCGGGTCGGTCTCGGCGGCCATCTCCTCGGCGTCGCGGGCCTTGGCGGCGTCCTCGGCGGCACGCAGGTCGGCGATCCAGCCCGCGTGGTCGACCCGGTCGCCCGGGTGGTCGGCCAGCGCGGAGAGGATCAGCCGCAGGTCGCCGGCAGGGGCGGCGGCCGGCTGGACGTGCCCGGCCCGCTGGCTCGGGGCGTCGACGACGTGCACCACCTTGGCGTCGCCGAAGTCGCCGAAGTTGAGCCGGAAGTCGAGCGGGGTGCCGACCACCACGACCACGTCGGCGCCGGAGAGCGCGGCCCGGCGGGCCTTCGCGAAGGCCAGCGGGTGCTCCGGCGGCAGCGAGCCCCGGCCCATGCCGTTGGTGAAGACGGGCACCTGCAACGCCTCGGCCGCCTCGCGCAGGGCGGCGGTGGCGTCACCGGCGTACACGTCCGACCCGGCGATGATGACCGGCCGCTCGGCGGCGGCGACCAGGCGGGCCGCGCGGGCGACCTCGTCCGGGTCGGGCTCGACGGGGGCGATGCCGGGCGGGGCCGGCAGGTCGGCGTCGGTGACCGAGAAGACGGTCTCCAGCGGGAAGTCGAGGAACACCGGGCCGCGGTGCGGGGTGAGCGCCGTGGTGAGCGCGGCGTTCACGGCCCGGGGGATGTCGTCGGTGCTGAAGACCGTCTCGGCATGCTTGGTGACCGGGGCGACCAGCGGCAGGTGGTCCATCTCCTGGAGGCTGCCTGAGCCCCAGCGGAACGCCGGCGCCCGGCCGCCCAGCACGAGCACCGGCGAGGCGTTGAAGTACGCGCTGGTCAGGCCGGAGATGCCGTTGGTCACGCCCGGGCCGGCGGTGAGCACGGCGAGGCCCGGACGCCGCTGGAGCTTCGCCACGGCCTCGGCCGCGAAGACCGCGGACTGCTCGTGCCGGACGTCGTAGATCGGGAAGTCGTTCCTGTGGGCGGCGTCGTAGAGCGGGAACACGTGCCCGCCGGAGAGGGTGAACATCTCCCGCACGCCGTACGCGCGTAGCGCCGCGAGCGCCAGCTCCCCACCGTGACCCTCGATCCGCTGCATGGTCGCTCCCCTCGTCCGTGGCCGGGGTCACAGGTTACCCACCGGTCACCAGGCGCCGGCGACCCTGTCCCGTCCGCTCGGGTAGCCCGGCCGGTAAAGGGCCGCGCCCGCCCGGGAGGGGTCGTCCGGGCGGGCGCGGTCGGGGGGTGTCAGCGCAGCGTCATGGCCACCGTGAGCGGCTCGGTCCGGTACGGGGTGTCCGTGTCGAACGCGAGCCGCGCCCGGTACACGCCGTGCCCGGCGACGGCCGGGGCGGCCGCCGTCACCGTGACCGTGACCGACCGTCCCGCCGGGATGGTCACCTCGGTCCGGTCGACCGACAGCCACGACACGTCACTGCCGCGGACGCAGGCGTCGTGACCGGGCAGGTGCTGGGCGTACGGGGTGATCGCGAACGAGCCGAGCGAACCGCCGACCTGGTACAGGCCGCAGGCGGCCCCGCCCCGGTACAGCGCGTTGTTCGCGTTCGGCAGCTCCGTCCACACCCCGGTCTCCGGGTCGAACTCCAGGGCCTCGTTGTTGACCGATCCCGCGGCGATGCCGCCGACGACCTGGAGCTTGCCGCCCGCACCGGCGTACGCCATGCCCCAGCGCGAGATCGGCAGCGGCGTGGTGGGCACCCACGTGTCCGACTCCGCGAAGTACCGGAAGGCCTCGTTCGTCGGGACCCGCCGGCCGGGGTCGATGCCGCCCGCGCAGACCACCCCGTCACCGGCCGGAGCGCAGGCGAGGAACGCGACCGCCAGCGGGTAGTCGGCCAGCCTGCTCCACGTGTCGGTACGCGGGTCGTAGCGGTACGTCCGGTTCGACGCCGGCTCGCAGTCGCCGGTCGTGCAGCCGGCCACCACGTACAGGCGGCCGCCGACCGAGGCCGCCGCGGCGGCCGTCACGCCGCTGGGCAGGTCCGCCCGGCGCGACCACCGGTCGGTCATCGGGTCGTAGGCGTACGTCGTCGTCGCGGCGTTGCTCGCCTCGTCCCACCCGCCGACCGCGTACAGCCGGCCGTCGACGAAACCGCCGACCGCGGCCGCCCGGGGCTCGGGCAGATCGGCGATCCGGCTCCACGACCCGGCCTGCGGGTCGAGGACGTACCCCTCGGCGAGCGAACCGGAGTCCCCGCTGCCGCCGACGGAGTAGACGGTGCCGTCGTTGTCGGCGACCAGGTTGTCCATCACCAGCGTCGGGTAGTCGGGCAGCGTCGTCCACGCCGTGCCGTTCCCCGCCTGCTGCGGCGGGGGCGGGGAGCCGTGCCCCCGACCGCGGGCCGCCACGGACGTCTCCGTCCGGACCCGGACCAGCGGCGCCTCCGGCGCGGTCGCGCGGCGCCCGCCGGCGGCCGGCGAGTAGCCGCGGTCCTGCTCGACGAGGTTCACGCGCAGCGGCCGGTCGCCGTCGTTGGTCAGCCGCACCTTCCGCGTGACGCTGCGGCCCGGACGGACGGCCACCGAGAGGTCCGACTGGCGGACGTCCAGCCGGCCGGCCTCCAGCCGCCAGTCGCGCCGGGTGACGCCGTCGGGGTCGATGCGTACGGTCGCCGTGGCGTCTCCGTAGTGCCGACCGGACACGGTCATCGTGACCGGGCGGGTCCCCGGTGCGAACAGCCAGTAGAAGCCGTCGGCGAGGTTCGCGTCCTCGGGGGTGGCCCGGCTGGTGGCGTCCACCGCGCCACCGGCGGTCACGGTCGCGCCGATGAGCGCCGCGCCGGTGTTGTCGTCGCGGACCTGCCCCGCGACGAGTCCGCCCGGCACGGCGGCGCAGGACCGCCGGCCCACGAACACGTTGTCCAGCTGCCACCAGTCGTCGGTCTCACCCTGGTAGCGGAAGCGGACGAGCACACCGGACTTCCCCGCGGCCTGCGGGACCGGGATCTCCACGTGGCCGTTGACGGCGTCGCCGGCGTAGTGCCGGACGTTCGTCCACGTCGCGCCGTTGTCCAGGCTGAGGTCGACGTCGCCGGTCTGCGTGTCCCAGCTCGAGTAGTCGGTGTCGAAGCCGATCACCGGGTCGGTCACACCGGTCAGGTCGGCCGGCGGGCTGACCAGGCTCGTGTCGATCGGGCCCGGCTGGCTCCAGCCGTCGACCGTGGCGAAGCCGCCGGTGCCGCCGGTCAGGTTGCCCTTGCCGTTGGGGTCGTCGAAGCGCCAGGTCTGCCCGCCACCGGCCTCGTCGGTGGTCCGCCAGCCGTCCTTCGGGGTGTCGCCGGTCCAGCCGGTGAAGTCGGCGTTGGCCCCCTCGTAGCGCGGGGCGTAGCCCGGGGCGGTGCACGACGCGGTGTCGACGCTCAGCCGCACGTCCTGCCGTACGTCGCGGGGCCGGCCCTTCGGCTGCTGGTCCACCCGCACCGTCACGGTGCCGGTGACGTAGCCGGGCAGGTCGACCGGGGACACGCGCAGGGTGTAGCTGTTGTCGACCGGCAGGTCGACCTCGTAGCGGCCGGTGTACGGGTCGGTGAGGACCGCGCCGCCCGGGTAGCCGTCGATGGAGATCCGCGCGTGGATTGGCCAGCCGTGCCCGGAGCCGTCGGTCACCGTACCGGTCAGGGTGCGGCTCGCGAGGGCGGTCAGCGTGACGTCGTGGGTGAGTTCGGCGTCGGCCGCCACGGTGAGCCGGGCCGCCGCGGGGGCGCGGTAGCCGAACTCGGTGACGGCCACGTCGTAGCCGCCGGCGGGCAGCCGCAGGTCGTACCGGCCCTGCGCGTCGGTCGTCGCGCGGAACGCGGCGCCGGTACCGTCCGTCGCGGTGACCGTCGCGCCGGCGACCGCGCCGTTCGTCCGGCCGGTCGTCACGGTGCCGGTGATCCGGCCGGTCGCGCCGAGCGTCAGGGCCGACACCCCGTTGGGCGATCCCAGGCCCGTCGGCCCGTCCCAGCCCGGCCCCGCGTTGCACAGCAGGTCACCGCACCATCCGTTGGAGCCCTCGGTGATGTCGAAGAGCCCGGCCGTCTTGTCCTTGCGGTACGGGTAGGTCACCGGGTACGACCCGGGCAGCGGGTCACCGGCGAGCGCGTACATCCCGGCGACGAGCGGAGCGGCCAGGGACGTGCCGCCCCACTGCGCCCACCCGTCCTGGCCGAGGGTGTTGTAGACGGCCAGCCCGGACTCGGGGTCGGCGACGGCGGAGATGTCCGCGGTGGCCCGCTTGTCCCCGCAGCGGGTGTCGACCCCGGCCTGGTACTCCGGTCGCGGCTCGTAGAGGGAGCAGCCGCTGCCGGCGTTCACCCAGGCGGTCTCCGACCAGCCGCGCGGGGAGGAGTCCCGGGTGAGCCGGGTGCCGCCGACCGCGATCACGTCGGGGTGGGTCGCCGGGTAGCTCTGGAGGTTCCCGATGTCGCCGCTGGCCACCACGACGGCGACGCCGGGGTGGTCGTAGTGGGCGTTGTAGAGCTCCTGGAAGGGGGTCTCGCCGGCGATGCCGTACGAGTTCGAGATGACCGTCGCGCCCAGCCGGGCGGCCGTGTCGACCGCGGCGCCGAGGCTGGCCGGCGAGTTGTCGTCGGCCTGCACGAGGAGGAGGTTGCACTTCGGGCAGGCGGAGGAGACGGCGTCCAGGTCCAGGGCGGCCTCGATCGACCAGTCCGGGTCCTCCGGCGGGTAGTCGGTACCGCCGCGCTGGTCCACCTTCCGGAAGCAGCCGTTGGCGCTGGTGCACGGCGGCAGCCCGTAGTGGGCGCGGAAGACGGCGAGGTCGGCCTCGGCGGCCTCGTAGCCGAAGGCGAGCACGACGGCGACGGTCCTGCCCGCACCTCCGTCGGGCAGCTTGTACGCCGACCGGATGTCGGCCGGTCCGAGCGCGCCCGCCGGCGGCGCGGACTCCTGCTGCACGAGCCGGCCGTCCTCGGTGGCGCGACCGAGCGCGTAGCAGCGGGCCAGCGGCGTGCCCTCGGCGGCGGTGTTGCAGCCGGCGGGCGTGTAGCGCATGGCCTCCCAGCTCGGCGACGAGGCGGTGGGCGGCGCGGACGCGGGAGCCGCCTGCGCCGGGGCGGCGGGCAGCGGGCCGGAGGCGAGCAGCGACAGGGTGAGGGCTGCGATCAGCGCGCCGAGCCGGCCTCTGTGGACCCGTCTCGACCGTATGGGCACGGCCATCCAAGAACTCCTTACCAGTGACGCCACGGACCGGCCTCGCCGTTGAGGCCGTGACGCACCTGCGGGCCAGGTGAAGGGTGATTCCCGGCACGAAATCGGCGCGCATCGACGGGTGATCTTGGCACGGGTGCGAAAGGACGGACAATGTTGCGGGGCGTTCATGTTCCGGACAGCTGGCGGGTTCCCGACGGAGGCGACGGATGTGGCATGTGGTGGGGGTCTCCGAACCCGAGGAGCGCGTCTACGAGGCGCTGACCCGGCGGGGACAGGCCACCGCCACCGACCTCCTCGGCCACGTCGCGCTCTCCCGGGCGCAACTCAGCCGTACGCTCGGGCGCCTCGTCGACCGCGGTCTGGCGACCCGGCTGTCCGGGCGCCCCACCCGGTACGCGGCGACGCCACCGGACCAGGTGGCGACCGTCCTGATCGCCGAGCGGGAACGGGAGCTGCTGCGCCTGCGTACGCACGCCGACCAGTTGGCCAAGGAGATCCGGCGCAGCGGCGGCACCGGCCGCCACCCGGCCGAACTCGTGGAGGTCATCGAGGGCGGGGCGAACCTGCGCGCCACCCTCGTACGCCTCCAGCGTGAGGCGAAGGTGCAGATCCGCGGCATGGACCGGCCGCCCTACCTCGACAACCCGGTGAGCGGCAACTCGGAGGAGACCCAGCAGCTCGCCGACCGGGGCCTCACCTACCGGGTCATCTACGACCGGTCGGCGCTGGCGATCCCGGGGCGGATGGCGGAGATCTGGCGGGGCATCCAGGGCGGCGAACGGGCCCGCGTCGCGAGCAACGTGCCGATGAAGATGATGCTCTGCGACGACCGGCTCGCGCTCATCCCCGTCATGGCGGCCGGTCAACTGGCCGACGCCGCCTACCTCGTGCACCCGTCGTCGCTGCTGAGCGCGGTGAGCGAGCTGTTCGAGGCGATCTGGGAGCGGGCGGTCGCCATCAACCGCACCGGCGTCCGGGGCGGCGCCGCGGCGTCCGCCGCCGACGAACACCCCGACCAGCTCTCCGAGCGGGACGTCGAGCTCATCGGCCTGCTGGCCGGCGGGGCCACCGACGAGCGGATCGCCCGCACGCTCGGCTGGAGCGTACGCACGGTGCACCGGCACGTGCACCGCATCATGACGGCGGTGGGCGCCGAGACCCGCTTCCAGGCGGGCATGGAGGCGGTCCGCCGCGGCTGGGTCTGACGGCGGGACGCGCCGGGCCGGCCGCCGCACGGCGACCGGGCCCGACGTACGCGGTCAGCGGCCGGTGAAGTCCGGCTTCCGCTTCTCCACGAAGGCCGCCATGCCCTCGCGCCGGTCGTCGGTGGCGAAGAGCGCGGCGAAGAGCTGGCTCTCCCAGGCCAGGCCGGAGTTCAGGTCCATGTCCAGTCCGCCGTCGACGGCGAGCTTCGCGGCGCGCAGCGCCTGCGTCGGCCCGGTGACGTAGGGGCGGACCAGCTCGACGGCGGTCGAGTAGACGTCGGCGGCCGGTACGACGCGGTCGGCCAGCCCGATCCGCAGCGCCTCCTGGGCGTCGACCATCCGCCCGGACATGATGAGGTCCTTGGCCCGGGCCGGGCCGACCAGCCGGGCCAGTCGCTGGGTGCCGCCGGCGCCCGGGATGATCCCCAGCTTGATCTCCGGCTGGCCGAGCTTCGCGTCCTCGGCCACCACCCGCCAGTCGCAGGCCAGCGCCAGCTCGCAGCCGCCGCCCAGGGCGTACCCCGTGATGGCGGCGACCACCGGCTTGGGGATCCGGGCGATCGCGCCGAGCGCGCTGGAGAGGTCCGCGGCCCGCGACGCCATGTCCACGTAGGACATGTCGGCCATCTCCTTGATGTCCGCGCCCGCGGCGAAGACCTTCTCCCCGCCGTACACGATCACGGCGCGGACGTCGGTGTCGGCGGACGCCGCCGTGGCGGCGGCCCGCAACTCCTCCTGCACCTGGGTGTTGAGCGCGTTCATCGGCGGGCGCTCCAGCCGGATGGTGCCGATGCCGTCCTTGGTCTCCAGCCGCACGAACTCGCTCACGCCGCCCTCACTTCCTCGTCGAAGTCGCGTGCCAACCATACGGCCCGCCTCGTTGGGGTACGTAGTCTGGTAGCAGCCCCGGGCCCGGGAGTCCAGCCATGGTCACGTACTACGACGACAGGTCGGTGCAGGTCACCTCCACCGCCGTCCGGGTGGACGGCCGCACGTTCCCGCTCGCCGAGATCAGCATGGTCTGGCACCGGCGGGGCAGCCGCTCCTGGCGGGTCCTCGCCGGGCGCGGCGCGATCGGCGCCGCCATGGCCGGGCCACTGGTCGCGGCGGTCCTCGGCATCGCCCTGGCGATCCGGCTGGACCGCTCCCCCACGGTCACCGTGGCGATCGTCGGCGTCTCCGTGCTGGTCGGGCTCGCGGTCGGGCCGGTCGCCGACTTCCTCTTCGAGCACCTGGACCGGTCGTACGCCCGCGGCAGCCGCCAGCGGGAACTCTGGGTGCGCTGGCGCGGCCGGCCCGTCCAGTTGCTGTGCACCGGTGACGCCCTGCGGTTCGGCCAGATCTACCGCGCCGTGCAGCGCGCCGTCGAACAGGGCGGAGGCCGGGCGGCCACGGGCGCCGCCGCCGTGACCGCCCGCCCGTCGCGCGGTCCGGGTCGGCGGGGCTAGAAGCGGATCGGGGTGTCCGGCAGCATGCCGAGGCCGCGCAGCAGGCCGTAGAGGTCCTGCTCGCCCCAGAACTGCACGATCCGCCCGTGCGCCAGGCGGTACATCTTGCAGGCGCTCTGCACCGCCGTCGCGCCGGTCGCGTCCCGGCGGTAGGTCTGCGCCAGCACCACGGTGACCCGGTCCCCCGCCGGAAACACCTCCAGGATCTCCTGGTCGACGACGGTGAGCCCGGGCGAGGCGACGGCCTGCTCCACGAACCGGCGGCCACGTACGGCGGTGCCCGACCCGTAGACGGCCACGTCGTCCGCGACCACCGCACGCAGCTCGGCCAGGTCCTTCGTGACGAAGGTACGCAGGTAGCGCCGCACCACCTCGACGTTGCGCTCCTGCTCGGTGGTCTGCTCACCCATGCCGGCGACGGTACGGGGACCGGCCGCCGCCCGCTGTCCCCACCCCACGCAACGGACACCGCGCCGCGTTTGGCGGGACGTGCTTAGGCTGAGTGATGGCGGTCTATTACCGGGACGACGCGGTGCAGGTGACCTCCGAGTCGATTCGGGCCGGCGGGCGCGTCGTGGCGCTGGCCGACGTGACGTACGTCTGGCACGCCCGGGGGCGCACGACGCTCGCCGTGCGGGGGCGGGTGCTCGGGCGCGGCGTGCTGGTCCTCCTGCTGTCGCTCCCGCCGCTGGTGGCACTGCTCTGCGTCGTGTCGCTGGTCTGGTCCGCGCAGGCCCGCGGCGAGTGGATCCTCGCGCTGGTCATCCTCGCCGCGTGCGTGGTCGGTGCGCTCGCCCTGGCCCCGTTCCTCGAACTGCCGCTCGGCTGGCTGGACCGCTCCTACGAGCGGGGCAACCGGGTGCACGAGCTGTGGGTGCAGCACCACGGCCGGGAGGAACTGTTGTTGAGCACGCCCGACGCGCTGCGGTTCGGCCAGATCTACCGGGCCGTGCAGCGCGCGGTCGAGCAGCACACCGACCGGCACTGACATCCGGGCGGACGCGACGGGACGCGCGCCGGGCCCGCCCGGCCAGGCGGTGCGGGCGCCGGCGACGCACACTGGGTGCCATGGCGATTCCCCTCCCCCGGCCGTCCACCGTCGTCGGCCTCACCCGCGCCGCCCTCGACCACGCCGTCGGCTCGGCCGCCTCGTTCGCGGCCGTGCCCGCCCGCGCGTTCGCCGTGCTGGACGGGGTCGAAGCGCTGCTGACCCGGATCAACGGCCTGGTGGACCGGATCGAGCGGACGCTGGACCGCGCGGACCGGGTGGTCACCGACGCCGAGGCGGCGGTCCGCGAGGTCGGGGTGATCAGCGCCGCGGCGACCAGCGCCGTCGAGAACGCCACCTCCGTGGCGGCGCGGGCGTCCGCGGCCGTCGGCACCGCGGCGGAGTCGGCGGCCACCGCGGCCGAGCTGCTGGCGGCGTACGAGCCGGCGCTGCGCCGGGCCGCGCCGATGGCCACCCGCTTCGTGGAGCAGCTCAGCCACGAGGAGGTGACCGCCGCCATCCGGCTGGTGGACGAGCTGCCGAAGCTGCGCGAGCACCTGACCGCGGACGTCCTGCCGATCCTCGCGACCCTGGACCGCGTCGGCCCGGACCTGCACGACCTGCTCGAGGTCACCCGCGACCTCAAGCTCGCCGTCGCCGGCATCCCCGGGTTGGGCATGCTGCGCCGGCGGGGCGAGAAGCTCACCGACGAGGCCGAGTAGGCGCCTAGCAGTCGCAGCTGACCGTCGACCGGGGCGCGGTCAGGTCATCGACCGGGCGCCGGGTCAGCCCCGCCCCGGTCACCACCGGCAGTCCTTCCCGGACCCAGTACTCGTAGCCGCCGAGCATCTCCTTCACCGGATGACCGAGCCGGGCGAACTCGAGCGCCGCCCGGGTCGCGCCGTTGCAGCCGGGGCCCCAGCAGTAGGTCACGACCGCCGAGCCGGCCGAGACCAGCTCGGCCGCGCGGGTGGCGATCTCGGCGGTCGGCAGGTGCACGGCGCCCGGCAGGTGTCCCTGCGCCCAGGCGTCCGCGCCACGGGAGTCGACCACCACCAGACCCGGCGTCCCGGCGGTCAGGTCCGCGTGTACGTCGCTCACGTCGGTCTCGAAGCTGAGTCGGGCGAAGAAGTGCGCGGCGGCGGTCACGGGGTCGGCCGCCGGGACGGCGAAGGTGTACGTCATGGCACCGATCCTGCGGCCGACCGCGAGGTGCCGGCGAGTGGCGTCGACGCCGTCCTCCGCTAACATCCCGCCATGTCCCGGCTGCTCGACCCGCCCGTGGTCCACCACGCCTCCGGCGCGGCGGTCGATCGTACGGTCGCCGTGCTGGCGTACCCGGGCATGTCGGTCTTCGAGACCGGGATCGTCACCGAGGTGTTCGGCCTGCCCCGGCCGGAGCTGGACGTCACCTGGTACGACCTGAGGGTCTGCGCGGAGCGGCCCGGCCCCGTGCCCGTGGTCGGCGGCGCCAGCCTGCACACCCCGTACGGCCTGGACGTGCTGGCCTCGGCCGGGACCGTGATCGTGCCCGGCGTGCCGGACGTCACCGCCGACCCCTCGCCCCGGGTCGTCGCCGCGCTGCGCCGGGCGCACCGGCGCGGCGCCCGGATCACGTCCATCTGCTCGGGCGCGTTCGCGCTGGCCGCCGCCGGTCTGCTCGACGGGCGGCGGGCGACCACCCACTGGCGGTACGCGGACCTGCTGGCCCGCCGGTACCCGGCCGTCGAGGTGGACCCCGACGTGCTCTACATCGACGACGGCGACGTGCTCACCAGCGCCGGAAGCGCGGCCGGTCTGGACCTCTGCGTCCATCTCGTCCGCCGGGACCACGGCGCGGCGGTCGCCAACGCCGTCGCGCGCCGGCTGGTGATCCCGCCGCACCGCGACGGGGGCCAGGCACAGTTCGTGGAGGCGCCGGTGACCGCCGACCCGGACGACGACCGGATCGCCCGGAGCATCGCCTGGGCGCTGGCCCATCTCGCGGAGCCACTGACCGTCGCCCGACTCGCCCGGCAGGCGCACATGTCGACCCGCACCTACCTGCGGCACTTCAGCCGGGCCACCGGGACGAGCCCGATCCGCTGGCTGGTCGCCCAGCGGGTACGGGCCAGCCTGGCGCTGCTGGAGACGACGGAGGCGTCCGTCGAGGAGGTCGCGGCCGCGGTGGGGTTCGACTCGCCGGTCACGTACCGGCACCACTTCGGCCGGGCCATGCGGACCTCGCCCTCGGCATACCGGCGGGCCTTCCGGACGGGCGCGGCACCGCCGGTGGGCGCGAAGGGCGCCGGTCAGGCCGGCGTGTAGAGCTCGTCGATCTCGGCCCGGAACGGCAGGGCCACGGAGGCACCGAGCCGGCGCGCGCAGGCGGCACCGGCCGCCGCCGCCCAGCGCACCGCGTCCACGAGGTCACGCCCCTCGCCCCAGCCGACGGCGAGCGCCGCCGTGAAGGCGTCACCGGCCGCCGTGGAGTCGACCACGTCGACCTTGACCGGGGGCACGTGCACGGCCGTCCCGTCCCGGTCGCCGTACCAGGCGCCCTCGGCGCCCAGCGTGAGCACCGCCCGGGGCGCCAGGTCGAGCAGGGCCCGCGGATCCTCCCGCCCCCGCCCGGTGAGGGCGTGCGCCTCGCGCTCGTTCACCACGAGCACGTCGACGGCGGCCAGCAGGTCGTCGGGGAGCGGGCGCGCCGGGGCGGCGTTGAGGACGACGCGGGTGCCGGCGTCCCGCGCGGCCACGGCCGCCTCGGTCACCGTCTCCACGGGGATCTCCAGTTGGGCCACCAGCACGTCGGCGGCGCGTACGGCCCCGCACTCCTCCTCCGTGAGGTCGGTGAACGCGCCGTTCGCCCCCGGGGTCACGAGGATCGCGTTCTCCCCCTCGGCGTTGACCATCACGAGCGCCACGCCGGAGATGCCGTACACCACCCGCAGGTGCCCGGTGTCCACCCCGGCCGCCCTGATCCGCGCCTTCAGCGTCACGCCGAACGAGTCGGAACCGATCGCACCGAGGAACGCGCAGGAGGCACCGGCCCGGGCGGCGGCGATGGCCTGGTTGGCGCCCTTGCCGCCGGGCACCATCACGAAGTCCGTGCCGAGCATGGTCTCGCCGGGCCGGGGCAGGGCCGGGGCGGTCGCCACCAGGTCCATGTTCGCGCTGCCCACCACGGCCACCCGGGTCTGCGCCACCGGACACCTCCTGTCTGGTCGGCGGGATGCGGGACGCGCCCCTCAGGCGGCGCGCGCGGTGTAGCGGTCGCCGGCGCGGTCGACGATCAGCGGGAGACCGAACGTCTTGGAGAGATTGTCGCCGGTCAGCGTGTCCCCGAGCAGCCCCTGCGCCACCACGGACCCCTCCCGCAGCAGCATCGCGTGGGTGAAGCCGGGCGGGATCTCCTCGACGTGGTGGGTGACCAGCACCATGGCCGGCGCGTCCGGGTCGTACGCCAGCTCGGAGAGCCGCGCCACGAGGTCCTCCCGGCCACCGAGGTCGAGACCGGCGGCCGGCTCGTCGAGCAGCAGCAGCTCGGGGTCGGTCATCAGGGCGCGGGCGATCTGCACCCGCTTGCGCTCGCCCTCGGACAGGGTGCCGTAGGTGCGGTCGGCGAGCCCGCCGACGCCGAGCTGGCCGAGCAGCGCGCGGGCCCGCGCCTCGTCGGCGCGCTCGTAGCTCTCGCGCCAGCGGCCGACCACGGACCAGGCCGCGGTGACCACCACGTCGCTGACCCGCTCGTCGGCCGGCAGCCGCTCGGCGAGGGCGGCCGTCGTGAGACCGATGCGGGTCCGCAGTTCGTTGACGTCCGTCCGGCCGATCCGTTCGCCGAGCACGTGCGCGGTGCCGGTGGTCGGGAAGAGGCGGCCGGCGGCGAGGTTCAGCAGCGTCGTCTTGCCGGCGCCGTTCGGGCCGAGCACCACCCAGCGCTCGTCCACCTCCACCCGCCAGTGCACGTCGTGCAGCAGCGCGGTGCCGGAGCGGCGTACGCCGACGCCGTCGAGGCTGACCACCAGATCCGGGTCCACGGAGGCGTCGGCGGGTGCGGCGCCGGCGGCGCCGGGGATCAGGTCACCAGTCACCCGTCCATCCAACCACGCACGGGAGTGCCGCCCCCCACGGGCGGCCCGGCGGCCATAGGGTGGGGCGCCGTGTCGTTGGTCACCACACCCGAAGGACGTTCCATGACGGGTCGGAGCACAGGGCCGCGCGGATGACCGCGGCCATCGAGATCGAGGGTCTGCGCAAGACCTTCCACAGCCTGCGGCACGGTCGCAGGGTCGCCGTCGACGGGTTCGACCTGGTGGTCGGCGCGGGGCAGGTGCACGGCTTCCTCGGGCCGAACGGGTCGGGCAAGACGACCACCCTGCGGGCCCTGCTCGGGTTGGTCCGGGCCGACGGCGGGCGGATGAGCGTCCTCGGCGCCCCGTCGCCCACCCACCTGCCGGAGGTGGCCGGGCGGGTCGGGGCCATCGTGGAGAGCCCGCAGTTCTTCGGCAACTTCACCGCCCACCGCACACTGCGCCTGCTCGCCGTGGCGGGCGGCGTGCCGGTGAGCCGGGTGGACGAGGTGCTCGAACAGGTGGGCCTGCGTGACCGGGGGCACGAGCGGGTGAAGGGGTACTCGCTCGGCATGAAGCAGCGACTGGCCGTCGCGTCCGCGTTGCTCAAGGGCCCGGAACTGCTCATCCTCGACGAGCCGGCCAACGGTCTCGACCCGGCCGGCATCCGGGAGATGCGGGACCTCATGCGGTCGCTGGCGGCCGCCGGGGTGACGGTGCTGGTCTCCAGCCACATCCTCGGCGAGATCCAGCTGATCTGCGACCACGTCACGATCATCTCGCGCGGCCGGCGGGTCGCCACGGGCCGCGTCGACGAGGTGCTCGCGGGCTTCGACCAGCACGAGTTCCGGGTGCGGGTGGCCGAGCCGGGACGCGCCGCGGACCTGCTGGGCGCGGCCGGGCTGCCGGTGCGCGCGTACGCCGACCACCTGGTGGTCGGCCAGGTGAGCGACCCCACCACGGTCAGCCGTGTGCTCGGCGAGCAGGGGTTGTGGGTGCAGGAGCTGACGCCGTTGCGGCCGGACCTGGAGAGCGCGTTCCTCGAACTGACCGGCGAGGGCGCCCACCCGGCGCTGCCCCGGCAGGTCGACGGCGCGGAACCGGCGCACGGGGCGTCGGAGGGGCTGATCGACCTGGACGTCCGGGTCGGCCGTGACAGTCGGCCGTGACAGAGGAGGGGACGCGTGAACCTGGTCCGTGCCGAGCTGGAACGGCTGGGCGCCCGCCGGTTCGTCCAGCTCATGCTCGTGCTGCTGGTGCTGGCGTTCGGCGTCACGGCGGCCACCACCCTCGCCGGCTCGCACCGGCCCACCGTGCAGGAGCTGTCCGACGCCCGCGCCAACGCGGCCGAGGCCCGGCGTCACATGGACGAGATGTACCAGCGGTGCGTGGACCGCGTGAACGGGAACCTGCCGCCCGAGGCGGAGGAGGAGTACTTCCCGGTCGACTGCAACGAACTCGACCCGGTACGCCAGGAACGGCTGCCGGTGGCGACCGACTTCCTCCCCGGCGTGTTCGTCTTCGCCCAGCAGGCCCGGCCGCTGCTCTACTTCCTCGTGGCGTTCCTCGTGCTGTTCGGGTTCCTGGTGGGCGCCTCCTACATCGGCGCCGACCTCAACTCCGGCGGCGTGGTGAACCTGCTGCTCTGGCGGCCACGGCGGTTGGCCGTGCTCGGCACGAAACTGGGCACCCTGCTCGGCGCGGTCCTGGGCTGTCGCTGCTCGCCTCGGCGGCGTACCTCGCCGCGTTCTGGCTCATCGGTCAGGCGGCCGGGTTCCCGGGCCGGCTCGACGGGGAGTTCTGGCGCGGGCTCGGCGCCGTCCACGGTCGCGGCCTGGTGCTGGTGCTGCTCGCCACCGCCCTCGGGTTCGCGCTGGCCACGCTGGGCCGCCACACGTCGGCCGCGCTCGGCACGGTGGCCGCGTACGCCGTGGTGTGGGAACTCGGCGCGCGCCTGGTCCTGGAGATCGTCGACGCGCCCCGCCCGGACCGGTTCATGCTCTCCAGCCACGTCGGCGCCTGGCTCACCGGGCGGGCCGAGTTCTGGGACGGGCAGGCCTGCGGGGATTCGGGCGCGGGCTTCTGCGACGGGTTCTACACGCTGACCTGGGGGCCGGCGCTGGCGGTGCTGCTCGCCCTCACGGCGGTGCTGGGCGTGGCGGCGTTCGTCGCGTTCCGCCGGCGGGACCTCATCTGAGCCGCCGCCCGGTCAGGGCAACACCTTGCAGTCGCACAACCCGTCGTGAAGAATTCCTTCACATGACGGAGCCCGGCGCGACCCGATCCTCGGGGGCGGGTCCGCGCCGGGCCCCGGAGCGGCATGCCGACGCACGCCGGCCGCGCTCCGGCGCGGGTCGGCCGCAGCCCGGAGGGCGGCCACCCCAGCCCGGCGCGAGGCGGTTGCAGCCCGGCGTGGCGCGGCCGCCGGGCCGGTCAGCCCACGGTCGAGCCGAAGACCTCGTCGCGGACGGCCTCCAGCGCGATGCGCAGCGCGCCCCGCAGGATCGGCTCCTCGGTCAGCCCGGTCGGCACCACCCGCGGCCGCACCAGCGTGATCGCGGCGACCTCGTGCTGCACCCGCTCCGCGAGCGCCGTACCGCCGGCGTGGCCCACCTCGCCGGCGAGCACGACCAGCGGCGGGTCGAGCACCACGCACGTGCTGGCCACGCCGAGCGCCAGCCGGCGGGCCAGCTCGTCGAGCACCGGCCCACCCGTGGAGCCGGCCTCGATGGCGGCGCGCACGGCGTCGGCGGCGTTCCCGGCCGGGAACCCGTGCTCGGCGGCCAGGGCGCAGACCGCGTCCGCGCCGACCAACTGCTGGAACGCCGGCTTGGCCCGGCGGGACACGTCGCGCGGGATGGGCGCGCCGGGCACCGGCAGGTAGCCGATCTCGCCGGCGGCGCCGCTGCTGCCGTGGTGCAGCCGGCCGCCGAGCATGATCGCCAGACCGACGCCGGCGCCGATCCAGACCAGGACGAAGTCCGACACGCCCTCGGCGGCCCCGGACTGCGCCTCGGCGACCGCGGCGAGGTTCACGTCGTTCTCGAAGACGACCGCCGTGTGCAGGTCGTCCCGGAGGGCGGCGAGCAGGCCGCGGTGCCAGCGGGGCAGGTTGAACGCGAACGTGATGTCGCCCGTGCCCGGGTCGACCAGGCCGGGCGTGCCGAGCACGATCCGGCGGACGCTGGACAGGTGCGCCTGGGCGCTGCTCGCCGCCTGGACCACGGCGTTGTGCACCACGCCCACCGGGTCGTCGGTGTCCCGCGTGGACTGTTCCACCCGGCCGATCACCGCGCCGGTGATGTCCGCGCAGGCGGCCACCACCCGGTCCGGGCCCACGTCCACCCCGACCACATGGGCACTTCCCGGTCGTACGGCGTAGAGCTGGGCGTTCGGCCCCCGTCCGCCGGCCTGCTCGCCGACCCGCGTGACCAGCCCGCGTTCCTCCAGGCGCTCGACCAGCTGCGAGGCGGTCACCTTGGACAGTCCGGTCAGCTCGCCGAGGCGCGCGCGGGTCAGCGGACCCTGCTCGAGGAGGAGTTCCAGCGCCGCACGGTCGTTGAGTGCCCGCAACAGGCGAGGGGTACCGGGCAGCCGGGTCGCACTCATGCCACGTCCTCTAGAATTAGTAAACTTTGCTAACTGTAAACCGACCTGCAAACGGGTAGCCGTAGCGTATCGGCCGCCCGGACCGGGAGTACTCGGTCGACCCGGCAGCGCTACAGGGCCGGGACGGCCGGACAACCGGTACGACGTCCGTGCCGTCCGGCACCGAAGGGGGAGATCACGTGGGGCTGGATCCAGGACTGCGCCGGCTCGCGCTCGGCACGCTGCTGGCCGCGTACCCGGGGCCGGTCCCGCCGGACTGGGCGGTGGAACTGGTCGCCGACGGCCTGGCCGGGCACACCCTGTTCGGCACCAACGTGCACGATCCGGCGCAGCTCGCGGCGAGCACGGCCGCGCTCCGGGAGGGCCGGGCGGACGTCCTCATCGCCATCGACGAGGAGGGCGGGGACGTCACCCGCCTGGCGCACGCCACCGGCAGCCCGTACCCCGGCAACGCGGCCCTCGGCGCGATCGGGGACGTGGCGCTCACCCGGCGCGTCTACGAGGCCATCGGCGCGGAGTTGGCCGGGCTCGGCATCAACGTCGACCTCGCTCCGACCGTCGACGTCAACACCGCCGACGAGAACCCGGTGATCGGTACCCGCTCCTTCGGGGCCGACCCGGTGCGGGTGGCCGCGCACTCCGCCGCCGCGGTGGCCGGCCTCCAGGCCACCGGCGTCGCGGCCTGCGCCAAGCACTTCCCGGGGCACGGCGCGACGGTCGCCGACTCCCACCACGAACTGCCGACCGTCGACGTGCCGGTCGACGTGCTGCGCCGCCGCGACCTGCCGCCGTTCGCCGCGGTGGTCGCCGCGAACGCGCAGGCCGTGATGACGGCGCACATCCGCGTGCCGGCGCTGACCGGTGAGGGGCCCGCCACGTTCAGCCGGAAGGTGCTGGTCGACCTGCTCCGCACCGAGTACGGCTTCACCGGCGCGGTGATCACGGACGCGCTCGAGATGAAGGGCGCCTCGGTCGCCGCCGGTGGCGTCGGGCCGGCCGCCGTCCGCGCCCTCGCCGCCGGGGCGGACCTGCTCTGCATCGGCGCGAAGGTCGACGCCCCGCTCGTGGAGCACGTGGCGGCCACCATCGTCGAGGCGTTGGAGGACGGGCGCCTGGAGCGGGCCCGGGTCGAGGAGGCGGCGGGCCGCGCCGCCACGCTCGCCGCGTGGGCTCGGCTCGCCAGCCGCGTCCCGGCCGGTGGCGGCACCGACCTGGGGTACGCGGCGGCGCGCCGCGCCGTGCGGATCGAGGGCGTGCTCACCGACCTCCGTCGCCCCCTCGTGGTGCAGCTGTACGCCGCCTCGACGATCGCCGAGGGCCGGGTGCCCTGGGGACTCGGTCCGCACCTGGCCGACGCGGAGGAGATCCGGGTGGTCGCCGCCGAGACCGACGCCGCGACGCTGCGCCGGCTCGCCGGGGACCGCCCGATCGTGCTGGTGGGCCGCCACCTGCACCGGCTCCCGGGCGGTCCCGAGCTGGTCACCGCGCTGGCCGCCGAGCATCCCGTGACCGTGGTCGAGATGGGCTGGCCGGCCCAGTGGCGTCCGGCCGGGGTGCGGGCATTCGTGACCACGTACGGGGCGAGTCACGCCAACGGCCGCGCGGCCGCCGAGGCCCTCGGCCTGGCGGGCTGAGTCCGGCGCGGATCCGGCTTCGGGCGGCTCAGGGTGGGTAACCGGACGGCATGACCGCCACCGACCCGTGGCACGCGGCCCTGGCCGACCTGCTGTCCCGGTCCCACCGACTGCCGCCGGACGAGCTCTCGGCCGCGGTCAACGCCGCGCTGCGGCCGGTGGGGGTGTCGGCCGTCGTCTACCTGGTCGACGCGGAGCAGTACGACCTCCGGCCGCTGCCCGAGCCCGGCCGGCCACTGCCCGAGCCGCTGTCGATCGACGCGAGTCTCGCCGGTCACGCCTTCACACACGTCGAGGTGCACGCGAGTCACGGCCCGCCGCCCCGGCTGTGGGTGCCGGTGGTCGACGGCACCGACCGCCTCGGCCTGCTGGAGGTCGTCCCGCCACCCGGCGCGGACCTCGCCGACGGCGCGCTCCAGGACGGCTGCCGGCTGATCGCCGGACTCGTCGGGCACCTGGTGGCCAGCAAGAGCCCGTACGGCGACGTGCTGCACCGGGCCCGGCGGAGCCGGCCGATGGACGTCTCGGCCGAGCTGCTCTGGCAGCTCCTGCCGCCGCTCACGTTCGCCACTCCCGACGCGGCGATCAGCGCCATCCTCGAACCGTGCTACGAGGTGGGCGGCGACGCCTTCGACTACAGCCTGGACGCGGGCACCGTGAAGCTCGCCATCCTCGACGGGGTCGGCCACGGCCTGCCGGCGGTGCTCACCACGTCGGTGGCGCTCGCCGCTCTGCGCGCCGCCCGGCGCGGCGGCGCCGACCTCGGCGCGACGGCGCGGGCGGTCGACGCGGCGATCGCCGCGCAGTGGCAGGACGCCCGCTTCGTCACCGCGGTCCTCGCCGAGTTCGACACGGGCACGGGTCAGCTGCGCTACCTCAACGCGGGGCATCCGCCGCCGTTGGTCCTACGCCGTGGCCGGGCGGTGCGCGCGCTCTCCGGTGGCCGGCGGCTGCCGCTCGGGCTGCCCGACGACCGGCTGGACACCGCGAGCGTCCGGCTGGAGCCGGGTGACCGGCTGCTCCTGCACACCGACGGGGTGGTGGAGGCGCGCGACCCCGCCGGGGACCTGTTCGGCCTGGCACGCCTGGCCGACCTCGCCGAGCGGCACATCGCGGCGGGGCTGCCCAGCCCCGAGACACTGCGGCGGCTCAGCCACGCGGTCGCCGCGCACCAGGGCGGGCCGCTGCGCGACGACGCGACCCTGCTGCTGGTCGAGTGGAACCGGGCGGCGGCGTCCCGCGCGGAGCCGTGAGCCGCCGGGCGCGTCGTCCCGGCTAGTTCAGGCCACGGAAGCTGGCCGCCGGGGACACCGGGACCTCCGCCGGAAGCCCGAGCAACTCGCCGACCGCGGTGATCCGCAGCACCCGCGCCACCACCGGCCGTGGGTCGACCACCCGGAGCGGGACCCCCTCGCGTCGCGCCCGCAGAGCGGCGTCGACCAGGGCGCGCACCCCGGAGGAGTCGAGGAAGGCGACACCGGCCAGGTCGACGACGACGGCGCGGAGCCCGGGCCGGTCGAGCGCGGTGGCGAGGGCCTTCTCCAGCACGTCCACGGTGGCCATGTCGATCTCGCCGACGGGGCGCAGGACCACCTCTCCCACACCCTCGTCGTGCACCTGCACGTCCATCGCCCCGCCCCACCATCGTCTCGTTCACCGGCGGATGGCCGACGCAGTCGACCATACCCCTGGGCGGCCGTCGCGTCGTCCCGAGCGCGTCCGCGCCCTCCGGCGCGGCGCCCGGGGCGCCGCACGCTGCGTCACCCGCCGTACGGGGCGGACGGGAAGGCGTCGTCGCAGGTCAAGTCCAGTATTCGACACGCCGCCGGGGTGGATGGCGTCTTGCCCGGAGCCGATCGGATACGTAGCGTGATCACAGGGAGAGGCGCGGGCATCCGCCCGGTCCGCCGCTCACACGGGGACCTGGGGGGAAGGCTGCGGACCGTGGATCCGGCCCGGGATCCACGGTCCGCACCCTGTGCGCCCGACCGGCCGGGGTCAGGGCGGGTAGACGCCGAAGGAACGCCAGCCCCGGTCCGGGAAGCCCGCGGCCTCGGCGACCCGGGCCGACGCGAGGTTGTCCCGGTTGTGCAGGTACGTCGGCACGGCGCCCTCGTCGAGCACCCGCCGGGCCGCCTGGGCGACCAACCGGCGCGCCAGGCCGCGACCCCGCGCCGCCGGCACCGTCCCGACCGCCAGCTCGTGCCCGTACGCGTCGTGCCGCTTGACACCCACCCCCGCCAGGTAGCGGCCGTCCGGCCCGCGGACGACCAGCACCTCCCGGTCGAAGAGCCGCAGCCACGACGGCAGCCCGCGCGTGCCGGGCGGGATCCACTCGCCGACGTCCGGCAGCGGGGCCGGGGCGAGGGTCCAGCGGAAGACGCTGTCGTGCGTGGGCCACGCGGGCAGGCCGACGGCGGCCGGCAACGCCGGGATCAGGCGGTCCACCGGCAGGTCGGCGGCGAGCGCCCGGACCGCCGCCACCCGGTCGGGCGGTACGGAGAGCACCGTGCTGCGCCCCGTGCCGACGGCCAGCGCGGGCCGGCGGCGGCCGTCCCAGGCGGGGTGGACACGGCGGTGGGAGCCGACCACGTGCAGCCCCGGGCCCGCCGGCCACTGTCCCAGCCAGATGGCGAGGTGCAACCGGAGCCGCCGATCGAACAACGCCGCCACCTCCCGTGTTCCGTCGACCGGGCCCGCACGCGGTCCGGACCGACCGCCCGGGGGTCCGTTCCCGTCCGGTGCCGCACCGGCGGGTCGCCGATCACCGTACGCCGGGCGGAGCGTTCGGGACGGGCGGATCCGGTGGGAGACGGTGACCGGCCCGCGGAGGTTACCGGCGGGGCGGGGCCGGGTAGCGGGAGGGGACGTGCGGGGAACGGAACGGATTCCTTACCGGGAAAGGGAACCGGCCACCACCGCCCCACGTCACATCTATTTTCATACATGTACACCTTTCTTTGGGACGGTATCGTCATGCCGAAGCAGCCGAATGACCGGTACCAGCAGGACACCGAGCGACTCTGGCGCGCGGCGGAGACCGCGGGCCGGTTCCCGGCCCAGCCGCCCTACCGCGGCGCGCGGGCGGCCGGCGGCACGGGCGGGACGCTGGGCTGGGCGGAGCTGAACAAGCTGCCCGCGGGGGTGTCCACCCGGCACGGCCTCAACAGCCGGTGACGCGGCCGGCGACACACCCGGGTCCGTCCACCGCCGGGTGTTCGCACACCTGTCGGGTAACGTCGTCTGGTCCCGAATCCGGCCGACGACAGGAGTAGCTCCGCGCATGGGCAAGAAGACGATCCGCGTCTCCGACTTCAGCGGCACCGTGCTGCAGGACGACGACGAGGTGGTGCGCGTCGTGGTGCTGGAGCATCCGGATCTGGTCGCCGGGCCCGTGCAGTTGGAGGCCACCCCGCTCGAGGTGGAGAGCATCGACGACGCCGCCCTGGACGTGGCGGTCGTGGAGATCCACGACCGGCACGGTGGTGGCGAGCCGCGCCGGGTGGTGCTCACCGCGAGCGAGTTCGACGCCATGGCGACGGACGTGCCGATGGCGCAGCTGCTCAAGACCGCCGAGCGGGTGCGCCCGCCCCGGGCGCGCAAGGGCGCGGAGCGGCTCGACTACGGCACGATTGAGCACGCCGGGAAGCCGCACCGGGGCCGGGTGACCGAGGAGGAGGCCCGGTTGGTGCGGGAGCGGCTCGACGAGGTCAACAAGCGCCTCGCCGACGCCGGGATCCGCCAGATCGACCCGGCCAACCCGGAGCACGCCGCCCGGTACGGCTTCCCCGCCACGTCCTGACCGTCCGCTCAGGACCGCTTCCGGACGACGGCGTCGAGCGCCGCGAGGAGGTCCGCCTCGACAGCGGCCTTGTCGAGACCGAGGTCGGCCAGCACGCCGCCGCCGTTCTCGAGTTCGAGCAGGGCGAGCAGGATGTGCTCGGTGCCGATGTAGTTGTGGCCCAGCCGCAGCGCCTCGCGGAAGGTCAGCTCCATCGCCTTCCTGCTCTGCGCGTCGTACGGGATGAGTTCGGGCGGCTCGGTCGGTGACGGCGCCGGCAGCGCGGCGGTCGCCGCCTCGCGGAGCCGTTCGAACGTGACGCCCCGCGCCGCGATCGCCTTCGCCGCGAGCGCCTCCGGCTCGCTGAGCAGCCCCAGCACGATGTGCTCCGGGCGGATCTCGGCGTGCCCGGTGGCGCGCGCCTCGCTCTGCGAGGCCACCATGACGTTGCGGGCGCGGGTGGTGAAGCGGTTGAAGCCCTGCTGCGGGTCCAGCGGCGTGTCCTTGGGAACGAAGCGCTTCTGCGCCGCCTGCTTGGTGACGCCCATGCTCCTGCCGATGTCCGTCCAGGAGGCGCCGGCCCGCCGGGCCTGGTCGACGAAGTGCCCGATCAGGTGGTCGGCCACCTCGCCGAGGTGGTCGGCCACCAGGACCGCGTCGGAGAGCTGGTCGAGCGGTTCGCTGTGCGCCTTCTTGATCGCCTGGATGAGGTCGTCGAGGCGTACCGGGTTGTCGATGGGAAGAGGATCGGTCATGCCGTCAACTCTAGGTTGACGATATCGGGCCGTCAACCGTCGGTTGACGATTCCGGTCCGGAGGGCGCGGAGAGCTTCGAAGGCTAGGGAAACACCCGATTCCCGCAGGGCCCCGCGTCCGTAGCGTCGATGACGCCACCCTCGGCCGCCGTGCCGGGGCACGCGCCCCGCGACCGCCGGTGGCGATCCGAGCAGGAGAACGGAGGCATACCCGTGCGCCGAATGATCGTCCCCGCGCTCGTCCTGGCCGCCCTCGTACTGGGCGGCTGCGACAGCACCGACACCACCGCCGACCCGGGCACCGACGTCGACGCCCCACTGGACGGCGGCGACCTCGCCGGCGGGGACGACGCTCCTCCCCCGCCCTGCCCGTTCACCGCCGAGCAGGTCGGCGACCTGGTCGGCCAGCCGATGGTCGACAAGGGCAGCTGCAGCTTCGGCGACGGCAACGGCGTCGCCCTGTTCACCATCACGACCGCGTCCCGCACCGCCGGCGAGATGACGTACGACTACAAGCGCCAGCAGGCCGAGCAGATCTACCAGAAGGTCACCGACATCGACCAGGGCGGCAAGGGCTACATCGCCGCGAAGGACATCGAGGGCGAGCTGTACGTCATCGCCGACGCGGGCAGCTTCACGGTGACGTTGAGCAGCTTCCAGCGGCTCGGTGCGCCCGACGCGTACGAGCAGACGCTGCGGCGGGTGCTCGACGCCCTGCCCCTGACCTGAGCCACCCGTCCGGCTCGGCGCCGTCCCCGACGCCCGATCAGCCGAGGACGGCACGCGCGACGGCGCCCGGCTCCGGGCCCGCCGCCACGACCACCCGGCCCTGCGGGCTCCAGATCCGGGACCGCCCGGCGGTGCGGGCGTACCCGCCGCCGGTCGCGCCCGCGAAGCTCGCGATCCCCACCCAGACCCCGTGGTCGGCGGCGATCCGCCGGGCCCGCTCGTCCTGGACACCGGCCTCCTCGGGCCGGTCCACGGCGCCGGCGACGTACGCGTCGGTGCCGAGGGCGGCGGTGTCGGCCGCATGCCGTGGCACGCCCGTGTCCTTGCAGACGGCCAGGCCGAGCCGCCATCCGTCGACCTCGACCACGGCCGGCTCCGGGCCGGGGGCGAAATGCGCGGGCTCGGCGCCGCCCAGCCACATCTTGCGGTACGCGACCCGGGCGGTGGCGCCGTCGACGGCGAGCATCCCGATGTGCCGCCGGTCCCCCGCCCCGGCGACCGGGGCCCCCACCAGGGCCAGGGCGCCCGTGTCGGCGCAGGCCGCCACGACGGGGGCGAGCCGCTCGTCGTCGGTCGCCACCACCGGGGCGTCGAGTTCGTACCCGGTCAGCGACAGCTCCGGGAAGACCACCACCCGCGCGTCCGCGGCACGGATCGCCGCGGCGTGGGCGCGCGCGTTGGCGACCACGTCGTACGGCACACAGGGCGGCTGGGCGACGGCGACCGGCAGCGGTTGCGGCATGGCGCGAGGCTAGCCGTCCGCCCCGCCGGTGGGCACCCCCGGTCAGGGCCCGTGCGGCACCGGCTCGGCGAGCGCCTGGATCTCCGTGGGGAGCTGCGCCAGCGCCTCGCGGAACTCCCGGTGCCCGACCACCCGGTGCAGCGTCTGCAGGACGGCTCCGGCGCCCTGCTCGGCCAGGCGCGGCCCGACCTGGGCGCGCTCGGCGACCCGCCGCAGGAACTCGTCGTACCCGAAGACCTCCGGCTCCTCCGGCGCGGTGAGGGCCAGCGACGGGCGGAGCTCGTGCGCCACGTGGTCGGCCAGCGCCGCGGCCTCGCCGCCGCTGATCCGCTCGGCGAGCGTCCGCAGCGTGGCCTCGGTCAAGGCCCGCGCGGTCTCCTCCGGGACGCCCGCGCGGTCCGCCACCTTGTCGAAGAAACTCAACTCGGCCATGGCCCGTCCTTCCGCTTCCGGAGAAGCGTGGCTACCCGCGGTGACCGGCGGCAAACGGACGGGCCCGCCGGCCGTTGCCGGCGACCGCTACTGCCGCACCAGCCGGGCGCCGAACCGCCGGCACGCCTCCCGGAAGGCGGCGGGTTCGTGGACGGTGAAGTCGGCGTCGAGGACGGCGAGGTTCAGCAGCAGCCACTGCCAGGTGTCGAGCACGAGGACGGCCCGCGTCCGGTCCGGCGCGACGGGGGTGAGCTCGACGTCCTGGTAGATGAAGGCGTCCGCCACGGCGGCCGTCGGCGCGTCGATCGTCAGCACGACCCGTTGTCCGTGCCGGTGCAGGCCCTGGCGGAGGTAGTCGACGCCCGTGTCGGCGGGCAGGGGCCGGGGCGTGAAGGTCGCGCCGCCGGCCCGGAGGTCGGTGATGCGGTCCAGCCGGAAGACACGCCAGTCGTCCCGGTCGACGTCCCAGCCGAGCAGGTACCAGCGCAGGCGCTCGTGGATCTGACGGTGGGGCTCGACCCGGCGTACGCTCGCGCGCCCCGTCGCGTCGGCGTAGCCGAACGTCACGGTGCGCCGGTGGTGGATCGCGTCGGCGAGTGTGCTCAGCGTCTCGGCGCGGGTGCTGGGGGCGGGCGCCGGCCCGGTCTCCAGGCTGGCGCGGAGGGCCGCCGCGCGGGGGCGCAGGCGCCGGGGCAGGTACTGGTCGACCTTGCCGTAGGCACGGGTGGCCGCGTCGTCGAGGCTCCCCTCGCTGGCGCTGCCGGTGGACGCGAGGGTGGCCAGCCCCAGGAGGGTGGCGATGGCCTCGTCGTCCTCGAGCAGCAGCGGGGGCATGGCGGTTCCGGACGAGAGCCGGTAGTAGCCGCCCGGCCCGGGCTGGGTCCGCACGGGGTACCCGTACCCGCGGAGCCGGTCGACGTCGCGCCGGAGCGTACGCGGGCTCACGTCGAGGCGGGCCGCCAGTTCGTCGCCGGTGAACGCCCTGCCCGTCTGCAACACCGCCAGCAGGGCGAGGACCCGTTGGGTGACGTCGGCCATGAACCCCATTCTCCGCGAAACGCGGCCAGGTTCCGGCCACATCTGGTCGTAGCGTCGGGCCATGGCCACCCGACACATCCGGATCCGGGGAGCCCGGACCAACAACCTGAGGTCGCTCGACGTCGACGTGCCGCGCGGACGGCTGGTCGTGTTCGTGGGCGTGTCCGGCTCGGGCAAGTCGTCGCTGGTGTTCGACACGATCGCCGCCGAGGCCGGGTACCAGCTCAACGAGACCTTCCCGCCGTTCGCCCGCAACCGCCTGCCGAAGTGGACCCGACCCGAGGTCGGCCAGATCGACGGTCTCTCGCCGGTGGTCGTGATCGACCAGCGGCGCCTCGGCGGCAACGCCCGCTCCACCGTCGGCACGATCACGGACGCGTGGACGTACCTCCGGCTCCTGTTCTCCCGCCTGAGCACGCCGCACGTCGGCGAGTCCCACCACTTCTCCTTCAACGACCCCGCCGGGATGTGCCCCACGTGCTCGGGGCTCGGTGAGCGCATCGTGAGCGCCGTCGACCGTTTCCTCGACCTGGACCGGTCGCTGCGCGACGGTGCCATCCTGTTGCCGGGCTTCGGCAACGGCGGCTACTGGTACTCGCAGTACGCCGACATCGGGACCTTCGACGCCGACACCCCGTTGCGGGACTGGACGCAGGCCGAGCGGGACGCGCTCCTGTTCGGCGGGGAGCACGCCGCGCGTCTCGGCACCCGGCTCCCGAAGGACTACGAGGGTGTCGTCGAGCGGTTCGAGCGCATCCACCTGCGGACCTCGGACGACCTGTCCGACCGCAAGCGGGAGACGATCGCCCGGTTCACCCGTTCCGCCGTCTGCCCGGACTGCCACGGCGACCGGCTCAACGCGGCCAGCCGGAGTGCCACCCTCCTCGGCCACACCATCGGCGAGATGGCGCGGATGGAGATCAGCGAGCTCGCCGACCTCGTCACGAAGGTGGACGAGCGGCCGGTGGCTCCCGTCGTGGCCGCGCTGAAGGCCCGGCTGGACGCTCTCGTCACGATCGGGCTCGGCTACCTCCACCTGGGACGGGCCACCACGACCCTCTCCGGCGGCGAGTCCCAGCGGATCAAGACCGTCAAGCACCTGGGCAGCAGCCTCGTCGAGATGGTCTACATCTTCGACGAACCGACCGTGGGCCTCCACCCCCACGACGTGTCCGCCATGACCGCCCTGCTGCGACGGCTGCGCGACAAGGGCAACACCGTCCTCGTCGTGGAGCACGACCCCGCGGTCATGGCGGTCGCCGACCAGATCGTCGAGGTCGGGCCGGGCGCCGGCGACCAGGGCGGCCGGCTCGTCTTCCAGGGCGCCTTCGCCGACCTCCGCCGCGCCGGCACGCCCACCGCCGCCGCCCTGGCGCGGCACGCACCCGTCAAGGACCGCCCCCGGGCACCGCACGGCCACGTCACGGTCGCCGACGCCACCCGCAACAACCTCCGCAACGTGACCGTCGACATCCCGACCGGCGTCCTGACCGTGCTCACCGGCGTCGCCGGCTCCGGGAAGTCCAGCCTCGCCGCCGAACTCGTCGCCCAGCACGACGCCGTCGTGATCGACCAGCGGCCGGTCAGCCCCAACCGCCGGTCGAGCCCCATCACCTACACGGGCATCGCGGCGCCCATCCGCAAACTGTTCGCGCGCCACAACGGCGTCCCCGCCAGCCTGTTCAGCGCCAACTCCGACGGCGCGTGCCCGGACTGCGACGGCCTCGGCGTCGTCCACACCGATCTGGCCTTCATGGACGGCCAGGAGACGGTCTGCGAGACCTGCCAGGGCCGCCGCTTCACCCCCGAGGTGCTGCGCCACACCGTCGACGGCCTGTCCATCGCCGACGTCGACGGCCTCACCATCGCCGAGGCCATCCAGCGACTACCCGACCCGGCGATCACGCGGGCGCTCCGCCACCTCGACGACGTCGGCCTCGGCTACCTGCGGCTCGGCCAGCCGCTGACCACCCTCTCCGGCGGCGAGTCCCAGCGCGTCAAGATCGCGAAGGAGCTCCGCGACACCACCGGCCCGACCCTCTACGTGCTCGACGAGCCCACCACGGGGCTCCACCTCCGCGACGTCGACACGCTGCTCGGCATCCTCGACGCCCTGGTCGACCGCGGCCACACCGTCGTGGTCATCGAGCACAACCTCCACGTCATCCGGCAGGCCGACTGGCTCATCGACCTCGGCCCCGGCCCCGGGAAGCACGGCGGACGGATCCTCTACCAGGGCCCGGTCGCGGGCGTCACCGGCACCGCCACCGCCGCGGCCCTCGCCGAGCCCGATCCGTCCGGAGGCCGCCCCGGCCTCACCCGCCGCGACTGATCCGCAGGGTCAACACATCGGTACGCACGGTGATGTGCCCGTGGAATAGCGGCGCGCCGTTCGCTCCGTAGCCGATCTGGGTGGCGGTGACCAGCGGATGCCCCACCGCGACGCCGAGCCGGGCGTTGGCCTCCTCGTCGGCGAGCACGGCGGCGAGTTCGATCTCCGCGCGCCGGACCGGCATGCCGGTCGCGCTCGCCAGGAACTCGAACATGTCGAGGTCGATGCTGACCAGCCCGGACGGGTCGAGGTCGTGCCCGTCGAAGCGCAACGGCAGGTGGTCCCGGATCCAGGCCGCCGCCACCCCGTCCACGGCGAAGAGCCGGTCGACGCGCCACACCGGCGAGTCCGGCTCCAGGCCGAGCACCTTCGCGCAGTCAGCCGGGCACTTCGCCCGGCTGACCGCCGCGTCCTGGAGGGTCGGGCGGTGGCCCGAGGCGGTGATCCGGTCCCGCAGCGCGGTGACGTCGCCGATCGACACGGGCACCCGCTCGACGCCGTCGTGCACGAAGGTGCCGATGCCCCACGTACGGGTCACCACTCCCTCGCTGGCGAGCTGGCCGAGTACCTCGCGCACCGTGGCCCGGCTGACCTCCAGCCGTTCGGCCAGTTCCCGCTCGTTGGGCAGTTTGTCCCCGGATCGGAACTCACTGGCGATGAGCTCCCGAAGCCGACCGCGCGCGGTCTGCAGCGCGGTCTCGCGCCGAGCCATCCACTCCCACCTCATCGCTCCTGCCGCCGCCGTTGGCGGCGTACGGAGTGTAGTTTGTCGGTCCCCCACCGGTGTATCGGCCGGAGGGAGCTACCAGACTCGCTCCCGCACCCTGCGGGTGCTACCAGACCTGTTCGAGCACCCGCAGGGTGTTGCCGCCGACGACCTTGGCGATCTCGTCGTCGGAGTAGCCGTGCTTCACCAGCCAGCCGACGATGTTCCCGAACGCCTCGCCGGGGTTCTCCACACCGGAGACGTACTCCACCCGCGGGTGCTCCGGCCGCTCGCCGGAGTCGTGCGCGTAGTTCCCGGCGTAGGTGTTGTGCACCCCCACGTGGTCGCCGAACATCGTGTCCGGCCCGAACGTGACGTGGTCGATGCCGACCAGGTCCACGCAGTACGTGAAGTGGTCCATCACCGACTCGATCGAGTGGTGCGGGTGGTCGGCCGAGAGGGTGGTGTGGGGCGCGGCCTCGATGCCGATCACGCCACCCCGCTCGGCGCAGGCCCGGATCACCTCGTCCGGCTTCATCCGAGGGGTGTTCCAGACCGAACGGGCACCGGCATGGGTGATGAACACCGGAACCCGACTGGCCTCGATCACGTCCAGCGAGGTCCGATCGCCGGAGTGCGAGATGTCGATGGCGATACCGAGCTTGTTCATCCGGTCCACCGCACGCCGACCGAAGTGGGTCAGCCCACCGTCGCTGCGCTCCGACAGGCCACCGCCGAGCATGTTCGCCTGGCTGTACGCGATCCCGAGCTGGCGGACGCCGAAGCCGTAGAGGATGTCGATCCGGTCCAGCTCGTTCTCGATGGGCGTGGCGCACTCCAGGCCCGCGACGAGCGCCAACCGGCCGTCCCGCTTCGCGGCGCGGATGTCCTCCACCGAGGTCGCCAGGAAGATGTAGTCCTGCTTGTAGAGGTCGCTCATCCGCATCCCGAGGGCGTAGACGAGGTCGTTCCACTTCCAGCCGTTCTCGCTCGTCACACAGGACGCCCCGGCCATGAAGTTGTCGAACACCGCCGTGAGGCCGGACCGGGCCAGGCCCTCGTAACCGGTGCGCTGGCGGGCGGTGCGGTTGTAGGCGCGGAGCTCGCGGACGTCCTCCGGCAGGATCACCGGGTGCTCGTGCAAGGAGATCGCGATGTTCTCGGCGAGCAGCCGGCTGACCCGCTCACGCTGGGCGGTCGTGAGCCCGAGGTCGTGCTCGGGCACCCGGCCGACCTCCGGGGCCAACGCGAACACCCGGTAGTCCACGTGCGGCTCCAGGTACGAGTAGGACCTGTGCCCCTGGTACCGGGGGGCTGGTTCTTGCAGCAAGACACCTTCTCCTTCGAAACGGTGGCTGGTCGCTACGCGGCCAGTGGGTAGTGGCAGGCAACCGGGTGTGCCCCGGCTGCCAGCGGCGGCTCCGTGGTGGAGCAGGTCTCCGTCGCCTGCCAGCAGCGCGTCCGGAACCGGCAACCCGACGGCGGGTCGACCGGGCTGGGCGGGTCGCCGGGCAGCAGGATCCGCTGACGCTCGCCCCGTGCGGCGGGTTCCGGCACCGGGACCGCGGAGAGCAGCGCCTTCGTGTACGGGTGCCGGGGCGTGTCGTACAGGCTCGCCTCGGGGCCGGTCTCCACGAGCTTGCCCAGGTACATGACGGCCACCCGGTCGGAGATGTGGCGCACCACGGACAGGTCGTGCGCGATGAAGACGTACGCCACACCCAGCTCGTCCTGGAGCCGCTCGAGCAGGTTGACGACCTGGGCCTGGACCGACACGTCGAGCGCGGAGACCGGCTCGTCGCAGACGATGACGTCGGGTTGCAGGGCGAGCGCCCGGGCGATCCCGATGCGCTGGCGCTGCCCGCCGGAGAACTGGTGCGGGTAGCGGTCCAGGTGCAGGGCCGGGTCGAGGCCGACCAGGTCGAGCAGCTCCCGGATCCGGTCCAGCCGGCGCCGCCGGTCCAGAACGTCGGGGTGGATCTCGAAGGGCTGGAGCAGGATCTCCCGGATCGTGCGCCGCGGGTTCAGCGAGGTGTACGGGTCCTGGAGCACGATCTGGATCCGGCGCCGCAGCGCGCGCAGCTCCCGGCCCCGGGCCGTGTGCACCACCGAGTCGCCGAACCGGACCGCGCCGGAGGTGGGCTGTTCCAGCCCGACCAGCATCCGCGCCAGGGTCGTCTTCCCGCAGCCGGACTCGCCGACCACGCCGAGCGTCTCGCCTCGGCACAGGTCGAACGAGACACCGTCGACGGCCTTGACGACACCGCCGGTCGTGAACGGCACCCGCCCCTTGAGCGGGAAGTGCTTGACCAGGTTCTCGACCCGCAGCACCACGTCATCTCCGGGTGGCACGACGCACCTCCTCATGGTGGTGGCACGCGCAGGACCGGTTGCCGGGCAGCACGGCCAGCGGCGGCAGGGTCACGCGGCACTCGTCGGTGACCCGGGGACAGCGCAGGTGGAACGGGCAGCCGGCGGGGAGCATGGCCGGGTTCGGCGGTGCTCCCGGGATCGCGTAGAGCACGTCGTCACGCCGGTCCACCCGGGGCATCGAGGCGAGCAGCCCCTCGGTGTACGGGTGCGCGGGGCCGTCGAAGATCTGCTGGACCGTGCCCCGCTCGACGATCCGGCCGGCGTACATGACGGCCACGTCGTCGGCGACCTCGGCCACCACACCGAGGTCGTGGGTGATGAGCATGAGGCCCATCCCGCTGTCCCGCTGGATCTCCGCGAGCAGCTCCATCACCTGGGCCTGCACGGTCACGTCGAGGGCGGTGGTGGGCTCGTCGGCGATCAGCAGGTCCGGTTCGAGGGCGATGGCCAGCGCGATCATGATGCGCTGCCGCATGCCACCGGAGAACTGGTGCGGGTAGTCGCGGATCCGGTCCTTCGCGGCCGGGATCCGGACCCGGTCGACCAGTTCGACGGCCCGGCGGCGGGCGTCGGCCTTGGACATGCCACGGCGGACCCGCAGCACCTCCATGATCTGGTGCCCGACGGTGAAGACCGGGTTGAGCGCGGCCATGGCGTCCTGGAAGACCATGCCGATCTCCTCGCCGCTGACCCGGTCGCGCTGTCTGCGCGGCAGGGTGAGCAGCTCCCGACCGCGCAACCGCACCGAACCGGTGATCCGGGCCGGCGGGGCGTCGAGGATGCCCATCACCGCCTGCGCGGTGACGCTCTTGCCGGAACCGGACTCGCCGAGGACCGCGAGGGTCCGCCCCGCGTCGACCTCGAGTGACACCCCGTTCACGGCGTTGACGGGCCCGGTGCCGCCGGGGAACGTGACCCGCAGGTCGGCGATCTCCAACAGGGTCATCGCAGCACACCGGCTTCGGCGAGGAAGTCGCGCACCACCTGCTGGAACAGCTCCGGCTCCTCCAACTGCGGCGAGTGCCCGGACTTCTCGAAGACCACCAGCCGGCTGTCGGGGATCAGGTCGGCGATGACCTGGGAGGCGGCCACCGGCGTACGCCAGTCGTGCCGGCCCACGGTCACCAGCGTCGGGCAGGTGATCGACGGCAGCTTCGGCTTGAGGTCGTAGCGCGGCATGTTCTGCCCGAAGGCCGCGTTGTGCGTGCGGTAGTGGAACCGGGTGGCGTTGAGCTTCGCCTCGTCCTTGGCCGGGTCGTGCTGGTGGTCGTAGAGCGGAAGGATGGCACGCCAGTACTCGCGCAGCTGCTCGTTGCTCTCGAACCGGCCGGTGCCGATCCGCTCGATGACCCACTCCGGGATCACCGTACGGTCGGTGTTGCGGGCGCGTTCGACGGCGAGGTGGTCGTGCGCGGTGTCCGCCGCCGTGTCGCGGAGCACCAGCGCGGAGACCCGGTCCGGGTGGGCGATGGCGTACTCCATGGCGATGAACCCGCCGTACGAGCCGCCGGCCATGACGATCTTCTCGTAGCCGAAGTGCTCCCGGATGGCGTCCACGTCGGCCACCCACTGCTCGTGGGTGAACGGCTCGTCGTCGCTGGACTCGCCGGAGCCCCGGGCGTCGAAGACGATCACCCGCATCCGGTCGGCGAACGGGCCGAAGGAGCGCTTCGGCTCGTTGCGGGAGCCGAGCCCGGGTGCGCCGTGGTGCACGATCATCGCCGGTCCGTCGGTCGGGCCGAACGCCTCGACCACCAGTTCTGCGCCGTTGACTTTCATCGGACTCCCTCGATGACGTTCGATGCCAGGTCGCGCGGGTAGCGGGTGAGCCTGCGCGGGCCGTCCTCCTCGACGAGGACCGTGTCGGAGATGCGGTAGCCGGCGTGGCCGGGCACGTAGACGCCGGGCTCGCTGGAGAGCAGCATCCCGGGGGCGAGCACGGTCTCGTCGCCGTCCTCGACCCACGGCGCCTCGTGGTTCTGCAAACCGATGCCGTGCCCCTGCCGGTGCCGGATGTAGTCGCCCAGGCCGTGCTCGCGCAGCACGTCGAGGCAGATCCGGTTGACCTCGGCGCAGGTCCGCCCGGCGGTCATCGCCTGGGTGCCGACCTCCTGCGCCTCCCGGTCGGCCTCGTAGTAGCGCACCTGCTCGGGCGTGGGCTCGCCCACCACGAAGGTGCGTTCGCTCTCCACGAACCGGCTGGCCACCGCCGCGCCGAGGGAGAGGATCAGCGTGTCGCCGGGCTCGATCCGGCGGCGGGTCGGCAGGCCGTGCGGCAGGGCCGAGTTCGGGCCGGCGTACACGAGACCCCCGGCCAGCTTCGTGGTGTAGACGACGAGGTCGTACTCGGCGTACATCCGGTCGGTGCCGTACCCGATCACGTGCCGGGCGATCTCGTCCTCGCGCGGCAGCGGCCCCCCGGTCGCCAACGCCTCCTCGATCAGGGCCCGGCCCGCGCCGAGCATCTCGTCGCAGATCCGCGCGGCGGCCTCGTGGAACGGGATCTCCTCGGGGAACTTGCGCAGCCGCAGCCGGGCCACCACGTCGGTGGTCTCCAGGGTGGCGCCCGCGATGGCCTGCAACAGCGCGCGGTACGTGCCGACCGACACCCCGGCGCTCAACCCGATCCGGCGGGTGCGGCCGCCGGGCCGGGGCAGCGCCGCGGCGAGGGTCTGCTCGGCGGTGACGACCCCCGGGTACTCGAAGTAGCTGACGGTCGGCACCCGCACGCCCTGCTGCGCCGCGTACTCCTCGTCGAGCCGCGGGATGACCAGCAGCGGATCCCCCTCGCGGGGCATCCACAGGTAGACCGGCCGTTCGGTGGCGATGTAGAAGAAGCCACTGAGGAAGGCGACGTCCGCCGGGGACGTGGCGAGGAAGCCGTCCAGGCCGCGCTCGTCGAGCGCCTCGTTGAGGCGGTTGCGGACGCTGGTGTAGAAGCTGTCGGGCAGTCGCATGGTCAGGCTCCGTTGCGGCGGGGGTCACGGGTGTCGTTGAACCGCATTCCGGCGACGGTGGCCGCCAGCACGAGCAGCAGGATCGCCAGAGACGGGAAGAGCGTCTGCCACCAGGCGATGGCGACCACCCCGCTGCGCTGGGCGTTGAGCAGGATGCGGCCCCACGACCAGGCGTCCGGGTCGCCCAGACCGAGGAAGCTCAGGCCGGCCTCGGAGATCACCGCCCGGGAGGCGGTGAGCAGCACGCTCACGATCACCAGCGAGACGACCGCGGGCAGGATCTCGCGGGTGACGATCCGCCACCCGGAGGCGCCGAGCACGCGCGCGCCGTCGATGTACGGCATCGCGCTGATCACCAGGCCCTGGGACCGGATCAGGCGGGCCACCTCGGGCCAGGCGAAGAACCCGATGATGAGGGTCAGCGTCCAGAGACTGGGGTTGACCACCGCGGCCAGCATGATCATCAGCGGCAGGGTGGGCAGCGCCAGCATCACGTCGGTGACGACCGTGGCGACCGCGTCGATCGGACGGAAGTACGCCGAGGCCAACCCGATCGCCGTGCCGAGGACGATCGCGATCAGCGAGGCGGCCAGTCCGATCACGAGGCTGGTCCGGGTGCCCCACACGACCTGGGCGAAGATGTCCTGCCCGAGGTCGTCCGTACCGAACCAGTGCGCGCCGGACGGCGGTTGCAGCACGTCCGGGCCGGCGCCGGCCGGCTCGTCGGCGATCACCGGCGCGAGGAGCGCGAGCGCCACCATCACGACGAGCACCAGCACGGACAGCGCCGCGGAGGGTTGGCGCAGGTAGGCGAACCAGGACCGCCTCGCGACGGCCGGGGCGACCGGCGGCACCGCCTGCTCGGTCAGCACGGGGGCGCTCACGGCACCCTCCCTTCGGGGGTGGGGGCGGACGGGTTCGGGCGGGCGGAGGCGCGCGCGTTCACAGCCGGATCCGGGGGTTGAGGACGGCGTAGAACATGTCGGTCAGCGCGTTGGCGAACACCACCGTGACGGCGAGCATGATGAACGCGCCCTGGAGCACCGGGTAGTCCTGCTGGCCGACGGCTTCGAAGATGAGCCGGCCGACCCCCGGGTAGGCGAACACGGTCTCGGTGAGCACGGCGCCGCCGACCAGGGTGCCCAACTGGAGACCCATGAGGGTCAGCGCCGGCAGGATCGCGTTGCGCAGGCCGTGCTTCCACACCCGCCGCCGGGCCGAGAGTCCCCGGGCCTGGGCGGCCCGGATGTAGTCCTCGCCGAGGACCTCGATCATGTTTGTCCGCAGGGTCAACGCGTACGGGCCGAGCTGCACCAGCACCAGCGACAGCACCGGCAGGACCAGGTGGTGGGCGAGGCTCAGGTAGGCCGCCGCGCCCCGGGTGTCCGGGTCGATCGCCCCGCCGATCGGGAACCAGCCGAGGCGGGCTCCCAGGAAGACCAGCAGCAGCATGGCGACGCTGGGCACGAAGAGCGCGTGCCCGCCGATGCCGAGCGCCTGGAGCGCCCGGTCCAGCCACCGGCCCCGGTTCACGGCGGCGGCCACCCCGATCGGGATGCCGACGGCCACGGTGACGACGAACGCGGTGCCGGCGAGCAGCAGGGTCCAGGGCAGACGGTCGACGATGATGTCGACGACCGGCTGGATCTGCCGGAACGAGATGCCCAGGTTGCCCTGGACCAGCTCACGCAGGTACGAGACGTACTGCTCCCACAACGGCCGGTCCAGGCCGTACGTCTTGAGCAGCGCCGCCTGCATCTCCGGCGTCATGTCCCCCTCGACCATGAGGGTCGTGGGGTCCCCCGGCAGCAGCCGGAGCAGGAAGAACGTCGAAGTGATCGCAATCCACACGGTCAGGACGGCCTTCAGTGCCCGACTGAGCACGAAACGCGCCACGGGGGACCCCTCCTCTCCCTAGGACTTTCCGGTCACTTGGCCGGGGTGACCTGGGCCAGCGAGTACGCGGTGACCATGCCGAGCAGGTCCGACGGCGACGGGACGAAGCCGGTGAACTTGCTGGCGTTGTAGGCGAACTGGAAGTTCTCCACGTACAGCGGGGTCAGGTACGCCTGGTCGTGCACGACCTTGTCGATGTTCTTGATCTTGGCCTTGAACGCCTCCGGGTCGGTGGTGGCGGCCGCGTCGTTGATCAGATGGTCCATCTCCGGCGACTCGAGCAGGTTGTAGTTGATGCCGCCCGGGTTGCTGGACAGGTAGGTGCTGCGCAGCTGGTCCATCGGGTTGTCGAACACGCCCCACTGCGACGCGTCGATGTCGTACTCGCCGTTCTTGGTCCGGGAGAGGAACGTGTTCCGCTCGACGCACTCGTTCTCGAGCTTGATGCCGGCCTTGGCGGCGCTCTCCCGGAAGAGCTGCACCACGCGGGTGATGTTCGCGTTGGACTGGTCGCACGCCACCCCGAAGGCCAGCTCGTCGAAGAAGCCGTCGTTGTTCGCGTCCTTGTAGCCGGCCGCGCTCAGCTTCGCCTTCGCCCCGGCGGGGTCGAACGGGTACGGCTGGATCTCGGTGTTGTCGTACTCCGAGAAGATCGGCGAGATCGGGCCGGCCATCTGCTGGCCGTCGCCCTGGAGCACCGACGAGATGATCGACTTGGTGTCGACCGACATCGACAGCGCCTGCCGGACCTGCTGGTCGGCCAGCTGCTTGTTCTTCATGTTGTAGGTCAGGTGCGCGAAGCCCAGCGCGCCCACCTTCACCAGCTTGATGTTCGAGTCGGCCTGGAACGTCTTCACCGCCGACACCGGCACCGGGGTGCCCATGAGGTCGATGTCGCCGTTGCGCAGCGCCAGCATCATCGTGTTCACGTCCGGGTAGACGCGGTACTCGACCTGGCTGACCGCGGCCTTGCCGCCCGGCGCGAGCGGGTAGTTCGGGTTGCGCTTCATGACGTAGCGCTGGCCCTTGGTGATGCTGTCGAGCACGAACGGGCCGGCGCCGACCCAGTTCGAGTCGTTGGGGAACTTGGACAGGTCACCGGCGGACTCGAAGACGTGCTTCGGCACGATCGACATCCAGAAGCCGACGCCCTCGGCGAACGGCGCGTACGGCTGCGAGAGCTTGAACTTGACGGTGGTCGCGTCCGGCGCCTCGATGGACTCGACCCACGTCAGCTTCGCGGCGACGTTGCCGAGCTTGTACTTCATGATCATTTCGGCGCTGAACTTGACGTCGTCCGCGACCACCGGCTTGCCGTCGGTCCACGTGAAGTCGTCCCGCAGCACGAACACGGCCGTCTTGCCGCCGTCCTCGTAGCGGTACTCCTTGGCCAGCTCCGGCGCCTTCTTCGCGTTCTCGTCGATCCGCAGCAGGTGCGGGTACATCGCGTTGAGGATCCACGAGTCGGTCTTGCTCAGCGACTGGAGCGGGTTGAAGTTGCTCACGTCGGTGGTGGTGCCGATGCGCAGCACCGAGCCGTCCGTCGACGTGGTCGAGGACCCGGTGTCCTCGTTCAGGCTGCAGCCGGAGATCCCCAGCGTCGCCGCCACGCCGAGCGCGACAGCGAGCCGCCACCGACCCTTGACCGTCTTTCTCACCAAACCTCCTCAAGAACCCGGATGATGTTGCCGCCGATGACCTTGGCGATCTCGTCGTCGGAGTAGCCGTGCGTGACGAGCCAGCCGACGATGTTGCTGAAGCACTCCGCCGGGTTCTCCATGCCGCTCACGTACGGGACACGGGGGTGGTCCACCACTCCGTGGGCCTGCCCGATCGCCAGGTGCTGGGTGAAGCTGTCGTGCAGCCCGACGTGGTCACCGAAGTTGGTGTCCGGGCCGAACGCCACGTGGTCGATGCCGACCAGGTCCACGCAGTACGTGAAGTGGTCCATCACCGACTCGATCGAGTGGTGCGGGTGGTCGGCCGAGAGGGTGGTGTGGGGCGCGGCCTCGATGCCGATCACGCCACCCCGCTCGGCGCAGGCCCGGATCACCTCGTCCGGCTTCATCCGAGGGGTGTTCCAGACCGAACGGGCACCGGCGTGGGTGATGAACACCGGAACCCGACTGGCCTCGATCACGTCCAGCGAGGTCCGATCGCCGGAGTGCGAGATGTCGATGGCGATACCGAGCTTGTTCATCCGGTCCACCGCACGCCGACCGAAGTGGGTCAGCCCACCGTCGCGGGTCTCGGAGAGGCCGGATCCGAGCATGTTCGCCTGGCTGTACGCGATGCCCATCTGCCGGACACCGAAGCCGTAGAGGATGTCGATCCGGTCCAGCTCGTTCTCGATCATCGTGGCCGCTTCGAGACCGGCCACCAGGGCGATCTGCCCGTTGCGCTTGGCCTCGCGGATCTGGTCGAGCGTGGTCGCCACGACGACGTGGTCCTGCTTGGCGATGTCGGCGAAGCGGAGGCCGATGTCGTAGATGACGTCGTCCCACTTCCAGGCGTGCTCACTGGTCACGCAGCCGGTGCCGTTCATGAAGTTGTCGAAGACCGCGGTGAGTCCGGAGCGGGCCATCCCCTCGAAGCCGAACGCGTTGCGGCCGGTGCGGTTGTAGTCGCGCAGCTGGGAGACGTCGGCCGGCAGGATCTTCGGGTGCTCGTGCAGCGAGATCGCGATGTGCTCGCGGAGCAGGCGGGCCACCCGGGCGCGCTGCTCGTCGCTGAGGCCGAGGTCGTGCTCGGGCACCCGCCCGAGCTGGGGAGCGAGCTCGAAGACCTTGTAGTCGACGTGCGGGGTCAAGTAGTCGAAGGACCGGTATCCGGCGTAGCGGGGGGCGGCGTCCTGCACTCGGCGACTCACCTCGTCAGGGTTAGAGGTATGAGGAATGAGGTCTGACCTCGTGGCACGGGAGGTTAATCGAGGAATCAACACCTACGGAATACCTCGTGACCCGACCGTTACCTTCGAGTGGCGACATCGCCGCAGGTCAAGCCCACTCTGTGGGAATCACCGGGTGCGCCGCTCGCCGGCGACCCCGAAGCGACCACGCTGACTTCCACCGGACGGACCATCAGCCCAACCGCCGACCGGAGGCCCACGGAGGCCGAGTGGTCAGACCTCTTCGGTTGTCTGGCAGACCGCTGCCCTTGCCGCCCTCGCGGCATTCCGCGACCCCGCCCGGACGCGCCCCGACGGCGGCCTGGCAGGGTGGAGCCGGGTCGAGCGAGGAGGGTCGGGCGTGCGTCTTCACGTGGGGTGTGCGATGTGGACGCACAAGGCATGGCAGGGACGCTTCCTGGCGCACCCTCTGCCGGCCCACGAACGTCTGCGGCACTACGCGGGCTGGTGCACCGCCGTCGAGGGGAACACGACGTTCTACGCCACGCCGACCCGCGACACCGTGGCCTCCTGGGCACAGCAGACCGACGACGACTTCCGGTTCGTCCTCAAGCTCCCGAAGACCGTCACGCACGAACGCCGCCTCACCCACGCCGACGAGCCGCTGCGCGCGTTCCTCGACGCGATCGAGCCGCTCGGTCCACGCGCCCACGCGCTCTGGATCCAGCTGCCCGGATCCTTTGCACCCGCCGACGTGCCCGTCCTCGCCCGCTTCCTGCGGACACTCCCGGCCGACCACCGGTACGCCGTCGAGGTCCGCCACCCCGCGTTCTTCGACGACCCGCGGGCCGTCCGGCTCCTCGAGGACGCGCTCGCCACCGTGGCCGCCGAATGGATCCCGTTCGACACCACGGCGTTCTTCCGCAGCCCGCCGAGCAGCGACGCGGAGCGGGACGCGTGGGTCAAGAAACCGCGGGTGCCGCTGCGGACGGCCGCGCTGACCGACCGGCCGGTCGTCCGCTACCTCGGACGCGACGACACCGCGCGGACCGTCGAGGGCTGGCGGCACTGGGTCGACGTCACCGCCGGGTGGCTGCGCGAGGGCCGCTCACCGACCGTCTTCGTCCACACCCCCGACAACGCCGACGCGCCGCTGCTCGCCCGCCGTTTCCACGACGAGGTACGCGCCCGCGTACCCGAACTGGAGCCACTCCCCCAGCCGATCCCCGTCGAGCCCCTGACCCTCTTCTGACGGCCGCCGGCAGGCCAGCCGTACCCCCGCTTGCCCAGCGTCATTCGGGGGTCGGATCCGGGCGCCTGGTCTCCGGGCTGCTCCACCACGGCCAGTTCGATCTCGCATCGAGCGGGTGGGGCTCCTCCGGCGGCCGGTGAGCAGCCCGGCGGGTGTCGACGTACGCGATGCCGAACAGCACGGCGGCGGCGGTGACCCCCGCGGCCAGCGGCGGGGCGGCCACGAGCGGCAGGAAGGTGAGGAGGAGGATGCCGATCCCGATCCAGCGGCGTCGGGAGACCCGGGAGAACACCGCACGCTCCAGGGCGGCGCGCCCGACCAGGAAGCAGGCCGGCCCGCCGAGGATCATGGCCAGCCAGGCCGGGAAGGTGTACCCGAGCGGGTGGTGCTGGACGAGCTCGTACCCGATCGCGGTGATCACGATCCCGAAGATCATCAGGGTGTGCGCACTCGCGATGAAGCCCCCCACCTTCCCGGGGTTCCGCGCCTTGACGGCGGCCTCACCGAGCACCTGCCCGGCGCGCTGGAAGTAGATGCGCCACAACAGCACCGTGGTGACTTACGCCGTGAGCAGCCCGAGACTCTCGTAGCCGCCGGGCCGGTCCTTGTTCGTGGTGAAGGTGATGCCGACAGCGAGGATCGTCTCACCCAGGGCGATCAGCATCAACTGCTGGTACCGCTCGGCGAGATGGTGGGGGGCCATCTCCCACACCGCCTGTCTCCCCCGCCCCAGCCGCGGTAACGGCCAGCCCAGTCGTGCCGCGCCGAAGTCGACGATCACCGCCAGGATCCACAGCACGACCTGGGCCCCGCCGGTGGTCAGACCGCCGAGGATCCAGAACGCTCCCCCGACGGCGAGCCAGACCGTGGCTCGGACGTACAGCCGGCCCAGCGGATGCGCACCGATGATGTACACGAAGATCAACAACCGGCCGACCTGGTTGAGCGTGTACACCAGCGCGAACGACAGGCCGCCCGCGCCGTCGAAGGCGTGCGGCACGCTCGTACCCATGATCAGCACGGCGAACGCCGCGACCAGGGTCGACCGTTGGAGCGCGGGAGTCCGCGGGTCGAACCGGGCGGTGAGGTAGGCGGTGATCGTCCACGTCCAGAGCAGTGGCGCGAACAGCAGCAGCGTACGGCCGAGACCCGCCCACCGGGCCAGATAGTCCGCGGGCGCCTGGCCGGGCACCTCGAGGTCGGCGACCCCGGAGGACAGCAGCCGGTTGAGGGCGAACACCATCACCAGGTCGAAGAACAGTTCCACGTACGTGGCCTGCTGGGCGCTCTCCCGCTTCCGCAACAAGGCGACGCCGTAACCCCGGCTCCAGCGCTCCCGATCCCTCGCCACCCTGCCATCGCACCGCATCGCCCGCAGGCGTACGGCGACAATCACCAGATCGCTCCGCGACGTGGGTCGCGGGACCAGTGGCCGGCCAGGGGGCAACTCGGGCCCGGAGGTCGGGATCGTGCAGAACGATCAGGGCCTGGTCCGCACGGCCGGCCCTACCGGTGTCACTGCTGGCGCGCCGCCGGGGAAGCCCGGCCCTGCGGATCACGAGTCCGGTTACCCCCGAACACCTCGGGTCACTCGTCACGAACCGCGAGGTCGAGGACGTCGATGGTCAGCTGGGTGAGGTCAGGAAGCTGGCCGCGGCCGACAGTGACGCCGCGCAGGTTGTCGAGGGACGTCTTCAGCCCGTGGAGACGGCTGCCCCGCAGGTCGGTGCCGACGAGGTGGCAGGAATCCAGGTCCAGGCCAGCGAGGTCACATGACCGCAGCGCGATGCGAGGTAGCCGGCAGGAAGACCACGCACCGTTCGTGAGAATGCAGTCGGTGAACGCGACCGAGCCGCCGGCGGCGACGCGCTGGAAGGTGGCGTAATCGAAGCGGCAGCCGTCGAACAAGACGTCCTTGAGGCGTACGTCGGTGAGTCTGGTGCCAGTGAACCGTGAGCCGGTAATGGCGCACCGTTCGATGGTGATGCCGGTCAGGGTCGCGCCGGAGAAGTCGGTGCGGGTGATCTCGCAGCCGTAGAGGCTGCCGGCTTCCCAGATGCTCTCGCTCAGGTCCACGCCGGTGATCAGGCTGCTGCGGATGCGGGCGTCTTCCAGGTGCGAGCCGTGCCACGCGGCGCCCTCGACGAGGGCCTCGGTGAGGCCGTCGGCCAGGTTCGTCGTGGTGTCGAGGTCGTCCGGTTCGAGGTCCGGCAGTAGGACCTTCACGTCGCCGATCGTGGTGGTGCGCATGTGTCCTCAACCTGTGTGGGCGCGGGGTGGGCACGCCACCCCGCGCGTCCCGTGGTGGGGGCTACTTCTTGTTCCAGTTGTCCCAGCCGGGTCGGCTGTCGAACTTTCCCTTGTTGTCCCAGGTGGGGCGGTTGTCGAACTTCGCCGCGTCGATCGACGCTACCGACCGCTGCGGGTCGACGCCGAGGCGGGCCAGTTGCTCGGGTGCGGCGTTGACAAGGGTCGCGAGAGCGTTGGTCATGGTGCTCCTCCTTGAGGGGTCAGGTGGTCCGCAGCGGCACGGACGAGGGCTTGTCGAGTGGTTCGGCAGTAGGTGGTCTCGCGGGCGGTGAACGTCGCGTGTTCGAAGTAGCGGTTGCCGGCCTGGGCGCCGCGGCAGAAGTCGTAGAAGGCGCAGTGGTCGGCGCAGTCGTTGAGGGCCGTAATGAACTCGGCGACGTAGTCCAGGTCGCCGGCGCGGGCGAGCATGGCGGTGATGGGTTGCTGGAGGACGTTGCCGGCGATGAAGTCGCCGTATCGCGGCTCGGTGATGCCGAGTAGTTCCGGTGACAGCAGCACCACCTGTCCATCCCAGGAGACGGTCGGGATCGGCTCGTACGGCGCGTGGTCGACGTGTCCGGCGCGGGTGACGACGACATAGTCGGCCAACCGGTCCACGTCGCGGATGCGCAGCGGGCTGCCGCCGACGCGACGTTCGATGAGGTGCTTCCAGAACCGGTACGCGGCATCCTCCGACACCGGTGCCCGGTCGGTGCCCTCCTGCTCTTCGATGTTGAAGCCCACGGACTCGCAGCCGGGCAGGCCGGTGAAGAAGTCGAGGAGGGCGTCCGCGTGGTCGATGGTTGCCGGTGTGACAACACAGATCACGGAGTACTCCAGCCCCGCGTCGGTCAAGGTCTGCATGCCGCGCAGGGTTCGGGCATCCGTCGACTTGCCGGCCCGGTCGAGGCGGTTTCGGTTCAACACGCCCGGTCCGTCAATGCTGACCCCGACCTCGAACCCGTAGGTGGTGAACAGTTCGCACCACTGTCGGTTGATCAGCGTGGCGTTCGTCTGGATCTCGTGACGCACCATCCCCGCACGCCGCAGTTGCTCGAACGGGGCCAGCAGATCGCGGAACAGCCCGATGGGTGTGGCGGTGGGTTCGCCCCCGTGCCACACGACACTCACGGGACGTCCGCTGTTCTGCTGGGCGATCGACTCCGCGCATGCCTGCGCGACCGCGCCGCTCATGAGGCGGAGGGATCTCCGGTCGGGCAGGTAGCAGTAGGTGCAGTCGAGGTTGCAGAAGCTCGTCGGCTGCACGACCAGGGTGTGGAAGCTGCCGGCGATCGCCGGTTGGCCGGTGGCGCTGATGAGGCCGATGCCGTTCACGATGAGGCCTCTTCGATGCTGGCGGCGGTGGTGGTACTGACGCGGTAGGCGTGGGTGTGGCGGGCGGGCCAGCCGAGGAACCGGTCGAACATGTCGGCGGCGCTGCCCGTGACGCTCGGGTTGAGCCGGTGGAGGTCGTCGATCGCGTCGTGTAGGCAGCTGGCCAGGTAGAGGAACAGGCTCACCGGCACTTCCCGGTACTCGGCCAGGAGCGCGAGCTTCGCCGCGCCGCAGGGCCACGGCTGCCCGCATCGACGGCACAGCCACAGCGGGCGCATCGGCAGATGTTCCACCCCGGTTGGCGCGAGCCGGTTCGCCGCGAGACGGCGCTGCGGCCCGGTCACCGGCGACCGCCCTCGCGGGCCCGCTGCTCGAACAGCCGACGCCACACGAAGGTGAGCAGCGGCGGGTCAGCGGGCCACACCTGCCCCTGCTTGGACGTCCACCTGGGCTCGGGGCGCCGGGACTGGCTAGCCATGGCGTTACGCGAGATGTACACCGTCATGCCGCCACCCCCACCAGGGACGATGAGCGGTGGGCTCGCCGGGGGAATGGCGAGCCCGCCGCCGCATCACGGCGGCTGGGAGCAGGCCGCCGATCACCCACCCACGCAGCCCTCATGGCGGTACGCAGGCGGGGAGAACACCGAGACAGGTCGCTCCCGGACGGGCCGAGCCAGCGGCCCAAGCCGTGGTGTGGTGCGCCGCTCATCGATCCCTCCATCTGCAGCTCCCTGCCAGTCATCCCCGACACCGGCATCGACACGCGCCGGTGATCTGGGGTGAACTGAACGTAGGGGCGGTCCGTACGGAGGACCGGGAAAATCCGTACCGGGTCCGGCGGCCTTCAGCGGGCAGGGTGATGGTGTGCGAGGGATGACGGACGACATGACGATCGGCCAGCGCGTCGCCTTCTACCGGCGGAGGCGAGGGCTGTCCCAGGAGGTGCTGGCCGGTCTGGTCGGCAAGACGCAGGAGTGGTTGCGCAAGGTTGAGACGAACCGGGCCGACCTGGACCGGCTGTCGGTGATACGCGCAATCGCCAAGGCCCTGGACGTGTCCCTCGGCGACCTGATCGGTGCACCGAGCCTGTTCGAGTGGTCGGACGACTCAGGTCGCGAGACCATCCCCGCCTTGCGGGCCGCGCTTCACGACTATCGTCACCTCGCGCCGGCGCTGGCCAGCACGGGGGACGTCGAGGCTCCCGCCCTGCGCGAGATCGAGAACGACGTCGCCGAGATCTGGACCGCCTACCAGCACTCGCGGTACGGCACCCTCGCCCGCCGGCTGCCCTACCTCATCCACGACTGCCTCACCGCCACCGAGGCGTACGACGGAGACGACGGTCGGCGCGCGCATGCGATGACTGCCTACGCTCACCAGCTCGCCGCGTTGTTCCTCACCAAGCTCGGCGAAGGTGACCTCGCGTGGACCGCCGCCAGCCGAGGTCTCGCCGCCGCCAACGCCAGCCACGACCACGTCGTCATCGGCTCACTCAGCCGCTCCGCCGCACACTCCCTGGTCTCCATCGGCGAATATGCGCAGGCTCGTAGCCTCGCCGCCACCGCCGCGCAGTTTCTTGAACCACGGCTCACCAGGCCCACGCCGCAACTGCTTTCGGTCTACGGCAGCCTGCACCTCGTTTGCGCGCTGGCCGCCGCCCGGGACGACGACCGCGCCTCCGCCGACACCCACATCGCCGAGGCCGACGCCGCAGCACACCAGCTCGGCGCCGACGGCAACCACGTGTGGACCGCGTTCGGGCCAACCAACGTGTCAATCCACAAGACGACCGTGGCCATGGAACTCGGCGACGTGCAACGCGCCATCGTAATCGGCGCGCACCTCGACACCAGCACCGTGCCCGTCGAGCGGCAGGTTCGGCACGCCATCGAAACCGCCCGAGCCCTTGCCCGGTGGAACCGCATCGACGACGCGCTCGCCGCGCTCCTGAACGCAGAGATCATCGGGGCTGACCAGGTGCGCTACCACCAGCTCTCCCGCGACCTCGTTCGGGACATTCTCACCCGCCCCCGGCCACCCCGACTGGCCGTCGAACTCAGCGACCGGATGGGCGTCCGGTCGGGAGGGCCGCGCTGGTAACTAAGGGGTCCTAACAAAATGATCTCTGGATGTCGCGTCCCTTGTAGAGGTTGATCTACGATGTCGGGCCGTGAGGCGTGGCGAGCAGCCGCCGTGGATCGTGCCTGACGGGCTGTGGCAGCGCATCGAG
>NZ_RAQQ01000008.1 GCF_003610785.1 Micromonospora globbae
CCGCCCTCATCTGCCTTGCCCGACGCCGCTGCGACGTCCTATTCGCCATGCTCCGCCACAAGACCCCCTACCAACCACGCCCGACGGCCCCCGTCGCTGCTTGACGAAACCCATAGGGACACCCCCCCGTGCTCCCCAACGGTAAGGTCACGACCACTTGACCCGGTGTCGCAATCCCCGTACCGTCACGCTCCGTAGCGAATCGCTGGGAGAACCCCCGCAGCACTGGGAGTGTCCGAATGCCCTCTGAATACGCCAAGTCCCTGGGCGCCCGCCTGCGCTCGATCCGCCAGCAGCAGGGGCTGTCCCTGCAGGGGGTGGAGGAGAAGTCGAACGGGCGGTGGAAGGCCGTGGTGGTCGGCTCGTACGAGCGCGGCGACCGCGCCGTCACGGTGTCCCGCCTGGCCGAACTGGCCGACTTCTACCGCGTTCCCGTCTCGGAGCTGCTGCCCGACGGCAGTGGGGTGCGTCACGAGCCCACCAGCAAGATCGTCCTGGACCTGGAGCGGCTCTACGACGAGGCCTCCGAGGACCTGGCCTACGTCGCCCGGTACGCCCGCGCCATCCAGCAGCAGCGGGGCGACTACAACGGCCGGGTGCTGTCGATCCGCGCCGACGACCTGCGCGCCCTCGCGATCGTGTACGACGCCTCGCCGTCGGGTCTGATCGAGCGGCTCACCGAGCACGGCGTGCTCGTCGCCGACCCGCGGGCGTTCTTCGCCTCCTGAGGCCGAGTAGCCCGAGGAACCCGACCGAAGGGCCCGTGCCGTATGGCACGGGCCCTTCGTCGTAGGCGCCACCCGTCGCCAGCCCCGCCGGACCGCACCGTCGGCGCGCCCGGATCGCGCCAACAACATGGATGTGGTGGCCTCCCGGCACCCGGGAGGCCACCACATCATGGATCGAGTGTGATCTTCCGCGCCCGGCACGGCGCGGCGCGGGAACCCGTCAGCGGGTGGCGTACTCGGCGATCCGACCCAGCACCCCGTTGAGGAAGCGCGGCGAGTCGTCGGTCGACATCTGCCGGGCCAGCTCCACGGCCTCGCTGATCGCCACGGCGTCGTCGATCTCGTCGACGTAGAGCAACTCGTAGACGGCGATCCGGGCGAGGTTGCGGTCGACCGTGGGCATCCGGTCGAGCGTCCAGCCCTCGGCGTAGCTGGCGATCAGCTCGTCGATCCGGTCGAGGTGCGCGGCCACCCCCTCGACCAGCCCCACCGCGTAGCCCAGGTGCTCCGGGTGGGGCCGCTCGATCCGCTCCAGGTAGCCGGCCAGCACCTCGACGGGCGGACGGTCACGCAGGTCGGCCTCGAACAGCACGTCGAGCGCCCGCTTGCGCGCCTTGCGGCGCGCCGGCATCTGCTGCTTGGGACCCTCGGCCATCAGGCGCGGCCGAGGTAACGGCCGTCCCGGGTGTCGACCTTGATCTTCTCGCCGGTGGTGATGAACAGCGGCACCTGGACCGTCGCCCCGGTCTCGACGGTGGCCGGCTTGTTGCCCCCGGTGGAGCGGTCGCCCTGCAGGCCGGGCTCGGTGTACGTGACCTCGAGCACCACGCTGGTCGGCAGCTCGACGTAGAGCGGCACGCTCTCGTGCGTGGCGACGATCACCTCGGCCTCGGGAAGCAGGTAGTTGGCCGCCTCGCCGACCGTGCCGCCGGGGACGGTGATCTGGTCGTACGTCTCCAGGTCCATGAAGACGTAGTCCTCGCCGTCGGCGTAGAGGTACTGCATCGTGCGCTTGTCGACGGTCGCGGTGTCGACCTTGGTGCCCGCGTTGAAGGTCTTGTCGACCACCTTGCCGGAGAGCACGTTCTTCAGCGTGGTACGCACGAACGCACCACCCTTGCCGGGCTTGACGTGCTGGAACTCGACGACGGACCAGAGCTCCCCGTCGAGGTTGAGTACCAGGCCGTTCTTCAGGTCGTTGGTGGTGGCCATTTCCTGCCTTGATCATGAATTGGCGGACAGACCTGGAAAGTCTACAAGCTGCGCCCTCCCCCGCCGTGCGCCGACCGCCACCGCCCGCCGCCGACCGCCACCGCCGCGACCGCCACTCGCCCATCGCCGTCCCGCGTCGCCGACCGGGGCCCAGCCCGTCGGCCCGTACGCGCCGACCGCGCTCAGCCGGCGCGCGCGGCGAGGTGGTGCAGCGCGAGGCGGTAGCCGTCGACGCCGAGCCCGGCGATCACCCCGGTCGCCACCGCCGAGACCACCGAGTGGTGCCGGAACTCCTCCCGGGCGTGGATGTTGGAGATGTGCACCTCGACCAGCGGGCCGCGCAGCATCGCGCAGGCGTCCCGCACCGCGTACGAGTAGTGCGACCAGGCGGCCGGGTTGAGCACGACGGCGGCGCCCTCGTCGGCGGCGGCGTGCAGCCAGCCCAGCAGCTCGTGCTCGGCGTCGGTCTGCCGCACGGTGACGTCGAGCCCCAGCTCCCGCCCGGTCGACTCGCAGAGCGCCACCAGGTCCGCGTAGGTGGTCGCGCCGTACACGTCCGGTTCGCGGGTGCCCAGCCGGCCCAGGTTCGGCCCGTTCAGCACGTACACCTTCACGCCTGCGCCACCTCCCGGTAGGCCGCGTGCAGCAGCTCCTCGTCGGGGCCCTCCAGGATCGCGGGGCGGGCCAACCCGTCGAGCACCACGAACCGCAGCCGGCTGCCCCGGGCCTTCTTGTCGACCCGCATGGCGTCGAGCAGCCGCGGCCACGCGTCGGCGCGGTAGCCGGTGGGCAGCCCGAGCGCCGCGAGCACGCTGCGGTGCCGGCGGGCCGTCGGCTCGTCCAGCCGGCCGGCGAGTCGCCCCAGCGTGCCGGCGAACACCAGGCCGACCGCCACGGCGTGCCCGTGCCGCCAGCGGTACTCCTCCACCCTCTCGATGGCGTGCGCGAGCGTGTGCCCGTAGTTGAGGACCTCGCGCACCCCGGACTCGCGCAGGTCGCCGGAGACCACGTCGGCCTTCACCCGGATCGCCCGTTCGATCAGCTCGCGCGCCACGGGCCCGGTCGGGTCGGTGGCCGCCACCGGGTCCGCCTCGACGAGGTCCAGGATCGCCGGGTCGGCGATGAAGCCGCACTTGACGACCTCGGCCATCCCGGCGGCCAGCTCGGCCGCCGGCAGGCTGTCGAGCGTGGCGAGGTCGGCGAGCACCCCCACGGGCGGGTGGAAGGCACCCACGAGGTTCTTGCCGGCGGCGGTGTTGATGCCGGTCTTGCCGCCCACCGCGGCGTCGACCATGCCGAGCAGCGAGGTGGCCACCGGCACCCAGCGCACCCCGCGCAGCCAGCACGCGGCCACGAACCCGGCCAGGTCGGTGACCGCGCCGCCGCCCACGCCGACCACCGCGTCGGAGCGGGTGAAGCCGGCCGCGCCGAGGCGGTCCCAGCAGGCGGCCGCCACGTCGATGTGCTTGCCCGCCTCCGCGTCCGGCACCTCCACCGGCAGCGGGGTCGTGCCGGCGGCCCGCAGCCGTTCGCCGAGCGCGTCCGCCAGCTCCTTCAGCGGCGGAGCGTGCAGCAGCGCCACCCGGGTGGCGCCGGGCAGCAGGCCGGGCAGCGTGTCGAGCAGGTCGCGTCCCACCAGCACGTCGTACGGCCGCTCGCCGCCGACCGGGATCCGGGTCACCTCGTCCATCGCCGGCAGCCTAGTCCAGCGGGGCCGGTGCGGGCGGCGTCGTCCACCTGGTGGGTACCGGCGGTCAGCCCTTCAGCAGGGCGGCGATCTCGGCGGCGATCTCCTCCGGCGTGCGCCCGTCGGTCGCCACGGTCGCGGTGGCCACCTCCGCGTAGAGGGGCCGGCGCTGGTCCATGAGCTGCTTGAGCGTGGCCCGCGGATTGATCGCCAGCAGCGGCCGGCCCGCTCCCAGGCCGACCCGCTTCACCGCGTCCGACAGCTCGACGGACAGGTGCACCACGGTGTGCCCGACCAGGGCCGCGCGGGTCTCCTCGGCGAGCACGGCGCCGCCGCCGAGGGCGAGCACCCCCGGGCAGCCGGCGAGCGCGGCGGCCACGGCGGCCCGTTCGAGCGTACGGAAGTGCGCCTCGCCCTCGTCGATGAAGATCTCCGGGATCGGCTTGCCGGCCATCTGCTCGATGTCGGCGTCCGTGTCCCGGAACTCCACGCCGAGCGCCTCGGCGAGCGCCCGGCCGACCGTCGTCTTGCCCGAGCCGGGGGCTCCGACCAGCACGCACACCGGCCTGCTGCGGTCCGGGGCGCTCACCGGATCACCAGCGCGTCCAGGTAGCCGGCGAGGTTGCGGCGGATCTCGGCGACGGAGTCGCCGCCGAACTTCTCCATGGTCGCCTCCGCCAGCACGAGGGCGACCATCGCCTCGGCCACCACGGCGGCGGCGGGGACCGCGCAGACGTCCGAGCGCTGGTTGATGGCGGTGGCCGGCTCGCCGGTGGTGACGTCGACGGTGGCCAGGGCGCGGTTCAGCGACGAGATCGGTTTCATGGCGGCCCGCACCCGCAGCGGCTCGCCCGTGGTGATGCCGCCCTCCAGCCCGCCGGCCCGGTCGGTGACCCGCCGGACGCCGGTGGCCGAGGGGATGATCTCGTCGTGCGCCGCGGAGCCCCGCGAGCGGGCCTGCTGCCAGCCGTCGCCGATCTCGACGCCCTTGATGGCCTGGATGGACATGAGCGCGGCGGCCAGCCGGGCGTCGAGCTTGCGGTCCCACTGCACGTGGCTGCCCAGGCCCGGCGGCACCCCGTACGCCAGCACCTCGACCACTCCCCCGAGGGTGTCGGCGGCCTTCTTCGCCGCGTCGACCTCGGCGACCATCCGCGCGCTGGCCTCCGGGTCGAGGCACCGCAGCGGGTCGGCGTCGATCCGCGCGGCGTCCTCCGGGCGGGGCCGCAGCCCCGGCTTGGCCGCGACGGATCCCAGCTCCACCACGTGCGAGACGATCTCGACGCCGAGGGTCTGCCGCACGAGCGCCTTGGCCACCGTGCCGACGGCGACGCGGGCGGCGGTCTCCCGGGCGCTGGCGCGCTCCAGGATCGGCCGGGCGTCGGTGTGGCCGTACTTCTGCATGCCGGCGAGGTCGGCGTGGCCGGGCCGGGGACGGGTCAGCGGCGCGTTGCGGGCCTGCCCGGCCAGCTCCGCCGGGTCGACCGGGTCGGCGGCCATCACGGTGCGCCACTTGGGCCACTCGGAGTTGCCCACCCGGATGGCGACAGGACTGCCGATGGTGACCCCGTGCCGCAGGCCGCCGATGATCTCGATCTCGTCCTGCTCGAACGACATCCGCGCGCCACGGCCGTAGCCCAGCCGGCGGCGGGCCAGCTCGGCGGAGATGTCGCCGGTGGTCACCTCGACTCCGGCGGGAACCCCCTCGAGCATCGCGACGAGGGCGGGTCCGTGCGATTCCCCTGCGGTCAACCAGCGCAACACAGCGGCAAGTCTGTCACGCCCGGTGGCCGTGCCGGTGCGGTGCCCGCCCCGTCCCGCCCTGCGGACGTGCGGCGGCCGGTCAGGGCCGGCGGACCGCGATCAACGACTTGGTCAGGCCGAGCAGGCGCTCGCCGCGGATGGTGGCGTCCGGGAAGAGGTACCGCAGCTCGGCCCGGCCGATCAGTTCCGTGGTCAGCACCTGCCGCATGGCCGCCTCGTACGACTTGCCCGGCGTGTACGCCAGCGGCCACCTGCGCGCCACGAACACGCGCGCGGGCACCGGCAGGAACTGCATGCCGGGCGCCACCCAGTGCGGCTCGACCGGGAAGTACCGGTACGGCGTCTGCACCCAGTACGCGGGCGCCAACGCCCGGACCGCGTCGGCCATCCGCCGGCGGCGCTCGTGGCCGCCCACGTGCTCCAGCACGCTGTTGCTGAACACGAGGTCGTAGCGGCGGCGGAGGATCCCGGCGGGCAGCTCGCAGGCGTCCGCGTGGTCCGCCTCCGCCCAGGGTGGCAGCTCGGCGGGCAGGGGCTCCAGGTTGACGACGTGCACGTGCGCCGGGCGCACCGGCGCCCGCGACCAGCTCTCCACCCGGCCGCCGAGGTCGAGCACGGTCATGTCGGCGAGCGCGGGGAACGTGTCGGCCAGCCAGGCGGCGCGGCGCGCCCGCCGCCGCGCGCCCAGCGACGTCGGCGAGTCCACGAGGCGGAACCGGAGCGCGTGCAGGGTCATCTCACATCCTCATCGATCGGTCGGGCTCAGATCCCCCGGCCCCGCCGGTGCAGGGTGCGCAGCACGGCGTCGGCCCGCACCACCCGCCCGGCGACCGCCAGCGCCAGGTAGGCGCGGGGCTCCCGGGGGTTGCGCCGCAGCGTGCGACGGGCCCACCGCAGCGCCCCGCGCCGGTCCCCGCAGGCGGCCCGGGCGAACGCGATCTGCCCGGCCACCCGCGCCTCCCCCGCCGGCTGCCCGGCGAACTCGGGGTAGCGGCTCAGCAACCACTGCAACGCCGCCGAGATGGTGTCCCACCGCTGCGCGAAGTAGGACCGCTTGTGCCAGCGCACCAGCACGTACGGCGTGGGCAGGTTGACCAGCGGCGCGCTGCGCGCGGCCCGGAGCAGGAACTCGTAGTCCTCGGCGTAGCTGCCCGGGATCTCCTCGTCGACCAGCCCGAACCCGTCGCGCACCGCCGCCGCGCGGATGAGGAACGTCGACGGGTGCAGTTCGGTCATCCGGTCGCGCAGCAGGTCGGCCAGCGTGACCCGGGTCGCGCCGAGGACCCGGTCGACGGTGCGCCCGTCGTAGCTGACCCGGATGCCGCAGCTCGCGAACTCGGCGTCCGGCGCGGCGGCGAGCGCCGCGACCTGCGCGGCGAGCTTGCCGGGCAGCCACTCGTCGTCGTCGTCGCAGAACGCGATCAGGTCGCCCTCGGCGGCCAGGGTGCCCGAGTTGCGCGCCCCGGCGAGCCCCGGGGTCCGCTCGTTGCGGATCACCCGGACCCGCCGGTCGGGACGCGACAGCTCGGCGAGGGAGTGGTCCGGTTCCGACTGGTCGTGGACGACCACCACCTCGACGGCGCCGGGGTGGTCCTGGTCGAGGATGGCCCGTACGGCGGCGCGGAGCAGCTCCGGCCGGTCCCGGGTGGGCACCACGACGCTCACCGTGGGCGCCGCGCTCACCGGTGACCCCCCGCGTCACGCACCGGCCGGCCCCAGATCCGCCACCAGGCCCGCCGCCGGGCCGCCGTGGCGACGAGATCGTCGACGATCTGCCCGACCCGGGCCACCGCCGCCCGTTGCGCGTCGTGACCCCGCGCGTCCGCGGCCACGGCGAAGCGGGCGGGGTCGGCGAGCCCGGTGGCGAGCGATCGGCGCAGCTCCTCCCGGGACTCGCACAGGGCCACCATGCCGGCCGCGCCGAGCCGGCGGGCGAAGAGCTGCTGGTGGTCGTCGACGTGCTCGCCCCGGGACGGGTCGCGCGGGACCACGATCGGGAGGTGGCCGTGCCGCCGCGCCTCCAGGATCGTCGCCGGGCCGCCGTGGCACACCACCAGGTCGGCGTCGGCCATCGCGGCCTGGAGCGCGTCGTGCCCGAGGAAGGGCACCGCGCCGGGCACCGCGGGAGCCCGGGTGTGTCCGTGTTGGACGGTGAGGCCCACCCGGTCGCCGGTCTCGACGTGCCACTCCTCCAACCAGCCGAGCAGGCGGTCGAAGGGGTGCCGGTCGGTGCCGACGGCGACCAGCAGCTGGAGCCGGGCGGCCTCGGCACGGTCGCGCTGCCGGGGCACCCGTCCCGGATCCGGCCGGCCGACCGGGTGGGGCCCGTGGGGCGCGGAGCGGGCCGGCGCCGTGCCGGCGCTCGCCTCCCCGTTCACAGCAGCGTCCCCACGACGGTCGCCTCCGGGTAGTGGCGCCGCTGCTCGTCCCACTGCACGAGCATGGCCGAGAGGAACGGCCGGCAGAGCCGGGCGGACAGCGTCGGGGTGTCGATGCGGTCGTACACCTCGATGTAGACGGTCGGGATGCGACGCAGCCGGGCGAGGACGACGAACGGCACGGCGACGCCGGCGCCCGTGGTGACCACGGCGGCGACCCGCCGGCGGCGCAGCACCCGGAAGGCGAGCACCGTGTTGCGCAGCAGGTTCGGCAGGTTGCGGGTCGTCGGGTGGTGGGCCGGGGTCACGTCCTCGCCGTCGAGCAGCGACAGGGCCTCCGGTGTGTCGAAGGTGACCCAGCACCGGTGCCACTTCTCGAACCAGGGCCGCAGTGCCAGCAGTTGGGCCAGGTGGCCGCCGCTGGATCCGACCAGCAGCAGGACGGGAGGCCCGCCGTCCTCGATGTTCGCGTCCACGCGACTCCCCACACGTCGTCACACCGGGCGTTTGCCGGGACGTACCCCCGTCGTCACGAGCAGCAATTCTTCCGTCACTCTTCGGCGCGGGTCAACGCCTCTCGGCGTGCCGATTCGCCGGGATCAGCCAATGTGTCGTTTCTCGATCACATCGAGCAGTACGGGATGCAGGGCGGGGTTCCAACCGGCCCCGGCGTCGGCCAGCCGCCAGGTGCGCAGCCACATCTCCACCAGGTACGCGTCGGCCACCGCCCGGCGCTGCGCCGATCCCAGCCCGATCCGGTCGCCGTACCGGTCGAGCTGGGCGTCGACCTGCGCCGCGGCGGCCGCGGCCGGCTCGCCACGCAGCACGAGGGCCCGCTGGAACGCGTCGTGCGCCAGGTCGAACCCGACCGGGACGTCCCGTCCACTGTGCTCCCAGTCCCAGGCCACCAGCCCGCCGTCGTGCCGGCCGAGGTTCCACGGCACCCAGTCGCCGTGCCAGTGGCCGAACTCGACCGCCGTGGGACCGTGCCGCCGCTCGAGGGCGGCCACCGCGGCGACGGCCCGCCCGCGCACGCCGGTGGCGTCCGCCCGGGCCGCCTCGGCGGCCAGCCGGGCGAGGAACGGCGAGCCGGCCAGCGGCCGGGGCGGTGCCGGCGGGCGGCCCCGCCGCGCCACCGCGAGCAGCGCCGCGATCCGGGGCGGGTCGCTCGTCGGCACCCCCCGGACCCGGGGCGGCAGCGGCTCCACCACGGCGATCCGCTGCCCCGCCCAGTCCACCTCGGCCAACAGCCGGGGCGTCGCCGGATGGTCAGGCACCCCGGCCAGCCCCGCGAGGGCGCGCAGCGCCGCGGCCTCGACGGTGACCAGCGGCCGGGTGGCGCAGTTCCAGCCGATCTTCGCGTACCCGCGGGGCCGGCCGTCGGCGGTGAAGAGCTGGAGGGTCGGCTTGTGGTTCGGGTCCGGTGGCCGCACCCCGCAGCCGGCGTGCAGCGGCCCGCCGCCCAGCGCCTCGGCGAGCCGCGCGGTGAGCAGCAGCTCCGCCGCCGGGACGCCGGCCGGCACCGAGACGGTGAGCGTGGGGAACACTCGGCCGGCGGCCCCGATCCGGGACAGCCCGCCGAGCGCGGCCCGCACCGCGCGGACGGTCGGCGGCCGGAGCGCGTTGTAGGCCAGCAGCGACGCCGCGGTGGCCCGGTGCGCGCCCAGCGGCAGCAGGAACCGGGCCCGGGAGACCGACGGGACGACCGCGTACCGGGCCGCCACCCGGTGACCGGCCGGCGCCGCGCCGCCGACGGTCACCGCGACCCGGTCGTCGCCGAAGAGCGCCCGGGTCACCCAGCCGAGCCCGTCGGTACGGGAGCGCGGGTCACGCGACGCGGCAGCCGTCACGACACCCGGTCCGGCCAGTCGAGGTCCACGCCGAGCCGCCCCCGCAGCGCCTCGTTGAACGGCCGGTAGTACGCGGTCAGCTCGGCCCGCAGGGTCGGCTCCAGCGGCGCGGACCGGCGGTCGTTGTAGACCCGGAAGTCGGGCAGGTCGAACGGGGGCAGCCCGAGGAACTCCAGCGTCCGGCGGTAGGCCGCCCGGGCGTCGCGGTAGAGGTCCTCGCTGGGCAGGAAGAGGAAGCGGCTGCGGTCGAACCGCTCCAGCCACGGCTCCAGGTGCTCCAGGTAGCGGCCCCGGGCCCGGTAGCTGTACCAGTCGTACCGCTGGCTGTGGTACTCCGGCTCGGCGATCAGCCGGTCCCGCTCCCCCGCCGTCCGCGCCTCCTCGGCGGCCAGCGCCGCGGCGAAGTCCAGCGGCTCGACGCCGTGCGTACGCCGCTCCTTCCAGTGCGAGTACGCCCGTTCCACGGGGTCGCGCAGCAGCACGACGAGCCGCACCGACGGCATGAGCGCGGCGACCCGCTGCGCCGCCAGCGGGTGGAACATGTACAGCGGGGCGGCCTCGCCGACGCGCACCGGCCCGCCGAACCGGCTCTCCAACGCCGCCCGCTGCCGGACCGTCGGGAAGTGCGACCGGTACCACGCCTCGCCCCGCCGCCAGTTCTCCTCGAAGTAGTGCGTGGCCTTGGTGTTCCACGCCGGGAAGAGGCGGGGCACGAGCGGGTGCTGGATGAGGTAGTTCCACAGCGAGGTGGTGCCGCCCCGCTTGGTGCCGATGATGAGGAAGTCCGGCAGCGGCCGCCGGTCGCTGGTGCGCACCCCGTAGTCCACGAGCGACTCCCGCACCCGGCTGGTCACCTGGGTCGGCACGAACTGCTTCACGCGGTCCCGCATGGACGGCACCGGATCTCACCTGCCCTTCGTCGCGAGGGCCGGGGCGGCGTCCGCCGACGCCCCGTCCCGCCCGCGGATCTGACTCACGGTTGCCCGGACGCGCTGACGCACCCCGGGCAGCGCGGACGCGCCGAGGCAGCCGGCCGCCAGGACGGCGAGCGCCACCACGAGGCCGGGGATGCCCCGCCCTGCGGTGAGCAGCCCGGCCAGCGCGGCGACCCCGACGGCCGCGAGCGTCCCGGCGGCGGCGCGCCGCAGCGCCCCGTCGACCAACGGCTCGCCGACCACCGCCCGGGCGCAGGCGAAGGCGAGGAGGTTCTCCGTGGCGATGCCGGCCGCCCACGCCAGCGCCGCGCCGGTCACGCCGTGCCCGGGGATCAGCCACAGGCCCAGCGCGACGGTGACCAGCAGGCCGGCCAGCGTGGCCGCCAGGTGCAGCCCGCTGCGCCCGCCCATCAGCAGCAGGCTCTGCACGTTGCCCACGCCGGTGTTGACGAGCATGGCCAGCGCGAGCACCGTCATCGCCGTGGCGCCCGCGGCGAACTCGGGGCCGAAGAGCTGCAGAAACGCCGGCCCGAACACGGCCAGCAGCAGGTAGACCGGCCAGGACAGCACGAGCGCCCAGGCGGTGAGGCGCCGGTGCACCGCCGCCGCGGCCCCGCGCTCGCCGCGGCCCAGCAGCCGGGACAGCTGCGGCGAGACCGCCACCCGCAGCCCGTGCAGGGCGAGCTGCCCGGCGAGGATGTAGCGACCGACCGCCCCGAACACGCCGGCGTCGGCCTGCCCGGCCAGCACCGACGTGAGCAGCACGCCCACCCACACGACGCTGGCGTCGATGGCCGCGGAACCGGCCCGGGGCAGCGCGAACCGCCAGAACGCCGACCAGTCGGCGCGCACGGTGCGTACCGGCGTGTCCCGGCCGAGACCGAGCGGCCCGGCCACCAGCGCCACGCAGACGAGGACGGCGCAGGCCGCCGGCAGCAGCCAGCCGACCACGCCCGCCAGCACGCTGCCGCCGGCCAGGGCCACCGCGCCGACCAGCGCCGGACGGGCGGCCGGCAGCAGGACGGACTGCACGGCGACGTACGCGCGCATCGGGCGGACGCAGCGCAGCACGGCGAACAGGAGCGTCATCGCCACCACGAGCGGCACCGCGGCGAAGCTCACCGCGAGCAGGGCCGGGCCGTCGGCGCCGGGGTCGTCCAGCAGGCGCGGCGCCAGCGAGTCGGCGACGACGATCCCGGCGGTCCCGACGGCGGCGGCCACGGCCAGCGGCGGGAAGAGGGCCACCGGCAGCACCCGGGCGAGGTCTCCCTCGCTGCCCCCACGGCGCCGGGGAAGCGCCCAGATCAGACCGGTCTCCGCGCCCAGGGTGCAGAGGGCGGCGGTCATGGTGACCACGCCGACGGCGGCGAAGAACGCGCCGGCGCCGGCGGTGCCGTAGCCGCGGGTGATGACCACCACCAGCAGGAAGCCGAAGAGGCCGTTGCAGGCCGCGCCGAGCAGACCGGCGACGCCGCTGCGGGTGCTGTGCCGCGCCTCCGCCGTGCCCTCGGCCGGCGGCCGGGTCACCGTCATGCCGGCACCGCCCCCAGACGTCCGGTGCGGGGCGGCGCGGGGGCGGTCTCCCGTTCGGTGAGCGCCACCGCGAAGGCGACCGCGAAGAAGGCGACGGCCAGGTTCGGACTGGCCATGCCGTAGAACGGGATCTGCACCAGGCAGATGACGGGCACCACGGCCAGCCACTGCCCGGCCGCCGAGCGGGCCCGGCGACAGCGGACGGCGGCCACGACGAACCACGCCACGAAGCAGAGCAGCGCGGGGATCCCGTGGCTGAACAGGACCATCCAGAGTTGCCCCTGGGTGCCGACCGGGGCCTGCGCGGAGACGGTGTCCGCGTTGACCGGCGCGCCGTAGCCGAGCCACGGCGAGTCCCCGATGCGGCGCAGCACCTCCGCGTAGAGGGAGGCCCGATCACTGTTGGTGTCCGTGGTCCGCACCCGGTCGCCGATCAGCTCGGCCACCGGGATGAACAGCGCGGCGAGGCCGCCGATGACGAGCACGCCGACGACGGACGCGCCGACCCGCACGTTCCCCCGCAGCGCCGCCCGGACGCCGAGCACCGCGAGCCCCACGCCGAGGCTCGCGAACATCACCCGGTTGAGGGTGAGGAACGCGGGCGCCAGCGACAGCGGCAGGGACGCCAGCAGCACCCAGCGCAGGGCGCCGCGCCCGCGCAGCATCGTGTACGCGACCACGCACGGCAGGGTGATGGCGTACGCGCTGCCGTAGTTGTTGGTGTACGGGAACGGCGCCGCCGGCCGGAAGATCGGGTCGAGGGACCGTTGGCTGTACTCCGTCGTCGCGACGTGGACCAGGTCCTGCACGTAGGAGTCGGCGACCACACCGGCGGGCAGGAACAGCTCCGTCGGCGTGGTGAGCGCGAGCCGCGGCGCCAGCAGTCCCAGCCAGCCCAGCGCGACCAGTCCGAGCCAGAACGCGCACAGCGGCACGAGCACCGCCGCGGGATCGGCGCGTTCGCGGGCGAGGGCGTACACGTAGACGCCGACGACGATCGCGGTGACGTAGAAGCCCAGCCGCAGACCGAACGCCGGCACCGATCCGGACGACGTGAGCCGGGTGGCGCTGACCACGACCAGCGCCAGGAACAGCAGCCAGAGCCCGGTGGCCGGTGGCAGCGGCACCCGGCCGCGGACCACGAGCAGCGCGAACAGCAGCGCGCCGAGGAGCGACCAGCCGAGGTAGAACGCGCCCGCCAGCCACCAGAGCGGCACGAGGCCGAACATCACCGCCAGCGGCCACAGCGGCAGCAGCGGCGGCCGGTGCGGGACCGGCTCGGGCGGCCGGGGCGGGCGCTCCCCGGCCGGGTCGCAGGTGGCCGGGGCGCGGGTGGCGGGCACCGTCAGCCCCAGCCGTTGTGGGTCAGCACGAAGCCCAGCGGTGTGACGCCGGCCGTGCGGAGCCGGTCCACGAGCCGCCGCAGATCGCTCTGCCGGGTCCGGTCCCGCTCCACCACGACCACGGCGGTGCCCTGGCGGGCGATGACGACGCCGCGCGGGTCGGATTCCGCCGGCGGTGCGTTGTAGAGCACCAGGCCGTGGTCGGCGCCCTGCCGCCAGCTGCCGAACCGGACGCTGCCGAGGCCGACCACCACGGCCTCGACGCTCACCACCCGGCCGTTGCGACCGTCGCGCGCGGTCCCGAGCCGGGACAGGGTGAGTGTCGGGTCCACCTCCACCGAGGGGGCGGCGCCGGGCGGGCGCGGGGACGGCCGCCGTGACGTCACGGGCTCGGCCGTCGGGCCGCCGAGCACCGTCGCGCCCGACGGGCGTGGCCTCGGCACGGCGGGTCGGCTCCGGTCGACGACGGTGGGCACCCGCACCTCGTCGGCGAGCACGGCCGCCCGCAGCCGCTCGACGCGGCCGCTGTCGTCGGCCACGAACACCTCCCGCCCCTCGACGGCGAGCGCCGTCGCGAGGCCCGCCGCGAGCAGGGTCGGGTCCTCCCGGGCGGCGAGCAGGGTCACCCGGGCGGGCTGCCGGACGCGCTCGGCGATCGCCATGGCCACGTAGCGCAGGTCGGCCTCGACGGCCCGGTGCCCGCCGCGGGACCACTGGTGCCGGACGGTGCCCAGCAGCGGCAACCCGCTCACCTCGCGGCCGTCCGCCACCGACCGGACCCGGCGGTCCACCGACTCCCACGCGTACGCGAGCACCACCCCGATCAGCGCCCCACCGAGGAGGCCGGCGAACAGGTAGAGGGGGCGCTTCCCGCCGGAGGAGACCAGGGCGCGCTCGGCCGTCCGCGTGACCCAGCCGGGGTTCACGTCGACCGCGGCGATCTCCGTACGCGCCGAGTTGAGCTGGGTGAGCTGGCTGTTGACCCCGGCGAGTTCGGCGACCGCGGCGTCGAGGGCACCGTCGCGGGCGCCGGCGATCCGCCGCTGCAACGCGCCCTGCTGCGCCGTGACCCTGCCGATGCTGTCGTCGTACGAGCGCAGCATCTCCGCCCGCTGCTTCTCGTACATGCCGCGGCGTACGTCCAGGTAGGTCTGTGCCGCCAGGTTGACGCTCCGGACGGCCTGGTCGGCGGAGCGGGCGCGGTAGGCGAACCGCAGGATTTGCCCGCCGGTCGGCACCTCGACCGTGAGCGCGTCCCGCACGTCGCGCTGGTCGCCGCCGTTCGCGTCGGCCAGCCTCCGCACCACCTCCGTCCCGGTGGCGATGCCGCTCTCCACGTTCATGTTCACCGCCCGGTCGGCGGCCGCGCCGCTGGGTGTGAACGCGTCGGTGACGACCGGCCGCACGGCCACCACCGCGTTGGCGGTGACCATGCGCGGCGCCACCAGCACGTAGCCGACCGCGGCGAGCAGGCCCACCCCGGCCGCCGCGGCGATCAGGCGGAGCCGGTGCAGCGGGACGCGGAGCAGGTCGGCCAGGGTGACCGTGCGCGCCGGGGGGCCGCCGGAGGCGTCGGCGGGCCGGCCGTCGGATGCGTCAGTCATGGAGGATCCACCGTCTGTCGTCGATGTCTGCGACCAGGAGCACACTACCGAGGGGTGGTCACGGACGGTGAGACCGTCACTGCACGGAGAAGAACATCCGGGGGGTGGACCAGGTCAGGGCGGCGGTCGCGGGCGCGAGCGTCGTGGCGGCCGCCCCGTTCACCGCCGGCGCGCCCGCCGGGTCGAACGGCACGCTGCGCAGCGCGCCGTCGGTGGCCCCGTAGACGATCCGGCCTCCGACCCAGGCCATGCCCCGCACGGACGACCACGTCATGCCCGTGGTGGGCAGGGTGAACTCGGTGGCGCCGAGGTAGTTGCCGTCGACCTCGAAGTAGCGGTAGTAGAGGGCGTTGGCGCCGGCGCGGGTGTAGTACAGGCGGCCGTCCAGGAAGAACGCGCCGGTCATCGCCGCCGGGTTGAACCAGTCGTTGTAGCCGGACGACTCCCACGGCACGCCGATGGCGCCACCGTTGAACATCGAGATGTCGAGGCGGCTGCCGGTGGGCGTGCCGGGGACGAGGTGCGACCAGTAGATGCGGTCGCTCACCCGCCAGGTCGCTCCGGCCCCGGTGTAGGTGGGCTGGCTGACCGTGGTCGGCGCGCCGAGCGCCGCCCCGTCGAACGGCACCTTCGCGAGCTGCCCCTCGGCCGTGCCGAGGTAGAGGTGGCCGGTGGTCGCGGTCGGCGGGTTCTTGGGCGTGATGGTCCGCCCGCCGGCGAGCGGGAACATGCCGAGCCGGCCGTGGTACTCGCGGCCCATGCCGTCGGAGTTGTGCCCGAAGTAGAGGCCGTCGCTGCCCCGCCAGAGCACCGGCACCTGCGAACCCCAGGTGCTGGTGCCGGGAGGCATGGTGTCGCTGCCGCGACGTCCGGGGTTCCAGTTGACCGGCAGGCCGGTGGCGGGGGTGACGGCCGCGATGCCGAGGCGGTCGATCGCGCCGGGCCCGGCCGCGTCGCTCGCGTTCGGGTTGTTCAGCCAGCGGAAGTGCCCACCGAGGTAGATGATGTTGTCGGCCACCTCCACCGAGGTGATGGTGTCGTTGCCGGTGAAGTTCACCCAGGTGCCCAGCTGCCCGGCGCCCCGGGCGCCGGTCTCGAACCGGACCAGGGCGTCGCAGTACGCAGCGGGCCAGCCCGCGCCGCCGTTGGTGCCCACCACGAACCAGCTGCCGTCCGGGCCGAACTCCACGTCCTGCACGTAGTGGACGAACGTGGCGGGCGAGGCGCAGGGCGCCACGAACTTCTCGGTGCTCCAGTCGAGCACGGTCGGGGTGCCGGTCACGTCGACGAGCGCCATCTGGTTGCGCGGCAGGCCGTCCACGGAGGTGAAGTTGCCGCCGACGGCCAGGGTGCGGCCGTCGGGCGTGAGGTCGATGGTCCAGGCGTACGACCCGGTGCCGTGCCGGCCGACGGTGGCGTCGACGGTGAACGTCGGGTCGACGGCGCCGGTGGTGGCGTCGAGCCGGCCGAGCCCGGAGTGCGCGGCGCCGTTGAGCCAGTTGAAGGCCCCCGCCACGTAGAGCCAGTTGCCGTACAGGGCCATGTCGCGGATCATCCCGCCGTCGGAGCGGCCGACCCAGCCGGCGACGGTGGCCCCGGTGCCCGGGTGCAGTGCCACCAGGTTCTTGCGGGACACGCCGTTGACGTTCTTGAAGGCGCCGCCGACGATGAGCGTCCCGCCCGGGCCGGCGACCAGCGAGTTGACCGCACCGTCCAGCGCCGGGAGGAAGGTCGTGGAGATGGCCCCGGTGCGCCGGTCGTACGCGAAGAGGTAGGGCCGGGCGATCCACGCGGAAGCGGCGGTCTGTCGGATCTGCGTGAAGCTGCCGCCGACGAAGACCGTGTCCCCGATCTGCGCGAAGGCGCGCGTCTCCCCGTCCCTCGCGTGCGGCGTGGTGTCGGCCGGGTCCGCCGACACGAGGGTCCCGGGCTGCGGGGCGGGGACCGCGGCCGCGGCGGACGTCGCCGGCACGGTCAGCACCGCGGCGACGGTGGCCAGTGCGACCACCCCCGCCCGGATGCGAAGTCGTCCGGCGGGCCGCCGGGCGGACGGGAGTTCGGGCACGCTGCGCCTCCAAGGTGGATCCAGACCTCGCGTAGCGTGCCCCGTCGACCACGGTCCGCGATATCCGCCGATTGGCCGATCGACGAACGGAAGTCGGATGTCCGACTCTTCCGACGATCACGGACAGGCGACCACGGACCGGCGACCACGGACCGGCGACCACGGGCCGGCGGTCAGCGGCTCCCCGGCGTCGGCTGCCTCAGGTGGTCGTCCCGACCGGCGCGGATGAACCCGGCCAGCGCGGAGGCGTCGTGGTTCATCGTCATGTCGCAGGTCGCGGTGGTGGTCGTCATGCCGGCGGAGTTGAAGTAGACGGCGGCCTTGATCTTCGGGTGGGCCTTGAGGGCGGCCGGGAACTCCTCGAACCACCGCCGCTTGGCCGTGGGGTCCGCGGCGTCGACGTTGGTCCCGAACTCCGCGAGCATCCGCGGCTTGCCGGCCCCGATGCCGTGCTCGTCGAGCCAGCGGTAGAACGGGCCGATGGTCTCGCTCGGGCTCTTCCACACCCGGCTGCCGTTGCAGGCGTGGAAGTTGTACGGGTCGTAGGCCACCCAGTCGACGTACCGGTCGCCGGGGTACAGCCCGGCGTACCGGTCGTAGTGGCCGGACCAGCCCATCATCGTCCAGACCCAGACCGCGTTGTCCGCCCCGGCCGCGGCGAAGCGGTCGTGGACGTACCGCCAGGCGCGGACGAAGTCGGCGTCGCTGCCCTTGGCCGGCTCGTCCTCCGGCTCGTGGTCGAAGCCGAGGAACACGGGAACACCGGTGTCGCGGATCCGGGCCGCGACCGCGTCGATCGTCGCGTCGTACCGTCCGCCGTAGACGTCGGCCCAGGTCAGCACCGTGCCGCTGGAGAAGATGCGGGACTCCCACGCGAAGAAGAGCAGGCGACCCTCGCGCATCTGCCGGCGCTCGTACACGTCGGGGAAGGCCCCGTTGCTGCCGGTGTTGGAGAAGTCGTGGTAGCGGTGGACGATGTCGAACCGCCGCCCCACCTGCGCCTCCACGTCGTCGACGGCGCGGCCGTGGTCCCAGCCGATCGCCGCGCTGGCCGGCGCGTACATGCCCCACCAGGCGCCGCAGGAGGGGACGAGTTTCGCCGACACCTCGCCGCAGCCGGTCGGGCCGGCGGGCGGGCTCTGCGCGGGCCGTGGCGCGGCCGTGGTCGCCTCGACGGTGGGGGACGGTTCCAGCGCGGACCGTGCCGGGGCGGCGCTGGGCGACGGTGGCACGGCGGGGCGGGTCGTGGCCGCGGGCGACGGCGGGTCCCCCACGTCGTAGGTGACGAGCAGTCGAGGACGCAGGTCCGGGTCGCGGTTCTCCGTGGACGCCCAGTAGATCCGGGTCTCCAGGCCGGTCTGCGCCAGCGACACGGTGACCGTGCCGTTCCCCGTGACCAGGCCGGAGACGTCCCACTCGTTGAAGCCGGGCCGGACACCGGTCACGCGGTCCAGGGCGGGGCCCGGTGGCGCCGGGGCCGGGCGGGCCGCGGCGGCGTCGACCGGGGACGCGTGGGCGGTCACCGTGGCCGCGAACGCCCCCCAGGCGTACACCCGGAGAGTGGCGCGGACGTTGACGGCGGTGGCGGGCAGCGTGGTCACCGCGAACCGGATCACGGCGTCGCGGCCGCCCCGGGGGTTGCCGTCGCACCGGGCGGGGCAGGTGGCGAGGGTGGTCCGGACGGCGTTGTCCCCGTCCTCGGGCACGGTGGTGGCCGTGGTGTCCGCGACGGCCCGGATCGACACGTCGTCCGCGGCCACCAGCGGCAGCATCGTCGCCACGACGCCGGCGACCACCGCCGCGGCCAGTACGCCGAGCGCGGCGACCCGGCGCCGGCCGGCGCCGGTCCGGGGACGTCGGTGCAGTCCACGCCTGACCACGGGCAACTCCCTGTGTCCGCTGCGTCTACGCAGAGCAGCGTAACCACCTTCGCGGCGTGTCGCGGAGAGGGCACGGGCCGCCTAAGCGCGTCTTGAACCCCGGCTAAGGGAGCCCACAGTGGCCCGTCCCGGACGGCCGGGCGGTCAGCCCCGGCGGGCGGCGGCGAGCGCGGCGGCCATCGCGTCGCGCGGCGCCGGCACGCCGGTGAACTGCGCGAACTGGCCGAGCGCCTGGGCCAGCAGCAGGTCCAGCCCGGAGACGATCCGGCAGCCCGCGGCCGCCGCGGCGGTCGCCAGCGGCGTCGGCCACGGGTCGTAGAGCGCGTCGAAGAGCACCGTCTCCGGCCGCCAGGTCACGGCGTCGGCGAGCGGGTCGGCGGCCCCCTTCGGCACGGTCGAGACGACCACGTCGGCGTCGAGGTGCGCGGCGGCGTCCGCCCAGTCGGCGCCTCTCACCGGCACACCGACCGCGTCGGCCACGGGGCGCAGCCCGTCGACGGCGGCGGCCCGGCGGGCCACCACGGTCACCGTACGGGCGTCGAGGCGGGCCGCGGCGGCCAGCGCCGCCCGGGCGGTACCGCCGGCGCCGAGGACGGTCACCCTCGCGCCGGGCCGCACCCCCGCCCCGGCGAGCACCTCCACCATCCCGGTCACGTCGGTGTTGTCGGCGTACCACGAGCCGTCCGGCCGGCGTACCAGCGTGTTCGCCGCACCGACCGCGACCGCGACCGGCGAGGCGGCGTCGGCCACCGCGAGCGCCGCCTCCTTGCCGGGCATGGTCACCGACAGCCCGGCCCACTCCGGGCCCAGGCCGGCGACCAGCCCCGGCAGCTCCGACTCCGCGCACTCGATCCGGGTGTACGACCACCCGGCCAGCCCCGCCGCCGCGTAGCCGGCGTTGTGGATCACCGGGGAGAGGGAGTGCGCGATCGGCTTGCCGACCACCGCCGCCCGCCGTGGCCGCGTCATCAGATGATCCCGGCCTCCCGGGCCTTGGCCTCGTTGCGCTGGTGCTGCTCGTACGTCTCGGCGAAGGCGGAGTGCCCCTCCTTGTCGATCGCCACGAAGAACAGCCACTTGCCGGGCGGCGGGTCCATGGCCCCCGCCATGGCCTCCTTGCCCGGGTTGTTGATCGGGGTGGGCGGCAGACCGCGCAGCTTGCGGTTGTACGGGTTCTTCGGGTCGTCGAGTTCGGCGTCGGTCATGTCCTTGGACGCCTTGGTCGGCTTCCCGATCAGCTCCAGGTAGTAGTTGACCGTGACGTCCATCTCCAGACAGCCGCACGGGAACTCGCCGTACACCCGGTTGTAGGCCACCCGGGCGACCTTGCCGAGGTCGTCCTTGTTGCCGGCCTCGGCCTGCGCGAGCGACGCGACGACCAGCGCCTCGTACGGGGTGATGCCGCCGCGCTCCTTCTGCACCCGGTCGGCGAACTCCATCTGCCCCGTGACGGTGAGGAAGTTCTCCACCATGAGCTTGAGGATGCTCTCGGCCGTGGCCTTCGGCGGGATCTCGTAGGTGTCCGGGTAGAGGAAGCCCTCGATCGACGGCTTGACCTTCTTGCCGTCGCTGCGCTTGAACCACCAGTCCGGCACGCCGAGCCCGATGGGGTCCTTCGCGGCGGTCTCGAACTCCTTGACCGGGATCTTCGTCTTCTCCGAGAGCAGCTTGTACACGTTCTTGGCCGTGCGGCCCTCGGGGATGGTGACGCCGTTGACGATCCGGTTCTTCAGGTCGAGCAGCGCGTTGACCGCGTGCGCCCCGCTCATCTGCTTGCGCAGCTTGTAGGTGCCGGGCTGGATGTTCCGGCTGCGGGAGTTGTCCGCGGCCGCCTCGACGAACGCCTTGGCGCTCTTCACGACCCCGGCGGCGTAGAGGGTGTCCGCCATGTCGGCGATCAGCGCGCCCTGCTTGATCTCGACCGTGACCTCGACGGTCCCGGCGCCCTCGTAGTCGGGGGTGACGAAGTAGTTCTGGATCCGGTCGAAGCCGTAGAACGCGCCCCCGCCGATGCCGCCGAGCAGGACCAGGGCGAGCAGCAACGCGAGGACCGTCCGGCCCCGGCCGCCGCCCTTGCCGTTGCGTTTGCGGACGTAGCTGCGCCGGTGCCGCCCCTTCTCCCCCCGATCCGCCTCATCGAAGCCCAGGTCGAGATCGTCGATCATTACGTCCGCCTCCGCTGCGCGTCCAGCCAGCTCTGCAGGATCTCCACCGCGGCGGCCTGGTCGACCACCGCGCGTTGGCGTTTTCCTCGGACACCACGTTCGGCCAGCCTACGAGAAGCCACGACCGTCGACATCCTCTCGTCGGTAAGCGTTACCGGCACCGGCGCTATCACATCGGCCAGTCGCTCAGCGTACGCCTTCACCTGCACCGCCGCCGGTCCGTGACGACCGGCGAGGTCGACCGGGAGCCCCACGACGACCTCCACCGCCTCGTGCTCGGCGACCAGGGCGGCGAGCTCTGCCAGGTCGCTGGGGACCGCGTCCGGCGCCGCCGTGCGGTCGCGGGCGAGCGTCACCAGCGGGGTGGCCAGCACCCCGTGCGGATCGGAGCGGGCGACGCCCACCCGGACCTGCCCGACGTCCACGCCGAGGCGGACACCCCGCGACGGTCCGGTCACCGGACGTCCCGGGCGAGACGGGCCAGGGCGGACCGGGTGGTCCGCCCTGGTCGCAGATGACCGCGCATCACGCCTCGGCGATCGCCTTCTCGACGGTCACGAGCAGGTTCGGCGCCTCCGCGGCCGGCAGGCCGCCGCCCTGGGCCAGGTCGGGGCTGCCACCGCCCCGCCCGGAGAAGGCCGCCTTCACCAGATCCGAGGCGGCCAGGCCCCGGGAGCGGGCCGCCTGGTTCACGGCGACCACCAGCGACGCCTTGCCGTTGTTGCGGGCCGCCACGGCCACCACCGCCGGCCGCGCCGGGTCCATCTTGCCGCGGATCTCCTGGGCGAGGGTCCGCACGTCGTTGCCGGCCGCGCCCTCGGGCGCCTCGGTGCCGACGTACGCGACCCCGCGCACGTCCCGGGCCTGGGCCGCGAGCGCCCCGGCCCCGCCCAGCACCAGCTGGGCCCGCAGCTTCTCCAACTCCTTCTCGGCGTCGCGCAGCTGGGTGACGGTCTGCTCCACCCGGTCGGCCACCTGGTCGGACGGCACCCGGTAGAGCTCCGCGAGGCGGGAGACCAGCAGGTGCTCGCGGGCCAGGAAGTTGAACGCGTCCATCCCGACCAGCGCCTCGACCCGGCGTACGCCCGAGCCGATGGACGACTCGGAGAGGATCTTCACGAGACCCAGCTGCGCGGACCGGGCCACGTGGGTGCCGCCGCACAGCTCGCGGGCGTAGTCACCGACCTCGACGACCCGCACCTGCTCGCCATACTTCTCGCCGAACAGCGCCATCGCCCCGATCCGGCGCGCCTCCTCCAGCGAGGTGATGAAGGCGTGCACCTCCAGGTCGGCCAGGAGCACCTCGTTGACCTGCTGCTCCACGTCACGCAGGACGCTCGGCGCCACTCCGGTCGGGGTGTTGAAGTCGAAGCGCAGCCGGCCCGGCGCGTTCAGCGACCCGGCCTGCGTGGCCGACTCGCCGAGGAAGTTGCGCATGGTCTGGTGCACCAGGTGCGTGGCCGTGTGCGAGCGGGAGATGGCCCGCCGCCGGCTCGTGTCGATCTCGGCGAAGCCGGTCTCGCCGGGGCGCACCTCGCCCCGGACCACCCGCGCACGGTGCACGATGAGGCCGGGCACCGGCTGCTGGACGTCGAACACCTCCAGCTGGCCGCCGCCCACGGTGATGAGCCCCTGGTCGGGCTGCTGACCGCCGCCCTCCGCGTAGAACGGGGTGGTGTCGAGCACCAGCTCGACCGTCTCCCCCTCGACCGCGCCGCCCAGCGGGCCGGCCGCGCCGAGCAGCGCCCGGATCCGCGACTCGCGGGACACCTCGCTGTAGCCGGTGAACTCCACCGGGCCGCCCGCGTCGAGCACCGCCCGGTACGCGGACAGGTCCGTGTGCCCCGTCTTGCGCGCCTGCGCGTCCGCCTTCGCCCGGGCCCGCTGGTCGGCCATCAGCCGGCGGAAGCCCTCCGCGTCCACCTGGAGGCCCTGCTCGGCCGCGATCTCCAGGGTGAGGTCGATCGGGAAGCCGTACGTGTCGTGCAGCTGGAACGCCTTCTCGCCGGAGAGCGAGCTGCCCCCGGCGGTGCGGGTCTCGGCGATCGCCGCGTCGAGGATCGTGGTGCCCGCCCGCAGCGTGGACAGGAACGCGTCCTCCTCGGCGTACGCGTAGTCGGCGATCCGGTCGAAGTCGGCGGCCAGCTCCGGGTAGGACGGCGCCATGCAGTCCCGGGCCACCGGCAGCAGCTCGGGCAGCGCCCGGTCCTGCCAGCCGAGCAGCCGCACGGCGCGGATCGCGCGGCGCATGATGCGGCGCAGCACGTAGCCGCGCCCCTCGTTCGACGGGGTCACCCCGTCGCCGATGAGCATGAGCGCGGTGCGCACGTGGTCGGCCACGACCCGCAGCCGCACGTCGTCCGGGTGCGACTCGCTCGCGACGTGGCTCGGGTTGGCGCCGTACCGCTTGCCGGTCAGCTCGGCCGCCCGGTCCAGGATCGGCCGGACCTCGTCGATCTCGTAGAGGTTGTCGACGCCCTGCAGGATCGAGGCCATCCGCTCCAGGCCCATGCCGGTGTCGATGTTCTTCGCCGGCAGCTCGCCGAGGATCGGGTAGTCCTCCTTCGTGGTGCCCGGACCCCGCTCGTACTGCATGAAGACGAGGTTCCAGAACTCCATGTAGCGGTCCTCGTCGACCGCCGGGCCGCCCTCGCGCCCGTACTCCGGGCCGCGGTCGTAGAAGAGCTCCGAGCAGGGGCCGCACGGGCCGGGGATGCCCATCGACCAGAAGTTGTCCGCCTTGCCGCGGCGCACGATCCGCTCGGCCGGCACCCCCACCGAGCGCCAGATCTCGAAGGCCTCGTCGTCGTCGAGGTAGACCGTCGGCCAGATCCGCTCCGGGTCGAGGCCGAAACCTCCCTCGGACTGCGGCTTGGTGACCAGGTCCCAGGCGAGCGGGATCGCCCCGGCCTTGAAGTAGTCACCGAAGGAGAAGTTGCCGTTCATCTGGAAGAACGTGCCGTGCCGGCTGGTCTTGCCGACCTCGTCGATGTCCGGGGTGCGGATGCACTTCTGGACGCTGACCGCCCGCTTGTACGGCGGGGTCTGCTGACCCAGGAAGTACGGGACGAACTGCACCATGCCGGCGTTGACGAACAGCAGGTTCGGGTCGCTGATGGCGGGCAGCGGAGCGGACGGCACCACGGCATGGCCGTTGGCCTCGAAATGCGCGAGGTAGCGCCGCTTGATCTCCGCCGTCTTCATCGCTGGTGTTCCTCCGGAAAGATCTCTCGGTCGCCGATCCGCGGATCCTCCCGCAGGTCGGCGAACTGGTCGTCGAACGCCTCGCCCTGGGCGAACGCCTGGTGGATCTCCTGCTCGCGTTCGGCCATCCCGACCCGGACGTCCTCCACGAAGCTACGCAGCGACTCGACCAGACCGCCAGCAGATTGCGACAACGTGCTCGCGATGCCGGCCGGCGTGTACGACTGCGCCGTGCGGGTGGCCTTGCGGACCACCACGACACCGACGGCCAGCCCCACACCCAGCCAGAACAAGCGTCTCATGTTCCTCTGCACCTCCTGGTCGCGGCCGGCGGGTCAGCGGTCGCGGCGACGGGCGGCCCGCCGCTGCTGCTTCATGGCGTCGCGCACCTCACGCTCGGTCTCGGCGTGCCGGCGCGCCGCGGCCGCCCGGCGTACGCCGTAGCCGAACGCCGCCACCTTGACCAGCGGGTTCGCCGCCGCGGCCGAGACCACGGCGACGAGGTTGGCGACGTTGGCCGTGACGTTCTGGGCGTGACCGGTCATCGTGTCGACCTTCGCCAGCTGGAGGTTGACGCCGTCGAGGGAGGTCTGCACCTGCTCCAGCGTGGTGTTGACGTTCTTCACGGTGGTGTTCACGTCACCGAGCAGCGGACCCGTCCGGTCGTTCAGGTCGTTGATCATCCGGGTGGTGGCGTCCACGGTGTGCCGCAGCCGCAGGATGGGCAGGGTCAGGATCAACACCAGCATCGCGAACGCGATCGCCGCGATCAGCGCCGCGATCTCCAAAATGCCCACGCCTGTCCTCCTCAAGCAACCTTCAACCGAACCGGACGTTCCCGCCACCGCGCGACCGTCGTACCCACACCGCCGCTCGACGACCGTCACCGGTCAACGGGAGCAGGCGGGCCTGCCAGCCCCAGACCCTACCGTCCGTGATGGAAATCGGCTCACGACGGTGACGGTGTCGGGTCGCCCAGCGGGTCACCGGTCAGTGACGACAACGGATCGCCGGTGAGTGACGGATCAGTGCTGGGCAGTGGCCGGGTCCGCTCGTCGTCGATCGCGTTGCGGACCTTCACCGACACCAACGAGCCGGTGCACGTCCCCGCAGCGGCCGACGGATCGGGCGACGGCACGATGGCCGGTTCACCGTCGACCGGCGGCGGCACGCAGGCCGGCTCGCGTACCCACAGGTCGAGCGTCAGCTCGTCCTTGCGCCAGCAGGTGTAGCTGCCCTTCTGCTCCTCCTCCGGGCACCTCGCGACCTTCCACGACCGCCACCCGTCCTGTCGCAGCGCGTCCTGGAACACCTTCGCGGTCTCCTCCGGCGGCCGCTCCGACGTGATGGTGCGCTCGCGCAGCCGGCACTCGACGAGGCACCAGCGGCTGCCGCTGACGTCGTCGACGATCTTCACCTCCGCCCAGGCCGGCACCTCCAGCGCGTCGAGGGAGTCGAAGACCGGGTCGCGGCTGAGCGTACGGAAGCCGAAGTAGAGCGGGACGGCGCCGAGCAGGAGCAGGCTGACGAGCGCCAGCACGCCCATCCGCAGCCGGCGGCGCTCGCGCATCTGCCGGCGCAGCTCGGAGCGGGCACCCCGCAGGCCACCGGCGGAGGCGGCGGCCTTCCCGTCACTCCCGTCGCCCTCGTCGGCGGCCCGGCGCAGCGGCGGCGCCTCCGGCGGTTCGTGCGCCGGCGCGTCCGGTGCGGCCGGTGGTGCGACGGCAGCGGCGGCCCGGGCGACCACCGGCGGCTCCGCGGTGGGGATCGGCGACACACCGGACGGTTCGGGGCGGCCCGCGTCCCGCTGCGGCGGCAGCGCGCGGCCGGCGATCCGGTCCTCGGCGGGCGGGCGGGCGACGGCGCGTGCCGCCGCGACGGGGCCGGTCGGGGGCGGTCCGGCCACGGGCCGGCCCGGCTCGTCGGGTGCGGGCGGGCGGCCCACGCCGTCCGGGCCCCGCTCGGTGTCGGGGCGGGCCGCACCTCGGACCGGCGCGTCCGGCCGGGCGGCGCCCCGGGCGGGGCCGTCGACACCGGGCCGGGCCGCACCACGCGCGGGACCGGCCGGGATATCCGGGACGGGTCCGGTGCCGGGCTCGGCCGGCGGGCGGGCGGCGCCACGCGCCGGACCGGCCGGAACCTCCGGGCCGGGGCCCGTCACGGGATCCGCCGGCGGGCGGGCCGCACCACGCGCCGGACCGGCCGGAACCTCCGGGCCGGGGCCCGTCACGGGATCCGCTGACGGACGGGCCGCGCCACGCGCCGGACCGGCCGGAACCTCCGGGCCGGGGCCCGTCACGGGATCCGCCGGCGGGCGGGCCGCACCACGCGCCGGACCGGCCGGAACCTCCGGGCCGGGGCCCGTCACGGGATCCGCCGCCGGGCGGGCCGCACCACGCGCCGGACCGGCCGGCCCTGGGCGGACCGTCGGGTCGGGGCCGGGGCGGGCCGCGCCGCGCACCGGGCCGTCCGGCGAGGTGGGGCGGCGCGGCGCGCCGGTGGGATGGCCGCCGGTGGGGTCGGCCAGCCCGTGGTCGGGGACGGCGTGCGGGTCGTCGAGCGGCCGGTGCGGCCCCACGGGCCCGTGCCGGCCGGCCCGCTCGTCGCGGCCCGGCTCGGGGGCACCGTGGCGAGCGCCGGTCGGCGCCTCGGGCGCGGCGCGGCGTGGACCGGTCGTCTCTCCGGTCGGCTCCGGCCCGGCGGCGCGGGCGCCCCGGCGTCCCGTCGACCGCGGCGCGGCCTGCTCGGGAGCGGGTGGGACGAGCCCCGGGGCCGGACGCCGCCCGGTCGACCGGTTCGGCGGCGGCGCCGGCGTCTCCCTGTCCCGGTCGACGATCGGCAGTTTGGGGTCGGTGTGCGGCAGCCGGCCCGCCTGCCGCAGCCAGTCGGCCGGGCGCTCGGGTCGCTCGCCGCGGGACGCGCCACCCGCGTCGGTACGCCGGTGCGGGCCGGGCTCCGCCTCCTCCGCCGCCCGGCGGCGGCCCGGGACGGAACCCGCACCGTCCGGGATCGCGGGTGGAGCCTCCGCGCCGACGTGGCGGTGGGCCGCGGTGTCCTGCTCGTCCGGGGCCGCCCGTCGGCGGCGTCCACCGCCCGTGCCCCGGTCGGTCGTCTGGTCTGGCGAGGCCGGCACCGGCGGGGCGTTGCCGCTCGCCGGCACCGGCACGTCCGGCTCCGGTGCGCGTCGGCGCCCGCCCGCGGACGGGGTCGGGTCGGTGGCGCCGGGCAGAGCCGGATCGGCCGGCCCGCGCCGGCGCGGGTTCGCCCGGCGTCCCGGCTCGGCGGCCGGGTCGGGTCGCGGTGCGCCGGCGGGCGGCAGACCGGCCGGCGGCCGGTCCGGTCCGGCGATCGGCGCGCCGGGGACGGTCGGGTCGACCGGCTGCTCCTCACGCCCACGGCCGGTGGCTCGGGCGCGACCGCCGGGCCGGCCGCCGGGCGCGTCGGTGGGCGGGGTCGGTGCCGGCCCGGCACGCCGGCCGGTCGCCTCCGGCCCGGGCGGCGGCATCGGAGGTACCCCGGCGCCGGGCGCACGGGGGTGGTCGACCGGGGCGCCCGAGGTGGGCGGCGTGCCGTACGGGCCGGCGCGGTGGGGGCCCTCCGGGTCACCGCCGGCCGGCCGGGGGCCCGAGCGGGGCCGTGGACCGGCCGGGCCGCCGGAGGTCGGCCGGGCGCCGGGGACTGGACCGGCTGGCGCACCGGAGATCGGCGGGGCACCGGGCGGCACGGCGCCGGGGACCGGACCGGCCGGAGCACCGGAGGTCGGCCGGGCGCCGCGCGGCACCGGGCCGGCCGGGCCACCGGAGGTCGGCCGGGCACCGGGCGGCACGGCACCGGGAACCGGACCGGCCGGAGCACCCGAGGTCGGCCGGGCACCGGGCGGCACGGCACCGGGAACCGGACCGGCCGGAGCACCCGAGGTCGGCCGGGCCCCGCGCGGAACGGCCGCCGCGCCGGAGACCGGCGGCGCCGGCGGACCCGCGGGACCACCCGAGGTCGGCCGGGCGCCGGGCGGGGCCGTGTGCGGATCCACCGGGCCCGAGGGGGCCGGGCGGGGGCCCGGGGCCGGCGCGGCGGCGCGCCGGCCGGGAGCGGCCGGGGGCACGCCCGGGGCGGCCGGGGGCACGCCGGCAGCCGGTGGTCGCGGCTCCGGGCGGCGGCCCGCCGGGGGCGGCTCGGGCGCACCGGGCCACGGCCCCTCGACCGGGCGCGAGCGGGGCGGGTTCTCCGGGCCGGGGCGCACCGGAGGCGCGGCGGGCGGCAGCCCGGGGCCACCGGGGTGCGGCGGCGCGTCCGGGGCCGGCCGGGAGGCAGGCGTCGGGGCGCCGTGCGGCGCCGGTGGCGCGACGGGGTCCGGCGAGTCGGGCCCCAGTTCGACGCGCTGCTGCTTGGCGGTCCGCAGGTCGTCGATCCAGCCGAACTCCTCGCCGCCGGCCACGTCCTCCGGCTCGGCCTCCGCCCGGCCCCGACCCCAACGGCGGCCCTTGGCGCGGGGATCGCGCCGCTCGTCCGGGCCGTCCTCCGGTCGCTCACCACGCGATCTCACTGATGACCCTCTCCGGCGGCGTCCCTGCCGCCCTCCTCCGTCGCGCCGGCGTCACGCGAGCCCGCCGGTCGACCGCCGTTGCCCGCTGCCGGCCCCCGCCCCGCCGAGGCCATCGAGGGCTCACGCGCGACCCGCGTCCCGTCGGCCGGCGGGTCGTTCCGTGTCCGCGGCGCCTCGTCCGACCCTGTCGACGCCATCCCCTCGGCGGTCGGCGGACGGCTCGCCGCCGTCTCGGCCTCCTGCGGTCGGGTCGCCGGGGCGGGCAGGCCGCGCACGATCCGGCGCAGCAGGGGCAGCCGGGCGGCCACCGACCGCTCCGCGCCGTGCTGGGTGGGCTGGTAGTAGTCGGCACCCACCAGGTCGTCGGGCACGTACTGCTGGGTGACCACACCGCGCTGGTCGTCGTGGGGATAGCGGTACCCGGCCCCGTGGCCGAGCCCCCGCGCACCGGAGTAGTGGGCGTCGCGCAACGCGCGCGGCACGGGACCGCCGCGCCCGGCCCGCACGTCGGCGATCGCCGCCCCGATCGCGGTGGTCGCCGAGTTCGACTTGGGTGCCGTCGCCAGGTGGATCACCGCCTGGGCGAGGTTGAGCTGGGCCTCGGGCAGTCCCACGTACTCCACGGCGTGCGCCGCGGCGGTCGCCACGCTCAGCGCGCTCGGGTCGGCCATGCCGACGTCCTCGCTCGCGAAGATCACCAGCCGGCGGGCGATGAACCGGGCGTCCTCCCCGGCCACGAGCATCCGCGCCAGCCAGTGCAGCGCGGCGTCCACGTCCGAGCCGCGCATGCTCTTGATGAACGCGCTGACCACGTCGTAGTGCGCGTCGCCGTCGCGGTCGTAGCGCACCGCGGCCACGTCCACGGCCTGCTCGGCGGTGCTCAGGTCGATGCGCCCGGCGCCCAGCGCGGTGGCCGACGCCGCGGCGGCCTCCAGCGCGGTCAGCGCCTTGCGGACGTCGCCGGCGGCCAGCCGGACGAGGTGGTCCTCGGCGGCCGGGTCCAGGGTGAGGGCTCCGCCGAGACCCCGCTCGTCGGCGACCGCGCGGCGCAGCAGGCCGCGGACCGCCTCGTCGTCCAGCGGCTGGAGGGTGAGCAGCACGCACCGCGACAGCAGCGGCGAGATGACCGAGAAGTACGGGTTCTCCGTGGTGGCCGCCAGCAGGGTGACCGTGCGGTCCTCGACGGCGGCGAGCAGCGAGTCCTGCTGGGTCTTGCTGAACCGGTGCACCTCGTCGATGAAGAGCACCGTCTGCGGGCCGCCGCTGCGGCGCTGCCGGCGGGCCGTCTCGATCACCGCCCGGACGTCCTTGACGCCGGCGGAGAGGGCGGACATGGCGACGAACCGGCGGTCGGTGGCCCGGGCGACCAGGTGGGCGATGGTGGTCTTGCCGCTGCCCGGCGGCCCCCAGAGGATGACCGACAGGGGCGCCCCGCCGTCGACGAGCTGCCGCAGCGGCGCCCCCGGGGCGAGGAGGTGGTCCTGCCCCACCAGCTCGTCGAGGCTCGTGGGGCGCATCCGGACGGGCAGGGGCGAATCCGGCCCCACCGCCGTGAAGCCGTCGGCGCCGCCGGAACCCGCGGGGGCGCTGGGCGCCCCGGCGGGTTCGCCGAGGGTGAAGAGGGCGTCGGACTCCATCACGAGAACAGTACCGGGCCGGGCTCGCGGCGCCGGAATCGCGCCACGGCCCGACCCGTCGATGATCGGTTCCGGTCAGCCCCGCCCGGGGCGACGGCCGTAGTACCAGCGGCCGCGACCGCTGCCGCCCGGTCCCCGGCCGACCCCGGCCAGGTAGAGCGCGAGCGGCAGGAGGCCGATGAGCACGAGGGTGTTCCAGTTGAACAGGTCCGGTGCGCCGAAGTTGGTGTTCATCAGGTCGAGCAGCAGGGCGAAGCCGAAGACGATCGCCGCGAGGATGGCGAGCATGGTGGTCCTCCGGTGGGGGTGGCCAGTAGGTCGCCCGGGATGTACCCGATCGGTCCGATCGTCAATCTCCACGGTGGACGCCGAGGGCCGACCGGAGCACCCGCACGCGCGGCTCCTAGGCTGACGGCATGATCATCGCCGACCAGGTTCTGCACGGTCGGGACGCCGTCCTGGCCGCCACCGGCCGCCACCCGTACGCCCTGCACTCGCTGTGGCGCGACAGCGAGCCGCGCGCCTACCGGCGCGACGGCGCCGTGGTGTGGCTGTTGCCCCCGGGGCAGGGGCCGGCCGCGGCGGCGATCGGCGCCGCCGGACCCGCGCTGGAGGTCTGCGCGTCGCTGGTCGCCGACGGGGTGCTCACGTCCGGCGACCGGCTGAACCTGCCCCGGTTCGCGCCCGAGGAGGCGGCGGGCCGGCTGGCCGTCGCCGACCGCGCGGACTGGTACTTCCTCTGGACCACGACCCCGCCGCCCCGGCAGCCGGGCGAGGAGCGGGTGGTACGGCTCGGCGAGGCCGACCATCCGGCGCTCAGCGCGCTGATCGACGAGGCTTTCCCGACCACCACCTCCCGTCCCGGTGACCCGGGGATCGTCGACTGGTACGGCATCCGCGACGGGGACCGGCTGGTGGCCTGCGGGGCGGACCGCAGCCGGGGTGACGTCGGCTTCCTCGCCGGCCTGGCCGTCGCGCCGGCCGAGCGCGGGCGCGGCCTGGGCGCGGCGCTCACCGCCGGGATGGCCCGGGCGCTGTCCGCCCGCCACGGGCACGTCGCGCTCGGCGTCTACCCCACGAACGTCGGCGCGATCCGCCTCTACCGGCGGCTCGGCTTCACGAACACGCTGCACCGCACGTCCGTACGCCTCGCCTGAGCGCGCACGCGGGGCCCCTGCTCCGCCCGGAGCAGGGGCCCCGCCGCGCCTCGGTCCGGCTGCCTCAGCCGGCCGGCCCGCTCGGCTGCGCCGCCCCGGTCGGCAGCCCCACCTCCGGCCCGGTCGGCTGCGCCGCCTCGGTCGGCCTTCCCGCCTCCGGCCCGGTCGGCAGGGCCGCCCCCGTCGGCCCCGCCGGCTCCGCGACGGTGGGCTCCGATGTGGCCGCGGCGGGTCCGTCCGGCGCCACTGCGGCACGCCGGTCCGCCCGCCACGCGGGCAGGTAGAGCGGCGCGGCGAGGGCGAGCACCACCGCGCCGACCAGCATGGCGGCGGTGACGCTGACCGCCTCGGCCAGTGCGGTGAGGCCCACGGCGCCGATGGCGAACCCGGGCTGGCCCATCATCGAGTTGAGCGAGATGACGCTGGTGCGGTAGGGGCCGTCGACCTGCCGGTGCAGGAGCCCCATGTGCAGCGGGTTGGACGCCCCGTGCACGGTGTAGCAGGCGAGGTAGGCGACCAGCACGCCGACCGGGCCCGCGAACAGTCCCATGCCGACCACGGTGACTCCCTGGAGGACGCGCATCAGCGCGGCGCTCGGCGCGGCGCCGAGCCGGCGCAGCAGCAGCGGGGTGAGCGCGGCGCCCGCCGCCTGGGCCAGCCACGCCGCCGAACTCGCGGGCCCGAGCAGCGACGCCGCCCGCTCCGCGCCGCCGACCACCTCGGACAGGCGGATCGGCAGCAGGGACTCGAAGGTCACCATGCCGAAGCCCCAGAACAGCTCGACGGCCACCAGCGCGAGCAGCACCCGGGACCGGCGCAGCAGCCCGACGGCCTGCCCGACCATCCGGGGCGCCTCGACGACGGACGTCCGCAGCGCGCCGCGGCCCCGGGCGGGACGGACCTCGGACAGCAGCAGGAGCAGTGCCACGAGCGCCACCGCCTGGAGCGCCACGGCCACCAGGACCGGCACGGTGAGCGCGCTGACCGGCCCGATCGGACCGAGCGCCACCAGCCCGCCGCCGATCAGCGCGCCGGCGCCGATGGCCACGCCGATGACGGTGCCCGCGTACCCGAGGCCCGCCTCGTACTTCGCGTCCGGGTCGGCGGCGAGGGTCGCGTCGACGTACCAGGACTCCAGGGGACCGCTGTCGAGCGCCCGGAAGACGCCCTGCAGGGCCCAGACCACGAAGAAGAGCGCGAACGAGTCGGCCACGCTGAACAGCAGCAGCGAGGCCAGGTTGACGATCCAGGCCACCACCAGGACCGGCCGCCGGCCGAGGGCGTCGGCGAACCCGCCCGTCGGCAGTTCGAGGGCCAGGACGACGAGGCCCTGGGCCACGGACACCAGGCCGATCTGCGACAGCGAGAGGCCGCGCTCCTGCATCAGCAGGATCATGACGGGGACCATGAGACCGGTGGGCAGCCAGCGCAGCCCGTGCAGCACGAGGAACCGGCGCCGGACCTGGCGTACGGACAGGGTGCTCATCGCTTCTCCTCCACCCGCGGGAACGCGGCCACGAAGACGTGGACGCTCTGGACGTCCGGCTCGTCGGACACCGGCTCGTGGCGGTACCGCATGAGCACCTGCCACAGCTCGTCGTTGAGCGCCCGCAGCCTCGCCGGCCCGAGGGTGAGCACCATGTCGCTCATGCCGGCGGCTTCACGCCACTCGGCCGAGTGGCCGGTGGCGACGGTCATCCACCGCTCGGCGCCCTCGACCATCAGCCGCACCTGCTCGGTCTGGATCCACTCCACCGCCGCCCGGGCGTCCGGGTCGTCGTCGAAGTCGGTGGGCTCGAAGTTGCTGATGTCGTGCGCCGCCCGCCACCACCGCTGGCGGCCGGTGCCGAGGTCGGGATCCTCGGCGACCAGCCCCACCTCGGCGAGCTGCCGCAGGTGGTAGCTGGTCGCCCCGGTGTTGGTGTCGAGCTTCTCGGCGAGCATGGTCGCCGTGGCGGGCCCGTCGACCCGCAACGTGCCGAGCAGCCGCATGCGCAGCGGATGGGCGAGGGCGCGCACCTGCCGGGCGTCGAGATGGACCTCGCGCGGGGCGGGTTCGCGGGTGTCGGGAGCGTCATGCATGCATGCACAATATCTGTGCACATAAACTGTGCACAAGAGTTGTGCATAAAGTTTGTGCATCCGTGGCCGGCGTGGATGGCGCGGGATCCTGGATCTGGCGGCCTCGGCGGCAGTGGGAGGCCCGCGCACCCCGGAGCGCGCGCGGTCGTCCGGTCTGCGCCAGGGCCGGCGGTCAGGCGGCGAGGAGTTCGCGGACGCCGCGCAACCGCGTCCGCAGCAGGCCGGCGGCGCGGGTCACGTCGAGGCGTACGTCGGTGGGGCGCAGCAGGCCCGACGCGGCGCTGGTGGTCGTCTTCACGGCGCCCGGGTCGAGCCCCTCCCGGCGGGCCACCAGCAGGCCGATGTCGGCGCGGCTGACCGGGTCGGGACCGGCCACGTTGAGCGGGCCGGCGTAGTCGCTGGCGATGAGTTCGCGTACGGCGGCGGCGAGGTCGGTCACGTCGATCGGGCAGCGGATCTCGTCGGTGAACAGGGCGGCCCGCCCGGCGAGGGCGTCCCGGCAGAGCTGGATCTGCTTGCTGCCCTCTCCGAGGATCAGCGAGGTGCGCACCAGCACGGCGCCGGGGTCGACGGCCCGCACGGCCGTCTCGGCGGCCGCCTTCGCGGCACCGTACGGGTAGACCGGCGTCGGCGGCTCGTCGTCGGCGTACGGCTCGGGGCGTCCGGCGTGCAGCGCGTCGCTGGAGATGTGCACCAGCCGCGCCCCCACCTCGGCGGCGGCGTACGCGACGTGGGCGGCCCCGTCGGCGGTCACCGCCCAGTCCCCGTACCGGTAGGGGGTGCCGACGACCGCGGTGGGCCGCACCCGCGTGACCAGCTCGCGCACGGCGGCGCGGTCGGTGACGTCGAGCCGGTACGCCTCGACGCCGGGCACCCCGACGGCGCCCGAGTGGTACGTCCCGACGACCCGCTCCCCGGCCGCGACGGCCTGCCGGCACACCTCGCCGCCGAGGAACCCGCTGGCCCCCACCACGAGAATCGTCACGCCGCCCTCCGGTCACGACCGCCGCGAGCCCCGCGCCCGACGCCGTCGATCACGAGGTTAGCGGGCGGCCCGCCCGGGCGGCGCCTCGCCAACCTCGTGATCGACGCAGCGACACGGCACCACGACGCGACGGGAGCGGTCAGGTCGGGTCGGCGACCGGGGCGACCGGACCGGCCGTGCCCGTGTGCGGCGCCGCCTGCGGCTTCGGCTTCGCGTCGATGCCCGCCTCCGCGCGCTGCTGCGCGGTGATCGGCGTCGGCGCGCCGGTCAGCGGGTCGAAGCCGCCCCGCGTCTTCGGGAAGGCGATCACCTCGCGGATCGAGTCCGCCCCGGCGAGGAGCATGCAGACCCGGTCCCACCCGAAGGCGATGCCGCCGTGCGGCGGCGGGCCGTACTTGAACGCCTCCAGCAGGAACCCGAACTTGTCCTGCGCCTCCTCCGGCGTGATGCCGAGCAGGTCGAAGACCCGCCGCTGCACGTCACCCCGGTGGATACGGATCGAACCGCCGCCGATCTCGTTGCCGTTGCAGACGATGTCGTACGCGTAGGCGAGGGCCCGGTCCGGCGCCTCCTCGAACCGGTCCACCCACTCGGCGTTCGGGGAGGTGAACGGGTGGTGCACCGCCGTCCAGCCGCCCTCGTCGTCGCGCTCGAACATCGGCGCGTCGACCACCCAGCAGAACGCCCACGCGTTCTCGTCGACCAGCCCGGCCCGCTTGGCGATCTCCACACGGGCCGCGCCGAGCAGCTCCTGGGCCTCGCGGGTGTTCGTGCTCGCCGCGAAGAAGATGGCGTCGCCCGGGTTGGCGCCGACCGCGTCGGCGAGGCCGGCCAGGTGCGCCTCGGAGAGGTTCTTCGCCACGGGACCGCGCGGCTGGCCGGTCTCGGCGTCGAGCACCACGTACGCGAGCCCGCGCGCGCCGCGCGCCTTCGCCCAGTCCTGCCAGCCGTCCAGCTCCTTACGGGTCTGGCTGGCGCCGCCGGGCATGACGACCGCGCCCACGTACCCGCCCGCGTCGATGGCGCCGGCGAAGACCCGGAACTCGGTGCCGCGCAGGTAGTCGGTCAGCTCGGTCAGCTCGACGCCGTAGCGCAGGTCCGGCTTGTCGGAGCCGTACCGGGCCATCGCGTCGTGCCAGGTGATCCGCGGGATCGGCCGGGGGATCTCGTACCCGGCCAGGTCCGACCAGAGCTCCGACACGATCGCCTCGCCGAGGTCGATCACGTCGTCCTCGGTGACGAAGGACATCTCGATGTCGAGCTGGGTGAACTCCGGCTGCCGGTCGGCGCGGAAGTCCTCGTCCCGGTAGCAGCGGGCGAGCTGGTAGTAGCGCTCCATGCCGCCGACCATGAGCAGCTGCTTGAACAGCTGCGGCGACTGCGGCAGGGCGTACCAGCTGCCGGGCTGCAGGCGCACCGGCACCAGGAAGTCGCGGGCGCCCTCGGGCGTCGAGCGGGTCAGGGTCGGCGTCTCGATCTCCAGGAAGTCCCGCTCGTGCAGCACCTTCCGGGCCAGCTGGTTGGCCCGCGAACGCAGCCGCATGGCCTTCGCCGGCCCGCCGCGGCGCAGGTCCAGGTAGCGGTAGCGCAGGCGTACGTCGTCGCCGGCCTCCACCTGGTCGTCCACCGGCAGCGGCAGCGGCGCGGCCTCGGACAGCACCTCCAGCTCGGTGGCCGTGACCTCGACCTCGCCGGTGGGCAGGTCCGGGTTCTCGTTGCCCTCGGGGCGGCGGGTCACCTCGCCGGTGACCTTCACGCAGAACTCGTTGCGCAGCGCGTGGGCGTCCTCCTCGCGGAACACGACCTGGACCACGCCGGAGCCGTCGCGCAGGTCGACGAAGATGACGCCGCCGTGGTCACGCCGGCGGGCGACCCAGCCGGCGAGAGTCACCGTGGTGCCGGCGTCCGTCGCGCGCAGGCTGCCGGCGTCATGGGTACGGATCACGACTCGCGTCTCCTCATCTGCGGTACACGTCTGCTCCCCCGCATTCTGTCAGCCGCCCGGCGGGGACGGCCGGGGGGTGAGGAAGGCGCACGCGAGCGGGCCGCCGGAGGCGCTCCGGCGGCCCGCTCGTGGGTACGGATCAGAAGATGCTCACGCCGTAGGCGCTCAGCGCCTCGGTCACCGGCTGGAAGTAGGTGGTGCCGCCGGTGCGGCAGTTGCCGCTGCCGCCGGAGGTCAGGCCCAGGGCGGTGCTGCCGCTGAACAGGGAGCCGCCGCTGTCGCCGGGCTCGGCGCAGACCGTGGTGCGGATGAGGCCGGTGACGGTGCCCTCGGCGTAGTTGACCGTGGCGTTGAGCGCGGTCACCGAACCGCTGCGCAGGCCCGTGGTGCTGCCGGAGCGCTGCACGGACTGGCCGACGTACGCGTTGCCGGCGCCCGTGATGTCGCGGTAGCTGCCGTTGTAGAGGTAGACGTTGCCGGCCGCGTTGGCGGAGTTGCTGTGCCGGACGATGCCGTAGTCGTTGCCCGGGAAGCTGGACCCGGCGCGGGTGCCGAGCAGGTTCGTCTGGCTGGAGTTCGAGTACCAGCTCGAGGAGATGTTGGTGCAGTGCCCGGCGGTCAGGAAGTAGTAGGTGCTGCCGCTGCGGACGTTGAAGCCGAGCGAGCAGCGGCCGCCACCACCGGCGTAGATCGCCTGGCCACCGGAGATGCGGGTGCTCAGCACGCCGGCCTCGGACTCGATCCGCACGGCGCCGTTGGCCCGGGCCGCGGCCGCCTTGACCCGCTCCAGCTTGGCGCCGGTCACGGTGCTGTCGACGGAGACGACGACCTGGTTGGTGACCGGGTCGGTCCACCAGGCGGTGCCCGGGATGGTGACGCTGCGCTCCAGGTCGGCGGTGACCCGGGCCAGCTCGGCCGCGCCGCGCTGGACGATCTTGGGGGTCGCGCCGGCGGCACGGACCTGACGGGCGGCGGCCTCGTCGGTCACGGTCACGACCATCTTGCCGCTGGCGTCGGCGTACGCGCCGGCGGAGCGGTCGCCGAGCCGCTCGGAGAGGGTGGCGGCGGCGTCGGGGGAGGCGGCGGGGGCGGCCTGCGCCGGAGCGCCGATGAGCGAACCGGCGATCAGGGTTCCGGCCACGGCGACGGTGGCGGCGCGGCGGAGTGAGGACCTCGTGGGTCGCATGTAACAACCTCCAGGGAGGGGGCGACGGCCCGCACCAGGGGCGGCGGGGCCCGGGTACGCCCGGCCGAACTGGGGGAGTCGGCCGAACTCACTGAAGTATTCACATACATAAGATCCTAAGCAAGACTCCGCTTCGCCCTTTTCGCCCCGGCGACGGCGGTCACCGGCCGGAAACATTGTGGACACAGATGGCCGTCTATACCATCTGCTCACCGCACCTCTCCCCCACGGCAACCGCGACCCGGAGGCCACCATGTCCCCCATCCGGCACCTGCTCGCCCCGCTCGCCGCACTGACCGCCCTCACCCTGCTTCCCGCCGCCCCCGCCGTCGCCGACCCCGGCCCGCCGCCGAACGCGATGGCCAGCCTCGGCGACTCGATCACGCGCGGCTTCAACGCCTGCGGCTGGTACGTCGACTGCACCTCACGGTCGTTCAGCACCGGCGACAACTCCGCCGTCAACAGCCACTACCTGCGCATCCGCGCCGTCAACCCCGCCATCGGCGGCAACAACCACAACGACGCCCGCTCCGGCGCGAAGTCCGCCGACATGTACGGGCAGGCCGGCACCGCCGTCAGCCAGGGCGTCGGCTACGTGACCATGCTGATCGGCGCCAACGACGCCTGCACCAGCTCGGAGTCGAGCATGACCCCGGTGAGCACCTTCCGCGCGAACATCGACGCCGCGCTGAACCGGCTCCGGACCGGGCTGCCCGACGCCAAGGTACTGGTACTCAGCATCCCGGACGTCCACCGGCTCTGGTCGGTCGGCAAGGACAGCGCGAGCGCCCGCACCGCATGGTCGCTCTTCGGCATCTGCCAGTCGTTGCTGGCCAACCCGACCTCCACCGCCCAGGCCGACGTGGACCGCCGCAACCGCGTACGCCAGCGGGTCGTCGACTACAACACCCAGCTCGCCCAGGCGTGCGCCGCGTACGGGCCGAACTGCGACTTCGACGACAACGCCGTGTTCGGCTACCCGTTCACCCTGAACCAGCTCTCCGGCTGGGACTACTTCCACCCGAACGCCACCGGCCAGCAGGTGCTGGCAAACGTCTCGTACGCCGCCGGCTTCGGCTGGTGACCCGGCCCGGCGGGGCGGGCGTCTGAGCTCCGCCCCGCCGGCGCGGGGCGGGCGTGTCGGCCCGGTCCCGCCGGCCGACGACGATCGTCCCGCCGGCGCGGAGCGGGCGTGTCGGCCCGGTCCCGCCGGGCCAACGATCGCCCCTTGGCGTGGTCAGTCGACGCGGCGGCGGGCACCCGGGCCCGGCCGGGGCACCACGTCGCGCGGTGACGCCACCCGGTGCCCACGGTCGCAGTGCAGCTCGACGCGGACCTCGGCGCCGCAGTCCCGGTGCCCGACGCTCACCGGCGAGCCGTCCGGGTCGGCGAGGTAGCGGTCCCCCCAGCCCAGCACCGCCACGAGCACCGGCCAGAGGTCGAGGCCCTTCTCGGTCAGCCGGTACTCGTGCCGCACCCGGCTGCCCGGCTCCCGGTACGGCTCGCGGCGCAGCACCCCCTGCGCCACGAGCGACGCGAGCCGGTTGGTGAGGACCTGGCGCGGGATCCCGGTGCGTACGCGCATGTCGTCGAAGCGACGGATGCCGTTGAACACCTCGCGGAGCACCACGAGGGTCCACTTCTCGCCGAGGATCTCCATGGCCCGGGCGATGGTGCAGTTCTCCACCGACCAGTCCAGTGCCGTGGGTCTCATGGCCACCAGGCTAGGTCTCGTTGACAGACTCAGCAACGCGCTGCCAGGCTGAGTCCATGACGCAGACGCAGGACCCGACCCGCAGCCGCACGTTCTCCTGGTCCGACCCGACCGAGAACGCCGCACAACTCGGCCGGCGCAGTGGCCTGGAGCTGATCCGCGCGATGATCGCCGGGGAGCTCGCCGCGCCGCCGGTGATGCACCTGCTCGACATGTCCCGGATGACGGCGGACGAGGGTCGCGTCACCGTCGAGCTGGTGCCCCGGGAGTTCCACTACAACCCGCTCGGCACCGTCCACGGTGGCGTCATCTCCACGCTGCTGGACACCGCCGCGGGCTGCGCCGTGCACTCCACGCTGCCGGTGGGCGTCGGCTACACCTCGCTCGACCTGAACGTGAAGTTCCTCCGCCCGGTCACCGTCGACTCCGGCACCCTGCGCTGCGAGGGGACGGTGCTCCAGCGCGGCCGCCGTACGGCGCTGGCCGAGGCCCGCCTCACCGACGCGCGCGACCGCCTGGTCGCCCACGCCACAAGCAGCTGCCTCCTCTTCCCCATCCCCCCAGAGTCCTGACCCGCCCCGCCCCCGCCCCGCCCCGCCCCCCACCCCCGCGATCTTGCACTTTCGGCCCCTGTCTCGCGGCATATGCCCCGTTCGTCGGGGCACAAAGTGCAAGATCGCGGGGAGGGACGGGGGGTCAGCTCACGACGGGGTGTAGGTCCGTCGCGGGCGGGGTCCACGTCTCGGGGGTTGCCGGGGCCTGGTCGCCGGAGCGGATGTCCTTGACCTCGTCGGCCGCGCCGTCCGCACCCGGGAACCAGACGTACGGGATGCCCCGCCGCTCGGCGTACCGGATCTGCTTGCCGAACTTCGCGGCGCTCGGCGACACCTCCGTGGGGATCCCACGCCGGCGCAGCGCGTCCGCCACCCCGTTGCTGACCGCCCGCTGCTCCTCGTTGGTCACCGCCACGACGACGCAGGTCGGCACGTCCCGCGAGATCGACAGCCCGCCGGTGCCGAAGAGCAGACCGAGCAACCGGGTCACCCCGATCGAGATGCCCACCCCCGGGAACCGGACCGAGCCCGCGCTGGCCAGGTTGTCGTACCGGCCGCCGGAGCAGATCGAGCCGTACCGCTCGTAGCCGCGCAGCTGGGTCTCGTAGACCGTCCCCGTGTAGTAGTCCAGACCGCGCGCGATCCGCAGGTCGGCCACGCAGAGCCCGGGCGAGTGCGCGGCGGCGGTCTCCACGACCCGCACCAACTCCTCGATCCCCTCGTCCAGCAGCGGGTCGCTCACGCCCAGGGCGCGCACGGCGTCGGCGAACGAGGCGTCCGGGGCGGAGATCTCGGCGAGCGCCAGGCACGCCTTGGCCTGCGCCTCGCTCGCCCCGGCGGTCTGGGCGAGCAGCTCGGCCACCTTCGTCGGGCCGATCTTGTCGAGCTTGTCGACCGCGCGCAGGGCCGCCTCGGGGTCGCTGAGCCCGATGCCCCGGTAGAAGCCCTCGCAGATCTTTCGGTTGTTGACCTGGATCCGGACCTCGGGGATCGGCAGCGAGCGCAACGCGTCACCGATCACCAGCGGCATCTCCGCCTCGTGGTGCGCGGCGAGCGTGTCCCGGTCCACGATGTCGATGTCGGCCTGGACGAACTCGCGGTAACGGCCCTCCTGCGGCCGCTCCCCGCGCCACACCTTCTGGATCTGGTAGCGGCGGAACGGGAACTGCAGCCGGCCGGCGTTCTCCAGCACGTACCGGGCGAACGGCACGGTCAGGTCGAAGTGCAGGCCGAGCGCGTCGTCGCCGGCCGGCTCGTGCTCGTCGGCGTGCAGCCGCCGGATCACGTAGACCTCCTTGGAGGTCTCCCCCTTGCGCAGCAGCTGGTCCAGCGGCTCCACGGCGCGGGTCTCCAGCGGGGCGAAGCCGTACAGCTCGAAGGTGGCGCGGATGCGGTCGAGCACGAACTGCTCGATCATCCGCTGCGGCGGCGTCCACTCCGGAAAGCCGGAAATGGGCGTGGGCTTGCTCATGACGTACTCCTCGGGCGCCGCGCGGACCGCGCGGCGAGGTCGTGGGTCGCGGTCGTCACAGACCGCGGGTCGGTACGGCCGGGCTCGCGTCGCCGGACTCCGCCACCTCGATGAGGTACGGGTTGGTCGCGCGCTCACGGCCGATCGTGGTCGTGGGGCCGTGGCCGGGCAGGACGACGGTGTCGTCGGCCAGCGGGAGGATCTTGCCCCGCAGGCTGGCCAGCATGTCCCGCATGCTGCCGCCCGGCAGGTCGGTGCGTCCGATCGAGCCCGCGAAGAGCACGTCCCCGGAGAGGCAGATCTCGTCGGCCTCCCAGGGCGAGCCCGCGCCGGGCATCCGGAACAGCACCGACCCGCCGGTATGGCCCGGCGCGTGGTCGACGGTGATCTCCAGCCCGGCCAGCGTGAGGGTCGCGCCGTCGACGAGCTCGGCCACGTCCTCCGGCTCGGTGTACGGCAGCCGCCCGCCGAACAGCGCCGTGAGGTCGGCGGACAGCCCCTTGGCCGGGTCGGCCAGCATCTCCCGGTCGCCCGGGTGGATGTACGCCGTGATCCCCCGCGCCCCGCAGACCGGCGCCACCGAGAAGGTGTGGTCGAGGTGGCCGTGGGTGAGCAGGACGGCGGCCGGGTGCAGGCGGTGCTCGGCGAGCACGGCGTCGAGCCGGTCGAGCACGCCGATGCCGGGGTCGACGATCAGGCACTGTTCCCCCGGCGCCGGCGCCACCACGTAGCAGTTGGAGCCGAAGGCGTCGGCGGGAAAGCCGGCCACGAGCACGTCCGCTCCCCTTCCGTCGAGCTGCGGTGCGTCCCCCAGCAGCCTAACCGGCGCCGCGCGTCCCGTTCTGCGGACCATCCGTCCCGCGGTCCCCACGGGGCCCAGTGACGCGCTCCGATCGGGGGTGGCCGGACCTCGTACACCACATTCACAGCGTGTGGCCGTACACTCTGGCGGGCGTGTGGCGTGGCGCACTGGCCCGCACGGGCGCGAAGCGCCCCGCGACGCCGGTGACGACCAGGGTAGAGGAAGGGGAGCACGGGTGGCTTCCAGCAGGGACCGGCAGCGCAAACTCGCGCGGGCGAAGCTCGACCGGCAGATGGCCCGGCGGGCGGCCCGGGTCAGGCGCCGGCGGCAGATCCAGGCCGGCGTGGGCGTCGCCGTGGTGCTCGCGCTGATCGTGGTCGGGTCGGCCTGGGCGCTCGGCGCCTTCGACTCGGAGCCCGCGGAGGACACGGCCGCCGAGGACGTCTGCCTCTGGACCCCGCAGAACGCCTCCGCCAACACCAACCTCAAGGACGTGGGCACCCCGCCCACCACGGGGCTGCCGACCGACGGCACCCGGACGATGACCGTGACCACCAACCAGGGTGGGCCGATCACGGCCTCGCTCGACCTGGCCGCCGCCCCGTGCGCCGGGGCGAGCATCGCCCACCTGGCGAGCCGGTCGTTCTACGACAACACCAAGTGCCACGAGATCACGGCGGAGGGCGCGCTGCGCTGCGGCGACCCGAGCGGCACCGGCCTGGGCGGGCCGACGTACTCGTTCTACGACGAGAACGTGCCCGACGCCCCGGACCCGAGCCCGTCCCCCAGCCCGACCGGCAAGCGCCCGCCGGCGTACCCGAAGGGCACGGTCGCGATGATCGCCAACCCGCCGGGCGCCAACGGCAGCCAGTTCCTGCTCTTCTTCAAGGACTACGACCCGCCGCAGCCGACCTACCCGGTCATCGGGACCGTGACCGGCGGCCTGGACGTCCTGGAGAAGATCGGCACCCTGCCGACCGTGGACAATGGGTCGGGAGCCAAGGTCAAGCCCCAGACCGACGTGGTGATCCAGAGCCTCACGGTCGGCGAGCCGACCACCGGCGCGCCGGCCCCGACGCCGAGCGGCTCGGGCACCCCGTCGGGCGCCCCCTCGGCCAGCCCGAACGCCGGCTGACCCGACCATGGCACCCAGCGGCCCAGACAGACAGCCCCAGGAGGATCCAGGCGTGACGTCCACCAGAGAGCGGCAGCGCGCGGCGGCACGTGCCCGGCTCGAGAAGGAGATGGCCGAGCGCGCGGCCCGGGCCCGCAAGCGCCGGCAGACCCAGGCGATCGTCGGGGCGAGTCTCGCCCTCCTGCTCGTGGTGGCCGGCACCATCTGGCTCGCCACCAGCCTGGGCGGTGACGACGACACCACCGGCACCGACGCCGCGGCGCCGGGCATGTCCCAGTGCGCCTACGTGGAGATCCCCTCCGACCAGCGGATCAAGGAGATCAAGGACGTCGGGCTGCCGGCCAACCAGCAGTCGAACACCGGCACCCAGACGATGACGATCGACACCAACCTGGGGCAGATCACCGCGCACATCGACCGTTCCGAGGTGCCGTGCACGGCGGGCAGCTTCACCCACCTGGCCGAGAAGAACTTCTTCGACAACACCAAGTGCCACCGGCTGGTCACCGAAGGCATCAAGGTGCTCCAGTGCGGTGACCCGAGCGCGACCGGCAAGGGCTGGCGGGAGACCGACGGCACCGGCGGCCCGAGCTACCGGATGGCCGAGGAGAACCTGCCGACCGACAAGCGGCCCCCGTACCCGGAGGGCGTGATCGCCATGGCCAACTCGGGGCAGCCGGGCAGCACGGGCAGCCAGTTCTTCATCGTCTACGGCGACTCGCCGCTGGACCCGAACTACACGGTGCTCGGCACGATCACCGGCGGCCTGGACATCGTCAAGGACGTGGCCAAGGCCGGCGACGACGGGGCCTTCGCGCAGCAGGCCGGTGGCGGCCACCCGAAGAAGGAGATCGTCATCAACAAGCTGACGATGAGCGCTCCGCAGGGCGGCTGAGCCTCCCACGCACCACGTGAAGGCGCCCGCCGGCCCCCTGGACCGACGGGCGCCTTCACGTAAACCCCCCGGAAGTACCCCAGAACCGGAACCCCCTGGCCCCGTGGCCCCATGGGCTCCCCGCGATCTTGCACTTTGCGCCCCGGCAAAAGGGGCACATCTACCCAAGCCAGGGGCCAGAACTGCAAGATCGACGAGGCCGTAGCTCGCACGCGCGCGCGGGGGCACGCGCCCGCGACCCACAGACCTCCGCGATCTTGCACTTTGTGCCCCGACGAAAGGGGCATTTCCGCCCAAGCCAGGGGCCAGAAGTGCAAGATCGGCGGGGCTGTAGCGCGCTCGGGCACGCCTTCGTGGGGGCACTCGTGCCGGCACACCCCGGGCGCGGGGAGTGTCAGGCGCCGGAGGTCACTCGGTAGGCGTCGAAGACGCCGTCCACCTTGCGGACCGCGGCCAGCAGGTGGCCGAGGTGCTTCGGGTCGGCCATCTCGAAGCTGAACCGGCTCACCGCCACCCGGTCCCGGGTGGTGGTGACCGTGGCGGAGAGGATGTTGACCCGCTCGTCGGAGAGCACCCGGGTCACGTCGGCCAGCAGCTTGTGCCGGTCGAGCGCCTCGACCTGGATGGCCACGAGGAACGTCGAGGCGGACGTGAGCTTCCAGCTCACCTCGACCACCCGCTCGCTCTGCGCCTTCAGGTCCTCGGCGTTGGCGCAGTCGTCCCGGTGCACGCTCACCCCGCCGGAGCGGGTGACGAAGCCGAAGACCGCGTCCGGCGGGACCGGCGTGCAGCAGCGCGCCAGCTTGATCCAGACGTCGCTGACGCCGCGGACCACCACACCGGGATCGTGGCTGCTGGCCCGGCTGCGCGGCGGCCGGGTGGCGACGGCGGTCTCGGCGATGTCCTCCGCCGCGCCCTCCTCGCCGCCGTACGACGCCATGAGCTTCTGCACCACGGACTGCGCGCTGACCTGGCTGTCGCCGACCGCCGCGTAGAGCGAGGCGACGTCGGCGAGGTGCAGGTCCCGGGCGATCGCCATGAGCGCGTCGGAGGTGAGCATCCGCTGCAGCGGCATGCCCTGCTTGCGCATCGCCTTGACGATCGCGTCCTTGCCGGCCTCGATCGCCTCCTCGCGCCGCTCCTTGTTGAAGTACTGGCGGATCTTCGTACGGGCCCGCGGGCTCTTCACGAAGCCGAGCCAGTCCTGCGTGGGGCCGGCCGTGTCGGACTTCGACGTGAAGATCTCGATCACGTCGCCGTTGGACAGCGTCGACTCCAGGGGCACCAGCTTGCCGTTGACCCGCGCCCCGATGCACTTGTGCCCGACCTCGGTGTGCACCGCGTACGCGAAGTCCACCGGCGTCGACCCGGTCGGCAGCGGGATGACGTCACCCTTCGGGGTGAAGACGTACACCTCCTGGCTGGACAGGTCGAAGCGCAGCGCGTCGAGGAACTCGCTCGGGTCCGCCGCCTCCCGCTGCCAGTCCAGCAGCTGCCGCAGCCACGTCATCTCGTCGATGTGCGCGGGCGGGCCGACGATCTGGGCGCCCTTCTGCTCCTTGTACTTCCAGTGCGCGGCGATGCCGAACTCGGCCGTGCGGTGCATCGCGTACGTGCGGATCTGCATCTCCACCGGCTTGCCGGTGGGCCCGATGACCGTCGTGTGCAACGACTGGTACATGTTGAACTTGGGCATGGCGATGTAGTCCTTGAACCGCCCCGGCACCGGCTGCCAGTTCGCGTGGATCACGCCCAGCGCCGCGTAGCAGTCGCGCACCGTGTCGACCAGGATCCGCACCCCGACCAGGTCGTAGATGTCGTTGAAGTCGCGCCCCCGCACGATCATCTTCTGGTAGATCGAGTAGAGGTGCTTCGGCCGGCCGGTCACCTCGGCCTTGATCTTGGCGGCCTTCAGGTCCGTGCCGACCTTCTGGGTGACCTGGCGCAGCAGCGCCTCGCGCTGCGGCTGGTGCTCCCCGATGAGCCGGTTGATCTCCTCGTACCGCTTCGGGAACAGCGTCCCGAACGCCAGGTCCTCCAGCTCCCACTTGATCGTGTTCATACCGAGCCGGTGGGCCAGCGGAGCGAGGATCTCCAGCGTCTCCTTCGCCTTCTGCTCCTGCTTCGGCCGGGGCAGGAAGGTCAGGGTCCGCATGTTGTGCAGCCGGTCGGCGAGCTTGATGACCAGCACCCGCGGGTCCTTGGCCATGGCCACCACCATCTTGCGGATGGTCTCGGCCTTGGCCGCGTCGCCCAGCTTCACCTTGTCGAGCTTGGTGACCCCGTCGACGAGCAACGCCACCTCGCCGCCGAAGTCGGCGCGCATCTGGTCGAGCGTGTACTCCGTGTCCTCGATCGTGTCGTGCAGCAGCGCCGCGACCAGCGTGGTGGTGTCCATCCCGAGATTGGCCAGGATGGTCGCCACCGCGAGCGGGTGCGTGATGTACGGGTCGCCGGACTTGCGGTACTGCCCGGAGTGCCACCGCGCCGCCGTGTCGAACGCGCGCTGGAGCAGCCGCGCGTCGGCCTTCGGGTGGTTCTCCCGGTGCAGGGCGATGAGCGGTTCGAGCACCTCGCTCACCTGGGAGGTCTGCCAGGGCGCGTTGAAGCGGGCCAGACGTGCCCGCACCCGCCGCCCGGTGGGCGCGCTCGCGAGCGCGAACCCGGCGCTCGGCGCCGGCTCCCCCGCGCCGTCGCGCAGCGGGACCACGACGTCGGCGGTGGGACGGGTCGGGTGGGACCGGGCGCCGTCGGCGGTGCCGGCCGTGCCGTTGCCAGAGCCCTTCACCCGGGCCGTCGCGCCGCCGTTCCGGTCGGTCACCGAGCCGTTCGCGTCGCCTGTCGGGTGCACCGTGCCCTCCACCGGAGGGACGACATCGTGGGACACCGGCCTCCTCACCGCTCGCCGGAATCACGCCGACCGTCCGGTCGGCCTGGTCTCGCGCCGCCGCCGGACGGCTCACCGTCGGCGTCAGCAAAGGGCAATGCTACCCGCACGGACGGTGCCCTGCCGCTCCGCCGGACGGACCGGGCCGGGTCCGTCCGACGGTCGCCGGTGTCAAACGGTCAGCAGGGCATGGACCGGACGGGGCGCGAGCCGCTGCCGGCCGCCCAGGAAGCTCAGCTCCAGCAGCACCGTGAAGCCGGCGATCGTGCCGCCGGCCCGCTCGACGAGGTCCAGGGTGGCCGCCGCGGTGCCGCCGGTGGCGAGCACGTCGTCGACCACGAGCACCCGGTGGCCGGCGGTGAACGCGTCCTGGTGCACCTCCAGCGTCGCCTCGCCGTACTCCAGCTCGTAGGACGCCGCGTAGGCGGCGCGGGGCAGCTTGCCCGCCTTGCGGACCGGCACGACGCCGACCCCGGCGGCGTACGCGATCGCGGCCGCCACCACGAAGCCGCGCGCCTCGATGCCGACCACGGTGTCGAACGTGTCCCGCCCGTGGTACGCGACGATGCCGTCGATCACCTCGCGGAACGCCTCGCCGTCGGCGAAGAGCGGCATCAGGTCCTTGAACACCACCCCGGGCTTGGGGAAGTCGGGCACGTCCAGCACCCGGCTGGCCACCAGGCGGGCCGTGGCCTCGCCGCTGTCACCGCGCACCTCGGCGCTGTGGGTCTCCGTCACGGCAGCTCCCGTCTCCCTTCCGACGACGACGGCGTCCTGCGTGCTGCTCGCACAGCATGCAGGACGCCGTCAGGTCGTCTCCGACCGGGTCGGCCCCGGTCGACCGTCAGCGGCGCTTCCCGCCCGGCCGGTTCCCACCGCCGCCCGGACGCCCACCCCGGGTGCCGGTCGGCCGCTTGCCCGTGGGACGCGCGCCCACCTTCGGGGCGGCGCCGGCCAGCGCGGCGGCCTCCACGTCGGCGGGTTCGCGGCCGGCGGCCGGACGCGGGGTGCCCTTCGGGCTCAGCTCGCCACGGGCGATGGCGCCGCGCCGGGCCAGGACGCGCTTGGTGTGCGCCTGGATCCGCGGCTCGTAGTCCTTGAGCAGGGAGAGCACCGGCGTGGCGAAGAAGACCGACGAGCAGACCGCCACGAGCATGCCGACGAAGAGCACCAGGCCCAGGTCCTGCAGGGTGACGGCGCCGAGCGGGACGCCGATGAAGAGCAAACCACCGACCGGCAGCAGCGCCACGAGGCTCGTGTTGATCGACCGCATGAGGGTCTGGTTGATGGCCAGGTTCGCGGCCTCGCCGTACGTCTGGTTGTTGTTCGCCGTGATGCCCCGGGTGTTCTCCTGGACCTTGTCGAACACCACGACGACGTCGTAGAGGGCGAAGCCCAGGATGGTGAGGAACCCGATGATCGTCGACGGCGTGACCTCGAACCCGACCAGCGAGTAGACGCCCGCCGTGAGGACGAGGTTGAGCAGCAGCGAGGAGACCGCGCCGACCGCCATCCGCCACTCGAACCGGATGATCAGGTAGAGCATCACCAGCGCGATGAAGATGACCAGACCGAGCAGTGCGCGCTCGGTGTACTGGCCGCCCCAGGCCGCGCTGACCTGGTTCGCGCTGATCTGGTCCTCGTCGAGGTTGAACTCCTGGGCCAGCGCGGCCTTCACGGCGTTCGCCTGGTCGGAGGTGAGCACGGCGGTGCGGAACTCGTAGAACTCGCCGCCGGCGCCGCCGACCCGCTGGGCCGACTCCACGGCGGCCCCGCCGGCCTCGTCACCGAGGATCGTGTTGACCCGGTCCTCGGTCTGGTTCAGCGTGCCGACGCTGGCCGGCACCTGGAACGAGTTGCCGCCCTCGAACTCGATGCCGAGGGTGAAGCCCCGGAAGGCGAAGCTCAGCACCGCGACGAGCACGAGCAGGCCGGCCACCGAGAACCAGAGCTTGCGCTTGCCGATGATGTTGAGACCGGCCTCGCCCCGGTAGAGGCGGGTGGCCAGACCGCTGCGGGCCATGTCAGGCCTCCTTCACACGGGACGGGCGGGTGGTGGCCTGCTCGGTCTCGGCCGAGTGCAGGATGCGGCCGAGGCCGCTGACCCGCGGCGAGAGGAACGCGCGCGTCCGCGCGAACATCGTCATGATCGGGTGCCGGAAGAGGAACACCACGACCAGGTCGAGCACCGTGGCGAGGCCGAGGGCGAAGGCGAAGCCCTTCACCGTGCCGACCGACACGATGTAGAGCACCACGGCCGCGAGGATCGAGATCGCGTTGGCCGAGATGATCGTACGGCGGGCACGCGCCCAGGCCCGCGGAACCGCGCTACGCGGGCTGCGGCCCTCCCGGATCTCGTCCTTCAACCGCTCGAAGTAGATGACGAACGAGTCGGCGGCCACACCGAGCGAGACGATGAAGCCCGCGATACCGGCGAGCGTCAGCGTGAACCCGATGGTCCGCCCGAGCACCACGAGCGCGCCGAAGACCAGCAGCGCGGAGAGCAGCAGGCTCAGGAAGATCACCGAGCCGAGCAGGCGGTAGTAGAAGAACGCGTAGATGATGACCAGCAGCATGCCGATGCCGGCCGCGAGCAGACCGGCCCGCAGGTGGCTGGCGCCCAGGGTGGCGGAGACGTTCTGCTGCTCCTGCGCCTCGAAGGTCGCCGGCAGCGCGCCGTAGCGGAGCTGGCTGGCCAGCGTGCTGGCGTCCTTCTGGGTGAAGCTGCCGGTGATCTGCGAGTCGCCGGTGAGGACGCCCTGGATCTCCGGCGAGGAGATGATCTCGTTGTCGAGCACGACGGCCACGCGGCACTTGCCGTCCGGGCCGAGGGCGGCGGCCTCGCAGGCGTTGCCGTCGTTGTTGAACGACTCGCGGGTCAGGTCGGTCCACTTCTTCTGGCCGTCGCCGGTGAAGTTCAGGCTGACCACCCAGCTGTTGGTCGTGTCGAGCACCGCGCTGGCGTCGTCGACGTCGGTGCCCAGCACCTTCGCCTTGTCGAGCAGGTACTTCGCGGCGCCACCCTCACAGGCCACGACCTGCTGGTTGGGGTCCGAGATCGAGGCCGGCGGCCGGTCGTCGAGCTGGGCGCAGCTGATCGTCGGCACGTTGAACTGCATGGTCGCCGGCAGGACGGCGACCTCCTGCGGGCTCAGCGTGCTGAACGGCTTGAGCTTCTCGGCCGTCGCCGGGTCGGAGAGATCCGCGGGAGCCTGCAGGCCGCTGGCGGCCGTCCAGGCGGCCGCCCCCACCTTCTGCTCGACGGCCTTGCGCTGCTCCTCGATGCTCGCGGGCACCGGCGCCTCGCTGGCGCTCGCCGAGGGCGAGGCGGACGCGCTCGCCGACGCGGACGGGCTCGGGGTGGCGCTGGCGCTGGCGCTCGGCGCCGGCGCCATGCCGCCCTGCCCGCCGGACGGGGAGGCGGTGGCCTTCGCGGAGGCGCTGGCGCTCGGCGAGGCGGTGGCGCTCGGCGACGCGCTGCCCGACGGGGCCGGGCTCGCGCTGGCCGACGGCGTCGGCGCCGGCGCGGGCACCGCACCGCTGCCGTCGGCGGCCTTGAGCACCTTGCGGAAGCGCAGCTCGGCCGGGCTGCCCACGTCGGTCAGGTCCCGGTTCTCACCGGGCAGGGAGATCACGATGTTCCGGTTGCCCTCGGTGACCACCTCGGCCTCGGCCACACCGAACGCGTTGACCCGGTTCTCGATGATCTGGCGGGCCTCTTCGAGGTTCTCCGCCGTCGGGGCCTGGCCGTTGACGGTGTTCTTCGCCTCGAGCGTCAGCCGCGTGCCGCCGATCAGGTCCAGGCCGAGCCGGGGCTCGAGCCGGTCCTTGAAGCTGCCGCTGGCGCCGCCAGAGAAGAACACCAGAAGGTAGAGGACGACGAAGATGCCCGCCAGCACGGCCAACTGCCGTCCGGGGCGCATCTGTCCCTGAGGTGGTGCCACGGCTGTCCTGTCTCCCTGTAACGGTCGCGCCGCCGCCCCCGCGGCGACGGTGTCGGCCGGGGTCGCCGGCCGACGGGTCCACCCGGGCCCGACGCGGGACGCGGCACCGCGCTCCCGCGGACGGCACGGGTGCGCCGACCGGTCACGGAGGTGTGCCGACGCCCGGCGTCGACCCGACTATCCAGTTGTTGCGTCGCGCCCGCTGTCCCGCGCGGGCCCGGCGCGTCCGCTGCCCCGCCCCGGCGGACGACCGTCGGGGTGGGCGGCGGGTCACTCCTTGACGGTGTCCGCGTCCTCGTTCGCCGGGGTGGCCGGAAGCTCGGCCCGGGTGACCACCCGGGCGATGGCCGGCCGTGCGTACCGGGTCTGCACGCCGGGGGCGACCTCGAGCAGGACGGTTTCGTCGTCCACGCCGGTGACCGTGCCGTAGAGCCCGCCGATCGTGACCACCTCGTCGCCCGGGGAGAGCGCGGCCTGCATGGCCTCGGCCTCCCGGCGACGCTTCTGCTGCGGGCGGATCATCATGAAGTACATGACACCGAAGAGCAGCACGATCATCAGGATCGGCGTCAGACTGCCGGCCCCGCCTGCCGATTGTGCGTAATGCACGCTGTTAGACCTTCCCATTGGCCCCACACCGGGCGCGGGCGCGCCGGAGCGGAGGCGGATTCTCACGTCCTGTACAGACCGCGGCGAGTCTAATCCCTGCACCTGGGAACGCCGAATGCGGCGCAGATCACGTTCGGATCACGGCTCATCGGGCGCGGTCGAGAACAGATCGGGCGCGGAAGGGTTATCGGCACCAAATGTACCATTCGGGGGCGTACGGCCGAGGTGCCGCCAGGCGGCTTCGGTCGCCACCCGCCCCCGGGGCGTACGGGCCAGCAGCCCGGCCCGGACCAGGAACGGCTCGCACACCTCCTCCACCGTGTCCGGCTGCTCCCCCACGGCCACGGCGAGCGTGGACAGGCCGACCGGGCCGCCCCGGAACGAGTCGACCAGCGCCGTGAGCACGGCCCGGTCCAGCCGGTCGAGGCCGAGCGCGTCCACGTCGTACACCGTGAGAGCCGCCCGGGCGGTCTCCCGGGTGACCACGCCGTCGGCCCGGACCTCGGCGAAGTCGCGGACCCGGCGCAGCAGCCGGTTGGCGATCCGTGGGGTGCCCCGGGACCGGCCGGCGATCTCCGCGGCGCCGTCGTCGGTGATCGGCACACCGAGGATCCGCGCCGAACGGTGCAGCAACGCCTCGAGATCCTGCGGCGAGTAGAAGTCGAGGTGGGCCACGAAACCGAACCGGTCCCGCATCGGGCCGGTCAGCAGGCCGGACCGGGTGGTCGCGCCCACCAGGGTGAACGGCTCCACGTCGAGCGGGATCGCCGTGGCGCCCGGGCCCTTGCCGACCACCACGTCGACGCGGAAGTCCTCCATGGCGCTGTAGAGGAGTTCCTCCGCCGGCCGGGCGATCCGGTGGATCTCGTCGATGAACAGGACGTCGCCCTCGGCGAGGCTGGTCAGGATGGCGGCCAGGTCACCGGACCGCTCGATGGCCGGGCCGCTGGTCACGCGGATGCCCGAGCCCAGCTCGGCGGCGACGATGTTGGCGAGGCTGGTCTTGCCCAGCCCGGGCGGGCCCGACAGGAGGATGTGGTCGGGCGGGCTGCCGCGCCGCATCGCGCCCTTCAGCAGCAGGTCGAGCTGGTCGCGGACCCGGTCCTGCGCGATGAAGTCGGCCAGCCGCTTCGGGCGCACGCTGGCCTCGGCGTCCCGGTCCTCCTCGTTGACGTACGCCGAGACGAGGCCGTCGCCGGTCATCGGGTGCGGCCCAGCAGCCGGATGGCCTGCTTGAGCAGCACCGGCACGGGCGGGGTCGGCCCGTCGACGGTCTCGGCGACCGCCGCCACGGCCTGGTCGGCCTGCGCGGCCGTCCACCCGAGCCCGACGAGCGCCTGGCGCACCTGGTCGGGCCAGGAGCCGCCGGTGACACCGGCCGCGCCGTCGGCGCCCACCGGCACCGGGCCGATCCGGTCGCGCAGCTCCAGCACCAGACGCTCGGCGCCCTTCTTGCCGATGCCGGGCACCCGGGTCAGCGCGGCCGTGTCGGCGTTGGCGATGGCCTTGCGCACCGCGTCGGGCGTGTGCACGGCCAGCACCGCCTGCGCCAGCCGCGGCCCCACCCCGCTGGCGGTCTGCAGCAGCTCGAACAGCTGCTTGGCGTCGTCGTCGGCGAACCCGTAGAGGGTGAGCGAATCCTCCCGGACGACCAGGCTGGTGGCCAGCCGGGCCGGCTGGCCGACCCGCAGCTCGGCCAGGGTGGACGGCGCGCAGTGCACCGCCAGGCCCACCCCGCCGACCTCGATGACGGCCTGGTCGGGACCGGTCGCCGTCACCACGCCACGCACACTGGCGATCATCTGACTCCTCCTCGTCGGGCCCGGTCGGCCGCGGCGGCGAGCTTCGAACGCGTACCGCCGCGCCAGATGTGGCAGATGGCCAGGGCCAGCGCGTCCGCGGCGTCGGCCGGCCGGGGCGGCTCGGGGAGCCGCAGCAGCCGGGTGACCATGGCCGTCATCTGCGCCTTGTCGGCCTGACCCGAGCCGGTCACGGCCGCCTTCACCTCGCTCGGCGTGTACGTCTGCACGGGCAGCCCGGCGCGCGCCCCGGCGAGCACGGCGATCCCGCTGGCCTGGGCGGTGCCCATCACGGTGCGGACGTTGTGCTGGCTGAACACACGCTCCACCGCCACGCTCTCCGGCCGGTGCTCGGCCACCAGCTCGGTCAGCGAGCGGTCCAGGTGCAGCAGGCGGACCGGCAGCTCGTCGGCCGGGTCGGTGTAGACCACGTAGTACGCGACCAGGGTGCAGGCACGGCCGGGCACACCCTCGACCACGCCGACCCCACACCGGGTCAGCCCGGGGTCGATGCCGAGCACGCGCACGCCGCCTCCTCCCCCAACCGTCGGCAGTACGTGTGTTCGACACCCTACCGATGCCCGGTGACACCCTCCCCACGGGACACGCCGGGACGCCTCCGTCCACCGACATCGCCTCCCGCCGGCGGACCGGCCCGACGAAGTGCCGTGCTCCCACACACCCTGGGGGTCGAGTATGTGTCACCGCCCCATGTGCGCCCGGCCACACAGCTCGTAACTTTGTGCGCCATGACGGCAGAACCCGTGGCGGTCCCCCACGTCGTGAACGTCGACCTCACCGGTCGGACCGCCCTGGTCACCGGGGGTGGCGGTGGCATCGGCCGGGCCTGCGCCCTGCGGCTGGCGGCGGCCGGAGCGGCCGTCCTCGTGGTGGACCGCAACGTCGAGGCGGCCAAGGCGGTGGCCGCCGAGACCGGCGGCCGGGCCGAGGGCGTCGACCTGGCCGACGCCGAGGCGGTGGACCGGATCGACACGGACGTGGACATCGTGGTGAACAACGCCGGGTTGCAGCACGTCGCCGCGGTGCCGGACTTCCCCGCCGAACGGTTCGCCTACCTGCACCGGGTCATGGTGGAGGCGCCGTTCCTGATCATCCGGCGGGCACTGCCGCACATGTACGCCCGCGGCTGGGGCCGGATCGTCAACATCTCCTCGGTGCACGGGCTGCGCGCCTCGCCGTACAAGTCCGCGTACGTCTCCGCCAAGCACGCCCTCGAAGGGCTGTCGAAGGTGGTCGCGATGGAGGGCGCCGCCCACGGTGTCACCGCCAACTGCATCAACCCGGCGTACGTGCGCACCGCCCTCGTGGAGAGCCAGATCGCCGACCAGGCGGCGACCCACGGCATCGCGGAGTCCGAGGTCGTCGAGAAGATCATGCTGGCCCGCGCGGCCATCAAGCGGCTGATCGAGCCGGAGGAGGTCGCCGAGCTGATGGCGTACCTCTGCTCCCCGCCGGCGGACTTCATCACCGGCGCGTCGATCGCCCTCGACGGGGGCTGGACGGCGAGCTAGTGGCCCCGCGCACAATGGGCGTCGTGTCCTCGCCGGTGGAGTTCCTCGAACTGCTCGCCCGGGAGGCGGCCGCGGTCGAGTTCGAGGGACCGCTCGTCGCCGCCCGCGCCGCCGGCCTCCCCGCCGACCAGCTCGCCGAGCTGGAACAGGCGAAGACGGTGGCGCTGCGGGTCCGCGCGCTGCTGGAACGCCGGCGCCGCCGGGAGATCGAGCTGTCCGGGCTGTACGACACGGCCAGCGACCTGGCGGGCCTGCGCGACCTGGACGACGTGCTGCGGGCCATCGTGCACCGGGCGCGGAACCTGCTCGGCGCCGACGTGGCGTACATGACCCTCAACGACGACGAGCGCGGCGACACGTACATGCGCGTCACCGACGGCTCCGTCTCCGCCCGCTTCCAACGGCTGCGGCTGCCGATGGGCGCCGGGCTCGGCGGGCTCGTGGCCCAGTCCGGCGCGCCGTACGTGACGGCGAACTACGCCGAGGACGAGCGCTTCCACCACACCGGTGAGATCGACGCGGGCGTACGCGAGGAGGGGCTCGTCGCCATCCTCGGGGTGCCGCTGCGGCTCGGCTCCACGTCGATCGGCGTCCTCTACGCGGCCAACCGCTCCGCGCGGCCGTTCGCCCGGGAGGAGGTGGCCCTGCTGGTCTCGCTGGCCGCCCACGCGGCGGTGGCGATCGACACGGCGCGGCTGCTCACGGAGACCCGCTCGGCGCTGGCCGAGCTGTCGGCCGCCAACACCACGATCCGCGCCCACAGCAGCTCGGTGGAGCGGGCGGCGTCCGCCCACGACCGGATGACCGCCCTGGTGCTGCGGGGCGGCGGGGTGGAGGACGTGGCCGCCGCGGTGACCGACGTGCTCGGCGGGGCGCTGCTCGCGCTGGACGCCGAGGGGCGGTTGCTGGCCCGCGTCGGCGAGATAGAGGAGCCGGACCGGGCGGACATCGTCGAGGCGGTGGCCGCGTCCCGCACCGAGGGGCGCAGCGTGCGGCGGGGGTCGCTCTGGTACGCGGCCGTCGTGGCCGGCGCGGAGAACCTGGGCGCGCTGGTGCTGCGCCCCGACGAGGAGCTGGTTGACGCCGACCAGCGGATCCTGGAGCGGGCCGCCCTGGTGACGGCGCTGCTGCTGCTGTTCCGCCGTACGGTCGCCGAGGCCGAAGGGAGGGTACGCGGCGAGCTGCTCGACGACCTCATCGCCCGGCCGCTGCGCGACGCCGACGCCCTGCGCAGCCGCGCCCGCCGTCTCGGCGTGGACCTCGACGCACCGCACGTGCTCGTGGCGGTCGGCGACGACGCGATCGCCGCGACCGGCTCGGCCCGGCAGCGGGTGCTCTCCTGGGCCACCACGTACGCCTCGACCCGCGGCGGGCTCGCCGCGGCCCGCGACGGCCGCGTGGTGCTCATGCTCCCCGGCCAGGACGCCGGCGCCAGCGCCCGCGCGGTGGCCCGGGACCTGTCCCGGGTGACCGGCCGGCCGGTGACCGCCGGGGCGAGCGGCCCGTCGACCGGGCCCGCGTCGCTGGCGGTGGCGTTCCACGAGGCGAACCGCTGCCTCACGGCGCTCGGCGCGCTCGGCCGGGCCGGCGAGGGCGCCAGCACGGCCGAGCTGGGCTTCGTCGGGCTGCTGCTCGGCGCGGTCGGCGACGGCGGCGACCGGGACGTGGAGCGGTTCCTCACCACCACCGTCGGACCGGTGATCGACTACGACGCGCGGCGCGGTACCGCGCTGGTCCGGACGCTGGAGGCCTACTTCGGTGTGGGCGGCAGCCTGGCCCGCGCCGCCGAGCAGCTGCACGTCCACGTGAACACCGTGACGCAGCGGCTGGAGCGGGTCGGGCAGCTGCTCGGTGCCGACTGGCAGAAGCCCGAGCGGGCGCTGGAGGTACAGCTCGCGCTGCGCCTGCACCGCCTGCGCTCCCCCGCCCGCTGAGGGCCGCGACGGGCCGTCGCCGGGGCCCGCTGAGGGCCGCGAAGGGCCGTCGCCGGGCTCGCCGCCGCCCCGCCGGGTCAGCCGGACGCGGTCGGTCAGCGGGCTCGGATGCCCTCCAGGACCGCGTCGACCACTCGCTCCGGCAGCACCGTGTCGTCCAGTTCGGGATGCCAGCGCAGCACCCGCTGGATCAGCATCGGGCCGGTCAGCAACGCGAGGGCCAGCTCGATGTCGAGGTCGGCGCGAAGCTCGCCGGTGCGTACACCCCGGTGCAGCACCTCCCGCAGCCGCGCCCGCCGGGGCTCGATGACGCCCTGGTAGAGCTCGTAGCGGTCCCGCGTGCGGTTCACCTCGGGCAGCAGGCAGGGCATGATCTTCTCGGCGCGCGGGTCGGCGTTGCGGCCCACCGTGCCGAGGAGCAGCACCAGGTCGTCGCGGACGGAGCGGCCGGCCGGCTCCGGTGGGACGCCCTTGAGGATGCTCAGGGCGTCCCGCAGGAGGGCGTCCTTGCCCGGCCAGCGGCGGTAGATCGTCGCCTTGCCCACGCCGGCGCGGCTGGCGATCGCCTCGATCGAGAGCGCCTCGACGGTGGTGCCCTCGGCGAGCAGGTCGAGGGTGGCATCGATGATCGCCTCGTCGGCGCGGGTGCTCCGCGGCCGACCGGGCGACCGCGGAGCATCGGCGTGGGACGTCATGTCGGACATTGTCGCCGAACCTAAGCGGTGCCGGCCAACTCCGGCTCGGCCGTCGTGACCTCCCGCACCGAGGTGGTCGCCCGTCCCGGCAGCCAGCGCAGCGCCACGACGATGCCGAGCGCAGCGACCAGCGCGGACAGCGCCGCGGCCCAGTGCATGGCGGTGACGAAGGAGTCGTTGGCCGCCGCGAGCAGCTTCGGCGCCGCCGGCCCGAGCTGGCCGGCCACGGCGTACGCGCCGGAGATGGACTCGTTCGCCGTGTCCCGCGCTCCCGCCGGCAGGCCGGTCAGGGCCGACCCGACGTCGGAGCGGTAGACGGCCGAGAGCACCGAGCCGAGCACCGCCACGCCCAGCGCGCCCCCGACCTGCCGGATCGTGTTGCTGACCGCCGAGCCGACGCCGGCCTTCTCCCGGGGCAGCGCCGACATGATCGACTCCGTGGCCGGCGGCATGATGTTGGCCATGCCCACGCCCTGGATGAAGTAGAAGACCAGCACGATCCAGATCGGAGTCTGCGCGTCGACGAACGCGAACGCGCCGAGCGAGACCACGGTCAACGCCAGCCCGACCGCCGCCACCGCCTTGCCGCCGTACCGCCGGACCATCGCCGCGCTGCGCGGCGCGAAGATCAGCTGGGCGCCGGCGAACGGCAGGAAGAGCAGACCGGTCTCCAGCGGGCTGTAGCCGCGGACCAGTTGCAGGTAGAAGGAGCTGAAGAACAGCACGCCCATCGCCGCGAAGAAGATCAGGCCGACGATGGCCACCGGCGCGGCGAACTGCGGCACCTTGAACAGCCGGACGTCCAGCGACGGGTGGTCGCTGCGCCGCTCGACCGCCACGAACCAGGCCAGCACCGCCAGGCCGCCCACGATCGCCGCCCACACCACCGGGCGACCGAAACCGTGCTCGCCGCCGTCGATGATGCCGTACGTCAACGCGACGAGGCCGACCACCGACAGCACCACGCCGAACACGTCGACACGGCCCGGGTTCGGGTCCCGCGACTCGGGCACCAGCAGGGCCACCAGGATCACGCCGAGCGCGACGACCGGCACGTTGATGAGGAAGACCGAACCCCACCAGTAGCGCTCCAGCAGCGCACCACCGAGGACCGGGCCGATCGCCACGGCCAGGCCCACGGCGCCGGCCCAGACGCCGATCGCGCGCCCCCGCTCGCGCGGGTCGAAGACGTTCGAGATGATCGAGAGCGTCACCGGCATGATCGCCGCGCCGCCGATGCCCATGAGGGCGCGGGCGCCGATCAGCTGGGCCGGGCTCTGGGCGTACGCCGACAGCAGCGACGACAGGCCGAACAGCACGAGGCCGATCAGCAGGAACCGCTTGCGCCCGGCACGGTCGCCCAGCACGCCGAAGGTGAAGAGCAGTCCGGCGAAGACCAGGGTGTACGAGTTGATCGCCCACTCCAGCTCGCCCTGGCTGGCGCCCAGCCCGTGCACCGGGTCGGCGAGCGTCCGCAGCGCGACGTTCAGGATCGTGTTGTCGAGGACGACCACGAGGAGGCTGATCACCAGCACTCCCAGGATCGCCCACCTCCTCGGGTGGCCCGTGTTGTCGCGGATCTCCATGTCCGTCATTCCCCCCGGTTCCCCGACCGTGAAATACGATACGGGTCAGACTCGAAACTGCGGTCAGCCTACGACCGCGATTAACGATACGGAACAGGTCCGTATCGTTTGTGTCCGCCGTCACGCCTCCGCCCGGGGGAGGCAGCAGCCACGGCCGAACGGGCGCCATGGGCTTTCGCGGGTCCACGGGGGTCGCGATGGCGCGAATCACGGTCGCCCCCCGCCCCGGTGATCATGAAGTTATTGCCCTCGTCGACGGCGTGTCGCGGCAATAACTTCATGATCGACGGGGCTGGTGGACAGGGCCGTGTGGGCGGGGGCTGGCCGAAGACCGCGCGGAACGCGCGGAACGCGCGGAACGCGCCTGCGGGCGGCCGGGTGATGTCGTAGACGACTCAGCTCTGAAGGAGCCGGCCAGCGCCAACGGACCTCGCAGGCGACCGATCGCCTGGTGTCCGGTTCTGAGTGGTTTGCGGTGTCAGCCGGTGGCCCTCTGGGTGGTTTGGGGTGTGGTCGGTGGCACCCTGGGGCCGGAATCGTGGGCGGGCCGGGGTCGTTGAACACCCCTGACGGCCGAGGCAGCAGGCCCCCGGCCCCGGTGGCCCGCCGGCACAGGTGAGGTCCCGGGAATGATGGCCGGCCGCCGGCCGTTGAACACCGATCCACGGCCCCGGTAGGGCGTCGCGTCACCCGGCCTCGCGCCGGGAATGACGACCGGCCCCGGGTCGTTGGACACGGACCCGGCCCGGTGCGGCACCCCCGCCCACCACGCGCCGCGGAACCCCGAGACTTTCCCCCCTTCGAGCACCCCCGTGTGCTCGTCCCCCGAGATCCACGCCCCGATCCCCCGAACGGGCGTGGACCTTCACCCCCGAGGAGCTTTCATCATGAACACGATCCTGCGTAAGAGCGTGCTCGGTATCGCTGGTCTGGCGTTCGCCGGTGGCGTGGTCGGTGGCCCGATCGCGGCCCACACCAGCGGCCACCACGCGGTCGACGCGCGGCCGGTGGCGGTCGTGCAGGCGGACAAGCCGGGCGTGGACACGGCGAAGCTGATCCCGCACGGCACCCAGGGTGCGCAGTCGCGTATCGAGCTGAACGACGAGCAGGTCGCGAACGTCAAGGCGATCATCGCGGCGACGAAGAAGTCCGGTATGGACGAGCGGGCGGCGGTCATCGCGATCGCGACGAGCCTGCAGGAGTCGAAGCTGGAGAACCTGGGCCACCTGGGTGACGCCAACGACCACGACTCGCTGGGCCTGTTCCAGCAGCGCCCGAGTTCGGGTTGGGGTACGCCGGAGCAGATCACCGATCCGGAGTACTCGACGATGGCGTTCCTGAAGGGTCTGAAGCAGGTCGACGGCTGGCAGGACATGCCGCTGACCGACGCCGCGCAGACGGTGCAGGTGTCGGCCTACCCGGACGCCTACGCCCAGTGGGAGCAGCAGGCCGCCGACCTGGTCGCCCAGTACTGGAACAGCTGACAACGACACGATGGCCGGCACCCCTCGGGGTGCCGGCCATCGTCGTGTCCACCGACCGCCGCCAACCTCACCGTTTCCGGGACGTCCACCAGCGTCGGGCCAGCGCCTCGGCGCTGCCCCAGATGCCACGCCGGAACAGCAGCACGACGAGGACGAAGATCCCGCCGGTGACCAGGCCGATCGCCTCGAAGTTCGAGAACGACAGCCAGTCCTCCAGGCGTACGACGAGGGCCGCGCCGAGCACCCCGCCCCAGAGCGTGCCGATCCCGCCGAGCACCACGACGACGACGGCCTTGCCGGACGTGGTCCAGTGCAGCACGTCGAGGGAGACGAAGCGGTGCCCCACGGCGAACAGCCCGCCGCCGAGCCCGGCGATGAACCCGGACAGCACGAACGCGGTGAGCTTGTAGCGGTGGACCGGGTAGCCGAGCGCCCGGGCCCGCGCCGGGTTGTCGCGGATGCCGACGAGCACCCGCCCGAACGGCGAGTGCACGATCCGCCAGGCGGCGGCGAGGCCGAGCAGCACGATCGGCAGCATCGCGTAGTAGAAGTAGTAGTCGTCGGAGAGGTCCAGGCCGAAGAGGGACCGCGGCACGCCCTGCAGGCCGTTCTCGCCGCGGGTGACCGAGCGCCACTCGTTGGCCACGTAGTAGACCATCTGCGCGAACGCCAGCGTGACCATGGCGAAGTAGATGCCGGTGCGCTTCACGGCCAGGTAGCCGATCGGCACGGCGAGCACCGCGGCGGCGAGCGCCCCGGCCAGGACGGCCGCCGGGAACGGCAGGCCGGCGTGGATCGCGACGAGCCCGGTGACGTACGCCGAGGCGCCCCAGAAGGCGGCGTGGCCGAAGGACATCAGCCCGGTGAAGCCGAGCAGCAGGTCCACGGCGACGGCGAAGAGCGCCCAGCAGAGGATGTCCACGGCCACCGCCGGGTAGAGCCCGTTGGGCAGCCAGAGCGCGGCGATCAGGCCGGCGGCGAGCAGCGCGTACCGGACCCAGCCGGGCGCGCGGGCCACGGTGAGCAGGCCGGACGGCGGTGCCGGGCGGGTGGCGTCGGCCGGGGTGTCGACGGTGCTGGTCATGCCGGTGCCTCCTCACGGCCGAAGAGCCCGGCCGGGCGCCAGAGCAGCACGACGGCCATCACGACGAACACGACGGTCTGGGACACGATCGGAAAGTCCGAGAGGTACGCCTCGCCCCAGGCCTGCACGAGGCCGATGCCGAACCCGGCGGCCACCGAGCCGAAGATCGAGCCGAGCCCGCCGATGACGACCACCGCGAACACCACGATGATGAGGTCGGCGCCCATGAGCGGGTTGACGGCGCGCATGGGGGCGGCCAGCACCCCGGCCAGGCCGGCCAGGCCGATGCCGAAGCCGAAGACCGGGGTGACCCAGCGGCCCACGTTGATGCCGAACGCCCGGGTGAGTTCGGGCCGCTCGGTGGCGGCCCGCACCACCATGCCGAGCCGGGTGTGGCTGAGCAGCCACCACACCGCGACGCAGACCAGCACGGCGAAGCCGAGGATGAAGACCCGGTACGTCGGGAAGTCGAACAGCCCGAGGTTCACCGAGCCGCCGAGGGCCGACGGGGTGGCGTACGGGCTGGACTGGACGCCGTACCGCAGCTTCACGAGGTCCTGGAGGATGAGCGTCAGCCCGAACGTGAGCAGGAAGTTGTAGAGCGGGTCGAGCCGGGTGAGCCGGTGGATGAACGCCCGTTCCAGCGCCATGCCGAGCAGCCCCAGGCCGACCGGCACGATGACCAGCGCCGCCCAGAACGGCACGCCCGCCTCGGTGAGCAGGACGTACGCGCCGAACGCGCCGAGCATGTAGAAGGCGCCGTGGGCGAAGTTGACCACCCGCAGCATGCCGAAGATGACGGCGAGCCCGAGGGCGAGCAGGGCGTAGAACGCCCCGCTCACCAACCCGTTGAACGTGTTCTGCAGGAAGCCTGTCACAGCGTGCAGTCCGGGGACGGGGCGGCGAACGCCTCCGCCGCCGGGATGGTCTCGAGCACCTTCACGTAGTCCCACGGCTCGGTGACCTCGGACTGCGGCTTCACCTGGGCGAGGTACGCGTCGTGGATGACCCGGTGGTCCTCGGCGCGGATCTTGCCGTTGCGCAGGAAGACGTCGTTGACCTCCTTGCCCTCCAGTCCCTTGACGATCGTGTCCGCGTCGTCGGTGCCGGCGGCCTGCACGGCCTCCAGGTACTGCAGGGCGGCCGAGTAGTTGGCCGCGTGCGCGAACGACGGCCGGGTGCCGGTCTCGGACTGGAAGCGGTCGGCGAACGCCCGGTTCTGCTCGTCGAAGTTCCAGTACCACGCGTCGGTGTAGGTCGTGCCGGCCAGCGCGGCGGGGGTGAGCGAGTGGATGTCGGTGATGAACATGAGGCCGACGGCGAGGCCGACGCCCTTGTCCCGCAGCTTGAACTCGTTGTACTGCTTCACCACGTTCACCAGCTCGGCGCCGGCCTGCATGGTGCCGAGCACGTCCGGCTTCGGGTTCAGCGTGGGGGCCTTGAGCAGGAACGTGGAGAAGTCGCCGCTGGTGTTGGGGAACGGCGCCCCGTCCTTGCCGACGACCTTCCCGCCGGCGGCCGTGATGGCCGCGGAGAAGCTCTTCTCCATGTCCTGGCCGAAGGCGTAGTTCGGGTACAGGATGTACCAGTTCTTCCCCACCTGCTCGGTGGTCACCGTGCCCGTGCCGTTGGCCAGCATGTACGTGTCGTACGCGTAGTGGAACGTGTACTTGTTGCAGCTCTTGCCGGTCAGGTCGGTGGTGGCGGCGCCGATGTTGAAGTAGAGCTTCTTCTTCTCCTTGGCCACGTCGGCCACCTTGAGCGCCGCCGACGAGGTGGGCACGTCGAGGATGAGGTCGACGCCCTTGCGGTCGTACATCTCGGCGGCCTTGGTGTTGGCGATGTCGGGCTTGTTCTGGTGGTCGGCGGTCTCCACGGTGATGTTCTTCGTCACCGCCCTGTCGCCGTACTTCGCCTTGAAGTCGGCCACGGCCATCTCCACGGCCGTGACCGAGTTCCGGCCGGACAGCTCGGAGTACGCCCCGGACTGGTCGTTGAGCACGCCCAGCACGATCTTGTCGCCGGTCAGCTTCTGGTCCCCGCCCGACTGGGGCCCGCCGCCACCGCAGCCGGCGGCGAACACCACCACGGCCGACGCCGCGGCCACACCCACGGTCCTACGCATGCCATTCCCTCCATCCGCGCACCGTCGCGCGGTCAGCAGCCGTCATCAGATCCCGAGGTACGACAGCAGTTCGCGCTCCCGGGAGCGCACCTCGGAGTTGTCCATCGCCTCCACGACGCGTCCCTCGGCCAGCAGGTAGTGCCGGTCGGCGACGCCGGTGGCGAAGTGCAGGTTCTGTTCGACCAGCAGCACGGTGACCCCGTGCCGCTTGGCCTCGTGCAGCAGGTCGGCGACCTGCTGCACGAGCAGTGGGGAGAGCCCCTCGGTCGGTTCGTCGCAGAGCAGCAGCCGGGCGCCCATGCGCAGCACCCGCGCCAGGGCGAGCATCTGCTGCTCACCGCCGGACAGGGTGGTGGCCGGCGAGTCGCGCCGGGCGTACAGGGCGGGGAACGCCTCGTACACCCGCTCCAGCGACCACGGGTCGGGCCCGACGGTCGGCGGCAGCGTGAGGTTCTCGGCGACGCTCAGCGTCGCGTAGCTGCCCCGGTCGTCGGGCACCCAGCCGAGCCCGAGCCGGGCCCGGCGGTGCGCCGGCAGCCGGCCGATGTCCCGCCCGTCCAGCTCCACCGTGCCGCGCTGGCCGGCGTGCAGCCCCATGACGCACCGCAGGAGGGTGGACTTGCCGGCGCCGTTGCGGCCGACCAGGGTGACGACCTCGCCGGCGGCGACGTCGAGGCTGACGTCCCGCAGCACCTGCGCCTCCCCGTACCAGGCGGACAGGCTGTCAACGCGCAGCATCGGCGGCTCCCAGGTAGGCGGTGATCACGCGCTCGTCCGCGCGGACCTCGTCGTACGGGCCCTCGACGAGGACCTTGCCGGCCTGGAGCACGGTGACGGTGTCGGCGAGGCGGCCGACGACGCTCATGTTGTGCTCGACCATGACGACGGTGCGGCCCTGACGTACGCGGGCGATGAGTTCGACGGTGCGGTCGACGTCCTCCAGGCCCATGCCGGCGGTCGGCTCGTCGAGCAGCAGCACCTTCGGGTCCAGGGCGAGCGCGATGGCGAGTTCGAGGGCCCGCTTGCGTCCGTACGCCAGCGCCTCGGAGGGGGCGTGGGCGAGGTCGGCGAGCCCGACCATGTCGAGCAGCTCGGCCGCGCGGTCGTGGTAGCGGCGCATCAGCTTCGCCGAGCGCCAGAACCGCCAGCCCAGCCCGCTCGGCGACTGCAACGCCAACTCGACGTGCTCCTGCGCCGTGAGCTGCGGGAAGAGGCTGGTGATCTGGAAGGAGCGGGCGACGCCGAGGCGGGCCACCCGCTCCGGCGGCAGCCCGGTGACGTCCCGCCCGGCCAGCTCGATCCGCCCACCGGTGGGCCGCAGGAAGCCGGTGAGCAGGTTGAACAGCGTGGTCTTGCCGGCGCCGTTGGGGCCCACGAGCGCGTGGACGCTCTCCGGCGCGACGTCGAGGTCGACGCCGTCCACCGCCCGGAAGCCCCGGAAGTCGCGGGTCAGCCCGCGAGCCGACAGGAGCGCTTGCCCGGCCATCGCCATGTCCTCCGCCGTCTGAAGGCGACGACCGGATGGGTGACCGTGGTCACATGGCCGTCGCGTTCAGGAAACGTACGGCGGGGCCGGCGAGTCGAGCCATGTCGATGCCCCACGCATTCCCATGCATCGAAGCGTGATCCCGCACCACACCCTGCGGGGCGGGACGCCCACCGCGGGCCTCCGCCCGGGTGGGCCATCCACATCGATGAGTCGCCTCCGCGGGTGCGGCACGCACGCGGCGGGCCCGCTCAGCTCGTCAGCGCGTCCAGGGCGAGGTCGACGTCCTCCTGCGTGGAGTAGAGGTGGAACGAGGCGCGCACCCGACCGGCCCGCACCGCGGCCCGCACGCCCGCCCGTTCCACCTTCTCCTGCGCGCCGGGCACCTCGACGGTCACGATGGCGCTCTCCCCCGGCGGCTGGCCGAGCCCGGTGAGGAGCCGGTTGGCCAGCGCCACGTCGTGGTCGCGGATGGCCGGCAGGCCCACGTCGAGGAGCACGTCGAGCGCGGGCGCCATGCCGACCCAGCAGAACCAGGCCGGCGAGATGTCGAAACGGCGGGCCTCGTCGGCCAGCCGCAGCGGCGGGCCGTAGTAGGAGGCGTGCGGGTCGCGGCCCGCGTACCAGCCGGCGGCGTCCGGGCGCAGCCGCTCCCGAAGCTCGGGGGCCAGGTAGGCCAGCGCCGCGCCACGCGGACCCATCAACCACTTGTACGCCGAGACGACCACCGCGTCGGCAAGGGAGGCGTCGAACGGCAGCCAGCCGGCGGCCTGGGTGGCGTCCACCACGACCAGCGCGCCGTGCGCCCGGGCCGCGGCCACGACCTCGTCGTACGGGGCGAGTGCGCCGTCGGCGGACTGCACGAGGCTGAACGCGACCAGGTCGGTGCCGGCGTCGATGGCGTCGACGAGGCGCGCGAGCGGCACGGTGCGCACGCGCACGCCGCGCCCGGCCTGCGCCAGCCACGGGAAGAGGTTGGAGGTGAACTCCTAGCCCAAATTAAGGGCCAAAACCAATGGGAAGGAGTTGCCATGAAAGAAGAGGACCAGGAAAACAGGACATGTCTTGAAGTAGCTCTAGAACGGCTAGAAGAACGTTCTATCAAAGACTCTACCTACAAGAGTTACCTAAAGACTCTCCGGATTCTGGACCTAGAAGACTTTCCCTACAAAAAGTTGACCGCCCGGATTCTTAACCAACGGCTGTCCCGCGTGCTGACTGACAGCACCAGAAGGAAGCACGCAATCAACCTGCGTGCCGCGCTCGGAGTCAAAATCCCGGTAGCGAAAGCTCGGCAGAAAGAGTACGACCTGCCGAGCGTGCAAGAACTTCATCAGACCTTCGAAGATTCGGTTTACAGGATTCATGCCTTCACCATGCTGTATGCGGGTGCGAGGATCAGTGAAGCCCTGGTCAAGCAACCATGCAAGGGCAACGTGATTACCTTTGACCGACAAAGAGCCGATAAGACGTATGAGGTCATATCCCCGAAAACCTCTGGTCCGGTAGTTGTTCCCTCCTGGTTTGCGGCTGAATATGCCGCCACCCCAGCCAAGGATTTTGAGAAGGGACATCCGACAGTCTATAAGGGTATCCGGCGTAGGACTCTCAAAATGCTAGGCGTAGAAATGAATCCTCACCAACTACGCCACCGGTTCGCAATGGCGTTGGTGGAAATGGGAGCATCCCCGAGAGTCCTGCAAGCTCAAATGAGACACCATCACGTCAACGTGTCCCTTCAGTATTACGTGAGCCACAGGCAGCAGGACATCTCAGGCTTCATGGAAAGGATGGGGAACTGATGGCCCGGCATCATGTCGTCAGAATCAACCGTCCCATGTTGGAAGCCCTAAAGAAACTCATCCGGTCCAACGTCTGCCCGGTCTGCAATATCCGGTTGTACGAACACTCTTCGGTAACTCTCGACAGCAACGGCAAAGTTGTCGGATGCAGCATCCAGGAAGGGAACTAGTCCCGTGGCCATCAAGTGCAACACTCACAACCAGACCATTACCGGCTACGAGGTACGTACTCAGTTCACCGAAATCAACGGTCGGATGATGCGGGTTGTCGAGTCATACGTCTTTGACTGTGGCTGCCTCTTCGATGCCGCCAGCATCGATGCTGAAACGGTTGTAGGCCAGGACGTGACGAACGATGGTACGTATCTGGTGGAACTCACCATCCGGGATATGACCGGAGAGCCCATCATGTCATGGGTGGAGAGTCGATATGCTACCAACGTGTATTAGCGTTTAGCTCCATGAGAAGGCCCGGCATAGTTCCGGGCCTTTCTCTTTGCCTAGGTCACGATAGAAAGACTTTGCCCATAAACAGGGGTTTGGTGCCTGGGACACTCTCCCGGCTTTTTTTGTGGCTTCTCACACTAAGAGAAAGCCCGGACGGTTATGTCCGGGCAATCCCTTCTCCCTGGGATCGTCGCAGGAACACCCAAAGGGACCCTTCCCAAAGAGAAAATCTATTCGTCAGGCATCTTGCCGGTAATGAAGTAACCGACACCTTGCCGACCTTCTACGATGCCAGCAACCATCAAATGCTCTAGAGCACGGCGAACCGTACCGGTAGAACAATCGAACTGTTCCGTTAGCTCAGGCAGGGAAGGCAGCTTGTCACCGGCTTTCAGTTGACCGGTTTTCACGCTCTGCCGTATTGAGTTGATGATTACCCGGTAAGCGGGTACGTAGCCGGTCATAGCCCGATTAGATCACTCCTATTCCTATCCCTGTCCGCTATGTCGGTTCTGCTGACACTGCTCACTCTGTCAACACTGCTACTAGAGTGTGCCCCGTCAGGCACAGCACCACACGGGAGGGTGATCTTGTGAGGCACAGGCAGCCAGAGCAACCAGGGAGGCTCGCACGCCTCCTACAGAGGCTCAGGAAGCGGTCTGAGAGGCCCGTAGAGATGCTAGGGCCGGCAACCTGCTACCCGGCTAGGGCAGGAGCGTGGGTCAGTGTCGAGCACGCCAGGAGGCAGACACAGCACCAGGAGGCAGACCAGACCGTGATCCTGGATCGGCCCTTGTTCACACGGGCCGGCGCGTGGAGAGCTTCACACGCTCTGCGGAACAGGGGAGCGAACTACCGATGACCGATGACAGGTCGTACTCCACAGACGACATTCCCCTAGTCGTTGTAGCCAATCCTCCAAAGACATTCCTTCTTCACCATGAGGGAGAAACCCTGGGATGGTTGTTCGTCATGGAATCAGGGACGGTAGCCGTCCGGTCGGATGGGGCGGAAATTTTCCGCTGTGACTCCCTAGACGATTTCCAGAGGATCGCTCCAATGATCGGAGCGGATATCGCACAGGTAGTCTCCCTCTAGAGACAAAAAAAGACCCTCTCTCCGAGAACCTGAGGATTTGAACCTGGGATAAGCCCGGAATCCTTTGGAACTTAGAGAGAGGGTCTTTTTTGTTTACCTTCTAACGCTAGGAGAAGCGTTGGTTAGCAAGCCTGCGGCTTTAGAAACCGCTACGCGGTTTAGCAGACTCGAAGAGTCTTAGAAGCCCAGAGGGCTTAGCAAGCCTACGGCTTAGCTAGCTGCGGTTCCCTCGTTAAGAACGAGAGCGAACGGACTACGAGCACTAGTGGTGTTTAGCTGCGTCTGAGGGTTAGCGATTGCGAATCCAACACGCATAACAACACGCATGATCTTAGAGTCCTGCTGCATTGCGTTAAACACAACATTTCCAGACTCATCCGAGATAACCGCGTCGGTGTGGATAGTCGCGGTGATGTCCTGGCGGACACCAAACAGAGCCTTATCCCAGTCACCAGCAATTACCGACACGTCGTTATTCCATGCACCGTTACGGCTTTCAACAGCCGGTAGGTTGTAGATGGTCTCCGCAGGCATCCCATCGGTTCCCGCTAGCTGCTGGAATACCGGAGAGCCGTTCAGGTCACGCTGTCCTAGAAGTTCCCAACGTAGGCCAGGACGAACGGCAAAGCCTGAGACGCTGAAACCGTCAGAAGAAACAAGCTTTGCAGCGTTAGCGATATCCACGCCGTAATCCGGCGCATCAGAAGCCGGACGGTCAACATAGTTTCCGGCTGCAACGGCCGACCCATAAACAGAATCGGTCCATGAAGCGGGAGCGTTTAGACCCCATAGCGCGGCATCATCCAGCTTGCGACCAAAAGCTTCGGCAATGAGAGTCTTACACTCAGACCAAATTGGCACTCCCGAGTCATCAATAAACTCATCGGGAACAACAACGAGGGTTGCCATTGCCTCAGCAACCAGCGTGGTGTCGCCAAACTTGACGGTAGTATGGCCCTTAAGGCCCGTGTCACCGTTAACCCAGTACGCGGTCGGAAGACCTGAGATAACCGGCTGACGGTAGCTCTTGCTTCCCATGTTGATACGCCTTGCAAGGCGTGCCACTACGGAAGTGTTGGCGGTCGCCTTAACTACGTCTGACGCTACCTGCTCCGGTAGCTCGATTGCCTCGTTTTCACTACGAGAAATAATCTGTGAATCGTTTAGATATGCCATTACATATCTCCATTCTTTGAGAAATCGAATAAACACAAAACACGGGCACGTATAACCCGCGCCGATTTCTCACCAGGAGATTTCTCTACGGCGATTCTTCAAGAATCAGAGAGAACATGTTTTTGCCCTAGGACTCCCAGGAAACCGGAGGATCAGAAGGGTTGTTAGGAGTCCCGTATCGGGGGCATAAAAAAGGCAGGTTCCAGACCTGCCGTATCCCTCTCGACGGTAAGGAGAGGGAAGTCTAATTAATGGAAATAAGGGATTTCCATTCCAAATCATCAGGGTCAAGAAAAACGTCATCAGTTTCCGCGACTTGCACGCTCGAAACACCATCGAGCAGACCAGCCGCTCTGGCTCTCTTTAGCTGAGACTGGAGCGTGTCTACGTAAGAGTTTTCGTCAGCGATGAGGACCATGCTTACGAGAATCCCGGAATCAGCGTCACGAAAGGCTACGTATTTCATTAGTCATCCTCCATGAGTGCCTCGTAGTTCACGGGAGAGATAGCAGCCTCAGGGGTAGAAGGTTCCTGAGACTCAACAAACTTAATACGTCGTACCAGACGGTCAAAGTACGTTGCGCCGTAGCTGGCTTCACACTTTCTGATCTCTGCGTGAATAGCGACCTTGGATGACGGTTTAACGTCAGGGGACCAGAAAAGACCTACCAAAACCGCCACATTCTGAAGATGGAACCAGTCTGAAGGCTCAAGGATTGCGGCGATTTCTGAGCGTCGCCACATGTCATACCAGTCTCTAGCCTGCTGGTTCCATTCCTGGCAATCCGGTAGCTCAGGACCAACCATAGTCCCGTCTCTACGAGCTAAGAACGTGGTTTCAAATGCCGGCTTTCTGTGTGCATTGCCGGTGTCTTTTGCAGGTCTGGTCAGAGCCATATGGTTTCACCTCCTTTTTGTTGTGCATATTTATGCAGGAATCCCGTATGGGGCTGAATATCAAAAAACTTTCTAGACCGGGGGCATGGGGAATTCCAGCCCCTGTACCGGTCTACCCCAAATGATCATCGGGTATACCCCCTACCCCCTTCAAGATCACTGCATAATTATGCATTCGTACATTCAGGCAAGATCATCCATCGATCGCACGCATAAACAAATCCTTCTGAATCAGATCAGCACCAAAGAAGGTGCAACGATGGATGACGAAAGAATGCAACGAAAGAATAAGCACAGACAGACAGGCAAGAAATCCTGTGCATGTAAATCCATGATGGTTGTCTGTGCTACATGTCTGCTAATTCCTGCTGAGATAGTGTCAGACAGCCTAGAACCGCAAAGGGTGGACAGAGGTACCAACACGCTGTGATCTTGGCTCAGCGCGGCTCTGAGGCCGTTTGCTGTGGCAGGCTGCGTCCTGGTGGAGTCGGGACACCAGGAGGGCTGGGGGGTGCCTCCCTTTAGCTAATGATGTATGTTTTATACGACGAAATGTTGATCTGTCTTGCATAGGCTTTGTAGACGTCTAGAGACAGACCGACAAATCTGGATTCTGTCATCTTGACCGCAGCGCGGTTGGCGAGGTCTAAAAGCTGGCAGTATGCCCATTCCCATTCCGGAATGCCTGACTGCAATTCTGCCGGCAGGCGAGGATCAACAGCCGTTGGGTTGGCATCGAAACTCTGGGAAAGCCAGATGGCCTCGCAACCATCTTCGGTATAGACATACCGGTACATGGTCCCCTTGACATTATCGGTGTGCCCAATCTCAACAATTGTGTTTCCGAGATCGACAAGGTAAAGCACCTGATATCTCTCGTCTCTTTCCGAGAATAGAGACAGGTCTACTCGCTCTCTCATGGTGTTGTCTCCTTGGGGGTGTCGGATCAGACCGACTCAAGATGAGTCGTATTTAAGTAAAAGGGAGCGTCAGCGAAATAGCCCCATAACTCCGACGCTCCCAGCTAGATGCGACCGGTCACGGTCGGCTTAGGAAGGGTAATGGGAAAAGTCTGAGAAACGGAAAGGGGCCGGCCATGGAAAGAACCGGCCCTATCCCTGATCTTCTTGCAGGATTGGCAACACCAGACGACACGGAAAGGATGCATGGCCCAGCAGGCTCGAAGAGCCTTAGAAGCCCAGAGGGCTTAGTTACCATCCCCATCCGTTGGGCACTACTCCAACGGAAGGCATTAATCCGTGGGATGTATCAACCCGACGGAAAATTGGGAAGGGCAATCTGAGACTGCCCTTGAAACAAGAGAACATCGAAGATGGATATTGGTAGCTTCTCTTAAAACCCTGCCATTCGGCAGGGAAGCCCATAGGGTCTGCCATTCGGCAGGGAAGACTATGTTTTTGATGGGCTAGGAAGCAGGGCCGGCAACCAATCCGGCCCGCCTCATGAACTAGCCAACGAACAGAAAGCACGGGAACCAACCATGCCTCTACCTATATAAGACTCGACTATCGGCCGTTTCCGGCCGGTACGGCAAAGAAAGTTCAAACTTTTTTCCAGCCGTCGCACACGCGGTGTGCTCCTAGTACCGGTCAAAGATTTGGGGACAACCCAGGGGAAGCAGGGCTTCCCTATACCGGTCAAGAATGAGGGACGATACGGAACGGGCGTAGCCCTGAAGTATCGGTCAAGAATGAAAGACCTAGACCCCTGCGAAATCCTGACAAGGATTGAGCATAATTATCTAGCAATTCTTATCTTAGATAATCGTCCAGGGTGGGGGGTTGGGAATGCCGCTACCCCAACCCCCCGACAATACGAAGGGGGTTTTGAGTGCATCAGGAAATCCATCATCACTCTATTATTAATATCCTAGAACCGAAATAGGAGAGATGTAACCCGATGGGTTAGTCAAGCTCTCCCGCCATGCGGCGGATAGCTGGGATTGATACGTAATCCTCATAGGTACGGCAACCGCAATTCGTGGTTGCCTTGCCATAGTATATTAGCTTCATTTCGCGGGCGAAAATCTGCCCGCAACGGCACTTGAAGAGCCCAACACGGTTTGTTCCTGATGAGGAACCATTCTTGTGCTTCTTCGAAAATTCAAGCACAAAGATTGCATCATCAAACCTGGTTCCCGGCGTCGGCCGGGGCAGGATTCTTCTAGTTCTAGTTTCGGTATTAGTAGACATGGGTTTACTCCTATAGCCAAGAATCGAAGGGAACACGGCAGAACAATAAAGCCGTGTTCCATCCCCTCCCCTGTAAGGGAGGATTACCGGCGAAACCATTAGTGAAGCCGGTAGGAAGAGGCAGGCGTGTAGCCTGCATAACGTAAGTTAGCCTGCGCCGTGGGGCGCACTTTCCCCTAAAAGGATCTAGGTATTCTTACCGGCAGGAATGGATGGGAATGCCGGTAAGAAAAAGTAGGTAGATAGACCCTGCGCCACCGGGCGCACTATTAACCATAACTATTAACCATAACTATCTATCATCTTTATACCGTAATTTAAGCTATGGATTAAGTTAGTTACCTCGCCCGTAAGGCGAGGGATTAAGGAAGGTCGGGGTTTCAATAACCACCCCTCCCTTCCTTCGCCGAATATCTGCACAGCCGGAGGGCTGTGCCTATCAGAGTACTAATGGGGATGGTGATGATATCGACCGTAGGGAGATATATAGGAAGGGGGTCATCATCATCAACATCATCAACTCTACTCAGAGTCTTTCCTGTACCACTTGCCGTTACCGGCGTAGTGAACCCCATAGCCACCATCACCAAGTCGCTGTCTGATGGTTACTTCAGTCTGGTCAAGGTTTAGAGCTGTCTTCACCATCCGAGCAACCTCAGACTTGTTAGAAACTCCCTGACCATTAGCTAGAACCCAATCCCTTACCATGTCTCTAGTCGCTTCAAAATCCCTCTTCTTCTTCTCGGATTTCTTCTCATCCTTCTTCTCAGGCTTACCGGCAACCGGCTTCTCAGCCGGAGTAAACCCGTAATCTCGGTTGCTCCAATATTCCCAGTCCGTATGCCCCTGTCCCTTGCCAGTAAAGGCGAGGGTTTCTAGGTCTTTGCCACAACGCCACACATGCACGCTCCAACGTGTTCTGGCCGTGAGAGCGAAGCTAGCTGCCGGAGTCTTACCCTTCTCGCCACCAGGTGCGAACTTATCGGAGGAATGCGCAACAACGATTACCGGAATGCCGTAAAGGGTGAAGGGTCTAACAGCAGCATTCCACCAATCATTTACATCTTGAGTGTAGTTAGGATTTCCTTCAATAAGAGAAATGAAGTTGTCTAACACGACTAGATTACAGCCGTCAGAAATAACCCTGTCAGCAACGACCTGCCACTGTTCCGGGGTAAACGGCATACCAGGGTAGGTGAGTACGCTTGTATGGTGCTTTGATTCCAAGCCCATCGCTGCCATATCCCTGACTACTTCTCGTTCCGCTCCACCATCCGAGAGGATGAAACTTACCCGCCATTCCCTGTCGTGGTGGATTGGCTGTCCCATGAATTCGGAATCACCAGACACAAGAGCCTTAACCATCCCGCAAACCCAAACACTCTTACCGTGTTTCGGCTGTCCGTAGACAACCGTAGAAACGTTGTGGAGGATTCCGGGGATGATGAATGGTGGCTTCTGTAGATCCTCGCCATATTCATTCACCAAATCTGCCAGACTTCTAGGTCTGAAGAATTCAAGATCAGTCATGCGCGTAAACCTCATTCCATGCGGCACCAACTCTCAGCCGGTGATATGAACCTTTGACGGTTCCTTTTCCGTTGTAGGTAACACATGGTTCACCGGGACCAGCCTTGCAAGTTGGGCACGTTGCTTTGCCTGCCGGCTTTGGTCGTAGTGGTGGCTCACCCCAGCTAACCGCCTCTGGCGGATTAACCATCCGAACAATTTCATGGCTCCTCTTACAACCGGAACCACAACCCAGCTTGTTTAGCCGATCCTGAGTGATCGTGGCCCTTACGTAATCGTCATGCAGAGAAATCTCAACCTTCCCAGCACCAGGAAAGCCCCTGGGGACAGGACAGCTAAAAAGCGCGTACGGCCCTTCCCCGTAAATCCGGAGAATCTTACGGCCCTTCATGCACTTCATAAGCTCCAGGTACGTCTGATGCACCTTCTCGCACCGGTGATTCTTGTAGAACTTCATGAGTAGTCCTTCTCCTTAGATGATGATTTCATATCCGATAACTTCATCAGCCATGATCGTTAGTAGGGGGAAATAGACTTCTTCGCCGTCTTGAACAATGGATTCAAACTCGTAACATGGAACGCCCATCTCGGCAGTAAGCCTCGACTTTTCGTTCTGGACTACTTCCACCCGAACGCCACCCCTTAGGTGGATGGCAGAAACCTTGCCTAGATAGTCAGCTGAGATGATCATTAAAACTTCTCCTTCGATTTTTGGGTAAAAAGATCCCTGGGATTCCTGTGTTCCTTGTGTGTAAAGCCCTGAAATGTCGCTACCCCTCCTGGGATACCTCCTGGGGCACGTTCGGCCGTGTACGGCGATCTGAGGCTGGTTTCTGAGGCTGCGTACGCGGGCCAGCTAGCGCGCGGTCATACCTGCAACTTAGGCACACGCTAAAGTCACGTTCGGTCTTACTGCTGTCTGTATAGCCGTACTGGTAGACGTGAAGCGTCAACCCACACTCAGGGCACGTCCTGTAAGTGTTATCAAACTTTTCAGCCATTCTCTATCACCTCCAATTCACTCTAGGAATATTGTCCTCTAAGTGAGATGTCACCTGTGGAGGGTAAAAAGAAAGGCTTAGGGCAAAGAAGGGCCACCCAATCGGGCAGCCCTTCCGGCTATTTTGCTATTCGGTTAGAATGTGTCTGCTGGTCTGTGCTCAAACCATTCCAGCGCTACAGCGCCGGCCAGGCACCCACGGATCAACCCTATCGAGGTAAACCGGCAGGCTCCATAGCCTGTGACCTGCGGTCTTGCTAGATCAACTTGTCTTCATACTGTGTGGCACACAGCATCTAGGGGTACCTGCGAGTCTTTTCGGGAGTTGTCATCAAAGAAGGAGTAGTGATCTTAGGGTTATCTATCTTCCCTGTTCAGAGCCTATATCTTGGGCTCTGGTAGTCTTCTAGGGGAAGGAGTTGCCTCTGATCTTTCGGCCTGCGCCAGCCACGGGAAGAGGTTGGAGGTGAACTCGACCTCGGGTACCACGACCGTCGCGCCGGACGGAAGCGCCGCGGCCACCGGCGCGAGAAGCTGCGACGCGGTGCTGCCGATCGCCACGTCCGCCACGGGCACGCCGCCGACCAGCCGGGCGAACGCGGCGCGGCATCGGTTTGTCGACTCGTCCCAGCCCTCCCACGAGGTCCGGCCGACCCGCCAGTCGGCCAGGGCGTCCTGCAACGCCGTCCAGGCCGGTTCGGGCGGCAGCCCGTAGCTCGCGGTGTTCAACCAGCCGGGTTCCGGCTGCCACAGCTTCTGCGCCTCGATCAGCTCCACGTCTCGACGCTAACGCCGAGGTCCGCCCCGGCTGGACTGCCAATCGGGTTCTGGCGGCCTTCCCCTCACCGGCGGCCCGCGCCGCGGTCCTCGCGTCACCCGGGCGGTCAGGAGCCGACGTGCTCCGCGGCGCGGATGGCGGCGGCGACGCCGTCGAGGATCACGTCGAGGCCGAACTCGAAGTCGGCCAGCTCCGGGTCGCTGGGCGGCGGCGCCTCGAACAGCCCGGAGGCGAAGAGCGCGGCCGCCTCGGGGAAGCGTTCGGCGTCGACGAGGCCGGCGAGGGCCCGGCCGTACGCCTGCTCCACCTGGGGCTGTTCGAGGCCGCTTCCCCGGCGCCCTTCGGCCATGTCGAGGCTGAGTTGGGAGGAGCTGCGCACGTAGCCGGAGAGCAGGGTCATGATGCCGACCTTCTGCCCCCAGTCGAGCCCGGTGCCGCGCAGCGCGCACAGGCAGGCGTCCATCCAGCTCACGGCGTTGGGCCCGCTCGGCGGGCCGCTGATCGGCACGTGCGGCAGCCAGGTGTGTCGGGCGTGCCGGGCGCGGATGCCGTACGCCCACTGGCGCAGGCCGGCGCGCCACTGCGCGGGGCCGGCGGGAACGTCCGGGGCGGGGCCGGTGGCGGCGTCGCCCATGAGCACGAGCAGCTCCTCCTTGGAGCCGACGTGCCGATAGAGCGACATCGTCGTGTAGCCCAGCTCCTTGGCCACCTTGGCCAGCGTCACGCCGGCCAGCCCATCGCGGTCGGCCAGCTCCACGGCGGCGCGGACGACCTGCTCGACGTCCAGTTCGGCGGGCCGGCCGAGCCGGGACTCGGTCGGCAGTCGCCACAACCGGGCGAGCCCGACCGGAACCTTGTCGTCCATGATCGACCTCCGCCTCCGCGCCCGATGCGGATCCCATTCTGCCCAGCGCCCCTGCGCTGCCACGCCCCGGCAGGCTTTTGTTTACGCCATATAGTTTATGCCGTATGGTTAGCGCCTCGCGCCAACGAGGGGGAGGAACCATGACGATCGACGTGACGACGCCCGCCGGGCCGGGAGCGGTGGCACCGGTCTCCGGTGGGCGACGCATCCTCGCGCCCGACCTGGCCCGGGGCGCCATGCTGCTGCTCATCGCGCTGGCCAACGCCGCGGGGGTGTTCCTGGCCTCCGTACCCGGGGTGGATCCGACACCGCACGGCCTCGAACGGCTCTGGAACGTCCTGCTCGTCCTCTTCGTGCACGCCCGCGCCCTGCCGCTGTTCGCGATGATGGTCGGCTACGGGCTCGTCCAGTTCGCCCGCCACCAGGACGAGGCGGGCCGCCCACCGCGGACCGTCCGCACGCTGCTGCTCCGCCGCAACGCCTGGTTGTTCCTCTTCGGCCTGGCACACGGCCTGCTGCTGTACTCCGGCGACGTCCTGGGCGCGTACGGCCTCATCGGGATCGTGTTCACCCTCGTCCTGCTGCGCAGGGGCGACCGCGTCCACCGCCTCGCGCCCGCCTACCTGGTCCTCGCCGCAGCCTTCGTGCTCGTGCTCGGCGCGCTGGTGGTCCGCGGCCTGGCGGGCGGGACCGGCGACCCCGTCGGGGTGCCGACCGGCGACTTCCCGTCGGTGACGGAGACCAGTTACCTCGCGTCACTCGCGGCCCGTGCCGCCGAGTGGCCGGCGACCGTGCTCACCATGTTGCCGATGATCCTCTGGATCTGGATCGGCGCCTGGGCCGCCCGCCGCCGGCTGCTCGACGAGCCGGCGGCACACCACCGGCTGCTGCGCCGCGCCGCCCTGGTCGGCCTCACCGTGGCCGTCCTCGGTGGCCTGCCGATGGGCCTGCTCGCCGGTGGGTTCCTCCACGTCGACGCCGACACCGCGGGGTACGTGAAGCTGCTGTACGAGTCGGCCGGCCTGTTCGGCGGCATCGGCTACGCGGCACTCTTCGGCCTGCTCGCCCTCCGGGTGTCGGCGTGGCCGGCCGGGAGCCGACGGCACCTGCCGATCACGGCGCTCGCCGCCCTGGGCCGGCGCTCGCTCAGCGGCTACCTGGTGCAGTCCGTCGCCTGGCTGGTGCTGGCGTCCCCGTTCGCCCTCGCGCTCGGCGACCGGCTGGGCAGCCCCCTCTTCGTGGCCGCCGGCTGCGCCGTGCTCGTCTGGCTGGGCACGCTCGTCGGCGCGTACCTGATGCACGTCCGCGGCCGGCGCGGGCCCGCCGAGGTGCTGCTCCGGCGGCTGGCGTACGGAAGACGCTAGCCGCGTGACGATCGCGCTCGAACATGGATGTCGTGGCCTCCGTGCGACCCGGAGGCCACGACATCATGGATCGAGCGCGATCTCGGCCGCGCCGCGGCCGGCTCAGCTCACGTTCGCCGGGCCGAGCACGCTCTTCAGGTCGGCCATGAGCGCCGTGGTGGCGGCCACCCGGAACGGGCCCAGGCGCAGCGTGGTGGTCTTGCTGCCGTTGAGCAGTTTGACGTGCACCTCGGCGTCGCCGGGGTGCAGCACGAGGGTCTCCTTGAGCCGCTCGACCAGCGGCGGGGTGCACCGGGTCACCGGGATGGTGAGCGTCACCGGCTTGTTCGCGGCGCTGGCGCTGATGTCCGGCATCGACATGTCCATCGCCATGATCCGCGGCGTGTCGTCCCGGCGGTCCACCCGCCCCTTGACCACCACGATGGCGTCCTCGGCGATGTACTGCCCGATCACCTCGTACGTGTTGGGGAAGAACAGCGTCTCCACCCCGCCGGCGAGGTCCTCCAGGGTGGCCGACGCCCAGGCGCGGCCCTGCTTGGTGACCCGCCGCTGCACGCCGGAGAGGATCCCGGCGACGGTGACCACTGTCCCGTCCGGCACACCGCCCTCCTCCGCGAGCGCCGCGATGCTGGTGTCCGCGGCCGCGTTGAGGATGTGCTCCAGGCCGAACAGCGGGTGGTCGGAGACGTAGAGGCCGAGCATCTCCCGTTCGAACGCCAGCTTGTCGCGCTTGTCCCACTCGCTCTCGCCGATGACCGGCATGACGGTGCTGCTGGCCGTGGCCTCCACGTCGCCGAAACCGGCCCCGAACAGGTCGTACTGGCCGGTGGCCTCCTTGCGCTTGACGTCGGCGTACGCGTCGATGGCGTCGGCGTGCACCTGGAGCAGCCCCTTGCGGGTGTGCCCGAGCGAGTCGAACGCGCCGGCCTTGATGAGCGATTCGATGGTCTTCTTGTTGCAGACCACCGCGTCCACCTTCGACAGGAAGTCGTAGAAGTCGGTGTACTCGCCCTTCTCCTCCCGGCAGCGCATGATGGCCGCGACGACGTTCGCGCCGACGTTGCGGATGGCGGCCAGGCCGAAGCGGATGTCCCGGCCCACCGGGGTGAACGGCCCGGCGGAGGTGTTCACGTCCGGCGGCAGCACCTGGATGCCCATCCGGCGGCACTCCGACAGGTAGAGCGCCATCTTGTCCTTGTCGTCGCCGACCGAGGTGAGCAGCGCCGCCATGTACTCGGCCGGGTAGTTGGCCTTGAGGTACGCGGTCCAGTACGACACGAGGCCGTAGCCGGCGGTGTGCGCCTTGTTGAAGGCGTAGTCGGCGAACGGGACGAGGATGTCCCAGAGCGTCTGGATGGCCTCGTCGGAGTAGCCGTTGCGGCGCATGCCGTCGCGGAACGGCACGAACTCCTTGTCGAGGACCTCCTTCTTCTTCTTGCCCATCGCCCGGCGCAGCAGGTCGGCCTGGCCGAGGCTGTAGCCGGCGAGTTTCTGCGCGGCGCGCTGCACCTGCTCCTGGTAGACGATCAGGCCGTACGTCGGGCCGAGGATCTCCTCGAGCGGCTCGGCCAGCTCCGGGTGGATCGGGGTGATCTCCTGGAGGCCGTTCTTGCGCAGGGCGTAGTTCGTGTGCGAGTTCGCGCCCATCGGGCCGGGCCGGTAGAGCGCGAGGACCGCGGAGATGTCCTCGAAGTTGTCCGGCTTCATGAGCCGCAGCAGCGAGCGCATCGGCCCGCCGTCGAGCTGGAACACGCCGAGGGTGTCGCCCCGGGCCAGCAGCTCGTACGTCGGTTTGTCGTCGAGCGGGAGCTGGAGCAGGTCGACGGTGCGCCCGTGGTTGCTCTCGATGTTCTTCAGCGCGTCGTCGATGATCGTGAGGTTGCGCAGGCCGAGGAAGTCCATCTTCAGCAGCCCGAGCGACTCGCACGTCGGGTAGTCGAACTGCGTGATGATGGCCCCGTCGGCGTCGCGGCGCATGAGCGGGATGTGCTCGATGATCGGCTCGGCGGACATGATCACGCCGGCGGCGTGCACGCCGGTCTGCCGGATCAGGCCCTCGATGCCGCGGGCGGTGTCGATGACCTTCTTGACGTCCGGGTCGGACTCGTACAGGCCCCGGATCTCGCCGGCCTCGGCGTAACGCGGGTGCTTCGGGTCGAAGATGCCCGACAGCGGGATGTCCTTGCCCATCACCGCGGGCGGCATCGCCTTGGTGATCCGGTCGCCCACCGCGTACGGGTAGCCGAGCACCCGGGCCGAGTCCTTGATCGCGGCCTTCGCCTTGATCGTGCCGAACGTCGCGATCTGGGCGACCTTGTCCTCGCCCCACTTCTCGGTGACGTACTTGATGACCTCGCCGCGCCGACGCTCGTCGAAGTCGATGTCGACGTCCGGCATCGAGACGCGCTCGGGGTTCAGGAACCGCTCGAAGATCAGGCCGTGCGGCAGCGGGTCCAGGTCGGTGATGCCCAGGGCGTACGCCACGAGCGAGCCGGCGGCCGAGCCACGGCCCGGGCCCACGGCGATGCCCTGGCTCTTGGCCCACTGGATGAAGTCGGCGACCACGAGGAAGTACGACGGGAAGCCCATCTGGATGATGACGCCCAGCTCGTACTCGGCCTGCTTGAGGTGGGTCTCGGGGATCCCGTTCGGGAAGCGGCGCTGCAGGCCCTTGAAGGTCTCCTTGCGGAACCAGGACTCCTCGGTCTCCCCCTCCGGCACCGGGAAGCGCGGCATGAGGTTGCGGAACTCGAACATGCCGGCCGGGTCGACCTTCTCGGCCACCAGCAGCGTGTTGCGGCAGCCCTCCAGCCACACGTCGGACGAGTCGACGGCGCGCATCTCGTCGGCCGACTTGATGTAGTAGCCGCTGCCGTCGAACTTGAACCGGTTGGGGTCGGCCACGTTCGCCGCGGTCTGCACGCAGAGCAGCACGTCGTGCGCCTCGGCCTGCGACTCGTGCGTGTAGTGGGAGTCGTTCGTGACCACCGGCGGGATGTCGAGCTTCCGGCCGATCTCCAGCAGCTCCTGGCGGACCCGGCGCTCGATGTCGATGCCGTGGTCCATGATCTCCAGGAAGTAGTTCTCCTTGCCGAAGATGTCCTGGAACTTCGCGGCGGCCTTGAGCGCCTCGTCGTACTGGCCGAGGCGCAGCCGGGTCTGCACCTCGCCCGACGGGCAGCCGGTGGTCGCCATGAGCCCGTCGGCGTGCTCGGCGAGCAGCTCCGCGTCCATGCGCGGCCACTTGACGAAGAAGCCCTCGGTGTACGACCGGGTGGTGAGCTTGAACAGGTTGTGCAGGCCGACCTTGTTGCGGGCCCAGATCGTCATGTGGGTGTAGCCACCGCTACCGGAGACGTCGTCGCTCTTCTGCTCGGGCCGACCCCACCGCACCCGCTGCTTGTGGAAGCGCGACTCCGGCGCAACGTACGCCTCGATGCCGAGGATGGGCTTGACCCCGGCGGCCGTCGCCTGCTTGTAGAAGTCGTTGGCGCCGTGCATGTTGCCGTGGTCGGTCATCGCCACCGCCGGCATCCCCTGGCGGCTGACCTCGGCGAACAGGTCCTTGAGGCGGGCCGCTCCGTCGAGCATCGAGTACTCGGTGTGTACGTGCAGATGCGCGAACGAATCGCCCATGCGTGGCGCCCCCCAGCTATGGATCTTGCACGGTCGGAGCCGACCGGACCCCACCCTACCGAGGTCAACTCCGCGGCTCCACCGTCCGCGCCGAGGGTGGTCCGCGTCTCGTCCGGCGCCACCGCCGGGCCGCCCCCACATCATTGTCGCCAGCACGACGATATGGGGCTGGACATTAGTGTGTGGCACACAGTATGGTGTGACGCATGGTCAGCGACGAGACCCTCCGGACCCACCTCCAGGAGCTACGACGCGGCACGGTCGTGGTGGCGAGCCTGATCGCCCTGCGCCGTCCCGACTACGGCTACGCACTGCTGCAACGGCTCACCGGCCACGGCTTCCCGGTGGACGCCAACACGCTCTACCCGCTGCTGCGCCGCCTGGAGGAACAGGGGCTGCTGACCAGCGAGTGGAACACCGAGGAGAGCCGGCCGCGCAAGTTCTACCGGACCAGCGACGAGGGCGAGAGCGTGCTCCAGCGGCTCCTCGACGACCTGGCCGACGTCCAGACCTCTCTCACCGGCCTGATCGAAGGAGTGGAGCGATGAGCTCTCTGACCGACCGTTACCTTGCCGCCACCCTGCGGGCCGTGCCGGCCGCACGCCGCGAGGAGATCGCCACCGAGCTGCGCGGCTCGATCGAGGACATGATCGACGGCCGCCGCGCGGAGGGGCGCGACCCCGCGACCGCCGAGCGCGAGGTCCTCACCGAGCTGGGCAACCCGGCGCAGCTCGCCGCCCGCTACGCCGACCGGCGCCTCCAGCTCATCGGACCCACCTACTACCTGGCCTGGGAACGGCTCATGAAGCTGCTGCTCAGCTTCGTGCCGGCCACGGTCGGCATCGTCGTCGGCGTCCTGGAGGCCACCGACGGGGAGAACCCGGGTGGCGCGATCGGTGAGGGCATCGCCACCGGCCTCCAGACCGCCATCCACATCGCCTTCTGGGTCACCCTCGTCTTCGCGGTGCTCGAACGGACCAACACCAGCCTGAACCTCCCGGCCTGGACGGTCGACCAGCTCCCCGAGGACCACGTCAACCGGCAGATCACCCTGGTCGACGCCGCCGCCGCCATCGGCTGGCTGGTGCTGGTCATCGCGTACCTGCCGTTGCAGCACTTCCGCTCGTTCGTGCCCACCGACGACGGCGGCAACCTGCCGCTCCTCGACCCGGCGCTGTGGAGCTTCTGGCTGCCGTTCCTGATGGCCGTCCTGGCGGTGAACGTGGGCCTGGAGGTCGCCAAGTACCGGGCCGGGCGGTGGACGTGGCCGCTGGTCGCGGCCAACATCGTGGTGGACCTCGCGTTCGCGGTGCCGGTGGTGTGGTTGATGTGGACCGACCGCCTGCTCAACCCGGCCTTCGTGAACCGCTGGGAATGGCTCGGCCGTGAGGAGAACCTGAACACGATCGCCACGATCGTGATCGCCGGCACGGTCCTGGTCGTGCTCTGGGACATCGCCGACAGCGCGATCAAGGCGTACCGCAACCGGCACTGACCGCACCAGCGCCGCGGCCCGGCACCCCCTGGGGGTGCCGGGCCGCGGCCTGTGCAGGCGTCGGCCTCAGCGGCTCACCACGGTCTCCCGCTCCACGTGGGACAGCTTCTCCGGGTTGCGGACGGCGTAGAGCCCGGTGACGAGGCCGTCGTCGACGCGCACCGCCACGACGGTGTCGACCTCGCCGTGGACCCGGAGGATCAGCGCCGGGTGCCCGTTGACGTGCGCCGGGTGCAGCGACGCCCCGTCCGGTACCCGGGGCAGCCCGGCCGTGAGCAGGCGGGCCACCTTGTCGGCCCCCACGATCGGGCGCAGGACGGCCTGCTTGACGCCGCCGCCGTCACCCACGAGGACGACGTCCGGCGCGAGGATGTCCAGCAGGCTCTGCAGGTCACCCGTTTCGACGGCGCGCTGGAACGCCTCCAGCGCGCCCCGGGTCTGTTCCGCGGAGACCGTCCCGCGGGGCCGGCGCGCCGCGACGTGCGCCCGCGCCCGGTGGGCGATCTGGCGGACCGCCGCCGGGCTCTTGTCGACGGCGCCGGCGATCTCGTCGTAGTCCAGGTCGAACACCTCGCGCAGCACGAACACCGCCCGCTCGGTCGGCGTGAGCGTCTCCAGCACCAGCAGCATCGCCATCGAGACGCTGTCGGCCAACTCGACGTCCTCGGCCACGTCCGGCGTGGTCAACAGCGGCTCGGGCAACCAGGACCCCACGTAGGACTCCCTGCGGCGGCGCAGCGCCCGCAGCCGGATCAGCGCCTGCCGGGTCGTGATCCGCACCAGGTACGCCCGCCGGTCCCGCACCCCGTCGAGATCGACGCCCACCCACCGCAGCCAGGTCTCCTGGAGGACGTCCTCGGCGTCGGCGGCCGAGCCGAGCATCTCGTACGCGACGGTGAACAGCAGGTTGCGGTGGGCCAGGAACACCTCGGTGGCCGTGTCCGCCCGCTCCTCACGCGGCCCGGCGGTGTCCACTGATCGCTCGTCCATGGCCGGCTCCCGCCCTTCCCCGTCGACTCTGCCACCCACACGATGCCGCTCCCCGCCCCCGTGTGACAGCCGGCGACCGTGGCGTGGACCACACCGCAACGCCGTCACGGGGACCGGGGCGCCGGCATCTCCATGCCGACGGGCAGCCGCGCGGACCCCCGCGCGGACGGCCCCGGTAATCGAAGGAGACCCCGTGAACCTCACGCTGCACACCGCGCTGTGGATCGTCACCGGCCTGCTCGCCGCCGTCCTGCTGGTGAGCACCTCGAAGATGTTCGTGCCCCGGGAGAGGATCGCGTCGGTGGGCCACGCCGGCGAATGGGTCCTGGACTTCAGCCCCGGCGCCCTCCGGGTCATCGGCACCCTGGAACTCCTGGCGGCGGCCGGTCTCGTCCTGCCCGCCGTGCTCGACATCGCGCCGGTGCTGGTGCCCGTGACCGCCACCTGTGTGGCGGCGCTGTTCGTCGGCGCGGCCACCATGCGGCTGCGCCGGGGCGAGCGGGCCACGATCGTGCCCGACCTGGTCTACCTCGCCCTCGCCGTCTTCGTGGCCTGGGGCCGCTTCGGCCCCGAGCCGTTCACCGGCTGACCCGGGCGCGCCCGCAGGAGCGCGCGGCCGGAGCCCACGGGCTACCGGTCGGGCTACCGGTCGCCGCGCCGACGCAGCGCGCCGCTGGTGGCCGCGGCGAGGAAGCCGGTCCAGGCCGCGGGGCCGAAGGCCAGCACCGGCCCACCACGGTCCTTGCTGTCGCGTACGGCGACCACGCCGGCCAGGTTCGTGGCGACCTCGACGCAGGTGGACCCGCCGTTGCTGCTACGGGTGGACGTGCGCCACACGGCGCCGGTCAGGTCCACGACCGCGCCACCTCCTGGATCAGCTCTCGGGATGCCCGCCGGGGCAGCGCCTCGCCCCGCACCCGCTCCCATGCCCGTTGAAGGCTATCAACGTCATCGGGCCGATCCGTGACATGCGCTCGCAGTTGGTTGTCAAGATGGGCGATTTCGCTCCCATCCGTCGTGCGAGCCAGGATGAACGGTCCGGCAAGGCCAGGGTGCATGCCCGCGTCGGCGGGCACCACATGAATATCGACCTGCGGGAGATCGGCCAGTTCCAAAAGCCGGGCGAACTGCTCGGCCATCACCGCCGGGCTGCCGATCCGGCGACGCAGGGCCGCCTCGTCGACGACGAACACGGCCTCGGGCGGCGACTCCCGGGTCAGCACGGCCTGGCGGGACAGCCGCGACGTCACCCGCTGCTCCACCTCCGCGTCGCGCAGCATTCCGCCGCCGGTCAGCACCGCCCGCGCGTACGCCTCGGTCTGGAGCAGGCCGGGGATCAGCGACGGCTCGAACCAGCGGATCAGCGTCGCCTCCGCCTCGACGGAGATCCACTCCCGCAGCCACGGCGGCGCGGCGTCGACGCGGACGAGCGCGAGCAGCCGTTCGAAGAAGCCACCGGACTCCAGGGCGGCGTCCACCCGGCCCACGAAGTCCTGCGACGGGGTCCGGTGGCCGATCTCCACCATGCCGATGAGCGAGGACGAGTAGTTGATCCGCTGCGCCAGCTCCTCCTGGCTGAGCCCGCGGTCCCGGCGGGCCCGGCGCAGCTCGCCGCCCAGGAACTCCAGCGTCGACAGCGGCGCGTCGCCCATCACACCTCCACCACGGTTCCACCGGCGTCCGCCACCGGACCCCACCGGAGCGCGCCGCGACGGCACCACCGGATGGTGACCCGTCGATGCCTCCCGACGGTAGTCGCCCGGCCAGCAGAGTGTGAGCAGGCGCGACGAGGAGGAGGCCGGGATGGGCGGTCAGGTGGGGTGCGTACCCCGGAGGGCGCGGTGACCGGGACGCGCCGGCACGTGGCCGCGCGGCCGGCCTGGCGCTGCCGGGTCTGCGCCGCGCCGTGGCCGTGCCAGCCGGCGAAGCTGGCGCTGCGCGTCGAGTACGCCCACGACCCGGTCGGGTTGTCGGTCTACCTGTGCGTGCTGCTGCACGAGGCCGCCGGCGACTGGCTCCGGCTGCGTCCCCAGCCGCCCGACCCGGCGGAACTGTTCGCGCGTTTCGTGGCCTGGACACGGCCGGTCGGGGCGGACGCCGAGCGCGGCCGGGTGGACCGGCTGCTCGACCGGGCGGCCACCGCCGCTCCCCCACCTCGGTCCCGCGGCGTACGCCCTGGCCGGGCACCCGGACACCGACGGCCCGCGGGGTGAGAGTCTTTGTCAGGTGACCACCACGACCGGCGACCAGTGGCGCCGCCCCGGGCCGACCCCGGAGCAGCGCCGCCTCGACCTGTACGGCGGGCTGGCAGTGACGGTGCTGGCCCTGTTCAGCCTCACCCTGACCCGCAGCACCGGCGCGTTCCTGCTCGGGCCGCCGCCGTCGGGGCCGGAGCAGGTCTTCTGGACCGTCGCGGGGACGCTGCCACTGATCTGGCGGCGCCGCTGGCCGGCCGTCACGGCGCTGGTCGTGTCGGCCGTCTTCATCGCCGCCCAGGCCCGGTCCGCACCGGAGACGCAGCTCTCCTCCTGGGCCCTGTTCGCGGCGCTCTACACCCTCGGCGCGTGGGGTCCGAACCGCCGGCTGGCGCGCCGGCTGCGCGTGGGGATCATCGTGACGATGTTCGCCTGGCTGGGCGTCTACTACGCGGTCACGGTCGGCAGCATCCCGCCGGACGCGTTCGCCCGCGCGGTCGGCCCCGTGCCGCCGGTGCTGGCCGCCATCGTGAGCGGGGTGCTGATCAACGGGCTGTACTTCGGCGTCGCGTACTTCTTCGGCGAGACCGCGTGGCTCGCGGCCCGGCGCCAGCACGAGTTGGTGGAGCGGGCCGAGGAGCTGCGCCGGTCGCAGGCCGAGGCCCGCGGGCGGGCCGTGATCGGCGAACGCGTCCGCATCGCCCGCGAGCTGCACGACGTGGTGGCCCACCACGTGTCGGTGATGGGAGTCCAGGCGTCGGCCGCGCGGCGGGTCTTCGACAAGGACGCCACGAAGGCCCGGGCCGCGTTGACCGCCATCGAGGAGACCGCCCGCACCGCCGTCGACGAGCTGCGGCGGATGCTCGGCGTGCTGCGCGCCGGCGAGGGCACCCCGGAGCCCGTCGCGCCGCCCGCCGGCGTCGACCAGGTGGCCGCGGTGGTGGAACGGGCCCGCGACGCCGGGCTGCGCGCGACCCTCGGGGTGTACGGCGATCCGGTGCCGCTGCCGGAGTCGGTGTCCCAGGCGGTGCACCGGGTCGTCCAGGAGGCGGTCACCAACGTGATCAAGCACGCCAGCGGGGCCACGGTGCTCGACGTGCGGCTCCGGTACCTGGCCAAGGAGGTGGAGGTGGACGTGACCGACGACGGACGGCCGACCCGCCCGCCCAACCCGGACGGGCTGGGCCTGGTGGGGATGCGCGAGCGGGTCGCCACGCACGGCGGCACCCTGGAGGCCGGCCCCCGCACGGGCGGCGGCTGGCGGGTGCGCGCCCGCTTCCCGCTGGCGGTCGCCGTGGCGGAGGCGGCGTGAGCGCCCCTGACGCCCGCGGCCCGATCGCCGGCGGGACTCCCGGCGTGGACCGGCCCGTGCGGGTGCTGCTCGCCGACGACCAGCATCTGGTGCGCACCGGGTTCCGCGTCATCCTCGAGGTGGAGGACGACATCGAGGTGGTGGGCGAGGCGGCCGACGGCGAACGGGCGGTCGGCATGACCCGGGCGCTGCGCCCGGACGTCGTGCTCATGGACGTGGAGATGCCCGGGATGGACGGCCTGGAGGCCACCCGCCGGATCACCGCTCCCGACTCGGCCGACGGCACGGCCGTGCTCATCCTCACCACCTTCGACCGGGACGACTACCTGTTCGCCGCGCTGCGCGCGGGAGCCAGCGGCTTCCTGCTCAAGAACGGCACCCCCGAGGCCCTCGTGGAGGCGATCCGGGTGGTGGCCCGCGGCGACGGGCTGCTCGCCCCGGAACTCACCCGGCGGGTGATCGCCACGTTCGCCCGGCCCGGCGGCGAGACCGGCCCCGGCCTTTCGGTGGGCGAGGCCGCGCTCGCCGAGCTGACCCCTCGCGAGCGGGAGGTCCTGGTCCTGCTCGCCCGTGGCGCCAGCAACGCGGAGATCGCCGACGAGCTGCACCTGGGCGAGGCGACGGTGAAGACGCACGTGAGCCGGGTGCTCGCCAAGCTGGACCTGCGCGACCGGGTGCAGGCGGTGGTGTTCGCGTACGAGCACGGGGTGGTCCGCCCCGGCGGCTGACCCCGTGCCGGCCCCTCGGCGGCCGACCACGTGCCGGCCTCGCCCGGCGGCTGACCACCCTCCCGCCGGCCTCCCCCGCCGGACGGACCGTGGTCTCCGTCCGGCGGCGGACGGCAGGCGCGGGCGCGGCTTCTAGCGTGGTCGCCGTGACCAGTGTGCTCCGCCTGGACGGCGTCGACCGCAGCTTCGGCGACCGTCAGGCGCTCAAGAACGTGTCGTTCGAGGTGGCGGCCGGCCGGATGACCGGCTTCGTCGGCGGCAACGGCGCCGGCAAGACCACCACCATGCGGATCATCCTCGGCGTGCTCGCCGCGGACGCCGGCCAGGTGACCTGGCAGGGTGCGCCGGTGAGCCGGGAGGCCCGCCGCCGCTTCGGCTACATGCCCGAGGAACGCGGCCTCTACCCGAAGATGAGCGTGCGCGAGCAGGTGGTCCACCTGGGCCGGCTGCACGGCATGACGGCCGAGGCCGCCCGGCGGTCCACCGACGCGCTGCTGGAACGGGTCGGGCTCACCGAGCGCGCCGACGACCTGCTGGAGACGCTGTCGCTGGGCAACCAGCAGCGCGCCCAGATCGCCGCGGCGCTCGTCCACGACCCCGAGGTGCTGGTGCTCGACGAGCCGTTCTCCGGCCTCGACCCGCTGGCCGTGGACACCGTCGTCGGCGTGCTGCGGGAGCGGGCCGCCGCCGGCGTCCCGGTGCTCTTCTCCAGCCACCAGCTCGACGTCGTGGAGCGGCTCTGCGACGACCTGGTGATCATCGCGGGCGGGATGATCCGCGCCGCGGGCAGCCGGGAGCAGCTGCGCCGCACGTACACCTCGCCCCGCTTCGAGCTGGTGGTGGACACCGACGCCGGGTGGCTGCGCGACGAGCCCGGGGTGACCCTCGTCGACCTCGACGGCGCCCGCGCCGTCTTCGACCTCGCGCCCGGCGCCGACGAGCAGCCCGTGCTGCGGGCGGCGCTGGCCCGCGGGCCGGTACGCGCGTTCCGCCCGGTCACCCCCTCCCTCACCGAGATCTTCCGAGAGGTCGCCCAGTGAACACCGTGCAGGCCACGCGCCTGGTCGCCGCCCGGGAGATCCGGGTCAAGCTGCGCGACCGGACCTTCCTGTTCAGCACCCTGCTCTTCCTGCTGATCGCCGCGGCGGCGACCGTCCTGCCACCGCTGCTGTCCGGCGGACCGTCGTCCGTGGCCGTCACGGCGCAGGCCGCCGGCCCGCTGCGGGACGCCGGCCTCGAGGTGCGGACGGTGCCCGACGACCGGGCCGCCGAGCAGGCCGTCCGCGACGGGGAGGTGGACGCCGCGGTCGTCTCCGGCCCCACCGTCCTCGCCCTGGACGAGGCCCCGGACGACGTGGTGAACGCCCTGAGCACCCAACCCCCGGTGCGCCTGCTCGACCCGGACGCCGTGGACCCCGTGGCCGCGTTCCTGGTGCCGTTCGTCTTCGCGTTCATCTTCTTCATCACCTCGCAGGTGTTCGGCGTCCAGATCGCGCAGAGCATCGTCGAGGAGAAGCAGACCCGCATCGTCGAGATCCTGGTGGCCGCGGTGCCCGTCCGGGCGCTGCTGGCCGGCAAGCTGGTCGCCGGCACGGTGCTGGCCCTCGGTCAGATCGCCCTGGTCGCCCTGGTGGCGGTCGCCGGCATGGCCTTCTCCGACGCCGGGGGCCTGCTCCCGCTGCTCGGGCCGGCGATCGGCTGGTTCATCCCGTTCTTCCTGCTGGGCTTCGTGCTCGTGGCGGCCATGTGGGCGGCGGCCGGGGCGCTCGTGAACCGGCAGGAGGACATCGCCGGTGTCTCCACGCCGGTGCAGCTCGCCGTGATGCTGCCGTTCTTCGCGGTCGTCTTCCTCAACGACAACGCCACGGCCATGCGGTTCCTGTCCTACCTGCCGTTCTCCTCGCCGACCGCGATGCCGCTGCGGCTGTTCACCGGTGACGCGGCCGTCTGGGAGCCGGTGCTGGCGCTCGTCCTGCTGCTCGTCGCGGCCGCCGCGTTCCTGCTGGCCGGCGCGCGGGTGTACGAGGGCGCGCTGTTGCGCACCAACGGCCGCACCTCGATCCGGGCGGCGTGGCGGTCCCGGGAGACGGTCGGCTGAGCGCCGTGGCGACCGGTCGGCGCGGCGGAGGCTGAGCGCCGTGCCGACCGGTGGGCGTGCCGCGGGTGGCGCCCGGCTGCCCCCTCGGTGGCCGCGGACGGCGACGTGGCGGTGTCCCGCTTCGGGACACCGCCACGTCGGTTGTCAGAACCTTCCGCCGGTCAGCACGGGACGCTGTCCCAGCCGGCCGGCAGCCGCAGCACCCGGGCTCAGCCGACCGCCGCCATGATCTCGTCGGACACGTCGAAGTTCGCGTAGACGTTCTGCACGTCGTCGCAGTCCTCGAGCACGTCGATGAGCTTGAAGATCTTGCGAGCGCCCTCCTCGTCCAGCGGGACGTTGACGCTCGGGATCAGCGAGGACTCGGCCGACTCGTACTCGATGCCGGCGTCCTGGAGCGCGGTGCGCACCGCGATGAGGTCGCCCGGCTCGGAGACCACCTCGAACGCCTCACCGAGGTCGTTGACCTCCTCGGCGCCGGCGTCCAGGACCGCCATCATCACGTCGTCCTCAGTCGTGCCCGCCTTCGGGACGATCACCACGCCCTTTCGGGAGAAGAGGTACGACACCGAGCCGGCGTCGGCGAACGAGCCGCCGTTGCGGGTGAGCGCCGTCCGCACCTCGGTGGCCGCCCGGTTGCGGTTGTCGGTCAGGCACTCGATGAGCAGGGCCACGCCGTTCGGGCCGTAGCCCTCGTACATGATCGTCTGGTAGTCGGCGCCGCCGGCCTCCAGGCCGGAGCCGCGCTTGACCGCGCGCTCGATGTTGTCGTTGGGGACCGAGTTCTTCTTCGCCTTCTGGATGGCGTCGTAGAGCGTCGGGTTACCCGCCGGGTCACCGCCGCCGGTCCGCGCCGCCACCTCGACGTTCTTGATCAGCTTGGCGAACATCTTGCCGCGCTTGGCGTCGATGACGGCCTTCTTGTGCTTGGTGGTCGCCCACTTTGAGTGGCCGGACATCTGCTACCTCCGTCTGTCGTTCCACGCCTGCGTCGACTGCCACGCCGATCAAATGCCACTCCGATCCGGCGGCCGGTCGGCTCCCGCGGGAAACGCCACGCGGGCGGTTGGCGCTGCCGAACCGCGGCAATCCTACCGAGCCCGTGCCCGCGCGTGTCACACCCGGTCACCGCCGGGGACGTCGCCGGGGCCTGCGGGCGTACCCGCAGACACAACGCCCGGGAACCGGATTCCATGCCCGGCCCGGCGGCCCGGACGCGGTGACGGCGGGCGACGCGGACGCCCGCGCGGGCGGCACGGCGGCCGCGGAAGCCCAGGTCAGGCGGCCCGCACCAGGTCCACGAAGTAGCGGTGCAGCCGCCGGTCGCCGGTCAGCTCCGGGTGGAACGAGGTGGCCAGCAGGTTGCCCTGGCGCACCGCCACGATCCGCCCGGCCGCCGGGCCCTCGTCGACGCGGCCGAGCACCTCGACGCCGTCACCCACCCGCTCGACCCAGGGCGCCCGGATGAAGACCGCGTGGAACGGGTCGCCGTCGACGCCGCTGATCCGCACCGGCGCCTCGAACGAGTCGACCTGCCGGCCGAAGGCGTTGCGGCGGACGGTCATGGCGATCCCGTCGAACCCGCGCTGGTCCGGCCGGCCGTCCAGCACCTCGGTGGCCAGCATGATCATGCCGGCGCAGGAGCCGTAGACGGGCATCCCTCCGGCGATCCGCTTGTCGATCGGCTCGCGCAGGTCGAAGACGTCCACCAGCTTGCTGATCGTGGTCGACTCGCCGCCGGGGATCACCAGCCCGTCGACGGCGTCCAACTCCTGCCGGCGGCGGACCGGTCGCGCCTGCGCTCCCGCGGCGGCCAGCGCCGCGACGTGCTCGCGTACGTCGCCCTGGAGGGCGAGCACACCGATGACGGGTGCCTCGCTCATCGCACCGCTCCTTCCCACATCCACCCGTTGGAAGGGGCCCCCTCCCCGACCGGACACGTCGAAGAGGGGGCCCCTGGTCGCCGTTACCAGCCGCGCTCGGCCAGGCGGTGCGGCTGCGGGATCTCGTCGACGTTGATGCCGACCATCGCCTCGCCGAGGCCACGGGAGACCTTGGCCAGCACGTCGGGGTCGTCGTGGAAGGTCGTCGCCTTGACGATCGCGGCGGCGCGCTGGGCCGGGTTGCCGGACTTGAAGATGCCGGAGCCCACGAAGACACCCTCGGCGCCGAGCTGCATCATCATGGCGGCGTCGGCCGGGGTGGCGATGCCGCCGGCGGTGAAGAGCACCACGGGCAGCTTGCCGGTCTCGGCGACCTCCTTGACCAGCTCGTACGGCGCCTGGAGCTCCTTGGCCGCGACGTACAGCTCGTCGGCGGGCAGCGACTGGAGCCGGCGGATCTCCTGCCGGATCTTGCGCATGTGGGTGGTGGCGTTGGAGACGTCACCGGTGCCGGCCTCGCCCTTGGAGCGGATCATCGCGGCGCCCTCGGTGATCCGGCGCAGCGCCTCGCCCAGGTTGGTCGCGCCGCACACGAACGGGACGGTGAACGCCCACTTGTCGATGTGGTTGGCGTAGTCGGCGGGGGTCAGCACCTCGGACTCGTCGATGTAGTCGACGCCGAGGGCCTGGAGGATCTGCGCCTCCACGAAGTGGCCGATGCGGGCCTTGGCCATCACCGGGATGGAGACCGCGTTGATGATGCCCTCGATCATGTCGGGGTCGCTCATCCGGGCCACGCCGCCCTGGGCGCGGATGTCCGCGGGCACCCGCTCCAGCGCCATCACCGCGACGGCTCCCGCGTCTTCGGCGATCTTGGCCTGCTCGGCGTTGACCACGTCCATGATCACGCCGCCCTTGAGCATCTCCGCCATGCCGCGCTTCACTCGGGCGGTGCCGACGACGGGGCTGGTGCTGGTGTTCTCAGAGGTGGTGTCGGGCACGGGTTATCGCTCCTCGGACGTGCTCGGGGGGTGACAGCGGAAATGCTACGCCCGGGTCAACGCCGCTCCGACAGCCAATCAGACCCACGGTGGCCTGCACTGTGTCCGGTGTCACCGCCGCCCCTCCCCCCGCGATCTTGCACTTTCGGCCCCACGTTTGACCGTTATGCCCGGTATGTCGGGGCACAAAGTGCAAGATCGCGGGGAGGGTGGGGGTCAGGCCGTGGGGACGTCGGCGGGCACCGTCAGCGTCGGGTCGTCGATGTCGAAGTAGCGCGGCCACTCCCGGCCGCGCCCCATCCGCAACAGGCGTACGAGCGGGCGGCCCCGCGCCGCCCGGGCGTCACGGACGAGATCCGTGTGCACCTGCCGGGCCAGCGCGAGGCGGCGGCTCGCCGCGATGACGGCCTCGCAGTCCGGGTCGGCCGGGTCGAGCTGCACGGCCCGCAACTGGCGGGTCAGGTCGTTCTCGGCGGCCTCCCGCTCGTCCGGGTGGGCGTCGAGCGCGATCCGCGCCGCCGCGTACAGCTCCACGCCGTAGCGCCGCTCCGCCAGCACCGCGGCCGCCGCCGCCCGGCGCAGCAGGTGGGCGTCGAGCGCCCGCGCCGCCAGCTCCGCCCGGTCGTGCAGCCGCTCGACCCGTCCCGCGGTCCAGACGAGGTACGCCGACAGCAGCCCGACGGCCACGACCGCGCCCACCGCCCACCACATGCCCGGCATCGTAGTGCTGCTCCGTTCCCGTCCCGCCGGGCCGGGCCGGCGGCGGGGGATCCGGTCACCCACTCGCCTGGCGCGGTCCGGTCAGCCCAGCCCGACCCACTCCTCGTCGATGACCCGCCCGTCGGTGGCCTCGATCGCCGCCGCGTACACCTCCAGCACCCGCCGGGCCACCACGGGCCAGTCGAAGGTCGCCACCACCTGGTCGCCGCACGCGGTCAACTCCGCCCGCGCGCCCGGGTCGTCGAGCAGTTCGGCGAGCGCGTCCCGCAGCGCCGCCGGGTTCCCGGTCGGGAACAGCCGACCGGCGCGGCCGCCGTCGAGCACCCGGCGGAACGCGTCGAGGTCACTGGCGACCACCGTCGTACCGGCCGCCAGCGCCTCGGTGAGGATCATCCCGAAGGACTCCCCGCCTGTGTTCGGCGCCACGTAGAGGTGCACGCTGCGCAGCATCCGGGCCTTGTCCTCCTCGGACACCAACCCGAGGAACGTGACCCGGTCGTGCAGCGACGCCGGGAACTGGTCGTACAGGTCGTCGCGGTCCCCCGGACCGGCCACCAGCAGCCGCAGCCCGGGACGGCGCGGCGCCAGCTCGACGAACGCGTCGCGCAGCACCGGGAAGCCCTTGCGCGGCTCGGTGAACCGGCCGAGGAAGCCGAGCGCGCCCCCGGTGCCCGGACCGCACTCCCCCGGCCACCCCGGCAGCGGCTCGGCGTCGGCGAACTTGGCGACCGCCACACCGTTCGGGATCTCCACGGCGCCCCCGTCGAGGTGCTCCACCTGCACCTTCCGGGCCAGCGCGCTGACCGCGATGCGGGCCGTGATGCGTTCCAGCACGATCTGGAGCACGCCCTGGGCGGCCGCCAGCGCCCGGGACCGGGTGATCGCGGTGTGGAACGTCGCCACCACCGGCCCCCGGGCGGAGAGGACGGCGAGCAGCGACAGACTCAGCGTCAGCGGCTCGTGCACGTGCAGGACGTCGAACTCGCCGCGGGTGATCCACCGCCGCACCCGGGCCGTGGAGACCGGCCCGAACGCGATCCGCGCCACCGAGCCGTTGTACGGCAGCGGCACGGCCCGGCCCGCCGGCACCACGTACGGCGGCAGGGGCGAGTCCTCGTCGGCCGGCGCGAGCACGCTGACCTCGTGACCGAGCGCGATCAGCGCCTCGGCGAGGTCCATGACGTGGTTCTGCACCCCGCCCGGGACGTCGAAGGAGTACGGGCACACGATGCCGATCCGCACGTCATCGCCCTCTGTCCACGACTGCCGGGCTCCGCTGGTCGAGCCACATCCGTTGCAGCATGTGCCAGTCCTCCGGGTGCCGCGCGATGCCCGCGGCCAACTCGTCGGCGACGCGCTGGGTCAGCGTACGGACGCGCTGGTCGAGCGGCCCCTCCTCGGGGCCGGGCACCGGCAGCGGGCCCTCGATCGAGGCGCACGCCACGGTCGGCTCGTACCAGAGGGAGGCCACGTAGAGCGGCGCCCCGGTACGCAGCGCCAGCAGGGCCGGGCCGGCCGGCATCCGCGTACGGGCGCCGAAGAAGTCCACCTCGACGCCCCGGGCGGAGAGGTCCCGGTCGGCCAGCAGCGGCACCACCGCCCCGGCGCGCAGCCGGTCGACGAGCACGTCGAACGCGGGCCGCTCGCCGCCCTGGGTGGGCAGGATCTCCATGCCGAGGCGCTGCCGGAAGGCGAGGAAACGTTCGTAGACGCCCTCCGGCTTGAGTCGCTCGGCGACCGTGGTGATCGGCCAGCCGTTCGCGGCCACCCAGGCGCCGGCGGCGTCCCAGTTGCCCGCGTGCGGCAGGGCGATCACCACGCCCCGGCCGGCGGCCACGGCGGAGGAGAGCAGCTCCTCCTGGTCGAGCCGGAACGTGGCGAGGATCTGCTCGCGGCTCAGCGCGGGCAGCCGGAACGCCTCCATCCAGTACCGGGCGTACGAGCGCAGGCCGCGGCGGACCAGTTCGTCCAGCTCGGCCTCGGGCATCCCCGGCCCGACGACCCGGCGCAGGTTGGCGCGCAGCCGGGCCGTACCCCCACCGCCTCCCCGGCGGTGGACCCGGTCGGCGCCCGCCCGGAACGCGGCGGCGACCAGCGGGCGCGGCAGTGCGCGCACCAACCGCCAGCCGGCCACGTAGCCGAGCTCGGTGAGGTTCACCCGTTTCCACCCGCTGCCGGCAGCTTCTGCGCCTGCCGGTGGACGTGCACCATGCGCTGCCCGACCGTGAAGATCGACACGGCGGCGAGCAACCAGAGCGCGATCTGCAGCGCCGGGTCGACCCCCAGGCCGGTGAGCAGGCCACCGACCCCGACGATCAGCAGCCGCTCGGTGCGTTCGGCGACGCCCACGTTGGCGGTCATGCCGAGTCCCTCGGCGCGGGCCTTCACGTAGGAGACCAGGCCGCCGGCGGCCAGGCAGACCAGCGCGGCGGCCACGCCAGCGTGGTCACCCTGGGTGGCCAGCCAGTACGCGACCGCGCCGAAGACGGCGCTGTCGGCGATCCGGTCCATGCTCGAGTCGAGGAACGCGCCGAACCGGGTCGAGCCGCCGCTCATCCGGGCCATCGTGCCGTCGAGCAGGTCGGTGAGCGCGAAGACCGTGACGATCAGCGCGCCGGCCACGAGGTGGCCGCGGGCGCCGAAGCCCAGGGCGCCGACGAGCACGCCGACGGTCCCGGTCACGGTGACCGCGTTGGGGGTGACGCCCGCACGGAGCAGGCCGCGTGCGACGGGCTCGACGACGCGGGTCATCCCCGCTCGGGCCGACACTTGGAAGATCTTCGCCATGGCGGTCCCACGATAACGGTCCACCCAGGTGCGGCGATACGGCCGGTCGACCGGGCTGGCGCGGAGGAGGCTTGTGCCCGTCGGGCAACCGGTGTGAGATCGGGTCAGGAAGGTGACCCAGGTCACCCATCCGCCCGTCCGAGTCCCGCTGTGCAGCAGACCACCGGAGGATATCGCCGCGCACCCGCCCCGGGCCGCTGTCCCGTCACGCGCGGCGGTCGCCACCACCACCGGCTGAGGGAGGTGCGCCCCATGGCGCAGAAGAGTCAGGAGAAGGGGGTCACCGGCGGCGCGCCGGTGGTGACCGAGCCCGGCAGGGTCCGCAACGTCGTGCTCGTGGGGCACTCCGGAGCGGGCAAGACCACACTGGTCGAGGCGCTGCTCGCGGCCACCGGCACGATCGGGCGCGCCGGCGCCGTCACCGACGGCACCACCGTCTGCGACCACGACCCCGCCGCCGTACGCCAGCAGCGGTCGGTGAGTCTGGCCTGCGCGCCGCTGCTGCACGCCGGCGTCAAGGTGAACCTCCTGGACACGCCCGGCTACGCCGACTTCGTCGGCGAGCTGCGCGCCGGGCTGCGCGCCGCCGACGCGGCGCTCTTCGTCGTGTCCGCCGTCGACGGGATGGACGCGGCCACCGCCGCGCTGTGGGAGGAGTGCGCCGCCGTGGACATGCCCCGCGCGGTCGCCGTCTCCCGGCTGGACCACCCCCGGGCCGACTTCGACGAGGCCGTGGCGCTCTGCCAGCGCGTGTTCGGCGACAACGTGCTCCCGCTCTACCTGCCGATGCTCGGTGACGACGGTGTGTCGACCGTCGGTCTGCTCGGCCTCATCACCCGCCGCGTCTTCGACTACACGGGCGGGCTGCCCGCCCAGGTGCGGGAGCCGGACCCGGAGCACCTGCCCGCGATCGTGGAGTCCCGCAACGAGCTGATCGAGGGGATCATCGCCGAGAGCGAGGACGAGTCGTTGATGGACCGCTACCTCGAAGGCGAGGAGATCGGCACCGACGTGCTGATCGACGACCTGGAGAAGGCGGTCGCCCGGGGCCACTTCTACCCCGTGGTGCCGGTGTGCGCGGAGACCGGCGTCGGGCTGGACGCGCTGCTGGAGGTGCTCACCTCCGCCTTCCCGTCCCCCCTGGAGCACGACCTGCCGGCCGTGACCGGGGTCGACGGGACGCCGCGCCCGCCGCTGGCCTGTGACCCGGACGGGCCGCTGGTCGCCGAGGTCGTCAAGACCACCATCGACCGGCACGTGGGGCGGGTCTCCCTGGTCCGGGTCTTCTCCGGCACGCTGCGGCCGGAGCAGACGGTCCACGTCTCCGGGCACGGCCTGGCCGAACGCGGGCACCCCGACCACGACGCCGACGAGCGGGTGGGGCACATCTACACCCCGCTCGGCGCCGCCCTGCGCGAGGTGTCGGCCTGCGTCGCCGGTGACATCTGCGCGATCACGAAGTCCGGCAGCGCGGAGACCGGCGACACGATCTCCGCCAAGGACGAGCCGTTGCTCGTCGCGCCCTGGGAGATGCCCGAGCCGCTGCTGCCGGTGGCGATCGTGGCGCGGAGCCGGTCGGACGAGGACGCCCTCGCCCGCAACCTGGCCCGGCTGGTGGCCGGCGACCCGACCCTGCGGCTGGAGCGCAACGCGGAGACCCACCAGTTGGTGCTCTGGTGCATGGGCGAGGCGCACGCCGACGTGGTGCTGGACCGGCTGCGCGCCGGCGGCGTCGACCTGGACACCGAGCCGGTGCGGGTGGCCCTGCGGGAGACGTTCACCACCTCGGCGAAGGGGCACGGCCGGCACGTGAAGCAGTCCGGCGGCCACGGCCAGTACGCCGTCTGCGACATCGAGGTCGAGCCGCTGCCCCGGGGCGCCGGCTTCGAGTTCGTGGACCGGGTGGTCGGCGGCGCGGTGCCGCACAACTACATCCCGTCGGTCGAGAAGGGCGTCCGGGCCCAGATGGAGCGGGGCCTGGTGGCCGGCTACCCGGTGGTGGACCTGCGGGTGACGCTCTTCGACGGCAAGGCGCACAGCGTGGACTCCTCCGACGCGGCGTTCCAGACCGCCGGGGCACTCGCCCTGCGGGACGCGGCCGAGAAGGGGCAGCCGACGCTGCTGGAGCCGATCGACGAGGTGACGATCCGGGTGCCGGACCCGTCGGTGGGCGCCGTGATGGGTGACCTCTCCGGCCGGCGGGGGCGGGTGCTCGGCACCGAGCCGGACCCGGACGGCGAGGGACGCACCCTCGTCCGCGCCGAGGTGCCCGCCACCGAACTGCTCCGCTACGCGGTGGAGCTGCGCTCGATGACCTCCGGCACCGGCACGTTCCGCCGCAGCTTCGTCCGGTACGACCCCATGCCGCCGCACCTGGCCGACCAGGTCCGCAAGGAGCACCCCACCACCTGACCGCCGCCCGGGCCGCTCCCCGCCCCGTCCAGGTGGCGGGTCAGGGATGCGTGGCGGGGGCGGCCGGACTGGGGAAGCGGGGGTGGTCGGCGTCGCGCAGGGCGGCGCTGCGCAACGCGGCGAGCTGGCGCTCCACCTCGGCGAACTGGTCCGGGGCGAGCGGGCCGCGCTCCAGCGCGGCGGCGTTCTCCTCCACCTGCGCCACCGTGCGGCAGCCCGGGATCGGGACCGTCCGGCCGCTGCGCGCCCAGATCCAGCCGAGCGCGCCCTGCGCCAGCGTGCGCCCGTCGGCGGTCAGCGCGTCCCGCACGGCGGCCACCCGGCGCAGCCACTCCGGCGCCGGCCGCCCGCCCCGGAACCACTCCAACCAGCCGGGAGCCAGCCCGCGCACGTCGTCGCGGGGCAGCGTGGAGGCGGCCGTGTACTTGCCGGTGAGCAGCCCCATCCCGAGCGGCCCCCGGTTGACGCTGGCCAGGTCGTACTTGTCGCAGACGGCGAGCAGGTCGGGGGCGTCGCGGAGCACCGACAGGGCGTGCTGCACGGCGGTCGCGCCGGGGGCGGCCTGCCCGAACGCCTCGGCCCGGTCGGTGCGGTCGGTGCTCCAGCCGTACGCCCGGACGAGCCCCTCGGCCACGAGATCCTCCAGGGTGCCGACGAGCGCCTCGGCCCGGGGCACCGGCAGGTCGGCCAGGTGCAGCTGGTACAGGTCGATGCGGTCGGTGCCGAGCCGGCGCAGCGAGGCGACGACCGCCCGGCGCAGGTACGCGGGCGAGGCGTCCTCACCGGTGGCCTGCCGCGTCGCCTCGTCGAAGGTGTAGCCCCACTTGGTGGCGATCACCGCCTCGTCCCGCCGGCCCGCGAGCGCCCGCCCGAGGACGCGCTCGCCGTGCCCCGCGCCGTACGTGTCGGCGGTGTCGAAGAGGGTGACGCCGAGGTCGAGGGCGCGACGGATGGCCCGCACCGACTCCTCGTCGTCGACGGCGCCCCAGCCGAGGGGCTGGTCGCCCTCCGCCCACGGGCCGCCGATGGCCCAGCAGCCCATGCCGAGGGCGCTGACCGCGATGCCGCTGCGCCCCAACGTCCGTGTCATGTCCGCCACCCGCCGATCGTGCCACCTCGGGACCGGCACGACAGCCCGTCGCCACACCGCGCCACCCGCCGCGCGCGTAGGGCATGGTCGGCGCAGGCGGCGGGCGCGGGGCATCGGCGACGGGCCGGCGGCGCCCGCCCCCGGCCGGCCGCGTGACGTGGGTCAGGACGGCCAGGCGCGCGCGAGCAGCTCGCGGGTGTCGGCGAGCAGCTGCGGGAGGACCTTGGTCCGTCCGATGACCGGCATGAAGTTCGCGTCGCCGCCCCAGCGGGGCACCACGTGCTGGTGCAGGTGCGCGGCGATGCCGGCGCCGGCCACCCCGCCCTGGTTCATGCCGAGGTTGAAGCCGTGCGCGCTGCTGACCGCGCGGACGACCCGCATCGCGGTCTGCGTGAACGCCGCCAGCTCGACCGTCTCTGCCTCGTCCAGCTCGGTGTAGTCGGCCACGTGCCGGTACGGGCAGACCAGCAGATGGCCGGGGTTGTACGGGTACAGGTTGAGCACGGCGTAGACGTGCCTGCCGCGCGCCACGACGAGACTCTCCTCCGGCGGTGCCTGCGGCGCCCGGCAGAACGGGCAGCCGGTGGGCTTCTCGTAGCCCTCGGCCGGGCGCTCCTCGCCCGAGATGTAGGTCATCCGGTGCGGCGTCCAGAGCCGCTCCAGGCCGTCGGCCAATCCGTCGCTGTCCGTGTGCCGTTCCGCCCCAGTCACACCGGCGATCCTACGGACCGCCGACGGCCGCCGGCGGCTGCCACCCGGCGTACGTCCCGCGACCGGAATGTCGGCTGTGCAGGAACGCGGGAAATGGAAGTTGTTGACGACTCGATGCCCACGACTGAAACTTCCATTCATTCATGCACTTCCATGTACCGATGGAGGCTTTCCTGTGATCCGACGAATCGGCACGATCCTCGCGGCCCTCGCGCTGACCGCCGTCAGCACGGTGCTCGGTGTCACCGTCACCGCCGGCGCCGCCCACGCCGACGGCTGCTACACGTGGGGGCGCACCCTGTCGGAAGGGATGTCGGGCGAGGACGTCCGGCAGTTGCAGATCCGCGTGGCCGGCTACCCGGGCTACGGCGCCGTGCTCACCATCGACGGGGCGTACGGGCCGGCCACCCGGGCGGCCGTGGCGCGCTTCCAGCAGGCGTACGGCCTGGCGGCCGACGGCATCGCCGGCCCGCAGACCTTCAACCGGATCTACGCGTTGCAGGACGACGACTGCACACCGGTCAACTTCAGCTACGCCGAACTCAACGACTGCAACAGCGACTGGTCCGGCGGCGCGGTGTCGGCCAGCACCGCCCGGTACAACGCCCGGGTGGCCATGTGGAAGCTCCAGGCCATGCGCCACGCCCTGGGTGACCAGCAGATCGTCGTGACGAGCGCGTTCCGCAGCTACGCCTGCAACAGCGCGGTCGGCGGGTCGTCGACGAGCCGGCACCTCTACGGCGACGCCGTCGACCTGGGGGCCGGCCCGCACTCACTGTGCCGGCTCGCCCAGCAGGCCCGGTACCACGGCTTCAACGAGATCCTCGGCCCCGGCTACCCCGACCACAACGACCACACCCACGTCGCGCACAAGTCGACCCGGACCTGGTCCGCGCCGAACTGCGGCATCTGACCCCGCCGGGCGCTCGAACGCGGATGTGGTGGCCTCCCCGCCCTCGGGAGGCCACCACACCGTGGATCGTGCACGGTCAGGAGCGGTACGCCGGCGGGGCGCCGCTCACATCTGGGCCGACGGGCCGGTGTTCGTGCGGGACTTCACCACGTCGAGGACGTGGTTCACCGCCTCCGGGATCGGCACCCCGTTGCGCTGCGACCCGTCCCGGTAGCGGAACGACACCGTGCCGGCCGCCACGTCGTCGTCGCCGGCGATCACCATGAACGGGATCTTCTGCTGCTGCGCCGTACGGATCTTCTTCTGCATCCGGTCGTCGCCCGCGTCGACCTGGGCGCGGATCCCCTCGGCGCGCAGGGCCGCCACGAAGCCGTGCAGGTAGTCGGTGTGGTCGTCCCGGATCGGGATGCCGACCACCTGCACGGGCGCCAGCCAGGCCGGGAAGGCGCCCGCGTAGTGCTCGGTGAGCACGCCGAAGAACCGCTCGATCGAGCCGAACAGCGCCCGGTGGATCATCACCGGCTGCTGCCGGGTGCCGTCGGCGGCCTGGTACTCCAGCCCGAACCGCGCCGGCTGGTTGAAGTCGACCTGGATGGTGGACATCTGCCACGTCCGGCCGATGGCGTCCTTGGCCTGCACGGAGATCTTCGGACCGTAGAAGGCCGCGCCGCCCGGGTCCGGCACCAGTTCGAGGCCGGACTGCTCGGCCGCGACGCGCAGCGCCTCGGTGGCCTCGGCCCAGTCCTCGTCGCTGCCGATGAACTTTGGCGAGTCGTCCCGGGTGGACAGCTCCAGGTAGAAGTCGTCGAGGCCGTAGTCGCGCAGCAGGTCGAGCACGAAGGTCAGCAGCGCGCTCAGCTCGCCGGGCATCTGCTCCCGGGTGCAGTAGATGTGCGAGTCGTCCTGGGTCAGCCCGCGCACCCGGGTGAGGCCGTGCACCACACCGGACTTCTCGTACCGGTAGACCGTGCCGAACTCGAACAGCCGCAGCGGCAGCTCCCGGTACGACCGCCCGCGCGCCTTGAAGATCAGGTTGTGCATCGGGCAGTTCATGGCCTTGAGGTAGTAGTCCGCGCCCTCCAGCTGCATGGGCGGGAACATGGTGTCCGCGTAGTACGGCAGGTGGCCGGACGTCTCGAAGAGGTGCGCCTTGGTGATGTGCGGGGTGTTGACGAACTCGTAGCCCGCGTCCTCGTGCCGGCGGCGCGAGTAGTTCTCCATCTCCCGGCGGATGATGCCGCCCTTGGGGTGGAAGACGGCGAGACCGGAGCCGATCTCGTCGGGGAAGCTGAACAGGTCGAGGTCGGCGCCGAGCTTGCGGTGGTCGCGCCGGGCGGCCTCCTCCAGCAGCTTCAGGTACGCCTTGAGTTCGTCCCGCGTCGGCCAGGCGGTGCCGTACACCCGCTGGAGCTGCGGGTTCTTCTCCGATCCCCGCCAGTACGCCGCGGCGGACCGCATGAGCTTGAACGCCCCGATGAGCCGGGTGTTCGGCAGGTGCGGCCCCCGGCACAGGTCCGACCAGCAGACCTTGTCCTCGTTCGCCGCGAGGTTGTCGTAGATCGTCAGCTCGCCGCCGCCGACCTCCATCACCTCGGAGGAGTCCAGCCCCTCCCCCTTGATGTCGATCAGCTCCAGCTTGAACGGCTCGGCGGCCAGTTCCGCGCGCGCCTCGTCGAGGTTCGCGAACCGGCGCCGCCGGAACCGCTGGCCCGACTTGACGATCTCCTGCATCCGCTTCTCGAGCCGCGCCAGGTCGTCCGGCTGGAACGGCTTGTCGACGGCGAAGTCGTAGTAGAAGCCGTTCTCGATCGGCGGGCCGATGCCGAGCTTCGCCTCCGGGAAGACGTCCTGCACGGCCTGGGCGAGCACGTGGGCGGTCGAGTGGCGCAGCACGTTCAGCCCGTCCGGCGAGTCGATGCTGACCGGCTCGACCTCGGTGTCGGTGGCCGGCCGCCAGTCCAGGTCGTGCAACTGCCCCTCGGGGTCGCGGACCACGACGATCGCCTTCGGGCCGGTCATGGGCAGCTCCGCCGCGGCCACCGCGTCGGCCGCCGTCGTCCCGGCGGCGACGACGACGGGGTCGGCCACGGCGGGGGTACGGGGTGCGGACACGGTGACTCCTCGAAAGCAGACGGCACAGACCGGGCCGGTACGGCCCTCGCCGATGCTATCGGTCCGCCGTCGCACCCCGACCGCCGACGCCTCAAGCCGCGCGCGTGTGCCCTCGCCGACCGGCTCTCCCGACACGCGCCCGCCCGCGTTGAACCTTTCGCCGCCGGCGGCCGAACTACCGGGTGTGGCCGACTTCCGGTGTCGGCCGCCCAGGACACGGATGGGGACGCGACATGGCGACGACCCGAGGCGACCGTCGACGCGCGGCCGGGGCGGCGGCAACCCTGCTCGCCGTCGCGGTGCTCGGCTGGCCGGGCACCGCGTACGCGGCGCAGGTGACGACCACACCGAGCCAGGCCCGGCAGGGTGACGCCGTACGGCTGGAGTTCGTGGTGCCCGAGGAGCGCACCGGCACCCGGACCCGGCAGGTCGAGGTCCGGCTGCCCGCGGACACGCCGATCGCCGAGGTGTACCCCATGTCGGTGCCCGGCTGGGCGCCCCGCATCACCTCCCGCACGCTGGACGAGCCGGTGGCCGGCCTCCACGCGGGCGGGGTGAGCACGGTCACCACGGCGGTGACGTGGATCCGGGTGGGCGAGGCGGGCGCCGGCCCGGCCCGGCTGCCGCTGTCCATGGGGCCGCTGCCCCGCACCGGGCGGCTCACCTTCCCGGTGATCCAGACGTACGCCGACGGCACCGTGGTGCGCTGGGCCGACACGGACGGCGCCCACCGGGCACCGGTGCTCACGCTGCTCCCCGCCGACCCGGGCGGCGGCGCCGGGCACGCCGGCCACGGCGCGCCGGCCGGGGTGAACGGCAGCGGGCCGGACGGCGCGGGCGCGGCCGGCGGCAGCGGGCCGGGCGGCGGCAGAGCGCCGGGCGGCGCGGACGGCAGCGGGCCGGGCGGCGCGGGCACGGCCGCGCGACCCGATGACGGCGGCGGGGCGGTCGGCCGGACGGACCTGCTGCTCGCCACGGGCCTGCTCGCCGGGCTGGCCGGTGGCGCGGCGATCGGCTGGCTCGCCAGCCGGTGGCGCCGCCGCTCCTCGGTCGACGGGGCGGCGAGCACCGGATGGCGCCTGCCGAGCACCGACGGGTGACGGTCAGGGGAGCCACGTGGGGAGAGGCTCGCGCGCGGCGAGCCAGTCCCCCGGCACGCCCCCGGGGTCGCCCACACCGCCGTACGCGGCCACCACGCCGCCCGCGATCGCGGCGGTGGTGTCCACGTCCCCGCCCGCCTCGACGCAGGCCCCGACGGCAGCCGGGTAGTCGTCGAGGTGCGTGGCGGCGACCCAGAGGGTGAAGCCCACCGTGTCCTGCGCGGTGACCCGGGAGCCGTTGCCCAGCGCCGCCACCACCTGCGGCAGCGGCCGGCCGAGCAGGTCGGCGGCGCGGCGTACCCGGCGGTGGACCTCGGTGGCCGGGTCGAGCGCGGCGGCGACCCCGGCGAGCAGCCGGTCCGGCGCCGGACGGTACCCGTCCAACCGGCCCCGCGCGGCCAGCGCGGCGGCGACCGCCACGGCCACCGCTCCGGCGATCCCCTCCGGGTGGGCGTGCGTCACCTCGGCCGAGGCGCGGGCGTGCGCCGCGGCGCGCGTCGTGGAGTCGGCGAAGTACGCCCCGACCGGCCCCACCCGCATGGCCGCCCCGTTGCCGCAGGAGCCCTGCCCGTCGAACGCCGACGCGGCGGCCACCGGCCAGGGCGTGCCGGCGCGGATCAGCCGCAGGATGGTCACGGCTCCCGGGCCGTACCCACGGCGGGCTTCGGCCCGCTCGGCGAAGGCGAGTGCCAGCCGGTCCCGGTCGATCCCGCCCGACTCGACCAGTTCCGCGAGGACCGAGCAGGCCATCTCGGTGTCGTCGGTCCACTCCCACGGCGCGGGCGGGAGGCGTCCGGCCGCCAGGTCGGCGGCCGGGCGGCCCGGTACGAGGAACTGCGCGCCGAGGGCGTCGCCGACCGACAGGCCGGCGAGGCAGTCCCGGGCGAGCGCCGCGCGCGCGTCGGGAAAGAGCGTGAAGGACATCGTTGCCCAGCTTGCCGGGTTCGCCGGTACGCCGCAACGCGATCAACTTGCCACCACGAGTACCGTCTTGGCGTGGCCACCGTCCTCCTGGTCGAAGACGATCACGTCGTACGCGGCGCGATGCTGCGGTCCCTCGCCGACCGGGGGCACGCGGTGCACGCCGTCGGCACGGCGCTGGACGCGCTGCGCCGGGTCGCCGCCGAGACACCCGACCTCGTGGTGCTCGATCTCGGCCTGCCCGACCTGGACGGCTCGGACGCCCTGCGGATGCTGCGCGGCATCACCGACGTACCGATCATCATCGCGACCGCCCGCGACGACGAGCAGTCGGTGGTCCGGCTGCTGCGCGCCGGCGCCGACGACTACATGGTCAAACCGTTCACGGGGGCACACCTCGACGCCCGGATCACCACCGTGCTGCGACGGGTCGGCCGGGCCAGCCGTACGGTCCAGCCCGCCGTGCACGTCGTCGGCGGGCTGCGGGTGGACGTCGGCGAGCGCACCGCCCACCTCGACGGCGTGCCGCTGGCGCTGACCCGCAAGGAATTCGACCTGCTGGCGTATCTCGCCGCACGTCCCGGGCGGGTAGTGTCCCGCCGGGAGCTCTTGGAGGAGGTATGGCGGCAGCCGTCGGTCGGCGAGGACCAGACCATCGACGTTCACCTCTACTGGCTCCGTCGCAAGATGGGCGAGTCCGCGGCGAAGCCGCGCTACCTGCGCACCGTGCGGGGGGTCGGCTTCCGGCTGGTGGCGCCGGACTGAGGAGCACGCTGGCCCTGCTCACGGCCGGCTGCTGCGCCGTCGTGGCGCTGGCGTTCCTCGTCCCGCTCGCCCTCGTCCTCGGCGACCGGGCCCGGGACGAGGCGATCGCGGACGCGGCCCGGCGCAGCGCGCTCGTCACCGGGGCGCTCGCCGTCAGCACCGATCCGAAGGTGATCGAGCGGGCGGTGGCCGCCAGCGGGGGCGACCCGGCCACCCGTCCGGTCGTGCACGGCCTCGGCGACGGCACCGCCACCGGCCGTGCCGGCGCGGCCGACCTCGACCAGGCCCGCGCGGAGCGGCGTTCCCTCGTCGTCGACGTGGCCGGCGGCGCGGCCCGGCTCGACCCGGTGGTGCTCGGCGACCGGGTCGCCGTGGTCGAGGTCTTCGTGCCCGACGCCGCCCTGGGCGGCGGGAGCCGGTGGCTGCTCCTCGCGGGGGTCGCCGTCGTCCTCGTCGGCGCGGCGGTCCTGGTGGTCGACCGGGTCGCCACCCGCACGGTGGACGCCACCCGCGGCCTCGTCCACGGGGCTCTCGCGATCGGCGACGGGGACCTGGGCGCCCGGGTGGAGCCGAGCGGCCCGCGCGAGCTGGCCGAGGCCGGGCACGCGTTCAACCGGATGGCGGAGCGTCTCGTCGCCGCCCGCGCCGACGAGCGGGAACTCGTGGCCGACCTGTCGCACCGGCTGCGTACGCCGCTGACCGCGCTCCGCCTCGACGCGGAGGCGCTGGATCCGGACGACACCAGCATGGGGACGTTCAGCGAGGCCGAGCTGGACCGCCGGCGCGGGATCCGGCGCATCCGGCAGGCGATCGCCACCCTCGAGGGCGAGGTCGACGTCCTCATCAAGACCACCCGCAAGGCGGTCACCCACGACACCGGGCCGGCGATGTGCGACGTCAGCGAGGTGGTGCGGGACCGGATGGTGTTCTGGTCGGCGCTCGCCGGTGACCAGAACCGGCCGCACCGGGTCATCGGCGCGCACCTGCGCATCCCGGCGCCCGTGCCGCGCGCCGAACTGGCCGCCGCCCTGGACGCGGTCATCGGCAACGTCTTCCGGTACACCCCCCAGGGCACGGCGTTCGAGGTGGCCGTCTCCCGCCGCGACGGGTACGTGGCGATCCGCATCGACGACGCCGGCCCGGGCATCGCGAACCCCGACCGGGCGCTGCGCCGGGGCGCGAGCGACCAGGGCTCGACCGGGCTCGGCCTGGACATCGCCAAGCGGGTGGCGTTGCAGGCCAACGGCTCGGTGAGCATCGACCGGGCCCAGCTCGGCGGGGCCAGCGTGGTCATGCTGCTCGCCGACCCGGAGGCGACGCCCCGGCCGGTCAACCGGTTCGGGCTGGTCGGCCGGATGGCGCGCGAGGCCCGCGAGCAGAAGGGCGCCGGCCGCCGCTGGCCCCGGCAGCGCAACGGACGCTGACGCCGCCTGGCTGTGGCGGGACGCAAGTCTTCCTTAGATCCGGCTTAACGGCGGCGCCGGGCGGCTCGGCGGCTGACAGGATTCGGACACGAACCCATCAGTTCCACCGGCCAGCGCCCCGCGCACCCACCGACCGGTGGAGCACGTGCGCGCGGCGGGAGAACGGTCCCCCCACACCTGCTCCCGCCGCGCGCCCGTATCTCTTCCGCGCCTCAGGTCCGCCGCCGGGGCGGACACCGCCCGGCGGCCTGGCACCCGTCAGCCGCGGCCCGGCACCCGTCAGCCGCGGCCCGGCACCTGCTCCTCAGCGGGCGGTGGCCAGGTAGGCGTCGATCTCCGCGGTGATGCGCTGCTTGTCGGCCGGGGCCAGGAACGAGGCCGTCACCGCGTCCCGGGCCAGCCCGACGACGCCCTCCGGCCCGAGGTCGAGCAGGCGGGCGGCCACCGCGTACTCGTCGTTGAGGGTGGTGCCGAACATCGGCGGGTCGTCGGAGTTGACGGTGACGAGCAGGCCCGCCTCGACCAGGCGCGGCAGCGGGTGCTCGTCGAGGCTGGCGACGGCGCGGGTGCGGACGTTCGAGGTGGGGCACACCTCCATGGCGATGCGCCGCTCGGCCAGGTACGCCAGCAGCTCCGGGTCCTGCGCCGCGGCGATGCCGTGCCCGATCCGCTCGGCGCCCAGGTCGCGCAGCGCGTCCCAGATGGTCTCCGGGCCGGTGGTCTCCCCGGCGTGCGGCACGGAGCGCAGCCCGGCGGCGCGGGCCTGGTCGAAGTACGGCTTGAACTGCGGCCGGCGCACGCCGATCTCCGGCCCGCCCAGCCCGAAGCTGACCAGGCCGTCGGGGTGCTGCTCCAGCGCGATGCGCAGTGTCTCCTCCGCGGACGCGAGGCCCGCCTCGCCCGGGATGTCGAAGCACCAGCGCAGCTCGATGCCGAAGTCGGCCTCGGCGCGCTTGCGGGCGTCCTCGATCGCCTCGCAGAACGCGGGCGCCGGGATGCCCCGCCGGACGTGCGAGTACGGGGTGATGGTCAGCTCGGCGTACCGCACCTGCTGGCGGGCCAGCTCCCGGGCCACCTCGTGGGTGAGGAGCCAGACGTCCTCCTGGTCGCGGATCAGGTCGACCACGCTCAGGTAGACCTCGATGAAGTGGGCGAAGTCGCGGAACTCGAAGTAGTCGACCAGCGCGGCCGGGTCGGCCGGCACGGGGGTACGCCCCTCGTGGCGGGCGGCCAGCTCGGCGACGATCCGGGGGGAGGCGGAGCCCACGTGGTGGACGTGCAGCTCCACCTTGGGCAGGCCGGCGATGAAGGTGGGCAGGTCGGTCACAGGTTCTCCTCGGCACGGGCGCCGGTGCGGGCGACCACGAAGACACGGCGGAACGGGAAGGAGACCTGCCCCAGGTGGGCCGGGTACGCCTGCCCGAGGCGTACCTCCAGTTCGGCGCGGAAGTCGGCCCAGCGCGCGGCGTCGAGGGCCGCGCGGACCGGCCGCAACGCGGTCCCCTCCATCCAGGTGAGCACGGGGTGCGCGGCGGCGGCGCGGACCGGGAGCAGGTGCACGTAGGTAGTCTCCCAGGCGTCCACCGTGCACCCGGCACCGGTCAGGAGCGCCGCGTAGTCGGCCGGATCGTCGACCGGGGCCTCCCGCAGCAGGGGCAGCAGCTCCGCCCGCCAGGCCGGACGCGCGGCGACCTCGCGCAGCGCGCGGTGCGAGGGCGCGTCGAAGTTGCCCGGCACCTGCACGGCGAGCCAGGCGCCGGCCGGCAGCTCGGTGGCCCAGCGCCGCAGCAGCTCCCGGTGCCCCGGCACCCACTGGAGCACGGCGTTGGTCACCACCACGTCGACGTCCGGATCGGGCCGCCAGTCGCGGACGTCGCCCACCCGGAACTCGACGGGCGCGTCCAGCGCGACGGCCCGTTCGATCATCTCCGGTGACGAGTCGAGCCCGATCACGCGGCTGTCCGGCCACCGCGCGGCCAGGCTCGCGGTGAGTTGTCCGGGGCCGCAGCCGAGGTCGACCACCGTGCGGGGCCGGTCGGCCGGAACGCGGGCGAGCAGGTCGTGGAACGGACGTGACCGCTCGTCGTCGTAGCGCAGGTACGTTGCCGGATCCCACATGGCGTCGCCTCCCAAACCGTACGTACGTCTTGTTTACCGTACGGGGCCGTGCCCGGCCCGGCAACCCGGTCACTAGGCTCGACGGCATGGAGCAGCGCACCTTCCCCCGGCTCGGCCGGACCGTCGGCGTCGTCGGCCTCGGCGCCTGGCAGCTCGGCGCCGACTGGGGCACGGTCACCGAGGACGACGCGATGGCGATCCTCGCGGCGGCCGTCGACGCCGGAGTCACGTTCCTCGACACCGCCGACGTGTACGGCGACGGCCGCAGCGAGCAGCTGATCGGCCGGTTCCTGCGCTCCCGACCGAACGCCGGACTCACCGTGGCCACCAAGATGGGCCGCCGCGTCGCGCAGCGGCCGGAGGCGTACACCCTCGCGCACTTCCGGGAGTGGACCGACCGCTCCCGGGCCAACCTCGGGGTGGACACCCTGGACCTGGTGCAGCTGCACTGCCCGCCCACGGCCGTCTTCGCCGACGACGCGGTCTTCGACGCGCTGGACACGCTCGTCGCCGAGGAGGCCATCGCCGGCTACGGGGTGAGCGTCGAGACCTGCGACCAGGCCCTCACCGCGATCGCCCGCCCCGGCGTGGCGAGCGTGCAGATCATCCTCAACGCCCTGCGGCACAAGCCCCTCGACCGGGTGCTGCCCGCCGCCTCCGCCGCCGGGGTGGGCATCATCGCCCGGGTGCCGCTGGCCAGCGGCCTCCTCTCCGGGCGGTACGACGAGCACACCACGTTCGCCCCGGACGACCACCGCACGTTCAACCGCCACGGCGAGGCGTTCGACGTCGGCGAGACGTTCTCCGGCGTCGACTTCGCGCTCGGGCTGGCCGCCGTACGCCGGCTGGCGCCGCTGGTCGGACCGGACAGCACGATGGCGCAGTTCGCGCTGCGCTGGGTGCTGGACCAGCCGGGGGTCACCGTCGTCATCCCCGGCGCCCGCACCACCGAGCAGGCACGCCGCAACGTGGCGGCCGCGGAACTGCCGCCGCTCACCGACGAGCAGCTCGCCGGTGTCCGGACCGTCTACGACGAACTGATCCGCCCGCAGGTGCACGACCGGTGGTGACCCGCCCGCGTCCGGTCCTCGCACCGGGACTTTCGTCCAGGGATGCTGAAGACCCGGCACGCCGGGAAGGGGGTACGCCATGAGGGGCTGGTTCCTGCTCACGCTCGGCCTGCTGGCGGTCGTGATCGGTGCCGTCTGGACGGTGCAGGGCCTGGGATACGTGGAGGGCAGCGTGATGACCGGCGGGCGGATCTGGGTGGTGATCGGCCCGGTGGTGGCGCTGGCCGGTCTCGTGGCGATCGGGATCGGCCTGCGCGCGCGCCGCCGGCGCCCCTGACCCTCGGCGCTCACCCGACCTGCGGCGCGCGTCCGGCCGGCCCTGCCGGAACGGCCGTGGACGGCCGCGGAACGGCCCTGGCGGCCGCGGAACGGCGCTGGCGGCCGCGGAAACGGAAAACCCCGCGTCCCGGGCGGGACGCGGGGTTCCACTGTCGATCCGAGGGCGGATCAGCCCACTGGCCGGCGGGCGCCGGCCGGTACTGCTCAGATGGGGCGGACCTGCTCAGCCTGCGGGCCCTTCTGGCCCTGAGCGATCTCGAACTCCACCCGCTGGTTCTCCTCCAGAGTGCGGTAGCCGCTCGTCTGGATGGCCGAGAAGTGGACGAACACGTCAGCACCCCCGCCGTCGACGGTGATGAAGCCGAAGCCCTTGTCAGCGTTGAACCACTTCACGGTTCCCTGCGCCATGTGTATCTCCTTCTAAAACTGGCGGCCGAGCACGCCGTGCGGCCGGTTGGCCGTTTTCGAGCAGCGGCGCCTGAGGCGGCCCCCGGTGAAGGAGACTTCTCTCAACCCACGCCATCTCTCAACAGCGGGGATCAGCAAACCACGTACGCAAAAACTCTGCACAGTCTACCCGACGAAATTCTCCGACATGTGACCTGACGGATGCCCGAGATCCGCTGGGTGGGCGCTTACCGCCGTGCGAAAGGCCCCCTCCCCGTCGATACGGAGAGGGGGCCTCGCACGCCGCCAGCGGTCACTCCGGCCACCGGCCGGTGAGCCGCCGTACGCCCATCGCGCCGCCGCGGTCGACCGCCGCGCGCACGACCGCGAAGATGGCGCCCTGCAACGCCGCGGCCGCGAGGATCTCGCCCCAGTGGCGGTCCTCGTCGGTGGCGCTCGGCGCCTCGCCGTCGCCCGCGGTGACCTTCCAGACCTGCCGGAAGATCATCCCCGCGACCGTGCCGGCGGCGATACCGAGCAGCACGCCCACCGGTTTGTAGGCCGCCTTGCCGATGCCCCTGCTCACCTACGCCTCCCTCGGAGGACCAGCAGCACGACGACGGTGGCCACCGCGCCGGCCGCGACGACCGCCCACGGCGCCGGGTTGCGCCGTACCTGTTCGCCCTTGCGTTGTGCCTGTGTGCGGGCGTCCCCGGCGGTGCGGGCCGCCTGCCCCCGCATCCGGGCCACGGTCTGCCCGGCCCGCTCCCGCATCCGCTGCCGCGCCTGGTCGGCCGACTCCTTCAGCCGGGCCTTGACGTCGGCCTTGGCGGCCAGCGCCTCCATCGTCTCGCCCAGTTCGACCCGGGTCCGCCGGATCTCCTCGCGCAGCGCCTCGGTGTCGACGCGCCCGTTGCCCGTCATGACCGTCCCCTGTCCTTCACGGCGGCGGAGAGGACGTCCATGTCCGCCCGTACGCTGCGGACCGTCGCCGCCGGTACCGGCGGGACCGCGCGGCTGACCTGCTGCTTGCCGATCAGGGCCAGGATCCCGGCGAGCAGGAACAGGCCGACCGCGATGATCAGCGCGGCGGCCCAGGCCGGCAGCACCAGGTCCAGCAGCAGCACGGCGGTGACGACGAGGGCCCCGAGGCCGTAGAACGCCAGCGCCCCGCCGCCGCCGAACAGGCCGATGCCGATGCCGGCGTGCTTGCCCTTCTGGGTCAACTCCGCCCGGGCCAGCGCCAGCTCGTCCCGCACCAGGCGGGAGATCTGCTCGGTGGCCCGCTGCACCAGCTCGGCGGTGGAGGGCTCGCTCCCGTTGCGGGATGTGCGGGCGTTCGCCAGGTCAGCCATGCTGTCCTCCTTTCATCATCACCGCGCTGTATGCCCGGAGTCGCCGCTCGCCAATCCTGCGCGGGGGGCCGCCGGACCGCGACGACACGTCCGGCAGCACGTCCCCCGCAACGGCCGGGTCAAACCTCCCGGATCGGGCGACTCCTCGCAGCGGACGCCGCACGTACGCCCCGACACAGAGAACGCCGCGCCCCACGGGCAGGACGCGGCCCGACCCACGTGATCATGAGGTTGGCGGGGACGAACCGGGCAACCCGCCCCGTCAACCTCATGATCGACGCGGAGGATTCGGGGGTGGGAACACCGGCCGGGGCGGGTACGTTGTGCGGGGTGCCGGTGTGTCCAGTGTCCCCGGGCCTCACCTACAAACGCCTTCGCGGAATACCGTTCGGCTGGAGCCGCGTCGCGCCACTCGCCGAGAGGCGACCTGCACACCGGCACTCCACACGCCGCCCCCGACCACCACGGTCGGGGGCGGCGTCGTCTGCACGTCCGATCCGGCGCCGCGCGGGGCAGCCGGGACGCGGCCGGTCAGCGGCGGGACTCGGCCGGCTCGTCGGGGCCGACGAACGCCTCGCTGCGCGCGTCGCCGTCGTCGCTGCCGCCGAAGAGCCGCGCGTCGTCGGGCACGTCCCCCTCGGCCAGCCGGCGCTCGGGCCGGCGCGGCCGCACCCACTGCCAGGGCAGGTCGCTGCGCGCGTCGCCCAGCTCGGTGCGCACCCGGGGCATCGAGGTGGGGTGCCGGTCCCGCACCCAGGCGACCAGGTGTTCGCGTACGAGGCAGCGCAGGTCCCACAGGCTGCCGGCGTCGGCGGCGCTGACCAGCGCGCGGATGCGCACCGTGCCGCCGGTCGCGTCGGTCACCTGGAGCACGCAGACGCGGCCGTCCCACAGGTCGGTGCTCTCCACCAGTCGGCGCAGCTCCTCCCGCATGGCCTGCACCGGGACCGCCCAGTCCACGTCGAACTCGGCGGTGCCGAGCACCGCGGCCTCGGTGCGGGTCCAGTTCTGGAACGGTGTGCTGGTGAAGTACGACGTCGGGAGGATCAGCCGGCGGTCGTCCCAGATCTGCACCACCACGTAGCTGAGGGTCAACTCCTCGATCCGGCCCCACTCACCCTCGACGACCACCACGTCGTCGAGCCGCACCGCGTCGCTGAAGGCGAGCTGGAGCCCCGCGAAGACGTTGCCGAGCAGGCTCTGCGCCGCCAGCGCGGCGACCACACCGACGACACCGGCGCTGGTCAGCACGCCGGCGCCGATACCGCGCACGCTCGGGAAGGTCATCAGCATCACGCCGAGCGTGAGGATCACGATCACCGCGATCGTCACCCGGCGCAGCATGACCACCTGGGTCCGCACCCGCCGGGCGTGCCGGTTGTCGGGCACGTCGACCCGGAACCGGGCCAGCGCCGTGTCCTCGACCACCACGAGCAGCGCGGCGACCAGCCAGGCGGCGCTGGCGATGACGGCGAGCACGAGCAGGTGCAGCAGCGCCTGCCGCCACCCCGTCCCGACGGCGTAGCCGGTGGTGAAGCGGACGGCGAACTGGACCGCCAGCACCGTGGCGGCCACCTGGAACGGGCGGTGGGCGTGGTCGGTGAGCTCGGTCATGAACCGCGACCGGTGGCCCAGCCGTCGGGTCACCCGGTGCACCACCGCCGCGACGAACAGGGCGGTCGCCGCCGCGACGAGCACGACGGCGACCGTCTCGAGGTAGTTCTGCACGTGGTTCTCCCTCGGTCTCGGGCACGACGGATGTCCGGTACCGATGGTGCCGCGCCGCCGGCGGTGTCAGACGCGGCGGTAGCGGGACTGGAGGAAGCAGAAGACGCCGAAGGCGGCGATGCCGAGGGCCACGAGGGTCAGCAGGAGGCCGCCGTAGGACTGCTCCCGCAGCGTGTGCAGCGCGGCGTCCAGCCCGCGGGCCTTCTCCGGGTCGTACGTCACCGCGGCCACGATCACCAGCACGCCGGCGATGGCGTACGCCACGCCCTTGGCGGCGTAGCCCGCTACGCCGAGCCGGCGGGCCAGCCGGCGGGTGCGGTGGCTCATCTCCCCGAGCCTGAGGTGCTTCTCGAAGCGCTTGACCAGCCCGTACACCACGAGGCCGACGCCGATCGCGGCGAGCACCAGCCCGGCGAGGCCGACGAGCCACCGGCCGCCGGAGGACTCCATCGCCCGCCCGGTGAGGGCCTCCTGCTGGTCCGCGCTGTGGGACCCCGCGTCGGAGAAGACCTTGTACGCGGTCCACGCGAAGTAGAGGTAGACGACGGTGCGCCCGAGCGAGGCGAGGCGCTCCCACGTCCGTTCCCGGCCGCGTTCGGCGCGGTGCCCGGCGGCCGCCTCCAGCGCCTGCCAGATCGCCATGGCCAGCAGACCGACGCCCGTGGCGACGACGAGGACCTTGCCGAGCGGCTGGGCGGCCAGCGTACGCAGCGCCCCGGACTGGTCGCCGTCGTCGGCGGAGCGCCCGAACGCGATCTGCAGCGCCAGCCAGGCGAACAGCAGATGGACGAGCCCGTAGCCGATGAAGCCGGCCCGGGTGAGGACTTCCAGCCACCGGCTGTCTGCCGTACGGGAGGCGGTGGCTTCGGCGGTACGGGTCAGTGACATGGTGGCCACAATCTCCGCCCGCGCTGATCGTCAAACCTGACCGCCGCCTCCCGTGGCGGATCAGCTGCCGCCGCCCTGCGACACCCGGATCTTGATCTCCTGGTCGGTGACGCTGTCGAGCGTCACGGCGAAGCCGGCCACCTCGGCGGCCTGCTGGCCGGTGAGCAGCGTGACCTGCTCGCCGGCGACCTCGACGGTCACCTGCTCGTCCTGCACACCGACGAGCTTCGCCTCGACGCCGAGGATGCTGGCGCTCGCGTCGACGCCGCGCTGGAAGGTGATCGTGCAGGAGCCGGCGATGCTGCAGTCGGTGTCGGCGCCCTCGGAACTGCAGCCGGCCAGCAGGGCGACGCCGAGCGCCAGGCCGGCCAGCACGCCGGCGGCGCGACGGGTGGGGGTCAGCGGGAAGGTACCGGGTCGCTTCGTCACCCCGCCAAGGGTACGGCCCGCCCGCCAGGGGGCCCGGCGACGGCGCGGGCTAGGGTCGGCGGCATGCCGTTCGACGTCCACCGGATCCGTGCCGCCTACCCCGCCCTGGCCGAGGGTTTCGTCCACTTCGACGGTGCCGGAGGCACCCAGACCGCCGCGGCCGTGATCGACGCGGTGGCCGGGGCGATGCGCACCGCGGTCAGCAACCGCAGCAGCGCGTACCGGCCCGGTCAGCGGGCGCTGGAGCTGGTGGCGGACGCCCGGGCGGCGGTCGCCGACCTGGTCGGCGGCGATCCGGCGGGCGTGGTGCTCGGTCCGAGTGCCACGGCCCTTCTCTACACGCTGGCGCGCACGCTCGGCGCCGGCTGGCGGCCCGGCGACGAGGTGGTCCTCTCCCGGCTCGACCACGACGCGAACGTACGCCCGTGGGTGCAGGCCGCCGAGGCGGCCGGCGCGACGGTGCGCTGGGCCGAGTTCGACCGGGACACCGGTGAGCTGCCCGTCGACCAGTACGCCGACCTGGTCACCGAGCGGACCCGGCTGGTGGCGGTCACCGCCGGCAGCAACGCGATCGGCACCGCCCCCGACGTGGCGGCCATCGCCAAGATCGCCCACGCGGCCGGCGCGCTGGTGTGCGTGGACGGGGTGCACGCCGTGCCACACGCGCCGACGGACCTGGCCACGCTCGGCGCGGACGTGCTCGTGACCAGCGCGTACAAGTGGTCCGGGCCGCACCTCGCGGCCATGGTGGGCGACCCGCGGCGGTGGGCGACGCTGCGCCCGGCGAAGTTGATCCCCTCCTCGGACGCGGTGCCGGAACGCTTCGAGTACGGCACGCCGAGCTTCCCGCTGCTCGCCGGCGTGGCCGCGGCCGTCGACCACCTCGCCGGGCTGGACCCGGCGGCCACCGGCGACCGGCGCGCCCGCGTGCGGGCGGGACTGGCGGCCGCCCAGGCGCACGAGGAGGCGCTGCTGGACCGGCTGCTCGCCGGGCTCGCCGCGCTGCCCGGCGTCACCGTCTACGGCCTCCCGGCGCGGCGCTGGCCGACGGTCTCCTTCCGGGTCGCCGGGCTGTCCCCGGCGCAGACCCAGGCGGCCCTGGGCGCGGCCGGGTTCTGCCTCTCGGCCGGCGACTACTACGCCTACGAGTACTTCACGGCCATGGGGCTGCGGGACAGCGGGGGCGCGGTGCGGGCCAGCGTCTACCACTACAACACGGCCGACGAGGTGGACCGGTTGCTCGCCGAACTCGACCGGCTGGCCACCGCCGGGGGGACAATGGCCGGGTGAGCAGCCTGGTCGAGGACAACCCGGCCGAGCGCCGGTTCGAGATCCTGGTCGACGACGCGCTGGCGGGGTTCACCGCGTACGAGGCCCGGGGCGAGGTGCTGGTCTTCACGCGCACCGAGGTGGACCCCCGGTTCCAGGGCAAGGGCGTCGGCACGGCGCTCGTACGCGGCACGCTGGACCAGGTGCGGGAGCGGGGCGGCGCGGTGGTGCCGCAGTGCCGGTTCATGTCCGCCTTCATCGACCGCCACCCGGAGTACGCCGCCCTGGTCGTCGACGAGCCCTGACGCGGGCCCGCCCACCGGAGCCCGATCGCCGGGGAGCCCGACCGCCGACGGCCGCTCGGAGGACGGCCGCTCAGCCGACGGCCGCTAGCCGACGGCCGCTCAGCCGGCGAGCAGTTCGGCCGCGGCGCGCCCGGCGGCCCGCGTGGCGCCGTGGGTGGCGACGTGCACGGCGCCGGTGACCAGCTCCGGCACCCCGAGTTCCACGACCACCGCGTCCGGGCGCGCGGCCAGCGCCCGGGTCACGGCCGACCGCATCCACGGGTGGCGGTGCAGGTCGCGGACGACGAGCACCACGGGCCGGCCGTCGGCGCCGGCCGTCGGGTCGACCGGGACGTCGTCCTCGGCGTACCGGCGGGTGGCGGTGCCGGGCAGCATCTCGGCGAGCGGCGCGCCGACGCCCCAGGGGGTCTCCGCCCCGATCGCGATGTTGCGCGGCGGCTCGAACTCCACCACGTACGCGGGCACGGTCAGCGGCAGCGCGGCGGCGCCGCCGGGCGCCGCGGTGACCCGCAGCGCGCGCCGGGCGGCGGCCAGCCCGACCTCCGACGCGTCGGCCGGCAGGCCCCGCCGGGCGGGACCCCCGGACCGGGCGGCGACCGTCCACTCGGCCAGCTGCCCGACCCGCTTGGCGGCCTCGGCGAGCCGCTCCTCCGGCAGCTCGCCGGAGACGACCGCGGCCACGATGGCGTCCCGCAGCTCGCGGGCGTCCTCCTCGCCGGCCCGCTCCCCGCCGATGCAGATGGCGTCCGCGCCGGCCGCGAGGGCACGGACCGCCGCGCCGGCGAACCCGTACCGGTCGGCCACCGCCCGCATCTCCACCGCGTCCGTGACGACCACGCCGGAGAAGCCCAGCTCGTCGCGGAGCAGCCCGCCGAGGATCCGGGAGCTCAGCGTGGCGGGCAGCTCCGGGTCCAGCGCCGGCACCAGCAGGTGCCCGGTCATCACGGCCTGGGCGCCGGCGGCCACCGCGGCGCGGAACGGCGCCAGCTCGACGCTGTCCAGCCGGTCCCGGTCGCCGGTGATCAGCGGCAGGTCGTGGTGGGAGTCGACCCGGGTGTCCCCGTGGCCGGGGAAGTGCTTGGCGCAGGCGGCCACACCGCCGGCCTGGAGCCCGCGGACCCACGCGGCGGTGTGCCGGGCCACCAGCGCCGGGTCGGCGCCGAAGGCGCGTACGCCGATGACCGGGTTGGCGGGGTTGGAGTTCACGTCGGCGTCCGGGGCGTAGTCGAGGGTGACGCCGAGGCTCGCGAGATCCGCCCCCAGGTCACGCGCGACCCGCTCGGTCAGCTCCGGGTCGTCCACGGCGCCGAGGGCGAAGTTGCCCGGGCGGGAGCTGCCACGGCGCGACTCGATGCGGGTGACGTCCCCGGCCTCCTCGTCGATCGCCACGATGACGTCGGGACGCTCCGCGCGCAGCGCGGCGGTGAGCGCCGCGACCTGCGCGTGGTCGACCACGTTGCGGGCGAACAGCACCACCGACCCGAGGCCCTCGCCGAGCCAGCGGCAGACCCACGGCGGTGGGGTGACGCCGACGAAGCCGGGTTGCAGGACGGCGGCCGCGAGCGCGGCCAACGGACCGCCCGGTGCCCTCATGCCGACGCCCCCCGTCGCCCGGCGACGGCCCGGATCGCACCGTGCCCGAAGGTTCGCTCGCTCATGCGGCCCCCGTACCCCCACTTCCCCACCGTCCGGCGGCCCGCCCCGGCGGGCGGTGCTGCCATGGTCACACCCGGGCGATCAAATCGTCAAGAAACCTTACAGTTGCCGGGCGGGACGGCGGTCGGCAGAGTGCGGGCATGGATCCCACGCTGCTGGCCGACGCGACGAGCCCGGCCGACGTCCCCGGCGTACGCCTGCTCGGGGTGGTGGTAGGCGGCCTTCTGCTGCTCGCGGCCATCCGGGCGATGTTCCGCCGGCGCTGACGCCGGTCGCCGCCGGCGCGGGTCGGCGGCGGTTGCCGCCACCCGTGCCGGGGTAGGTGCTCCCTCGTTGACCCGGTGACGTCACGAGGGGGCACCATGAAGATCGGATACTTCCTGTCCACTGAGGAGTACAGCCCGGCCGAGCTGCTGGAGCAGGCGCGCGGCGCGGAGCGGGCCGGCTTCCAGGCGCTGTGGATCTCCGACCACTACCACCCCTGGGTGGACGCCCAGGGCCAGAGTCCCTTCGTCTGGTCGGTCATCGGCGCGCTCAGCCAGGTCTGCCGGCTGCCCGTGACCACCGCCGTCACCTGCCCGACCGTCCGGATCCACCCGGCGGTCGTCGCCCAGGCGGCGGCGACCAGCGCGGTGCTGCACTCCGGGCGGTTCGTGCTCGGCGTCGGCAGCGGCGAGGCGCTCAACGAGCACATCCTGGGCGACGCCTGGCCACAGGCCGACGTGCGGCTGCAGATGCTGGAGGAGGCCATCGAGGTGATGCGCGAGCTGTGGCGGGGCGGCTTCGTCAACCACTACGGCCGGCACTACACCGTCGAGCACGCCCGCGTCTACACGCTCCCCGACACCCCGCCGCCGGTCTACGTCTCCGGCTTCGGACCCAAGGCGGTGGACCTGGCCGCCCGCCTCGGCGACGGCTACATCAGCACGATGCCGGACGCCGACCTGGTCCGCCGGTTCCGCGAGGGTGGCGGCGGCGACAAGCCCTGCCAGGCCGGCTTCAAGGCGGCGTACGCGGACACGGAGGAGGAGGGCATGCGGATCGCGTACGAGAAGTGGCCGAACTCCGGCGTCCCCGGCGAGCTGTCCCAGGTGCTCCCCTCGCCCCGGCACTTCGAGCAGGCGGCGCAGCTCGTCAAGCCGGAGATGATGAAGGAGTCCTTCGTCTGCGGCAACAGCGCCGAGGCGCACGTGGAGATGATCGAGCAGTACGCGAAGGCCGGCTTCGACGAGGTCTACGTGGCCAACACCGGCCCCCACTACCAGGGCCTGTTCGACCTCTACGAGCGCGAGATCCTGCCCCGCTTCCGCTGACGTCGACGGGCCGGGCGCGGGGACGGCCGGCGGGTGTGTCCGGGACCGCCCCGCACCCGGTCCCGGGGCGGGTTTCGCCGGTGATCAGCTCGGGTACGTCCGGCCCTCGATGACACTCACCCGGCAGTCGACGACCCTGCGCCGCGCGGCCCGCAGCCTCTTCGGCTGGACCACGCTGCGGCCCCACCAACTGGCCGCCATGCGCGCCGTCATGAAGCGGCGCGACGCCCTCGTGGTGCTCCCCACCGGAGCCGGCAAGTCGGCGATCTACCAGATCCCCGCCAGCCTGATCCCCGGCCCGACCGTGGTGGTCTCCCCGCTGCTCGCCCTCCAGCAGGACCAGATCGCGGCGCTCAACGAGCGGCAGCGGCCGGAGCTGCGGGCGGTTCGCATCAGCTCCCACGAGAGCCCGGCGCAGCAGAGCGAGGCGATCGAGGAGATCCGCGCCGGCCGGGCGGAGTTCCTCTTCATCACGCCCGAGCAGCTCAGCAACCCGGAGCGGATGGCCGAGGTCCGGGCGCTGAAGCCGGCGCTCGTGGCGGTCGACGAGGCGCACTGCATCTCGGCGTGGGGCCACGACTTCCGCCCCGACTACCTGGCGCTCGGCCACCTCGTCGAGGAGATCGGCCGCCCACCCGTGGTGGCGCTGACCGCCACCGCCTCCCCGCCGGTCCGCGAGGACATCGTGTCGCGGTTGCGGCTGCGCGACCCCGAGGTGGTGGTCTCCGGGCTGGACCGGCCGAACCTCTTCCTGGAGGTCGCCCACTGCCCCACCGAGGACTACCGGTGGCGGCGACTGGTGGCGCTCCTGCGCTCCGACGAGCGGCCGGGCATCGTCTACGTGCCGACCCGCCGCGCGGCCGAGGACCTCGCCGCCCGCCTCACCGACGCCGGCTTCCCGTCCCGGTACTACCACGGCGGCATGCCGGCCGGGGCGCGCGGCGAGCTGCACGAGGCGTTCCTCGCCGACCAGGTGCCGATCATGGTCGCGACGTCCGCGTTCGGCATGGGCATCGACAAACCGAACATCGCGTGGGTGGTGCACATGGCGCTACCCGACTCGCCCGACAGCTACTTCCAGGAGATCGGCCGCGCCGGACGCGACGGCCAGCCCGCGCGGGTGCTGCTGCTCTGGCAGGCCGAGGACGTCGGCCTGCGGCGCTTCTTCACCGCCGGACTGCCGGACACCACCGAGCTGCGCGATCTCGCCGCGCTGCTGCGCGCGAGGGCCCGCAGCCGCAAGGAACTCCGCGAGCTGACCGGCCTCGGACCGCGCAAGCTCGGGCAGTACCTGTCGCTGCTGGAGCAGGTCGGCGCCGCGGAGCCGCGGTCGAAGGGGCGCGTCGGCTCGCCCCGCTACGCACCGACCCCGGTGGACGCCGCCGCGGCGGCCCTCGCCGAGGCGGAACGCCAGCAGACCGTCACCCGCTCCCGCACCGACATGATGCGCGCCTTCGCCGAGACGACCGGCTGCCGCGGGCAGGCCCTGCTGGCGTACTTCGGCGAGCAGATGACCGCGGTCTGCGGGCACTGCGACAACTGCCACGCGGGCACCAGCACCCCCGACGACGGCGCGATCGGGCCGTTCCCGGTGCACAGCCAGGTCCGCCACCCCGAGTGGGGGCCAGGTCTGGTGCTCAGCTACGACGAGGACCGGATGACGGTTCTCTTCGACGAGGTGGGGTACAAGACGCTGTCCGTACGCGTGGTGTCCGAACAGGAGTTGTTGACGCTGGACTAGCCTGATCCGGGCGCCGCGCGCCCACGACTTCGCACGAGCAGGACAGGCGGAAGGGACGTTGCCGTGATCGAACAGCCGGCGTACACCGGGTTCGGGTTCTCCGACGAGGAGTGGGGACTGCTGGTCGGGCTGCCGCAGTCGGTGCTGACCGCGGCGAGCGCCGCCGAGTCGGACGGCACGCGGCGCACCATGGCGGAGAACGCCGCCGGCCTGGAGACCATCGCGGCCGGCCGGGAGTCGGCGAGCCCGCTGGTCGCCGCCGTGGCCGGCGAGATCGTCACGCGGGTGGGCGACCCCGAGGCCGGGGAGGAGATGCCGGTCATCTCCCCCACCGACCCGCAGGCGCTCATCGGCGACGTGCTCAACCGGGCGCGGGAGGCCGCCGCCCTGCTCGCCGCCCGCGTCGACGAGGGCGAGGCCGGCGCGTACCGGCACTGGCTCGTGGAGATCGCCGAGCAGGTGGTCGGCGCGGCCTCCAGCGGCGGTGTGCTGGGGCTCGGCGGTGAGGTGGTCAGCGACTCCGAGCGCCGCTTCCGCGACCGCCTGGCCCAAGTCCTGAACGACTAACCCTCCCCTCCCCGTCCCCGCGCTCCCTGTCCCCTCCCCCCGCGATCTTGCACTTTCGGCCCGTGAGATGCGGCTTGTGTCCCTTTCGCCCGGGCACAAAGTGCAAGATCGCGGGGGAGGGTGGGCGGGGTCAGCGCGCGGGGGTGGGGGTTGGGGTTGGGGTTGGGGTGGGACTTGGGGTGGGGGTGCGTACTCCGCGTAGCGTGGCCACGGTGAGCACGGCGGCGAGCAGCATCAGCGCCCCGGCACCGGCCGCGGCCAGGTGCAGCCCGTCGGTGAACGCCGTCGTGGCGGCCTGCCGTACGGCGGCGGCCGCGTCGGCGGGCAGGTTCGCGGCGACCGCCACGGCGCCCCCCAGCGTCTCCCGCGCGGCGTCCGCGGCGTCGGCCGGCAGCCCGGCCGGAATACCATCGACCACCTCCCGCCGGTAGACGGCGCCGCCCACGCTGCCCAGCACCGCCATTCCGAGCGCACCGCCGAGTTCGCTGCTCGACTCGGTGAGCGCCGAGGCGACGCCGGCCCGCTCCGGCGGCGCGGCGCCGAGCACCAGCTCGGTGACCAGTGACATCACCACCACCAGGCCGGCCGCGTAGACGCTCGCGCCGACCAGCAGCGTGGCCAGTCCGTCCGTGACCGGCACCCGGGTCAGCACCACGAACCCGGCGGCCGCGACGACGAAGCCGGCCCCGATGAGGTACGCCCGGTCGATCCGCCGGGCCAGCGCCGCCGCGACCGGCGCGACCCCGCCCACGAGCACAGACGGCACGAGGCTCCACAGTGCCGCGCGCAGCGGGCTGAAGCCGAGCACCGACTGGAGGTGCTGGGTGGTGAAGATGGCGAAGCCGACCATCGCGAACATCGCGACCAGGTTGACCCCGAGCGCCGCGCCGACCGCCCGGCGGCGGACCAGCGCGAGGTCGACCATGGGGTACGCGAGCCGGCGCTGCCGCCGGACGAAGAACACCGCGACGAGCAGCCCGGCGGCGACGGCCGACGCGGGCACGGCCGACCAGCCCTCGCGGGCCAGTTCCTTGATGCCGTAGATCACCGGCAGCAGCGCGGCCAGTGAGAGCACCGAGCTGAGCAGGTCGAACCGGCCGGCCCGCGGGTTGCGGAACTCCGGCACCAGCAGCGGCGCCAGCAGGAGCAGCAGCACCATGGCCGGCAGGTTGATCAGGAAGATCGACCCCCACCAGAAGTGCTCGAGCAGGATGCCGCTGAGCACGGGGCCGATGGCGATGCCCCCGGTCAGCGCGGCGGTCCAGATGGCGATGGCGGTGCCGCGCTGCTTCTCGTCGTGGAACATGTTGCGGACCAGCGCCAGCGTGGAGGGCATCAGGGTGGCGCCGCCGACGCCGAGCACCGCCCGGGCGGCGATCAGCGTGCCGGCGCTGTCGGCGTACGCGGCGAGCACCGAGGCCGCGCCGAACGCCACCGCACCGGCGAGCAGCAGCCGGCGGCGGCCGATCCGGTCGCCGAGGGCACCCATGGTGATGAGCAGCCCGGCGAGGACGAAGCCGTAGATGTCGAAGATCCAGAGCTGCTCGGTGCTGGTCGGGCGCAGTTCGGCGCTCAGGAACGGGACGGCGAAGTAGAGCACCGAGACGTCCATGGAGACCAGGAGCAGCGGCAGCATCAGCACGCCGAAGCCGATCCACTCACGGCGTCCGGCGCGAGGTGTCGAGGGCATGGGAGACTCCTTCTGCGTATGTCATACGCGCTTCTGCGTAGACCATACGCAGAACTAGGATGGGCCGGCAAGGAGGAGCCGTGGAGCCGACAGCAGACGAGCCGACAATCCCCCCGGCCATCGCCGAGGCCTGGGGGCTGCGCGGACGCGCGCCCAAGGGGCCGCGACCGGGGCTCACCCTGGGCGGGATCGTCGCCGCCGCGGTGGCGCTCGCCGACGCCGAAGGGTTGCCGGCCGTGTCGATGAGCCGGGTGGCCAAGGAACTGGGCGCGGCCACCATGGCCCTCTACCGGTACGTCGGCGCCAAGGAGGAACTGCTGACGCTGATGGTCGACGCCGCGTACGGCGAACCACCCGCCCCGGCCGGATCCGGCCCGGACTGGCGGGTCGGGCTGTCGCGGTGGGCCTGGGCCGAACGCGAGGCCCTGCGCCGGCACCCCTGGATCGTCCGCGTCCCCATCGGCAGCCCGCCGCTCACGCCGCACCAGCTCGGTTGGCTGGACGCGGGGCTGCGCTGCCTGGACGGCACCGGCCTCACCGAGCCCGAGAAGATGTCGGTGATGCTGCTGCTCACCAGCTACGTGCGCAACGAGGCCCTGCTCACCGCCCAACTGCTCGACGCCGCACAGGCCGCCGGCCGCGAACCCGGCGCCGTCATGCCGGCGTACGCCCGGCTGGTCGCCCGACTGGCCGACCCGGCCCGCTTCCCGGCGCTGCACGCGGTGCTCGCCTCCGGCGCGCTCGATTCGGACGACGACCCGGACGACGAGTTCACCTTCGGCCTCGACCGGCTGCTGGACGGCGTCGAGACGCTGGTGCGCGCCCGGACGGCGGGGTGACGGTGGCGGGTCTGCGGGTCGAGACCGTGGACACCACGGTGGTGCCACCGGCCGACCGGTTCCCACTCTGGCTGGAGATGGCCGGGCGGGTGTCCGCGCCGGTCGCCTTCACGAGCGACCACGCCGACGACTTCCGGGGGCACGCCCGCATGGTCGACCTGGGCGGCATCGCGCTCACCCGGTTCCGCTACCAGTCGCTGGTCGGGCAGCGCACCCCGCGCCTGATCCGCCAGGCGGACCCCGAGGTCTACCAGATCGCGCTGGCCACGAGCGGCACGTGCGCTATCAGTGCCCGCCGCCGCGACACGGCCCTGCCGGTCGGCGACTTCACGCTGGTCGACTGGGGCCGGCCGCACGACCTGGAACACCTGGGCGACAACGCCCGGGACGTCCCCGCCGCCTCCGCGACCGCCGTCATCCCCCGGGCGCGGCTGCCGCTGAGCCCCGACAAGGTCGACCGCCTCACGGCCGCCCGGCTGTCCGGATCGGAGGGTCCGGGCGCCCTGCTGGCGCAGCACCTGCACCGGATCACCCGGCATCCCGAGGAGTTCCGCGACAGCGACGTGCCCTACCTGGCGGACGTCACGATCAGCCTGGTCTCCGCACTGCTCGCGCGCCACCTCGACGCCGAGGACGCGCTGCCGGTGGACGTCCGCGAGCGGACCCTGCTCGCCCGGATCAGCGACTTCATCGACCGGCACCTCGACGACCCGGCGTTGAGCCCGCAGGCCGTCGCGGACGCCCACCACGTGTCCCTCCGGACGCTGCACCGGCTCTTCCAGACCGAGGAGCAGACCGTGGCCGCGACGATCCGCCGGCGACGCCTGGAACGGTGCCGCCGCGACCTGGCCGATCCGCTGCTGCGGCACCGGCCCGTCCACCTCGTCGCCCGTCGCTGGGGCTTCACCGACAAGGCCCACTTCAGTCGCGCGTTCCGGTCGGCGTACGGGATGAGCCCGCAGGCGTACCGGGCCCGCTCCGGCTCCGGCCCGACCGGCTGACCGGCGCACCCGGCACCGGACGTCAACCGGTTGGCGCGCACGGTCAACTCCGGGTCGGCAGACTGTCCGCGACGCGGTCGCCGTCCCCCGACCCGTGCGGGGAACCGGCCGCCATCGGGGGCCGTGCGCGGCGCCCGCCGCCGACGCGGCGGGCGGCCGCCGGGCTCGACGTCCGGCGCTCCGGCTCCGCCACTTCCCCCAGGACGGTGGCGGGGCCGGTCAGGCCTCCTCGAGCAGTTCCAGCACGGCCCGTTCGGCCTTCTCCCGCGGGGTGTCCCCGTCGACCGGCACCACCACGCCGTCGTGGTAGAGGTCGACCACCCGGGGGTCCACGTAGGACGTGCGCGCCACGGTCGGCGTGTTCCCCAGCAGTTCGGCGACCTCGCGCATCACGGCGGCCACCGCCCGTTTCCGGGCCGTGGCCGACCGGGCGGGCCCCACGGCGGCCAGCTCGACGGCGGCCCGCACGGTGGCGTGCCAGGTGCGAAAGTCCTTCGCGGTCATCTCCCCGCCGCTGGCGTCGCGCAGGTACTCGTTGACCTCGTCGGCGCGCACGTCCCGCCAGTCCCGGCCGTCCCAGTAGCCGAACAGCCGCTCGGCCCGGCGGCGGCGCCGGCGCAGGTTGAGCAGCACCCGGCACAGCTCGGGGTCCTCGATCCGGCGCACCTGCTCGATGCCGCCCTTGGCGGGGAACTCGAACACCACGCAGCCGCCGCGGGAGCGGGCGTGCTCGGGGCGCAGCGTGGACACCCCGAACGTCGGGTCGTCGCCGGCCGCGTACTGGTCGCTGCCGACCCGGAACATGCCCATGTCCAGCAGCCGGGCGACCGTGGCGAGCACCCGGTCCCGGTTCAGCCCGCGCCCGCCGAGGTCCGCGCCGACCCGCTCGCGCAGGGCCGGCAACCGCCGGGCCACCTCCAGCACGTGGTCGAACTTCGCCTCGTCGCGCTTCTCCCGCCACACCGGGTGGTAGAGGTACTGCTTGCGGCCGGCCGCGTCGATCCCGGTGGCCTGGATGTGCCCGTTCGGGTACGGGCAGATCCACACGTCCCGCCACGCGGGCGGGATGACCAGCGCGCGGAGGCGGTCCAGTTCGTCCGGGTCGCGCACCGGTTCGCCGGCCGGGTCCAGGAAGAGCCAGCCCTTGCCACGCCGGCGACGCCGGTATCCCGGCCTGCCCGGATCGCTACGCCGCAACCGCACCGGAGTCCCGCACCACCCGTTCCACCTCGTCCACGGCCGCCGACACCTCGTCGACACCGAGAGCGGTCAATGACGGGTGGCTTCCTACCCCGTCCCAGCTGGGCCAATCCCTGTTCCCGGCCCAGATCACACGGTGCCGGGGCCGGTCCGGCGGCGGCCCCCAGCGGGCCGGGGACACCGGGCCGAACAGCACGACCGACGGCCTCCCGTAGCCGGTCGCCAGGTGGGCCACGCCCGTGTCCCCGCTCACCACCACCCGGGCGTACGCCACGAGCGCCGCCAGCTCGGCGAGGCCCGTCCGGCCGGCCCACACGGCCTCGGGGGGCAGGCCGGCGGCGGAGGCCACCCCGCCCGCCAGCTCCCGCTCGTCGGCGGAGCCGGTCAGCACCACCCGGTGTCCCCGCGCGGCGAGCCGGCGCGCCAGCACGGCGAACCGGTCGGCCGGCCAGCGCTTCGCGGCGATCTTCGACCCCGGGTGCAGGACGGTGGCCCCGGTCGGCACCCCGGTCGCCGCCGGCCGGCCCAGCGCCAGGTCGGTTCGGTCGGCGGGGATCCCGTACCACGCCAGCAGGCGGCACCAGCGGTCCACCTCGTGCTCGTCGGCGTCCCAGTCCGGCCCGTCGGTGAACCCGGCGTCCGGACTGGCGAAGGCGAGCAGCCGCCCCGGCCCGGTGGCCGCGAGCGCCCGGTGCGACTGCGGGCCGCGCCCGTGCAGGTTCACCGCGAGCCGCGGCGGCGGGTGGGGCCACCGGATCCGGCCCGGATCCGGGGTGTCCACCAGCAGGTCGACCCCGCCCACCAGGTCGACCAGCGGCGCGAGCCAGGCCGGCGCGGCGAGCGCGAGCCGCCGGTCGGGGTGGGCGGCCCGCAGCGCGCGCAGCGCGGGCACGGCGGTGGCCAGGTCGCCGACACCGAGCGCCCGCAGCACGAGGATCACGGGTACGACGACTCCTGCTCGGCGCAGACCACCATCTCCCGTACGGCGCAGCCGGGCGGCTGGGACAGCGCGTACATGACGGCCGCCGCCGTGTCGGCCGGGTCGTTGAGCACCGCGTCCGCCCCGGGGCGGTAGCGCTCGTCCCGTTCGTCGAAGAACGCCGTCCGCATGCCGCCGGGGATGAGCAGGGTCACGCCCACCGTGCCGGCGAGTTCGGCGGCGAGGGCCCGGGTGAAGCCGACCACCCCGAACTTCGCGGCGCAGTACGCGGTGGCGTCGCTCACGGCCTTGACGCCGAGCGTGGACGCCACGGTGACGATCGTGCCCCGGGACGCCTCCAGGTAGGGCAGCGCGGCCCGGATCACCGCGGCCGTGGCGAGCAGGTCGACGGCGACGATCCGCTCCCAGGTGTCCGCCGGCACGTCCGCCAGCCGCCCCGGGACGTCCATCCCGGCCGCCGTCACCACCGCGTCCAGGCCGCCGGAGCGCTCGGCGAGCTGCCGTGTGGCGTCCTCGGCGGCCCGGGTGTCGGCCAGGTCGCACTCCACCCACGGCACCCCGTCGCCGGGGGCCCGCCGGTCGATCACGAGCGGCCGGCCGCCGGAGCGGGCCACCGCGGCGACCACGGCCGCGCCCAGCCCGCTCGACCCGCCCGTCACCAGGACGGCGGATCCGCTCGGCACGCCGGCGGTCATCGGATCCGCTCCACGTCCGGCGCCGACGCGCCGACGGGACCGTCGCCGGGCGCCCGCGCGGCCTCGCAGCACGCCCCGGAGAGCTGGCCGCCGGACCGCGCGGCGGCGATCATGTCCGTCGTCGAGCGGCCGTCGAGGTACGGCACCACCACGGTGTGCCCGCCCCACCGCCGCAGGATCTCCGCCTCGGGCAGGGCCGAGGCGTCCCCGGCGCCGGTGGCGTAGTCGCCGCCCTTCACCCAGATGTCCGGGCGCAGCCAGGTCAGCGCCGCGTGCGGCGTCGGCTCGTCGAAGATCATCACCGCGTCCACGCAGCTCAGCGCCGCCAGCAGCCGGCTGCGGTCGCCCTGCGGGACCACCGGGCGGTCCGGCCCCTTCAGCCCGGCCACGCTGGCGTCGGAGTTCAGGCAGACGATGAGGCAGTCGCCCAGCTTCCGGGCCGCCTGCAACGTCGCCACGTGACCGGCGTGCAGCAGGTCGAAGCAGCCGCCGGTGGCCACCACCGTGCCGCCGGCCGCGCGCACCTGGGCGAGCACCGACGCCACGGCGGCCACGCCGACCCGCTCGCCGCCGGGCGCGGCCACCGCGCTCACCTCCGGCCGCGCCGGAGGCGGCAGCACGCTCGCCACTCCCCCGCCCGCCACGTACGCCGACGCCTCGGCCACCGCCTCCTGCACCGCCTCGGAGACCAGCGCGCCCCGGGCCAGGGCGAGGCTCGCGGTGGCCGCGAACCGGTCACCGGCGCCACAGGTGTCCCCCTCGGCGGTGGCCGGTGACGGCACCACCAGCGGTGTCGACCCGGCGTGGCAGAGCAGCGCCCCGTCGCCGCCGAGGGTCACGGCCACCGCGCCGGCCCGCCACCGCCGGCGCAGCCCCTGGGCGCCCCGCGACGCGGTGGCCAGCCGGGTCGCGCCCGGCAGCGCCGGCACCAGCTCGCGGACCTCGGACTCGTTGGGCGTGGCCAGATGCACGCCGGGAACGGCAGCCGGACCGCGTGGGTGCGGGTCCCACACCACCGGCGCCCGGGTCGCGGCGAGCGCCGCCCGCAGCGCCGACTTCCGGGCCACACCGCGGCCGTAGTCGCTGACGAGGACGGCGGACGCGTTCGCGATCATCCGGAGCATCGCCTCGGTCGGTTCGCCGGGCTCCCCGGGCGGGCCGCCGCGGTCGTGCCGCAGCAGGACGCGTCCGCGGGCCCGCAGCCGGATCTTCTCCGGCGTGGCCCCGGCCAGCGGCAGCGCGTACACCTGCACGCCGGCGGCGGCGAGCAGGGCGCTCAGCCGCGCGCCCCCGGCGTCGTCCGCGAGCGCCGTCACCAGCACCACCTCGGCGCCCTGTGCGGCGGCGAAGACGGCGGCCAGGCCGGCGCCGCCGGGGCGGTCGACGTACTCGGTCTCGTCGAGCACCGGCACCGGAGAGTCCGGACAGAGCCGGTTGACCACCCCCTCCACGTCCCGGTCGAGCAGGGTGTCACCGACCACCACCACGGGTCCCGTCACGCTTCCCCTCCTCATCCTCGGGCCTGCACCTGTTTCCCGCTGTCGCCGTCGAGTACCACCTCCACCCCGGCGTGCACACCGTCGGAGCGGAGCGGCTCCGACACGTCCGCCGACGCGGCCAGCGCGGCCGGCAGCGCCCGGTCGACGTACTCGCAGAGCACGTGCGCCGAGACGAGGTGCAGTTCCTGCACCACCTGGCTGTCCGGCGAGGCGATGGCGAGCGCCTCGTGGCAGGCGTCGGCGAGGGGGTTGGGTGCGGGGCCGGTGAAGGCCCAGCAGCGCAGGCCGGTGTCGTGGGCGGCCTGGGCGGCGGTGAGGAGGTTGGGGCTGGTGCCGCTGGTGGACAGGAGCAGGAGGATGTCGCCGGGTCGGCCGTGGGCGCGGACCTGGCGGGCGAAGACGTGGTCGTAGTCGTAGTCGTTGGCGATGGCGGTGAGGGCGGAGGTTTCGGCGTGCAGGGCGATGGCGGACAGGGGTTGGCGGTCGTCGCGGAGTTTGCCGACGAGTTCGGCGGTGAGGTGTTGGGCTTCGGCGGCGCTGCCGCCGTTGCCGGCGACGAGCAGCCGACCACCGGCCGCCAGCCGCCTCGCGAGGGTCTCACCCCACCGGGCGAGCAGGTGCTCGCACTCCCGGTACGGCAGCAGGGCCGCGGCCAGGTTCGCCAGGTGCGCGTCGAGCAGCCCCGCCATCAGGCCACCACCCGCGTCGGCCGGCGCGCCGCGGTCACCTCGCCGTAGACCTCCACCAGCCGCTCCGCGGTCGCCGCCCAGGAGTACCGCAGCCGGGCCCGTTCCTGCGCCGCCGTGGCGTACGCGAAACGGCGGATCCGGTCGTCGAGCAGGCCCTGGATCGCGGCGCCGAGCGCCCGCGGGTCCCGGGCCGGGACCAGGTCGCCGGTCACACCGTCGACGACCGTGTCCTTGATCCCGCCGACCGCGGTGCCGATCACCGGCACGCCGCAGGCCATCGCCTCCAGCGGGGTCAGCCCGAACGGTTCGTACCAGGGGGCCGCCACCAGGACGTCCGCGGACCGGTACCAGCGGCCCATCTCCTCGCGCGGCACCGCGCCGACCAGGCGGACCCGGTCGGCCACCCCGCACGTCCTCGCGAGCGCCCGCAGCCGCTGGGCGTACGGGTCGGTCTCCAGCAGTCCGGCGGGCGGGCCGCCCACCACCACGCACTCGGCGTCGGGCACCAGCGCCATCGCCCGGATCACCGTCTGGAAGCCCTTGCGTTCCACCAGCCGGCCGACGGTCAGGACGCGCGCCCGCCCGGGCTCGCGGTCGGCGGCCGGCCCGAGCGGGGCGAAGGTGCTGAGGTTGACCCCGGAGGGGACCACGGTCATCCGGGACCGGGGCACACCCATCCGGACCAGCTCGCCGACCTCGTCCTGGCACTGCGCGATCACGCGGTCCACGGACCGGCCCAGCTCCCGCTCGTACGCCACCCGGCGGGCCGGGCTGGTGTCCTGCACGCCCTGGTACCGCCGCTTCACCGTGCCGAGCGCGTGGTACGTCTGCACCACGGGGATCCCGGTCTGCCGGCTCGCGGCGAGCGCGGCGAGGCCGCTCATCCAGAAGTGCGCGTGGACCACCTCGGGCACCCAGTCCCCGCCCCGCCACCGCTCGACGAGCCAGCGGCTGAACTCCTTCATGTGCGGTAGCAGCGCGTCCTTCGCCACCGGCTCCGCCGGCCCGGCCGGCACGTGCACCACGTCGTACCCGTCCGGGCTGCGCACGGTGACCGGCAGGTCCACGGCGTCGCGCCGGGTGTAGACCCGTACGTCGTGGCCGGCGGCCGCGAGGGCGGCGGAGAGCTCCGCGACATGCGTGTTCTGGCCGCCGGCGTCCTCACCGCCGAGGATGGCGAGCGGGCTGGCGTGCTCCGAGATCATCGCGATGCGCATACTTCCTCCTCCAGCAGCCGGTCCCAGTCGGCGAGGAAACGGTCGAGGCCGTACCGGTCACGGGCGGCCGTCCGGGCCACCGCGCCGGCCTGCCGCGCGAGTTCCGGTTCGGCGATGAACCGCTCGGCGGCGTCCAACAGGGTCTGCGTCCGGGTGGCGAGGGCGCCCGCCCCCGGCGGTACGGCCATCACCGCCTCGGTGGTGGCGAGCGCGACGACCGGCATGCCGATCGCCATGGCCTCGATGAGGCTGAGGCCGAGGGAGGTCCAGCGGCACAGGTGCAGGTACGCCCGCCGCCGGGCCAGTTCCTCGTGCATGCGGGCCTGCGGCACGTCGTCGTGGCTGACCACCCGTTCGGGCGGGAGCCCGAGCGCGTCGGCGAGGCCGGCCACCTTCATCCCGAAGACGTCCAGCGGGGCGATTTCGGCGAACCGGGGCAGCAGGTCGGTGCCGGTGACACGCCAGCGGCGTACCGGCTCGTTGATGACCACGGCGAGCCGGTCCAGTTCGCCGCTGTAGTCGACCCGGGGTGGCACGATGCCGTGGTCGACGACGGTGGTGCGGGTCGATCCGGTGTCCCAGAACAGCTGGTTGAAGCCGGTGACGTGGGCGATGAGCAGGTCGTCGCGGTCGGCCATGGGGTGGCGGCTGTTGGGGACGTTGCCGTCCTTGGGGGTGTTGTGTTCGACGTAGATGGCGGGCAGGTCGTGGCCGGGTCGGCGGCGTAGCCACTGTTGGGCGAGGTCGAGTTCTTCGGGGCGTTGGAGGATGACGAGGTCGACGTCGGTGTGGGGGAGCTGGTCGGGGGTGATTTCGGTGACGGTGTCGGGCCAGGGGTAGGTGCGGGCGCGGCCGAGGCCGTAGGGGCCGCGGTCGGGGGTGACGGGGACGAGGTAGTGGTGTCGGCCGTGGACGAACGCGGTGGTCCAGGAGCCGTGCACGTGCCACAGCAGGATGTTCATCGGGCGCTCCCGCCCGAGGCGGTCACCGCCACGCCCGCCGTGGCCCGGTCCGGGGTCACGCCCAGCAGGCGCAACGCCGCGACCACGTCGGCGGGCTGGATGCCGGCGAGGCAGGGGTGGCCGGGGACGGGGCAGGTGGCGGCGCGGGTGTCGCGGCAGGGGGCGGTGGGGTCGCCGAGGCGGACGGTGGGGACGCGGTAGGGGGCCCACTGGCCGAACGGGACGGTGGGGGCGAAGAGGCTCACCACGGGGGTGCCGACGGCGGCGGCCAGGTGCGCGGGCCCCGTGTTGCCCACCACCACGGCCGCCGCGTCCGCGATCACCCCGGCCAGTTCCGCCAACCCGGTACGACCCCCCAGGTCCACGCCGCCGGCACCGGCCACGGCGGCGGTCAGCTCCCGCTCCGCCGGTGTGCCGGTCACCACGACCCGGTGCCCGGCGTCGACGAGTGCCCGTCCGATGCCGACCGCCACCTCCGGGGGGCAGGCACGGCTGGGCACCGACGAGCCGGGGTGCAGCACCACGTAGCCCGGCGGCCCGACCGGCGACGGCGGCACCGCCTCGGGTCGCAGGTGGAGGGTGGGCTCCTCGTCGGCGGGCAGCCCGTACCCGGCGGCCGCCGCCAGGGACAGGGCCCGCTCCGGCTCCGGCACACCCGGGGGCACCCGGTGCCGCACGTCCAGCAGGCTGCCCGGGTAGTCGTCGCTGATCGCCGCGACCCGCGGCACACCCGCCATGCGCAGCAGCAACGCCATCGGCAACGGCGACTGATGGAACGAGGTGAAGATGACCGCCTCGTCCGCACCCACCGCCGCCAACCGCCCGACGAGGCCGCGCATGTCAGCCGGATCCACAGGCGCCGGAACAGGATCGATCCACGGCAACGGATGCTCGATCACCTCATCCACACCCGGCAACAGATCAGCCGCCGCCCGCCCCCGCGGACCACACACCAACACCACCCGATCCGCACCCGCCGCGACCGCCCGGACCGCCGGACCCGTCACCAACACATCCCCCACCGAATCCGCACGCACCACCACCACCGTGCCCCGCCCACCACCCGACGACACCGGCCACGGCGCCACCGCAGCCGGCGTCACCGCCGCCTGCCGCCGCAAAATCTCCTCCACCGCCGCAGGCAGATCCACCGCCGTCCACGCAGCGGCCGCCACCTCCTCCGCCCGCGTCACCACCGTCGGCACCAACACCCCCGCCGCACCCGCCGCCGCAGCCGCCACGACATCCCGACCGATGTCACCCACCACCACACACCGGGCCGGCACCGTCCCCAAATCCGCCGCCGCCGCCCACACCAACCCCGGCGCCGGCTTACGACACCCACACCCATCCGCATCCTCGTGCGGACACACCCGCCACGTACCGAACGGCCCCAACAACTGCTCAACCCGCGCATGCACCGCCGCCATCTGCGACCCGCTGAACAAACCCCGCGCCACACCCGACTGGTTCGTCACCACCCCCAGCCGCAACCCCGCCGCCCGCAACCGATCCAACGCCGCCCGCACCCCCGGCAACGGCCGCACCTTCTCCGGATCACCGTTGAACGGCACGTCCTCCACCAACGTCCCGTCCCGATCCAGCAACACCGCGTCGAACAGGACCGGCCCGGCCGCGGCCCGGTCAGCACCGGAACAAGCCCCGGCTGACCTGCGCTGATCCGGCTCCACCTGGTCCTGTCGCACGGGCGGCGGGTTCCCGGCCCCCAGGGGAGTAAACGTCGTCCTCGGCGCGGCGACAGCGCCCACGCACGCCACGGCCGTCGCACGGCCGCCCGCGCAGGCCTTACCCGTCGCCCCGGAGAAGCTAACCCGCCCGGCCCGTTAGCCCCGCTCGCGGCCCGGGTATGGGGACCCAGTGGCGATTGTGGAGAAAGTGATCGACGCTCCCCCGCAGCGGGTCTTCGACGTGCTCGCCGACGGCTGGACGTACAGCGACTGGGTCGTCGGGACGGCGCACGTGCGGGACGTGGACGAGAACTGGCCCCAGGTCGGCAGCCAACTCCACCACCGGGCCGGGCCGTGGCCGTTCTCGTTGCAGGACGCCTCCACCGTGCTGCTCTGCGAGCCACCGCACCGGCTCGTCCTGCGGGCCGGCCTCTGGCCGGCCGGTGAGGCGATCGTGACGTTCACCCTCGATCCGGTGGACGGGGACGCCACCCGGGTGCGCATCGGCGAGGAGTTCGCGGCCGGCCCGCTGCGCTGGGTCCGCAACAAGCTCAACGACCTGGTACTGCACCTGCGCAACCGGGAGACCCTCAACCGGCTCTCCGACATCGCCACCCGCCAGAAGGACCAGCGATGACGCAGAGCGTGGTCGTCACCGGGGCGAGCGCGGGCGTGGGCCGCGCCGTCGCCCGCGCGTACGCCGCGCGGGGCGCCCGGGTCGCGCTGCTCGCCCGCGGCGAGGCCGGGCTGGCCGCCGCCGAACGGGACTGCCGCGAGCGGGGCGCCGCCGACGTGCGCACCTACCGGCTCGACGTGGCCGACGCCGCTGCCGTGCAGCACGCCGCGGACGACGTGGTGGCGCACTGGGGCGCGCTCGACGTCTGGGTGAACAACGCCATGGTCTCGGTCTTCGCCCCGACCTGGGAGGTCACCCCCGCCGAGTTCCGGCGCGTCACGGAGGTGAACTACCTGGGCACCGTGCACGGCACGCTCGCGGCGCTGCGTCACATGCGCGCGAGCGGGCGGGGCGCGATCGTGCAGGTCGGCTCGGCGCTGGCGTACCGGGGCATCCCGCTGCAGGCCGCGTACTGCGCGACCAAGCACGCCATCCAGGGCTTCAACGACTCGCTGCGCGCCGAACTGCTGCACGACTGTCCGGCCGTGCGGCTGTCCATGGTGCAGCTGCCCGCCGTGAACACCCCGCAGTTCTCCTGGGTGCGCACCCGGCTGCCGCGGCACCCGCAGCCGGTGCCGCCGATCTTCACGCCCGAGCTGGCGGCCCGCGCCATCCTCTGGGCGGCCGACCGCGGGGTCCGGGAGCTGAACGTCGGCGGTCCCACCTGGCGGGCCCGTCTCGGTGACATGCTCGTGCCCGGTCTGCTGGACCGGAAACTGGCCCGGGACGGGTACGGCAGCCAGCAGACCGGCACCCGGGTGGACCCGTCACGCTGGCGGGACAACCTCGACCGCCCACGGGACGACGAGCGGGACCACGGCGCGGACGGGGTCTTCACCGACCAGGCGCGGAACCGGTCGGCGGCGCTGTGGGTGGGCACCCACAAGCGGGCGGTCTCCGGCCTCGCCCTCGCCGGGCTCGCCCTGGCCCTCGCCGGCGCGGCCGCCCGGCGCCTCTGACCCGACACGGACAGCGGACAGGCACGTCGGCGCAACCCTCCGATCGGAGGAGCCTTTATGCCACCGATACGTCAACTGGCTACCCTCTGAGAGACTCCATGTCCGCAAACCGAGGATGTCCGTCATGATCGAACCCGTGCAGTTGCCCGCGCCGTGGCGGGACGCACGCCTGACCGTCGTGGTGCCTACCTACAACGAGGCGGGGAACCTGCCGGTCCTGGTCGAGCGGCTCCTCGCCCTGCCGCTGCCGGGCCTGCGCGTGCTCGTCGCCGACGACAACTCGCCCGACGGCACCGGTGAGGTGGCGGACAAGCTGGCCATCGAGCACCCCGACCGGATCGAGGTGGTGCACCGGCCGGGCAAGGAGGGTCTCGGCCGGGCGTACGTGGACGGGATGGGACGGGCCCTGGACGGGGGCGCCGACTACGTGGCGCAGATGGACGCCGACCTCTCGCACCCGCCGGAGGCGCTGCCGGGCATGCTCGGGGCGCTCCTGTCGACGCAGGCCGGCGTGGTGATCGGCTCCCGGTACGTGCCCGGTGGCGAACTCGACGAGAACTGGCCACTGTACCGGCGCGCGCTCAGCGGCTGGGCGAACCTCTACGTGCACACCCTGCTGCGCGTCCGCATCCGCGACCTCACGGCCGGCTTCAAGATCTGGCGGGCCGACGCGCTGCGCGACATCGGCCTCGAGCGGGTGCAGTCCAACGGCTACAGCTTCCAGGTCGAGATGCACTACCTCGCCACGAAGCTCGGGCACACCATCCTGGAGGTGCCGATCCGCTTCGAGGAACGCCGCGAGGGCGCCTCGAAGATGACGACCGCCACCAAGATCGAGAGCGCGCTCATGCCGTTCAAGCTGCGCAGCAAGCACCGCAACATCACCCGCTGAGCCCGGCCGTCGTCCGGCGCCCCCAGTCGGACGCGGCCCAGCCGGGCTTCCGCCGCCGCACGCCACCCCACGCCGCCGCACGCCACCCCACGCCGCCGCACGCCACCCCACGCCGCCGCACGCCGGAGCCGCCGGCCGGCGGGGACGTGCCGGCGGCGCGGGTCAGCGGTACACGGCGCGCTGGGCCGCGCCCACGGCGGCCGCGTACACGCCGCCGGTGAACGCGCGGTCGCGGGCCAGCGCGGCGCGGGCCGCGTTCGCGCCGGGCGCGCCGTGCACTCCCCCGCCGGGATGCGCGGACGCGCTGGCCAGGTACAGCCGGTCCACCGGCGTGTCCGCCCGACCGAGGCCGGGAATCGGGCGCAGGAAGAGCTGCTGGTACGCCGCCGACGTGCCGCCGCCCACCGCGCCACCGACCAGGTTCGCGTCGCCCTTCTCCAGCTCGACCGGGCCGGCCACGTGCCGGCCGACGATGAGGCCGCGGAAGCCCGGCGCGGCCTCCTCCAGCACCCGTTCCATCCGCTCGACGTGCTGGGCGATCTCGTCCGCCCGCCAGTCCCGCCGGAACGGCAGGTGGGTGTACGACCAGAGGGACTCGGTGCCGGGCGGCGAGTGGCTCGGATCGGCGACGGTCATCTGCCCCACCAGCAGGAACGGGTCCTCCGGCAGCTCGCCGCGGGCCAGCGCGGCCGAGTAGCTGGTGAGCCCGTTCAGGTCGGCGCGCAGGTGCACCGTGCCGGCGGTGGCGAGGGCCCGGTTCGTCCACGGGACGGGCGCGGAGAGCGCCCAGTCGACCTTGAGCGTCGAGCCGTCCCAGCGGAAGTGCGCCAGGTCCTCCACGAGGCGGGGTGGCAGTGCCGCCGGGCCGACCAGGTCGAGGTAGAGCGCCGGGGCCGGCACGTCGGCGAGCACGGCACGACGGGCCCGCCACAGCGCGCCGCCCACGGTGCGGACCCCCATGGCCCGGCCCCGCGCGGTCAGCACCCGGTCCACACGCGCGCCGTAGAGGATCCGGCCGCCCCGCTCGGTGAGCCGGGCCACCAGCGCGTCGGTGATCCGTTGCGAGCCGCCCTCCGGCACCGGCCACCCGACCTGCTGGCCGAGCATGGTCAGCAGCCAGCCGTACACCCCGGAGCCGGCCTCCTCCGGGGACAGGTCGGTGTGCAGGGCGCAGCCCGCCAGCAGCGCGGGCCCGCCCTCGCCGTCGAAGAGTTCGTCGGTGAGCTTGCGGACGGGCACCACCAGCCGCCGGGCCAGCCGCAGCGCGCCGGAGATCCGCATCCGGCGGAGCAGGGTGAGGCCGCCGCGTACCGGCGGGAACGGAGAGGTGATCGTCTCCAGCATCGGCTCGGCGACCTCGGTCCAGTCGCCGTACGCCGTCAGCCAGCGTTTGCCGTCGCCGGGCGCGAACGCGTCCAGCGACGCGGCCGTGACCTCGGGATCCCGGTTGAGCACGGCGGCGCGGCCGTCGGGCAGCAGGTGGGCCAGCACGTCGGGGGCGTGGCGCCAGGTGAGCCCGTACCGGCCGAGGTCGAGCCGGCGCAGCACCGGCGAGGCGTACGCCAGGGGGTAGAACGAGCTGTAGAGGTCGCTCAGGTAGCCGGGTGCCGTGACCTCGGCGGAGCGGACGGCGCCGCCGGGCGTGGCGCTCGCCTCCAGCACCACCACCTCCCAGCCGGCGTCCGCGAGCATGTTGGCGGCCACCAGACCGTTGTGGCCGGCCCCGACGACGACGGCGTCCGCGCTCTCCGCGCCGGTGGGAGTCATCCGATCCGCCTACCCGGCGTCGAACCGGGCGAAACGCGTTTGCGCCGCCGGGGCCGGGGCATCCACCGGCACATGTACACGGTTGCGCAGCTGATAGGTGGGGTCTGGGGCGCTGGCGGCGAGGAGGGCGAGCTGGTCGTGCACGACCCGGCGGACGGCTCTCCGGTCAGCTCGGCGCCGGTGGCGACGGCCGACGTGGTCGGCAAGGCGGTGGAGGCGGCCCGGGAGGTCGAGGCGGAGTGGGCCGGTACGGCGCCCGCGGAACGGGCGGCGGCGCTGCACCGCGCCGCCGACGCCGTCGAGGCCGTCACGGACGAGCTGGCCGCGGCGGTCACCGCCGAGATGGGCAAGCCGCTGGCGGACGCGCGCGGCGGCGTGGAGGCGGGCATCGGCACGCTGCGACAGTACGCCGAACTCGGTCCGGTGCGGGGCGGGCGGACCCTGCACGGCGGCCACCACGCGCTCGACTTCATGGTGCCGCAGCCCCGGGGCGTCGTCGCCGCGATCACCCCCTGGAACGACCCGGTGGCGGTCTCCTGCGGCCTGCTGGGCGCGGCGCTCGTCACCGGCAACGTGGTGGTCTACAAGCCGAGCGAGCGGACGCCGGCCGCCGGCTGGCTGCTGGCGCGGGCGCTGGACAGCGCCCTGCCGCCGGGCGTCCTCTCGCTGGTCACCGGCGGCGCGGAGACCGGGGCGGCACTCGCCGCTCAGCCGGTGGACGTGGTGGCGCACGTGGGCTCGACGGCGACCGGCCGGGCGATCGCCGCCTCGGCGGCCCGCACCGGCGCCAAGGTGCTGCTGGAGAACGGCGGAAGCGACCCGCTGATCGTCGACGCCGACGTCGACCCGATCTGGGCCGCCCGCGAGGCCGCGACGGGCGCCTTCGCCAACGCCGGCCAGATCTGCGTGGCGGTCGAGCGCATCTACGTCCACCGGGACGTCGCCGACGACTTCGTGGCGGCGTTGGTGAAGCGCGCCAGCGAGCTGCGGATGGGGCCGGGGCGGGACCCGGCGACCGAACTCGGCCCGCTGGTCGACCGGCGGCACCGGGACCACGTGCACGGCCAGGTCACGGCCGCCGTGGCCCAGGGCGCGCGGATCCTCACCGGCGGCACGCTGCCGGACGGGCCGGGCGCGTTCTACCCGGCCACGGTCGTGGCCGACTGCCGCCACGACATGCCGCTGGTGCGCGACGAGACGTTCGGGCCGGTCGCCCCGGTGGTGGTGGTCGACTCCTTCAGCGAGGCGCTGCGGTGCGCCGCCGACTCCCCGTACGGGCTGGCCGCCACCGTGCTCACCGGGTCGATGAGCCACGCCCACCGGGCCTGGCGGGAACTGCCGGTCGGCACCGTGAAGGTGAACGCGGTCTTCGGGGGCGCGCCGGGCGGCGCCGCCCACCCGCGCCGCGGCAGCGGCCAGGGCTTCGGGTACGGCCCGGAGCTGCTCGACGAGTTCACCGCCACGAAGGCCGTGCACATCGAGGCGCCGGGGCGCGGGCACTGGTGACGCGCAAGGGTGGCCGTCCCGTGGGACGGCCACCCTTTCCGACGGTCAGCGGCTCCGCGCCTTGGCGGTCTGCCGGTTGTTGGCCTTCTGGATGGCCTTGACCAGTTCCGGCTTGTTCATCCGGGACCGGCCGGGGACGTCCAGCTTGCGGGCGACCTTCATGAGGTGGTCCTTGGTCGCGTTCGCGTCCACCCCGCCGGCGGTCGGCGCGCGCCGCGCCGGCCCACCCCCGGCCGCCTGCCGGTCGCTGGGGCCCTTGCGGCCCTTCGGCTCCCAGTGGTCGCCGACCTTCTCGAACTGGTTCTTCACCGCGGCGAAGGCGGTTCGGTGCGCCCGCTCCCCCTCGCCGTACGTCTCCACCGCCGAGTCGTGCGTCTTCTCCCAGGTGCGCTGGGCCTTCGCCGGGGAGCGCCGCAGCGTGCTGGGCAGTACCTCGCGCCCGGGCATCTCGTCCTCCTCCGCGTCGATGGGTCTGCTTGGTCTGCATTGACCGTTCCCGCTGGCGAGGGGGCGCAAACCGGGGGCGCGCCACCGGCGGGCCGTCCGTTCGCCGGACCGGCCGGCGCGGTCGTACGACGGAACGCCCCTCGCCGGCGGAACCGGTCGTTTGCCGCCACCGGCCGCGGGGTACCGGCCGGGCCAACGAAGCGGACGGACGCCGCGACAGCCGGGCACAGGGGGCGGGACATGGCGACGACGGAACCCGGCGTGGCGCTCGACGGTCGGCGCGGGCTGCGCCTGCCCCGCCGGATCCGGCAGCTGAGCTGGCGGACCTGGCGGGGCGTGCTGGTGCGCAGCGCCCGCAACTTCGTCCGGGACAACTGCGCCGACTGGGCCGCCGCGCTCACCTACTACGGGGTGCTGGCGCTCTTCCCGTCCGCCATCGTGGTCGTCTCCCTGGTCGGGCTGGTCTCCGACGGCGAGCGGACCGTGGACACCGTGCTGGACCTGTTCCGGCAGGTGGGCGCCGGCTCGGTCGTCGCGAACGAGGGGTTCGTCGGCGCGGTGCGGGAGGTGGTCGAGCAGGAGAGCTCGGCGAAGGTGCTGTTGAGCTTCGGTCTGCTCGGCGCGCTGTGGTCGGCCTCCGGGTACATCGGCGCGTTCACCCGCGCCTCCAACGCGATCTACGGCGTGCGGGAGGGGCGGCCGTTCTGGAAGCTGCGGCCGTTGCAGATCGGGCTCGCCGGGCTCTCCCTGCTGCTCCTCGCCGTGGTCGCCACGGGGCTGATCGTCAGCGGCCCGGTCGCCGACGCCGTCGGTGACCTGGTGGGCGCGGGCGGTGTGGCCCGTACGGTGTGGCGCGTGTTCCGGTGGCCGGTGCTCGCCCTGATCATGATGGCGCTGTTGTCGCTGCTGTTCTGGATCGCCCCGAACGTGCGCCAACCCCGTTTCCGCTGGCTCACCCCCGGGGGCGCGGTGGCGCTCGCCGCCTGGGTGGTGGCCTCCTTCGGGTTCGGCCTGTACGTGGCCAACTTCGGCTCGTACGACGCCACGTACGGCAGCCTCGGGGCCGTCATCGCCTTCCTGGTCTGGCTCTACCTGTCCAACTCGGCACTCATGTTCGGCGTGCAGATCAACGCCGAACTGCAGCGTGGCCGGCGCCTGCAGGCCGGTGCGCCGGCGACCGAGGAGCCCGTGCTGCCGCCCCGGGCCCCGGCCGGTTCGTGACCGCCTGCCGGTTTGACGCCGGTGCCTCCGGGTAGCGCAGAAGGCATGGAGCGTGGCAACAGCAAGCACGGACCGAGGCTGGACGAACAGCTGAGCCAGGAGGTCCACGGCCTCGTGCAGGGGCCCGGGACCGGCGGCTCACGGGTCGACGAGGCCCGGGTGCCCGAACCCGCGGGCGAGGACCAGCCGGAGGCGACCACGGCGCCGGCCGGCGAGCTGCGGACCGGCGCCCCCAAGGGGATGAGTTCCCAGGACGTCGAGCAGCGGAGCCGGCTCGGGCGGTTCATCACGATGAGCGCGCTGCCGGGTGACCGGGAGACGTTGATCGCCAACGCCCGGGACAACGACGCGCCGGACGACATCATCGCCGCGCTGCAGACGCTGCCCGACGGCACCCGGTACCAGACCGTCTCCGAGGTCTGGGCCGCGCTCGGCAACAAGAACGAGACGACTCGCTGGTGAGTCGGGGCGATCCCGACCGGTCACCGGCGAAGACGAGGAGGATGCCCTGATGAGTGGCGTTACCGAACACGTGGACGTGGCCGTCCCGGTGCGGACCGCGTACGACCAGTGGACCCAGTTCGAGGAGTTCCCGAACTTCATGGAGGGCGTGCAGGAGGTCCGGCAGCTGTCGGACACGATGACCCACTGGACGGTCGAGATCGCCGGGGTGAAGCGCGAGTTCGACGCCGAGATCACCGAGCAGCTGCCCGACGAGCGGGTCGCCTGGCGGTCCACCGGCGGCACCCAGCAGGCCGGCGTGGTGACCTTCCACCGCCTGGACCCGGACCACACCCGCGTCACCCTCCAGCTCGAGTTCGAGCCGCAGGGCGTGGTCGAGCAGGCCGGCGACAAGCTGGGCATCGTGGACCGGCGCGCCAAGGGCGACCTGGAGCGCTTCAAGACGTTCATCGAGCGGCGCGGCCAGGAGACCGGTGCCTGGCGCGGCAAGGTGGACCGCCCCCAGCCGTGACATCCCCCGCGACGACGCTTCCGATGGCCGCCGGCAGGACCGGCGGCCATCGTCGTGCGCGCCGCCGCGGGCGTACGCGCCGGCGGCGTGCCGCTGTTTGCGATCACCACGCCCGGGTACCGCGAAGGTATGAGCGACGAGAAGAAGGTGTGGCGGGACGAGGAACGGACTCCGCTGGAGGAACTGGACCGTGCCGTCGCCCGGTCCACCCTCGACGGGCAGGCCGACGACGTCACCGCCAACGACGCCGGCGAGGAGGCGGCGTTCGGCCACGGGCCGGAGGCCGCGGACCGGGGCGGCCAGGCCGCCGGCGCCGGGCGGGAGCCGACCGACCGGGACCGGGCGTACCGCCCGTCGACGACCGGACGCACCGGCCCGGACACCCTCTAGAGCCGCCGCCCCTCGTGGGCGGTGGTGGCCGTCAGGCGCCGGTCCGGGCCCCCTGGACCGGCCGGCGGGTGGCCGCCGCGTGCAGGGCGATCAGCGCGACGGCGAGGACCAGGAGCGCCGGCCCCAGCGCCTCCACCGAGGTGTGCGAGATGAGGACCCCGATCCCGGACGGGACCAGCGCCGCACCCAGCGACGACGTGCCGATCTGCAGGCCGATGGTCCGGTCCGCGTGCGCCGCGCCGACCCGCTCGACGGTGGTGAGCGTCAGCAGCGGGAACACCGGTGCGGCGGCGAAGCCGACCACCACGATCCCCACCACCGCCACCCAGGCGGGCGCCGGGACGGCGATCAACGCGGCGCCGGCCGCCATGCCGAGCAGGCTGGCACGCAGCACCCGGGGCGCCCCCCACCGCTCGGCCACCACCCCCTGCACGACGCGCCCCACGAAGAGGCTCCCCCAGTAGGCCGAGACCCCGAGGCCGGCGACCGCCGCGGCGAGCCCTCGCCCCTCGGTGAGCAGCAGGAACGCCCAGAGGCCCGTGGCCACCTCGACGGCCACGTACACGGCGAAGGCGAGCATCCCCAGCCAGACGGCCGGCAGGCGCAGCGTCTCCCGCACCGGGACCGGCCGGGCCACCGGCGCGGCGGGCTCGACGGCGACCCCCACGGCGGCGGCCGGCGCGGCGGGTTCGACCGCCGGCCCGGCACCGTCCGCGGCGGCCGCGGACCCGGCAGCCGAGGGACCGACGCCGGCGGCCGGGCCCGAGGTCGCGGGATCGGCGGACGGGTCGACGACCGCGGGCGCGGCCTCCGGGCCGACCGGTGTCCGCTCCCGCCAGGCCCGTGCGCTGAGCGCGAACGCGGTGGCCAGCGCGAGCTGGGCGGCCGCCACGATCCCGTACCCCCAGCGCCAGCCCAGACCGGCGCCCAGCACGCCCGTCATGATGAGGGGGCCGATGGCCACGCCGAGGCCGAAGAACGCGTGCATCCAGTTCATGTGCCGCGGTCCGAACGCGCCGGCCGCGTACGCGTTGAGCCCGGAGTCGATCGCCCCGGAGCCGAGCCCGAGCACCAGCGCGGCGCCGACCACCACGGTCAGCCCGGGGCTCGTCCCGTACCCGGTCAGCGCGAGCGCGGCCAGCAGGGTGCTGCCGGCCAGTAGCCAGCCGACGCCGAGCCGGGCGAGCGTGAAGCCGGCTAGCACGCTCGAGGTCAGGTAGCCGGCCGTGCCGGCGGCGAGCACCAGGCCGACCGCCTCGGTCGGTACGCCGAAGTCGGCGCGGATCGACGGCCAGCCCACGCCGATCAGGCCGTCGGGCAGGCCGAGGCTGACGAAGGCGAGGTAGGCCAGCAGGAGCAGGGCGGCCCGGGGCCGAGCGGGGGTGGTCGACACGGAGCACCATCCTCCGCCCTCCCCCGCCGGTGGACCGGGGCGGGTCCCCCGTTACGACAGAAAGTGGCGTCCGGACGGTCCGGAAAACGGACGCTCCGCACAGAATCGGCCGAACGGGGGACGGCAATCGGCCCGTGTCGCGTAAGACTTTCGGGATGCAACAAGGCTCCGGCATCCTCACCACGCGTCAGCGTCGCCTGGCCTGGCTCGGCTTCGTGCTGGCCGCCCTCCAGGCGCCCGTCTCCGCCTGGCTCGTCTCCGATGACTCGTGGCTGTTCAGCCTCTGCGTCGCGTTGATGGTGGCCACGTTGATCATCGCCGACGACGCCGCCCGGCGGCGGCCGGCCGAGGCCCGCTCCGGCGACTAGTACGTGACGCCGGGGCGCGCCTCGTGTCCTGGGAGGCCCCGGGTACGCCGCCGCTCCTTCATCTCCGCCTCGTAGAGGTGCCGCCGGCCGCCGACCAGCCGTTCGCGTGCGTCACGGTCCACGTCACGGAAGAGCGCGTAGTAGCCGTCGTCGAAGTCCTCGACGATCTGGAACGTCCAGCGCCCGGCGATGACGTTGCGCCCCAGCAGCTCGGTGGCGATCCGCTCGGCGATGTCCGGGTGCCCGGCGGCGCGGAACATCTCGACCGCGTCGTCCAGCATCAGGTCGGCGTGCCCGACCAGTTGGTGCAGCGAGTAGAGGTGGCCGCGTACGCGCTCCACGCACTCCAGCGCCTCGCTGAGCTTGCCCAGCGCCGCCACGGTCTCGTCGCTGACCCCCGGCGGCCGGCGGTGCCGGTCGTCGGGCCCGTCCTGCTGCGCCATCGCACCCCTCCCTGCTGCCGCACCGGTGGCCGACCCCACACCGTCCGCGCGGCCGAGGCCGGCCGCGGAACGGGATGGCTAGCCTCCTTCCCCATGCGTGTGCCGTTCAACCGGGTCACCTCCGCCGTCGACTCGGCGCGGTCCACCCTCACCGCCCTCGCCGACGCCCTCGGCGCCGACGGGCTCGCCGCCGCGGCCCGGTGCCCCGGTCTGCTCGCCACCGTCGACCAGCACGCCGCCGCCGTACGGGACAGCCTCGAGGCCGACGACCGGCCGCTGACGCCGGCCGCCCTCGCCGGCTACGTCGAGGGCGTCAGCGCGGCGGCGCGCGACCACGGCTGGACGCCGCCGACCGGCCCGGTCGACTGGTCCGACCCCGACTGGCTGCTCACCCGGCTGCTCGCGGTGCACGCGCTGGCCCAGGACCTCGACGGCGCCGGGCACCCCGCCGACGCGGCCTGACCTCCGACGGCCCCGGGCACCCGCGACGCGCGCCCACCTCGGCCCCACGCCCTGCGCGACGCCGGCCGCTGCGTACCACAGCGGCGGGGCGGGTCACGTCACCGCCCGTACCACCGCGTCTCGTCCCCCACCTCGCGCGTCTCGTCGCCCACCGCGCCCGTCTCGTCGGCCACCGCGCCCGCCCGGTAGATCCGCCCGCCGGGCGCGGCGGACCCCCGCGCCGCCTGCGTCCCCTCGGTCGGCTCGGCCATCTGCCGCTCGACGTCGGCGCGCCCCGCCGCGGCGGCCCGCCTCCGCTCCCGCACCGCCCGGGACTCCGCGGCCGCGCGGTCGAGCCAGCGGTCCCAGCGGGCCTGCATCGGCTTCACGAGGCCACCGCCCACCCCGACGACGAGGATCCCCGACACCGTGGCGAGGAACGCGATCAGCACCGGGGTGGTGACCGTGGTCGCGATGCCCACCTGGTTGAGCGCCGCGATCACCCCCAGCGCGATCACGAAGACGGCCGTCAGGTCGGCCAGCACCCGCCCGTACGACAGGCCACCCAGGGCGCCGCGCACCAGGTCACGGACGGCGTTGGCGATAGCCGCGGCCACCACCACGATGACGATCGCCACGAACGCCCGGGGCAGCCACGCCACCACTCCCCGGATCAGGTCGCTGATTGGGTTCGGTCCCCAGACGCCGAACGCGAACTGCAACGTGAACAGCAGCACCGCGTAGTACGCGAGCTTCGCGAGGATGTCGCTCGCGTCGTACCGGGTGCGTTCGAGGGCGCGCCGCAGACCGCCCCGCTCCACCGCCCGGTCGAAGCCCACCCGTTCCAGCACGGTGTCCACGATCTTCAGGACGACCCGGGCCACGAGCCAGCCCACCACCAGGATCACCACGAACGCCACGGCCTTCGGGACGAACAGGAGCACCTCCCGCCACGCGTCCGACACGGCGTCGCCGATGTCGGCCTGCCGCAACGCGACGTTTCCCCCCATGACGGCCCTCCTGTCACGCGCCTCGCGCCGGGGGCTTACCCGGTCGCCGCGGCGGCACGCGGGCGGATGCGGGGATTTCCCGACACGCGCCGGGCATGATCGGAAACAGCGTTCGGGTCGTCCGGTTAGGCTGCGGGCATGCCAGGAACGGTCGGGCGCATCCCCACGCCGCCGGCGCCGGTGTCCGCGGCAGCCGCCCGGACCGACGCGGCGGCCACCGTCCTCGGCCACGACTGGGCCGGCACGTCCCTGGGCCCCCGGACGGCGTGGGACCCGGCCGTACGCGCGGTCGTCGACCTCATCCTCGCCTCGCCCGTGCCGATGGCCCTCGCGTACGGGGACGAGCTGGTCCTGCTCTACAACGACGCGTACGCCGACCTGATCGGGGACAAGCACCCCGCGGCGATCGGCCGCCCGGCCGCCGAGGTGTTCCCGGAACTGTGGCACCTGCCGGGCGTCGGCGACGTCATGGAACGCATCTACCGCGACGGCGGGACCTTCCTGGAGAAGGAGAGCAGCCTCCCGCTGGGCCGGGGCCACGGCGGGGTGGTCGAGCAGGCCGTCTTCACCCGCGGCTGCTCCCCCGTACGCGACAGCACCGGACGGATCGTCGGCGTGCTCACCGTGGCGGCCGAGACCACCCACGTCACCCAGCAGTTGCAGAGCGTCAGCGAGGTGGCGGCGGCCCTCGCCGGCACGCTCACCCTCGACGACGTGGCCCGGGTCACGCTGCGGTACGCGATCACCACCTTCGACGCCGACCGGGTCGCCTTCGCCGTCGACGAGGGCGGCGGAGGCTGGCGGATGGTCCGCCGGGTCCGGGGCGAGCTGATGGACGAGGCCGACGAGCGGCTCCCTCCGCTGTGGCGGCGGGTCGCCGCGGACTGGCCCGACCCCCTCGTGGAGGCGGCCCGCGCGGGCACCCCGTCGATCACCTCGAACGGTCAGCCGCTGCGCGACGCGGCCACCGACCGCCACGACCAGAAGATCGTCTCGCTGATCGCCGTGCCGCTGCGGGCCACGGTCGTCCGCGGTGGCCTGTCCATCGGCCACCAGGCCCCCCGCCTGTGGTCCGCCGCGGAGCGCGCGCTGCTGGCCGCGTCCGCCGAGCTGATCGGGCAGGCGGCCGAGCGGGCACGCCGGTTCGAGACCCAGCACGGCACCGCCCAGCTGCTGCAGCGCAGCATGCTGCCCGAGCACCTGCCGAACCTCCCCCGGCTGCGCATCGCCGCGCGCTACGACCCGGGGGTGGACGGCAACGCGGCCGGCGGGGACTTCTACGACGCGTTCCTGCTGCCCACCGGGCAGCTCGGCGTCGTCCTCGGCGACGTCGCCGGGCACGACGTGCAGGCGGCCGCGCGGATGGGGCAGGTACGCGCGGCGCTGCGCGCGCTCGCGCTGGCCGATCCGCGCCCGGACTCCGTGCTCACCGGTCTGGATCGGCTGGTCACCAGTCTCGGCGCCGAGGCCGGCACGTACGAGCTGTTCGTCACCGTGGTCTTCGGCGTCGTCGACGCCGAGCGGCGGGAACTCACCCTGGCCAGCGCGGGGCACCCCCCGCCGCTGATCCGTCGCTGCGCCCCCGACGACCGCCCGCACGCCGAGTACGTCGACCTGCCCGCCGGCGCGCCCCTCGGGCTCGGCGCCCGGCCGACCGTCACGACCGTCGCGTTCGCCCCGGGCGACACGCTGCTGCTGTTCAGCGACGGCGTCGTGGAACGGCGACGGCAGAGCCTGGGCGCCGGGCTCGACGTGCTCGCCGACGCGGTCGCCGCCGCCGGCAGCGGGGACCCTCGGGCGCTGTGCGCCGTGGCGAGCGGGGCCGTCGCCGGAGCCACGGAGGACGACGTGGCCGTCCTCGCCGTGGAGCACGCGCTGCGGCCGAGCCGGTCGGCGAGCATGGAGGTGCCCGCCGAGCCGACCGCGCCGAGCCGGGTCCGGCACTGGATGAGCGCCCAGCTCGGCGAGTGGCAGGTGCCGGAGTCCGTCATCGGCTCCGCCGTGCTGTGCACCAGCGAGCTGACGACCAACGCGTTGCTGCACGCCGGCACGGCCGCCCGCGTGGACATCGACCTCAGCGCCGAGCGGCTGCTGGTCTCGGTGGCCGACTCGGGCACGCGCGGCACCGTCACCCGGGCGCAGACCGACACGTTGAGCAGCCGGGGCCGTGGGCTGGGGCTGATCGAGGAACTCAGCGACGCGTGGGGCACGGACCCGACGGTGCGTGGCTCGACCGTGTGGTTCGAGATCCTCCTCCCCACCGAGTGAACCGCGCCGCCGGTGGCGTCAGCCCGCCGCGCCGCGGGTAGGAGGACGGCCATGCCTACCGACAACCCCGCCGGCGCGCTCTTCGACGTCGACGGCACCCTCGTCGACACCACCTACCTGCACACCGTGAGCTGGTGGGAGGCCCTGCGCCAGAACGACCAGCCGGTGCCCATGGCCACCGTCCACCGTGCCATCGGCATGGGGTCGGACAAGCTGCTCGACCACCTGCTCGGCCCCGAGCGCGACCGCGCCGCCGACAGCCGGCTGCGCGACGCGCACGACACGCTGTACGCCGAGTACTGGGAGCGGCTCACCCCGCTGCCCGGCGCGGCGGACCTGCTGCGCGCCTGCGCCGAGCGGGGCCTGCGGGTGGTGCTCGCCACCTCGGCCGCCGAGCACGAGGTGGCCGCGCTGCGCCGGGCCCTCGACGCCGACGACGTCATCGCCGCGGTCACCTCCTCGGCGGACGCGGAGCAGAGCAAGCCGGCGCCGGACATCCTCGTCGCCGCGCTCGACCAGTCCGGGCTGCCCGCCGAGCGGGTCGTCTTCGTCGGCGACTCGGTCTGGGACGTGGCCGCCGCCGGCAAGCTGGACATCCCCTGCGTCGGGCTGACCTGCGGCGGCACCAGCCGCGGGGAGCTGGCCGGGGCGGGCGCGGTGGCCGTGTACGACGACCCGGCCGCGCTGCTGGCGTCCCTCGACGAGTCGCCGCTGACCCGACGCCGGTGAGCACACCACTTTCCGGCCTTCCGGGCGCATAGCCGGCACCCCGGCGGGGCACAGTCCGTCACCACCGACCCGTACGGCGCGGGTGCGGCCGGGAGGTGGTGCGGTGGAACCGATGGACGTGGCGTTCGCGCTGGTGGGCGTCGGCGCGCTGCTCGCCGGCATCCTTCCCCGGGTGCTGGAGCGCCAGCCGCTCTCCATGCCGATCGCCTTCCTCGGCCTGGGCATGGCGGTGTTCCTGCTGCCGACCGGGCTGCCGGTTCCCGACCCGCTCGCCCATCCGGAGGTGGCCACCCACCTCACCGAGATCGGGGTGATCGTCGCCCTCATGGGCGCCGGACTCAAGATCGACCGACCGTTGAGCTGGTCCCGCTGGTCGTCCACCTGGCGGCTGCTCGCCGTCGCGATGCCGCTCTGCATCGCCGCCGTGGCGCTGCTCGGCTGGTGGTGGGCCGGACTGGTGCCGGCGACCGCTCTCCTGCTCGGCAGCGCGCTCGCCCCGACCGACCCCGTCCTCGCCTCCGACGTGCAGGTCGGCGAACCCACCGACGTGGAGGACTCCGAGGACGAGGTCCGGTTCGCCCTCACGTCCGAGGCCGGGCTGAACGACGGGCTGGCCTTCCCCTTCGTGTACGCGGCGATCGCCGTCGCCACGACGAGCCTCGCCCCCGGGGACTGGCTGGGCCGGTGGTTCGCCGTGGACGTGCTGTGGAAGATCGGCATCGGCGTCGGCGGCGGGCTGCTCGTGGGGTGGCTGCTCGGCAAGCTCTTCTTCCGCGCGCCCCGCCACCTGCGGCTGGCCCGGCACGCCGAGGGCTTCCTCGCGCTGGCCGCCACGTTCCTCGCGTACGGGTTGGTCGAGGTGGCCGGTGGGTACGGCTTCCTGGCCGTCTTCGTGGCCGCCCGGGCGATCCGCGCCGCCGAGCGGACCCACGAGTTCCACTCGGTGCTGCACGACTTCGCCGAGCAGGTCGAGCGGCTGCTGACCGTCCTGCTGCTGCTGCTCTTCGGCGGCGCCGTGGTGGGCGGCCTGCTGGCCCCGCTCACCTGGCCGGCCGCGGCCGTGGGGCTCGCGCTCGTCTTCGTGCTCCGACCCCTGATCGGCTGGCTGTCGCTGCGCGGGTCACCCGGCCGCCCCGCCGAACACTGGGTGATCGCGTTCTTCGGCATCCGCGGGGTCGGCTCGCTCTTCTACCTCGCGTACGCCACCACGAAGGCCGACTTCCCGCAGGCCGAGCTGGTCTGGGCCACCGTCGGGCTCGTGGTGATCGTCTCGGTGGTGGTGCACGGCGTCGCCGCGACCCCGGTGATGCGGCTGCTCGACCGTGCCGGGGAACGCACCGGCGAGCGCGCGCCCGCGCGGGCCGGCGCACCGGCGGCCAGCGGCGCGGGCACCTGAGTCGTACGCGCATGGACCGGCCACGCCAGGGGTATTGGTACGCCTGTTCGAAGGAGGGTGAGATCATGACGGACCGCAACAGCGACCCGGCGGACCCGCGGGGTGCGATCAAGGATCCCGACGAGTGGGTGACCGGTGAGGAGCCGCCGACCGCCGCGCAGGAGTCCTACCTCGCCACGCTGGCCCGCGAGGCGGACGCCGAGGTGCCCGAGGGGCTGACGAAGGCGGAGGCGTCCAAGCGGATCGACGAACTCCAGGAGGAGACGGGCCGCGGCCGGTGACGGCACGACCGGGTCGGGTCAGCGCGGCGGAAGGCGGTGCAGCTCGACCCGGTCCAGTGCCCCGGCCGTGACCCGGGCGGTCAGGTACGTGGCGTACGGCTGGGACCGCCGGTCCGTGGGCGAGCCGGGGTTGAGCAGCCGGAGCCCGCCCGGGGCGACGCTGTCCCACGGGATGTGGGAGTGCCCGAAGACCAGCAGATCGGTGTCGGGGAAGCGGGCGGCGCACCGCTCCTCCCGCCGCGTCCGCGGCCCGGTCTCGTGCACCACGGCGACCCGCAGCCCGTCCAGTTCGACCCGAGCGATCTCGGGCAGCCGGGCCCGCAGGGCCGGCCCGTCGTTGTTGCCGTACACCCCGACGAGCCGGCGCGAGCGGGCCTCCATGGCGTCCAGCAGCGACTCGTCGACCCAGTCCCCCGCGTGCAGCACCACGTCCGCCTCCTCGATGGCGGTCCACAGCGGCGCGGGGAGGTCCCGCGCCCGCTTCGGCACGTGGGTGTCGGCGGTGATCACCAGGCGCATCCACCCATTCTCCCCGCCGGGGGACGGCCCGCGACCCGGCACGGTCCGCGCGTCGCGGCGCACGCCCCGCCGGCGCTGTGCACGCCCCTGGGTGACGGCGCCCGCCGCGGTCGCGACGCGGCGTTACCGGCGGGCGGGGGCGGGAAATGAGTCAGCCGACGAGGGAGGAACTCATGACCAGTGCTACGGGACCGTCCGCCGGCTGGCGACCCGGCATGCCCGGCGGTGACCTGCTTCCGTCCGGCCCCGCGGGACGCCCCACGACGCCCGGTGACGGGCAGGGCCCCCAGACGGGCCCGCCGACCGTGACGATCGGCTCGTATCCGGACTACCCGTCCGCGCAGCGGGTCATCGACTACCTGGCGGACAACCGGTTCCCGGTCGAGCACACCGCCATCGTCGGGACGAACCTCACCCTGGTGGAGACCGTGCTCGGCCGCATGACCACCGCCCGGGCGGCGTTGATCGGCGCCGGTACGGGCGCCTGGTTCGGGCTCTTCATCGGCCTGCTCTTCGGCATCTTCACGGTCGGCAACTGGCTCGCCGTGATCATCGTGGGCCTGGTGGTCGGCGCCATCTGGGGCGCGGTCTTCGGCGCCGTGGCGCACGCCATGACCGGCGGGCAGCGTGACTTCACGTCCGCCAGCTCGTTGCGGGCCGGCCAGTACGCGGTCATCGTCGACGCGAACCTCGCCGACCAGGCGCGGCAGCTGCTCGGCCGGCTGAACCTCTCCACGTCCGCCCCGGACGTCCGCTGACGGCCACGTCGCGGCACCCCGGCGCGCCACGCCGGGGTGCCGCCGTGCGCGATCAGGTACCGCTGCCGTCCGGCCGGGTGTACGCCAGTTCGCCGGCGCGCAGCGCCACCTCGACCCGGTTCTCCTGCGGAGCGAGCGGGCAGGCCCAGCGGTCGTCGTAGGCGCAGGACGGGTTGTAGAGGTAGTTGGCGTCCAGCCGCACCCGGTCACCGGCCAGCACGGTCAGACCGCGCCCGTGCGTGCCCTTCACCGTGTCGGTGAGGTAGCGGCCGCCGCCGTAGCTCTCCCGCCCGCAGGTGGCGTCGCGCAACGGCACGAAGAGTCCGCCCCCGTACGCGGCGATCCACCAGAGCGTGAGCGGCCCCCACGGAGTGTCCGCCACGGCGACCCGCCGGTAGCGGATGACGCCGTCCGGACCGCCGGTGTCGATGTCGAGTTCCCCGTGGGCCGGGCGCAGCGGCGCCTCGACGACGGCCGACGGGTTCGGCGGGTGGTAACGCAGCCCGGTGAAGGCCGCCCGGTCCCGGGACGGGATGGGGCTCTGCGGGTGGCCGGCGAAGAGGCGGTCGCGCTCGGCCCGGAAACCGGCCAGGTCGAGGTCGGACAGGTAGAGCCGGGCGGTCCGTTCCCGCCAGTCGAGCAGGTCGAGGTCGTCCACCCGGCGAGCCTAGCGCCCGCCTCCTTCAAACCTGCACCACCTCTCGGCTGCACGGCTTGACGAGGCGGACCACACACGGATCGGCGGGGTTGTTGAATTTTGAAAGAGTGCTACCGTTGCGGGCGTGACCGAGGGTCTGGACACCGCTCGCCTCGCCGCCTGGCGCGCGTACGTCGAATCCAGCCAGCTGCTGCTCACGCAGCTGGAGGAGGAACTGCGCGACGCCAGCGGGCTGAGCTTCGCCGACTACCACGTGCTCGTCCTGCTGTCCGAGGTGCCGGGGCAGCGGCTACGCATGGGTGAGCTGGCCAACCGCCTGGTCTTCTCCCCCAGCCGGCTGACGTACCAGATCTCCTCGATGCAGCGCCGAGGTCTGGTCACCCGGCAGGCATGCCCGGAGGACCGGCGCGGCAGCGAGGCCGTGCTCACCGCCGCCGGGCTGCTGGCCCTGCGCGAGGCCGCGCCGCACCACCTCGCGTCGGTGCGCGCGCACCTCATGGACGACCTCGACGACGACGAGGTCGCCTGCCTCACCCGGGTCTTCGAGCGCCTCGGCCGCCGCCTGCGGGCGGCACGGGACGCCTCCACCGCCAACGCCTCACGTTAGGAGCCTCCCGATGCCCGCCATCACCGTCGACGACGTGCTCGTCCTGCCGCGCCTGCCGCGGCTTCCCGAGTCCACCACCTTCCGGCCGGTGCGCCGGGTCACCACCGCGCCCAGCGGCTACGAGGGCGAGGGCTTCCCGGTGCGTCGCGCCTTCGCCGGGGTGCCGCTGAGCCAGCTGGACCCGTTCATCCACCTCGACCAGATGGGCGAGGTCGACTACGCGCCGGGCGAGCCGAAGGGCACCTCCTGGCACCCCCACCGGGGCTTCGAGACCGTCACGTACATGATCGACGGGATCATCGACCACCAGGACTCGACCGGTGGCGGCGGCACCATCACCGACGGCGACACGCAGTGGATGACGGCCGGCAGCGGCCTGCTGCACATCGAGGCCCCGCCGGAGCACCTGGTGGTCAGCGGCGGGCTGTTCCACGGCCTGCAGCTGTGGGTCAACCTGCCGCGGGCGGCGAAGATGAACCCGCCCCGCTACCAGGACATCCGGGGTCGGGAGGCGGCGCTGCTCACCACCCCGGACGGCGGGGCGCTGATCCGCGTGATCGCCGGCTCCGTCGCCGGCCACCGGGGTCCGGGTTCCACCCACACCCCGATCACCATCGCGCACGTCACCGTCCAACCCGGAGCGCAGGTCGACATCCCCTGGCAGCCGGAGTTCAACGCCCTCGCGTACGTCCTGAGCGGTCGCGGCACGGTCGGCACCGACCGGCGGCCGCTGCACCTCGGGCAGCTCGCGGTGCACGGTCCGGGCGACGCGCTGCGCTTCACGGCGGACGCCAGCCAGGATTCGCACACCCCGGCGCTGGACCTCTACCTCATGGGAGGGCAGCCGATCCGCGAGCCGGTCGCGCACTACGGTCCGTTCGTCATGAACACCCGGGACGAGCTGATCCAGGCGTTCGAGGACTACCAGGCCGGCCGGCTGGGAGTCGTCCCGGCCGAGCGGCTGCCGCACACGGGCGGCGAGGGCACCCGGCCCTGAGTCCCGTCGTGCGGGTGGTGGGCGCGCACGCCTGCCACCCGCGCGGCGCGGGTCGGTGGTGCGGCTCAGGAGACGGCGAAGATCCCGGCGACCCCGAGGATCACCATGACCAACACCGCCACCAGCGCACCCCGTTCACCCTCCACCGCCGTCTCGTGATGCTGGGTCAGTGGATTGGTCGTCTCGCGGGGCATGGTCTGGTCCTCCCGGGTGTCGCGCGGCGGATACGGGCCGGCCGTGTCACCGGATGACGGCCGGCACTCACCCCACGGCGGGGGTCCTGCCGTGGGGACGGAGCCGGCTTCGGAGAGACCCGGTGCCGGGGTCTGGCACCGCGGCCGAACGCGCCGGCCCGGTCACACGGTTACCCGTCTGGACGGGCGGAAACCTGGTCCGGCCGGTGATTACCGGAAAGCGCGACGCGCTCCTACCCGGGTGTGCCCGCCGGCGCGGGCCCAGCGGACCCGACCGGCATGCGCCGGGTACCTGCCGGCACGGTGGGCCGGCAGGCACAGACGTCAGGCTCCTACCGGCGGACGGGCTCCACGAGCCGGCCGGCGCGCCGGGAGGCGGTGGCGAGTGCGACCCGGGCGCCCTGGCGTCCCGTCTCCTGGGGGTGCACGGTGAGGCCGCCCGGTGAGGCGAAGGAGGCGCGGGGCGCGTAGTAGCCGCAGACGATGGTGAGCGGGTTGGCCGGGCGCAGCGCGTACACCGGGTGGTCGGGTTCCAGGAACTCCACCGACTCGATCTCGAACGGCGTCACCGGCTCCGCCACGTACGCGTAGACGCAGCTGACCAGGTCGCCGTGGCACCGGCTGAGGTAGCGGTGGTGGCCGCTGCGGACGGCGTGCCCGGTCTCCCCCACGTGGCACCGGACCCGGACGACCGGCACGCCGTCCAGCTCGGTCTCGGCCACGAGCACGCCGCCGCGCACCTCGACGCTGGTCCGGCCGGGGTACGCGGGGGCGCCGCAGGCGCGGGACTGCGCGAGCATCCGTTCGTTGGAGGTGACGTGGTGGGTCCACCAGGCGCCCGCCCCGCCCGGGGTGGCGGCCCCGTCCAGCGCCACGGCGAGGTGGGTGAGGTCGTGCGCGCCGAGGCCCGAGGTCTGGGTCTCGTCGTCGACGACGCGCTGGTGGAGGACCACCGTCCGGTCCGGGTGGGGGCGCAGCCCGGCCGGCAGCATCGCGGCGACCGACGCCGGGTCCGCCGGCAGCCAGCCGATGTACAGCGCGCGACTGTTCAGGACGAGCTGGGGAGCGGCGAGGTCGACCACGGCGCCTCCATCTCCGACGACCACGTCACCGACGCTACGGCTGGTCCCATGTACGGGACAAGGACGGATTGGTGACAGGTACGGCTTGTCTGTCGGGTTCGCATCGGCCGCTCGGTGGAGCGCGGCGGCCGTCCGGTCGGCGGCCGGGGGATGTCCGGGTGACCCGGCGGGACCGGAAGAACCGACCGTAACGGCCCTCACAACCGCGCCGGGGATGGTCGATTTGCGACCGTTAACGGCGGTTAAATCACATAAGTACATCGTCCGTTCGGCTAGATTTTCTCCGGACGATCGGGTTAGGGTGACTTCCGAACGGCCCATTGGAAGCTAGCCAAAGCGTCACGTCTATATCCGCGGACGAGGTGCAGGGAGGACCACCCATGACCGCGCCAGCGATCAGCGAACAGACGACGAGCACCACGCCCGACACCGCGGGGAAGCTCGACCCGCGGGCCCTCGCCGACAGCGCCACCGATCTGCTCAACGCGATGGCCGCGCTGCCGGCCAACCATCCGTCGCGACCCGCGCTGCGCGACAAGGCGATCGAGGCCTGGCTGCCGCTCGCCAACCACCTCGCCCACCGCTACAGCGGCCGGGGCGAGCCCACCGACGACCTGGCGCAGACCGCCGCCGTCGGCCTCATCAAGGCCATCGACAAGTTCGACCCGTCGCGCGGCGTCGACTTCGCCGGCTACGCCATCCCCACCATCATCGGCGAGCTGAAGCGGCACTTCCGCGACCGCACCTGGGACATCCGGGTGCCGCGCCGCCTCCAGGAACTGCGCCTGGCGATCTCCGACGCCAACAGCTCGCTGCTGCAGACCCTCGGCCGCTCGCCGACGGTCGCCGACATCGCCGCCCACCTCAAGATCACCGAGGAGGAGGTCCTGGAGGGCCTGGAAGGCGCCCGCGCCTACAACGCGGTTTCGCTCTCCACCCCCACCGGCGACGGCGACCGGGCCACCGAGCTGGGCGACATGCTCGGCGGCGAGGACGGCGAGTTCGAGCTCGCCGAGCTGCGGGTCGCCCTCGGCCCGGCGTTGGCCACCCTCGACGAGCGCGAGCAGAAGATCCTCACCCTGCGGTTCTACGGCAACCTGACGCAGTCCCAGATCGCCGAGCAGATCGGCGTCTCGCAGATGCACGTCTCCCGGCTGCTGGCCCGGGCGCTGACGAAGCTGCGCGGGCAGCTCGACGGCACCTACTGACGCCGGGGGCGCGAAGGCACCTACCAGGGGGTGACGCCGATGGCCGGGTCCACGAGACCCGGCCATCGGCATGTCCGCGCCCTGCCCACGTCACGCACGCGTGACAGTCGGGGCGGCGGGGTGGGCCGGCCCGGGGACGCCGGTGCGAGACTGGGCCGTGCTCTCGGACGTCCGCCTCGACCTGCCCGTACGCGCCACGTTGCCGGCCGTCGTCGCGGCGCTGCGCACCGCCGGCACCGGCGTCCTGGTGGCCCCGCCGGGCACCGGCAAGACCACGCTCGCCCCGTTGGCCGTCGCCGACCAGGTCGAGGGGCGGGTGGTGATCGCCCAGCCGCGGCGGGTCGCCGCGCGGGCCGCGGCCCGGCGGATGGCGGAGCTGCTCGGCGAGCGCGTCGGCGACCGGATCGGGTACGCGGTACGCGGTGACCGGCGGCGCGGCCCACGGACCCGCGTCGAGGTGGTCACGACCGGCGTGTTGGTGCGTCGGCTGCTGCGCGACCCGGACCTGCCCGGCACCGGCGCCGTGCTGCTCGACGAGTGCCACGAACGCCACCTCGACGCCGACCTCGCGCTCGCGTTCGCCGTCGAGGCACGCGCCGCGCTCCGGCCCGACCTGTGGCTGCTGGCCATGTCGGCCACACCGGAGGCCGACCGGTTCGCGGCGCTGCTGGGCGGCGCCGACACCTCGGCGCCCGTGGTCCGGGCCGAGTCGGTGCTGCACCCCGTGACCCGGATCTGGGCGCCCCCGCCCCGGCCGGCACCGGCTCCCGGGGCCGGCCCCGTGGACCGGGCGCTGCTCGACCACGTGGCGGCCACCGTCCGGCGTGCGCTGCGCGAGCGGGACGGCGACGTGCTGGTCTTCCTGCCCGGAGCCGGGGAGATCGCCGCGGTGGCCCGCCGGCTGGCCGACCTCGGGGACTCCGTGGCGCTGCTGCCGCTGCACGGCCGGCAGCGCGCCGCCGAGCAGGACGCCGCGCTGCGCCCCGGCGACCGGCGACGGGTGGTGCTGGCCACGGCGGTGGCCGAGAGCAGCCTCACGGTGCCCGGGGTCCGGGTGGTGGTCGACGCCGGGCTGAGCCGGGTGGCCCGGCTGGACCGCGCCCGCGGTCTCGGTGCGCTGGTCACGGTCCCGGTGTCCCGGGCGGCCGCCACCCAACGGGCGGGCCGGGCGGGGCGGGAGGCGCCGGGCTTCGTCTACCGCTGCTGGTCCGAAGCCGTCCACGAGCACCTGCCCGCCCAGCCGGAACCGGAGATCGCCACGGCGGACCTCACCGGCTTCGCCCTGGACGTCGCCGCCTGGGGACGGCCGGACGCCGCCGGTCTGGCGTTGCCCGACCCGCCACCGCCGGCCGCCATGCAGGTCGCCCGCGACACGCTCGCCACCCTCGACGCCGTCGACGCCGAGGGTCGGGTCACCGCACGCGGGCGGGCGATCGCCGCCGTGGGCGCCCATCCACGGCTGGCCCGGGCGCTGCTCGACGGCGCCGGCCGGGTCGGCGCGGACCGGGCCGCCGAGGTGGTCGCCCTGCTCGCCGAGGACACCGCCGCCGGCGGGGTCGACGACCTCGCGATCGCCTGGCGCCGGTTGCGCGCCGGCGCCGACCCGGCGGCCACGGCCCGCTGGCGCGCCGAGGTGCGCCGCCTGCGCGCCCTCCTGCCGTCCGACGCCGCCGACGGTACGCGCGCCGGGGTGCCCCTCTCCGACGACCTCGCCGCGGGGCTGCTCGTCGGGCTCGCTCACCCCGAGCGGCTGGCCCGGGTCCGGCGACCGGGCGGGTCGTCGTACCTCATGACCGGCGGCACGGCCGCGGAGCTGGCGCCCGGGTCACCGCTCGCCGGCGCCGAGTGGCTCGCGGTGGCCGTGGCGGACCGCGCCCCGGGAGCGCCGGCCGCGCGGATCCGGCTCGCCGCCGCGCTCGACGAGGCCACCGCGCGGGAGGCGGCTACGGCGCTGCTGCGCACCGAACGGGAGGTCGGCTGGTCCGGCGCCGACGTGGTGGCCCGGGAGGTGGTCCGGCTCGGCGCGCTCGAACTGCGCGAACGGCCGTTGACCGATCCCGGTCCCGCCGAGGTCGCCGCGGCCCTGATCGCCGGCCTGCGGAGCACCGGCCTGGGGCTTCTGGAGTGGACCCCGGCCGCCCGCGCGCTGCGCGAACGGCTCGCGTTCTGCCGGCACGCGCTCGGCGACGAGTGGCCGGACGTCGGCGACGAGGCGCTGCTCGCCGCCGCGCCGGTCTGGCTCGGTCCGGAGCTGGCCACCGCCCGACGCCGGGCCGACCTGGCGCGGGTGGACGTGGCCGCCGCGCTGCGCCGGCTGCTGCCGTGGGCGCAGGCCGCCCGGTTGGACGAGGTGGCGCCGGAGCGCCTCACGGTCCCCAGCGGCTCCCGGATCCGCGTCGACTACGCCGACCCGGCGAAGCCGGTGCTGCCGGTGAAGCTCCAGGAGACCTTCGGTTGGCGGGACGCGCCCCGGATCGCCGGCGGCCGGGTGCCGGTGCTGCTGCACCTGCTCTCCCCGGCCGGCCGCCCCGTCGCGGTCACCGCCGACCTCGCCTCGTTCTGGCGGGTGGGCTATCCGCAGGTACGGGCGGAGCTGCGGGGCCGGTATCCCCGGCACCCGTGGCCGGAGGACCCGACGACGGCGACCCCCACCCGGCACGCCAGCCCGCGCCGGCGCTGACCGGCCGCACCGTGTCGCCGGGCGCGGGTACGCCCTCCCTACTCCTCGACGACGTCCGCCACGATGACCGTCACGTTGTCCGGGCCGCCCGCCCGCAACGCCAGGTCGATGAGCTTCTGCGCGCACTCGGCGCGGTCCGGGTAGCCCGCCAGCACCTCCGCGAGGGTGTCCGCGCGCACCACGTTGGAGAGACCGTCGCTGCACAGCAGCCACCGGTCGCCGGCCCAGGGCACCATCGTCGCGTACGCCGGGGAGACCTCGTCGCCCTGCAGGGCCTGGGTGACGACGGCCCGCCGCGGGTGGCTGCTCGCCTGGTCCGGGGTGATGACCCCCTGGTCGACCAGCATCTGCACGAAGGTGTCGTCCCGGGTGATCTGCTTGAGCACACCCTCGCGGAAGAGGTAGGCGCGGGAGTCGCCGACGTGGGCCAGCGCGAGGCAGCTGCCCGTCCGGGCGAAGAGCAGGGCGGTGAGGGTGGTGCCCATGCCCTGCCGCTCCGGATCCTCGCTGACCGCCTGGCGGATCCGCGCGGTGGCCTGCTCGATGCCGCTCTGCAGGGCGGCGACGAGAGCGTCCTCCGGTGTCTCCACGTCCAGCGGCGCCATCGCGCCGATGGCGATCGAGCTGGCGAGGTCGCCGGCCGCCATGCCGCCCATGCCGTCGGCCACGGCGATCAGCCAGGTGCCGGCGTGCATGGCGTCCTGGTTTCCGCTGCGGATCAGCCCACGGTCGCTCGTCCCCACGGAACGCAGCTTCAGGGTCATGGGAGGCAGCCTGCCAGGCGGAGGCCGCTGTTGTCTCTAGGAGATCCACGGCGACGGCGCGTGGCGCGGCGAATCTCACTGTCCGCAGCGCCGCGGACGCGCCGGACCCCGGGGCGGACCGGGTCGGCGACCCCGGTGGTTGACAGCGCCCGGCGGCCCTGTAAGCATCGACCAGCAGCTATGGGAGCGCTCCCGGAGCACGCACCGCACCCGCCACCGTCCCGGAAGGACACCCCGTGACGCCACCCCGACGCCGCCGCGCGCTGCTCGCCGCGGCGGCCGCCCTCGCCCTCGCCACCGTCGGCGCCGCCCCCGCACACGCCGAGCCACCGCCCGACGCGCCCGAGCAGATCGACAACGGCGACTTCAGCGCCGGCGTGGCGCCGTGGTTCTCCTACGGCACCGGCCCGCTCGGCGTGACCGACGGCCGCCTCTGCGCCACCGTGCCCGGTGGCCTCGCCAACCCCTGGGACGCCGGCATCGGCCAGGACGGCGTCCCGCTCGTCGCCGGCGCCGAGTACACCCTCGGCTTCGACGTGTCGGCCACCCCCGGCACCCCGGTCACGGCCGTGCTGCAGCTGGGCGCCCCGCCGTACACCGGGTACGCGAGCGTCACCGTCACCGCCGGCGGCACCGCCCAGCGGGTCGAGCGGACCTTCACCGCCACGGACGGCAACCCGTCCGCGCAGTTGATCTTCCAGGTCGGCGGGAGCGCCGACGAACAGACCGTCTGCCTCGACAACGTCTCGCTGCGCGGTGGCGAGCCGCCCGAGCCGTACGAGCCGGACACCGGCCCGCGCGTCCGCGTCAACCAGGTCGGCTACCTTCCGGGTGGACCGAAGAACGCCACGGTCGTGACCGAGGCGACCGAGCCCCTGCCCTGGCGGCTGCGCTCCGCCGACGGCGACGTGCTGGCCGAGGGCACCACCACCCCGCGCGGCGTGGACCCCGCCTCCGGGCAGAACGTGCAGACGGCCGACTTCTCCGCGTACCGCACCCCGGGCACCGGGCTGCGGCTGGAGATCGACGGGGAGGCGAGCCACCCGTTCGACATCTCCGGCGGCCTCTACGAGCGGCTGCGCGCCGACTCGCTCCAGTTCTTCTACGCCCAGCGCAGCGGCATCGCCATCGACGGCGCGCTGCTCGGCGAGGCGTACGCCCGCCCGGCCGGCCACCTCGGGGTGGCCCCCAACCAGGGCGACACGGACGTGCCCTGCCAGCCCGGGGTGTGCGACTACCGCCTCGACGTGCGCGGCGGCTGGTACGACGCGGGCGACCACGGCAAGTACGTGGTCAACGGCGGCATCGCCACCTACCAGCTGCTGAGCGCGTTCGAGCGGACCAAGACGGCCGCCACGGCGGGCGGCGGCGCCGCGCTCGGCGACGGCACCCTGCGGGTGCCCGAGCACGGCAACGGGGTGCCCGACATCCTCGATGAGGCCCGCTGGGAGCTGGAGTTCCTGCTGCGCATGCAGGTGCCGGCCGGCCAGCCGCTCGCCGGCATGGCACACCACAAGATCCACGACCGGAACTGGACGGGCCTGCCGCTCGCCCCGCACGACGACCCGCAACCGCGCGAGCTGCACCCGCCGTCCACGGCCGCCACCCTGAACCTCGCCGCCGTGGCGGCCCAGTGCGCCCGGCTCTACGCGCCGTACGACGCCGCGTTCGCGGGCCGCTGCCGGACGGCGGCGACCACGGCGTACGCGGCCGCGAAGGCCCACCCCGACCGGTACGCGAGCCCGGCCGACAGCACCGGCGGCGGCGCGTACGACGACACGCGGGTGACCGACGAGTTCTACTGGGCGGCCGTCGAGCTGTGGCTCACCACCGGCGCGCCGGCGTACCTCGCCGACCTGACCGCGTCGCCGCACCACACCCAGGACGTGTTCGAGCCGCGGGGCTTCGGCTGGCAGGGCGTCGCCGCGCTGGGCCGGCTCGACCTCGCCACCGTGCCGAACGCGCTGCCCGCCGCCGAGCTGGCCCGCGTCCGGGCCTCGGTCACCGACGCCGCCGACGGTTACCTCGCCGAGCTGCGGCGGCAGGCGTACGGGCTGCCGATGCCCGGCGACGCCGGCAGCTACTTCTGGGGCGGCAACAGCAACGTCCTCAACAACACCGTCGTGCTGGCCACGGCGTTCGACCTGACCGGCGACGCCCGCTACCGCGACGGCGCCGTGCAGGCCGTGGACTACCTCTTCGGCCGCAACGCGCTGAACATCTCGTACGTGACCGGCTGGGGCGAGCACGCCGCCCGGAACCAGCACAGCCGCATCTTCGCCCACCAGCTCGACCCGAGCCTGCCGCACCCGCCCGCGGGTTCCCTCGCCGGCGGGCCGAACGCCGCCCTCCAGGACCCGTTCGCCGCGCAACTGCTCGCCGGGTGCGCACCCATGTTCTGCTACGTCGACGACATCAACTCGTACTCGACCAACGAGGTGGCGATCAACTGGAACTCGGCCCTGGCCTGGGTCGCCTCCTTCCTCGCCGACCAGGGCGCGGCCGACCCGGTGGCGGCGCCGACCTGCGCCGCGACGTACACCCTCCACGGCAGCTGGCCGGGCGGCTTCACCAGCCAGGTGACCATCCGCAACACCGGCACGGCCCCGGTCGACGGTTGGACGGCGCGGTTCGCGTTCACCGGCGACCAGGCGGTGGACCGGGCGTGGCTCGCGAGGGTGAGCCAGTCCGGCGCCACGGTGACCGCGCGCAACGAACCGCACAACGCCCGGATCAACCCGGGCGCGACGGTGACGTTCGGGTTCACCGCGACCACCGGCGGCGGCGCCAATCCGCCACCCGGCCTGGTCACGCTCAACGGCGTCCCCTGCACGTCGGCCTGACCGTTCCCGCCCCGGCGCGGCCGCACGGTCGCGCCGGGGCGGGCACCACCCGCCCGACGGGAACGCCCGCTCGCGGCCCTTCATCGCCGGACGCCGGTGTAGCACGATGTCGGCGTGACCGACACCCTGACCGTCCGGCCCGGCGAGCCCGCGGACGCGCCCACGATCCTGCGCCTGCTCGACGGCGCGACCGCCTGGCTCGTCGCCCGTGGCCGCAGCGGCCAGTGGGGCACCGAGCCGGCCTCGGCCGATCCGCGCCGCATCGCCCAGGCACAGGAGTGGGCCACCGGCGGCGGGCTCTGGCTCGCGATGCTCGGTGACCAGCCGGTCGGCGCCCTGGTCGTGGGCGCCGCCACCGAGTACGTGCCGGCGGCCACCGAACCCGAGCTGTACGTCAACCTGCTGGTCACCGACCGGGCGTACGCCGGACGGGCCATCGGGGGCCGGCTGCTGGCGCACGCCGCGGAGCTGGCCCGCGAGCGGGGCCTGGGCCTGCTGCGGGTGGACTGCTACGCCGGCGCCGACGGCGCCCTGGTGCGCTGGTACGAGCGGCAGGGCTTCACCCGCACCGACACGTTCACGGTGCGGCGGCCCGGACGGGAGCCCTGGCCCGGCCAGGTCCTCGCCCGGCGGCTGCCCTGACGGCGGTACGGCTCAGCCGATCTCCTCGTCCACGTAGCACCACCGCCAGGACTCCCCCGGCTGGATCGAGCGCATCACCGGGTGCCCGCTCTCCTCGAAGTGTGCGCTCGCGTGCCGGTACGGGGACGAGTCGCAGCAGCCCACGTACCCGCAGGTGAGGCAGGCGCGCAGGTGCACCCAGTCGGCGTTGCCGATCGCCACGCAGGCCGGGCACTCGTCGGTGGCCCGCGGCTCGGCCGTGCCCGCCTCGGTCAGGTGTACGCAGCTCACCGCTCGCTCTCCCGTCGCAGCAACGATTCCTCCAGGTCCAGGTCACGATAGGCCCGCACCAGCACCTCCTCCGGGATCCGGCCGCTGTCCCGGGCCAGGCGGAACACCTCACGCTCCGCGTCGATCATCTCCTGCCGCAACCGCCCGTACGCCTGCGACGGCGTCTCCCGCTCGGTGCCGCCGAGCTGCTCCCACGCCAGGTTGGTGCGCTCCTCCACGACCCGGCGCAGCCGCTCCACCACCGGCCCCGGCGCGCTGTCCGCCAGCTCGTTCAACCGGTCCCGCGCCGCGCGGCTGGCCTGCTGCTGCACGCCGGCGGCGGAGAGGGCGTCCTGCACGGGGTCGTCCGGCGGCAGTTTGAGCCACCGGGCCACGGCCGGCAGGGTGGCGCCCTGGCCGACGAGGGTGACCACGATAACCGCGAAGGCCAGCCAGATGAACAGCGCCCGGGGATACTCCTCGCCGCCGGACACGGTGAACGGCAGGGCCAGCGCGCCGGCGAGCGTCACCACGCCCCGCATCCCCGCCCAGCCGATCACCAGCGGGTACTTCACCGGCTTCCGCTCCCCGCCGCGGCGCCGGACGCCCGGCACCAGCCGGGTCAGGTAGGTGAGGGGGAACAGCCAGGCGAAGCGGGCCAGGAACAGGGTGCCGATCACCGCGGCCGTGACACCGACGAGCCGCCCCATCGGCTCGTCGAGGTCCTGGAGCACGTCCGGGAGCTGCAACCCGACGAGCAGGAAGACCAGGCCCTCCAGCAGGAACCGCACCAGCCGCCACACGGCGCCGACCTGGAGCCGGGACGCCGCCGACATCAGCACCGGCAGCCGGTGGCCCAGCGCGAGCCCGGTGACCACCACGGCGACCACGCCCGACGCGTGGATCTCCTCGGCCACGAAGACCACCGCGAACGGGATGATCAACGAGAGCGCGTTGTCCAGCAGCGGGTCGGTGATCCGCCGGTGCACGAACCCGAAGACCACCGCCCCGAGGGCGCCGACCAGCACCCCGCCCCCGGCGGACCGGAGCACCTCGATGCTCACCTCACCCGGGCCGACCGCCGAGCCGACGGCCGCCAGCGCGGCCACCCGGAACAGCACCAGGGCGGTGGCGTCGTTGAGCAGGCTCTCCCCCTCCAGGATCGTGACCACCCGTCGGGGTAGGCCGATCCGCCGCGCCACCGCCGTCGCCGCCACGGCGTCCGGCGGGGCGAGCACCGCGCCGAGGGCGAGGCAGATGGCGTAGGGCACCGCCGGCAGCAGCGCGTGCAGGACGAACCCGACGGCCACCGCCGTGAAGATCACCAGGCCGATGGCCAGCCACAGGATCGGGCGCAGGTTGTGCCGGAACGCCGGCACCGAGGTCTCCAGGGCGGCCACGTAGAGCAGCGGCGGCAGGATCCCCACGAGCACCAGGTCCGGGTCGAGCCGGACGTGCGGGAAGCCGGGTACGAAGGAGAGCACGAGCCCCGCCACCACCAGCACGATCGGTGCCAGCAGCCCGAGCTTGCGGGCCAGCGCCGCACCGACCGTCGCGATCGCCAGGAACACGACGACCTCGAAGAGTCCGTCCATGGATCACGAGCCTAGGCAACGCCACCCGGCCGGTCCGCCACCGGCCGGTCGGTCGTCGGTCACACCGTCACCGGGCGCCCAGCTTCGGCAGCACCTCGGCGCCGAACGCGTCGAGGAACGCCCGCTGCTCCTGCCCGACGTGGTGCAGCGCGATCTGGTCGAAGCCCAGCGCCACGTACTCCTCCAGCCAGCCGACGTGCCGGCCCAGGTCCGCCGAGACGTTGACCACACGGGCCACCCGCTCCATGGGCACGTCGGCCGACACCACGTCGAAGTGCTCGGCGGTCTCCAGGTCCCAGCAGACCGGCGGCGCGAAGACGTTGCTGCGCCACTGGTCGTACGCGACGGCCTCCGCCTCGGCCTGGTCCGGCGCCCAGCTGAGGTGCACCTGAAGGTGCAGCGGCCCGCGGCCACCGGCGTCGCGGTAGGCGTCGATCATCCGGCGCAGGTGCTCCACCGGCGCGTTCACCGTGATGAGCCCGTCCGCCCACCCCGCGCACCAGCGGGCCGTGGGCACGCTCACGGCCGCGCCGAGCAGCGCCGGGGGCCGCTCGGGCCGGGTCCACAGCCGTGCCCGGTCCACCCGGACCAGGCCGTCGTGGCTGACCTCCTCCCCCGCCAGCAGCGCCCGGATCACGTCGACGCACTCGCGCAGCCGGGCGGCGCGGACCGACTTGCGGGGCCAGCCGTCGCCGGTGACGTGCTCGTTGCTGGCCTCCCCCGTGCCCAGGGCCGCCCAGAACCGGCCCGGGTACATCGCCGCGAGCGTGCCGATCGCCTGGGCCACGACCGCCGGGTGGTACCGCTGGCCGGGGGCGTTCACCACGCCGAACGGCAGCCCGGTGGCCTGGAGCGCGGCCCCGAGCCAGGACCACGCGAACCCCGAGTGGCCCTGCCGGGCGCTCCACGGCGAGAAGTGGTCCGAACACATGGCGGCGTCGAAGCCGACCCGCTCGGCGTGGACCACCGCGTCCAACAGGGCGCGGGGGTGGATCTGCTCGTGGGACGCGTGGAAGCCGAACACCGTCATGGGTGCGTTCCCTACCCAGGACGGTGTCCGGCTAAAGCTGGGCGCGTCGCGCGGGACTACTCGGCGTGCGCGCCCGCCGGTCCGACGGAGCCGGCGCCCTCGCCCACCCAGACCGTCTTGGTGTTGCAGAACTCCCGCATGCCCAGCGCGGACAGCTCCCGGCCGTACCCGGAGTTCTTCACCCCGCCGAAGGGCAGTTCGGGGAACGAGGTGGTCATCCCGTTGATGAACACGTTGCCGGCGTCCAGGTCGGTCGCGAAGCGCGCCTGCTCGTCCTCGTCCCGGGTCCAGGCGTTCGACCCGAGCCCGAAGGTGGTGCCGTTGGCCACCTCGATCGCCTCGTCGTACGACGACACCCGGAACAGGCCGGCGACCGGACCGAACACCTCCTCGTGCCACATCCGCATCTCCGGGGTGAGGCCGGTGACCACGGTCGGCGGGTACCACCAGCCGTCACCGGCGGGCGGCTCGCCGCCGACCAGCACCGTGGCGCCCTTCTCGACCGCGTCCCGGACCTGGGCGTGCACCTCGTCGCGACCGCGCTCGCTCGCGAGGGGCCCCACGTCGGTCTGCTCGTCCATCGGGTCGCCGACCCGCAGCGCCGCCATGTTGGCCGCGAACTTCTCGGCGAAGGCGTCGAAGACGTCGGCGTGCACGATGAACCGCTTCGCCGCGATACAGGACTGGCCGTTGTTCTGGCAGCGCGCCGTCGTGGCCACCTCGGCGGCCTTGTCGAGGTCGGCCGACGGCATCACCACGAACGGGTCGCTGCCGCCCAGTTCCAGCACGGTCTTCTTCAGCTCCCGGCCGGCGATCTGCGCGATCGAGCGGCCGGCGCCCTCGCTGCCGGTCAGCGTGGCGGCGCGGACACGCGGATCGCTGAGGATCTGGTCGACGGCCTCCGACCCCACGAGCAGCGTGGTGAACGCCCCCTCCGGGAAGCCGGCGCGACGGAACAGGTCCTCCAGCAGCAGCGCCGTCTGCGGCACGTTCGAGGCGTGCTTGAGCAGCCCGGTGTTGCCGGCCATCAACGCCGGCGCGGCGAACCGCATCACCTGCCACAGCGGGAAGTTCCACGGCATCACGGCGAGCACCGGGCCGATCGGCTGGTAGCGGACGAACGCGCGGGCCGCGCTCACCGCGGCGGCGTCGGCCGGCTCGTCGGCGAGGAACTCGGCCGCGTGGGCGGCGTAGAAGCGCGCCGCCGTGGCGCACTTGGTCACCTCGGCCTTCGCCGAGGCGTACGTCTTGCCCATCTCGGTCGTCATGATCCGGGCGATCTCGTCCCGCTCGGCGTCCAGCAGGTCCGCCGCCGCGTTCATCCAGCCGGCCCGCTGGTCGAGCGTGGTGCGGCCCAGCTGCCGGTACGCCAGGTCGGCCCGCTCGATGGCGGCGTCGATCTGTTCGGCGGACATGGGGTCGTACGTCTTGAGCACCTGTCCGGTGGCGGGGTTGGTCGTGGCGATGGGCATCTCGTCCTCCTGTCACTCGAACAGCGAGTGCCGTGCGCCCGGCTCCTCGCGACGGCGGGCGGCGCGGCGGCGCTGGATGATGACCAGGTCGACGACGGCGACCACCGCGAAGAACGCGCAGACCGCGCCCAGCCACGCCAGGTCCGCCAGGAACGCCAGCACCGCGAAGATCGCCATGATCACAAGGCCGAAGCCGGCGAGCGCGAGCCGGAGGTTCAGCGCGCTGTAGGCGTGCCCGACCGTGCCGCGGGCACGCCGGGGCTGCGATCTCGTCATTCCCCCGACCTACCCCGCGACGGCCGGGCCTAACCGGTGTGGTCGACCCGTGGGGCCGGCTCAGCCGATCTCGGCGAGCCGCGGCACGATCCGCTCGCCGACCTGCTCGGCGAACTCGGCGGGGTGCCGGTCCGGGGTCACCTGGATCTCGGTAACGCCGAGCGCGGCGTACTCCCGGACCGCGGTGAGGAACGCCTCCGGCTCGTCCAGGGGCGGCACCCGCATGACCAGGGTCTTCTCGATGCTGTCGTAGTCGCGTCCCTCGGCCGCGCAGTGCGCGCGGAGCACGTCGAGCTTGTGGCGGACCTCGTCGGCGCCGGTGTCGAAGAGGTTGCACGAGTCGGCGTACCGGGCGACCAGCAGGAGGGTCTTCTTCTCCCCGCCGCCGCCGATCATGACGGGCGGGTGGGGCCGCCGGAGCGGAGCGGGCACGCAGAGGGTCTCGGCCAACCGGTAGTGCCGCCCCTCGTAGGGGCCGTTGTTCCCGCTCCACATCTGCAGGCAGATCTGGATGGTCTCCTCCAGCCGCTCGAACCGCTCACCCACCGGCACCACGGGCACCCCGAGACCCCGCTGCTCCCGCTCGTACCACGAGGCGCCGATGCCCAGGCGGGCACGGCCGCCGGACAGCACGTCCAGGGTCGTGACGATCTTCGCGAGCAGGCCCGGGTACCGGTACATCACGCCGGTGACCAGCACGCCGAGCGTCATCCGCTCCGTGTGGGCGGCCACGAAGCCGAGCGTCGTGTACGCCTCCAGCATCGGCTCGTCGGCGGGCGCCGTCGCCTCCATCTGGAAGTAGTGGTCCATGACGGTGAACGAGGCGAACCCGGCGTCCTCGGCGATCCGCGCGGTGCGCGCGAGGGTCGGGGCGATCATCTCCGGTTCGGACGGGATTGTGAAGGTCCAGTAGTGCAGGCCGATCCTCACCGTCACCCTCCCTCGCCCCCGGCCGGCGTCCGCGGCACACCCCACAATTCCATCCGGGTACGCGGGGTGTCGAGCCTCGGCGCGGCGTCACCCGGACGGCCGACCGCGGTGGCTAGCACATCGGCGGCCACCCTGGACACCGATGTGCCGCATAGCCGACAGCAGCCACCCACCGCTACCTCGTCAGCGCGTACAGTGACCGCGCTGCCGCCAGGAGTCGCCGGACGGGGAAGGACATGCCTCGACGCTGGGTCACCGCGGTCGCCTGCCTCGCGGCGCTCGTGGCGCTGGCCTGCGAGGGCGCCGGCGACGGTCCGTCCCGCCCGCCGCGCACCACGCCACCCGCCGGCTCCGGAGGGATCGCCGCCCTCGGCGACTCGGTCAGCACGGGGTTCGGCTCCTGCCTGGTGCTCACCTCGTGCGAGCGCAACTCCTGGTCGACCGGGGACGGGCTGCGGGTGCGCAGCCTCTACCGGCGGCTGCTCGACCGCGACCCGGGCGTCCGCGGGAAGGCCTACAACCACGCGCGGCCGGGTGCCCGGGCGGCGGCGCTGCAGGGCCAGGCCCGCGCGGCGGTACGCGACCGCGTCGACCACGTGACCGTGCTGGTCGGCGCGAACGACGCCTGCCGGGGCCGGGTCGAGGAGATGACGCCGGTGGCGCAGTTCCGGGCGGACGTGGACCGGGGGCTGCGGGTCCTGCGCACCGGCCGCCCCCGGGCGCGGGTGCTGGTGGTGAGCATCCCCGACCTGTACCGCCTCTGGGAGGTCGGGCACACCGATTCGCGGGCGGTCCGCGCCTGGCGGCGGGGTGTCTGCCCGGCACTGCTGGCCGACCCGACCTCGACGGCGCCCGCCGACCGGGCCCGCCGGCTCGCCGTGCGCGAGCGCATCGACGCCTACAACGCGCAGTTGCGGGCGGCGTGCCGGGCGTACGGGTCGCGCTGCCGGTACGACGGCGGGGCCGTGCACCGGGTGCGCTTCACCCTCGACCTGGTCAACCGGCTGGACTGGTTCCACCCGAACGCGGCCGGTCAGGACCGGCTCGCCGAGGTGGCCTGGCGGGCCTCGGGCCTCGCCGACTGACGTTCCGGCCGTCGGCGCGACCGGCGGTCCGGCGCAACCGGGCGACCGGCGCGACCGGCGGCCCGGCGCGACCCGCCGGCCGGGCGCGAGGGCTAGCGGCGCGGGTCGGGGACGGCCCGCCCCCGGTAGAGCGCCCGGGAACGCTCGGCGAGGTCCGTGGTGGCCGAGGAGTTGGCCCAGGTGCCGAGGATGATCGCCGCCCCGGGTACGACCTTCGCGAAGACCCGCTTGGCCGCCCGCACACCGGCCATCTGGGCCAGCCGGACGCCCAGGCGCAGCATCGCCCGCCCCAGGTGGCCCTGCCCGCCCATGCCGAACAGCGCGCCCGCGCGTTCCCGCCCGGCCGCCACCCCGAGGGCCAGCCGGGCGCTCTCGGCCACCTTGTGCACCCGTTGGAGGACCAGCAGGTCGGTGGCGCGGTCGCTGTGCAGCGGGTCGACGCCGTACGCGGCGGCGATGTGCAGCACCATCCGGGCCTGGGTCCAGGCGAGCACGCCCACGTCGATCACCGCGCCGGGCAGGCCCGCCGCGCCGGAGACGGCGCCCGACAGCCGCGCCCGGTTGACGAACCTGCGGGCGGCCTGCTCGGCCAGGTCCTCGGCCGTCGCGTCCGGCTGCTCCGCCCGGGCGCGCCGCGCCCACTGGGCCGCCTCCGGGCCGAGCCGGCGCACCGCCTCCAGGGCGAGGTGCTCCGGCGCGTACTGCGGGTCGGCCCGCATCCGGTCCCAAAGGGTGACCGGTGGCGCCTCGGGGGCCTCCTGGGCGGCGGTCCCGGCCGCCGCGGGCTGCGGCGTGGGAGCGGGCGGCTGGCCGTCGGCGGGCACGGGATCGGTCACAGGTACTCCCGAGGGGTGAGCGGGCGGGTACGACGCGCGGTGGGGTCAGCGACGGTTCGACAACTTCGCCGCCAGCCCGCGCAGCCTCCGCTGGGTCTCGGGCTTGGCCAGTTCGCGGCGGCCGCGCGCGACGAGCTGCTGACCTCGGGGTGAGCGCAGGAAGGTGCTGATCCGCTGGAGCAGAGACATCTCGGTCCTCCTGTGTCCGGTGAGCCCTCACTCATGTGTACCCGGAACCGACAACCGATGCGCCCGGGACGCCCCGACCGCTTCCGTCCACTGTGGTCCGAAGACTACCGCTCCGGGGGCACGATGGCGTCGACGACCCGGGTCGCCCGCCACTCGTGCTTCGCGTAGTGCTCGGGGTACGCCGACACCTGCACCGCCTGCGCCGCGTCGGTGAGCCGCATCTGCTGCCAGCCCGGCACCTGCTCCAGGGCGCTGAGGAACCGCCGGGTGGCGAACTCCGGGTCCATCAGCCGGTCGACGGGCCCCCAGCCGCTGCTCGGCCGCTGCTGGAAGAGCCCGACGGAGTCGTGGTCCCACCCGATGGCCTGGTGCGGGTACTTCTGGGACTCCGGCAGCACGCCACTGGCGTAGTTGTAGAGGTTGCTCTCCTGCATGGCGGTGGCCACCGCGATCACCAGGGCCCGGCGGGGGACGCCCATCTCCCGGCCGGTCCGCACGATGGCCTCGGCGTTCTCCATCTGCGCCTCGGTCAGCCCCGCCACCGGCGCCGGCTCCTCCGGCGCGTCCCGATCGGTGTCCGGGTCGGTCGAGGCGGGCGCGGCCTTCGCGGGGCGGGACGGGGCCGACGTCGCGGCGGGCGTCCGGTCCTGCCCACGGGAGGCGGTCTCCTGCTGGGCGCGCTGCGCCAGGTCGGACCGTGCCGCCACGGCGGCCGTGTCGTCGCCGGTCTGCGCGTACGCGGCGAGGCCGAGGCAGCACACCACGCCGGCGGCGAGCGCGACCCCGGCCCGGCCCGGGGCGGCGGCGAGCACGGTCCGGGCCCGGGCGGGGGCGGTGGCGAGCACGGTCCGCGCCCGGGCGGGCGCGGCGGCGAGGCGCCGGCGGTAGGCACGGGCGGCCGCGAGGCCCGACCTCATCCGTTCGGGTGAGGATGTGTCATCCGTACGGACATCGGGGTCGAGGGGAGCGTTCGAGTCGTCGAGGGTGCGGTCGTCACGCATCAGCCGAGGCTAGGCATGCGGATCCCATGATTACCGTGGGTGATCTCGTGGCCCTGACCACAGAATCCGGGCCGTCGGGGGGACAGGGCGGGAGGTCCGGCGCCGCGCTCGGACGGACCTCGCGACCGGGACGCAACGGTCACCGGGCGCGGGCCGGTCGCGCGTCACCCGGAACGGGACACCTCGCCGGGCGGCGGTCCACGATCACTAAACTCGGTCGTCCGGCCCAGGCAGCGTCCACCGATCGGGGGGCAGCCCCTCGCCGCCCGGCGGAATGCGGCAATTCGCCCCATCCAGATCACTCATTGAGAACGAACCGCCCGGCGAAGGAATGCACCAGGATGGCGGGTACGTTGCCGGAACCGGGCGCCGCGCCACGCGGCGGCGCTTCGCAGGCACATCCCAGGGAGGTCCGCACCGGTGCTCGACCCACACGAGCTCTACGAGCTCACCGACGATCTGCCCGACCTCGGACAGCCGGTCCTGATCCAGGCCCTCACGGGCTTCGTCGACGCCGGGAGCGCCAGCCGGCTGGCCCGCGAGCAGCTGTTCAGCTCGCTGGAGTCCCGCCCGATCGCGACCTTCGACCTCGACCAGCTCTTCGACTACCGCTCCCGGCGGCCGGTGATGACCTTCGTCGAGGACCACTGGGAGTCGTACGACACCCCGAAGCTCGAGCTGCACCTGCTGCGCGACGACGACGACACCCCGTTCCTGCTGCTCACCGGACCCGAGCCGGACCTGCAGTGGGAGCGCTTCGTGGCCGCGGTGGCGGGACTCTCCGCGCGGCTGGACGTCCGGCTCACCGTCGGGCTCAACTCGATCCCGATGGCCGTGCCGCACACCCGGCCCACCGGGGTGACCGCCCACGCGACGCGCCGCGAGCTGATCGCCGGGCACGAGCCGTGGTTGCAGCGGGTGCAGGTGCCGGGGAGCGTCGGCCACCTCCTCGAGTACCGCCTCGGCGAGATGGGCCGCGACGCCGTCGGCTTCGCCGCCCACGTGCCGCACTACGTGGCCCAGACCGAGTACCCGGCCGCCGCGGAGGTGCTGCTCGCCTCGGTGTCCCGCAGCACCGGCCTGCTGCTGCCCAGCGACGGGCTGCGCTCGGCCGCCGAGGTGGTCCGCGTCGAGATCGACCGCCAGGTCGCCCAGAGCGAGGACGCCGCGGCGCTCGTGCAGGCACTCGAGGAGCAGTACGACGCGTTCGCCCGGGGCCGGGGCGGAAAGAACCTGCTCGCCCCCGAGTCGGGGTCGCTGCCGACCGCCGAGGAACTCGCCGCCGAGCTGGAGCGGTTCCTGGCCGAGCAGAGCCGCCCGAACGACACCCCGGGCAGCTGACGCGGCGCACCGGCCGCGGATGCGGCAGGCTGGAGGCATGCGCCTGGCGACCTGGAACGTGAACTCGGTGAAGGCCCGCCTCCCCCGGCTGCTCGACTGGCTCGCCGGCACGAAGCCGGACGTGGTCTGCCTCCAGGAGACGAAGTGCCCGGACGGGGCCTTCCCCGTGGCGGAGGTCGGCGAGCTGGGCTACACCGTGGCCAGCCACAGCGACGGCCGGTGGAACGGGGTGGCGCTGCTGTCGCGCGTCGGCCTGGCGGACGTGACGGTCGGCTTCCCCGGCGAGCCGGGCTTCCCGCAGCCGGAGGCACGCGCCATCTCCGCCACCTGCGACGGACTGCGGGTCTGGTCGGTGTACGTGCCGAACGGCCGCACGCCCGACGACCCGCACTACACGTACAAGCTGGCCTGGCTCGCCGCGCTGCGCGACGCGCTGGACCAGGAGCTCACCGGCGGGTTGCCGCTGGCGGTCTGCGGCGACTTCAACGTGGCCCCGACCGACGCCGACGTCTGGGATCCGGCGGTGTTCACCCACTCCACGCACGTCACGCCGGCCGAACGCGCCGCCCTGGCCGCGCTGCGCGACCTGGGGCTCTCCGACATCGTGCCGACGCCCATGAAGGGGCCCCACCCGTTCACGTACTGGGACTACCGGGCCGGGATGTTCCACCAGAACAAGGGCATGCGCATCGACCTCGTGTACGCCTCGGCGCCGTTCGCCCGGGCGGTCCGCTCCGCGTACGTCGACCGGGAGGCCCGCAAGGGCAAGGGGCCCTCCGACCACGCGCCGATCGTCGTCGACGCCGACCTGGTGCCGGCCGTCGAGACGTTCTGACCTGGTTAGGGTGGGGGCATGGCAGTCGTGAAGATCAACGCTATCGACGTCCCTCCCGGCGCGGGCGAGGAGCTGGAGAAGCGCTTCGCGGCGCGGGCCGGCGCCGTGGAGAACTCCCCCGGCTTCCTCGGGTTCGAGCTGCTCCGACCGGTCGGCGGGGAGACCCGCTACTTCGTCTACACGAAGTGGGAGTCGGAGGAGGCGTACCAGGCCTGGGCCGCCGGCCCGTCCCGGGCGGCGCACGGCGGGCAGCAGCAGCAGCGCCCGGTCGCGACCGGCGCCACCCTGCTCGAGTTCGAGGTGGTCCAGCAGGTCCCGTGACGCCGGCTTCCGGGTTCCGCGCGGCCCGCGGGCCGGTCAGGTGGCCCGGGTGTCCGCCAGGGAGGCGAACGCGATGACGTTGTCGGCGTAGCCCGTGCGGCCGCCGACGAAGTCCCCGCCGCAGGTGATGAGCACCAGCTGAGGTGGCCCGTCGCGGCCGTACACCCGGTCGGCCGGCAGCCGGTCCTTCGGGAACCGCTCCACCGAGTCGATCCGGAACGTCAGCACCGACCGATCGGCCCGGGTCACCTCGACGGTGTCGCCCGCCTTCAGCTTGCCCAGGTCGTAGAAAACTGACGGGCCCTCCCGGGTGTCGACGTGCCCGACGATCACCGCGGGGCCCGGCTCGCCCGGCGTCGGCCCCCGGTCGTACCAGCCGGTCTCGTTGTGCCGCTCCAGCGGAGGTACGGCGATCGAGCCGTCGCGGGCCTGCCCGACCGGCGCCACCGGCGCGGACACCTCGATCGCCGGCACCACGAGGCGTACCGGCCGGCTGGCCCGCAGGGCGTCGCCTTCCTCCCGCGACGACCGGTCCCCGCTGCTCGACGCCCACTCCAGCGGGACCGTGCGACCCAGGCCCGCTCCCGTGGCGAAGACCCCGGCCAGCACGAACACGATCGCCAACGGCACCGTCCACGGGCTGCGCCCGCGCGGCCGGCCGGCGGAGGACGGCCGGCGGGCGGGCAGGCGGCCGACGGGCGGCCGACCCTCGACGGGCGGTCGGGCGGGGCGCTGGGTGACCATGGCGGACCTCAGCGGCGGACGCGGACGGTACGGGGGCGGCGCAACGCCGCCACGGCGAGGATCGCGCCGACGATGGTCAGCGCCACGCCGCCGGGGAGCAGCAGGCCACCGGGAAGGCCACCGGCCGTGCCGCCGAACCCGGTGGCCGGGCCACGGCTGGGCGGCGGCGTACCCTTCACCACCTGCAGCATCGTCGAGGCGGTCGCGCCGTCCCGGCACTCGAGCTTGACCCGGTAGTTGCCCGGACGGACGCGCTCCCGCACCATCGGCGCGGCGGTGAGCAGCCCCCGCTGCGGCTGCACCTGCACCCGGCCGAACGCGTCGGACGCGACGATCGCGGGCACCGAGTTGTCGTGGCAGCTGGCCTTGATACCGACGAGGAATCCCGGCTGGACGGTGCTGGGGCTGACCTCCACGAACACGTCCACGATCGGGCTGGGCTGGGGCGCGGCGACCGGGTCGGCCTCCACCTCGGCGTCCGCGCCGCCGTCCTCCGGCCAGCGCGGCGCGGGCGCGGTGTGCTCCGGGGGGCCCGGCGTCGGCGCGGCCTGCGCCAGCGCGGCGGGCGACGCGTCGACGTACGCGGGGGCCGCACCCTCCCGGGGCGCCTCCTGGTTGGCGGCGACGGCCATCACGAGGCCGGCGATCACGGCCGACAGGGCGAACTCACCGCGGGTCATGCCGATGCCCCCTCCCGACGCCGTTCACCCGTGCCGGGCAGCGGAGAAGCCCGGTCTGCCGTACGAGATGGATCCTCTCATCCCTGGTCGTACATCACATCCGATCCGGCGGGACGGTCGCGTACGCTCGGGTCGCTGTGACCTCCACCGACCACGACCCCACCGCCGCCGTGCCGCGCCCGCCGCTGCGGACGATCCGTACCTTCCATCCCCGCCGGGGCCGGATGACGGGTCGGCAGGCGGACGCGCTGGACCGGCTCTTCACGGCGTACGGCCTTCCGGTGCCGGACGGACCCGGCGCCCCGATCGACCCGGCCGAGCTGTTCGGGCGCGCGGCCCCGGTGGTGCTGGAGATCGGTTCGGGTATGGGCGAGACCACCGCGGCGATGGCCGGCGCCGATCCGGATCGAGATTATCTGGCGGTAGAGGTGCACACGCCCGGAATCGCCAACCTCCTCGACCTCGTGGAGCGGCACGGCCTGCGCAACGTCCGGGTGGCCCGCGGCGACGCCCTGGAGCTGGTGCGCCGGCTGCCGGCCGGGTCGCTCGACGCCGTGCACGTCTTCTTCCCGGACCCGTGGCCCAAGGCCCGGCACCACAAGCGGCGGCTCATCCAGCCGGCGCACGTGGCGCTGCTGCGCAGCCGGTTGGCGCCGGGCGGGACGATCCACTGCGCCACCGACTGGGCCGAGTACGCCGAGGCGATGCGGGAGACGCTCGACGCCGACCCCGAGCTCGTGAACACCCACGACGGCTTCGCCCCACGCCCGGCCCACCGCCCCGTCACGAAGTTCGAGCGGCGGGCGCTGCTCGCCGGCCGCCCGGTGGCCGACCTGATCTACCGCCGCCGCACACCCGCCGGTCAGCCGGCGGGGCCCGCGTCTCAGGCGGGGCCGCCCTCCACCGCCTGAGGGCCCCTGCCGACACCCGCCACCACCCGGTTGGCGCGGGTGGCCATGATCCAGGCACCATTGACGGGCTATGACGCTCACCGCCGCGCTACCCGCCACCGCCGACCCCGACACCCTCTTCGACACGTTCGCCGGCTGGGCCAAGGAACGCGGCCTCGACCTCTACCCCCACCAGGAGGAGGCGGTCATCGAGATCGTCTCCGGCGCCAACGTCATCATGAACACGCCGACCGGCTCGGGGAAGAGCCTGGTCGCCGCCGCGGCGCACTTCGCGGCCCTCGCCGACGACCGCACCACCTTCTACACGGCCCCGATCAAGGCCCTCGTGTCGGAGAAGTTCTTCGCCCTGTGCGAGATCTTCGGCGCCGAGAACGTCGGCATGCTCACCGGCGACGCCAGCGTCAACGCCGACGCGCCGGTCATCTGCTGCACCGCCGAGATCCTCGCCAACCTGGCCCTGCGGGAGGGCGCCCGCGCCGACGTCGGCCAGGTCGTCATGGACGAGTTCCACTTCTACGCCGAGCCGGACCGCGGCTGGGCCTGGCAGGTGCCGCTCATCGAGCTGCCGCAGGCACAGTTCATCCTCATGTCCGCGACGCTCGGCGACACCACCCGCTTCGTCGACGACCTCACGCGGCGCACCGGGCGGCCGACCGCCGTCGTCCGCTCGGCCGAGCGGCCCGTCCCGCTCCTCTTCTCGTACGCCATGACGCCGCTGCACGAGACCCTGGAGGAGCTGCTGGAGACGAAGCAGGCCCCGGTCTACGTCGTGCACTTCACCCAGGCCGCCGCCCTGGAGCGCGCCCAGGCCCTGATGAGCGTCAACGTCTGCACCCGGGCCGAGAAGGACATGATCGCGCAGGCGATCGGGAACTTCCGCTTCACCTCCGGCTTCGGCAGGACGCTGTCCCGGCTGGTCCGGCACGGCATCGGCGTGCACCACGCCGGCATGCTGCCCAAGTACCGCCGCCTCGTGGAGACCCTCGCCCAGGCCGGGCTGCTCAAGGTCATCTGCGGCACCGACACGCTGGGCGTCGGCATCAACGTGCCGATCCGCACCGTGCTGTTCACCGGCCTGTCGAAGTTCGACGGCACCCGTACCCGGCTGCTCAAGGCCCGCGAGTTCCACCAGATCGCCGGCCGCGCCGGCCGGGCCGGCTTCGACACCATCGGCCGGGTGGTGGTGCAGGCGCCGGAGCACGTCATCGAGAACGAGAAGGCCCTCGCCAAGGCCGGTGACGACCCGAAGAAGCGGCGCAAGGTGGTCAGGAAGAAGCCGCCCGAGGGGTCGATCGGCTGGGGGAAGCCCACCTTCGAACGGCTCGTCGAGGCCGAGCCGGAACCGCTCACCTCCAGCTTCCAGGTCAGCCACTCGATGCTGCTCAACGTCATCGGCCGGCCCGGTGACGCGTTCGCCGCCATGCGGCACCTGCTCACCGACAACCACGAGGACCGGGCCGCCCAGCGCCGGCACATCCGCCGGGCCATCGCGATCTACCGGGCGCTGAAGGCCGGCGGCGTCGTCGAGGAGCTGCCCGAGCCGGACGAGACCGGGCGGCGGGTACGGCTCACCGTCGACCTCCAGCTCGACTTCGCGCTCAACCAGCCGCTCTCCCCGCTCGCGCTGGCCGCCATCGAACTGCTCGACCGGGAGTCCCCGTCGTACGCCCTCGACGTGCTCTCGGTCATCGAGTCGATCCTCGACGACCCGCGGCAGGTGCTCTCGGCGCAGCAGTTCAAGGCGCGCGGCGAGGCGGTCGCCGCCATGAAGGCCGAGGGCATCGAGTACGAGGCACGCCTCGAACTGCTCGACGAGGTGACCTGGCCCAAGCCGCTCGCCGAGCTGCTCGAGTCGGCGTACGAGATGTACCGGCAGGGGCACCCGTGGGTGGCCGACCACCAGCTCTCCCCCAAGTCCGTCGTCCGGGACATGTACGAGCGGGCCATGACCTTCCCCGAGTACGTGCAGTTCTACGGGCTGTCCCGCTCCGAGGGGCTGGTGCTGCGCTACCTCGCCGACGCGTACAAGACGCTGCGGCAGACCGTCCCCGAGGACGCCAAGACCGAGGAACTCATCGACCTCATCGAGTGGCTCGGCGAACTCGTGCGGCAGGTGGACTCCAGCCTCATCGACGAGTGGGAGCGGCTGCGCAACCCGTCCGACGTCGAGGAGGTCGCCGCCTCGCTCGACGACCGGCCCGCCGCGGTGACGCGGAACACCCGCGCGTTCCGGGTGCTGGTGCGCAACGCGCTGTTCCGGCGGGTCGAGCTGGCCGCCCTGCGCCGGTGGGATCTCCTCGGGGAACTCGACGCCGGCGACGGGTGGGACGCCGACGCCTGGGCGGACGCGCTCGAGCCGTACTTCGAGACGTACGACTCGATCGGCACCGGCCCGGACGCGCGCGGCCCGGCGCTGCTCATGATCGAGCAGGGCCGCTCGACCTGGACGGTGCGGCAGATCCTCGACGACCCCGAGGGCGACCACGACTGGGGCATCAGCGCCGAGGTCGACCTCGCCGCGTCGGACGAGGCCGGCGAGGCGGTCGTCCGGATCACGTCCGTCGGGCAGCTCTGAGGTCCGTCGCCCGCGGGGTCGCTCCCGCCTCGCGCCCGAAGCGGCATGGACGAACCGAGAGGCCCCTCCTCCGCACCGGAGGGGCCTCTCCGTAGCTCACGCGGGCTGCCTCACCACGAACTCGCGATCTTGGACCCGAAGCTCGCCCCGGTGGACAGGTCGCACTCGGCGCTGTAGGCCTCGCGGCGGCAGTGGTCGGCCCGGCCGTCGCCGTCGGCGTCCACCCAGCCGTGGAAACCGGCGGAGGTCGCCGCGGTGGCGAAGGTGCTTCCGAACGACGTCCCGTTCGAGAGCGTGCACTGCGCGAACGTGCCGCCGATCACGCGGCAGTAGTCGTCGCGGCCGTCACCGTTGACGTCGCCCCAGCCCTGGGTTTCCGGGTAGCCGGCGTCCATGGTGGGAGAGGTGAAGCTGGCGCCGAAGGCGGTGCCCGCCGACAGCGTGCACCGGACGGTGGTGGAGGCGTAGACCGCTGAGCCGACGATGCGGCAGTAGTCCGCACGGCTGTCGCCGTTGACGTCGGCCCACCTGCGGCTGTCGTCGTAGCCGGCGTCGAGCGCCGCCGAGGTGAACGTCTGCCCGAACGAGTTGCCGTTCGACAGGGTGCACTGCAGGGACGTGCTCCCGACGACCCGGCAGTAGTCGGCGCGGTTGTCGCCGTTGACGTCCACCCAGCTCCGCCCCGCGTCCCAGCCGGGGTCCAGCGCGGCGGACGTGATCGTGCTGCCGTAGCCGGTGCCGGTCGACAGGGTGCACTGTGCCCTCTTGTCCCACCCTCCGACGATCCGGCAGAAGTCCGACCGGCCGTCACCGTTGAAGTCGGCCCAGGCCCGCCCGGCGTCGTAGCCCGGATCGACGGCACCGGACGTGAAGTCGCCGCCGTAGCGCGTACCCATCGAGACGGTGCACCGGAGGTTCTTGTATCCGCTGCCCACGACCCGGCAGTAATCGGCGCGGGCGTCACCGTTGAAGTCGGCCCACGCCCGGCCCGCGCCGTAACCGGGATCGACCACCATCGTCACGGCTCCGGTGAAACCGGTGCCGGTCGAGCGGACGCAGGAGAGCATGGTGCCGCCGACGATCTGGCACGTGTCGGCACGACCGTCGCCGTCGAAGTCGACCCAGCCGTTCGCGCTCTGGACCGCCCGGAAACCGGTCATCGCCGCCTGCACGGGCGACGACGGGAGGGCGACGACCGTCCCGGCGAGCGTCACGGTCACCGCGACGACACGAAGAGCACTTCTCACGAGGGCATTGAATGGCCGCATCGATCCTCACACGTGGTGTTGGCAGAAGGGGTCGGCACCGCGTCCGGCGGCGCCACCACGAAGATCCCATCGACCATGATCATCCGTTGTCACAATCCTGACCGACGCCCGGTCGGCATCCGGACCAGCACCGTCGACCGGCGTCCGTGTCCGGTGCCGCGCGGGCCAGCCGCGGTCGGCCGGTCCGACCGGGGTCGATGGAGCCGACCCTCGCGGAGTTGGCCCTCGCGGAGCTGGCCCTCACGGGGGCGGGGTCGAGCGGGGCGGACCGGCTCTCGGGGAGCCCTCTCGGGCGCTGGGCGATGTCATACCCGCCGATTAGAATGTATGTACTAATCGCGCTCCTGACCTGGGAGGACGACCGTGACCGCGCCCGCCTCCGCCCCCCTCACGCCCTACGCCACCCTCCTCGGCTTCACCCGCTACGTCGACCGCACCGGCCCCACGAAGGCCACCTTCGTGGGTGGCCTCCGCAAGCAGCGGGCCAGCCGTTCCGGCTTCAACCCGCACGGCCAGTTCGTGAAGGCGCTCAAGGCCGACATCGCCTTCCACACCGGCGGCACCCACCTCGACCAGGTGGCCGAGCAGGTCAAGCCCCGCTGGCGCCCGCTCTACCAGGCGCTGGTGCCCGGCGCGACGGCCTGGCTCCGCTCCCTCGGCGAGCCGACCTCGGTCGACCTGGCCCAGACCCGCGACGCCCTCGCGATGCTCGGCGACCTGCCCGTCAAGATCAACCCCCACTTCGGCGTACGCTACGCCGACGGGCGCGCCGAGGCGGTCCGACTGCACTTCGACGAGACCCCGCCGAGCGAGGAGGCGGTGCTCGCCACCCTGCACCTCATGGCCCGCCACATGGACGCGGTGCTCCCGCACGCCGAGCCGGTCCTCGTGGACGTCCGGCGCGGCCAGGCGCACCGGATGCCCGAGGGCGTCAAGGCCGACCAGGTCGAACGCTGGCTCGCCGGCGAGGCGGCCGCCTTCCGCGCCCTCTGGAGCACCGCCGCCTGACGAACGCCGAGCCGGCCCGACCGCCGCCGACCGCCGCCGGGCGGCGCCCGCCGGCGGGCGGCCGGGCCGCGGACCGCCGGGCGGCCGCGCCCGCCGCCGCCCTGCAAGATCACGCTTGATGCGGGAAGTAGTGGCCTCCCGCAGCTCGGGAGGCCACTACTTTCGTGTTGCAGCGCGATCTTGAGGGGTTGTCCACAGGGGCAGCGGGGCGGCCCGGTCATCCGCCAGCCTGTACGGCATGCCGAAGTCCCCTCGCCGTCCACCCCAGCTGCGCGGCCGGATCTTCCGCGGCTCCGCCGCCGTATCCCGGGGGCTGCTGAGCCGCAACGATCTGCGCAGCTCGGCCTGGCGGCCGCTCTTTCGCGACGTCTACGCCGACACGCAGGTCACCGTCACGCACCGGACGAGGTGCCTCGCGGTCGGGCGTTGGCTGACCCCACCCGGCACGGCGATCGCCGGCCGGTCCGCGGCGGCCCTCCACGGGGTGGGGACCGTACCGCCGGATCAGCCGATCGACGTGCTCGTGCCGATCGACACGGTCACCGGCCCCGGATCGCCCCAACACCCGTCGGGGCGGCCCGACAGCACCCGTCCAGGCTCCCGCAGGGGCCCGATGGCGGGGCTGCGCGTGCACCACGGTGTGCTCGACCCGGAGGACGTCGTCGACCGCGCCGGGCTCCTCGTCACCTCACCGGCCCGTACGTGCTGGGACGTCGCCCGCTGGCTCGACCCCGTGGAGGCGGTGGTCGTCGTCGACGGCCTGCTCGCCCGTCGACTCACCGACGTCACGGCACTGCGGGAGTACGCCCTGGCACGGGCGGGGCGGCGGGGCTGGCGTGCGCTGCTCCGCGCCGTGGACCTGGCCGACGCCGGGGCGGAGTCGCCGCAGGAGTCGCGCACCCGCGTCCGGCTGGTGCTCGCCGGGCTGCCCCGGCCGGTCACCCAGTTCGTGGTCGAGCGTGACGGCAGGTTCGTGGCACGCCTCGACCTCGCGTGGCCCGAGTTCAAGGTCGCCGTCGAGTACGACGGGTTCTGGCACGACGACCCGGAGCAGTTCCACCGGGACCGCCGGCGCCTCAACCGGCTCCTCGGCGAGGACTGGATCGTCCTGCACCTGACCGCCCGACGCCTCCGGGACGACTTTCCCGGCTTCGTGGCGGAGGTCCGGGCCGCCCTGCGCGCCCGCGGCCCGCGTGGCCGGGCCTGAGGGGCCACGATCGCGCCCCAACACGGAAGTAGTGGCCTCCCGATCGTCGGGAGGCCACTACGTCACGGATCCAGCGCGATCATCGCGCGACCCGAGTCGGGCCCGCGCGTCGCGACGGCACGCGCGTCGCGTGCGGCCGCGCGTCGCGGCGGCACGGCCGTCGCGGCGGCACGGCCGTCGCGGCGGCACGGCCGTTGCGGCGGCACTGGCTTACGCGGACAGGTACTTCTCCAGGTCGTCGAGGATCTTGTTGGCGGCGCCGACGCCGATGCCGGTCATCCAGACCTCGTCGGACACGACGTGCGCCTTGTTCGCCTTCACCGCCGACAGGTTCTTCCAGAGGCTGCCCGCCGTCACCTTGGCCTGCTCGGCGGCGGCCTTCTCGCCGTACGCCGTCACGAAGATGACGTCACCGTCGACCTCGCCGACCCGCTCGGGGCTCACCAGGTCGAAGCGCTTGTCGTCCTTGTTGGCGAGCATCTGGCGCTCGGGGCGGCCCAGCCCGGTGTCCCCGATGACGATCCCGGAGAAGGACTCCGGGCCGTAGACGCGGATGTTGCCGGGCATGAACCGGACGATCGACACCTTGCGGGAGGCGGCGTCGCCGAGCTTGGCGCCGAACTCCTTGGCCCGAGCCTCGTACGCGGCGAGCAGGTCCTTCGCCTCCTGCTCCTTGCCGAGCGCCTTGCCGTCGAGGAGGAAGTTCTCCTTCCAGGTGATCCCGACCTTCTCCGTGAAGACCGTCGGCGCGATGGCGGACAGCTCGTCGTAGAACTTCTCCTGGCGGAACTTGCTGCCCAGGATCAGGTCGGGCTTCAGCGCGTTGATCGCCTCCAGGTCGGGCTCGGTGAGCACCCCGACCTCCTTGATGCCGGCGAGCTTGTCCTCGCCGAAGTACGTCGGCCAGCTCCGGGCCTCGCCGGCCACGGCGGCGCCGACCGGGGTGACACCGAGCGACAGCGCGGTGTCGATCTTGTCCGTGTCCAGCACGACGACGCGCTGGGGGTGGGCGGGCACCTTGGTGGTGCCCATGGCGTGGGTGATCTCCACGGTGTCCCCACCGGTGGTGCCGGCGACCGGGTCGCTCTCACCGCAGGCGGTGAGCCCGACGCCGAGGGCGACGGCCGCGGTGAGGACCGCGACGAGACGACGACGCATCAGATTCCTTCCGAAGGGTACGAGCCGGCGAGCGCGGTGTCGCCCGCGGCCGGAGTGGCGCCGGCGGACCCGGCGGTTGACGTGGTGCCGGAGCCGACGGCGGCGCCGGACGGACCCCCGACCGACGCACCAGCGGCCGGCGTGGCGGCGGACCCACCGCCGACCGACGCGGCGCCGGCGGCACCGGGCCCACCGCCGGAGGCGGCGGACGCGGCAGACCCGCCGGGGGCGGCAGACCCGCCGGAGGCGGCAGACCCGCCGGACGCGCGGGACGGACCGGCCAGGGTGGGGCTGGTCAGGGCGGGCACCACGAGCGGAGCGCCGGTGACCGGGCAGGGCACGACCACACAGTCGAGCCCGAACACCTCGCGGACCAGGTCCGCGGTGAGGATCTCGCGCGGCGGCCCGGCGGCCACCACGGCGCCGGCCCGCATCGCGACGAGGTGGTCGGCGTACCGCGCGGCCTGGTTGAGGTCGTGCAGCACGGCGACGACCGTGCGGCCCCGCTCGGCGCGCAGCCGGTGCAGCAGGTCCAGCACCTCCACCTGGTGGGCCAGGTCGAGGAACGTGGTCGGTTCGTCCAGCAGCAGCGCCTCGGTGTCCTGGGCGAGGGTCATGGCGATCCACACCCGCTGCCGCTGGCCGCCGGAGAGGGTGTCCACCGGCCGGTCGGCGAGCCCCGCGACGTCGGCCAGCGTCATGGCGCGCTCCACGGCGGCGCTGTCCTGCTCCGACCACTGCCGCCACCAGCGCTGGTACGGCTGGCGTCCCCGCCCGACCAGGTCGGCCACGGTGACGCCCTCGGGCACCAGCGGGCTCTGCGGAAGCACCGCGAGTCGGCGGGCCACCTCCCGGGTGGGCAGTTCCCGGATGGCCGTGCCGTCCAGCAGCACCGTGCCGCGGCGGGGGGCGAGGAGCCGGGCCAGCGTGCGCAGCAGGGTCGACTTGCCGCACGCGTTCGGCCCGACGATCACGGTGAACGCGTCGGCGGGCAGCTCCAGGTCCAGCCCGTCCAGCACGGTCCGCTCGTCGTAGCCGGCGACCAGGTCGCGGGTGGAGAGCATCATGCCTCCCGAAGGGTGGTCGGCGAACAGGGGCGGGTACGGGTGGTCACGACGACCTCCGGCGGCCCCGCAACAGCAGGTACATGAGGTACGGGCCGCCGATGGCCGCGGTCAGCACACCGGCCGGCAGTTGGGTCGGCGCGAACAGCCGCCGCCCGGCGAGATCGGCCAGCACCAGCAGCAGGGCGCCGAGCAGCGCGGCGCAGACCATCGGCGGCCGTTCGGCCCGGACCAGCCGGCGGGCCACCTGCGGTGCCACGAGCGCCACGAAGTCGACCGCGCCGACCTGGGCGGTGACCATCGCGGCGACGAGCACGCCGGTGCCGGCGAGCCCGATCCGGCGCGCCACCGGGCGCAGGCCGATGCCCCTCGCGGTGTCGTCGTCGAGCGCGCTGCTGTTCAGCGCCCACCCCGCCCAGGCCAGCACCGGCAGGAGCACGAGCAGCGTCCCGGCGATCCAGGCCGTCTCGCCCCAGCCCTTGCCGGCCAGGGTGCCGATCAGCCAGATCTGCGCGCGCAGGCCGTCGATCGGGTCGGCGGTGAGCATCACGATCTCGGTGAGCGCGCGGAACGCGAACGCCACCGCCACGCCGGCCAGCACGAACCGCTGCGCGGCCAGCCCGTGCCGGGCGCCGAGGGCGAGCACGACGGCCGCGGCGAGCAGCCCGCCGGCCAGTGCCGCCGGGCCCACCAGCACGGCGGCCGCGCCACCGGTGAGCGCCACGGTCGCGGCGAGTCCCGCGCCCTGGGTGATGCCGATGACGTCCGGGCTCGCGAGGGGGTTGCGCGCCACGCTCTGGATGAGCGTGCCGGCCACGCCGAACGCCGCGCCGGCCACCGCCGCGAGCACCAGCCGCGGCATCCGCAGGTCGAAGACGACCAGGTCGTACGGGGTGCCGGCGCCGGAGAGCGCGTGCAGCACGTCGGCCGGGGCGACGTACGGGGTGCCGAGGGAGAGGCTGAGCACACCGGCGACCGCCAGCAGCACGACGAGTACGGCGGCGACCAGCACCGAGCGGCGGCGGACCTGCACGCTCGCTCCGCCGACGCGCAGCAGCGTGCGGCCCGGCAGGCGGGCGGCGACGCCCGACGCGGCGGCCGGCCCGGTGACCGTGTCGGGGGCGCTCACGCGGTCACCACCTTCGCGCGGCGCACCAGGACGGCGAGCAGGGGCGCGCCGATCAGCGCGGTGATGATGCCGGCCGGTATCTCGCCGGGCGGATCGACCAGCCGGCCGACGATGTCGGCGCCGAGCAGCAGCGCCGGGCCGAGCAGCGCCGACACGGCGAGCGTCCACCGGTGGTCGGCGCCGACGAGGGCCCGGGCCAGGTGCGGCACCGCGAGTCCGACGAAGGCGATGGGGCCGGCGGCGGCCACGGCCGCCCCGGTGAGCAGCACCGCGGCCGCCCCGCCGCCGAGACGGACCAGCCCGATCCGGTGGCCGAGGCCGCGCGCCACGTCGTCGCCGAGCGCGAGCGCGTCGAGGCCGCGGGCGACCAGGGCGGCCAGCACGAGGCCGGCGAGCACGAACGGCAGCACCTGCACGGCCACCGACACGTCGCGCCCGGTGAGCCCGCCGACCACCCAGAAGCGGTACTCCTCGAAGGTGCGGGCGTCGATGCTGAGCAGCGCGTACACCACGGAGGCGAGACTGGCGTCGAGCGCGGCGCCGACCAGCGCGAGCGTGACGGGGCTCGCGCCCTCCCGGGCGCGGGCGGCCACGGCGAAGACCAGCAGCCCGGCGAGGACGGCGCCGCCGATGCCGAACCAGACGTAGCCGGCGAGCGTGCCGACGCCGAAGACGGAGATGGCCAGCACCACGCCGAACGACGCGCCGGCGCTGATGCCGAGGATGCGCGGCTCGGCCAGCGGGTTGCGGGTGAGGGCCTGGAGGAGCACGCCGGCCACGGCGAGCGCCACACCGACGGCGAGCCCCAGAGCGGTACGCGGCAGCCGCAGTTCCCGCACGATCGTGCTCGCCTCGCCGCCGTCGGGGGCGACGATCGCGTGCCACACCTGGTCGACGGGGAGCGACCGGCTGCCGAGGGCGAAGCTCGCCAGCACGGTGAGCAGCAGCACCAGCGCTGCCGCGAGGGTGACCGCGAGCCGGCGGCCACCGCGGGCGCTGGTGCGGGGACCGGCGAGGGCCGGCCGGCTGACGAGGGTGGTCACGAATCTTCCCCGGGTACGCGCTTAGGTTCGCCTTACCTTATCCGACCCGCCGGGGCGGACCTGCGCGGCGGCCGTCCATCGACCCGGCCCTCCTCGTCGCGGTCGCGAACGCCGTACCGGCGGCGACCCGCGACCCTAGGGTGGGGGCATGCGATTCGACCAGCACACGGTCGTCCTCCTGGCCCGGCCGTCGAACGCCCCGGAGCTGCCCCGGGACGCGGCCGACCGGCTGCGGGACGCGCACCTCGCCCACCAGGCGGGGCTGGTCGAGCAGGGTCTGGTCCTCGCCGCGGGGCCGTTCGTGGACACCGACGACGCCCGGCTGCGCGGTCTCGTCGTGCTCTCCGTGCACCGCGACATGGCCCGCGAGCTTTATCACAACGATCCCGCCGTGCGTGCCGGCCAGCTCGAGGTGCACGTGGTGAGCTGGATGGTGCCCGAGGGGAACGTCCGCTACGAGGGCGTGCCGGTTCCGCGGTCGTTGCTGGAGGCGGCGGCCGGCGACTGACCGGCGGGGTGCGGGGCACCGTTATCGTCCCGGTCATGGGTGGGCACACGAACGGCCGGCGGTACGCCGCGGCCGCGCTGCTGGCCGGGGCGGCGGCGCTGGCGCTGGTGGCGCTCGGCTGGTGGGCGCGCGACTGGGAGTACCGCGCCGACCGGGGCCGCTTCCTCGACCCCGAATGGTGGGCCGGGACCGCCGTGAGCGCCCTCGGTCACCTCGCCCTCGGCACGGTGGGCTTCAAGATCGCGCTCGGGGCGGTCGGCCTCGCGGTCGCCGCGGGCGTCGGCCTGCGACGGCGCCGCTCGTCGCGGCCGGACGACCAGCTACCGGGGGCGCGCCCCGACGGGCCGGTGGGCGGCCCCGAGGACTGACCTGCGCCGCGCCGCGGCGGAGCCGGCCGGCCGGACCGCGCCGGCCGACAGCGCGGCTCGGACAACGGCGTCCCGGACGGCAGGGCCCCCGGACGGCAGTCGCCCCCGGACGACAGCCGCCCCCGGACCACCGCGGCCGAAGGGCAGAAGCCGCCCCGGACGACGGCGGGATCGCCAGCGCAGGTCAGTCGGCGGGCCGGGGCGTGGGCACGGGCCCGGGCGTGGGCTCGATCTGGTGATCCGCCCAGACGTACGTCTCGGGGAGCAGGTCGTCGATCCCGACGACCCGCAACGCGTCCATGGGGCCGACGATCACCCGGATCGAGGGGAAGTACTCCCGCAGCACCTGCCGGCAGCGCCCGCACGGCGGGATCACCCCGCGGCCCCGGTCGCCCACCGCCACGATGGTCTCCAGCTCGCCCGCGCCCTGGGTGGCGGCGGCGCCGATGACCACCAGTTCGGCGCAGGGCCCGCCGGTGAAGTGGTAGACGTTCACGCCGGTGAAGACCCGGCCGTCGGCGGTCCGGGCGGCGGCGGCGACCGTGTGGTTGTCGCCGCGGCAGCGCAGCTTCGCGACGGCCGTCGCGGCCTGCACGAGCGCCCGGTCGGTGTCCCGCATGGTCATCCGCTCTCCCGTGGTCGGCCCGGTCGGCCGCCACTCTAGCCGGGGCCGCCCGCGCGACGTCCCGGGACGTCGGGGCGCCGGGTCGGGGCGCCGCGGTGAGTCGATCGGCCGCGGCGGTAACCCGGGGGCGCTCCGGCCGGCGCCTGCCTATCCTTGGCCACGACATGCAGAATCCAGCCGCACCTGCCGCGCCCGACGCCGTCCGGGAGCTGCACCGCCGCCTCTCCTCCCTGATGTTCCGCGATCAGCGCCGGCTCCAGCGGCGGCTGGACGGCGTCCGCAAGGTGCGCGACCCGGAGCGGCGGGCGGCGGCGCTCACCGAGATCGCCGCCGAGGTCGACCGGGCCGAGCTGCGGCTGGCGCAACGGCGGGCCGCGGTGCCGGAGATCACCTATCCGGCCGGCCTGCCGGTGAGCGAACGCAAGGACGACCTCGCCGCCGCCATCCGCGACCACCAGGTGGTCATCGTGGCCGGGGAGACCGGCTCCGGCAAGACCACCCAGCTGCCGAAGATCTGCCTGGAGCTGGGCCGCGGCGTGCACGGGCTCATCGGGCACACCCAGCCCCGCCGGCTGGCCGCGCGTACGGTGGCCGACCGGATCGCCCAGGAGCTCGGCACCGAGCTGGGCGACGTCGTCGGCTACAAGGTCCGCTTCACCGACCAGGTGAGCGAGCGCAGCCTCGTGAAGCTGATGACCGACGGCATCCTGCTCGCCGAGCTGCAGACCGACCGGATGCTGCGCCAGTACGACACGCTGATCGTCGACGAGGCCCACGAGCGCAGCCTCAACATCGACTTCATCCTCGGCTACCTGAAGCAGCTCCTCCCCCGCCGTCCCGACCTCAAGGTGATCATCACCTCGGCGACCATCGAGACCGACCGGTTCGCCCGGCACTTCGCCGACGCCGAGGGCAACCCCGCGCCGGTGGTCGAGGTGTCCGGCCGGACCTACCCGGTGGAGGTGCGTTACCGGCCGCTGGTCGAGGTCACCGGGTCGGAGGAGGACGACGGGGACGAGGAGAACGTCCGCGACCAGATCCAGGCGATCGGCGACGCCGTCGAGGAGCTGGCCGCCGAGGGCCCCGGCGACATCCTGGTCTTCCTCAGCGGCGAGCGGGAGATCCGCGACACCGCCGAGGCGCTGGGCCGGCTGGTGGAGAAGAAGCCGGCGCTGCGTGGCACCGAGATCCTGCCGCTGTACGCCCGCCTCTCCACCGCCGAACAGCACCGGGTGTTCGCCCCGCACCGCGGGCGGCGGGTCGTGCTGGCGACCAACGTGGCGGAGACGTCGCTGACCGTTCCCGGCATCAAGTACGTGGTGGACGCGGGCACCGCCCGCATCTCCCGCTACAGCAACCGGCTGAAGGTGCAGCGGCTGCCGATCGAGCCGATCTCGCAGGCGTCGGCCAACCAGCGCAAGGGACGCTGTGGCCGCACCTCCGACGGCATCTGCATCCGCCTCTACGACGAGCAGGACTTCCTCTCCCGTCCGGAGTTCACCGACCCGGAGATCCTGCGGACGAACCTCGCGTCGGTGATCCTCCAGATGACCGCGATCGGGCTCGGCGACATCGCGGCGTTCCCGTTCATCGACCCGCCGGACCGGCGGAACATCACCGACGGCGTCAACCTGCTGCACGAGCTGGGCGCCCTCGACCCGACCGAGACCGACCCGGCGAAGCGCCTCACCTCGCTGGGGCGGCGGCTGGCGCAGCTTCCGGTCGACCCCCGGCTGGCCCGGATGGTGGTCGAGGGCGAGCGCAACGGCTGCGCCACCGAGGTCATGGTCATCGCCGCGGCGCTGTCGATCCAGGATCCGCGGGAGCGGCCGGCCGACCGGCAGGCCCAGGCCGACCAGGCGCACGCCCGGTTCACCGACCGCGAGTCGGACTTCGTGGCGCTGCTCAACCTGTGGCGCTACCTGCGCGAGCAGCAACGGGCCCTGTCCTCCAGCGCCTTCCGACGCATGTGCAAGGCCGAGTACCTCAACTACCTGCGGGTGCGCGAGTGGCAGGACATCGTGAGCCAGCTGCGCCAGGTGCTGCGTACGCCCGAACCGGCCGGCGGCGGGCGACCGGGCCGCGGGGAGGGCCGGCGCGGCGCCGACGGTGACGGCCGGCCCGGCGGTGACGGCCGGCGCGGGGTCGGCGCGGACCTGCCGGAGGAGATCGACACCGCGCGGGTGCACCAGTCGCTGCTGGCCGGCCTGCTCTCCCACGTGGGGCTCAAGGACCCGCAGAAGAACGAGTACCTGGGTGCCCGCGGCGCGAAGTTCGCGCTCTTCCCCGGCTCGGCGCTGTTCCGCAAGCCGCCCCGCTGGGTGATGGCCGCCGAGCTGGTGGAGACCTCCCGGCTGTGGGGCCGGATCGCCGGCCGGGTCGAGCCGGAGTGGGTCGAGCCGCTCGCCCAGCACCTCGTCAAGCGCAGCTACAGCGAGCCGCACTGGGAGAAGAAGCAGGCGGCCGTGATGGCGTACGAGAAGGTCACGCTCTACGGCATCCCGCTGGTCACCTCGCGCAAGGTGAACTTCGGGCGCATCGACCCGGCGTTGAGCCGCGAGCTGTTCATCCGGCACGCGCTGGTCGAGGGCGACTGGCAGACCCACCACCAGTTCTGGCAGGACAACCAGCGGCTGCTGGCCGAGATCGAGGAGCTGGAGAACCGCGCCCGCCGCCGGGACATCCTCGTCGACGACCAGACCATCTTCGACTTCTACGACGCCCGCATCCCGGCCGACGTGGTCTCCGGACGCCACTTCGACGCCTGGTGGAAGAAGGCCCGCCGCGACCGACCCGACCTGCTCACCTTCACCCGGGAGCTGCTGGTCAACGCGGGTCGGGGCGGGGTCGACGAGGCCGACTACCCGGACGAGTGGCGGGCCGACGGCGTGGCGCTGCCGCTCACGTACCGGTTCGAGCCGGGCACCCCGACCGACGGCGTCACGGTGGACATCCCGCTGCCGCTGCTCAACCAGGTGCCGGCGGAGAGCTTCGACTGGCAGGTGCCGGGGCTGCGCGAGGAACTGGTGATCGCGCTGATCCGCTCGCTACCCAAGGCGCTGCGCCGCAACTTCGTGCCGGTGCCCGACTACGCGCGGGCGGCGCTCGCCGCGATGCCGGCCGGCGAGGAGCCGCTGCTGGACGCGCTGACCCGGCAACTGCGCCGGATGACCGGGGTCACCGTGCCGCGCGACGCCTGGGACCTCACGAAGCTCCCGGCGCACCTGCGGGTGACGTTCCGGGTGCTCGGGGAGGACGACCGGCCGGTCGCCGAGGGCAAGGACCTGCCGGCGCTGCAACGGCAGCTCAAGGCGGAGGTACGCCAGGTGGTGGCGGCCGCCGCGCCGGACGTGGCCCGCACCGGGCTGCGCGAGTGGAGCATCGGCACGCTCCCCCGGACCATCGAGCAGGTCCGCGCGGGGTACGCGGTGACCGCGTACCCGGCGCTGGTCGACGAGGGCGCCACGGTCGGCGTACGGGTCTTCGACTCGGCGGAGGAGGCGGAGGCGGCCCACTGGGCGGGCACGCGGCGGCTGCTGCGGCTCACTGTCCCGTCCCCGGCGACGTTCCTGCAGGGGCGGCTGTCGAACGAGGCGAAGCTGGCGCTGTCGCGCAACCCGCACGGCGGGGTGCAGGCGCTCATCGAGGACGCGACCGGCGCGGCCATCGACAAGCTGATCGCCGACGCGGGCGGCCCGGCCTGGGACGCCGACGGTTTCGCCGCCCTGCGGGAGCGGGTCCGCGCCGACCTGGTCGACACCGTGGTCGAGGTGATGGAGCGGGTACGCCGGGTGCTCGCCGCGGCGTACGCGGTGGAGCAGCGGCTCGGCGCCACGAAGAACCTGGCCGTGGTGGCCGCCCTGGCCGACATCCGCAACCAGCTCACCGGCCTCGTGCACGCCGGGTTCGTCACCGAGGCCGGGTACGCCCGCCTGCCGGACCTGCTGCGCTACCTCACCGCGATCGAGCGGCGCCTGGACCGGCTGCCCGGCAACCCGCAGCGCGACAAGCAGCAGCAGGACCGCATCGCCGTGGTGCAGAAGGAGTACCAGGAGATGCTCGCGGCGCTGCCACCGGCGCGGCGGCGGTCGGCGACGGCCCGGCAGATCCGCTGGATGATCGAGGAGCTGCGGGTGAACGTGTTCGCCCAGGCGCTCGGCACCCCGTACCCCGTGTCGGAGCAGCGCATCTACCGGGCGATGGACGAGGCCGAGGGTCGCTGACCGGTCAGAGTGGTTCGACGCCGGGCGGCAGCTCGCCGTCGGCGGTGGCGTCGCGCACGTACTCCAGGAGGATCCGGCGCAGCTCCCGGCCGGCGTTGGTGGGCACGACGTCCCTGCGCCGGGCGACCGCGATGGTCCGGGTCACGCCGGGCGGGGCCAGCCGGGTGACGCGGACGCGCGGGCGGCGCGCGACCACGATGCCGGGCACCAGCGCGACGCCCAGCCCGGCCTCGACGAAGCTCAGCACGGCGTCCATCTCGCCGCCGTCGACGGCGAACGTCGGCTCGAAGCCCGCGGCGCGGCAGGCCTGGATCGTCGCGTCGCGTAGGTCGTAGCCCTCCCGGAACATCACCATGGGCCGGTCCCGCAGGTCGGTGATGCGCAGTTCCCCGCCGGGGGTGGTGGCCGGTAGCTCCTCCAGCGAGGCGACCACGAGGCTCTCCCGCAGGATCGGGTCGGCGCGCAGCCCGGGGTCGGGCCCCTGCGCCGGCATGATGATCAGCGCCAGGTCCAGGTCGCCCCGGAGCAGGTCGCGCACCAGGTCCTGCGAGCCGCCCTCCTCCACCCGCAGGTCGACGGCGGGATGGGCGTCGCGGAACCGGCGCAGCACCGGCGGGGCGAGGGAGGTGGCGAGGCTCGGGGTGGCGCCCAGGCGGACCCGCCCGCGGCGCAGGCCGACCAGCTCCTGCACCTCGCGGGTGGCCGTGTCGACGTCGGCGAGGATCCGCTTGGCCAACGGCAGCAGCACCTCGCCGGCGGCCGTGAGGGCGATGTTGCCCCTTACCCGTTCGAAGAGCGGGGCGCCGAGGTCGGCCTCCAGAGCGTGAATTTGCTTACTCAACGAGGGCTGGGTTATGCCGACGATGTCGGCGGCTTGGGTGAAATGTCGTACTTCTGCGACCGCCACGAAGTACCTCAGCTGATGCAGCTGCATCCTCATAGCTTACGGCTATCAAGGCTGCGAGGTCGATGCATTGGACGACTGATCAATCTGCTCCTAGCGTCGGCCGTGTGGTAGTCACGACGAGAACACGGTCGCCCATCCGCTCCAACGTCGGCCTCAAGGCCGTCATGGCGGTGACGGGCATCATCCTGGTGCTGTTCCTCATCGCGCACATGCTCGGCAACCTCAAGGTCTTCACGGGGGCGACCTCGTTCGACCACTACGCGCACTGGTTGCGGGACATCGGCAAGCCGGTGCTGCCGGGCGTCTGGTTCCTCTGGATCCAGCGCGGCGTGCTGACGGTCGCCGTCCTGGCGCACATCGCCGCCGCCACCGTGCTCGCGCGCCGCTCGCGCGCCGCCCGCCCCGTCCGGTACGCGCACCGCCCGAAGGTCCAGGGCAGCTACGCGGCCCGCACGATGCGCTGGGGCGGGGTCATCATCCTGCTCTTCGTGATCTACCACCTCCTGGACCTGACCACCGGTCACCTGAACCCGGTCGGCGACCCGAGCAAGCCCTACAGCAACGTCGTCGCCGACTTCGCGCCGGAGCGCTGGTACGTCACGCTCTTCTACACGCTGGCGATCGTCGCCCTCGGGTTCCACCTGCGGCACGGCGCGTTCAGCGCGTTCCGCAGCCTCGGCCAGCAGACCCCGCGGGGCGAGGCCCGGGCGCGGGCCGCCGCGCTGGTCTTCGCCGTCGCGCTCAGCGCCGGCTTCCTGGTGGTCCCGTTCGCCGTACTCACCGGATTGGTGTCCTGACATGGATCTCTACATCGAGGGCGACCCGATCGCCGACACCAAGGCTCCCGACGGCCCGATCGAGACCCGCTGGGAACGTCGCCGCTTCGAGGCCAAGCTCGTCAACCCGGCCAACCGCCGGAAGATGACCGTGATCGTGGTCGGCACCGGCCTGGCCGGCGGCTCGGCCGCCGCCACGCTCGCCGAGCAGGGCTACAAGGTCAAGTCCTACTGCTACCAGGACAGCCCACGCCGGGCGCACTCGATCGCCGCCCAGGGCGGCATCAACGCCGCCAAGAACTACCGCAACGACGGCGACTCGGTGCACCGGCTCTTCTACGACACCGTCAAGGGCGGCGACTTCCGCTCCCGGGAATCGAACGTGCACCGGCTCGCCGAGGTGTCCGTCAACATCATCGACCAGTGCGTGGCCCAGGGCGTGCCGTTCGCCCGCGAGTACGGCGGCCTGCTCGACACCCGCTCCTTCGGCGGCGCGCAGGTGCAGCGCACCTTCTACGCGCGGGGTCAGACGGGTCAGCAGCTGCTGCTCGGCGCGTACCAGGCCCTGGAGCGGCAGGTCGGCCTCGGCAACGTGGAGATGAACGCCCGCCACGAGATGCTGGAGCTCATCGTCGTCGACGGGCGGGCCCGCGGCATCGTGGTCCGCGACCTGGTCACCGGTGAGATCACGACCGAGTTCGCCGACGCGGTGGTGCTCGCCTCCGGCGGCTACGGCAACGTCTTCTACCTCTCGACCAACGCCAAGGGCTGCAACGTCACCGCCACCTGGCGGGCGCACCGCAAGGGCGCGTACTTCGCCAACCCCTGCTTCACCCAGATCCACCCGACCTGCATCCCGGTCTCCGGCGACCACCAGTCGAAGCTGACCCTGATGAGCGAGTCGCTGCGCAACGACGGCCGGGTGTGGGTGCCGAAGGCCAAGGGCGACGACCGCGCCCCGCGGGACATCCCCGAGGACGAGCGGGACTACTACCTCGAGCGCATCTACCCCTCCTTCGGCAACCTGGTGCCCCGCGACATCGCCTCCCGCGCTGCGAAGGCCGTCTGCGACCAGGGTCGAGGCGTGGGCCCGGGTGGCCTCGGCGTCTACCTCGACTTCGCCGACGCCATCTCCCGGCTGGGCCGCAAGGCCATCGAGGCCAAGTACGGCAACCTCTTCGAGATGTACGAGCGGATCACCGGCGAGGACCCGTACGAGGTGCCGATGCGGATCTACCCCGCGGTGCACTACACGATGGGCGGGCTCTGGGTCGACTACGACCTCCAGTCGACCATCCCCGGGCTGTTCGTGATCGGCGAGGCGAACTTCTCCGACCACGGCGCCAACCGGCTCGGCGCGTCCGCGCTCATGCAGGGCCTGGCCGACGGCTACTTCGTGCTGCCGAACACCATCGCCAACTACCTGGCCGCCGGCCCGTTCGAGAAGCTCGACGCGAGCCACCCGGCGGCCGTCGAGGCCCGCCGTGACGTGGAGGACCGCATCCAGCGGCTGCTCGCCGTCAACGGTGACCGCACCGTCGACTCGTTCCACCGCGAGCTGGGCCAGATCATGTGGGACCACTGCGGCATGGAGCGCAGCGAAGCCGGCCTGCGCAAGGCGATCGACGAGATCCGCGCGCTGCGCGACCAGTTCTGGCAGCGCGTCCGCGTGCTCGGCGACGGCGACGGGCTCAACCAGTCGCTGGAGAAGGCCGGCCGGGTGGCCGACTTCTTCGAGCTGGCCGAGCTGATGTGCATCGACGCCCTGCACCGCGAGGAGTCCTGCGGCGGCCACTTCCGGGCCGAGCACCAGACGGAGGACGGTGAGGCCCAGCGCGACGACGAGAACTTCTCGTACGTGGCGGCCTGGGAGTTCACCGGCACCGGGAAGCCGTCGGTGCTGCACAAGGAAGACCTGAAGTTCGAATACGTCCACCCCACGCAGCGGAGCTACAAGTGAACCTGACCCTGCGCATCTGGCGCCAGTCCGGCCCCGAGGACAAGGGTCGGATGGTGACCTACCAGGTCGACGACGTGTCCCCGGACATGTCGTTCCTGGAGATGCTCGACGTGCTCAACGAGCGCCTCATCCTCGCCGGAGAGGAGCCGGTGGCGTTCGACCACGACTGCCGCGAGGGCATCTGCGGCATGTGCGGCATGATGATCAACGGCGTGGCGCACGGTCCCCAGCGCGGCACCACCACCTGCCAGCTGCACATGCGGCAGTTCTCCGACGGCGACACCATCGACATCGAGCCGTGGCGGGCGCAGGCCTTCCCGGTCATCAAGGACCTGGTGGTCAACCGGAGCGCCTTCGACAAGATCATCGCCGCCGGCGGCTACATCACCGCGCCGACCGGCAGCGCCCCGGAGGCACACTCGGTGCCGGTCGCCAAGGCCAACGCGGACGCCGCCTTCGAGGCGGCGGCCTGCATCGGCTGCGGCGCCTGCGTGGCCGCCTGCCCCAACGGCTCCGGCATGCTCTTCACCGCCGCGAAGGTCACCCAGCTCTCGCTGCTGCCGCAGGGCCAGCCGGAGCGCTACACCCGGGTGATCGGCATGGTGGAGGCGCACGACGAGGCCGGCTTCGGCGGCTGCACCAACGCCGGCGAGTGCACGGTGGCCTGCCCGAAGGGCATCCCGCTGAACACCATCGGCCGCCTCAACCGCGACTACCTGAAGGCCACCACGAAGCAGGCCGACAACACGCCCGGCTCCTGACGCCGGCACGCGCGACGGGCCGCCGCACCCTTAAGGTGCGGCGGCCCGATCGTCTTCCCCGTCGCCGGAGATGACGACCGCTCCCGGCTCCCGCGCGAGCAGCTCGAAGAGCCCGAACGCGCCGGCGAGGCGCCGACCGCGCGGGAGCCGGCCGCGATGTCCGACCGGACCCGCCGCGCCCGAACCGGCCCACCGCCTCCACGTGCCGCCGGTAGAAGGCCTCGAAGGCCGCGGGGTCGACGCCGACGCGGAGGAGATCAGGCGCCGGAGCGCGGCCGTTACCGAACCCGGGCGGACCACCGGCCTCGGGCTGGGTCCATTTCCGGTTCAACTCCCCACACCCGGGTAGCTGTGCGGAGGCGGACTCCCGGAGGGAACGGACATGAAGGCAGTGACCTGGCAGGGCAAGCGGGACGTACGCGTCGAGGAGGTGCCCGACCCGCGCATCGAGGAGCCGACTGACGCCGTCGTGCGCGTCACGTCGACCGCCGTCTGCGGCTCCGACCTGCACCTGTACGAGGTGCTCGGCCCGTACCTCGCGCCGGGCGACATCCTCGGCCACGAGCCGATGGGCGTCGTCGAGGAGGTCGGGCCCGGGGTGACCCGGCTCAAGCCGGGTGACCGGGTGGTGGTGCCGTTCAACATCGCCTGCGGCACGTGCTGGATGTGCCAGCGGCAGCTCTACGCCCAGTGCGAGACCACCCAGGTCCGCGCCGAGGGCAAGGGCGCCGCCCTGTTCGGCTACACCTGCCTCTACGGCTCCGTGCCCGGCGGCCAGGCCGAGTACCTGCGGGTGCCGCACGCGCAGTTCGGCCCGATCACCGTGCCCGACACCGGCCCCGACGAGCGCTGGCTCTACCTCTCCGACATCCTCCCCACCGCCTGGCAGGCCGTGAAGTACGCCGACACCCCGCCCGGCGGCACCCTCGCCGTGTTCGGGCTCGGCCCGGTCGGCCAGTTCTGCGCCCGCGTCGGGCTGCACCTCGGCGCCGGCCGGGTCATCGGCCTCGACCTGGTGCCCGAGCGGCTGGAGATGGCCCGCCGGTACGGCGTGGAGGTGCTCGACGTCCGGGACCTCGACGACGTGCCGGGCACGCTCGTCGACATGGTGGACGGCCGCGGCCCGGACGCGGTGATCGACGCGGTCGGCATGGAGGCGCACGGCTCCCCCGCCGGCAAGCTCGCCCAGGCCGCCGCCGGCCTGCTCCCCGACCGGCTCGCCCAGGCGATGACCGACCGGGTCGGCGTGGACCGGCTCAGCGTGCTGCACGCCGCCCTGAAGTCCGTCCGCCGCGGCGGCACCGTCTCGCTCTCCGGCGTGTACGGCGGCGAGCTGGACCCCCTGCCGCTCATGGAGATGTTCGACCGGGGCGTGCAGCTGCGCATGGGCCAGTGCCACGTGCGTCGTTGGGTCGACGAGATCATGCCGCTGCTGAGCGGCGACGACGACCCGCTGGGCGTGGAGGACCTCCGCACGCACCGGCTGCCGTTGCAGCGGGCGCCGGAGGCGTACGAGATGTTCCAGCAGAAGCGGGACGGCTGCGTGAAGGTCGTGCTCGAACCGTGAGCCGGGTCGTGGTGGTCGTCGGCGCCACCAGCGGGATCGGTCGGGTGGCCGCCCGGGAGTTCGCCCGGCGCGGCGACCGGCTGGTGCTCGCCGCCCGCGCGCCGCAGACCCTCGAGGACGTACGCGCGGAGTGCGCCGCCGAGGGCGCCGAGGTGCTCGTCGTACCGACCGACGTGACCGCTCCCGGGGCGCTGGCGGCGCTCGCCGACGCGGCCGTCGCGCGGTTCGGCCGGATCGACGCCTGGGTGCACACGGCCGCCGTCACCGCGTACGGGCGCTTCGACGAGGTGCCCGGGCGGATCTTCGACCAGGTCGTGCGCACCGACCTGCTGGCCGCCGCCGAGGCGGCCCGGGTGGCGCTGCGGCACTTCCGGTCCACCGGCTCGGGCACCCTCGTCCTCACCGGGTCCGTGCTGGGCCACATCACGGCGCCGTACCTGAGCGGGTACGTGGCCGCGAAGTGGGGGCTGACCGGGCTCGTGCGCACCCTCCAGCAGGAGCTGCGGGACCTGCCGGACGTCCACGTCTGCCTGGTCAGCCCCGGCAGCGTGGACACACCCATCTACCAGCGGGCGGCCAACCACCTGGGACTCGTCGGGCGGCCACCGCCGCCGGTCGCGACACCGGAGCGGGTCGCCCGGGCCGTGGTCGACTGCGTCGCGCGGCCCCGCCGCGAGGTGTCGGTGGGACGGCTGAACCCGCTGATGCGGGCCGGCTTCACCGTGCTCCCCGGCCTGTACGACGCCCTCGTCGGCCCGCTCATGCGGCGGCTCGGGCTGGCCGACGAACCGGCGCCCGCGCACGACGGGGTCCTCTTCGCCGCCGACCCGGCCAGCGAGGCGGTGCGCGGCGGCTGGCTGCCGGACGTCGGGCACCTGCTGCGCACCGCCGCGGCGCTGCCCGCGTCGGCCGGCACGCGCCTCCTGAGACGGGTGCGGTGAGGCGTCAGCGGGATCACGCCCGTCGATCGGTTCGCCTAGTGTGGTGGGCCGGAGATCATTCCGGTGCGCCACGACGGGAGAGACAATTGACGATCAGGGTGAACCGCAGGACCGCGCTCGGGCTCGGCACGATCGCCACCGCCGGCACCGTGCTGGGCGCCGCCGCCCCGGCGTCCGCCGCGGACGCCGACGCCGACCCGGGCCTCACCGCCGAGGCCGCCGCGACCCCGGGCCGGGTCGCCGCCCGGGTGGCGGAGGCGTACGAGCGGGAGACGACCCGCGCGGGCGGCAACTGGCAGGCCTACATCAGCGTGGCCGACGCGGCCGGCGCCCCCGTGGTGGCCGTCGCCGACGACCCCGACCAGCGGCTCGAGGCGTACAGCGTCAACAAGATCGCGGTGGCCACGGCGGTGCTCGACAAGGTCGACCGGGGCCTGCTCACGCTCGACCAGCGCGTCGACGTGACCGCCGCCATCGTGGTGCCCGGCGGGGACGGGATCTTCAGCCTCGACAACGCCTACCCCAGTTCGGTGACGCTCGGCCACGCCCTCGCCGCGCTGCTGACCGTCTCCGACGACACCGCCGTACGCCTCTGCGGCCTCGTCTGCCCGGCCGCCGAGCTGAACAGCATCCTCGTGGCCAAGGGCTTCCCGAACACGCAGGTGGAGCCGGTCGCCAACCCCAACCGCTTCTTCCTCGGCACGAGCACCCCCCGGGAGACCCACGAGCTGCTGCGGGCGCTGGTGGCCGGCACCCTGCTCTCGCCGGCGTCCACGGCGTTCCTGCTCAACCTGCTGCGCTCCCCCATCGCGTTCACCGACGGCATCCGGCGCACCATGTCCTCGGAGGAACGGGCGCGGGTCGCCACCAAGGCGGGCTGGTTCGGCTCGGCCCGACACGAGGCCGGTGTGATCTTCGACGCGGCCGGCGCCGCCGTGCTGACGTACGCGATCTTCGCCGACGGCCAGGCGGACGCGGACAACTTCGGCTCCACCCACCCGGCGGTGCAGGCCCGGGCCCGCCTCGGCCGGGTCATGATGAACGCGACGGCCCGGCTCACCGGCACGGGGCGGCGGCACCGGCCGAGCCCTCGCCGGCCGAGCAACGGCGGCTGATCCCCCCGTCGCGCCGCCGTGCCCCGGGGTTCCCCGGAGCGCGGCGGCGCTCGGTGACTACCGTGTAGTACGGGAGAGCCGGAGGGACGAGCATGCGTGCACCAGCGGAACGACCGGAACCCGACCGCGCCCTCGGCCGGCGGCTGGGCGGCCTGGCCGGCGTTGCCGCGCTGGCGGGCCTGGCCTGGATCGCCCGCGACGTGCCGCTGGCGCTGGGCGGCCGGCTGACCGGCGCACGGGCAGAGCGGGCGGCACGATCCCCGCAGTTCCGCGACGGCACCTTCCACAACCCGACCGGCGCCCGGTCCACGCTCGCCGAGCCGGGGCGCAACCTCCTCTGGGAACTGCTCTTCGGCAAGCAGAAGCGCCGCCCGGGCGCGCCGGTGCCGCTGCTGCGGCCGGCCGCCGCGCCGGCCGCCGACGCGAGCCGCGAACTCAACGTGATCTGGTACGGCCACGCCTCCGCGCTGATCGAGATCGAGGGCCACCGGGTGCTGCTCGACCCGGTCTGGAGCGACCGCTGCTCGCCGTCGGCGCTGGTGGGCCCGCGCCGGCTGCACGAGCCGCCCGTCCGCCTCGACGAGCTGCCCGCGCTGGACGCGATCCTGATCTCCCACGACCACTACGACCACCTCGACCTGCCGACCGTACGCGGGCTGCTGGCCCACCAGAGCGCCCCGTTCGTGGTGCCGCTCGGCGTCGGGGCGCACCTGGACCGGTGGGGGGTGCCGCCGGAGCGGATCGTCGAGCTGGACTGGTCGGAGAGCCACCGGGTGGGCGGCCTCACGCTCACCGCCACCGCCGCCCAGCACTTCTCGGGGCGGGGGCTGCGCCGCGACGGCACGCTCTGGAGTTCCTGGGTGATCGCCGGCGCGCACCGCCGGGTCTTCTACACCGGCGACTCGGGCTACTTCGCCGGCTACTCCGCCATCGGCGCCGAGCACGGCCCCTTCGACGTGACGCTCATGCAGATCGGCGCGTACGACCGGGCGTGGCCGAGCATCCACATGTACCCGGAGGAGGCCGTCACCGCGCACCTCGACCTGCGGGGCGGGCTGTTCATCCCGGTGCACTGGGCCACCTTCAACCTCGCCCTGCACGACTGGGCCGAGCCGGTGGACCGGCTGTGGGCCGAGGCCAAGGCCCGGGACGTGCGCATCGCCGTACCCCGGCCGGGTGAGCGCGTGGTGGTGGACGACCCGCCGCCGGTCGACGGCTGGTGGCAGTCCGTCGCCTGAGCGCCCCTGGTGCCGCCCCCGTGCGGTCGGCCGCCCGGCCCGGGCGACGCGCGTGCCGGTCAGAGGACGAACGCGTCGGTCCAGAGGGCGCCGGAGCGGCCGGAGAGCGCGTCCTGCATCGCCACCGCCTGGTTGTCGGTCAACTGCGCCACGAAGTCGACGATGGCCCGACCCCGGGCGCGGCCGATCCGGTCCGGGGTCCGCGGGTGCAGCTCCGCCTCGGCCAGCTCGACGAGGTCGTGCAGGCGACGCGGCAGGCGCGACTCCTCCTCGGGGTCGACCAGCCACTCCCACAGCGCCTGCACCAGGGTGCCCAGCAGCCGCGCCTGCCCCCGCTGGTGCAACGCCAGGTCGGGCCGGGCCAGCACGAACCGGTGGTGCACGAACTTGAGCACCTGCACCTCGTGCCACTGCGCTGGCGCGAGGAGCACGTGGCCGGAGCGCACCGCCGGCTGCTCGGTCACGTCGACCGCCTCGACGAAGCGCGTGGACCACCGGGCGGAGAAGCGGGCGACGTACTGCTCGGCCTCGATCGAGCCGTCGAACGGCAGGGCCAGCAGGCCGTCCACCAGTTCCTCCCGGACGTGCTCGACCGCGGCGGCGAACGCGTCGTCGTCGGCGATCCAGGCGTCCTTGCGGTGCAGCTGCCGGCGCAGCCGCTCGATCGCCGCGCCGGGGCGGCGGGCCGAGGCGGCCAGGGCGCCGTCGGTGATCGCCCGGAAGTGCCCGCCCTCCCGCTGCCAGGCCATCAGCTCGGCGGCCACCGCGCCCTGCTGGAGCACACCGACGCGGTAGAAGTCCTCCACGTCGTGGATGGCGTACGCGATGTCGTCGGCGGTGTCCATCACGGACGCCTCCACGGTCTGCTGCCAGTCCGGGATCCGCCCCGCGAAGGGCTCCCGGGCCTGCCGCAGGTCGTCGATCTCGGTCCGGTACGCGCCGAACTTCGACGAGCCGCTCTCCGGGTCGTCGGGCGGCGGGGTGGCCCCCCGCGGCGGCGGGTCCATGAACCGGGGGTGCGGGTCGGGGTGGTCCAGCCGCGTCCAGGGGTACTTGAGCATCGCGGCGCGTACGGCGGCCGTCAGGTCCAGGCCGGTCGTCGCCGCACCGCGGATCTCGGTGCTCGTGACGATCCGGTACGACTGCGCGTTGCCCTCGAAACCGTCGGGGAGGCCGAGCCGTTCCCGGGCCAGCCGGTCCAGCACCCGCTCCCCCAGGTGCCCGAAGGGCGGGTGACCGAGGTCGTGGGCGAGCGCCGCCGCCTCCACCACGTCCGGGTCGCAGCCGCCCAGCTTGTCGAGCAGGTCGCGCCGCTGCTCGTCGGCGAGGAGCCGCTCGGCGATCGCCCGGGCCACCTGCGCGACCTTGAGACTGTGGGTGAGCCGGTTGTGCACCAGCAGGCCGGAGCCCACCGGACTGATCACCTGCGTGACCCCGCCCAGCCGGGCGAAGAACGGCGAGCCCACGATCCGGTCGCGGTCGGCCCGGAACGGGCTGGCCGCGAGGTCGCCGAGGGCCCGTGCGCTGCCGCCGAACAGGCGGCGCGCCCGAGGCTCCACAGGTGCTTCCATGATCGCCACGCTAGCGCGGCACAATGCTGGGCGGAAACCACACCCGAAGGCGGATCGAGATCGTGACCCTCTCTGTTCATCAGCGGATCGCCGAGGAGCTCGGCGTGGCCGAGCGGCAGGTACGGGCGGCCGTGGAGCTGCTCGACGGCGGCGCCACCGTGCCGTTCATCGCCCGCTACCGGAAGGAGGCCACCGGCCTGCTCGACGACACCCAGCTGCGTACGCTCGAGGAGCGGCTGCGCTACCTGCGCGAGCTGGACGAGCGGCGGGCGGCGGTGCTGGAGTCGATCCGCAGCCAGGGCAAGCTGGACGAGGCGCTCGAAGCGCAGATCATGGCCGCCGACTCGAAGTCCCGGCTCGAGGACATCTACCTGCCGTACAAGCCGAAGCGGCGGACCAGGGCCCAGATCGCCCGCGAGGCCGGGCTGGAACCGCTCGCCGACATGCTGCTGGCCGACCCCACGCAGGACCCCCGCACCGTGGCCGCCGGCTACCTCGACCCGGACAAGGGCGTCGCCGACGCCGCGGCCGCCCTCGACGGGGCCCGCGCCATCCTCATCGAGCGCTTCGCCGAGGACGCCGACCTCATCGGCACGCTGCGCGAGCAGATGTGGTCGCGGGGCCGGCTGGTCTCCCGGGTACGGGAGGGCCAGGAGTCGGCCGGTGCGAAGTTCGCCGACTACTTCGACTTCGCCGAGGCGTACACCACGCTGCCGTCGCACCGGATCCTCGCGATGTTCCGGGGCGAGAAGGAGGGCGTGCTCGACCTCACCATGGAACCGGAGGAGGCCGGGGAGGCCGACGCCGCGCCGGCCGGCCCGAGCCGGTACGAGGCGGCGATCGCCGCCCGCTTCGGCGTCAGCGACGCCGGCCGCCCCGCGGACCGGTGGCTGGCCGACACGGTGCGCTGGGCCTGGCGTACCCGGATCCTCATCCACCTCGGCGCGGACCTGCGGATGCGGCTCTGGCAGGCGGCCGAGGAGGAGGCCGTGCGGGTCTTCGCCACCAACCTGCGCGACCTGCTGCTCGCCGCCCCGGCGGGCGCCCGGCCGACCATGGGCCTCGACCCGGGCCTGCGGACCGGTGTGAAGGTCGCCGTCGTGGACGCCACCGGCAAGGTCGTGGCCACCGACACCATCTACCCCCACGAGCCGCGCCGGCAGTGGGACGCCTCCATCGAGACGCTCGCGCGGCTCGCCGCGGCGCACCGGGTGGAACTGGTCGCCATCGGCAACGGCACCGCGTCCCGCGAGACCGACAAGCTCGCCGGCGACCTCATCAAGCGGCACCCGCAGCTCAACCTCACGAAGGTGATGGTCTCCGAGGCCGGCGCCTCGGTCTACTCCGCCTCCGCGTACGCCGCTCAGGAGCTGCCGGGCCTCGACGTGTCGCTGCGCGGCGCGGTCTCGATCGCGCGACGCCTGCAGGACCCGCTCGCCGAACTCGTGAAGATCGACCCGCGCTCGATCGGGGTCGGCCAGTACCAGCACGACCTGTCCGAGGTGAAGCTCTCCCGGTCGCTGGACGCGGTCGTCGAGGACTGCGTCAACGCGGTCGGGGTCGACGTGAACACCGCGTCGGCGCCGTTGCTGACCCGGGTGTCCGGCATCGGCGCCGGGCTGGCCGAGAACATCGTGCTGCACCGGGACGCCAACGGCCCGTTCCGCACCCGGGCCGACCTGCGGAAGGTGCCGAGGCTCGGCCCGAAGGCGTTCGAGCAGTGCGCCGGCTTCCTGCGGATCCCCGACGGCGACGACCCGCTGGACTCCTCGAGCGTGCACCCGGAGGCGTACCCGGTGGTGCGCCGCATCCTCGCCCACACCGGTCAGGACCTGCGGTCGCTCATCGGGAAGTCGTCGATCCTGCGGGGGCTGAAGGCCACCGACTTCGTCGACGACACGTTCGGCCTGCCGACGGTGACCGACATCCTCGCCGAGTTGGAGAAGCCGGGACGGGACCCGCGTCCCGAGTTCCGGACGGCGGCGTTCGCGGAGGGCGTGGAGACGATCGGCGACCTGAAGCCGGGCATGGTGCTGGAGGGCGTCGTCACGAACGTGGCCGCCTTCGGCGCCTTCGTGGACGTCGGTGTGCACCAGGACGGGCTGGTCCACGTGTCGGCGATGTCCCGGACGTTCGTCAAGGATCCCCGCGAGGTGGTCAAGTCCGGCGACGTGGTCAAGGTCAAGGTGCTCGACGTCGACGTGGCACGTAAGCGGATCTCGCTGACCCTGCGGCTCGAGGACGAGCCCGGCGCCGACGCGGACCGGCGCGGTCCGGGCCGGGGCGGCCGGGGTGACGGAGGCGGCCCCCGCGGCGGGGGCGGCCGGCCCCAGGGCGGTCGCGACGCCCAGGGTGGCGCCCAGGGTGGCGGCGGCCGGGGCGGCAGCGGCGGGCGGGGTGGCCAGGGCGGCAGCGGCGGCGGGCCTCGCGGCGGTGAGGGCGGCGGCTCCCGCGGCGGTGAGGGCGGCTCCCGCGGTGGCGGACGGGGTGGCCAGGGCGCCGGGCGGCAGGGCCGCGGCGCGGCGGCCCCGGCGAACAGCGCCATGGCGGACGCCCTGCGCCGCGCCGGCCTGGCCTGAGTGACCCGAGGGGCGACCTTCTCGACAACGCGCGACGTCACGCGGCGAGGCCGACAGCTACGCCGCGCAACAACACGGAAGTAGTGGCCTCCCGGCTCCCGGGAGGCCACTACTTCCAGGATCGGGCGTGATCTCCCGGGACGCCCTCCCAGCCGGCGCCCGTCGGCGCGGCCGGCGCGGTCGCGCGGCGGTGGGGGCGGTGGGGCGGCACGGAACGGCGGGGCGGTGGGGCGGCACGGAACGGCGGGGCGGTGGGGCGGCACGGACGGTGGGGCGCGGGTGGGGCGTACGGTCGGGGCGTGGATGGCGTCGACCGGACGGACTGGGCGGAGCGGCAGCGGCGGGCGGCGCGGGCGCACGCGGAGGCCGACGCCCGCCGCCGGGCGGCCGAGCACGCGAAGGCGGCGGAGATCGTGGCCTGGTTCGTGGCGGAGGCTGCCCGGCGGGGGCTGCGGCCGACCCGGCTCACGGCCCGCTCCTACGACGGGCGGGGGCGGTACCGGACCCGGCTCACCGGCTGGTACGTGGACCGGGCGCGCACCCGGGCGGTCGACGTGGACGGCCGCTGGCACCTGCTGACCGTGCCGGGCGGGCTGCGCGCCCGCCTGTTCGGCGCCGAGCCGGAACCCAGCCCTCCCCCGCTGGTCGTCGGGGAGGGCGGGCGCGACGGGGAGTCGATCCCCCTCCGGACCCTGCTCACGCGACGGCTCGACGCCGGAAACGACTGACCTGGGTCCACGCGAGCCACGACCAGCGGAGACGACCGACCGGGATCCACGCGAACCACGACCAGCGGAGAAGACGACCGACCGGGATCCGCGCGACCGCTGGCCGCGGAGACGACCGACCGGGATCCGCGGGAACGAGTAGCCCCGCGTCCGGAGGGACCGCCCGAGCGGGCCGGTCTCCTCGCCCGTCCGGCCGAGCCCGCCTCTACCGCCCGGCCCCCTGACGCGGGCATGCACGGGCGGTCTCCGTCACAGGCCGTGTCCACCTGGGCACTTCTGGGGTTGATCGGGGCGAAGCAGCCCCGGTATCACGATTCGCATCTGCTGCGTCGTATTTGCCTGATAGAACCAGTTTGCCCGGTTTAAGACTGGATCCCTTGGAGGCCGAGCGGTGCCCGTACCCCATGCAGTGATCGCTCCCCCGCGTCCGGCACCCACCAGACCGTACGACCGCGTCAAGCGGCTGCTGGACGTCGTCGGCGCGGCCGTCCTGCTCGTGCTGACCGCGCCGCTGATGGCCGTGGTGGCGCTGCTGGTGGCCACCTCCCTCGGGCGGCCGGTGCTGTTCCGGCAGTGCCGGGCCGGCCGCTACGGCGCACCCTTCGTGCTGGTGAAGTTCCGGACGATGCTCCCGCCCGCTCCCGACCGGGCGGGCGACGGCGACCGGCTCACCCCGCTGGGACGGTGGCTCCGCGCCAGCAGCCTCGACGAACTGCCCACGCTCTGGAACGTGCTCCGCGGTGAGATGAGCCTCGTGGGGCCGCGACCGCTGCTCACCGAGTACCTGGAGCGCTACTCCCCCACGCAGGCCCGCCGTCACGAGGTGCGGCCGGGCGTCACCGGGCTGGCCCAGGTACGCGGGCGCAACAGCCTGAGCTGGGAGGACAAGCTCGACCTCGACGTGCGGTACGTGGACACCCGGAGCCTCCGTGCCGACCTGTCGATCCTCGCCGCGACCGTGCGCACCGTGCTCCGGCGCGAGGGGATCAGCGCGCAGGGAAGCGCCACCGCCCACGAGTTCCTCGGCACGGCCCACCGCCCCGCGCCGGCGCAGCGGGATCGGACACCGGTATGACGGCCCGGACAGACGGCCCTCCGGGCCCGACGGTGCTCCTGTCCCCGCCGGACGTCGGGCCGCTGGAGGAGTCGTACCTCATCGAGGCCCTGCGTTCCGGCTGGGTGGCGCCCGCCGGCCCGGACCTGCAGGCATTCGAACGCGAGGTCGCCACGCGGGTCGGCACGGCCGGCGCGGTGGCTGTCAGCTCCGGGACGGCGGCCCTGCACCTGGCGCTGCTCGGGGTCGGTGTCGGCCCCGGCGACGTGGTCGTCGTGCCCACCCTGACCTTCATCGCCACGGCCAACGCGGTCCGGTACACGGGGGCCCGTCCGGTCTTCGTGGACTGCGACCCGCAGACCGGCAACGTGGACGTCGACCTCGTCGCCGACCTGATCCCGCGGCTGCGGGCGCGTGGCGAACGGGTCGGGGCGGTCGTCCCCGTCGACATGTTCGGCAGCTGCGCCGACTACACGGCGCTGGTCCCGCTGTGCGCGGACGCCGGCGTGCCACTCGTCGAGGACGCCGCCGAAGCGCTCGGCGCGACCCACGCAGGGGCCGCCGCCGGCTCCTTCGGCCAGGTCGGCGCACTCTCCTTCAACGGCAACAAGATCATGACCACCTCCGGTGGCGGGATGCTGCTCTCCGACGACACCGAATTGCTCACGCGGGCCCGGCACCTCGCGACCCAGGCCCGTGAGCCGTTGCCGCACTACGAGCACCGGGAACTCGGCTACAACTACCGGCTGAGCAACCTGCTGGCCGCGCTGGGCCGGGCCCAGCTCGTCCGGCTGGACGGGATGATCGCCCGACGCCGCCAGCTGCGCGACCGGTACGCGAAGCTCTTCGCGCCGGTGCCCGGCGTCCGGCTGCTCGGCGCGGAGGACAGCGGCGCGAACTGCTGGCTGACCGTCGCCGTCGTGGACGAGGACCGGTCGGGCTGGCGGGCCGCGGACCTGGCCGCCCACCTGGCGCGGCGTGGCATCGAGACGCGCCCGGTGTGGAAGCCGATGCACCTGCAACCGGTCCACGTCGGCGCGGAGAGCCTGGTGACCGGCGCGGCCGAGCGGCTCTTCGCCCGGGGGATCACGCTGCCCAGCGGCAGCGCCCTGCGGGAGCCGCAGATCGCCCGGGTGTTCGCGGCGATCGAGGAGTTCCTCACCGTACGCACGGGAGGGTCGGCCGCGTGACGGTGGATCTCGTGGTGGTCGGCTGCGGCGGCCACGGTCGGGAGGTCGCCACCATCGTCCGGGCCGTCAACGAGGCGGCCGGACGACCGGTGTGGCGCCTGCGGGGCGTCGTCGACGACCGGCCCGGCGAGGTGAACCTCAAGCGCCTCCAGCGGCTCGACGTGCCGTTCCTCGGCGGCGTGGACCACCTGCGCGACGCGCCGACCGACGTCCACCACGTCATCGGCATCGGTGACCCACGGGTCCGGCGCGCGGTGGGACGCCGGCTCGACGCGTACGCCACGCCGGCGGCGAGCCTCGTCCACCCGGACGCCACGATCGGCCCGGACACGCGCTACGGGCCCGGATTCGTGGCCTTCGCGGGGGCGCGGGTCACGACCAACGTCGTCATCGGCCGGCACGTGCACCTCAACCAGAACGCCGCGGTCGGCCACGACAGCACGCTCGCCGACTACGTGTCCGTGAACCCGCTCGCCGCCGTGTCCGGGGACTGCCACCTGGCGGAGGGTGTGCTGATCGGCACCACCGCCGCCGTGCTCCAGGGGCTGCGGGTCGGGCGGGACAGCACCGTGGGCGCCGGCGCCTGCGTGGTGCGGGACGTGCCCGACCAGGTCGTGGTGAAGGGCGTACCGGCCCGCTGACCAGAACATGATGAACGGGACGTTCGTCGCTGCAAACGTGAAAACGCCCAAACGGACACGGGCGGCATGTAACAAGGACGATGAGCGCAAACAACCCCTTCCGCCTGCCCGGCGGAAGCGGTCGGGAGACGGGACAGGGAGCCACCAGATGCCGCAGGACACAGCGAGCAGCGAACGCACCGAGCAGCGGTCGCGGCGGGCAAGGGCCCGGCGTCGTACCGCGGGTTTCCTCGCCACCGACGCCACCGCCTGGGTGGGAGGGTTCGTCGCGGCCGTCTGGACCCGGTACGAGTTCCAGCTCCCCCCGGGTCAACTCAGCCGCGCGACGATCATCGGCGTGGGAGCCGCCGTCATGTACGTGGCGGTGGCGGCGCTGCGCCGGCTCTACACCGGACGGCACCCGCTCGGCAGCCTCCAGGAGGTGCAGGGGGTCGCCGGCACCACGGTCACGACCGCCGGCATCGTGCTGCTCGGCCTGCTGCCCTCCGCCGACCGGCCCGTCCCGGCGAGCACCCCGCTGGTGGGCGGCGCGCTGGCCCTGCTGTTCATGCTCGGCGCGCGGTTCGCCTACCGGCACCGGCGGGACCTGGCCATGCGGCCGGACGTCCGGTTCTCGACGCCGGTGCTCCTGTTCGGTCTGGGCGACGCCGGGCAGGGCCTGCTGCGCGCCATGCTGAGCGACCCGCGCGGCCGGTACCTGCCGGTCGGGGCGCTCGACGACGACCCGGACAAGCGCGACCTGCGCATCGGTGGTGTCCGCGTGCTCGGCGGCCGGGGTGACATCGCCGCGGCGGTCCGGCGTACGGGCGCGACCACCGTCATCTTCTCGGTGGCCAACGCCGACGCCGCGCTCATCCGCGAGATCCGCGAGGCCACCCTCCAGACCGGCGCGGCGTTCAAGGTGCTGCCTCCCGTACGGGACCTGGTCGACCACCGGATCACCGTCACCGACGTACGCGACGTGCAGATCAGCGACCTGCTCGGCCGCCGCCAGGTGGTCGGCGACCTGTCGCTGCGGACGAACGGCCTCACCGGCCGGCGCATCCTCGTGACCGGCGCCGGCGGCTCGATCGGCTCGGAGCTGTGCCGCCAGGTGATGAAGGCCGACCCCGGCGAGCTGATGATGCTGGACCGGGACGAGTCCGCCCTGCACGGCCTCCAGATGTCGCTCGCCGGGCGGGCCCTGCTCGACGGCCCGGAGCTGATCCTCGCCGACCTGCGCGACGACGAGGGCATCCGGCGGATCATCCGGGAGCGGCGTCCGGAGATCATCTTCCACGCCGCCGCGCTCAAGCACCTGACCCTGCTCCAGCGACACCCCGGCGAGGCCGTCAAGACCAACGTCTGGGGCACCCTGTCGGTGCTGGACGCCTGCGCGGACGTGGCGAAGTTCGTGAACATCTCCACCGACAAGGCGGCCGACCCGATCAGCGTGCTGGGCTACTCGAAGCGCATCACCGAACGGCTCACGGCGCACGCCGCCACCCGCTTCCCGGGGACCTTCCTCAGCGTCCGGTTCGGCAACGTGCTGAGCAGCCGCGGGTCGGTGGTGACCGCGTTCCAGCGGCAGATCGAGGCCGGCAAGCCGCTGACCGTTACCCACCCCGAGGTGACCCGCTACCTCATGACCGTCCAGGAGGCCGTCCACCTGGTGCTCCAGGCCGCCGAGATCGGCCGGGACGGGGAGGCCCTGGTGCTGGACATGGGCGAGCCCGTCCGCATCGCCGACCTGGCGCGCCAGATGGCCGAGCAGGCCGACAGCTCGGTGCCGATCGTCTACACCGGACTGCGTCCCGGCGAGAAGCTGCACGAGGACCTGCTCGGCACCGGTGAGATCGACACCCGGCCGTTCCACCCGCTGGTGTCGCACGTGGCGGTGCCGCCGCTGGACCCCATGGAGGTGAGCGGCCTCGACCCGTACGCCGACCCGGCCGTCGTGGTCGAACAGCTCGCCCTGCTCTGCGCCCAGCCGGTCACCCCGCTGGTCGACGGCGCGCTCGACGTACGGCTGTCGTCGCACTAGTCGGCCGGCGCCTGACCGGGGGCGACGCCACCACGTGGTGGCGTCGCCCCCGTCGCGCTGCGCCGGGGGCAGGCGACGGACGACCGCCCCCGCCCGGCGGCGCGGTACCCGGATGGCGCCTCCGTCCAAGGCGCGGTACCCGGATGCCGCTGTGGCCCGGCGCCCGGTCCCCGGCCGGCGCCACAACGCCTCTGCCCAGGGCACAGCCCCCCACACACGCCTCGGGGCCGGTCACCGCGCGACATCGCGGTGACCGGCCCCGGCGTGCGGGATCAGCGGCGGATGCCCGCCCAGTCGTGGTGCCGCCGCACCGTGGAGAGGATGAAGCCGACGACCCGACGCGAGGTGTCGGGGATCTGGTAGTCGACCGGGCACGGCACACCCTGCGCGGCGACCTGGTCCACGGTGACCTGCACCGCCTCGACCACGCCGGCCGGATCCAGGCCGGTCATGATGATGCCGCCGGCGTCGAGCGCCTCCGGACGCTCGATCGACTCGCGCAGCGTGACCGCCGGGAAGCCCAGGATGGCCGCCTCCTCGCTGATCGTCCCGCTGTCCGACAGGGTGCAGTACGCGTGCGTCTGCAGGTGCACGTAGTCGATCAGGCCGAAGGGCTCGTGGAACGCGATGCCCTCCAGCGCCGTGGCGTCCGGCGCCAGCGCCTCCAGCCGCTTGCGGGTACGCGGGTGCGTGGACACCAGCACGGGGTGACCCCAGCGGTCGTGGACGGCCCGCAGGCAGTCGAGCAGCCGCTGGAGCCGGGCCGGCTGGTCGACGTTCTCCTCCCGGTGCGCGCTCACCACGAAGTAGCGGCCCGGTTCGAGTTCGAGCTGGCGCAGGATCGTGGAGGCCGCGATCTGCGGGCGGTAGTGCTCCAGCACCTCCCGCATGGGGGAGCCGGTGAGCAGGATCCGCCGCGGGTGCAGCCCCTCGGCGAGCAGGTTGCGCCGGGCGTGCTCGGTGTAGACCAGGTTGAAGTCGGCGACGTGGTCGACGAGCCGGCGGTTGGTCTCCTCCGGCACGTTCAGGTCGAAGCACCGGTTGCCGGCCTCCATGTGGTAGACCGGCACGCGCATCCGCCGCGCCATGAGCGCGGCGATGCAGCTGTTGGTGTCGCCGAGCACGAGCAGCGCGTCCGGCCGGTACTCGGCGATGGCCGCCTCCACACCCACGAGCACCCCGCCCAGCACCCGGCCGAGCGAGGACGTGTCGACGCGCAGGAACCGGTCGGGCTCGCGCAGCCGCAGTTCGGTGAAGAAGACGTCGGAGAGCGTGCTGTCCCAGTTCTGTCCGGTGTGCACCAGCACGTGGTCGAGTGTGTCGTCGAGCCGGGCGATCACCCGGGACAGCCTGATGATCTCGGGTCGGGTGCCGACCACCGTCATGATCCGCGTCATGTCCGTCCTCCCTGTCCTGCCGCCTTCGTGAGGATGTCCTCGAACTGGTCGACGCCGACCCGCAGCGACATCCGCTCCCGGTAGACCCGCCGGGCCCGGTGCGCCATGTCCCGCCAGGAGGCGGCCGGCAGGTCCGCGGCCTGCGCGAGCCGCGCGGCGAGCGCCTGCCAGTCCTCCGGCGGGCAGACGAGCCCGACACCGGTCGACCGGACCAGCTCCGCGCCGTCGCCGGCCAGGGCGGCGATGACGGGGGCGCCGCAGGCCAGGGCGGCCTGGAGCTTCGACGGGACGGCGGCCCGCAGGGCGGGCACGTCGCGCAGGCAGACGAGCTGCCAGTCCGCGGCCGCGTACAGCTCGGCCATCTGCTCCGCGGGACGCCGGCCGACGAACCGCACGTTGTCGGCGCCGAGGTCCGCCGCGAGCCGGCGGGCGGCGTCCTCGTCGGCACCGGAGCCGACCAGCACGAGGTCGACGCGGTCCCGCACGGCCGCCGCCGCACGGATGGCCGTGTCGAGGCCCTGCATCAGGCCGAGGTTGCCGGCGAACATCACCGTGCAGCGTCCGCGGTGCCCCAGCACGGCACGGGCGTCGTCGGTGGCGGGCACCGGCCGGAACAGCGCATCGTCGGTCCAGTTCCACACCACCCGTACGCGGGCGGGGTCGGCGCCCCGCGCCACCACCCGCTCGGCCATCGTCGGCGAGATCGCCACCACCGTGTGGGCCAACCGGTACGTGCGGCGCATCAGCCCGCCGAGCGCCCGCTCCAGGGCGCGCCCGCCCCGGCCGGTCGGGGCCATGCCGGACTGCACCACGGACTCGGGCCACAGATCCTGCACGTGCAGCACGACCGGCGTCCGCCGCAGGGCGCGCAGCAGGGCCGCGGCGGCGACCGACGTGGGCGGCGGATGGTAGACGTACGTGACGTCGACGCCGGCGAGCCACCCCACCCCGGCGGCCGCGCTCGTGGCGCCGAAGGAGAGGTGGCTCAGCGCCCGGCGGGCGGCCGACGTGTCGTGGCTCGGGTAGGCGGGGACGCGCCGCACGGCGACCGGCCCGTCGTCCTCCCGGTGCCGCCAGCGCTGCCGCCAGCCGGGGAAGATCCGGCCGTACGGGTAGCTCGGGAACGTGGTGAGCACCCGCACCTCGTGGCCGCGCGCGCCGAGTTCCCGCGCCAGGTTGCCCGGGATGAACACCCCCTCGGGCGGGTACCACTGGCTGATCAGGCCGATCTTCACGCGCCGACCGCCACGGGCGCCGTCGAGGTCTCCTCGACCGGTTCGGGCCAGGTGTCCGGCCGGTCCGGGTCGAAGAGTTCGTTCGTCCAGAACAGGGTCAGCAGCTCGTCGGCGCCGGTGTTCACGAGCTTGTGGACCCACATGGTCGGCATGTCGATCACCACCGGCTCGTCGCCGCGCACCGGGAAACGCAGCACCTCGGTGTCCCCGACGCGGCGCAGGCTGATCTCGGCCGAGCCGCGCAGCACCACGAACCGCTCCACCTTGGCCAGGTGGAAGTGCTCGCCGCGGGTGACGCCCGGCCGGGTGCTGGAGCAGAACGTCTGCCCCGCGCCGCCGTGCGCCTTCACGGTCTCGACAAGTTCGCCGCGCGCGTCGGCCCGCCGGGGCAGCGCGATCGGGTAGTGCGCGGGGAAGCAGTGCGACCGGTAGGTGTTGAACAGCCGCACCTCGTGCCGGTCCCGCAGCGGCGGGATCTCCCCCGTCCGGTACGTGTCGGCCATCGCGGCGAGCCGCCCGGCCAGGTCGCGTACGCCGACGCGCAGCGGCGGCATGGTCGGATCCCACGACCCGCCCGCGGGGACGCCGGCGAGCCGGGCCGCCGCGTCGGTGACGTGCACCAGGTCGAGCTGACGGTCGGCGTGCACCTCCGGCTGCCCGCCCTCGGCGAGCACTCGGCAGAAGGTGGCCACCGCCGAGTTGTAGTACGGGCGGCCGTGCTCGCCGTACAGGTTGGGCAGGAGCACGTCGTCGAAGGGCAGGCCGGTGTCGGCGAGGAGGCTCGCCGCCGTGGCCTTCGAGTCGCCGTACGGGGTGCCGTTGCCGGCCTGCACGCTGTTGGCGAAGACCAGCGACCCCGGCGGCGTGGCGGCGCGCCGCAGCCCCTCGACGAGCTGGGCGGCGAGCTGCACGTTGCCGGCAGCCACGTCGGCGGGCTCCCCCCGGTTGACGCCCGCCACGTGCAGGACGCGGTCGACGCCGGCGACCTTGGCGGCCACCACCGCGGGATCGGCGAGGTCCGCGCGCGTGACGACGGTCGGCTCCGGCCAGCCCAGCGCGCGCAGCAGCACCCGGACGTGCCAGCCGAGGAAGCCGCCGGCCCCGGTGACGGCCAGCCTCAGCACGCCAGCACCGGATCCCGCAGCGCCAGCTCCGCACGGACCTCGGGCAGCGTCTTCAGCAGCTCGACGATCTCGGGTACGCCGAGCCGCGGCGCGTTGGCCGAGTTGAAGTCCTCTCTCGGCCCGCCGCCGAGTTCGCCCTCGGAGACGTAGAGGGCGTAGTTCAGGTCACGGGCGTCCAGCGGCACCCGCAGGAACTGGCCGAAGTCCTCGGCGCGGGTCAGCTCCTCACGGCTGGCGAGGGTCTCGTCCAGCTTCTCGCCGTGCCGTACGCCGATCACGTCCAGCTTGAACGGCACGTCGAAGAGCTGGCAGACCGCCTCGGCGAGGTCGCTGATGGTGCAGGCCGCCGCCTTGCGGATGAAGATGTCGCCGGGCCGGGCGTGCGCGAAGGCGTGCTCGACCAGTTCGACCGAGTCGGCCAGCGACATGAGGAAGCGGGTCATGCCCGGGTCGGTGACCGTGAGGGCCCGGCCCGCCTTGATCTGCTCGATGAACAGCGGGATCACCGAGCCCCGCGAGTACATGACGTTGCCGTACCGGACACACGAGACGGTGGTGGCGCTGTTCGGGTTGTTGCGGGCGTGCGCCTGGGCGACCTTCTCCATGAGCGCCTTGCTCATGCCCATGGCGTTCACCGGGTGCACCGCCTTGTCGGTGCTGAGCACCACCACCGAGCCCACCCCGTTGCGCTCGGCGGCCTCGACGACGTTGGCGCTGCCCAGCACGTTGGTACGCACCGCCTCCAGCGGGAAGAACTCACAGGACGGCACCTGCTTGAGGGCGGCCGCGTGGAAGATGAAGTCGATGCCCCGGCTGGCCCGCAGCACCGAGTCGTAGTCGCGCACGTCGCCGACGTGGTAGCGGACCCGCTCGTCGCCGAGCACCCGGCGCATGGCGTCCTGCTTGGCCTCGTCGCGGCTGAACACCCGGACCTCACCGACGCCGCGGTCGAGGAGGCGCCGCACCATCGTCTGGCCGAACGAGCCCGTGCCGCCCGTGATGAGCACCCGGCCTCCGTGGGGCAATTGCGTCACTGGAACCCCGTCCCTCGTTAGCTGAACAACAGGGCTCGCGCCCCGGTGACGGGCCCGACCCGCACACCTCGCGCAACGAACCGAACACAAAGCCGGAAACGCCTCAATCGGGACGAAACTTCGACCCGATCGGGCGAAGCTGTCTGATCGGCAGCAAGTACGTGAAACCCGGGACGGGTGGTTCATCCCTTGCTATAACGGCGAGGGCACGCCAACCAGCAGGGCCTTCTCGCCCGCGGCGACAGCCCCCCGGCCGTCACCCCGACGCAAGGGTCCCGGCCGTTCCATGAGAAAGGACCCATCGTGGCCATTGCCTACGCCGGCCCCACCGCTGCCGAGGCCCGACCGGCCGGCGTCCACCGCACCGCCTGGAGCGCGTACGGACCCTTGAAGCTGGCGACGGCGTATCTCGTCGGGACCTACCTGGTGTTCCTGTTCTTCGGCCAGTCGGCCCAGGTTCCGGACCTGACGGTGCTGACCGGCTACGTGCTCGCCGGGGTCGCGGCCCTCGCCCTGGGGTACGCGCTCAACGTCCGGCGCCGCGTCGTCCACCGACCGGCGCCGGCGGAGGGGCGTGGTGGCTACCCCCGCGTGCTCATCACCATCTGCGCCACGTACTACCTGGCGTTCGGCCTGTTCCTGCTCAGCGTCCGTGGCTTCCCCACGCCCCGCGCACTCCTGGACGCCTTCACCAACCCCGGCGACTCCTACTTCGAACGGATCCGCTCCACCACCGAGTCGATGCCGGCGGCGGTGCACCTCTTCACGCTCACCTCCGTCTTCTACGCGATGCTCATCCCGCTCGCCGTGCTCTGGTGGCGGAACATGGGGTGGCTGCTGCGCCTGTACGTGCTCGCCGGACTCGTGGCGTACGGGACGTACTACCTCTCGGTGGGGACGCTCAAGGGCCTGGGAGACATGCTCATCTTCTGGGGCGCGAGCTACCTCGCGGTGCGCAGCCGACGCCCGGTCGCACGACGCGCGGCGAGGAAGCGACGCTCGGGCCTGCTCATCGCGCTCCTCGTCGGCCTGCTCTTCGCCGGCTACATGTCGTTCAACCAGAGCGACCGGCTGCGCCACAGCGAGGCGACGAGCCTCTTCCCGCCGAACCCCGCGGTCGCCGCCGTCGTCGGCGATGAACTGGCCTCCGGCATCTCCGCCACCGTGTTCTACCCGACGCACGGATACCTCGGGCTCGCCTACAACCTGCAGTCGCCCTTCCAGTGGACGTACGGCCTCGGCGGGGCGAAGGCCGTCACCGAGCTGTACGAGGACCTCACCGGGGACGACAGCCCCGCGCGGGACCGCTACACCGCCCGCACGGAGATGCTGACCGGCTGGCCCGACGGGATGTACTGGTCGACCATCTATCCGTGGCTGGCGTCGGACCTCACCTACCTCGGAGCGCTGGTCTTCATGGCCGTCGTCGGATGGTTCCTGGCCAAGTTCTGGCGGGAGGTGCGGCAGGGCCGCACACTGTCGCTGATGCTGCTGGCGCAGCTCGCTCTGCTGATCGCGTTCGTCCCGGCCAACAACCAGATCGGCCAGCAGGCATTCTCACTCATCGGGTTCGCGTCGCTGGCGCTGCTGTCGTTCCTCGACCGCCTGTACCGGCAACCCTCCGAGCCGGAGGAGCGCGCCCCGACCCGCCGCCCGGCACGACCCGCGGCGCCGCAGCTCGTCTGAGGCGCAACCCGCGACAGCGACCGGCCTCCACCTCTGGAAGGGGGTGGAGGCCGGTGACTCGTACGCCGGCTAGGTGAGCCGGCCCGCGTGGTCGAGGTCGCGGGCCGCCGGGCGGTCGACCGACGCCACGGAGCGCCACAGCCGTACGACGGCGGCCACGACCTCGTCGATGCGGTACTCGCCCAGGGCCTTGGCCCGTGCCCGTTCGCCCGTGGCCCGGCGTAGCGCCTCGTCGCGCATCACCGCGTCCAGCGCCCCGGCGAGGTCGGCTGGCCGGCGCGGCGGCACCACGGCGCCGCAGCCGTCGGCGAGCATGTCCGCCACCGCGCCCACGTCCGTGGCGACCACCGCGCGTCCGAGGGCCATCGCCTCGACCACCACGTTCGGGAAGCCCTCGGTGTGGCTGGGCAGGACGAAGACGTCACACGCGGCCATCTCCCGCAGGAGCGCGGAGTGGGTCAGCTCGCCGGTGAAGACCACCGCGTCGTCGCCGTACCGCTCCCGCAGCGTCCGCCGGTACTCGTCGTCGCACGACCCCGACAGCTGCAGGGTCCACCCGTCGGTGTCGAGCGTCCGCCAGGCGTCGAGCAGGTCCTCGACGCCCTTCTCGGGAATCACCCAGCCCGCGTAGAGCACCCGCCGGCCCGGGCCGGTCGGCGCCGGTGCGGGGGGCAGGACGGCCGGGTCGAAGCCGTTGGGAAGGCGGACCGTCCGCACGTGCGGCAGCGCCTCGACGATCGCGCGCTCCGTGTGCCGGTCGATGGCCACGACGACCGCTGCCCGCGCGAGCGCCGCCCGCATCACCCGCCACTCGCCGGTGCGCCGCGCCGCGATGTCCGGCACCCGCCCGAAGTGCAGCTGGTAGATGACCGGCACGCGGAACGTCCGGGCGATCAGGACGAGCACCAGGTCCCGGACGGCGCCCAGCCCACCGGACGACCGCAGGTGCACCACGTCGGGCGCGCCGCGCAGACACCGCCAGGTCAGGACGGCGGCGCTGCGGAGCAGTTGGCGGACACCGTCGAGCAGGCGTGCCGCCGTGGACGTCTGGTGGATCGAGCGCCACCGCAGCCCCGTGTCGACGATCCGCAGGTCCACCTCGGCGCGTACCTGCGGCGCGCGGCGGAGCATCTCGACGCCGCGGGCGATCCCGCCCATCGGCGGCGGCAACGGACCGACGAGCACCACGCGCAGCCGGTCGTCCATGTCAACTCCTCCCCGTCGGCACGGGCGTCTGCGCGGGGCGGCCCTCCAGGCGGGTGAGCAGGTCGTCCAGCGCTGCGGCGTGCGCGCGCACGTCGAACGAGGCGACGGCGCGCTCGTACGCCGCCCGGCGCATCGCCGCGCGGGCCTCGGCGGACAGGTCGGCGGCACGGTGCAGCGCCCGGCGCAGCGAGGTGGCGGTGTGGTCGGGCAGGACGAGCCCTTCGACACCGTCGTGAAGGTGGTCGCGCAGGTCGCTGGTGAGGTTCGCGATGACGGGCGTGCCGTTCGCGAGGCTCTCGCAGAACTTCGTCGGGAAGCCGGCCTGCGCGAAGCGCGCCGGTTCGCGCATGAGGATGCTGAAGTCGGCCCCGCGAAGCAGTCCCGCCACCTCCTGCTGCGGCACCCGGCCCCGGACGCGTACCGAGGGGGGCGGTGGTGCGCCGAGTTCGCGGGTCACCTCGTCCGGCGACGGGCCGATCACGTCCAGCGAGACGTCGCAGCCGTCCAGGGCCGCGAGGTCGACACCGCGGATGGTCTCCGCGAGCAGGTCCTTGCGGCCGGGAGAGCCCGCGTACACCAGCCGGACCCGCCGGCCGGGCGCCGGGGCCGGCGGCGTCACGGGCGCCGCGCCCAAGGCCCGGACGTCGAGGGTCGGCGGTACGCGGACGACCGCGCACCCCCGGTCGCGGTAGTACGACTCCAGGAACGAGCTGATCGCGATCACACCGTGGCACCGCGGGTAGTGGTAGCGGAGCGCGACCTTCGCGCTCAGGTGGAGGGGGCCGAAACGACCGCCCAGCAACTGCTTCGGGCTGTACCACTCCACGACGTCGGTGAGGACGGGCACGCCGTTCCGGCGGCACCACCGTCGCAGGTGGACCATGTACGGCATGCCCCCGCCGTAGACGATGACGTGCGACGGCCGGGTCGGCTGGGCGTCGAGCCAGTCGGCCGTCCGCCGGCCCGCACGCACCAGCCACTGCAGCGACTTCGCGAGCAGCGGCTCGTCCGGCCGTGGCAGCTCGCCCACCCCGACGTGTCGGATCGAGACGCCGGCCTCGACGCCGGGCAGTTCCTCAGGCGTCTCCGGGCCGTGTTCCCCACTGAGTACGACGACACGCCGCCCGCTGAGCGCCAGCGACTGCGCGTTCCCCCAGACCCTGCGGGACCCGGCTTCCCCCCAGGGGAAGCGGAAGGGTCCGGCGTAGGCCACCCACGGGGCGGTCGCTTCTTCGTCGATGGACATGGCACTCCTCTTCGGACGGATCAGGTTGCGGCCGGTGCGGCCAGGGAGCGTTCGGCCGTCGACCCGGCCGGTGGGCGGGTGTGCCGGGCCAGCGCGGACCGGAACCCGTGCAGCGCGGCCGGTACGACGGTCGCCAGGTACGTGACCAGCCCGATCCACGGCACGGACGCCGAGCCGAACTGCCGCACTCCGTACCACTTGGCGGGCAGTGAGACGACGACGTACAGCGACCAGCCGAGCAGCTGGGGGCGTACCACCCCGGCGGCGTTCTGCACCATGAACCGGGGGGAGATCGTGGCGAGGAGCAGCCACCACGCGAGCAGGCCCGCGAGCAGGGTCACGTCCGGTGTCACGGCGAGGCCCAGGACGGTGGGCACCAGGCTGACGACGAGGACGAGCAGCCCACCGAGAGCCAGCACGAGGGCCGCGGAGACGATCGTCATCCGACGGGTCATCCGGCGCACCCACGCCAGGTCACCGCGGGCGAGCGCGTCGCCGTTGGCCGGCCACAGGGGTGCGCTGACGAGCGCGACGACGAACCCGAGCTGGGCGAAGAGCCGCATCGGCACGGCGTAGGCGGCCGCCTCGTGCAGCCCGAGAGCGTGGGTGACGATGACCAGGTCGACGTTGGTGGCGATGCCGGTGAGCACGGTCACCGCGAGGAAGAGCCCGCCGAGCCGGAGCAGCCGTGCCGCCACGGCGGTGTCGGCGACGGTCAACCCGGGTCGGAGGTCCGGTCGCCGCCGGCCGAAGAACCACAGGCTGTTGACGAGGTTCACCAGCGGTGGGCCCACCACGGTCGCGGCCACCACGAGGACGGGTGAGAGGCCGGCCGCCACGGCACCCACCGCGAGGGGCAGCGTCACGAGGTTGCCGCACCCCTGCCACAGGTTGGCCGCCGAGATGCGCTGGTAGGCCAGCTGCACCCGGGTGATCAACGAGAGCGGGACGTTGACGACGAACGCCGTCAGGCAGACGAGGGTCATCCGGCGGGCGTCGTCCGGGGTGGCCGAGTCGGTGGTGTGGAAGAGCCGGGCCCACGGCACCGCCGCGGAGAGGCTCCAGAGCAGGCCGACCAGCACGGCGGCCAGCAGGGACAGGCACAGGTAGGCGCTGGAGATGTAGCGGCGGGCCTCGGCGGTCGCGCCGCTGGCGTAGCACGGTGCCAGCTTCGTCATGAGGCCGTTGCCCAGGCCGAGGTCCGCGAACGCCGCCATGCCGACGAGCGCGGTCACGGTCATCCAGAGGCCGTACAGGTCCGGGCCGAGGTACCGGAGGGTGACCGGGATGAGCGCGATCGGCACCAGACCCGCCACGCCGCGGCTGACGGCGCCGGTGAGGATCCCGCTGACCACCCGCCTTCCGCGGGACCGCCCGGCGGTTGCCGCGTGATCGGATCCCCCCGGCGGCGTCTCGGCGACGTCCCGGGGCCGGCGGGCCTCCGTCGGTGCGTCCGCCCTACCGTCCCGCGGGTACACGGGTCGACATCCACGCCACCGTGGCCTCCAGGCCCTGCCGCAGGGTGTGGCGGGTGACGCCTGGGAAGAGCGCGCGCAGCGCGCCGTTGTCCGCCTGGGAGTCCCGGACGTCGCCGGCGCGGGGCGGCCGGTGGACGACGTCCAGCCGGCGCCCGAGGACGTCCTCGAGTTCGCCGACGAGGCGCCGGACGGAGGTGCGCGAGCCGAAGGCGAGGTTGACCGGGTCCACCGACGAGACCTGCCGCAGGACGGCGTCGACGATCACCGCGGCGACGTCGCCCACGAAGGTGAAGTCCCGGGTCTGCTCCCCGTCACCGTCGATGGTCAGCGGTCGTCCGTCGAGGGCCGCCGACACGAAGGACGGCACGACCGCGGCGTACGCGTGGCCGGCGGACTGGCCCGGCCCGAAGACGTTGAAGAACCGGAACGGCAGCACCGCCAGGTCGAAGCAGGACGCGTAGGCGATGGCGTACGCCTCGGTGGCCAGCTTGGAGACCGCGTACGGGCTCAGCGGCACCGGCCGGAGATCCTCCCGTTTGGGCAGCGTCGGGTTGCGCCCGTACACCGAGGAGGAGGACGCCAGGATCACCTGTCCCACCCGGTGGCGTCGCGCGGCCTCCAGCACCATGAGGGTGCCGGTGGCGTTGGCGTGGTGGCTGCGTAGCGGGTCCCGGAGGGATCGGGGCACCGAGGGCACCGCCGCGAGGTGCACGACGCTCGCCGCGTCGGAGAACGCGTCGTCGAGCATCGCCGGGTCGAGGATGCTGCCGTGCACGAAACGGGCGTCCAGGTCGCGCAGGTTCTCCTCGGAGCCGGTGGAGAGGTCGTCCAGGATGACGATCTCGTCGATCCCCGGGACGCCACGGAACGCACGCACCAGGTTGGAGCCGATGAAGCCGGCTCCGCCGGTGACGACAATCTTCACGGGATTCTCTTTCTACGACGGTCGGACGGTCAGCGGGCGGTCGCGCCGGCCCGGTCGACGGCTCGGTTGGGCGGCGGCGACGGAGCGGCGGTTCCCGCCTGCTGCGGGCGGGAGGAGTAGGACTTGAGCCGGAGCGCGGGCTTCTCCACGAGGTGCCAGGACAGCAGGGCGCAGCAGGCGGTGAGGGCGACGACGACGAGCACGGCGGCGGTGCCGGGCAGGGCGAGCCCGTCGAGGCCCGCCCAGAGGAGCAGGTTGATCACGGGCATGTGCCAGATGTAGACCCCGAAGCTCAGGTCACCGAGGCGATCGGTGACCCGCCGCAGGGCGCCGCCGCCGTGGTAGGCGAGCCAGTAGACGAGGTACGACAGGGGCAGCCCGCCGAGCAGGGCGACGGCCACCTCGGCGCCGTCCCCGGTGTGCCGGCGCACGACCGCGGTCGCCACGTAACCGGCGAGGGCCGCGAGCGCCACCCACGGGGACTGCGGGGCCCGGTCCCACACGCGGTGCCACCAGATGCCGAGGAGGAAGAACCCGAGCCAGGGCAGGACGCTCACGGCGAGCAGGCGGCCGCCGAGGCCGTCGCCGCCGTGCTCGGCGGCCGCGGCCAGCAGGGCCACCCCGGCCACGGCGACCACCCCCGCGCCGGCCAGCATGGCCGCGAACGACCAGCGCGCGGCGGCCAGCACCAGGACGGGCACGAGCAGGTAGAAGCCCACCTCGACCGGGATGGTCCACAGGCTTCCGTTGACCACTCCCGTGCCGAACTCGGCCAGCAGCGGCGGATGGTAGACCGGCACGAGGAGCAGGGTGCTGCCCAGCCAGCCGAGGAACTGCGTTCCGACCAGGGCGCGTCCGGCCACGATCCCCGAGAGCACCAGGAAGGCCGCCATGACGGCGGCGTAGGCGTAGAGCGCGGGAGCGATGCGCAGCAGCCGGTTCCGCAGGTAGTCCCGCCAGGGGCGGCCCTGCTCCCGGCAGCGCCGCGCCGACGCGTAGACCATGCCGCCGCTGATGATGAAGAACATCGGCACACCGTCGCCGAACCACCGACCGCTGCCTGGCGCGAACCAGAGGAAGGGCGCCGCCAGGTGCTCGACGGCGTGCTGGACGACGACGCCGAGTGCGGCGACGAGCCGTAGGAGGTCGAAGCAGTTGTCGCGGCGACGGTCGGGGGTCGAGGGTTTCGCGGGTGGCCGGGACACCACCCGATTGGCGTGCCGCCCCGCGTCGGGTGTCCCGCTCAGCACGCGCACAACTGGTCGTCCCTCCTCTCGGCCCGCCGGGGGGATCAACGACGCCCCCGCCAAGTGGACACGACATTTCTCCCCCAATTCGCCCTTCCGTCCGGTTCTGTGGCGGCGGGACGGTCGACTTCGGCAGCCCGACGGACGACCCGGGGCAACGGTTACGGGCGGCCCGGGAGGGCACACGGCCGGACCGGCCGTGCGCGATAGACGGGGCGCGCCGGGGGCCGGTGTGATGAGGTGTACGTATGGACCGCACCCTGCTCGGGCTTGTGCTGCACCCGACACGGGACGCTTCCGAGATCATCAGGATCATCGTCGACTGGGCGGCCCGGCACGGTAAGGGCCTCGCCGTACGCGACCAGGACCGGCACCGCGTCCCGCCGAGCGTCGAGACGTACCCCGAGGACGAGCTGGTGCGACGGGTGAGCGCGCTGATCAGCATCGGCGGGGACGGCACCATGCTCGGCGCGCTCCGCTCGGCGGTGGGCAACCCGAAGCCGGTCCTCGGCGTGCACCTGGGCCGGCTGGGGTTCCTCGTGGAGGTCGAGCCGCCGGAGCTGCCGGAGGCGCTGGACCGCCTGATCAGCAAGGACTTCACGGTGGAGGCGCACAGCTGCCTGGTCTGTGACGTGTGCGGCGACGACGTGGTGGCGTTCAACGACATCGCGCTGGTGCGCCAGCCCGGCACCGGGTTCGTCGTCGCCACGCTCGCCGTGGACGGGCAGCGCTACGGCTACTACCGCGCCGACGCGCTCGTGGTCAGCACCCCGACCGGTTCGACCGCGTACAGCTACGCCGCGGGCGGGCCGCTGATCTCCCCCGCGACGCAGGCGGTGGTCGTCACCCCGTCGGCTCCCATGGCCGGGATCAGCCGCTCGGTGGTGCTCTCCCCCGACGAGACGATCCGGCTGGAGCTGACGCACGACTCCGGGCCCGTGGCGGTCGAGGTGGACGGCCAGGTGATCCGCGAGGCGTCCACCGAGGGCGCGATCGACATCCGCTTCCGCCGGGAGGCGGGGCTCGTGGTCCGGCTCGACCCGCGCCGCTACCAGGAACGCAACCAGCTGAAGCTGAGCCTCATGGACCTGCCGCTGCTGCCTGAGCAGCTCCGCGAACTGCTCCCCCCGACCCTCCGGGAACAGCTCAACCGCCGCGAACTCCCCCCGCCGCGCTGAATGCCGGCCGGGCCGGGCCCGCGCGCCGGCCGCGTGATCCGACGACCCGTTCGCGCCGCTCAGGGCACCGTCACGCCATAGATCTTCTTGATCGCCTCGGCCTTCGCCTGAGCCGGCAGGTGCCCCACGCGCAACGACTTGGCCTGCAACCGTTCCAGGTAGTCGTCCGTGCTGCGGATGGGCCGGGCAGGCACCCCGGCGGCGACGGTGTTGTCCGGGATGTCGCGGGCCACCACCGACCCGGCCCCGATCACGCAGCGGTTCCCGATGGTGACGCCCGGCAGGATGATCGACCGGATCCCGATGTAGACGTCGTCACCGACGACGATCGGCGCCGTCCACTCCAGGTCGGGATGCTCCTTGCGGAGGATCAGGGTCCCGCCGTCGTGCGTCACGAACTGCACCCCGGCGGTGATGTACACGTTGTCACCGAGGGTGATCAGCCAGGGTTCGGAGCCGAACATCCACCGGCTGATGCCGTAGAACCTGACCCGGCCCGTGAGGTTGACACCGATGGACCGCGCGAAGGCCTCGGGGTCGCGGGCACCGACCCACCGGTCACGGATCATGCCGGCGACGGTTCGAAGGCGGCTGGGCACGTGCTCTCCCTGGCGTGCGGTGGTCGGACGGTCGCCGCTCCACCCTGCTCACACTCAGGGTCAATCTGCGGCTACCGTCCGCAACGATCCGTCGTCCCGCCGGTGACGCCCACCGTCAGCCGCCGGCCAGCACTCCGTCGACCAGCGCCTTGGCCTCCTCCTGGATCCGGGCCAGGTGCTCGGGCCCCTGGAACGACTCGGCGTAGATCTTGTAGACGTCCTCGGTCCCCGACGGGCGGGCCGCGAACCAGCCGGACTTGGTGACGACCTTGAGGCCGCCGATCGCCGCGCCGTTGCCGGGTGCCGTGGTCAGTGTCGCGACGATCGGCTCCCCGGCCAGCTCGGTGGCGGTCACCTGCTCCGGCGAGAGCCTGCCGAGCACGGCCTTCTCCTCGCGTGTCGCGGGCGCGTCGATGCGGGCGTACGCGGGGGCGCCGAAGCGCTCGGCCAGCTCCGTCCAGTGCTCGCTCGGGGTCCGGCCCGTCGTCGCGATGATCTCCGAGGCGAGCAGGCAGAGCAGGATGCCGTCCTTGTCGGTGGTCCACGTGCGCCCGTCACGGCGCAGGAACGACGCGCCGGCGCTCTCCTCGCCGCCGAAGCCCACCGCGCCGTCGAGCAGCCCCGGCACGAACCACTTGAAGCCGACCGGCACCTCCAGCAGCGGGCGGCCGAGGTCGGCGGCGACCCGGTCGATCATCGACGAGGAGACGAGGGTCTTGCCGACCGCCGCGGCCGGCCCCCACTGGGAGCGGGTGCGGAACAGGTGACCGATCGCCACGGCCAGGTAGTGGTTGGGGTTCATGAGCCCGCCGTCGGGCGTCACGATGCCGTGCCGGTCGGCGTCGGCGTCGTTGCCGGTGGAGACCTGGTAGTCGGCCCGGGCGGCGATGAGCGACGCCATGGCGTTCGGCGAGGAGCAGTCCATCCGGATCTTGCCGTCGCCGTCGAGGGTCATGAACCGCCACGTCGGGTCGACGGTCGGGTTGATCACCGTGAGGTCGAGGCGGTGCCGCTCGGCGATCTCGCCCCAGTAGGCGACGCTCGCCCCGCCGAGCGGGTCGGCCCCGATGCGCACCCCGGCCGCGCGGATCGCGTCGACGTCGATCGCCGCCGGCAGGTCGTCGACGTAGCGGCCGAGGAAGTCGTACGTCCCGGTGGTGTCGGCGGCGCGGGCCCGCGCGTACGGGACGCGCCGGACCTCGGCGAGCCCTCCGGCGAGGATCGCGTTGGCCCGGTCCTGGATCCACCGGGTGACGTCGGTGTCGGCCGGGCCGCCGTGGGTCGGGTTGTACTTGAACCCGCCGTCGTCGGGCGGGTTGTGCGACGGGGTGATCACGATGCCGTCGGCGAGGCCGCTGGTGCGGCCCCGGTTGTGGGTGAGGATGGCGTGCGAGACCGCCGGCGTGGGCGTGTAGCCGTCCCGGCTGTCCAGCAGCACGGTCACGTCGTTGGCGGCGAGCACCTCGAGCGCGTCGACGGCGGCCGGCGTGGACAGGGCGTGCGTGTCCCGGCCCAGGAAGAGCGGGCCGTCGATCCCGTGCTCCCGGCGGTAGTCGCAGAGCGCCTGGGTGACCGCCACGATGTGGTCGGAGTTGAACGCGCGGCGCAGACTCGACCCCCGGTGGCCGGAGGTGCCGAAGGAGACCTGCTGCGCCGGATCCGCGGGATCGGGGTGCTCGGCGTAGTAGGCGGTCACCAGCCGGGGCACGTCGACCAGGTCGGCGGGCTCGGCCGGCTTTCCGGCACGGGGGTGGGTCACTGCGGCAACCTCCTCGCGGACGGGCGGACGCCGCTTCCTTCCCGGCGGCGCGCGGGGTCATGCGTACGGCGACCGACGTCACGGCTCGACGCGCTGGCCCTTGCCGATCACCACTACCCCATTGTCGGAGACAACATAGCGCTGCCGGTCCTTCTCCAGGTCGACTCCGATCTCGGCGCCCTCGGGGACGTACACGTTCTTGTCGAGGATCGCCCGGCGGACCACCGCGTGCCGGCCGATCTCCACCCCCTCCATGAGCACCGCCCCGTCGACGTGCGCCCACGAGTGCACCTTGACCTTGGGCGAGACGACCGAGTTCTCGACGAGCGAGCCGGAGATCACCGCGCCGGGCGACACCATCGAGCCGACCGCCCGGCCGACCCGCTCGCCCCACTGGTGCACGAACTTCGCCGGCGGGTACGGCGGCTGCTCGGTGTAGATCGGCCACTCGAAGTTGTAGAGGTTGAACACCGGGTGCACGTTGATGAGGTCCATGTGCGCGTCGTAGAACGAGTCGAGCGTCCCCACGTCGCGCCAGTAGCCGCGGTCGCGGTCGGTGCTGCCGGGCACCTCGTTGTCCTTGAAGTCGTAGACGTTGGCGTCGCCGCGCTCGACCAGCATCGGGATGATGCTGCCGCCCATGTCGTGCTTGCTGGACTTGTCCTCCGCGTCGCGCTCCACGGCCTCGCACAGCGCCTTGGTGGTGAAGACGTAGTTGCCCATGGAGGCGTAGATCTGGTCGGGGGCGTCGGGCAGCCCCACCGCGTCGGTGGGCTTCTCGCGGAACGCCCGGATCCGCCGGCCGTCCTCGCCCACCTCGATCACACCGAACTGGTCGGCCGTCGACAGCGGCTGCCGGATCCCGGCGACCGTCACGCCGGCGCCGGAGGCGATGTGCTCCTCCACCATCTGCCGCGGGTCCATCCGGTAGATGTGGTCCGCGCCGAAGACGATCACGTAGTCGGGTTGCTCGTCGTTGATCAGGTTGAAGCTCTGGTAGATGGCGTCGGCCGAGCCGGCGAACCACCACGGGCCGCGACGCTGCTGCGCCGGGACCGGGGTGACGTAGTTGCCGAGCAGCGTGGACATCCGCCAGGTCTTGGTGATGTGCCGGTCCAGCGAGTGGGACTTGTACTGGGTCAGCACCACGATCTTGAGGTAGCCGGCGTTGGCCAGGTTGGAGAGGACGAAATCGACCATGCGGTACATCCCGCCGAACGGGACGGCCGGCTTGGCCCGGTCCGCGGTCAGCGGCATCAGGCGCTTGCCCTCTCCGCCGGCCAGGACGATCGCGAGCACCTTGGCAGCCATGGTCAGACGCTAACCAGCCGCGTACGACTTCACCACTCGTACGGCCCGACTTCTGCACTAGGGTGCGAGGATGACCGACTCCACCCCGGCCGGACAGTCCCTGCGCGTCGATCTGCTGACCCGCGAGTACCCGCCGGAGGTCTACGGTGGCGCGGGCGTGCACGTCGAGTACCTGGCCCGGGAGCTGCGTCACCTCGCCGACGTCCGGGTGCACTGCTTCGGCCTGCCGCGCACCGAGCCGGGCGTCACCGCGTACGCCGAGCCGCCGGGCCTGGCCGGGGCGAACGCCGCGCTGCGCACGATGGGCGTCGACCTGGAGATGGCGGCGGGCTGCGCCGGCACGGACGTGGTGCACAGCCACACCTGGTACGCGAACCTGGCCGGGCACACGGCGAAGCTGCTGCACGGGGTTCCGCACGTGGTGACCGCGCACAGCCTGGAGCCGCTGCGGCCGTGGAAGGCCGAGCAGCTCGGCGGCGGCTACGCGCTCTCCTCCTGGTGCGAGCGGGTCGCCGTGGAGGCGGCCGACGCGGTCATCGCGGTCAGCGAGGGGATGCGGCGCGACGTGTTGACCGCGTACCCGGACGTCGACCCGGACCGCGTGCGGGTGGTCTACAACGGCATCGACACGAAGCAGTACGCCCCGGATCCGGGCACGGACGTGCTCGACCGGCTCGGTGTCGACCCGGCGCTGCCCAGCGTGGTCTACGTCGGCCGGATCACCCGACAGAAGGGGCTGCCGTACCTGCTGCGGGCGGCGCGGGAGCTGCCCGCCGACACCCAGCTCGTGCTGCTCGCCGGCGCGCCGGACACCGCCGAGATCGCCGCCGAGGTCGAGGGGCTGGTCGCCGAGCTGCGCGCGAACCGCTCCGGGGTGGTGTGGGTGGCCGAGATGCTGCCCAAGCACGAGGTGATCCAGGTCCTGACGCACGCCACGCTGTTCGTCTGCCCGTCGGTCTACGAGCCGATGGGCATCGTGAACCTGGAGGCGATGGCGTGCGAGACGGCCGTGGTCGCCACGGCCACCGGCGGGATCCCCGAGGTGGTGGCCGACGGCGAGACGGGGTTGCTGGTCCCCATCGAGCAGGCCGCCGACGGGTCGGGCCGGCCGCTGGACCCGGGGCGCTTCGTGGCCGACCTGGCGGCGCGCATGAACGAGCTGCTGGCCGACCCGGATCGCATCGCGAAGTTCGGCCGGGCGGGCCGGCAGCGGGCCGTCGAGCACTTCTCGTGGGACGCGATCGCGGCGCGGACGCTGGAGGTCTACCGGTCGGTGGGCGCGGCCGGCTGACCGGCCTCAGCTCTCCGGCGTGATCGGCGTCAGCCGGGGAAGTACGTGCGGTAGCGGGAGCCGCCGCGGGTGAGCAACCGGTAGCCACACACGGCCGCGTGGGATCGTGTCAGGCGGCGGCGCCGCTGCCGCAGCGAACGGCTGATCAGACGACTGAGCCGAGCGCGAAGCGATCTCGGGCAGTAGGTTGGCGGGGTGACTGGACGGTTCCCCATCGAAGACGTCTCCCCCGTCGTCTCGTGCGGTCGCTATCCGGCCAAGGCGGTGGTCGGCGAACTGGTGCCGGTGGCGGCCCGCGCCTACCGCGAGGGGCACGACGCGCTGGGCTGCAACGTGGTCTGGCGCGGCCCGGACGGCGCCACGAGGCCCTTCACCCGCATGCGGCCCGGTGAGCCCGGCCAGGACCGGTGGCACGCGACCATCCGGCCGGACGCGGTGGGCACCTGGACCTTCCACGTCGAGGCGTTCGCCGACCCGTACCTCACCTGGCAGAACGCGGTGACCAAGAAGGTCGCCGCCGGGCAGGGCCCGGCGGAGCTGGCCAACGACCTCGCCGAGGGGGCCCGCGTGCTGGACGCCGCGGCCGACGGGGTCCCCGCCGGCGAGCGGGAACGGGTGGTCCGGGCCGCCGCGGCGCTGCGCGACCCGGACCGCGAGCTGTCGCAGCGGGTCGCGCCGGCGCTGGACCTGGCGGACCTGCTCTGGGCGTACCCGGTGCGGGAGCTGGTCACCGTCGGCGACGAGTACCGGCTCTGGGTGGACCGCGAGCGGGCCCTCTTCTCCGCCTGGTACGAGTTCTTCCCGCGCTCGGAGGGCGCGATCCCGGCCACCGTCGACTCCCCCGCCCAGTCCGGCACGTTCGCCACCGCGACGGAACGCCTCCCCGGCGTCGCCGCCATGGGCTTCGACGTGCTCTACCTGCCGCCCATCCACCCGATCGGCCGGGTCAACCGCAAGGGCCGCAACAACGCGCTCACCGCCGGGCCGGACGACGTGGGCTCGCCGTGGGCGATCGGCGCCGCGGAGGGCGGCCACGACGCCATCCACCCCGACCTGGGTACGGCGGAGGACTTCCGGGACTTCGTCGCCGCCGCCGCCGAGCAGGGCCTGGAGGTGGCCATGGACCTGGCGTTGCAGTGCGCGCCGGACCACCCCTGGGTCACCGAGCACCCGGAGTGGTTCACCACCCGCGCCGACGGCACCATCGCGTACGCGGAGAACCCGCCGAAGAAGTACCAGGACATCTACCCGCTGAACTTCGACAACGACCCGGAGGGGATCCGCGCCGAGATCCTGCGGGTGGTGCGGCACTGGGTCGGCGAGGGCATCCGGATCTTCCGGGTGGACAACCCGCACACCAAGCCGTTCGACTTCTGGCACTGGTTGATCTGGGAGGTCAAGCGCGTCGAACCGGACGTGCTGTTCCTCGCCGAGGCGTTCACCCGGCCGGCGATCATGCACGGCCTCGGGAAGATCGGGTTCACCCAGTCGTACACGTACTTCACCTGGCGCACGACGGCCGCCGAGATGCGGGAGTACTGCGAGGAGCTGGTCGCGGCGGCCGACTACATGCGGCCGAACTTCTGGCCGAACACGCCGGACATCCTGCACGAGACGTTGCAGCACGGCGGGCCGCCCATGTTCAAGATCCGTGCGGTGCTCGCCGCGCTCCTCTCCCCCTCCTGGGGCATGTACGCCGGCTACGAGCTGTTCGAGCACGTGGCCCGCCCCGGGGCCGAGGAGTACCTGGACAACGAGAAGTACGAGCTGCGCCCGCGCGACTGGGCCGGCGCGGAGGCCCAGGGCCGCTCGCTGGCCCCCTTCATCGCCACCCTGAACCGGGTACGCCGGGAGAACCCCGCCCTGCGCCGGCTACGCAACCTGCGCTTCCACGACATCGACAACCCGGCCCTGCTGTGCTGGTCCAAACGCGACCCCGACACCGGCAACACGGTCATCGTCATCTGCTCGTTCGACCCGCGCGAGGTGCAGTGGGGCAACACGACGCTGGACATGCCGGCGCTCGGGTTCGACTGGCACGACCGGTTCACCGTCCACGACGAGCTGACCGGCGCCACCTACGACTGGGGGCAGCGCAACGCCGTCCGGCTCGACCCGTACCTGCAGCCCGCGCACGTGCTCACCGTGCGCCGCCCCGTCCCGCCGGACACCCCGGCCGCCACCCCGACCGGCCCGGCCGCGCTCACCACCGAGGCCGTCCCCGACGACCTCTCCGGCGGCACCGCACCGACCACTCCCGCCCAGAAGGACGACCTGGAATGGACGAGCTGATCGCCGGCCACGCCCACGACCCGCACGCCGTGCTCGGCGCGCACCCCGCGCGGGGACGCACCACCATCCGTACGCTGCTCCGGGGCGCCGGCGACGTCGCCGTGCTGGTCGACGGCGACCGGCACCCGATGAAACGGGTGCACGACGCCGGGATCTTCGAGACGAGCGTGCCGGGCACCGTGCTCGACTACCGGGTGGAGGTCGACGGCACCGTCCACGACGACCCGTACCGCTACCCGCCCACCATCGGGGAGCTGGACCTGCACCTGATCGGCGAGGGGCGGCACGAGCGGCTCTGGGAGGCGCTCGGCGCCCGGGTCTTCGACGAGGGCGTGGCGTTCGCCGTGTGGGCGCCGAACGCGCGCGGCGTCCGGGTGGTGGGCGACTTCACCGGCTGGGCGCCGGACGACGGCTGGCCGATGCGCTCGCTCGGTTCCAGCGGCGTGTGGGAGGTCTTCGTGCCGGGTGTGCCGGCCGGCGCGCGGTACAAGTACCGGATCCTCGGCGCGGACGGCAACTGGCGGGACAAGGCGGACCCGCTCGCCGCGTACGCCGAGGTGCCGCCGGCCACCGCGTCGGTGGTGCACCGGTCGACGTACGACTGGGGCGACGCGGCCTGGCTGGAGCGGCGGGCGAGGCGGCAGGCGCACCAGGAGCCGATGAGCGTGTACGAGGTGCACCTCGGCTCGTGGCGGCCCGGGCTCGGCTACCGGGAGCTGGCCGAGGAGCTGACCGCGTACGTCACCGGGCTGGGCTTCACCCACGTGGAGTTCCTGCCGGTGATGGAGCACCCGTTCGGCGGCTCGTGGGGCTACCAGGTCACCGGCTACTACGCCCCCACCTCCCGCTTCGGCGACCCCGACGACTTCCGGCACCTGGTGGACCGGCTGCACCAGGCCGGGATCGGCGTGCTCCTCGACTGGGTGCCGGCGCACTTCCCCCGCGACGAGTGGGCCCTCGCCCGCTTCGACGGCACGCCGCTCTACGAGCACCCCGACCCGCGCCGCGGCGAGCACCCCGACTGGGGCACGTACGTCTTCGACTTCGGCCGCCGCGAGGTGCGCAACTTCCTCGTGGCGAACGCGCTCTACTGGCTGGAGGAGTTCCACGTCGACGGCCTGCGCGTCGACGCGGTGGCCTCGATGCTCTACCTGGACTACTCCCGGGCCGAGGGGCAGTGGGCGCCCAACCAGTACGGCGGCCGGGAGAACCTGGAGGCCATCGCGTTCCTCCAGGAGGTCAACGCCACCGTCTACAAGCACCACCCGGGCGTCGTGATGGTCGCCGAGGAGTCGACGGCCTGGCCGGGGGTGACCCGCCCGACCTCCGCCGGCGGGCTCGGCTTCGGGTTCAAGTGGAACATGGGCTGGATGCACGACACCCTGCTCTACACGTCGAAGGACCCGATCTACCGGCAGCACCATCACCACCAGCTCACCTTCTCCCTCGCGTACGCCTGGAGCGAGAACTACGTGCTGCCGATCAGCCACGACGAGGTGGTGCACGGCAAGGGCTCGCTCGTCGGCAAGATGCCCGGCGACACGTGGCAGAAGCTCGCGAACGTCCGCGCGCTGCTCGCGTACATGTGGGCCCACCCGGGCAAGCAGTTGCTCTTCATGGGCGGCGAGCTGGGCGACGACCGGGAGTGGAGCGAGGAGCGCGGCCTCGACTGGTACCTGCTGCACGACCCGGCGCGGGCCGGCGTGCAGCGCCTCGTCGGCGACCTGAACCGCGTCTACCGGGACACCCCGGCGCTGTGGGCGCAGGACACCGACCCGGCCGGCTTCCGCTGGATCGCCGGCGACGACGTCGCCAACAACACCGTCTCGTTCATCCGGATCGCCCCGGACGGCTCGGTGCTGGTCTGCGTGGCCAACTTCTCCGCCGTGCCGCTGCACGACTACCGGGTCGGCCTGCCGGCCGCCGGAACGTGGCGCGAGGTGCTCAACACCGACGCCGGCGTCTACGGCGGCTCCGGGGTCGGCAACCTGGGCGAGGTGCGCGCCGAGGACGTGCCGTGGCACGGCCTGCCGGCGTCCGCCGCCCTCCAGGTGCCCCCGCTCGGCGTCCTCTGGCTGCGCCCGGACGACCAGGCCCCGCGCGGGTGATCCGAGCCGGGAACGATGCTCTGGGACAAGCACCTGACCGCCGGATCACGCCCGTACGTCAGACCAGGTCCGCCTCGCGGAGCAGCTTCCACAGGCCGGCGCCGTCCGGCGCGGAGAACCACTTCTGCCCCACCGGCCCCTCCACCGAGCGCCCCGGTGGGGCCGGCAGGCCGCCGGCGAGCACCGCCTGCGTGGGCGAGAGGCGGCGGATCGCCACGCCGGCCACGTTCTCGGGGTGCGCCGCGGCGAACTCGCGGTAGATCTCCTGGTCGTGCTGGCCGTCGTCGCCGACGAGCAGCCACCGCACGCCGGGGAACTCCCGGGCCAGCCGGGCCAGCGTGGCCCGCTTGTGCTCCCGCCCGCTGCGGAACCAACGGTCCGCCGTCGGCCCCCAGTCGGTGAGCAGCAGCGGACCGGCCGGGTAGAGGTGCCGGGACAGGAACCGGGTCAGCGTCGGCGCGACGTTCCACGCGCCGGTGGACAGGTAGAAGACGGGTGCACCCGGGTGCGCGGTGACCAGCCGCTCGTAGAGGACCGCCATGCCGGGCACCGCCGCGCGGGCGTGCTCGTCGAGGACGAACGTGTTCCAGGCGGCGAGCAGGGGCCGGGGCAGCGCCGTCACCATCACCGTGTCGTCGATGTCGGAGAGGATGCCGAACCGGACGGCCGGGTCGAGGATGCGGACGGGCGCCTCGACCGGCTCGGCGTCCGGCATGCTCAGCCGCACCGCGCCCCAGCCCGGCGGCAGGTCCGCCTCGACCAGCGTGTCGACGAACCCGCTGCGGTCGGTGCGGGCCTCGTGCCGCACCCCGCCCGCCTCGACGGTCACCGCCACGTGCTTGGCGGGAAGGGTGGTGAAACTGCGCCAGCCGCGCACCTTCTCCAGCCGGGCCCGCTGGCGGGTGTCCGGGCGGCCGAGCAGCACCCGGCACAGCACCCGCACCCAGCCCGGGGCGCCGTAGCCCGTGTAGGCGACGATGTTGGTCCGCCAGCCCGTCCGCCGCAGGCGACGCTCCACGAACTGGTGCACGGCATCCTCGATCCGCGCCGCCCGGTGCAGGCGCGGGACGGCCAGCTGGCCGGCGGGTGTCGGTGGCACGCTGCCACCCTGCCACACCGGCGCGGACTCGGCCACGCGAGACGATCTCCGCCCGCCCGGTCTGGCGCGAACCACCCCCACCCGCCCCCGGGCTCGTGAAACACTCCGGTCGGGACGACGACGGGGGCGTGGTCGTGTCGACACCAGTGCAGCAGCGTGGGCGGTGGCGCCCACGGCTCGACCGGCCGGCGCTGGTCGCGCTGCTGCTCGGGCTGGTCGGGATCGCGTACCGGCTGGTCCTCACGCTGCTCACGGTGCCCGTGTCGAACAGCGACGAGGCGACGTTCGGGCTGGTCTCCCTGCACATCGCGCAGGGCCGGCACCATCCGGTGTTCCTCTACGGGCAGCGCTACATGGGCACGCTCGAGTCGTACCTGGCCGCGCCGCTCGTCGCGCTGGCCGGGCCGAGCTGGCCGGTGCTGCGGCTGCCGATGCTCGTCCTCTACGCGGTCTTCCTCTACCTGATCCACCGGCTCAGCCGCCGGATCGGCTCGCCCTGGTTCGCCACCCTCGTGGTGGGTCTGCTGGCGCTCGGGCCGGAGCGGGTGGTCCGGGACCAGCTCACCGTGGTCGGCGGCCGGCCCGAGGTCAAACCGGCGGTGCTGCTGATGCTGCTGATCGCCGTGGGGCTGGCGGCCGGCACGATCCGCCGTCGCCGGCTGGCCGTCGGGCTGTTCGGGCTGCTCGCCGGGCTGGCGCTCTGGTCGGACTGGCTGATCGTGCCGTACCTCGCGGTGGCCGGGCTGCTCCTGGTCTACGCCGCCCGGAGAGAGCTGCTCGGCTGGGCCGGGGCGCTGCTGCTGGCCGGCTTCGCCGTCGGGGTCGCCCCCATGATCCGGGACAACCTCGTGGCGCCGCCCGGCGAGGACTCGCTGTCGGTGTTCCGGGAGATCAGCACGCGGGCGGGTCCCGCGCCGCCCTGGTCGCAGCGGCTGGACGGCGGGCTGCTGGAGGGGATCCCGCTCGCCGGCGGCCTCTGCCCGATCGGCGGCTGCGCCACCTGGCAACGGTCGTTCGGGGTGATCTACCCGCTCCTGCTGGTGGCCGCGGCGGTGCTCGCGCTGGTCGCGTACCGTCGCGCCGCGGGCCGGCCGCCCGCGGACCGGGTCCGGCCGGTCACGCACCTCGCGCTGGTCGCCGGCGCGGTGCTCACCCTCCTGTCGTACGTCCGCAGTCCGCTCGCCGCCACCGACCCGCTCGGCAACGCGCGGTACCTGTCGGTGCTCCAGATCTCGCTGCCGGCGGCGCTCTGGCCGCTCTGGCTGGCGGCCGTGGCGGGCTGGCGCGGCACGGCGGGGGCGCTCGGCCGGATCGCCGGCGCGGCCGCCGCGGCGCTGCTGGCCGCGCTGGCCGCGGCCAGCCTCGCGATCACCGTGCTCTTCGTCGCCACCGGCGTGCCGGCCTCCCGGATCGAGGAGCGCGAGGCCCGCCGGCTGGCGAGCGCGCTGCGCGCCGACGGGCCCCGCGAGGTGTACGCGGACTACTGGGTGTGCAACCGGCTGATCTTCAACACGGCCGAGGACGTGGTCTGCGGGGTGGTCGACGGCAACCTCATGCCGGGGCAGAACCGGTACCTGCCGTACTGGCGCCAGGTGGGCCGGGCCGCGCGTCCCGGCTACGTGGTGGAGGCCGGTTCGGCGGCCGAGCACCGGCTGCGGTGGCTGCTCGGTGACCGCCTCGGGACGACCCCGGTACGCGACGTCGGGGACTACCGCGTCTACCACCCGGAGGAGCCGGTGCGGCCCTGGCGGTAGATTCCCCCGGTGCTCATCCTGCTGCCGCCCTCCGAGGGGAAGGTCGACGCCGGAACCGGGCGGCGGCTGGACCTGACGCGCCTCTCGCTGCCGGCGCTGAACCCGGCCCGCGAGGAGGTGCTCGCCGCGCTGGTCGCGCTCTGCGGCGGGCCGGACGAGGCCGCGGCCCGGGCCGCGCTCGGGCTCAGCGAGGGCCAGCGCGACGAACTGCGGCGCAACGCGCGCCTGCCCCTGGCCGCCACCGCGCCGGCCGCCCGGGTCTACACCGGCGTGCTCTACGAGGCGCTGGACCTCGCCACCCTCCCGCCGCCGGCGGTGCGGGCCGCCCGCCGGTCGATCCTCGTCAGCTCCGGCCTGTGGGGCGCCGTACGCCTCACCGACCGGATCCCGCCGTACCGCTGCCCCATCGGGGCGAAGCTGCCCGGCCCGGGGGCGCTGGGCGCGTACTGGCGGCGGGTGCTGGGCCCGGTCCTCGCCGCGGAGGCCGGCGAGCGGCCGGTGCTCGACCTGCGCTCCGGCGCGTACGCCGCCACCTGGACGCCCCGTGGTGAGCTGGCGGGCCGGACGGTGACCGTGCGCGTGCTGCACGAACGCGAGGTCGACGGCGCGCCGGTCCGCTCCGTGGTCAGCCACTTCAACAAGGCGACCAAGGGGCGGCTGGTCCGCGACCTGCTGCTCGCGGGCGCCCGCCCGCGGACCGTCGACGAGCTGGTCACCGCGCTGCGCGACCTCGCGTACACGGTGGAGGAGCAGCCGGCGCAGGCCGGACGGCCACGCCAGGTCGACGTCGTGGTCACGCAGCTCTGACTCACCGTCGGACCCGCCGCAAGATTTCCTCAAGGCTGGGCCCGACCGGTTCCGCGTGCCGGGGCGCACCGGTCACGGTAGGAGTACCCCGACCGGCAAGGGAGTATCTCCGTTGGCCCGCGAACCCGCTCTGCTCGACCGACCCGCCCGTCCGTCGACGCCGCCACCGCTGGACTGGCTGACCCTCGCCGACGCGTTCGAGGCGGCCTGCCTGCTGCGGTGCATGCCGACGCCGGCCGGCTCGCGCGCGCCGCGGCCGGCGGGATCGCACCCGGCGACGGTGGTCGAGTTCAACCGGGAGGACGCGGCGCAGCGGATGCGGCAGCTGCTGGAGCGGCTGGACGTCCCGGTCGAGTACGAGATGGCCGTCGGCGGCCTGCGCCGCCACTACGAACTGCACCGGCTCCGGGTGCCGGCCGGGCACCGGCAGCGCTACGCCTGGCTCATCGAGGCCGGTTGGTGGCAGGGACGCCGGGAGCTGCTGTCCGCGCCGGTGCCCGGGGCGTCCACCCCCCGCCGGGTCTGGGTGCCGCGGATGGCCGCGGCGGCGTGGCGTTCCGCGCTGCTCGCGGGTGGGCGGCACGTCCGCCGGCACATCCTCGGCGTACGGCTCACCGACCGCGACCTCGCCGCGGTGCTGATCCGCGGCGCCTCCCTGCTGGGCGTCACGGCCGAGCTGCGGCCGGGCACCGGCTGCTTCCTGGTCTGCGTGGCCGACGGGGAGGACCGCCGCCGCATCCTCCGGCACACCACGCTCACCCCCGCCCCCGCCCCTGCGGCCGATTCGGCCTGACGACCGGCGCGGCGCACCTGGTCCGAACGGGCGGCATCGCCGTCGGGCGGTGGCCGCGGGCTTGCGCGATGGGAATCCCGGGCGCAGAGTGCTGCCCGTGACTCGTACCTGGCCCGGGCGCGCCGCCGCGCTGCTGGCGCTGCTGCTGACCGCGACCGTCGGCCTCGCCGGTTGCCGCGACACGCCCGGCGAACCGGTGACGATCCGGATCGCGACCGGCAGCCCGACGGCCGTCTACCACGCGTTCGGGGAGTCGCTGGCCGCCATCCTGAACCGCGAGCTGCCCGGCGTGCGGGCGAGCGTGGTGGTCACCGCCGCCTCGGCGGAGAACGTCCGGCTCGTCGCCTCCGGCGAGGCCGAGCTCGGCTTCACCCAGGCCGACATCCTGCCGACGGACCCGGGCCCGGATCCCCGGGTGGCCGCGATCGCCCGCGTGTACGACGACCAGCTGCACCTGGTCGCGTCCGGCGGCGGGCCGGTCCGCACGGTGGCCGACCTGCGGGGCCGGCGGGTGTCGGTCGGTGCGGCCGGCTCCGGTACGGAGATCACCGCCAACCGCCTGCTCGACGTGGCCGGGTTGGGCGGCGACGGGGTGCAACGGGCCCGGCTCAACCTCGACGAGTCGGTGGCCGCGCTGCGGTCCGGGCGGATCGACGCCTTCTTCTTCTCCGGCGGGCTGCCGGTGCGGGCCATCGCCGACCTCGCCAGCGGCAGCCCCACCCGGGTCCTCGACCTCGGCGACCTGATCGAGCCGCTGCGGGAACGCTACGGGGAGGTCTACGTCTCCCGGGACATCCCACGGTCGGTGTACGGGGTGGACCCGGTCACCACGGTCGCCGACCCGAACTTCCTCGTCGTCCGCGCGGACCTGCCGGAGCCGCTGGTACGGAACGTGACCCGGCTGCTCATGGAACGCCGGTCCGAACTGGCCGCGGCGCACCCGGCGGCCGGACGGATGAGCCCCCGGTCGGCGATCAACACCTCGCTGCTGCCGCTGCACCCGGGCGCGGTGGCCTGGTACCGCTCCGCGAAACCCTGACCGGCGTGGCCGTCCCGCCCCGCCGCGGGAGCGTCAGCCCGCGGCGGCGGGCAGCCCCTGCGGCGCCGCGTCCGCCGCGGCGCCCTCCGGTGGCCCGCCCTCGGGGCCCGGGAACCAGAGGCCGGCGACCAGACCCCGCGGCTCGCCGGTCCGCATGGTGAGCCGCCCGTCGGACGCGTCGACCAGCACGGCGACGATGGTCAGGCCCAGCCCCGCGCCGTCCATGTTCTGCACGTCCGGCGCCCGCCAGAACCGCTCGGTGGCCTGACCGAGCTGGCTCTCCGTCATCCCCGGACCGGTGTCCCGCACCTCCAGCGCCACTCCCCCGTCGCGGACCGCCACGGTCACCGTCACCTCACCGCCGGCCCCGCTGAACTTCACGGCGTTGTCGATGAGGGCGTCGAGGGCCTGGTCCACGGCGGTCGGCACCGTCCGGGCGTACGCCGGCCCGCCGGGCGCCACCAGACCGAGCGTGATCGACCGGTGCCGGGCCAGCGGCTGCCAGGCAGCCACCCGGGAGGCGGCCACCTCCGCCGCGTCGACGACGACCCGCTCGTTCTCCTGGCGCTCGGCGCGGGCGAGCGTGAGCAGCGCGTCGAGCAGCAACGCCAGCCGGTCGGTCTCCTCCAGCGCCAACCGGTGCTCGGCACGCCCCTCCGGGTCGGTGAGGCTCGGCCCCAGCTCCTCCACCCGCAGCCGCAGGGCGGTCAGCGGGTTGCGCAACTGGTGACTGGCGTGGGCCACGAAGGCGCGCTGGCGGTCCATCACGTCCGACACCGCGTCGGCCATCGTGTTGAAGCTCGCCACCAGCCGGCGCAGCTCCGGCGGGCCGAGATGGTGCTGCACCCGGGCGCTCCGGTCCCCCTCGGTGATCTCGTGGGTGACCGCGTCCAGCTCGAAGACGGGGCGCAGCACCCAGCCGGCCAGCCCGAACGCGGTGAGGACGCAGGCCAGTACGGCGAGCAGGCCGATGCCGGCGAGCAGCAGCCACCACGCGGTGACGGCGCGGCGCACCGAGGCCACGGGGCTGACCGTGACGACGGCCCCGAGCACCTCGCCACCGTCGTTGATCGGTACGGCGACCACCACCGGCCCGTCCACCCAGGGCCAGACCGACTCCGGGCCGCTGACCTGCTGCCCGGCGAGGGCGGCCTCCAACGCCGTGGCGGTGCCGGCGGCGGGCCGCCAGCTCGCCGAGGCCACCACGTCCCCGCGGTCGCGGTCCACCACGGCCGCCCCGATGCGGTACAGCTCGTCGTAGCTGCGCAGCTCACTCTCCAGCGGGCCGGTGCTGCCGCCGCGGAGCGCGGGCCCGGCCAGGGACGCGAACCGGGTGGCGTCGGCGAGCCGGTCGGCGCGTACCCGGTCGGTCTCCCGGGTGGCCAGGGTGATGGCCAGCGGGGTCTCCAGGGCGATGAGGACCAGCACCATCAGCAGCAGGTAGCTGATCACCAGCCGACGACGCACCCAGGCACCTCACTCGCACCGCAGGCGGTAGCCGATCCCGCGTACCGTCTCGACGAGCCGCGCGTCGCCGAGCTTGCCGCGCAGCGACCCCACGTGCACCTCGACGGTGTGCCGGTCCGTCCAGGTGGTGCCCCAGGCGTCGAGCAGGATGCGGTCGCGGGGCACCGCCACGCCGGGCTGGCGGGCCAGCGAGAGCAGGACGTCGAACTCCTTGCGGGTGAGCGTCACCTCCCGGCCGTCGACGGTCACGGTGCGTGCCGCCACGTCGATGCGGACGGCGCCGGCCTCGATGAGGTTCCGCTCGGGCACCGCCTGCGCCGTGCGGCGCAGCACCGCCTCGATCCGGGCCTGCAGCTCCACCATCGAGAACGGCTTCACCACGTAGTCGTCGGCGCCGAGCCGCAGCCCGAGCACCCGATCGCGCTCCTCACCCCGGGCGGTGACCGCGATAATCCCCAGCTGGCTGCTGCGCCGGCGCAGCTCCCGGCACAGGTCGGTGCCGTCGCCGTCGGGCAGGGTGAGATCGAGCAGCACCAGGTCGCACGGCGCGGCGGAGAGCGCGGCGGCGACCGTGGCCGCGTGCTCGACCTCGTATCCGCGTCGGGTGAGCGCGGACGACAGGGCGGCGGCCACCCGACGGTCGTCCTCGACCAGCAGGATGCGCACCGGTGCCCCCCATCCCTCGAACGATCGTCCGGGGGAATCGTGGCAGACGCCGGTCGCGGGCGGGAGAGCCGACCCGGCAGCCCACCTGGACCGCGCGGCCCCCTCCGGCGGGGCGGGCGGCGCCTCGGCCGGGGTCAGAGGCCGAAGACGTCGTCCGAGACGGCGTCGCGCACCCCGTCGACGAAGCCGCGGAAGCCCGGGTCGTGGTGGCTGGCCGGGACACTCGTGACGTTCTCCCCGGTGGCCTGGGTGACCGCGTCGAGCAGGGGCGGGTAGTCCAGCTCCGCGTCGCCGCGCGTGTCGTCGTCCGCCTCGGCCAGGTTGATCACGTACTGCACGTCGTCGGAGGGGGTGTCGGGATCCTCGGCCCACTCGCCGCCGGCCTGGTAGCACTCGTCGTACAGCGCCCGCTGGCTGTCGGTCCAGTCGTCGTCGTAGTCCCGCATCGCCCATCCCTCCGCGACGGCTCCACCCTCCGAGCATGCCGGCCCGGGACGCGGGACCGGGCCGGTACCGGCGAAACCGCGGGGCACCCGCACGGGTGACGCGCTCGCGGGGGCCGGCGCGCGTACGCTGCACAGGTGATCTACAAACTGCTGCCGACGACCGAGTGGGACGACGCCCGGGCCGCCGGGCAGTTCACCGGCACGGCGGTGGACCACCAGGACGGGTTCATCCACTTCTCCGCCACCGACCAGGTGGTGGAGACGGCCCGCCGGCACTTCGCCGGGGCCACCGGGCTCACCCTGCTCACCGTGGATCCGGCCCGCCTCGGTGACCGGCTGCGCTGGGAGCCCTCGCGCGGCGGCGCGCTCTTCCCCCACCTGTACGGCCCGCTGCCGGTGGCCGCCGTGGTGGCGGCGCAGGCGCTGCCCGCGGACGTGCCCGCCCCCGACGCGGTGGCGGCGCTGCTCGGTTGAGGGCTCGCTATGCTACGCCGAGCCCGCGCCCTGCGATCGATGCGAGTTGAGGATGACTGACAACACTTCCCCGTCCCCCAGCGTCTTCGTTCACCCCACGGCGGACGTCGAGGAGGGTGCCCAGGTCGGTGAGGGCACCAAGGTCTGGCACCTGGCCCACGTCCGGTCGTCGGCGCGGGTGGGCGCCGGCTGCGTCATCGGGCGCAACGTGTACGTCGACGCCAACGTGACCGTCGGCGACCGCGTCAAGATCCAGAACAACGTCTCGGTCTACCAGGGCGTGACCCTGGAGGACGAGGTGTTCGTGGGCCCCAGCGCCGTCTTCACCAACGACTTCCGACCGCGGGCGCAGAACCCCGACTGGACGATCACGCCGACCGTGGTGCGGCGCGGCGCCTCGATCGGCGCGAACGCCACCCTGGTCTGCGGGATCGAGGTCGGCGAGTACGCCATGATCGCGGCCGGTTCGGTGGTGACCCGGGACGTGGCGCCGTACCAGCTGGTGGCCGGCAACCCGGCCCGGCCGAAGGGCTGGGTCGACGAGAAGGGCGAGGTCATCTCGCGGGACGTGGCGAACCCGCCGCAGCGGTAGGCCCGCGCGACGACGAACGGCGGTGGACGGATCCCTCCGTCCACCGCCGTCTCGTACGGATTCAGCCGCAGAGCCGGCCGATCTCCTCCTGGAAACGGTCCATCGGGTTCGCGTCGGCCGGGCCCAGCAGGTAGGTCTTCAACTCCCGGCGCGCCTCGGTCATCGGATCGTCGCCGGCGCGGGTCACGGCCACGATCTTCTCGAGCTCGCCGCAGTCCGGAGACAGCAGGTACGCCGCCCGCGAGGTCGGGTACTGCCGGCGGAAGTCGTCCTCCGGCAGGCCACCGGGGTTCGCCACCACGTACGGCCGCTCGCTCTGGACGAAGTCCGAGACCACGCTGGACACGTCGCTGATCAGCAGGTCCGTCTGGTTGAAGCAGTCGAACAGCGCGGGGGTCCGGCCGGTGACCACCAGGTGGTGGGTCCCGTCGAGCGACCTCGCGTCGGTGTCGCCACCGGCCGCCCCGACCATGTCCACCACCCGGTCGTGCGCCGCCTTCGCCTGCTTCGACCGCGAGCCGGTCAACGGGTGCGGCTTGTAGATGAGCCGTACCCCGGGATGGACGGCCAGCAGCCCCTTGACGATTCGCGGGCCCATGAGGACCAGCGAGGTGTGGTAGGGATCGTCGTCCAGCCAACCCTCCCAGGTGGGCGCGTAGAGCACGGTGAACGGCCGGTCGACCGACTCCGCACCGAAGGTGTGCACGCCGGCGAGCTGCGGGCGTCCGATCTCGACGATGTCGGCGTCGAGCACGCCCACACCGGCACGGGCGTACCGCTCCCGGCCGGCGCGACCGGCGACCCACACCTCGTCGTACACCTTGCTGTAGGGGTTGACGCTCGCGGCCTTGTCGCTGTCGCCGTGGCCGACGAAGACGTGCTTCATGCCCGGCTCGCGGAGCATGTGGATGTTCGCGCCGACGTTCGCGGCGTAGAGCGCGGCACGGATGCTGCCGAACTCCAGGTTCATGAAGTCCACACTGGCCGGTACGCAGATCACCGGAAGGCGGGTGTCGGCGAGTTCGAGGAAGGCCTCCCGGCTCCGCATCAGCACCACCGACCGCTGGCGGAGCGCCTCCGTCGGAGCGAGCCACATGTTGGCCTGGTAGACGTCCTTGGCCGGGCCAGCGAAGTAGAGCGCCACCTCGGGGCGGTACGCGTCCAACCAGCGCTGCACAGCGGGCATCAGCGGCCCCGGCCCGCTACCGCGCCCGCGCAGCCAGGTGACGGCGACGATGGCGCCGACCACCGCCGCGACGGCAACCGCCGCGAGACCCGCGACGACGACCGGGGTCGCCGAGTCCAGTGTCGCCGCCACCACCGCGGCGGGCGCCAGCGCGATGTTGACGAGGGCCAGTTGCTCCCCGGCGAGCCACGCCGCCCAGCGCGGCGGGCGGGGAGCGAAGGTGATCGGCCCGAGGTCGATGTTGCGCACCAGCGCCGAGACGGGGTTGCGCCGCTCGATCATGGTGTTGAGTGCTCCGGCGAAGACCGTGATCACCCAGACCGCGCCCGGCAGCAGCAGGATGAGGCTCAGCTCACCCGCGCTCGGCCGGACCGTGGCCACGACCAGCAGGACGGTGGCGAGGTCACGCGCCAACTGCCGGTAGTCGCCACGCAGGCCAACCTTCTTCAAGAGGACGTGCGTGGCGGGCGACCAGCGGGCAATCGCGTACTCGCCGGCGAGCACGGCCACCCCGGCGACGGCGAAGACGGCGGCCCAGCCGAGCGCACCGGCGGCGAGCAGCACCAGGTAGCCCAGCAGCAGCAGCGCGCCACGGGCGGCGACTCCCGCCGGTCCCATCAACTTGCCGAACAAGGAAGACGCTCCCATCGGGTGGGGCCCCGGGCGCAGCCCGGGGTTCTGGGGTCTATCGCACCGCGGCGTCCGGTTTCCGTCAGAACGACCGGCGTCACGGACCTTAACTCCATTCAACACACCCGCGACGGCCGGGTACCGCCGGAGCCGTCAGGCGGCACGGCGGTAGCAGGTCACCGCCCCCGGTGCCTTGCGCGACGCGAACTCCTCCAGGCCCAGCTCAGGGGCCAGGTCGCGGGCCCGCCGGTTGCCGTTGTAGACACAGACGGTGCCGACGTCCAACCGCTGCATCGCCGCGGCCAGCTCCGACACCGGCGCGATCTCGTCGGCGCCGTCGGCGTACGCGGCCAGCTTGAGCCGGTCCTGGGCGAACTGGGAGTTCATGTCGTAGTCGACCAGGTAGCCGTTACGCGCCATGACCACCCGCACCTCGGTCGTGACGATCGGCATGGTGCGCATCAGCGTGGACGGAGCGAGCAGCAGACCCGGTGGACGGTCGTCGAGGTTCCACATCCAGAAGGCAATCTTCTGCCGCTGCTGGGGCAGCTTCCAGGTCGGCCGCTCGTGGACCTCCACGAAGCTGCGCGGGGACCACATCGGCGTCCCGGCTACCGCGAAGACACCCACCAGCACCGCGGCGGTCGCGGCGCCGACCGCCGCGCGCACGCCGGCCACCCGGGTCAGCGGCGGGAGGTCGATCGTGCAGAGCAGGCCGACCAGGGCCGGCAGCGGCAGGAACCAGGGCACCCGCCAGAGCACGGCCGTCAATCCCGACGCCGCACTGAGCGCCTCGAGCACACCCGGGACCAGCAGCACGCTCATCGTGGCGGTCCCGCAGGCCACGAACAGCGCGGGTGTGCCGCGACGGACCAGGAACGGCCCGAACCAGATCGCGAGTCCGCAGATCACCCCGAGGACCCCGATCAGGAGCGTCCGCCGGTAGGTGCCCTCCGCGTCGAAGAACTGGGCGCCGGCGATCACCGAGGTCATCGGGCCCAGGGCGAGCCGGGTGACGATCACCGAACCGATCGGGTACGCCATGACGGCGACACCCGCGACGAGGGCGTCACGCCAGCGGCCGACGAGGAGCATGCCGAGCCCGGCCGCCCCCACCAGGAGCGGCAGGATCATCACCGAGGTCGACGTGAGGCCGGTCGCCACGATCGAGAGCGCGACGATCGCCGCGAGGTCCCGCCGCGAGCGGCTGTCGAACCACCGGGTGAGGTAGACCCACATCAGCGGGACCACCGCCGACACGAACATCCCCTTGCCCTCGTGCAGGCGGGGGAGGTGGAAGGTGCCGAGGGCGGCGTCGTCGCCGCACACGAAGGCGAGGAAGGCGAGCGCGACGACGAACGCCAGCACCGGCCGACGCGGCGCCCAGCGCTGGATGAGCCGCCACAACGACAGCACGGCCAGCACGGCGAGGACCGGAAGCAGCACGTACCAGGTGGCCGAGGCGGCGTGCATGCCGAACACCCGGCCGAGGGCACCGGCCAGCACCTCGATCGACGCGATCGGCGGCTGCGATGACAGCGGCGGGGCGACCTGCTCGGTGAAGAGGAAGTCGCGCAGCGGCACGATGTCCCGCTCGGCCACCCAGACCGACTTGCCCACGTAGAACACGTCGTCCGGAGTGTTGCGGGCGATGAAGAGCGAGGCGACACCGACGAGCCCTGAGACGACCAGGGCGAACGCGGACTGCCAGGTCCCCTGCGCGGGGACGCCGCTGCCGGCGCCCGAGGAGGAGAGCCACGCGCGGCGGGTCAGCAGGACCGCGCCGAGGGCCGCGACCAGCCCGGCGAGCGCCGGAACCCACCAGGAGAGCCCGTCCAGGCCGGCGGTCAGGGCGGCCACCGCACCGGCCGCGACGGTCGGCAGCAGCCAGCGTCGATCCAGCGCCGCCCCTGCCGTGGGGCCGACCGGTCCGTCACCGCCGTCGGCCGACACGGACGCCCGGCGGCGCCGCCAGAGCCGCACCACGACGAGCCCGGCGACGAGCACACAGCAGACCAGCCAGACCAGGAAGGTCACCGACGGCCGGAGATCGAACAGGAATGCCGCGTGGTAGAGCACGGTCCAGAGCGCGAAGGCGTAGACCGCGGCGTCGGTGAGCAGCGCGGGGAGGAGAGCGACGAGCGAGGCGAGCAGCCCCCTCGTCACCCGCTCGCCCTCGCCGGACCGCACCGGCACATCGTTCCGCTCGGGCACGAGGGAATCCACTTTCGGCACGGCACATCCTTGGACTGGGTGACGGACGAGGTGGTGGGACGAGCGCCGGGCGAAGTGCCCCGCGGCTGTCCGGGCGGCAGCCTACCCGACGCTCGGCGTCACCCGTACCGCCGTGGACCGGACGACACCCGACGATCGGCGCCATCGGGCACAGGCGATGCGGGGCGGGCGGAATCGCCCGGCGTCCGGATGTTCCGGACACCAGGCGAAACGCGTCCGTACCCGGTCAGGCGGGCGTGTCCTCGAAGAGCCGGCCGACGGCCCGGTGCGCCGGCAGGATCCGCTGCCGCTCCAGGTCGGCGTCGGCGGTGCCGGCGAGGATGTCGAGGAAGTGGTCGAGCTGGGCGGCCAGCGGCTCGCGGTTCGTGAGCAGCTCCGGCACCTCGATGATGCTCTGCTGCCGGTAGCCGCGGCCGTCCGGCGTGGCGGCGTCCAGGGACACGTGCCGGTAGATGGTCACGTCCTTGCGAATCAGATCGGCCTCGATGAGCCGGTCGACCTCGCTGATCACCAGCGTCCGCACCTTGCGCTGACCGATGCGGCTCGCGGAGACGTTCGCCACGGCGCCGTTGCCGAAGCTCAGCAACGTCTCGGCCACGTCCTCCGCCTCGGCCAACGAGTCCGGGTGGAAGTGGCCGAGCGTCCCCCGCACCGCCGCCGGCTCCTCGCCGCCGAACGCCTGGATCGCCAGGTCGACGTCGTGGATGAGCAGGTCCCACGCGACGCCGGTGCGGATCCGCGGCGCGTACGGCGAGTGCCGGGTGGCGGTCAGGTGCACCGGGCGGTCGATCAGGGCGAGAGCCGTCAGCACGGCCGGGTTGAACCGCTCCAGCAGACCGCAGAGCAGCGGCAGGCCGGCCTTCTCGGCGGTGGCGACGATGTCCTCGGTCTCGGCGAGGCTGCCGCAGACCGGCTTCTCGATGAGCAGCGGCTTGTCGGCGGCGAGGACCTGGTGGGCGAGACCGTGGTGGAACTCGGTGGGCGCCGCGATCACCACGGCGTCGACGTCGGAGAGGTCGTCGACGTTCGGCGCCCAGCTGGCGCCGTACCGCTCCGCCATCTGCTCGCCGACCGGCCGTCGGGGCTCGATCACGCGGGCCAGCTCGGCCCGCTCGGACTGGGCGATCACACGGGCGTGCAGGGAGCCCATCACCCCGGTGCCGACCAGGGCGAAACGCAGCTTCGCGGTCACGCGCCCACCGCCGCGCGGACGGCCTCGACGATCTGGTCGAGCTCGCTGTCGGTCAGGTGGTGGTGCACCGGCAGGGAGACGCACTGCCGCACCACCCGCTCGGTCACCGGAGCCGGGTCGGCCACGACGCGCGGGTGGTCGCGGTAGCAGTCGTAGTCGTAGACCGTCTTCGGGTAGTAGATGCCGCAGCCCACGCCCCGCTCGGTCAGCCGGGCGATCACCTCGTCCCGGGTCACCGGGGCCTCGTCCGTGACGAGCACCGTGTACTGGTGCCAGACGTGCGACCGGCCCGGCAGCTCGGTCGGCAGGCGCAGCCCGGGCACGTCGGCGAGGCCGGCGGAGAGCCGGGCCGCGTTGTCCTTGCGGCGCTTCACGTTCTCGCCGTACGCGGCGATCTGCGGAATGCCGAGCGCGGCCTGCAGGTCGGTGAGGCGATAGTTGTGGCCGGCCACCTCGTACTGGTAGCGCTGGCGCATGCCCTGGTTGCGCAGCACCCGCAGCCGGTCGGCGAGGGTCGCGTCGTTGGTGGTGATCATGCCGCCCTCACCGGTGGTGAGGTTCTTGGTGGCGTACAGCGAGAAGGTGCCGAGGCCGAAGCTGCCGGCGCCGCGCCCGGAGATCGTCGCGCCGAGTGACTGCGCGGTGTCCTCCACGAGGCCGAGCCCGTGCCGCTCGGCGAGGGGGGCGATGCTGTCCATGTCGGCGGGCTGGCCGTACAGGTGGACCGGCATCAGCACCTTGGTACGCGGGCCGATCGCGGCGGCCAGCGCCTCGGGGTCGACGCAGAAGTCGTCCTCGCGGATGTCGGCGAACCGTGCGGTGGCACCCGCCTCGAGGATCGCGTTCAGCGTGGCGACGAAGGTGAACGGGCTGGTCACGACCTCGTCGCCGGGCTGAAGGTCGAGCACCTGGAGGGCGGCCACGAGGGCCGTGGTGCCGTTGTTGACCGCGACCGCGTGCTCGACGCCGACCAGATCGGCGAACTCGCGCTCCAGCCGGGCCACCATCGGCCCCTGCGCGATGACGCCCGAGCGGATCACCTCCACCGCCAGTCTCTCGGCCGCCTCGTCCAGCTTGACGACGGAAATCGGGATCACAACAGCTCTCCTTGGGGTATGGGGCAGCGTGCAGACGGTAGCAGCGCGAGCGACGTCCGGCACACCTGGACCACTCTGCCGGGGGCTCCACCGGCGGCCGGGCCCGGGGCGCCACTGGTGGCCGGCGCGCCGGCCGCCCCGTCTCGTGGCGGGCGCCTCTCTGCGCTACTCTCGGCGAATTGTGCAGGCGACCCCCGGGCGTCTCGGGGCGAGGCAAGGGACAGGACGGCCGTGGCAGAGACCGCGACGCAGGTCGAGACGGTAACCGCATCGCCCACCGGGGCAGGCGCCACGAAGGGTCGCTCCCGATGGCTCTCGCTGGGCGTCCGCGTCGTGGTGGTCGTGGCGATCGCCGCCGGCATGGTCTGGAGCGTGGTCAGCCAGTGGCCGCAGGTACGCGAGACCTGGCTGGGCCTCGCCTGGCCGTCCGTGGTACTGGCCGTGCTCGCCGTGCTCGCCGGCATGTTCGCCAACTCGATGGCCTGGCGGGCCGCGGCGGAGGACCTCGAGCACCGCGTCTCCGTGACGGCCGCCCTGCGGATCTGCATGGTGGGCCAGCTCGGCAAGTACATCCCGGGCAGCGTCTGGGCGTACGTGCTGCAGATGGAGCTGGGCCGGCGGGCCGGCCTGCCGCGGGCCCGGGCGTTCCTGGCCACCCTGGTCGCGCTCGGTCTGGGTGTCGTGGCGGCGCTCGGCGTCGGGCTGCTCAGCCTGCCCTCACTGCTCGACGCCACCGCCGACTCCGGCGCCGAGTACGCCGAGCCGGTCCGGGTCGCGCTCTACATCGTCGCGGTCCTGTTCCCGATCGCGTTGATCTGCGCCGTTCCGCCCGTGCTGACCCGGCTCATCCAGATCGCGCTGAAGGTTCTGCGCCGCGCTCCGCTGCAGCATCAGCTCACCCTCCCCGGCGTGCTGCGGGTGGTGGGCTGGAGCGCGCTCGGCTACGCGCTCTTCGGCGTGCACCTGTGGCTGCTGGCCAACGCCCAGGCCGCACCGGGTTTCGGCGGTCTGCTGCGCAGCATCGGGTCGTTCGCCATCGCGATGACCGTGGGCATGTTCGCGTTCCTCTCCCCCTCCGGTCTCGGCGTCCGCGAGGCGGTGCTGGTGGCGACCATGGCCCCCTTCCTCACCGGGGCCGGCGGGATCGGCGCGGCCACCGGCATCGCGCTCGCCTCGCGACTGATCTTCACGGTGGCCGACCTGCTCGCCGCGGGCATCGCCACGCTGTCCAGTGTGCGGCAGCTGCGCAGGACCACCGGGACACGGGCGGTTCCGGCCGCCGGGGACGAGCCGGGCTCGGCGACGGCCGGTGCGGAGCTTCCGTCGCCGCGGTCGGGTGCCGACGCGCCGGCCGCCCCGCTGTCCGCCCCCTGAGCCGCCTCCGGCACCGAACGTCGAACGGCGCTGCCTCCCGACCCGGGTCGGGAGGCAGCGCCGTCTCGTGTCACGTCAGCGGCGGGACGCCGCCATCTCGGTGAGCACCTCCAGGTGCCGCTGGAGCACCCGGTCCAGGCTGAACCGTTCCCGGATGAGGGCCTGACCGTTGAGGCCGATCTGCTTGGCGAGGCCGGGTTCGGTGAGGGCGGAGATCAGGCGCTTGGCCAACCCCGCGACGTCGCCCGGCTGGCTGAGCAGGACGTTCTCGCCGTCGCGCAGCGCGATCCCGGGGAAGTTGTCGGCTCGCGCCGGCGCGACGACCGGCACGCCGGCGGCCATCGCCTCGAGGGTCGCGGTGCCCAGGCCCAGCCCCTGCTCGTGCGACTCGACGGTGGCGGCGGCGAGGTAGTCCGGAATCTCGCTCTTGGCCACCTTGCCGGCGGCGATGACGGCGTGCTCGACGCCGAGGGACCGCGCCCGCTCGGCGAACAGGTTGTAGTAGACCTGCCCGCAGATCAGGAGCTTGGCGTCGGGCACGGCGGCCAGCACCTCGGGCAGCGCCTCGACGAGGGCGACCCGGTCCCGCAGCGGGATGACGTGTCCCACCGACAGGATCACCGGGGAGTTCCCCAGTTCGTGGCGGTCGCGGATCCGCTGGCCGTCGCCGCCGAGCACCCAGTCGGGGTCCACGCCCACGGGGATCGGCACCAGTCCCGAGTACGCGCCGTGGTACCGGGACTCGATGTACTCCTGCATGAGCACGTCCATGACCACGAGGCGCGGCTTGGACCGCCACATGAACGGCTTGACCATCGCGGCGTCGAGGCCCCGGAACACCTTCGCGTACCGGGCCCTCGGGTTCTCCAGCCGGGTGTGGATGGACAGCAGGACCGGCACCCCGCGCTTGCGCGCGTACAGCGAGGTCGCCCAGGTCAGGTCGAAGAACTGCCCGTGCTGGTGGATGACGTCCGGCCGGAAGTCGTCGAGCAGCCGGCGCACGCGGCGTAGCAGGCTCGGCCGGCTCGTGAACGAGATGTCGAAGCTCACGGCGAGCCGCGTCTGCGGCAGCATGAACGCCGGCAGCCGCACGATCCGCAGCCCGTCGCGCTCCTCGATCTCGGGGGCGTCCTGATAGGCGGCGGTGAGCACCAGCACCTCGTGGCCCTCGGCGGCGTACCCCCGGGCGAGCGACTCGGACAGGTGCGAGCTGCCTCCCGCGCGCGGCGGGAAGAAGTTGTTGACGACTGCGATACGCACGGGAGGGGATCTCCTAGCTCTCCGCTACGGGCACGAACCGGACATCGCTACCGTCCAGCTCTACTGTGGAGACGACCCGGGCCGGGACCCCCGTCACGACCGTCCCGGGCGGCACGTCTCTGGTCACCACGGCGCCCGCGCCGATGACGGCACCGTCACCGATCGTGACGCCCATCATGATGGTCGCGTTCGCCCCGACGAAGACACGGTCGCCGATCACGACCGGCGCCCGGTCCACCGAACCATAGGCGCGCCCGGACACGCAACGCCGCGCGGTCGAGTGCGTGTAGATCTGCGCCCCGCAGCTGATGTCGCAACCCGCGCCGATCGTCAGTCCGCCGGAACCGTCGATGACGGTGAACGCGCCGATCCACGTCCCGGGGCCGATCACCGGCTCGCCGATGATCCAGGCGTGGGGGTTGTAGGGGTTGGCCGGGAGCCCGTGCGACGACGGACTCCCGGCGTCCGACGGCTGGGTCACGCCACCTCGGTCTTGATCAGGTCGGTCATCCCGTCCTCGACGGCGATGGTCGGCTCCCAGCCGAGGACCTCACGGGCCCGGGTGATGTCCGCCGCGCGGCGGCTCACGAGCACCTCGCGCGGGTTGAACTGCGGCTCGACGTCGACGCCGACGGCCTTGATGAGGATCTCGGCCAGGGTGGCGATCGAGGTGTCGATGCCGGTGCCGATGTTGATCGGCACGTTCCCCTGCTCGGCCTCCATCGCCATGACCACGGCACGCGCGATGTCGTGGACGTGGATGAAGTCCATCGACTGCTCGCCCTTGCCGTCGATCACCGGCGGCTCACCGTTCTTCAGCCGCTTCACGAAGTGGTTGATCACGGAGGTGTAGTAGGCGGTCGGCTTCTGGCCCGGGCCGTACACGTTGAAGAAGCGCAGCGCGATCCAGTTCAGGCCCTTGCTGCGCTGGTAGAACCCGAGCAGGTCCTCACCGGCGCGCTTCGAGATGCAGTACGGCGTCAACGGGTCGAGCCGGTCGTCCTCGTGCATCGGCAGCTTCTTCGGGTCGCCGTACACCGAGGCCGACGACGCGAACACCAGTCGCTTGACGCCGTGGTCGGCGGCGGCGGCGAACACGTTGTGGTTGCCGACCATGTTGATGTCGATCGACTCGTACGGGTCCGCCTGGCTCTTGTTGATCGAGACCGCCGCGAGGTGGATGACGTACTCGCAGCCCTTCATGGCCGCGTGGACGGCGCCGCCGTAGCGGACGTCCTGGTCGATCAGTTCCACGTCACCGGTCGCCACGAGCTCGTTGATCCGATCCCGGTCACCGCGGAACATGTTGTCGAAGATGCGGACCTTGTAGCCCTTCTCCAACAGCATCGGCACCACGTGCAGGCCGATGAAGCCGGCACCTCCGGTGATGAAGACGGTCTGCTTCGACATGGCGGGAGCCTGTCCTTCCTGTGGGGGGATCAGCGGCCGGTGGCCGCGGAGTCGACGACGTCGATCAGCGTGCTGGCCACGGTCTCGACCTGCTCGTCGGTGAGGTTGGCGTGCATGGGGATGGCCAGGTGCCGGGCGAACAGGTCCGCCGAGACCGGGCACGGCGTGGTCTGGCCGTAGAGCGGCTGGAGGTGCGAAGCGTACGTGCCGAAGGTGCACTGCACGCCCCGCTGGCGCAGCGCCATGGCGACGGCGCCCCGGTCGAGCGACGGGGCGAGCGTCACGACGTACGACTGCCAGGGGTGCTCGCGGTCGGGCGCCTCGTACGGCGTGGTGATCAGCTCGTGGTCCTTGAGCAGCTCGCCGTAGCGGGCGGCGATACGGCGCTTCGTGGACAGCAGCTCGGGCAGCCGGTCGAGCTGAGCCAGCATGATCGCTGCCGAGATGTCGGAGAGCCGGTAGTTGTAGCCCAGCTCGGTGAAGCTCGGGATCGGCAGGTGCGACAGCTCGGCGCGGGTCAGCGCACCCTCGACGCCGTACGTGTGCAGCTTGCGGGCGTGCGCCGCGAGGTCCTCACGGTCCGTGACGTAGGCCCCACCCTCGCCCGCGGTGATGCCCTTCCGGCCGTGGAAGCTGAACGTCGCGACGTCGGCGAGGCTGCCCGCCGGGCGGCCCTTGTAGGTGGCGCCGGCCGAGCAGGCGGCGTCCTCCACCAGGAAGAGGCCGTGCTTGTCAGCGATCGCCCGCAGCTCGTCGTAGTCGGCGGGCTGCCCGAAGGCGTCCACCGCGATGATGCCGACGGTCCGCGGGGTGATGGCGGCCTCGACGGCCGCCGGGTCGACCGTCCAGGTGTCCGGGCGCACGTCGGCGAAGACCGGCGTCGCGCCGGCCCACATCACCGAGTGGCCGGTGGCCGGGAAGGTGTAGTCGGCGACCACCACCTCGTCCCCGGGCTTGACACCGAGCGTGAGAAGCGCCAGGTGCAGGGCGGAGCCGCAGTTGCTCGTGGCGAGGGCGTGGCGGGTGCCGGTGGCGGCGGCGAAACGCTCCTCGAAACGCCGACAGGTGGGACCGGCACCGGCGAGCCAGCCGGAGGCGAACACCTCGGCGATGGCCGCGAGTTCCGGCTCCCCGACCGTGGGTTGACCGAGCGCGATGACCTCAGACAATGTGACTCCCCGAGAGATGGACCCGGAGCAGTCTAGGGCACCCTCCGCGATGGTGCCTCGGTCGGGCGCGCGGGTGACTTGGCTACGATCGGTCGCGGCGTCGGGCAGGGGAGACGGAATGACCAGGTTTGTGGTGGTCGGCGGGGGTATCGTCGGGCTCGCGGTGGCGCACCGACTGGTCACCGAGCGGCCCGGGGACACGGTGACGGTCCTCGAGAAGGAGGCCGGCTGGGCGGCCCACCAGACCGGCCACAACTCCGGCGTCATCCACGCCGGCGTCTACTACAAGCCGGGCAGTCTGAAGGCCACCCTCTGCAAGGCGGGCAGCGCCTCGATGGTCGAGTTCTGCCGGGAGCACGGGCTGGCGTACGACATCTGCGGCAAGCTGATCGTCGCCACCCACCCCGAGGAACTGCCCCGGCTGCGTGACCTGCACCAGCGCGCCCTGGCCAACGGCTTGCCGGTACGACTGATCGAGGGCGCCGAGGCGGCCGAGTACGAGCCGCACGTCGCCGCCGTCGCCGCGTTGCACGTCGCCTCGACCGGCATCGTGGACTTCGGCGCGGTCTGCCGCAAGCTCGCCGAACTGCTGGCCGCCGCCGGTGCGGACCTGCGCACCGGCACCGCGGTGACCGGGGTGGACACGCGGCCGGAGGGTGTGGTGGTCAGCACGACCGGCGGAGAGGTGGTCGCCGACGTACTGATCAACTGCGCCGGTCTGCACGCCGACCGGATCTCTCGGCTCGCCGGCGTGCCCACGCCGGTGCGGATCGTGCCCTTCCGCGGCGAGTACTACGAGCTGGTCCCCGAGCGGCGCGACCTGGTGCGCGGGCTCATCTACCCGGTGCCGGATCCGCAGTTCCCCTTCCTCGGTGTGCACCTCACCAAGATGATCGACGGCAGCGTGCACGCCGGTCCGAACGCGGTGCTGGCCACCGCCCGGGAGGGTTACTCCTGGGGACGGATCAGCGCACGCGACATCTGGGACGAGCTCACCTACCGGGGGCTGTGGGCGCTGGGCCGGCGGCACTACCGGTACGGCCTCACCGAGGTGGCGCGGTCGCTGTCGAAGAAGCGCTTCGCGGCGAGCCTGGCGCGGCTCGTGCCGGAACTGACCCCGGCGGACATCGTCCGGGCCGGCGCGGGCGTCCGTGCCCAGGCCATCCGGCCCGACGGCGGCCTGGTGGACGACTTCCTGATCGTCGAGGCCGACCGGCAGGTGCACGTGCTCAACGCGCCCTCCCCCGCCGCGACCAGCTCGCTCGAGATCGCGCGCCACATCGTCTCCCGGCTACCGGTCGACGCGCCCCGCTGAGCCACGGGGCTCGGGACCCCCGGCGTGAGCGACCGGGTGGCCGCCGGCGGACCAGCGGGTGTGACGCTCAGTCGTGCCTCGGCCCCGCGCCGTCGCGTGGCCGGGGCACGGCCGGACCGGCGCCGAGCCCGACGGCCACCGACTCGACCAGGGTGTCCAGGTAGGTGTCGGTGAGCGGGCCACGGGCGATGGCGAGGCGCCAGTAGATCGGCCCCACGATGAAATCGATGGCCGCCTCCGGATCGGTGCCGGCCGGCAGCTCGCCCCGCCGTACGGCCCGCTCGATCAGGCGCCCGCCGATCTCGTGCTGCCGCGTGCGCAGCACGCTCTGGAGGGTCTGGTCGATGGTCGGGTTGCGAGCGGCCTCGGCGAGCAGGTCGGGAATGATCTGCGAGGCCAGCGGGTGGCGCAACGCGTGCGCCACCACCTGGAACAGCAGCGCGAGGTCGCCCCGGAGCGTCCCGGTGTCCAGCGCCGGAAGCTTGCCGTGCGCGGCCGCCACGACGATCTCCAGCACCAGGTCGAGCTTGGAACTCCAGCGGCGGTATATCGCGGTCTTGCTGACTCCCGCACGGCGGGCCACCGCCTCGATGGACAGCCGGCCGTACCCGACCGCGGCGAGTTCCTGCATCAGGGCGCGGCGGATGGCCGCCGTGATGTCGTCCCGCAGCACCGCCGCTCCGGCCGGCGCCCGCCGTTTCCCGGTCGTCACCTGGCACTCTTTCCGCATGTCACGGCCACCACACTAGCGCAACGACGGTACGGTTGCGTCCCGACGTGTTTCGGACTAGTGTCCACGCAGCGACGAGGCGGCGCTCCCCCGCACTGGCCACGTCTGAGACCATTCGAGCGCGCATCACCTCCACCGGATAGATCGGAGCGCCACGCCCATGGCCAACACCGCGCTGGCCGACCCCGACGCCGGCCTCACCCAGGCGCAGCTGGCCGCCCGGTACGGGCTCCGGGTCGCCGGCGAGCGACCGCCCCTGGCCGAGTACACCCGGCGGCTCTGGCACTACCGGCACTTCGTCGCCGCCTACGCCAACGCCAAGCTGGTCGCGTCGTTCAGCAACGCCCGCCTCGGTCAGCTCTGGCAGGTGCTCACCCCGCTGACCAACGCGGCCGTCTACTACCTGATCTTCGGCCTGGTGCTCGAACAGAAGAGCATCCCGAACTTCATCGCATACCTCTGCACAGGCCTGTTCATCTTCAACTTCACCCAGACGTCCGTGCAGAACGGCACCCGGGCGATCAGCGGCAACCTGGGACTGATCCGGGCGCTGCACTTCCCCCGGGCCTGCCTGCCCCTCGCCATCACGGTCACCCAGTTCCAGCAGTTGCTCGGCTCGCTGGTGGTGCTCGTCGCGATCGTCCTCGTGACCGGCGAACCGATCACGCTGGCCTGGCTCGTGCTGGTGCCCGCGGTCCTGCTCCAGACGGTCTTCAACGCCGGGCTCACCATGGTCGTGGCCCGGATGGGCGCGAAGCTCGCCGACCTGAAGCAGGTCATGCCGTTCCTCCTGCGCGCCTGGATGTACGGCTCCGGTGTGCTCTACAGCGTCACCCTCTTCGAGGAGAACCTGCCCGGCTGGGCCACCCGGCTGGTCGAGGTGAACCCGATCCTGGTCTACATCGAGCTGGCCCGGGTCGCGCTGCTGGAGGACGCGCCGGTGCTCAACTCCTCCCTGCCCCGGCTCTGGCTGGTCGCCGCCGGCTGGGCGATCGTGATGGGCATCGGGGGTTTCCTCTACTTCTGGCGCGGTGAACAGGAGTACGGCCGTGGCTGACCAGTACGAGACGTCGAACGCCGTGACGATGCCCCTCCCGCGGGTGCAGGAGCGCATCCCCACGGTGGTCGTGGACGACGCGCACGTGATCTACCGGGTGCACAAGGGCGCGAGCGGCGGCACCAGCCCGGTGGCCGCGCTGCGCCGGATGGTCACCCGCACCACCGCTCCGAACATCCGCGAGGTGCACGCGGTCAAGGGAGTCACCTTCACCGCGTACCGGGGCGAGGCGATCGGCCTCATCGGGAGCAACGGGTCCGGCAAGTCGACCCTGTTGCGGGCCATCGCCGGCCTCCTGCCGGTGAACCGCGGCGCCGTCTACACCCAGGGGCAGCCCTCGCTGCTCGGGGTGAACGCGGCGCTGCTCAACGACCTCTCCGGCGAGCGGAACGTGGTGCTGGGCTGCCTCGCGATGGGAATGACGCCGGCCGAGGTGCAGCGGCAGACACCGGAGATCATCGAGTTCTCCGGCATCAACCAGCGCGGCGACTTCGCCTCGCTGCCGATGCGCACCTACTCCTCCGGCATGGCAGCCCGCCTGCGCTTCTCCATCGCCGCGGCGAAGAAGCACGACGTGCTGTTGATCGACGAGGCGCTCGCCACCGGCGACAAGGGCTTCCGCAAGCGCAGCGAGCAGCGGGTCCGGGAGCTGCGGGAGAGCGCCGGCACGGTCTTCCTCGTCAGCCACCAGCTCTCCTCGATCCGGGACACGTGCGAACGGACGATCTGGCTGGAATCGGGCGTGCTCCGCATGGACGGCCCCACCGACGAGGTGGTGCGGGCGTACGAGGAGTTCGCCAACGGCAAGTGACCTGACGGCGGATTCAGAAGCAACTGAGCGGCGGTTACGGCCACGCCGCCACAATTGGGTGACCGCCGATGACGGGATAAGGTTCATCCGGTCGCCGCCTGGGCGGAATCTCTCCTTAACCAAGCCTGGAAGTGAGGATCGGCAATGACGCAGGACCACCCCACTGGCCCGACCGCCGCACCGGAGAGTCCGGCACCCTGGCGGCCGTCGCGGACAGTGGCCGTGATCCTCGCCGGAGGCACCGGGACCCGCCTCGGGCTCGGCATCCCCAAGCAGCTCTTGAAGATCGCCGGCAAGCCGATCATCGAGCACACCCTCGCCGTCTTCGAGTCCGCTCCGGAGATCGACGAGATCATCGTCCTGATGGCGCCCGGTCACGTCGCCGAGGCCCAGCGGCTCGTCGAGAAGGCGGGCTTCCGCAAGGTCACCACCGTGATCGAGGGCGGCGACACCCGCAACGCCACCACCCGCATCGCCCTGGACGCCATCGGCGACGAGGACTGCAACGTCCTCTTCCACGACGCGGTGCGGCCCCTGGTCAGCCACCGGATCGTCCGGGAGTGCGTGAACGCGCTCTGGACCTACTCCGCGGTCGACGTGGCCATCCCGTCGGCGGACACCATCATCCAGGTGGACGGGGACGACTGCATCACCGACATCCCGGTGCGCTCGTCCCTGCGCCGCGGCCAGACCCCGCAGGCGTTCCGCTCCGGCACCATCCGGGAGGCGTACCGGCGGGCCGAGGGCGACCCGAACTTCGCCGCCACCGACGACTGCGGCGTGGTGCTGCGCTACCTGCCCGGCACGCCGATCAAGGTGATCGACGGCTCGGACGAGAACATCAAGGTCACCCACCCGGTCGACGTGCACCTGGCGGACAAGCTCTTCCAGCTCGCGGCCGCCCGGGTGCCCCGCCTCGCCGACGAGCGCAGCTACCGGGAGGAGCTGACCGGCCGGACCATGGTGGTCTTCGGCGGCAGCTACGGCATCGGCCACGACCTCACCGAGCTGGCCCGCCGGCACGGCGCCCAGGTCTTCCCGTTCAGCCGCAGCACCACGGGCACCCACGTCGAGCGGCCCGCCGACGTCGAGGCGGCGCTGCGCACGGCGTTCGAGGCGACCGGCCGGATCGACCACGTGGTGGTCACCGCGGGCATCCTCGAGAAGGGCAACCTCGCCGAGATGGACGAGGAGACGATCGACCGGGTCCTCCAGGTCAACTTCGTGGGGCCGGTGACGGCGGCCCGCCTGGCGCTGCCGTACCTCCAGCAGACCAAGGGCCAGCTGCTGCTCTACACCTCCAGCTCGTACACGCGGGGCCGGGCGCGCTACGCGCTCTACTCGGCCACGAAGGCCGCCCTGGTCAACCTCACCCAGGCGCTCGCCGACGAGTGGGCGGAGTTCGGCGTACGGGTCAACTGCGTCAACCCGGAGCGGACGGCGACCCCGATGCGGACGCGGGCGTTCGGCGCGGAGCCGGAGCACACGCTGCTCTCGGCCGAGGCGGTGGCGCAGGCCTCGCTGGACGTGCTCATCTCGGAGCTGACCGGGCAGGTCATCGACGTACGCCGGGATCCGGGCGAGGCGCCGCAGGTGGTGCCGGCGCAGACGGCACGGCCCTCCTCCGGCGCCGCCGCCGAGATGAGCGCCGGCTGACGGCGAACGGCGGGTGGACGGAGCGACATGCGCGGTGACCTGTTCCGCAAGCTGATCGCCCGGTGTGTGAGCATCGGGCTGGCCGTGCTGGCCTTCCTCGTCTCCGCGCTGACGAACGCGACCGGCTGGGGACTGGCGCTCGTGCTGGCCGCCCTCGCGGCGGCTGCCCTGGAGCGGCGGGTCCGCCCCGGCGCGGACACCGTCGCCGAGACGGCGCTGATCGCCGCCGGGGTCCTGGTCGCGTACCTCCGGCGGCTGGACGCCGGCTTCGACCCGGCCCTCGCCGCCACCGCGCTGGTCCTGCTGGGGCTGGTGCTGCTGGAGGGCCCCCTGCGGCAGGCCGGTGACCTGGAGATCCGCACCGCCAACCTGCCGGTGCGGTCGTGGACGCCGCTGGCCTCCGCACACCTCGGCGACGCGCTGCTCGGGCTGCTGGCCGTGGTGGCGCTCGCCGCCGCGGCCGCCGCGCCGGCGCTGCTCGCACTGGCCGTGACCGTGCTGGTCGCCGCCGGCGCCGCGGCCGCCGGGCTCGACCTCGCCCGCCGGCGGTTCCGGCCACCCGCCAGTGGCGGGGCCGTGCGCCGGGCGGTACGGGCGCACCAGCCGGAGTTCCTCCTCTACTTCTCGGCGCCGCCCGGATCCCAGTACCAGGTCACCATGTGGCTGCCGTACCTGGAGCGGATCGGCCGCCCGTTCCTCGTGGTCCTGCGCGAGCCGGAGTTCCTGGCCCCGGTCGCCGCGGCCACCACCGCCCCGGTGGTCTACTGCCCCACCCTGCGGTCGATCGACGAGGTGCTCGTACCGAGCCTGAAGGTGGCGTTCTACGTCAACCACGGCGCCAAGAACAGCCACTGCATCCGGTTCACCCAGCTGACCCACATCCAGCTGCACCACGGCGACAGCGACAAGGCGCCGAGCGCCAACCCCGTGTCCGCCCTCTTCGACCGGATCTTCGTGGCCGGTCAGGCCGCCATCGAACGGTACGCCCGCGCCGGGATCGACATCCCCGCGGAGAAGTTCGTGATCGTCGGCCGACCGCAGGTCGAGTCCATCGCCGTACGCCGGGAGCCGCTGCCGGTCGACGCCCCGCGGACCGTGCTCTACACCCCCACCTGGACCGGCCACCACGCGGACGCCGACTACTGCTCCCTGTCCGTGGCCGAGCCGCTGCTGCGCCGGCTGCTGGACCGGGGCGTGACGGTGATCCTGCGCGCCCACCCGTACACCGGCCAGAACCCGGCCTCGGCACGGCAGCTGGGCCGGCTGACGGAGCTTCTGGCGGCCGACCGCGCGGCGACCGGCCGGCAGCACCTCTGGGGCACGGCGGCCGGCCGGGAGCTGAGCCTGGTGGAGTGCGTGAACCGGTCCGACGCGCTGATCTCCGACGTCTCGGGCGTGATCTCGGACTACCTCTACTCGGGCAAGCCGTTCGCCGTGACCGACATGACCGGCGACGGCGACGCGTTCACCGAGCGGTTCCCCCTGGCCGCGGCGGGCTACGTCCTGCGCCGGGACATGGCGAACGTGGACGAGGTGCTGGACCGGCTCCTCGGCGCGGACCCGCTCGCGCCGGATCGCTGGCTGACCCGGCGGCGCTACCTGGGCGACTTCCCGGCCGAGTCGTACGCGGACGCGTTCCTGGAGGCGGCGCGGCGGGAGCTGGACCCGGCCGTGCGGGAGGCCCGGGTTCCCGCTCAGCGGTAGGCGTCGGCCAGCGCCAGCACCGCCTCCGGGTCCTCGACGTGGGCGTTGTGCCCGAGCCCAGGCAGCGTGACTACCGGCACCCCCAGCCGCTGGAGCTGGGCGTCGGTGACCATCGGGTCGTGCTCGCCGCGGGCCAGCACGACCGGGACGTCGGTGGCCGCCAGCAGTGCGGGCAGGTCCGGCTCCCCCACCGCGAAGGCGGCCGGGTCCATGGCCAGCCGCCACCGCCCGTCGACCTGGCGCAGCCCGGCGTCCACGACCGGATCGTCGGGGGCCAGCAGACCGGCCAGACCGGATACCCGCAGGTAACGTTCGGCGGCCTCGTCCCGGCCGGCGAACCAGGTGATCGGACGGGCGGCCAGCTCGCGCGTCCGGGCCAGTTCGGCCGGGGACCAGACCGCCTTGATGCCGACGCCCACGACGGCGGCCACGGGCAGCGCGGAGCCCCGGGCCGCCAGCGCCAGCCCCACCACGCCGCCGAGCGAGTGACCGAGCACGACCACGCGGTCCGCGGGGGCCAGGGCGGCGGCCACGCGCTCGGCGAGCCCCGCGAACGAGTACGCCGGCAGGGGCGGCGCCGCGCCGTGCCCGGCGAGATCCGGCGCGAGCCAGCGCCCGGCCCAGCGCCGCTCCAGCACGGCGGTCGCGGGCGACCACACGTCGCCGGTGGCGCCCATCCCGTGCAGCAGCAACAGGGTGGGCTCGCGGCGGGACTCGTCGACCATGGACGGCAGTCTGCCATCGGGCCGCCCGCCGGGCGAGTCCCTGTCGGCCGCCGACGGCGGACCGGACGGCCGTCGCCAGGGACGAGCGTCAGCCGGACAGCGGGTCCGGCCCGACAGCGGGGTCCAGCCCGACGGCGGGTGCAGCCGGGACGGCGACGGGCGCCGGCCCCCTCGCGGGGTGCCGACGCCCGAGGTGCGCGGAGGATGTCAGGCGGAGTATCCGCGGGTGGTCATCCAGTTCGCCAGGTCGATGGTGGTGATCCAGTACGACGGGATCGCCGGGTTCGCCGAGTCGGCGATCTTGACGACGCGGCCCTCGTCCCGGTAGCCGACCACGGCGATGTAGTGCCCGCCCGGGAAGGAGTGCCAGCCGCCGTCGACGTCGGTGGCGTCGCCCACGATGTTCGCGACCACACCGCGCCCGTCGGTGATGGCCCGCACGACGTCCGCCTGGAGCTGGTCCATCTGCGCCGGGCTGGGCGCGTTCGGGAACATGCGGGTCCGGTACGGGTTGCCCTTGACCACCGCGTTCAGCACGCGGGTGGTGTCCTCGGCGGAGTTGGTGCCCATCTCCGTCGTGCCGAGCTGGACGGCCAGGTCGTCCTGGCTGCGCTCGATGCCGGCGGCGCTCAGGGCGTTACGCGTGGCGGCCGGGCCGCAGTAGTAGTAGGTGGTCTGCGCCTGGTAGTCGTAGTCGAGGACCTTGCTCGCCGGCGGCTTCGGCTTCCGGCTCACGTCCGGGTTCGCGGCCTTGGCGGCCTTGGTGGCCTCGGCGGTCTTCGTGGCAGAGGGCGACGCGCTCGGCGACGACGGTGCCGTGGTCTCGGGCGCGCTGGTCGCCGGGGACCGGTCGTCGCCCCGGGAGGCGATCCCGGTGTCGCTGCGCAGTTCGGCCACCGACGCCGAGGCCGGCTGCGTGGCCGGGGTGTCGTCGGCGGCGTCGACCAGCGCGCCGGTGGTGGACGCCAGCACCACGGCCACGGCGGAGGCCGCCGCGATCTGGAACGGACGCTCGGTTGCCAGCTGGCGCAGCCGGCGCTTCAGGGTGTGCTTCACAGTTCCTCCACGGGCTCAGGGGGAGAGCGGCGTGCCGGGATTCGGGCATGCGTGACCGCGCGGACGGCGTCCGCGGGTGGTGGACCGCTCAGGGGAGACGCCCGGTGAGCCGGGCGGAAGGACGCGGGGCCAGGATCAGCGCGCCGCTACGAGGCGGGCGGGCTCGGGCACCGCGGTGCCGTGGAGAGGTGGAGACGACCGAGGGGTGGGTACGAACAGCACGAGGTGGAACTCCTTCCGGCACCGCCTACCGGGTTAGCTGACGGGTTCGGGCGGGAAGTTCGCCCTACCGCGGGCCGTGGCCCGCGGATTCACCCCGGACGTGCGGGTGGGTCCCCGGCTCGTGAGAGCACGATTAGGCGGGTCGGCACGGCGTCGCCTTGTGCGATCGGTTACCGCGCCGGACGGGCCGACACTACTAACCGGTACCGGGCCTGCCAACCCCGTCCCACCTGCTTAAACCTGGTTCCGGGCACAAATTTTCCGGGCGTACGGACGCTCTCGTGACGGGGTGGGACGAGCGTTTCCAGGGGCGCCGGCGGCACGCAACGGGACAGGCTGGTGACAACGTCGCCGGATGACGGGGAGAATTGGGCACCCCTGGTTCCCGCTGACCGTTTCCCGGACGGTGTGAGCGGGCTCACGCAATTAAAGCCGGACGTATCACGCAAAGCGGATGAGGCGGGCAGGCAGCGGGCCCGGCCGGTTGACGACTCCGGGGTGTCAGCGGGTCCCTGCCAGGTGATCATCCCGACGGCGGTGTCACCGATCTCACCGGCCCTGCCCGCCCTCGTCAACCCCGCGCACGGCCGGGCCGCCGTCGTGCTCGCGCGCCCGGCCACCGGGGTGTTCGACGGGCCAGGGCCCGCGGGGTGTTCGACGGGCCAGGGCCCGCTGGGGTGCTCGGCCGGCCGGGCCTGTGGGATGGGCGCCGACGGGTCAGCCGGCCCGGGCCGGGCGCCAGCGGGCCGTGGCGGGCCGGGCGGTGGCCGTCGTGACCGCCCGGGCCGCCGGCACGCGGGCGGTCCGGAGTCGGGCCGCCGCCGCGTACGCCTCGGCGGCCAGGGCGCGGGCGGCCTCGGCGGCCAGTTCGGCGTCCCGCCACGCGGAGCGTTCCCGCTCCCCGGCGGCCCGGTAGTCGGCCAGCCGCTCGTCGCGGACGAACCGGGCCAGCCGCACCTCCTGCTCGACCGGATGCCGGCGGGGGTCCCAGCCGTTGCGGTGGCCGAACACGTCGCCGAGCTGCGCCAGGGTCAGGTCACCGCGCCAGTGCGCCGCCGTGGCGGCACGGTGCAGGTACCGCTCGCGGGCGGCGTACTCGGCCGGCGTACGCGGCGTCCGGGGCGTGGGCAGCGCCCCCGCGCCCGCGAACCGGCGGGCGGCCGTCTCCGCCGCGTCGTACGCGGCCCAGGCCCGTTCCAGGTCGGTGTGGGCGGCCACCCACTCGGCGCGCCGCCGGCGGGCGGTCTCCGCGGCGCGGGTGGCGGCGACCGCCACCTCCTCGGCGTACCGGCGCAGGTCGGCCGCCTCGGCCGCGGCGAGGTCCCGCTCGCTCGGGCGGGTCGGGTCGCCACCGGGGTCGTCCTCCGGCCGGTCGCGCTCCGGTCGGGCGACCAGCACGGTGAGCACGGTCATGGCCAGCACCAGCAGCCCGGACCAGATGGCGGCGGCCTGGGGAACCTCGGTGAGGAACTGGTAGAGGACGGTCTTCTCCATGTCGGCACCTCACGGACAGCGGATGCGATGGGGGACGCCGCACGACCGCCGGGACACGCGTGCCTGGTCGGGCAGGGTCAGCGGGCGGTGCGTACGGGTGAAGGACGGGTGGGCGCGGGTGGCGGGACGGGTGCCCGCCGCGGAGTCAGGCGCCCGGCGGGGCCCGGGACGCCCGGGCCGGGGTGGCGGCCGAGCGTGGCATCCGGGCGTCGGCGGCCGCGGCGGCGCCCGCCGGCGCGACCGGCCCCGGCGCCACGCTGTCGACCGGGCGCGCGGCGAGGTACGACCAGTGGTCGGTGCCCACACCCGCGGTGGCCCCCGGCACGACGGGGGGCGCGCCCTCCACGTCCGGTGCGGATACCGCGCCGACGGCCGCGGCGGGCAGCCCGTGCAGGGTGGTCGGCACCGGTGCGTCGACGCCCGGCCCGCGCAGGGCGACGGTGACCGCCCCGTCGGCCACCGACACGCGCACCGACTCGGACGACGCCGGAAGCCCGGACGGGCGCGGCGGCTCGGACGCGGCCGCGGCCGGCGCCACGGCGCCGAGGGTCAGCGCCCCGGCGACCGCCAGGCTGGCCAGCAGCCGGGAAGCCCATCGCGCGACCCACCACAGGGGACAGGCGAACGCGACGGGAAGCACGTGACAACGCTACCGCCCCGTCCCGCCGAACGCATCGACGGCGGGCGTGTCGTCCCCGCCACGCCGCGCGGTCCCACCAGCGTGGACGGTGTCAGCGCGTGTCGGCGTACACCGGACGGTCGTCGGTGGGGGTGGCGCCCGGCCGCGGCCCGGGGACACCCGGCGCACCAGGGGTCGCGTCCCGGCGGGCGCCGGCGGCGACGGCGCGGCCGGCGCTGTCGGCCCGGCCCGTCCGACGCGGGCCGAGCAGGCGCATCATCGGCGTCTCGACGTACCGGTGCAGCAACGCGGCCAGCCCGAGGTTCACCAGGAGGAAGCCGAGCACCGCCACCGGCCCCCACCAGCCCGGCAGCCCGACGCCCCAGTCGCCTGTCAGCCGCAGCACGGTGGTGATGACGAGAACGTGGACCAGATAGAACGCGAACGAGACCTCACCGAGCCAGACCAGCGGGCGGGACCGCCACGGCGAGCGCAGCCCGCGTACGTCGGCGTCCGCCGCCGCCGTGATGACCAGGAGGTACGCGGCCGACAGCAGCGCGGCCCACAGTTCGGCGCGGATCCACCCCGCGGCGGCCACCCAGGTGAGGACGAACAGGACGGTCGCCAGCGGCAGCCGCGGCCCGCGCCACCGGCCGCGGCGCATCAGTTCCGCGGCGGCCACACCCATCCAGAACTCGACCGACCGCACCAGCGGGAAGACCTGGGTGAACCACCAGCGGTGCTCCTCCGGCACCAGCGCCTGACCGGGCCACAGCGCCAGGATCACCAGCGGCACGGCGACGACGACGGCCCAGAGCAGCCAGGGCCGCGCCCGCCGCACGAACGGAAGCGCGAACGGCAGGCAGAGGTAGAAGAAGAACTCGCAGGAGAGCGACCAGCTCACCGTGTTGATGCTGTAGAAGTGGCCGGAGCGGGGGTCCCACGCCTGGAGCAGGAGAAGGTTCTCGACCGCCACGCCGATCGGCACCGGGTCGGCGAGCCACAGCGCCGCCAGCACCGCCAGCGCCCAGAGGACCAGGTGGTTCGGGTAGATCTTGGCGAACCGGCGCCGCCAGAAGGCCCGCCGCGACTGCCCGGGCCGGGCGGACCAGACCAGCACGAAGCCGCTGAGGATGAAGAAGAACTGCACCCCGGACAGGCCGAGGGCGAAGACCTTGCCCACGGCGCCCTGGACGTCGGGCTCCGCGATGATCCGCATGGTCGCGGCGTGGAAACCGAAGACCAGCAGCGCCGCCACCCAGCGCAGCCCGGTGAGCGACGGCAGCCGGCCGACGGATGCGTACCGCCCCGAGGTTCCGGCGCCCGTCGATGCGCCCGTCACGTCCGCTCTCCCGGCGTCGCCCGCACGCGCCTCTCCTCCCGACGTCCCATCGGGCGCGAGGCGCGACGCACGGCGTCCGCCCGGCGGCCTGCCGGCGGACCGGCCGCTGCCCGTTCGGGCACCATACCCCGACCATTCGGCGAGCCACGACCACTGGTCGGACGACGGTGACGTGCGGATGTCCCGTCGATGTCCGTGGCCTAATATCGCGGAACCTGGGCGTGATGGCGGCAAGGTCTTCCACGAGCCCTGAACCGACGGCTCGACGTCGGGCTGTTCGAGGACGACGAGAGGTTGGGCGACGCATGCACCAGCGGATCCTGCTACGGGCCAAGAAGGGCCCCTTCGACGTCTACTCGCCGGAGGAGACCTTCGAGCGCAACTGGATCGGTGAGAACGCCGGCAACCTCGTCTTCAGCCACGCGGCCCACAAGCTGTTGCGCGCCGCCGGCACCCAGATCGACTCCACCGAGTTCCGGGTGGACCTCCGGGAGGCCGACCTCATCAACGAGCGGTACGACGTGTTCGTCATACCGCTGGCCAACGCCTTCCGGCGCAGCTACGTCGAGCGACTCGCGACCATGACGCGGCTCATCCGCAAGCTGACGATCCCCGTCGTGGTGCTCGGCGTCGGCGTGCAGACCAACGTCAAGGGGGATCGCGAGTACCTGCGCCCCATCGACGACGCGGTGAAGGGCTTCGTGAAGGCGGTGCTCGACCGGTCGCACAGCATCGGCGTCCGCGGCGAGATCACGGCGGACTACCTCCGCACGCTCGGCTTCTCGGCGGTCGACGTGATCGGCTGCCCGTCGATGTTCCTGCACGGCGACAACCTCCGGGTGGAGAAGCGCAAGGCCGTGCTGGAGCCGGACGACCGGGTCGCCATGACGATCTCCCCGTACGTCAAGTCGATGGCCAAGGTGGTCACCGCCCACCACCGGAAGTACCCGAACCTGCGCTACCTGCCGCAGGACCTCAAGACCCTGGGCACCCTGCTCTACGGCGACGGCCCCGACGGACGGGGCAAGACCAGCGCGATCCCGGTGCACACGTCGCACCCCCTCTTCGTCGAGGACAAGGTGCGGATGTTCGTCGACCCCTGGACGTGGATGGACTACCTGTCCGGCTTCGACTTCGCCTTCGGCACCCGCATCCACGGCACCATCACCGCCCTGATCGCCGGCACGCCCGGTTACCTGTTCGCGCACGACTCCCGGACGCTGGAACTGGCCCGGTACTTCGAGATCCCGCACCGGGTGATGAAGGACGTGCCGGCCGACGTCGACGCCGCCGACCTGTACGCGGAGGCGGACTACACCGCCATGAACAACGGGCACAAGGCCCGGTTCGAGACGATGCTCGCGTTCCTCGCCAAGCACGACCTGCCCAACGCGTTCGCAGACGGGGACAGCGCGACCCGCTTCGACGAGCAGGTCCGCGCGACCACGTTCCCGCCGGCCGTGCGGCCGGTGGCCGCCACCGACCGGGACGTCCTGCTGACGCGGCTGCAGTGGCTGCGCGACCAGGCGGACGAACTGCGCACCGAGGTCGAGACCCTCCAGCGGATGAGGCTGCACGCTCGGGTGCGGGCCGCGGTCGGACGGCGTGTGCGGGGGATCCTCCACCGCTAACCTTCCGGTCAGCGGGTGTTCAGAGCGCCCACCACCGTCGGCCATGTGAGGTTTCGGGCCCGGCCACCCGCAGGGTCGATGGTGGCGGCGTGGTCAATGAGCCGACGCACGCACCACTGCTGAGCCTCGTCGTGCCCGTCCACGGCGTCGAGGCGTACCTGTACCAGTGCCTGGAGTCCATCCGGGCCGACATCCCCGCGGACGAGACCGACGCGGTCGAGCTGATCGCCGTCGACGACGCCTCGCCGGACCGCTGCGGCGAGATGCTGCGGTCGTACGCGGCCGGACGCCCTGGGATCCGCCTCGTGCACCTGACCCGCAACGTGGGTCTCGGTCCGGCGCGCAACGCCGGCCTCGACGTGGCCACCGGCCGGTACGTCTGGTTCGTCGACAGCGACGACTGGTTGCCGCCGGGGACGGTCCCCGCCGTGCTGGACCGCCTGCGGCGGCACGAGCCGGACGTGCTGCTGCTGGATCACCTGCGCGTGCACGAGGACGGTCGGCGGGAGGTCGACGCCAGCAGTCCCCTGCTGCGCGGCGTGTCCGGCGTGGTCCGCCTGGCCGACCGGCCGCAGCTGCTGCGGGTGCAGCACACCGCCTGGAACAAGGTGGTGCGCCGGGGCTTCCTCGACGAGCTGGGGCTGCGGTTCCACCCGGGCTGGTACGAGGACATCCCGTTCAGCCATCCGCTGTTGATCGGCGCCGAGAGGATCTCGGTGCTGGACCGGGTCTGCTACCTCTACCGTCGGGGCCGGCTCGGCGCCATCACCTCGACCCGCAGCGACCGGCATTTCGAGGCGTTCGACCAGTACGAGCGGCTGATGGACTGGGTGGCGAGGCGGAACCCGGACGACGCGCTGCGGGCCGAGCTGTTCGAGTTGATGGTGAGCCACTACCTCGTGGTGGTGGGCAACGACGACCGGCTGCACCCGCATCTGCGGCGGGCCTTCTTCCGGCGGATCACCGAGCACTTCCGCCGGTACCTGCCGCCCGGGGGCTATCCGGTGCCGCCCGGCGTCAACGGGCTCAAGCACCGGCTCGTCGGGCGCGGCGACTACCTGGCGTACGCGGCGCTGCGACGGGCGCACCGGGTGGCCGGGCGGCTGCGCGGCGACCGCGACACCACCCCGGCTCGCGACGCCACCCCGGCCCGCGCCGCCGGCCCGGACCCGGTGGCCGTCCCGGTGACCGGGGAGCCGGCGCCCGCGGAGCGGTCCGGCGCCCTGACGGAGCCGGTGTGAGCGGGCCGTTGCGTCCCGCGGACGACACCGACCTGGACCGGATGCGGCTCTGGCGCAACCATCCGCAGGTCCGGGCCGTGAGCCTGACCCGCCACGAGATAGGCCCGGACGAGCACGCGGCGTGGTGGGCGCGGGTACGCCTCGACCCCGACCGCCGAGTGCTGGTGCACCTGCACGGGGGCGCACCCTCCGGCGTGGTCACCTTCTCCGGCGTCACCTCGCCGCAGCGGGCCGTCACCTGGGGGTTCTACCTCGACGTCGCCGGCCTCGACGCCCGTGGCGAACTGCTGCCGGCGTGGCTGTCGCTGGAACGGGCCGCGATCGCGTACGCCTTCGAGACGCTCGGGGCGCGGGCCCTCGGCGGTGAGACGTTGACGAGCAACGAGCCGGTGCTCGCGCTGCACCGGCGGTTCGGGTTCCGGGTCGTGCGGCGGTACGAGCGGGAAATCGACGGCAGGCCACACGAGGTGGTCTGGACGGAAATGAGCAGAGGAACATGACAGTCGAAATCGGGCCGCACCGGATCGGCCCCGGGCACCGGCCGCTCGTGGTCGCCGAGATGTCCGGCAACCACAACGGCAGCCTCGACCGGGCACTGGCCATCGTGGACGCGGTGGCGGCGAGCGGGGCGCACGCGCTCAAGCTGCAGACGTACCGCCCGGACACCATCACCATCGACGTGGACGCGTCCGCGTTCCGCATCTCGGACGGGCACGACCTGTGGGGTGGCGAGCGCCTCTACCAGCTCTTCGAACGCGCCCACACGCCGTACGAGTGGCACGAGCCGATCTTCGAGCGGGCCCGCCGGCACGGGCTCACGGTCTTCTCGTCACCGTTCGACCGCACGGCCGTGGAGCTGCTGGAGAAGCTGGACGCGCCGGCGTACAAGATCGCCTCGTCGGAGCTGGTCGACCTGCCGCTCATCCGGCTCGTGGCCAGCACCGGCAAGCCCGTCGTGATCTCCACCGGGATGGCCACGGTCGGCGAGATCGACGCCGCGGTGCGGGCCGCCCGGGAAGCAGGTGCCGGCGGCATCGTGCTGCTCGCCTGCACCGCGTCCTACCCCGCGCCGCCGCAGGACAGCAACCTGCGCCGGCTGCCGGTGCTGGCCGACACGTTCGGCGTGCCCGTGGGACTCTCCGACCACACGCCGGGGATCGGGGTGCCGGTCGCGTCGGTCGCGCTCGGCGCCTGCCTGATCGAGAAGCACGTGACGCTGCGGCGGGCCGACGGCGGCGTCGACTCCGACTTCTCGCTGGAGCCGGAGGAGCTGGCCGCCCTCACCGTCGAGTCGGAGCGGGCCTGGGCGGCGCTGGGCGGCACCACGATCGGCCCCACCCCCACCGAACGCGAGGGACTGCGGTTCCGGCGCTCGCTCTTCGTGGTCTCCGACGTGCGGGCCGGCGACCCGGTGACCGCCGCGAACGTCCGCTCGATCCGGCCCGCCGGGGGTCTGCCCCCCGCCGACCTGGACCGGGTGCTGGGGCGGACCTTCACCCGGGACGTGCCGCGCGGGACACCGCTCTCCTGGGACCTGATCTGACCCGTGCCGGTGGCGGGCCGGTCGCCCGGTACCGGCCCGGGGCGACCGGCCCGGACCGGCCCGCCCGATCCTCGTGACGACACGGCCCGGTCCGCGCGGACCGGGCCGGTCATACGGGCACGGTGCGGGTCAGGCGTCGACCGTGACCAGCCGGACGAACTCGCGGAACAGGTCGTAGCCGTCCCAGACGGGAGCGAACCGCAACGCCGCGCCGAAGGGCACGATCCGGTCGATGCCCCGACCGGCGAGCTGCCGTGCGAACTCGCGCAGTTCGTCGGCCTCGAAGCCGAAGTGGGTGAGCGTCTGGTCCCGCCGACGGACGAACGGCACCAGCTCGGCGAGGTCCGGCACGGTGACGAAGCCGAACGTGCCCGTGCCCAGCCAGTGCCGAGGGGCGGCGGCCGGCGTCCGCAGGTCGAGGGCCGCCACCAGGTTGTCGGGGAACGCCATCGCGGCGACGCCACCGTCGGCGGCCAGCCCGTACGCCCCGACCCGCTTCTCCACGGCCATCGCCGCGTCGACCTCCCAGCCCCGCTCCCGGGCCGCCACGCCGAGCAGACCGACGAACTCGGCGCGGACCGCCTCGGCGCGGTCGGCGTCGCCGACCAGGAAGACGGCACGGGGCGAGGAACAGGCCGCCTGGTCGAACCAGTACGCGTCGTTGACGAAGCCGAGCACCGCGTCGCGGCGGGCGGCCGGCGTCGCGACCTCCCAGCCGGCCACCGACAGGGCCGCGAACGAGGAGCGGTCTGGGAACGTGAGGTCGCGGGCCGCCGGTGCCAGCGGGTGGCGGCGGACCGCGTTCACCGCCCCGTCGCCGCCCCAGACCACCCGCACGTCGCACCGGGCGCTGAAGTGCGCGGTCACCGCGTCGTCGTGGCCGTACGTGACCATCCGCTGCGTACGGGCGACGACCGGGTCGGCCTCGGTGAGGCTCTCGTTGAGCACCTCGAGGATCGTGTCGGCGGCCGCCGCGGACCGCGGCGAGATCCGCACGACGTTGGTGTTGCCGGCCAGCGCCGCGAGCGCCCACGAGTAGACGAAGACGGTGTCCACGTTGGCCGGTGGGATGTGGAAGACCACTCCCCTCGGGAAGGCCAGCGTCTGCGGGTCGAGCGCGGCGCGCAGCCGCTCGACGGCACGCAGCAGTTCCCGGCGGCGCAGGAAGAAACCGAGCGAGCCGAGCTCGGGGTGACGCCGGGCCAGGGCCGGGGCGAGCAGCCGCCGGGACACGCGGGTCAGGAAGTCCACGATCCGCTCGTCGCCGACCGCGAGCGGCGACCCGTCCCGGACCGACCCGGGATCGCCCTGCGCCGTCGCCGGCAGCACCTCGTCGACCGGCAGCTCCGGACCCGTCGGAAACCGCATCCGTACCGTCATGACCGACCTCCGGCGTAGGTGTCGCTGCAGCCCCGGGCCTCGGCCCGGGGCAACCGGCCGACGACGCTGAACCGCTTGCCCGGCCAGTGCCCGTCGTCCACCCCGTGCACCACCCCGACGTCCTCGGTGAGCAGCACGTTGCCGGGGTACGAGGTGGGCAGGGTGCTGAGCACCTCGACGAGCCCCGGGGTGCCGACCGGCGCCTCGCGCCAGGTCTCCGGGTCACGGATGATGACGTCGGCGAAGTCCGGGCAGTAGAGCGCGCCGCCCTCCGGTCCTTCGAGGAAGACCGTGCCGATCTGCTCGACCATGCCGTAGAAGTTGTGGATCCTCGTCAGGCCGCTGTCCGCCGCGAACCGGCGGCGGAACTCGGCGTTGTCCACCGCCTGGTCCGCCAACTTCTTCCATCCGCCGGAGTGCACGAGGATCCCCTGGGACAGGTCGAGGCCGTGGTCCCGCGCCACCTCGTAGAGGTAGCGCCAGACCATGAACGTGAAGCCGAAGATCAGGAATGGCGCGTCGCCGTGCCGGGCGAGGAAGTCCTTGAGCGCCGCGACGTCCGGACGGTCGTCGGCGTCGAGCAGCCAGAGGTGGTCCCGACCGAAGTTGACCATGCCGAGCGCGCCCGCCCCGCGGGCCGAGTAGGAACGGCGGTCGCCGACCACACCGGACCGGTCCACCACGATCATGGGCAGCCGCCGCGGGCCGAGCACGGCGCCGAGGGTGCGGGCCAGCATCCGGGACTGCGTGGCGGCGGCCTCCCGGTCCAGGTGGATCCGGCTCACCTGGCCGGTGGTGCCGCTGGAGGTGAGCACACGGATCACCTCGTCGTCCGGCACGCTGGCCAGCTTGCGGGTCTTGAACAGCCGCACCGGAAGCCAGGGCAGGTCGGCCAGCGTCGCCGGCTCGGTCTCCGCGCCGAGGGCGGCCAGGATCCGGTCGTACGGCGGGCAGTTGCGCCGGTGGTGTGCCATCAGCCCGATCAGCTCGCCGCGCAGCCGCTCCTCCTTCTCGGCCTGCGCAAGGGTGAACACGTCGGTCAGCACTGCTCCTCCAGCACGCGGTAGTCGGGCTTGCCGGTGGGGGTCAGCGGCAGGGCGTCGACACCGCGCACCTGGACCCCGGACGAATGGGTGCCGAGCGCCGCGGCCACCTCGGCCCGGATCCCGGCGAGCCGGTCGGGGTCGGCGCCCTCGACCACCACCACGAGCCGGTCCGCACCGGCCACCGCGGCCACCGGCCCGTGGTGGCCCAGTGACCGCTCCACGTCGTCCAGGTTGACGCGTACGCCGAACACCTTGGCGATCCGCTTGATCCGGCCGGTGACGAAGAGGAACCCGTCGGCGTCCAGCCGGCCGAGGTCGCCCGTGGCGAGCACGCCGCCCAGCTCGTCGGGCCGGGCGAGGTCGGCGGCGGTCTCCGCGTAGCCCATCATCACGTTGGCGCCCCGGTAGACGATCTCGCCCACCCGGTCCGGTTCGGTGGTCTCCGTACCGTCGTCGGCGCGGATCGACACCGTCCCGCCCGGCACCGGCAGCCCCACCGAGCCGAGCTTGCCGGGCAGCCGGTCGGGCGGCAGGACGGTCATCCGGGCGGTGGCCTCGGTCTGCCCGTACATCACGAAGAGCCGGCCCCCCACCGCGGCCATCCGCTCGTGGAAGTCGGCGACCAGCTCCGGGTGCAGGCGTCCCCCGGCCTGCGTGAGCGTCCGCAGCCGCGGGTGCCGGGCGGGGGCGAAGCGCAGGCGGCGGAGCATCTCGTACTGGTAGGGCACGCCCGCCAGCGAGGTGGCGCCGTGCCGGTCGACGGCGGTCCAGAAGTCCCGGGACGTGAGGCCCGTGCGCGCCAGCAGCACCGTGGCCCCGGCGTGCAGGTGGCTGGTCAGCACGGAGAGGCCGTACGTGTAGTGCAGCGGCAGCGTGGTGGGCGCGACCTCGTCACCGTCCAGACCGAGAGCCGTCGCGATCGCGGACGCGTTGGCCTGCACGGCGGTCCGGGACAGCCGGACCAGCTTCGGGTTGCCGGTGGAACCGGAGGTGGTGAGCAGCAGCGCCAGGTCGGGATGGGGCCGCTCCCCGGCGGGCCCGGTGCGCCGCCACGCGGGACCGAGGCCGGCGGCGGCCGGCTGGAACCCGTCGCCGGGCGCCGGCGCGCCCAGCAGCACGGCCGGGCGGAAGCGCCCTACCAGGTCGCGCAGCGCGGCCGGGGTGATCTGCGGGTCGAGCAACGCCACCGGGCGACCCGCCTCCCAGGCGGCGAGGATGCGCAGCACCGCGTCGATGTCGGCGGCGGCGGTGGCGAAGACGACACCGGGCGGTTCGTCGTCCAGCAACGCCGCGAGGTCGGCGACACGGTCGGCGAGGTCGGCGCCGCCGAGGCGGCGTCCGGTGGCGGCGTCGACCAGGCGGGCGTCGGCGTGCAGCAGGGAGGTCACAGGGTCAGCCCGCCGTCCACGCCGACGACCTGACCGGTGACGAAACTCGCCGCCGGGGAGAGCAGGAACGCGACCACGTCGGCCACCTCCCGTGGCTCGCCGAGCCGGCGCAGCGGGGTGGCGTCGGCGCGGGCCTGCCGGCCGGCCTCGTCCAGGTCGGCCAGCAGGTCGGTACGGATGAAGCCGGGCGCGACCGCGTTGACGCGGATGCCCGCGGGTCCCAGTTCCTTCGCGGCGGCCCGGGTCAGCCCTTCGACGGCCGCCTTGCTCGCCGCGTAGACCGTCTGCCCGGCGGCCCCGGCGGAGCCCACCAGGGAGGCGGTGAGCACCACGGCGGGGCGGTCGCCCCGCCGCAGCAGGCGGGCACCCTGCTGGAGGGTGTGGGCGGCACCGGCCGCGTTGACCGCGAAGAGCCGGGACACGGTCTCGTCCGGTACGGAGCCCAGCAGTCCCGCGGCGTGCACGCCCGCGTTGACGACGAGCGCGTCCAGCGCCCGCCACCGGTCGAACAGCACGCGGGTCAACGCCCGGACCTGCTCCGGATCGGCGACGTCGCCGTGCACCGCCTGGTGCGGGCCGCCGGGCAGACCGGCCGCGACCTCCTCGGCGGGTCCGGGCCGCCGGCCGTGCACGGCGACACACCAGCCCCGCGCGGCGAGACGGTCGGCGACGGCCCGTCCGATGCCCCGGGTCGAGCCGGTCACCAGGACGCGGCGTCCGGCCGGCCACTCAGTCGGAGAGGACGACACCGTGCTTCTCCAGGATCTGCCGTGCGCGGTCGAAGGAACTCAGGTCGATCACCTCGTCCGTGTCCAGCATGACGCCGAACTCGTCCTCGATCGACGCGACCAGGGACATGTGCGCGAGCGAGTCCCACTTTTCTATTCCGCGGTATTCCAGGTTGTCCACCTCGACGTCGTCCGGCAGTTCCAGGGCGGCGCGGAAAACATTCCTCAGTCGCTGCAGTTCCACTGCTTTTCCTCCGTGACGGGTACGCGCGACGGCGCGTGCCGGCCGAGTGTAGCCGAGGTTCCGGACGCCACCACACGGCCAGGAGCAGGCAAGAAGTGTTTGCCTGTAAGGCATTCCGCATTCATTTCACTCACCGCATCAGTTCACCGACCGGCGTCGGTTCGTTAACCAAGCCGGTCTAGCGTCTCGATCCGTTCCGTCGGCCCACGGTCGACCGAAACCACCGCGACCACGGGAGAAGCAATTGAATGCGTTGGATGGGTCTTCCATTCTTGTCACCGGAGCGACGGGCTCCTTCGGCAAGGCCTTCCTCCAGCACGTCCTCTCCGAGCGTGACCCCGCCCGGGTGGTCGTCTTCTCCCGTGACGAGCTCAAGCAGTACGAGCTGCGCCAGCAGCTCGGCGACGACCCGCGCCTGCGGTGGTTCATCGGCGACATCCGCGACCGGCACCGGCTGACCCGGGCCATGCACGGCGTGGACCACGTCGTGCACGCCGCGGCGCTCAAGCAGGTGGACACGGCCGAGTACAACCCGTCCGAGTTCATCGCCACCAACATCACCGGTTGCCAGCACGTGGTCGACGCGGCCATCGAGGCCGGCGTGAGGAAGGTCATCGCCCTCTCCACCGACAAGGCGTCCAGCCCCATCAACCTCTACGGGGCCACGAAGCTGGTGGGCGACAAGCTGTTCATCTCGGCGAACCACTACGCCGCCCACCACCCGACCCGCTTCGCCGTGGTGCGCTACGGCAACGTCGTGGGCAGCCGCGGCTCCGTCGTCCCGCTGTTCCGTCGGCTCGCCGCCGAGGGCAGCAGCCTGCCGATCACGGACAAGCGGATGACCCGCTTCTGGATCACGCTGGACCAGGCCGTCCGGTTCGTCGTGGACTCGTTCGACCAGATGCAGGGCGGCGAGCTGTTCGTGCCGCGGATCCCCAGCATGCGCATCCTCGACCTCGTCGAGGCGATCGCCCCGGACGCCACCACCCACGAGATCGGCATCCGCCCGGGCGAGAAGCTGCACGAGGAGATGATCGCGCCGGACGACAGTCGCCGGACCCTGCGCACCGCCGACCGGTTCATCGTCCAACCGACGATCGCCACCTGGGGCTACCAGCCGCCGGCCGACTGCGAGCCGGTGCCGGACGGCTTCGCGTACCGCTCCGACAGCAACGACGACTGGCTCAGCGTGGAACAGCTGCGCAGCGTCCTCGGCGCAGCGTGATGGGAATGCTCCCGTACGGACGGCAGTCCGTGACGGACGACGACGTCGACGCCGTGGTCGCGGCCCTGCGCAGCGACTGGCTCACCACCGGCCCCCAGGTCGAGGCGTTCGAGGCCGACCTGGCGACGTGGACCGGCGGCGTCGACTGCGCGGTCGTCTCCAACGGCACCGCGGCGCTGCACGTGGCGTACGCGGCGGCCGGCATCCGCCCCGGAGACGAGGTGATCGTCCCACCCATGACGTTCGTGGCGACCGCCAGCAGCGCGGTCGCGCTCGGCGCGAGGATCGTCTTCGCCGACGTCGAGGAGGAGACGTTCACGCTCGACCCGGCCGCGGTCGCGGCCGCCACCACGTCCCGGACCCGGGTGGTCGCGGCGGTCGACTACGCCGGCCACCCCGCCGACTACGACGCCCTGCGGGGGGCGATGGGCGGCTCGGGCGCCCTGCTGCTGGCCGACGCCGCACACTCGATCGGCGCCACCTACCGCGGACGGCCCGTCGGCTCGCTCGCCGACCTCACGACGTTCTCCTTCTTCCCCACCAAGAACCTCACCACGGCCGAGGGCGGCGCGGTCGCCGCCCTCGACCGGGATCTGCTCAAGCGGGCGCGGCGGTTCCGCAACATCGGACTCGTCCGGGACCGCGACGAGCAGCGCTGGCCCGACGAGGGCGGCTGGCACCAGGAGGTGCACGAGTTCGGGCTCAACTACCGGCTGCCGGACGTGCTGTGCGCGCTCGGCCGCAGCCAGCTGCGCCGGCTCGACGCGTTCCTCGCCCGGCGGGCCGAGCTGGTGGCCCGCTACGACGAGGCCCTCGCCGACCTGCCCGGTGTGCTCACCCCCGGCCGGCGGTCGTGGGCGCGACCGGCCTGGCACCTCTACCCCGTGCGCATCCTCGACGGACGACGGCGCGAGGTGTACGACCGGATGCGGGCGGCCGGGATCGGGGTGCAGGTGAACTACATCCCGGTGCACTGGCACCCGGCCTTCGCCGACCTCGGCTACCGGCGCGGCTCCTGTCCCGTGGCCGAGTCGTTCTACGCCCAGCAACTGTCGCTGCCGCTCTACCCGACGCTGCGCGACGCCGACCAGGAGCGGGTCGTCGACGCGCTCGCCGCGGCGCTGCGGGCCGCCACGGCCCGGCACGCCGCCTGAACGGAACGTCATGCACCACGCCAACCACTTCTACGGACACGCCCACGTGCTGGCCCGGTACGCCGGACTCGGCGACGGGCACCCCCCGCGGATCAACGGCTACGTCCAGCACGGCTGGAACATCGGCGACGGCCTGGCTCCCGGGCACCCGTACGTCGAGCGCACGCCGAGCCTGCTCTGGTCGGAGCAGACCCGGCGGCGCGCCTGGTCGGTGGGGCGCCGCAACCTCGTCGTCATCGGTGCGCCCTTCGTGTACCTGCTCGCGATGCGCGCCGCCGATCCGCCGCCGGAACGGCGGGAGGGCACCATCTGGTACCCGTTCCACGGGTGGGAGGGCCAGCACGTCCGGGGCGACCACCGGGAGCTGATCGCCCGCATCCGGGACACCGAGCCGGGCCCGGTGACCGTCTGCCTCTACTGGCACGAGTACGGCATGCGCCGGGTCCGCCGGCTCTACGAGGACGCCGGCTTCCGAGTGATCTGCCACGGCTACCGCGGGCACTGGTGGCGGGACACCGACCCGTACTTCCTCGACAAGCAACTCGGTGAGCTGCGCCGGCACCGCCGGGTGGCGTCGAACAGGCTCACCAGCGCGATCTTCTACGGCATCGCGGCGGGCTGCGAGCCGGCCGTGTACGGCGATCCGATGGTGCTCGCCGACGAGGATCCCACCTTCGGTGGCACCGCCCGGATCCGTCGCCAGTGGCCGGAACTGCACGGCGAGGTGGTCGACCTGCCGACCGCCGTGGCCATCGCCCGCGACGAGTTGGGCACCGACCACCGCTGCACGCCGGCCGCGCTGCGCGAGCTGCTCGGCTGGGCGAACCTTCAGGAGGGAACGAGTTGACCACTCAGACGTCGCCCGCCGACCGGATCGTGCTTCCCGGCGGGGAGATGCTGGCCTGGTCGGACCTGCCGGAGGGCCACTCGCCCGCGGCCGAGCCCCTGGCGGCGTTGGCGGCCCTCGTCGTCCCGGCCGGGGCCCGGGTGCTCGTCGCCGGCCCGCACGACCCCGCCCTGCTCGACCGGCTCGCGCACGCCGAGGTGACCTGCCTGCTGCGCAGCTACCCGGACGGGGTGGCGCTGGCGGCGCGCGCCGCCCGCGTGGTGGTGGGCGGTCCGGCGGGGCTCGCCGACGACGAGCGGTTCGACGTGGTGATCGCAGGTTCGGGGCTCGACGCGGTGGAGTCGGTGGAGGGTGCCCGGCTGGGCTGGGGCGGCGTGCTCGCCCGGCTCGCCGGCGCGCTGCGTCCCGGCGGGACGCTGCTGCTGCGGGTGGACAACCCGGTGGGGCTGCGCCGCCTGGTCGACGCCGACCCCTGGTACGCCCGCCGGGACGACCACGCCTGGACGATCGCCGGGGTGCTGGACACCGACCACCCCGCCAACCGGGAGCAGGTCCGCGACCGGCTGGCCCAGGTCGGCCTGCACACGCGCGCCTGCTTCGCCGCGTACCCCGACCCCGAGGCTCCGCGGGCCCTCATCGACGCCGACCGACTGGCCCGGCACACGACGTCAGGGCTCTTCGACGCGCTGTTGCACGAGGCCTGTGTCGACGGCCTCGCCACGGCCACCGTGCTGCAGGATCCGGCCCGGCTCGCGGCCGACGCACTGCACGCCGGACTGGGCGCGGTGCTCGCCCCGGGCTGGGTGGTGGTGGCCAGCCGGCAGCCGGCACCCGACACCGCCGACGGGCCGTACGCCGCGCCCGTCCCGCTGCCGGTGGCGCTGTCCCGCTCCGGGCCGGACGGCGAGGTGCTGGAGGTGGTCGACGACCCGCGCGGCTGGCGCTGGCGGCTCCGGTCGGCCGACCGGAGGGCGGAGCCGGCCGCGCCGTTCGCGACCCGGGAGGCCGTGCACCGCGACACGGCGACGCTCGACGGCGAGCCGGTACCCGAGGGGAGGCTGCTGCGCACCCTGCTGCTCGACGCCGCGCTCCGTCGCGACCTGCACACGCTGCGCCGTCTGCTGCACGGATACGCGGCGTGGCTGATGGGCCAGGCCGGACCGGACGGCACGCTCGGGGACGCGGCCGCGCTGGCCACCGTCGACACGGTGCTCGTCGACGAGGAGCGCTACACCCTGCTCGACCCGAGCTGGCGCGCCACCGTTCCGGTCGCGGCGGAGGTGGTGCTCGCCCGCGGTCTCCGGCGGTTCGCCACCACGCTGGTCACCGGGGGCTACGCCCACCCGTGGACGTCGACGCTGGACGTCGCGGGCCTCACCGTGGTGCTCGCCGGAGTCGCCGGTCACGACCTGGACCGGGCGACCGTGGCGGCGGCCGTCGACATCGAGGCCGCGGTCACCGCGGCGGTGCGCGGACTGGGCACCGAGGGCCGCGCCGTGCTCCTCAGCGAGCTGCGGTCCGTCGAGCCGACCGATCCCCCGGCCGGGCCGCGGAGCTACCAGCAGCTCCGCGAGGCATGGCTGCGTCAACGCGAGGAGCTGAAGCGGGTCACCGCCCTGCTGAAGTGGACCGAGGACCTGCTGACCTCGCGCGAGCGGGCGCTGCGCCGGGCCGAGGTGACCATCAACCTCCTCAGCGGCTCGATGAGCTACCGGGTCGGACGGCTGGCCATCACCCCGGCCCGGTTGGCCCGGCGCGGGGCGCGCGCGGCCCGCCGCCGGCTCCGCGACGCGATGGCAACCAAGCCGAAGGAGCAGCAGTGACCGGGGGCGGGTGCCGCTGATGCGGATCGTGGGGATCGTCCAGGCCCGAATGGGCTCCTCCCGGCTGCCCGGGAAGGTACTGCGCCCGCTCGCCGGCAGGAGCGTGCTCGGCCGGGTGATCCGGGCCGCCCAGGACAGCGGCGTGCTCGCCGATCTCGTGGTGGCCACCAGCACCGAGACCGCGGACGACGCGGTGGCCGCCGAGTGCGAGCGGCTCGCGGTGCCGTGCCACCGGGGACCGGTCGACGACGTGCTGAGCCGGTTCGTCGGCGCGCTCGACGCCCACCCCGGCGACGCGGTGATGCGGTTCACCGCCGACTGTCCGCTGCTCGACCCGGAGATCATCGCGACGGTGGCGTCGGTCCACCGCGCGGTGCCGGGGCTCGACTACACCAGCACGTCGATCGCGCGCACGCTGCCGCGCGGGCTGGACGTGGAGATCATCCGCGCCGACACGCTGCGGACACTGGACCGGATCGCCACGGGTCATCACCGGGTGCACGTCACGTCGTACGCGTACACGCACCCGGAGCTGTTCCGGGTGCTCGGGGTGACGCTGACCCCGGACCGGTCGGCGCTGCGGCTCACCCTCGACACCGAGCAGGACTGGACGCTGCTGCGGGCGGTCGCCGACCATTTCGGTGACGTCACCGTGCCGCTGGCCGCGCTCGCGGACTGGCTCGACGGGCAGCCTGCGCTGCGGGCGGTCAACGCCGGCGTACGCCAGAAGCGCCTGGAGGAGTGCTGAACACCGTACGAGTCGGTCTTCGCTGCGACGCCGGTCCCCGCCGGGGCGTCGGCCACCTGGTCCGGTCCCTCGCGCTCGGCGAGGAGTTCCTCGCCCGCGGCGCCCGGGTCGAGATGTTCGGCTCGGTCGAGGCGGTCGGGTGGGCCGCCGCACAGCTCACGGCACGCGGCGTCCCGCTGCACCCGGGGCCGTGGCCCCCGGCCGAGCTGGTCGAGACGGCCCGCCGGCACCGGCTCGACGTCATGGTCCTCGACTCGTATGACCTGGATCCGGCCGGGGCGGGGGCCTTGCGCGCCGCCGGCGTGGTCACGCTCGCCCTGGTCGACGGCCACACACGCGGCCAGGACGCCGACCTCTACGTCGACCAGAATCTCGGCACCCGCATCGATGCGCCGCCGGCCCGGCTGCTGGCCGGCGCCGGGTACGCCCTGCTGCGGGACTCGGTGGTGGCGGCACGGCCGCCGGCGCCCCGGCCCGCCACCCCGGTGGCACGCCCGCGGGTGCTCGCCTTCTTCGGCGGCACGGACGCGGCCGGAGCGGCGCCGCTGCTGACCCGGTTGCTGTTCGCCACCGGGCACCCCATGGAGCTGACGGTCGTCGTGGGCCGCCCCGGGATCGAGGACGAGCTGGCCGCCGTGACGCCGGGACGCGGTCAGCTGCTGCGTCCCGTCCCGCCCACCGACGAACTGCCGGCGCTGATCGGCGCCGCGGATCTGGTGGTCAGCGCGGCGGGCACCTCCACCTGGGAGCTGTGCTGTCTGGGTGCGCCCGCGGCGCTGGTGTGCGTGGTGGACAACCAGCGCGAGTCGTACCACCGGGTCGTGGCGCACGGCCTCGCGGCCGGCCTCGGCGAACTGCCGAGGCTGGCCGACGACGGGCCGACCGGTCGCGCCGCCCGCGCCGCCGCGGCCCGGACGCTCTCCGGCCTGCTCTCCTCGCCGTCGCGCCGCGCGGCCCTCTCCGCGCGGGCGTGGTCCGCGGTGGACGGTCTCGGGCGTCGCCGCGTGGTCGACGCCGTCCTGGCGCGGTTCGCGGCGTCGACGGCCTGACCGGCGGCCCTCCCCGCCGGAGCGGCGCCTCGGCGTGGTGCGCCATGCTCACAGTCAGCGCAGCGGCTCGACCGCCACCCGGGACCGCAGCTCGGGCCGCTCGGCGAGCAGCCGCTCGACCACCGCGGCCGCCTCGGGACCGGTCGTCAGGAAGCGGACCGGGCGTCGCTCCGCGGCGACGACGGCCTCCGTGCGGGCCGGCTCCGACAGCGGCAGGTTGTAGAACGCCGGCGCCGAGGCGCCGTGCGTGCCCTGGAGGGTGGCGAGGAACAGGGTCTCCAGGTAGCCCTCCCGCCGGTGCTCGCTGACCACCACGGTCACCTCGCCGTCGCGTACGGGCGCCTGCGCCAGCGCCCGTGCGGTCACGTCGGCGGGCCGTGGCCGGTCGAGCATCCCCGACCACCAGGCCCGCGCCCAGGTCGTGCTCCGGTCGCCGAACGGGTGCGCGAACATCCCGCCGCCACGGAGCAGGCCGGCCACCCCGGCCGTCCCGGCCACCAGCGACACCGCCACCGCGAGCCGGCCCAGAAGCGCGGCCCGGGCGGGGAGCGAACCGGTGCGGGGCGAGCGGCGCGCCGTCTCCGCGCCACCGGCGGACGCGGAGCGACGCGCGGCGGCGCGCCACGGCACGGGCCGCAGCAGCAGCACCGCGCCCACGCCGACGAGCAGGACGACCAGCAGCAGGTGCAGGGTCTTGCCGTAGTAGTACCGGGGATCGGTGCCCAGCGCCTGGAAGTAGACGCGGAAGCCGACCGCGAAGGCGAGCGCGGCGGCCAGCGCGCCGGCGTACCGGCGCCACACCGGCAGCCGGAGACCGCCGGCGCACAGCCCGGCGACGATCACGCCGGCCAACGCCAGGAAACCGTCGTACGGCGGGAACACCCCGCCGCCGGTGGCCACGTTGTCCACCTGGTCCGTGAAGAGCAGGCCGAACACGCTCGGAAGGGGCGTGAGCACGGCCGTGGCCAGCACGACCGTGGCGAGCAGCCACGGCCGACGGCGTACCGCGCGCCGGTTCCGGACCAGCCAGGCGGCCGCCAGCACGCCGGCCACGGGCAGGAACATGAGGTACGCGAAGCCCACGCCGACACAGAGCGCCCCGAGCAGGCAGAGCTGCGGGCCGGTACGGCCGACGGGCCGGCAGACCAGGGCCACCAGCACGGCGGTCAGCGCCAGACCCAGGCTCTCGCCCGGGTAGCCGTACACCACGAACCGGGTGAGTTCGGAACCGAGGGCGAGCGCGGTCACCGCCCCGGCCAGCGCGAACGCCCGGAGCGGGTCCAGCAGCCGGCCGGCGACCCGGCCGGCGGCCCAGACGACCGCGAGCACCAGCAGCGCGTACGCGGCCAGCGCCCAGCCGAGGTAGTGGTTCAGGGTGCTCGCCGGCCCGCCCGGGGCGGTCGAGGAGCGCAGGAACGTGTCCAGCAGCGCGGCCGCGAGGTGGAACCCCTGTGGGTAGTAGACCATCGCGTCCGGCGCGATCCGGGCCGCCGCGTCCGGGTGGGCGAACAGGTAGCCGCCCACGGCGCGGATGCCCTCCACGGCAGCCAGGTGCCGGCTGTTGTCCTCACCCGTCATCGCGTACGCCAGCCGCCCGGCGAGGCCGTCGGCGCGCAGGTAGGGCCCGGCGAGAGCCACGGCCGCGACCGCCGCCGCGAGGACCGGCGCGAGGTCCGCCGCGACCGGGCGTGGCAGGCGGGGACGCACACCGGTGGCCAGGGAACAGCCGAGCAGCACGGTCAGCGCCGTGCCCGCCACCGGCACCGGGTGCAGTCCCCACGGCCAGTACGAGAAGAGCAGGCCACCGGCACAGAGCACACCGAGCAGCAGCGCCGTCGCGAGCACCAGCCGGTCCAGCAACGTACGCCCGACCCGCAGCAACGCGGCGGTCAGCAGCAGCACCAGCGGCGGGAGCAGCACGGCCAGGCCCGACGCGTACGCCACCAGGGGCACGAGCCACGCGGCGAGGAGCCCGGCCCCGGCCACCACCAGCCGCGGTCGCCCTCGCGGCGGAGACCCGCTCGGCGGCGGCGGCAGGTTCACCACGGCGGGGGTGGGGCTGCTCGGCACGGATACCTCTCCTCCCGGAGCGCCGCCCGATGGCTGGGCGGAGCCGCCTCACGGTACGGAGGTTCCGTCGACGGTCGGCGAAGTTCGCGCGTGCGCCGGGTGACCGACCGACGACAACCGTCCCAACCCTCGTACACGTGTACCAACGGGGCGGGTAGGGTGGGCGCATGTCGGAGGTCGCCTACCAGCCGTCGATGCTGGACCTCACCGGCGCCGGGCCGTCGCTCGGCCCGCTGGCCGGCCGGCTGCGCCGGCACCACCTCTCCCACGGCGCCTGGGTCGACCACCTGCCCGGCTGGGTGGGTGGCTCGGACGCGGTCTTCGAGACGCTGCTGCGGGAGGTTCCCTGGCGGGCCGAGCGCCGCAGGATGTACGACGCCGACGTCGACGTGCCCCGCCTGCTCTGCTGGTACGGGCCGGATCGGCCACTGCCGCACCCCCTGCTGACCGAGGCGCGCGCCGCACTCAGCGGCCACTACGCACCGGAACTCGGCGAACCGTTCGTCACCGCGGGGATGTGCCTCTACCGCACGGGACAGGACAGCGTGGCGTGGCACGGCGACACCATCGGCCGCTCGGCGCACACCGACACGATGGTGGCCATCGTGTCGTTCGGCTCACCACGGTCGCTGCTGCTCCGCCCCCGGTCCGGCGGTGCCAGCCTCCGGTTCCCGCTCGGCCACGGCGACCTCGTGGTGATGGGCGGCTCGTGCCAGCGCACCTGGGAGCACGCCGTGCCGAAGACCCGCCGGGCGGTCGGCCCCCGCGTGAGCGTGCAGTTCCGGCCCGTCGGCGTCGCCTGACCACCCGGCCGCGCGCAGGAGAGTTCCGCCTCGCCCCCGGCCGGTCGCACCTCGCCGGCGCCGCGGGAGCCTTCCCACAGCGACGGGCCGACCCGCGCCCGTCGCACGCCGGCCGGCCGACCTCTGCTAGAAACAACGTCCAGGGTCGTCACTGCCCCCGCCATCCCTCCCGACGCGAAGGGCGTGCCATGACCCAGACCCCCACCGAGCCGCGTTCCCGCCGGTCCCCCTGGTCCCTGCACGGCGACGGGCGCTCCGTCCGCCCGGGTGACGTCGTGCACCCAGACGAGCGGCTGTCCTGGCCGCGGACGCTCGGCATCGGCGTGCAGCACGTGGTGGCGATGTTCGGCGCCACCTTCACGGTGCCGCTCATCACCGGTTTCCCGCCGGCCACCACGCTCTTCTTCTCCGGGCTGGGCACCCTGCTGTTCCTGCTCATCACGGGCAACCGGCTGCCGTCGTACCTCGGATCGTCGTTCGCCTTCATCGCGCCCGTGCTGGCCGCGAAGGCCGGCGGGGACATCGGCCCGGCCCTCGGCGGCATCGTCGTCGCCGGCGCGGCGCTCGCGGTCGTCGGTCTCGTGGTGCAGCTCGTCGGCGCCCGCTGGATCGACGCGCTGATGCCGCCGGTCGTCACCGGCGCGATCGTCGCGCTGATCGGCCTCAACCTCGCGCCGGTGGCCTGGGACGGCGGCGGCGCCGGCACCGGGGTGAAGGCCCAACCGCTGATCGCCGTGGTCACGCTCGCGGCGATCCTGCTCGCCACCGTCGCCTTCCGGGGCTTCCTGGCCCGGCTCTCCATCCTGCTGGGCGTGCTGGTCGGTTGGCTGCTGGCCGCGCTGCTCGGCGACCTGGACCCGGCGGCCGTCACGGGCCTGCGCGAGGCCGCCTGGATCGGGCTGCCCGACTTCCACGCGCCGAGCTTCAGCCTGCGGGCCGTCGTGCTGGTCATCCCGGTGATCCTCGTGCTGATCGCGGAGAACGCCGGGCACGTGAAGGCGGTCGCTGCCATGACCGGCCGCAACCTCGACCGGGACATGGGCCGGGCCTTCCTGGGCGACGGTCTCGCCACCGTCCTCGCCGGCTCCGGCGGCGGCTCGGGCACCACGACGTACGCGGAGAACATCGGCGTGATGGCGGCGACCCGGGTCTACTCGACGGCCGCGTACTGGGTAGCGGGCCTGGCCGCCGTGCTGCTCGGGCTCTGCCCGAAGTTCGGGGCGCTGATCCTCACCGTGCCCGCCGGCGTGCTGGGCGGCGCGACCACCGCCCTCTACGGGCTCATCGCCATCCTCGGCGCCCGCATCTGGATCGAGAACCGGGTGGACTTCCACGACCCGGTGAACCTGATGACCGCCGCCGTGGCGGTGATCGTCGGCGCGGCGAACTACACCCTGACGGCCGGCGACCTCTCCTTCAACGGCATCGCCCTCGGCACCGGCGCCGCCCTGGTGATCTACCACGGCATGCGCCTGATCGCCCGCCTGCGCGGAACCACCCCCGGCCCCCGCACCACCCCCGAGCCCGAGCTCTGACCCCACCCGGTCGGGCCCCCGGGGGTCGGCCCCCGGGTCCGCTCTCTGCGTCGATCATGAAGTTGTCGCCCGTCGGCACGGGGTGGTTTCTAGGCTTCAGTGCAACTGATCTTGGTTGGGTTGGGGGTGCTGGTGGCGAGGCCGGGTGTGTTGACGTTCGGGCATCGGCAGGTGTTGGAGCATCTGTGGGGTTCAGGGCGGACGATCACGCAGATCGCGGGCGTGTTGGGGGTGCCGGTGTGCACGGTGTCGCGGGAGGTTGCCCGTTATCACAGTGCGCGGCATGGGACGAAGAACCCGCTCGGGCGGTCGTTGCCGCCGGGGCGGGCTCGGG
>NZ_RAQQ01000009.1 GCF_003610785.1 Micromonospora globbae
ATCCCGACGGGCCTCGACCGCCAACCGGGTCGCACGCTCACGCAGCTCATCGTTGTACTTCTTCGGTGCAGGCATCGCTGGTGTTCCTCCCAGGTTTCGATGTCTCCATCAAACCCGGGGCGGGACAGAACACCCGACCCCGCCAAACGCTGGGCTGGGCCACCCCAGCCCAGCGACTAGCCGAACTCATCACGCCCTAACAATTGCACTCACCACTTGACGCCACCAGATCGAAAAGGCCGCCAACCTCATGATCAACGGGGTAGAGGGGGACGGGACCGGGGGACGGTCAGGCTACGTTTCGTTGGGCTGGGACCGTTGCCTTGTGGGGTCGGCCGAGCCGGGCTTCCAGCCGGGCCACGTCGACCCGGGTGTGGCGCCGGTCGGCCAGGTCCTCCCAGCCGATGGCGAGCAGCCGCAGCCGCTCGGACTCGCTGAAGCCACCCCACACGCCGTACGGCTCCCGGACCGAGAGGGCGTGCGCGGCGCACTCGGCCCGCACGGGGCAGGTACGGCAGACCGCCTTCGCTCCGGACTCCCGGCGCAGCCGGGAGGAGCCCCGCTCGCCGTCGGGGTGGAAGAACTGGGCGCTGTCCCGCCCTCGGCAGGCGCCGAGCCGCTGCCAGTCCCAGAGATCGACGATGGGTCCGGGCAGTCTACGTACGTTCGACATCAGCACCCCTCCTCCCGCGCGGCACCGCGAGATACTCATGGCCGGCCTCCGGGCGGCGGGCCGCACAGGCGCACCGATCCCGGCCTGGATCTCCCGGTACCCGGGTGCCGCGCGACTCACACGTGTGTGATCCAAAACCTCTGACGACTTGCGGCATATGCCCCATCTGTCGGAAAAGTTCGGAGGATTGCCGGGAACCTCCTCCCCGAGCGACCCCGTCGTGGTCTGCTCGTTGGCGGAGAGGAGACCACAGTGCGTACCGTTCTTGTGTGCGTCCGGACACCGCTCGCGGCGCAACATCTCACCTCCGCGGCGGCCCGGCTCGGACTGTCCGCGGTCGTCCGTACCGCCGTCTCCGATCCCGAGGTGATGCTGCGCCTCGCCGAGCGGCAACCGGACGTCGTACTCGCCGACACCGCGCTCACCCGCCCGGACAGCGCCGGCTTCGTCCGCCGGGTGCTGGCCCGCGCGCCGCAGGCCGCCGTGCTGCTGTTCGGGGCCGAGGAGTCCGAGGCGGCCGCGGCGACCATCAACGCCGGCGCCCGCGGGCTGATCCAGGGCGCCGACCACGACCTCACGAGCGCCGTCGCCAAGGCGCTGCTGCTGCTCTCGGCGCCCGGCCGGGCGGCCCGCCACCGGGTCACCGACCCGGCCCGCGACACCGCGGCGGTCGGCGGCCCGGCCCGCTCGACGCCGCCCGGCCGCAGCGGCGGGGACCCCGGTCCGGGCTGGTCCGCCGGCCCCGCCGAGGGACCGGGCGGCGCGCCGGCGGTGGTGCCGGTGCAGCGCGGCGACGACGGGGCCGAGGGCAACGGCGGCGAGCCGGAGGGTACGCCGCCCGACGGGCAGCGGCCGGCGGCGAACGTACGCGCCGCGCGGGCGTCGGTGGGGCTGACGGAGCGGGAACTCCAAGTGCTGCTCGGCATGGCCGAGGGCAAGAGCAACGCCGAGATCGGGCGGGAGCTGTTCGTCTCCGAGGACACCGTCAAGACGCACGCCCGCCGGCTCTTCCGCAAGCTGGGCGCGCGGGACCGGGCGCACGCCGTGGCCGCCGGCTTCCGGGCCGGACTGGTGGCCTGACCGAGGGTCCGCCGGGATCGGGCCGTCGCCTTCGACCCGGACACCGCCGGCACGAGCGAACGGTCAGGAGCGCTCGGCGGACTCCTCCTCGTCGCCGCCGTCGGTCAGCGTGTCGTGCACACCGTCCGCGTAGCCCCGGGCGTACTCCCAGGTGACGTAGTGGTCCGGATCCGGGTCGTACGCCGGCTCGTGCACTCGCGGCCGGCCGGAGCTGAGCAGGTGCCGGAGGTTGCCCCGAAGCAGGTCCCAGTCGAAGTAGTGCGGCTCGCGGCAGTCCTCGCACTCGATCACCAGCCCGCGGACCCCCACGGGAGCCAGCAGGGCCTGGTAGATCTCCAGGTCGGCGAGATCCTCCAGCACGTCCTGCCGCTCGACGTCGGTCAGCGGGTCCAGCTGTGCGTCGCCCGGGTCGTGCAGCCCCGCCGCCGGGTCGGCCGGGTCGCCGTTGAACGGGTCGATGGGCTCGTCGTGCACCCCCTCACCGTAGACCGAAGACCGCGCTCACGCCCGCCCCGCACGCGCGCCGACCGGCCCGGCGCGACGAGGGGCCGCCCACCTGCACGGGTACGATGGGAGGACGCGCCGCGTGCGGCGTTCCTCCGGTGCCCGCCGCGCCACCTCGCCGAAGCCCGTTCGACCAGCTCAGGGGAGCAATCGTGGAAATTTCGCCCAGCACCGATCTTCCGGCCGGCGCCGATCACGGCGAGCTGGGCGGCCACCTGCCGGAACTGCCGGCCGGTTCGGCCCGGGTGGTGCCGCTCGGCCTCACCTTCGACGACGTGCTCCTCCAGCCCGGCGAGTCGGACGTGGTGCCGAGCCGGGTGAACACCGTCACGCGGATGACCCGCAACGTCACCCTCTCCGTACCGCTGCTGTCCAGCGCCATGGACACGGTGACCGAGGCCCGGATGGCGATCGCCATGGCTCGCCAGGGCGGCATCGGCGTGCTGCACCGCAACCTCTCGGTGGAGGACCAGGCGCTCCAGGTCGACCTGGTGAAGCGCTCCGAGTCCGGCATGATCACCAACCCGGTGACCGCCAGCCCGGAGGACACGCTGCGCGACGTCGACGCGCTCTGCGGCCGCTACCGGATCTCCGGCGTCCCGGTGGTCGACGGCGACGGCCAGCTCGTGGGCATCGTGACCAACCGGGACATGCGGTTCGTCTCCGACCCGTCCACCCCGGTCCGCGAGATCATGACGCGGGCCCCGCTGATCACCGCGCCGGTCGGGGTGAGCAAGGACGAGGCGCTCACGCTGCTGCGCCAGCACAAGATCGAGAAGCTGCCGATCGTCGACGGCTCGGGCCGGCTGCGCGGCCTCATCACGGTGAAGGACTTCACCAAGAGCGAGCAGTACCCGAACGCCACCAAGGACGAGGCGGGCCGGCTCCGCGTCGCCGCCGCGATCGGTGTGGGCGAGGACGCGTACAAGCGCGCCCGGACGCTGGTCGACGCGGGCGTGGACGTGCTCGTCGTGGACACCGCGCACGGCCACCAGCGGGCCGTGCTGGACATGGTCCGCCGGCTCAAGAAGGACGTGGCCGTCGACGTGGTCGGCGGCAACATCGCCACGTACGCGGGCGCGAAGGCCCTCGTCGACGCGGGCGCCGACGGCGTGAAGGTCGGTGTCGGCCCGGGCGCCATCTGCACCACCCGGATCGTGGCCGGCGTCGGTGTGCCGCAGATCACCGCGATCATGGAGGCGGCCCGGGCCGCCCGTCCGGCCGGCGTGCCGGTGATCGGCGACGGCGGCATCCAGTACTCGGGCGACATCGCGAAGGCCCTCGTCGCCGGCGCCGACACGGTGATGCTCGGCAGCCTGCTGGCCGGCTGCGAGGAGAGCCCCGGCGAGCTGATCTTCGTGAACGGCAAGCAGTACAAGGCGTACCGGGGGATGGGCTCGCTCGGCGCCATGCAGTCCCGCGGGCAGGCCAAGTCGTACTCGAAGGACCGCTACTTCCAGCAGGACGTGACCAGCGACGAGAAGCTGGTCCCCGAGGGCGTCGAGGGCCAGGTGCCGTACCGGGGGCCGCTGTCCCGGGTCGCCCACCAGCTCGTCGGCGGCCTGCGGCTCGCGATGGGGTACGCCGGCGCGGAGAGCATCCCCGAACTCCACGAGCGCGGCCAGCTGATCCGGATCACCGCGGCCGGGCTCAAGGAGAGCCACCCGCACGACATCCAGATGACCGTCGAGGCGCCCAACTACCACACCCGGTGACCCCCCACCACCACCCCCGACACCAGCAGGAGTGAGCCATGCGTGACGTGGTCGAGATCGGGTTGGGCAAGACCGCGCAACGCGGCTACCACCTGGACGACATCGCGATCGTGCCGAGCCGCCGGACCAGGGACGTCGACGACGTCTCCACGGCCTGGCAGCTCGACGCGTACCAGTTCGGCATCCCGTGCGTCGGGCACCCCTCCGACGCCACGATGAGCCCGGCCTCCGCCGTGCGGCTGGGGCAGCTCGGCGGTCTCGGCGTCCTCAACGTCGAAGGGCTGTGGACCCGCTACGAGAACCCCACGAAGGTGCTGGAGGAGCTGGCCGGGCTCGACGAGGACGCCCGCGCCACCAAGCGGCTCCAGGAGGTGTACGCCGAGCCGATCCGCCCCGACCTCATTGCCGAGCGGGTGCGCGAGCTGCGGGCCGGCGGCGGCACGGTGGCCGTGCGGGTCTCCCCGCAGCACACCCTGGCGCTCGCCCCGGTGATCCTCGACGCCGGCGTGGACATCCTGGTCATCCAGGGCACGATCGTCTCCGCCGAGCACGTCTCGACCACCGACGAGCCGCTGAACCTCAAGGAGTTCATCGCCGACCTCGACCTGCCGGTCATCGTGGGCGGCTGCACCGACTACAAGACGGCGCTGCACCTCATGCGGACGGGCGCGGCCGGCGTCATCGTCGGCATCGGCGGCGACGACTGGTCGACCACCGAGTCGGTGCTCGGCATCCGGGTGCCGATGGCCACCGCCATCGCCGACGCCGCGGCGGCCCGCCGGGACTACCTGGACGAGACCGGCGGCCGGTACGTGCACCTGATCGCCGACGGCGACATCCGGACCTCCGGCGACATCGCGAAGGCGCTGGGCTGCGGTGCGGACGCCGTGATGCTCGGCGAGCCGCTCTCCCGGTGCACCGAGGCGCCCGCCGGCGGGGCCTGGTGGCACTCGGCGGCCAGCCACCCGTCGCTGCCCCGAGGCGCGTTCTCCGTCGCCAGCGAGCCGCTCGGCTCGATGGAGCAGGTCCTCTCCGGCCCGGCCGACGAGCCGGACGGCCAGCTGAACCTGTTCGGCGGGCTGCGCCGCGCGATGGCCAAGTGCGGCTACCGCGACCTCAAGGAGTTCCAGAAGGTCGGCCTGGTCCTGGACCGCTGACCTGCGCGAACCCGCCGTACCGCACCGGCCGCGCCGATAGGCTCGGCCGGTGCGACGTATCTACCGGCCCGTGCTCGCCGCCGCGTTGGTGGTGGTGCTCGCGGCCAGCGGGTGCACCCGGTCCGATGAGGACCACGCGTTCCGGCCGGGCGGCGCGGACGCGGGCGACCCGTACGTGCCGGGGCGCGGCAACGGCGGGTACGACGTGGCGCACTACGCCCTCGACGTGCGGTACGACCCGGCGAGCGACCGGCTGACCGGGAACGCCACGGTGACCGCCACCGCCACCCAGGGACTGTCCCGGTTCAACCTGGACCTCGCGGGGCTGGACGTCGCGCGGGTGACCGTCGACGGCGCCGCCGCCGCGCACCGGCGGACCGGGGAGGAACTGGTCGTCACCCCGGCCCGCGGGCTGCCGCGGGGCGCCCGCTTCACCGTCGAGGTGGCGTACGCCGGGGTGCCGGCCGCCGTCGCCGACGGCGCCCTGGGTTCCGGCGGTTTCCTCCACACCGACGACGGCGCGATCGCCCTCGGCCAGCCGGACTCGGCGGCGACCTGGTTCCCGGTCAACGACCACCCCTCGGACAAGGCCACCTACGACATCGCCGTCACCGTCCCGGATGGCCTGGCGGCGCTCAGCAACGGAGTTCCCGGGCCGCGGAGCAGCGCCGACGGGTGGACCACCTGGCGGTGGAGCGAGCGCGCACCGATGGCCAGCTACCTGACCACGTTGGTGATCGGCGACTACCGGGTCAGCACGGGCACGCACGCGGGTCGGCCCATGGTCACCGCGGTGCCCGCGGGCGAGCCGGCCACCGGGCCCGCCGCCGTCTCGCTCGCCCGCACCGGCGCGATCGCCGACTTCCTGGCCAGCCGCTTCGGGCCGTACCCCTTCGACTCGTACGGGGGGATCGCGGTCGCCGACGAGCGGATCGGGTACGCGCTGGAGACCCAGTCCCGACCCGTGTACGGGCCGGGGTTCTTCGCCGACGGCCGGCCCAACCCGACGGTGGTGGCGCACGAACTGGCCCACCAGTGGTTCGGGGACAGCGTCTCGCTGCACCGGTGGAGCGACATCTGGCTCAACGAGGGCTTCGCCACGTACGCCGAATGGCTCTGGGAGGAGCACGACGGCGGGCGGAGCGTGCAGCGCCAGTTCGAGGCGCAGTACGCGACCACCGACTGGTCGCAGCCCTCCGTGGACCCGGGCCGGGACGGCATGTTCGGCAACGCCGTCTACCGGCGCGGCGCGCTGGCCGTGCACGCCCTGCGCCGCACCGTCGGCGACGACGCGTTCTTCCGCATCCTCCGCGAGTGGACGGCGCAGCGGCGCGGCGGCAACGGCACGACCGCGGACCTGGTCGCCCTCGCCGAGCGGGTCTCCGGCCGGCAGGTGCGGCCGGTCCTCGACGCCTGGCTCGTCGGCGCCAGCCCACCGGCCCTGCCGTGACGGGCCCGTGATGGTCGCTCGGTAGGCTGCCGCGGACGGACCGGGCGGGGCGCCGGTGCGCTCGACCGGCGCGCCGGGGCGGGCGCGCGGCCCGTCGGCGACAGCGGGAGGGCGAGGCGATGAGGCAGCCACGGCGGTCTCTGGGTGCGGGTGTCGGTCTGCTGCTGGTCGGGGGACTGCTCGCCGCGTGCGGCTCGGCGCCCGACGACACCGGCGCCGATCCCGTGGCCGGCACGTCGTCGCCGGCCGAGCGGCGTTTCACCCCCGGTGCGGCGGGCGCGGGCGACCCGTACTTCCCCAGCTACGGCAACGGCGGCTACGACGTCGACCGCTACACCGTCAAGGTGCGGTACGACCCGGCGAAGGACCGGCTCACCGGCACCACCACCGTGCACGCCTCCGCGACCAGCGACCTGTCCGCGTTCAACCTGGACCTCGCGGGACTGACCGTGCGCTCGGTGACCGTCGACGGCGCCGCCGCGAAGCACGCCCGCAAGGGCGACGAGCTGGTGGTCACGCCGGCCCGCGGCCTCATCGCGGGCAACGGCTTCGTCGCCGAGATCGCGTACGAGGGTGAGCCCGAGCCGCTGGCGAACGAGGCGCTCGGCGAGGGCGGCTTCATCCACACCTCGGACGGCGCGATCGCGCTCGGCCAGCCCGAGTCCGCGAGCACCTGGTTCCCGGTCAACGACCACCCGTCGGACAAGGCCACGTACGACTTCGAGATCACCGTCCCGGAGGGACTGACGGCGGTCAGCAACGGGGTGCCGGGCGGAAAGTCGAGCGCGGACGGCTGGACCACCTGGAAGTGGTCCGAGCGGGCGCCCATGGCCAGCTACCTGAGCTTCGTGATGATCGGCGAGCTGCGCGTGACCACGGGGAAGCACAAGGGGCGGCCCGTCTACAGCGCGATCGACGCCGACGTGCCCGAGGGTGCGGCGGACGAGTCGATCGAGGACACCGTGGAGGTCGCCGACTACCTGGAGACCGTCTTCGGGCCGTACCCGTTCGAGGCGTACGGCGGGGTGGTGGTCTCCGACAGCCGGATCCGGTACGCGCTGGAGACGCAGTCCCGGCCGGTCTACTCGGTGAGCTTCTTCCGGCAGGGCGTCAACACGGAGGTGGTGGCGCACGAGCTCGCGCACCAGTGGTTCGGCGACAGCGTCTCGCTGAACCGGTGGGGCGACATCTGGCTCAACGAGGGCCTCGCCACGTACGCCGAGTGGCTCTGGACCGAGCACCGGGGCGGCCGGAGCGCGGAGGAGTCGTTCATCGACCGGTACCACGGATCGTCCACCCAGCTCTGGCGTACGCCGCCGGGCCGGCCGGGCGTGGAGAACCTGTTCAGCAACTCCGTCTACCAGCGGGGCGGGATGACCGTGCACGCCCTGCGGGTGGCCGTCGGCGACGACGCGTTCTTCAAGATCCTGAAGACCTGGGCGGCGGAGAAGCGCAACGGCAACGGCACCACGGCCGAGTTCGTGGCGCTCGCCGAGCGCGTCTCGGGCAAGAAGCTCGACGCCCTGTTCGACGCCTGGCTCTACGGCACCGAACGCCCCGCCGAGCCCAAACCCCTGTAACCCCGCGCGCCCCCGTCCCTCTTCCCCCGCGATCTTGCACTTTGTGCCCCGGCATTCCGGGCAAAAGCCACGAACGAGGGGCCGAAACTGCAAGATCGCGGGGGAGAGGGGGCGGGGGCGCGGGGAGGGGAGCGCGGGGAGGGTTAGGTTTTGACTTTCAGGGTTGGGTGTTTTGTCAGGTAGGCGTCGGCGCGGCCGGCGCGTAGTTCGGTGAGGAAGCGGCGGCCGACCGTGGTCAGCTGCTCGCCCCGGTAGGAGCCGCCCGAGCCCACCGACGAGCCGGGCAGGCCGACCAGCACGAACCTGTCGGCGGGCAGGCCGCCCAGGGCGTACGCGAACTCGACAAGCCGCCGCCCGCCCCCGGCGTAGACGAGCGTGTCGCCGAGGGCGTCGACGACCTGCTGCACCTGGTCGGGGTCGCGGGCCAACCCCTGGTCGAGGATCTTCCGAGCCAGCGCCCGGATCAGCTGCTGCTGATGGCGTTGCCGGCTGTAGTCACCGCCCGGGATGTAGCGCTGCCGCGCGTAGTCCAGCGCCTGCCAGCCGGTCAGGTGGCGCCGGCCCTTCTCGTACACCATCTGCGGCCCCGTGTAGCCGCCGGGCGCGCTCGCCCGGTGCCGGCCGTCGGGCTGCCGGTGCCGCGAGACGACCCGCTGGTCGACGTAGATGTCGACCCCGCCGAGGCTGTCGACCAGCCGGTCGAAGCCGTTGAAGGTGAGCACCGCCCCGGCGTCGATCCGCAGCCCCGTGTAGCCGCTCACCGTGCTCCGCAGCAGCTCGTACCCCTGGGCGGTGTCCGGCTGCTTCGGACGGCCCGGCACCCTGCTGCCGTAGCTCATGGCGTGGGTGAGCTTGGTGCGCCCGCCCCGGTAGCCCGCCTTCGGGAAGGCCGGGATGTCGACCACCAGGTCGCGGGGGAGGGAGAAGAGGTACGCCCTGCCCAGCCCGCGCGGCACGTGCAGGACGAGCACGGCGTCGGCGTGCGGCTCCCAGCCGGGGACGCTGACCCGGGTGTCCACGCCCACCAGCAGCAGGTTGAGCGGCCCGGTGATGTCGGCCCCCGGAGGCGGTGGCGGCGGGCTCGGTGTCGTGCTGGGCGAGGCCGGTGTGGACGGACCGGGCGTGAGCACGGGCGTCGCCCCGCGGTCCGTACGCGGTCCACCCACCAGTCGCGTGGCCACGACGCCGCCCGCCACGACGAGCACGACGGCCGCCAGCAGCGCCACGAGCAGCAACCGGCGGCGCGGCACGGCCGAACCGAGGACCATCTGGCCACCCCCTCCACCGTGGGACGACGGGTGCCTCCGGTTGCCTCCCGGTGGCGCCGGTACGGCCCGGTGCTGTGGATGATCGCGCGAAACTGACCCTGGCGCGACAGCTACCGACCGGTAATGATGCGGTGATGCGGTACGACGTGCTCGTCATCGGGTCGGGCTTCGGCGGTAGCGTCACCGCGCTCCGCCTGGCCGAGAAGGGCTACTCGGTCGGGGTCCTCGAAGCGGGCCGGCGTTTCGCCGACGACGAGTTCCCCGAGACGTCGTGGCGGGTGCGGCGGTTCCTCTGGGCGCCGAAGCTCGGCTGCTACGGCATCCAGCGGATCACGCTGTTGCGGGCGGCCGACCGGCGCGCGGGCGGCGGGGTGCTGGTGCTCTCCGGCGCGGGGGTGGGCGGCGGCTCGCTGGTCTACGCCAACACGCTCTACGAGCCCCTGCCCGCGTTCTACACCGACCCGCAGTGGCGGGACATCACCGACTGGCGCGACGAGCTGGCCCGCCACTACGACCAGGCCAAGCGGATGCTCGGCGTCACCACGTACCCGGTGGACACCGGCGCGGACCGGGTGATGCGGGCGGTGGCCGAGCGGATGGGCGTCGGCCACACCGTGCACGCCACCCCGGTCGGCGTGCACATCGGTCGCCCCGGCGAGCGGGTGGCCGACCCGTACTTCGGCGGCGCCGGCCCCGAGCGCACCGGCTGCACGCACTGCGGTTCGTGCATGACGGGCTGCCGGCACGGGGCGAAGAACACGCTGGTGAAGAACTACCTCTGGCTGGCCGAGCGGCTGGGGGCCCGGGTGCATCCGCTCACCACGGTGACCGCCGTGCGCCCGCATCCCGAGGGCGGCTACGAGGTGCACACCGTACGCACGGGCGCGTGGCTGCGCCGGCGGCGGCAGGTCTTCCGGGCCGACCAGGTCGTGTTCGCCGCGGGCGCGCTCGGCACCCAGCGGCTGCTGCACGAGATGAAGGCGACCGGAGCGCTGCCCGCGCTCTCGCCCCGGCTCGGGGAGCTGACCCGGACCAACTCGGAGGCGATCCTCGGCGCGTCGGTGCCCCGCCGGCAGGCCCGGGCCGCGGGACTCGACTTCACCGAGGGTGTGGCCATCACCAGCTCGTTCCACCCCGACCCGCAGACCCACATCGAGCCGGTGCGCTACGGGCGGGGCTCCAACGCCATGGGCCTGCTCCAGTCGCTGCTGGTCGAGGGCGGGCCGCACCGCGTCCGGCGCTGGTTCGGCACGCTGCTGCGCCAGCCCGGTCTCGCCGCGCGGATGGTGTCCGTACGCGGGTGGTCCGAGCGGACGGTCATCGCCCTGGTCATGCAGTCGGCCGACAACTCCCTCACCACCCGGTGGCACCGGGGGCCGCTGCGCCGGCGGCTGGTCAGCGGGCCGGGGCACGGCACACCGAACCCGACCTGGATCCCCGCCGGCCACACCGCGGCCCGGCTGCTCGCCGAGGAGATCGGTGGTACGCCGGGCGGCGCGATGACCGAGCCGTTCGACATCCCGATGACCGCGCACATCCTCGGCGGGGCGGTGATCGGCGCCACCCCCGACGACGGGGTGATCGACCCGTACCACCGGGTCTTCGGCCACCCCGGCCTGCACGTCGTGGACGGGGCGGCCGTCTCGGCGAACCTCGGGGTGAACCCGTCGCTGACGATCACCGCCCAGGCCGAGCGGGCCATGTCGTTCTGGCCCAACAAGGGTGAGGAGGATCCCCGGCCGCCGCTGGGCTCCCCGTACCGGCGGCTGGCCCCGGTGCCGCCCCGCAACCCGGCCGTGCCCGCCGGCGCCCCCGCTGCCCTGCGGTGACAGGACCCCTACCCGGTGCCCGGCGTGGAGCGCGGGCCCCCTGTTAACAGGCTCACCCCGCCCACGGCACGGGGCGCGGCCGGCGGGGCCGTGACAGTCGGTAGGCTTTGTGCGCATGAGCACGCCTCGCCCCGTCCTCGTGGTGGACTTCGGAGCCCAGTACGCCCAGCTCATCGCGCGCCGGGTACGCGAGGCGAAGGTCTACTCCGAGATCGTCCCGCACACCATGCCGGTCGCCGAGATGCTGGCGAAGGACCCGGCGGCGATCATCCTCTCCGGTGGCCCGGCCAGCGTCTACGCGCCCGGCGCGCCGCAGGTCGACGCCGGCATGTTCACGGCCGGGGTGCCCGTCTTCGGCATCTGCTACGGCTTCCAGGCCATGGCGCAGGCGCTCGGCGGCACGGTGGCCCACACCGGCAACCGCGAGTACGGCGGCACCCCGCTGCGCACCCGCCCGGACGCCGGGGTGCTGCTCCGGGACCTCCCCGACGACCTGCCGGTCTGGATGAGCCACGGCGACTGCGTCACCGAGGCCCCGGCCGGCTTCACGGTCACCGCCGAGTCGGCCGGCGCGCCGGTCGCCGCCTTCGAGGACCTGGCGGGCCGGCGGGCCGGCGTGCAGTTCCACCCGGAGGTGGGGCACACCGCCCACGGGCAGGAGATGCTCACCCGCTTCCTCTACGACGTCGCCGGCATCGAGCCCACCTGGACGCCGGAGAACATCATCGACGAGCAGGTGGCCCGGATCCGCGAGCAGGTCGGCGACAAGGAGGTCATCTGCGCCCTCTCCGGGGGTGTCGACTCCGCGGTGGCCGCCGCGCTGGTGCACAGGGCCGTCGGTGACCAGCTCACCTGCGTGTTCGTGGACCACGGCCTGCTGCGGGCCGGCGAGGCCGAGCAGGTGGAGAAGGACTACGTGGCGGCCACCGGCATCAAGCTCAAGGTGGTCGACGCCCGGGAGCGGTTCCTCGGCGCGCTCGCCGGGGTCACCGACCCGGAGCAGAAGCGCAAGATCATCGGTCGTGAGTTCATCCGGGTGTTCGAGGCGGCCGCCCGGGAGGTCGCCGCGCACGGTGACGTCGAGTTCCTGGTGCAGGGCACCCTCTACCCGGACGTCGTGGAGTCCGGCGGCGGCACCGGCACCGCCAACATCAAGAGCCACCACAACGTCGGCGGGCTCCCGGAGGACCTGAAGTTCTCCCTGGTCGAGCCGCTGCGCACGCTCTTCAAGGACGAGGTGCGGGCGCTCGGCCTGCAGCTCGGGCTGCCCGAGGCGATGGTCTGGCGGCACCCGTTCCCCGGCCCGGGCCTCGCCATCCGGATCATCGGCGCGGTCGACGAGGAGCGTCTCGCCGTGCTCCGCAAGGCGGATCTCATCGCCCGGCAGGAGCTGAGCGCCTCCGGCCTCGACCGGGGTGTCTGGCAGTTCCCGGTGGTGCTCCTGGCCGACGTACGCAGTGTCGGCGTGCAGGGTGACGGGCGCAGCTACGGGCATCCCGTGGTGCTGCGCCCGGTCTCGAGCGAGGACGCGATGACGGCCGACTGGTCCCGGCTCCCCTACGAGCTGATCGCGAAGATCTCGACGCGGATCACCAACGAGGTGGCCGAGGTGAACCGGGTGGTGCTGGACGTGACCAGCAAGCCGCCGGGCACCATCGAGTGGGAGTGATCCGGGCTCAGGCCGCCGTCGGCGGCTGAGGCCCGGCCGGCGGGACCGGCGCCGTCGGCGGAACCTGCCCGGTCGGCGGGACTGGTGCAATGGGTCCGGCCGGCGGGAACGGTCCGGCCGGCGGAGGTTGCGGCGCGGTGCCCGTCGGGCGCGGCCAGGCGGGCGCGCCGGCCGGCTCCTCGGGCATCAGGAACCACATGATCGGGTACGCGAGCAGCGCGAGCCCGCCGGTCAGCAGGCCGGCGACCGCGAAGATCACGCGTACCAGGGTCGGGTCGACGTCGAAGTAGCGGCCGAGGCCGCTGGCGACACCGGCCACCATGCGGTCGGTGGTGGGTCGCCGGAGCTGCTTGTACGGGGGCTGGGGAGGGACGGTCGCTGTCATGCCTCCACGGTCCGCGCCGGGCGCGTCCACGGCCTCGGTGAGTGCCCGGATCCCTACCCTGACCACCCCCTGAGGGGCGAGCGTTGAGTCAGCAATCCGACTCTTTTCGATGCCGGTAACCCGCCCGGGGGAGAATTTTGTCCCGTGACCACCACGCTGACGCCGCTTCGCAGGATCGCGGCATACGCAGTTTGTGCTGATTCCGCCGGCCGGGTGCTGCTCGTCCGCGCCTCGAAGCACTCCGGCACACCCGGCACATGGTCCCTGCCCGGCGGGGCGGTCGATCACGGTGAGGACCCGAACCACACGGTCGTCCGGGAGACCGCGGCCGAGACCGGGTTGTCGGTGGCCGTGACCGGGCTCCAGGACGTGCTGGCGGACATGCGGGCGTTGCCCGAGCGTGGCATCACGATCCACACCGACCGGCTCGTCTACCGGGTCTCCGTACGGGGCGGCACCCTCACCGACCGGGTCGACCGGCCGACCGACCTGGCCCGCTGGTTCACCCGCGAGGAAGCGGCCAGGCTGCCGCTGCGCTCGTTCACGGCGCGCGCCCTCGACCTGCCCGCGTCCTCTGCCGACGTGGTCCCCGACGAGCCTCCGGAGTTCCCCTCCTTCTACGCCGTGCCCGGTCCCGACGGGCTGCACCGGGCGCAGCGCTTCGCCGCGTACGCGGTCTGCACCGACCCGGACGGCCGGGTGCTGCTCACCCGGGTCGCCGACGGCTACCCGGGCGCCGGCTGCTGGCACCTGCCGGGTGGCGGCACCGACTACGGGGAGCAGCCCGGCGCGGCCCTGATCCGTGAGCTGGCCGAGGAGACCGGGCAGACGGGTCGGCTGGTCGGCCTCCTGGGGGTGGCGAGCCACCGGGACGCCGCCTCGCTCGGCCCCGAGGGCTACCCGATCGACTGGCACGGCGTGCGCGCGTTCTACCGGGTGGTGGTCGACAAGCCGGCCCCGCCGCGGGTGACCGACATCGGCGGCTCCACGTGCGAGGCCCGCTGGTTCGCTCGCGAGGAGCTGGGCGCCCTCCCGGCCGACCGCCTCACGGAGGTCACCGCCGAAGCCGTCCAAGCCGCCAACCTGACCTAACCCCGACCCCCACCCCCTCCCTCCCCTCCCGTCCCGCTCACCCCGCTCCGCTCCGAGCGGTGATCATGAAGTTATTGTCGGGACACGCCGGGATGGACGGCGATAACTTCATGATCGACCGGTGCAGGCGGATCGGCGGACGGCCGGCGGGCGGGGTGGGAGGGCACGGGATGCGGGAGCGGCGGCGGGTCGGTGCGTACGGGGTGTGCCGGCACGACGGGCGGGTGCTGCTGGCCCGCGGCTCCGCTGTCTCCCCGTTCCCCGGGGTCTGGCAGTTGCCGGGCGGCGGGGTGGAGCACGCCGAGCATCCGGCGCACGCGGTGGTGCGGACGTTCGCCGAGGAGACCGGCCTCGCCGTCGAGGTGACCGGGCTGCGGGCCGTACTCGCCGACGTGACCACCTTCCGCGACCCGGACGTCTCGATGCACACCGACCGGGTCGTCTTCGACGTCACGGCGTCCGACGCCGAGCCGCGGCCAGAGGCGGGCGGCGGCAGTGACCGCCTCGCCTGGTTCACTCCCGCCGAGGCGGCGGAGGTGCCGCTGATGCCGTTCACCGCCGAACTGCTCGGCCTCCCCGTCACGCCCCTGCCGCCGGGTGTGCCCCGGTCGCTGCCGGCCGACCAGGTCGCCCCGCCGCCGCCGGACCGCCGGCTGCGCTTCGGGGCGTACGGGCTGGTCACCGACCCGGACGGCCGGGTGCTGCTCACGATGATCGCCGACGGGTATCCCGGAGCGGGCCGGTGGCACCTGCCCGGGGGTGGCACGGACCACGGCGAGCAGCCGGTCCCCGCGCTCCTGCGGGAACTGGTTGAGGAGTCCGGCCAGCTGGGCCGGGTGACGGGGCTCATCGGGGTGGACAACCTGCACAACCCGGCCGCTCTCGGCCCCGAGGGCCGGCCGCTGGACTGGCACGGCGTACGCGTCATCTACCGGGTGGTGGTCGAGGCACCCACCGAGGCCCGCGTCACCGAGCTGGCCGGCGGCTCGACCGCCCGGGCCGCCTGGTTCACGCCGGACCAGGTGGCCGGCCTGCGGCTCACCGAGATCGCCGCCCGCGCCCTCGGCCGGCGGGGCGGGTGACACCCGCCCGGGAGACCGTCCTGGGGCGGCTGGGCTACAGTCGAGGTAGGGAATGATGGATAACGGGCGATGACGCCCGGGTTGCGAACGACAGCGCCGTTCGGGCGGTATATGGAGATATAAAGCCCGCCGACAGCTATCGCCAAGCGCCCTTCCCTGTGCAATGGTGTACTCCGCACAACGGCTGCCGGGCCGGGAAGGGTCCGGCACGAGACAGCCGGATGCCCCGCTTCGGTAAGCGGCGAGCCGTTCCGGTGATGGAGGAAGCGTGCCGAGAGCCCCATGGCGCCGGCGTCGTACGACTGACAGCCCGCGCCCCGCAGGCCCTCGTTGGGCCGGCCGACTGCGCCGTAGCGGCGCCTTCGCCCGGCAGGTGCTGCTGGTCCGGGTGGGCCGCCGCGACGGTGACCTCACCGTCGCCGCCGAGGCGGCGCTGGCCGAGCCCCGCTACGCCGACCGGCGCCGCCGCCGCTACGGGCTGGCGCGGACACGGCGGGCCGAGGTCGAGGCCGTCATGCCGGTCAGCCCGGCCCTGGCGCCGGTCGCCGCGCCGGACGACGACAGCGTGGCCGGGACGATCCCGCTGCTCCCCGGCGAGCGCAGCGCCAGCCGGCGGATGAAGTTCGCCGTGGTCAACGCGTGCACACTGAGCAGCCTGACGCTGGGCGTCCTGGCCATCTTCCTGGCCATGCAGGGCGAGGTACGCGTCGCTGCCATCTGCCTCATGGCCTGCGTCGCGTTCGACGGGCTCGACGGTGCGCTGGCCCGCAAGCTCGGCGTGGCGAGCCCGTTCGGCGCCCAGATGGACTCGCTGGCCGACATGTGCTCCTTCGGCCTCGCCGCCCCCGTGGTGGTCTACGCCTCGCTCGCCGGCTCCGTACCGACGGCGGCCGCCGCCGTGGCGTGCGCCCTCGTCGCGGCCTGCGCCGCGATCCGGCTCGCCCGGTTCAACGTCTCGCCGAAGGACGGCCGGTTCTTCTGCGGCGTACCCACCACGATGGCGGCCGCCGTGCTCGCGGTGACCGTCGCGATCGGCCTGCCGGTGCCCGGGCCGGTGCTGCTGGCAGGGGTGGCGCTGCTCGCCTTCGCGATGGTGTCCAGCTTCCCGTACGCGAAGCTCGCCCGGCTCGTGAAGCTGCCGCCGTGGCTGTGGCTGGCGCCCGTGGTCGGCGCGCTGATCGACGTCCGGCTCACGTTCGCGCTGATCGTGGCGGGCTACCTGGTCAGCGGGCCGGTGCTGTGGCTCCGCCAGCGCCGCGCCGCCTGATCCCGCGGCCGACACCGCCGTACGCGAAGGGGGGCGCCGCGAGTCCGCGGCGCCCCCCTTGGTGCCGGCTCAGCGCCAGCGGGCGATCACGGTGGCCCCGCCGACCACCTTGTCGCCGGGACCGACCAGCGGTTCCGCGGCGTCGGCCGGCAGGTAGACGTCGGTGCGCGAGCCGAACCGGATGAGCCCGAAGCGCTCGCCCCGCGCCAGCAGCGTGCCGACCGGCGCCCGCTGCACGATCCGCCGGGCGATCAGCCCCGTCCGCTGCGCGACCACCACCGTGCCGTGGACGGTGTCCAGCACCGTGTACGCGGCCACGTTGTGCTCGGCCTCCGGCTTCATGGCGTTGGCGAACCCGCCGTCGGCCACGAAGTAGTCCACCACCTTGCCGGCCACCGGTGCGCGGTTGACGTGCACGTCGAGCACCGACAGGAAGACCGCCACGCGCAGCCACTCCCCGTCGCCGAAACGCTCGTCGTGCAGGCGTTGCACCGACAGGACCTGGCCGTCCGCGGCGGCCACCACGGCCGACGGGTCCTCGGGCACGTCCCGTTCCGGGTCCCGGAAGAACGCGGCGACCGGTGCGGCGGCGAGCGCCGGCAGGAGCCAGAGCTTGGAGCCCGGCCGGGTCAGGCGGGCCAGCGCGGCCAGGCCGAGGCTGATGCCGGCCGCGGCCACGCCGTTGGAGTCGATGTGCATGGTCCGGGTCAGCGGCACGCTGGACGGCCGGTGAGCGGGGGCGAGCCGCACCGCCGTGGCCGGGTCCGCCGGGGTGAACCGGAGCCGGTACAGCCGCACCGGCGGGGAGTTGCGCAGCACCAGGTCGCGCCCGACGCCGTGCAGCGCGTCCTGCCGCTCCAACTCGGCCGCCGCGCCGGCGGTCCGGCCCGGTGCCGCGGCGGTCGCGACGCTGAGCACCCCTCCGTCGGCGAGGTACTTGGTGAGGGCCTCGATGGTCGTACGCGTCTCCTCGGCCGTCCCGAGCAGGGGCTCGGCGGCGATCACCACCTCGGCCGGGTCGGCCTCGGCGAGGGAGTCGACCACCCGCACCCGGTCGGCGACCCATCTGCCCTGTGCGGTGACGTGGTCGCGCAGCGCGGCGGCGGACCCGCCCTCCGCGGGCACCACGGTGAGCCGGTCACCGGGCAGCAACGCCTCGATCGCCGCGGCCAGCACCGCGGACTGCGAGGTCGCACCGGCCAGCAGCGCGGCCTTCGAGTCGTTGAGTCGAGCGAGTTCGGTGACGAGGGTGCGGGCGGCTCGCTCGCCGATGCGGACCGGACCGGGCCGGCCGGGGGTACGCACGGCGGGGGACTGGGTCATGTCGGACGGACTCCTGACGGGGTAGGCACGGCAAGCGCGACGGGGCCACCGCGAGGGCGCGGGATCGGCTCACGGGACGCGAACTCCATCGGCCAGCATAGGCGTCCCGGCTCCCGCCGGCACCGCCGCCGTCGGCCGTCGGGCACCCCGTGCCGTACGCGGTGAGCCGGCCGCCCCGGATCAGCGGCGGGGCCGCTCCTCGTCGTCGGAGGCCGCCGGCCACGGGTCCGCGCCGCCGCCCGGGCCGCTGCTCGGCCGCTCCTCCACGGCCTCGACCGGCGCGTCCGTGATCGCCTCGGTCGGCCGCTCGTCGCCCCCACCGGGCGCGGTGCCACCCACCCGTCCGAGGTCGCTCGTGTCCGCGTCCCGGAGGCCCGCGAGGTCGACCGTCGCGTCCGGCGTGCTCACCGGCTCGGTCCGCTCCGGCGTGGCCTCGGGTCGGTCCACCTGCCAGGCCGGGTGGATCCCGCCCGTCGACCCCGACTCCCACGACGGACGGGAGCCGCCGAGCGTCGCAGGCTCCGGCTCCCAGCCGGGGAGGATGCCGCCCGAGGTGGGCCGGTCCGGGTGCCAACCCGGGTCGCCGCCGGAGACCGGCGGGGCGGCGCCCCATCCGCCGCCGGACGCGGGCTCCTCCGGCGCGGTCGGGTGGGCCGGTCCGGCGGCCGGCCCGCCCGCCGCTGTCGCGTTCTGGTCGGCGTGCCGGCTGGAGCGCAGGGCGCCGACCAGGCCCAGCACGCCGATGAGGATCGCCGCGCCGGCCAGGAACCAGCCGACCGGGGGCAGCACGAGCCCGAGGATCTGGGCCGACAGCCACCAGGCGGAGAGCGCCAGGAAGAGCAGCCCGAAGGCGAACGAGACGAGGTCCGTACGATGAGCCTTCATCGGGTCACCACCAGGCTTCCGGCGTTGATGTGGGCGAAGAGGCGCAGCGTCCCGCCGCCGGCGCCGTCCGGGCCGAGGTCGGTGATCTCGCGGGACCGCCCGGCCGGCCCGGGCTGGTGCTGGCCGAAGACGGTGGCGTCGCCGGCGTTGACGTCCGCCACGGTGGTCACGTCGACGTTCGGCGGCACCACGATGGTGCCCGTGCCGAAGTTGACCGAGACCGTGATCTCCGTGTTCTTCCCGCGGAAGTCGACCGCGCGCAGGTCCAGCGTCGCGTCCCCGAAGCTGTTCTCGTACCGGGTGGCGAGGTCCTGGTAGCTCGCGGGAGCCCAGGTCACCGCCCCGTCCACACCCCGGAACCGGTCGTACGACTCGGCGACCGTCCCGACGGCCAACGCGGCGGCCGTCACGAGGCCGAGCGCGATGAGCCAGCGGGCCCGGCCGAACCAGGTGCCCACCAGCAGCCCGAGGCCGATGGTGGCCAACGCCGCGGCGAAGTACGCCGACGCGCCCACCTCGACGACGTTCATGAGGTCGAGGACGGCCACCACGCCCAGGGCGAGGAAGATCAGTGAGAACGTCACGGCACCGAGCGCGGACCGTTCCTTCGGCCGCTTGGGCGGCTTCGGCGGCTTCGGGGGGCGCGGCGGCGGGTACCCGCCCGACTGCTTCGCGTACGGGCCGTGCGGCGCGAACGGCGGCCGGTAGCCGGCCGGCGGCAGGGGCGCCGTCGGGGCGTACGCCGTCCCGCCCGGCTGCCCGGCCCCGGACGCGGGGGCCGACGGACCACCGGAACTCGCCGCCGGCCAGCCGGGCGCGGCGCTCGGGCCGGCGTACGCCGCGGGAGGCCAGGTGGGCTGCGCGGCGGTGCGCTCGGCGGGCTGGCCGGAGACCGGCGCGTAGCCGCCGGCCGGTGCGCCCGCGGAGACCGGAGTGTCGCCGTGCGGAGCGCTCCCCCCGTGCGGAGCGCTCACGACGGTCGCGGGCGGGTGGTACGCCGGGGCGGCCCCGGGCGCGGGCGCGCCGGGCGTGGCGGCCACGTCGACGGTGGGCGGCGCGGCGTAGCGGTCGGGCGCCGGGTAGGCGACCGGTGGCACCGGGCCGACCGGCCCGGCGGGCGGCGGCGCGGTCGCCGGGGCCGCGCCCGCGGCCCGGTGCTCGCGGTTGAGCAGCAGCGCGCCACCGATCAGGATGGCCGCGCCGAGCAGCACCGCCCGGAACGCGTCGGTGACGATGTAGCCGAAGCCCACCGCGGCCACGATGCTGAGCACGATCACCGTGACGGGAGACATGCTGGACCGGCCGCGGCCGAGCATCGACTCGATCGGCGAGGCGCTGTCGCCCTCGCCGGGGATGATCAGCCACGCGGCGATGTAGACGAGGATGCCCACCCCGCCGAAGAACCCGAGGACGGCGAGCAGCACCCGCCAGAGCACCGGGTCGGTGTTGGTGGCCCGGCCGATGGCCGCGCAGACCCCGGCGAGGTAGCGCCCGTCGCGAGGCCGGACCAGGCCGTACCGCGAGGTGAAGCCGGCCGCGCCGGGTGGCGGGCCGCCCGGCCCACCGGGCGGGGGCGTACCACCGCCCGTCGGCCCACCCGGCGGCGGCGTACCACCGCCACCGCCGCCCGTCGCGCCGTACCCGAAGGGTGGCGCGGCGGCGGGGTCCGGTCCCGGTCCGGCCGCCCGCGGGTCCGGCCCGTACCCGGCCGGGCCCGAGCCGAGATCCGGCCCGGCCGGGCGCGGCTCGGGCGCGGCGCTCCCGGGCCCGGCGGGGGCCGCCGGCGGCGGTGGTGCCCCACCCGGCGGTGCCGCGTCCGGGCGGGGCGACTGGGCAGCTTCCTCGGTCATGCTCCGATCCTGCTGCGTCACCCGCCGGAGCGACCTCAGGACCCGACCCTGACCCCACCCTGAGATCCGCGCCCCCGGAATGTCCGGGGCGTCCCCGTGGCCGCTGCGACGCGCAGCGTGTGACGATCGGACCGGTACCGGCGCCACCCCGCCGGCCACCCGACGTCACCCACCGCGACCAGGGAGCCACCGATCAGCATCCCCAGCCCGCCGCCGCGCCTCTACCGGGCCCCGGAGCACCGGATGGCCGCCGGCGTCGCCGCCGGCATCGCCGAGCACCTCGGCATCTCGGTCCTGCGCGTCCGGGTGGCCTTCATGGTCCTGCTCGGGCTGAGCGGGCTCGGCCTGCTGCTCTACGCGGCCTTCTGGGCGGTGGTGCCGCTGCGGCCCGGTGACACGAGCGTGCCGCCCCGCCGCGACGTCGGCCAGCTGCTGCCGTTCGTGGCGATAGGGCTCGGCGTCCTGCTCATGCAGGTGATCGTCTTCGACTCGATCGGTGCGGCGGGCACCGCCGGATGGCTCGTGGCGATCATCGCGGTCGGCGCCGGCGTCATCTGGCACCAGTCCGCACCGGAACGGCGCCGGCAGTGGGGCGAGTCCCTGGCGGTGCCGTGGCTCGGCGCGGTGGTCGAGGAGAGCGACCGGCGCGCCTTCGTGCTCCGCTTCATCGGCGGCGGGGTGCTCGTCGCCGTCGGGATCATCGGCGTGGCCGCGGTCTACTCGCCGGCGCAGAACCTCGACGCGGTGATCAACGGGATCATCTTCGCGTTCGTGGGCCTCGCCGGGGTGGGCGTGGTCGCCGCGCCGGTGCTGTGGCGGACGTACAACCAGCTCCGGTCGGAGCGCGAGGGGCGCATCCGCGAGCAGGAGCGGGCCGAGCTGGCCGCCATGGTGCACGACCAGGTGCTGCACACGCTGGCCCTGATCCAGCGCAACGCCAGCGACGTCAAGACCGTCCAGCGGCTCGCCCGGGGCCAGGAACGCTCGCTGCGCAACTGGCTCTACAAGCCCACCGCGTCGCCCACGGAACGGTTCGCCGCCGCCCTGGAGCAGGCCGCCGCCGAGGTCGAGGACACCTTCGCGATCACCGTGGAGGCGGTGGTGGTCGGCGACCGGGAGACGGACGAGAGGGTCGGCGCCCTGGTCGCGGCTGCGCGGGAGGCGCTGGTGAACGCGGCCCGGCACGCCGGGGTGCAGACCGTCTCGCTCTACGCCGAGGTGGAACCCGACCAGGTCAGCGTCTTCGTGCGGGACCGGGGGAAGGGATTCGACCCGGATACGGTGGAGGACCACCGGCACGGCGTCCGTGGTTCGATCATCGGGCGCATGAAGCGGCACGGCGGTCGGGCCGAGATCCGGTCCGGGCCGGGGGAGGGTACGGAGATCAGGTTGATCCTCCCGACCTCCCGGGACTCGTCAGCGGAAAGGGACAGATGACGATGGCCGACCAGTCGATGGAGCCGGTCGAGGGAGCGGGTGTCCGCGCCGAGCGGCTGCGCGTGTTCCTCGTGGACGACCACGCCATGTTCCGCGCCGGCGTACGGGCCGAGCTCGGCGCGCACGTCGAGGTGGTGGGCGAGGCGAGCACGGTGGCCGAGGCGGTCAATCGGATCGCCGCGACCGTGCCGGACGTGGTCCTGCTCGACGTCCACATGCCCGACGGCGGCGGCCGCGCGGTGCTGGAGGCGATGCGGCGTACGCACCCGCAGGTCAAGTTCCTGGCGCTGAGCGTCTCCGACGCCGCCGAGGACGTGATCGGGCTGATCCGGGCCGGCGCCCGCGGCTACGTCACCAAGACGATCTCGCCGGACGAGCTGACCGCGGCGATCCGCCGGGTGGCCGACGGCGACGCGGTGTTCAGCCCCCGCCTGGCCGGGTTCGTGCTGGACGCGTTCGCGGCCCGGCCGGACGCGCCGGTCGCCGACCCGGAGCTGGACCAGCTCACCAACCGGGAGCGTGAGGTGCTGCGGCTGCTCGCGCGCGGGTACGCGTACAAGGAGATCGCCAAGGAGCTGTTCATCTCGATCAAGACGGTCGAGACGCACGTGTCGAACGTGCTGCGCAAGCTCCAGATGTCCAACCGGTACGAGCTGTCCCGCTGGGCGGCCGACCGCCGGCTGGTCTGAACGTCTCACTCCGTCCGCAGCACCGTGAACGCCTCGGCCAGCCGTCCCGGCGGCAGGCCGGCGTTGTCGGCGACGGTGGTGAGCCGGTCCCGTACCCAGCCCTCCACGTCGAAGTGCCCGGTCTGTGAGCGGTGGGCCCGCATCGCGGCGACCTTCCGGTCGAAGCGCTCGGTGATGTCGACCGTGTGGTCCGGGGCGGGCCCGCCCGCGTACCAGACCTCCCGGACCACCCACGGCTCCAGCCCTTCGGCCAGCAGGTCGGGGTGGGCGAAGCGGTTGCGCGCGTCGGGGTAGATGGCGCAGGTGGTGGCCTCGCCGACGGCGAGGTGGTCGGGGTGGCTGGGCCCGGAGAGCTGTTCCCAGCGGCGCAGGGGCGAACTGGTCAGCACCCGGTCCGGCCGGAAGCGGCGGATGGCCGCGGTGATGTCGCGGCGCAGCGCCATGCTCGGGGTGAGCGCGCCGTCGGGGTAGCCGTCGAGGAAGTGCACCCGCCGGACGCCGACCGCCGCGGCGGCGGCCCGCTGCTCCGCCTCGCGCAGCCGGGGCATCTCCTCCCGGGCGGTCTCGTCGAATCCGCCCGCGTCCCCCCGGGTGGCGATGAGGTACGCGACTTCGATACCCTCATCCACCCAGCCGGCGATCGTGCCCGCACAGCCGAACTCGACATCGTCCGGATGGGCAAAAACTGCCAGCGCGCGGTGGACGTCGTCGAGGGCCGGGGCGGACGGGGGGAAGCTCACAGGCCCCGAGCGTACGCCGTCGGTCGCAACGGTGAGACGAGGTCTTACCTGGTCAGAGCGGCATGAGCTGCGTGTTTCATGATCTTTTCTCAAGTATCGGCAACGTGGCGGGCAACTAACGTCTTGATAACGGCACCTTCACGGAACCGGCTGGTCAGTGTCACAGTTGCTTGCACCTCGCCCCCCGTGTGAGGCACTCCGTACGGCCTGACGACCACGCCCGCCGCTGTCGGCTGCGGTCCGTGGAAGCGACGCCTGCGCGGTGTCGAGCGCGACCGGGCGGGGGCCCGGCGGATCGGTGCACCAGGGGGGTGTCCCGACCCCCAAGTGGTGTTCGGCGGTCGTGCTACCAGGGCCGCCGGTGACGTCACCCCCAGACGTGCGTGAAACCCACGACGGAACCAGGTTAGAAAGAGGAGGCCCCTCGGAATGAGAGTCTCGAAGCGGACGAGCAGCGCGGTCGCGCTGAGCGCGGCGGTCGCGCTCATCGCGTCCGGATGCTCGGGCAGCGACGACGGCGGCGACGCCGGCACCAGCACGGACGGCGCCATCGTCATCGACGGTACCCAGCCGGAGGTTCCCCTGGTTCCGGCGAACACCACCGAGACCGGTGGTGGCGCGATCATCGACTACCTGTGGACCGGGCTCGTCGAGTACCCGAACAACGGTGGCGCGCCGCAGAACGCCGTCGCGGAGTCGATCGAGACGACCGACTCCAAGGTCTACACCATCAAGATCAAGAAGGGCCTGAAGTTCCACGACGGCACCGAGGTGAAGGCCGCGAACTTCACCAAGGCCTGGAACTGGGCGGCCTACTCGCCGAACGGCGCGCAGAACTCCAGCTTCTTCGCCGACATCCAGGGCTTCGACCAGGTCCAGTCCGAGGACCCGGACGGCGACGGCCCGAAGCAGGCGCCGGAGCCGGCGGCCAAGGAGATGTCCGGCCTGAAGGTGATCGACGACTACACCTTCGAGGTCACCCTCGCCGCGCCGACCGCGGTGTTCCCGACCAAGCTCGGCTACAGCGCCTTCGTGCCGCTGCCGGACGTGTTCTTCACCCAGAAGCCGGACGACTTCGGCCGCAAGCCGATCGGTAACGGCCCGGTGAAGTTCGTGTCGTGGGAAGACGACGTCATGATCAAGCTGACGCGCTTCGACGACTACGCGCTGCGTGACAAGATGAAGATCAAGGACGTCGACGTCAAGCTCTACCAGGAGGACACGGCGGCCTACAACGACCTCCTCGCTGGCAACCTCGACTTCCAGCAGCAGGTCCCGGTCTCCGCGCTCGCCGGTGACAAGTGGAAGAACGACCTGGGCGACCGGGCCATCCAGTCGACCACGCCGTCCACGGGCATCATCGCGTTCCCGATCTACGACCCGAAGTACAAGAACCCCAAGCTGCGCAAGGCGGTCTCGCTCGCCATCAACCGGCAGGACATCACCGAGAAGATCTTCTTCGGTAACCGCACGCCGGCCGACAGCTGGGCCAACCCGCTGACCCCGGGCGCCAAGGCCGGCAACTGCACCGCCTGCCAGTACAACCCGGACGAGGCCAAGAAGCTCCTGGCCGAGGCCGGTGGCTTCCAGGGCGAGATGGTCTTCTACTACAACGCTGACGCCAGCCACAAGGAGTGGATGGAGGCCGTCGCGCAGAGCGTGAAGAACACGCTGGGCATCAACGCCCGCGCCGAGGGCATCCCGACCTTCGCGGTCTTCCGTCAGCAGATCAACGCCCACAAGATGACCGGCCCGTACCGTGCCGGCTGGCAGCAGGACTACCCGGACGTGGAGAACTGGGTCAACCCGCTCTACGTCACCGGTGGTTCCTCGAACGACGGCCTCTACAGCAACAAGGAGGTCGACGCCCTCGCCAAGCAGGCCAGCGGCGCGAAGAACCTGGACGAGGCGCACGCCAAGTTCGCCGAGGCCGTCGCCCTGATCGACCAGGACGTTCCCTCGATCCCGGTCTACTTCCAGGGCCAGCAGTCCGGCCACTCGGAGAAGATCAAGAAGGTGGAGCTGACCAACGTCGGCGAGATCGACATCACCTCCGTCGAGCTCTGATCCGCACGGTCTGACCCAGGTCGGGCTCACCTACAAGGTGAGCCCGACCTGGGGCCGTTCCGCGAGGGGTGCAAAATACCCCTCGACACGTCGTCACGCGTGTCGGTCGCCGACGCGCCCCCTGTCTGGAGGACCACCCCATGGGCCGTTATCTGCTGAGACGGCTGCTCCAACTCGTTCCTGTCTTCATCGGGACGACATTCATGATCTACTATCTGGTCTGGGTCATGGTGCCTGGCGACCCGTTCGCCGGCAAGTGCGGCGAGCGGCCGTGCCCGCCCGGCTTCGTCGCCATGATGACCGAGAAGTTCCAGTTGGATCAGCCGTGGTACGTGCAGTACGCCACGTACATGAAGAACCTCTTCCAGGGGGACTTCGGCACGACCTGGAGCGGCCGTTCGATCAACGAGATCATCGTCGCGGCGTACCCCAACACGCTGAAGCTGGCCCTGGTGGCCCTGGCGATCGAGGCGGTCATCGGTCTGACGGCGGGTGTGCTGAGCGGTCTGCGGCGTAACAGCTTCCTGGACAACCTGGTCCTGGTCTCCACGCTCTTCCTCATCGCGCTGCCGATCTTCGTCATCGGCTTCCTGCTCCAGTGGCTGTTCGGCGTGCAGTGGCACATCGTCGAGCCCACGGTGTCGAGCGAGATGCGGCTCTCGGAACTGATCGTTCCCGGCTTCGTCCTGGGTAGCGCCTCGATGGCGTACATCGCCCGGGTCGCCCGGACGAGCATCTCGGAGAACCGCCGCTCCGACTACGTCCGCACGGCGATCGCCAAGGGCCTGCCGATGCGCCGGGTGGTCGGCGTGCACCTGCTGCGCAACTCCCTGATCCCGGTCGTCACTCTCCTCGGCACCGACCTCGGCGCCCTCATGGGCGGCGCCATCGTGACCGAGGGCATCTTCAACATCAAGGGCATCGGCGGGACGGTCTACCGGGCGATCACCACCAAGGAGAGCGCCACGGTGGTCTCCATCGTGGTCATCCTGGTGGTCGTCTATCTCGTGATGAACCTGCTGGTGGACCTGCTCTACGCCGCCCTGGACCCGAGGATCCGCTATGAGTGACCCGACCGCTGCCTCCATCGTCAGCACGCCCCCCGCGCACCAGCCCACCGAGGTCGGCGGTCCCACCAACGCCGGCCTGCCGGAGAACGCCAAGCAGGACAAGCCGCGCGGCCTGCTCGGCGACGCCTGGCGGGACCTGCGGCGCAAGCCGCTCTTCTGGATCTCCGCGGCCTTCATCCTGCTCTTCGTGGTGATGGCCGCCTTCCCCTCGCTCTTCACCTCGGCCGACCCGACCGCCGGTGACCTGAGCCGCAGCCTGGAGAAGCCGTCCGGCCACGCCTGGTTCGGCTACGACATCCAGGGCCAGGACGTCTTCGCCCGCACGATCTACGGCGCCAACGCGTCCATCGTGGTGGCCCTGCTCTCGGTGCTCGGCGTACTGCTGATCGGCGGCACCATGGGCATCATCGCCGGCTACCGGGGCGGCTGGGTGGACGCCCTCCTCTCCCGCATCGCCGACGTCTTCTTCGGCCTCCCGTTCGTGCTCGGCGCCATCGTCATCCTCACGACGTTCAACGGCACCGGCACCAACAACAGCGAGTGGGAGGTCAAGGGCCTGGTCATCGCATCGCTGGTCGTGCTGAGCTGGCCGGTCGTGATGCGGCTCATGCGTTCCTCGGTGCTGGCCACCAAGGAGGCCGACTACATCGTGGCGGCCCGGGCGCTGGGTGCCGGCACCGGCCGGATCATCCTCAAGCACCTGCTGCCGAACTGCCTGGCCCCGATCCTGGTGTACGGCACGATCATGGTCGGCTCGTTCATCGGCGCCGAGGCGACGCTCTCCTTCCTGGGCGTCGGCCTGAAATCGCCGGTGGTCTCCTGGGGCATCATCATCAACGAGGCGCAGAACCTGGTCCGGGTGGCCCCGTACCTGCTCTTCTTCCCCGCCGCGTTCCTCGTCGCCGCCGTGCTGAGCTTCGTGATGCTCGGCGAGGCGGTCCGCGAGGCGCTCGACCCGAAACTCCGCTAGGGGAGATCCAGTTGTCCGACATTCTCGTGTCCGAGCAGTCCGCTGCCGGCGCCGCCGGGCGTCCGGCCGGCCGGCTGCTCGAGGTCGACGACCTCCGGGTGGAGTTCCGTACCCGCGACGGCGTCGCCAAGGTCATCAACGGGGTCACGTACCACGTCGACGCGGGGGAGACCCTCGCCGTGCTCGGCGAGTCCGGCTCCGGCAAGAGCGTCACCGCGCAGACGATCATGGGCATCCTCGACACCCCGCCCGGCCACGTCACCGGCGGGCAGGTGCGCTTCCACGGCAAGGACATGCTCAAGATGTCCTTCGAGGAGCGCCGCCGCATCCGTGGCGAGGGGATCGCCATGATCTTCCAGGATGCGCTCTCCGCGCTCAATCCGGTTTTCACCGTCGGGTTCCAGATCGCCGAGCAGTTCCGCGTCCGGCGCGGCATGAGCCGCTCGGACGCCAAGAAGCGCGCGATCGAGATGCTCGACCAGGTCAAGATCCCGAACGCCAAGGGCCGGTTCAACAACTACCCGCACCAGTTCTCCGGCGGCATGCGGCAGCGGGCGATGATCGCCATGTCGCTGGCGCTCGACCCGGAGGTGCTGATCGCGGACGAGCCGACCACGGCGCTCGACGTGACCGTGCAGGCCCAGATCATGGACCTGCTCGCCGAGCTGCAGCGCGAGCGGCAGATGGGCATGATCCTGATCACCCACGACCTCGGCGTGGTCGCCGACGTCGCGGACCGGATCGCGGTCATGTACGCCGGCCGGATCGTCGAGGAAGCCGACGTGTACGACCTGTACGCCAAGCCGGCGCACCCGTACACGCTCGGCCTGCTCAACTCGATCCCGCGGCTGGACGAGAAGGGGCAGCAGCTCCGCACCATCAAGGGCCTCCCGCCGAACCTCATGAACATCCCGCCGGGCTGCCCGTTCAACCCGCGCTGCCCCATGGCGCAGCCGGTCTGCCGGGAGAAGGTGCCGCCGCTGCTGCAGATCGGCACCGGCCGTGCCAGCGCCTGCCACTTCGCCGAGGAGCTGGTGAACCGTGACTGAGAACATCCTCGAGGTCCGTGACCTGGTCAAGCACTACCCGGTCACCCGGGGTGTGGTGTTCAAGAAGACCATCGGCCACGTCAAGGCGGTCGACGGCGTCTCCTTCGACCTGCGTCAGGGCGAGACCCTCGGTGTGGTGGGCGAGTCCGGCTGCGGCAAGTCGACGCTGGCCCGGGTGCTCATGAACCTGGAGAAGCCGACCGCCGGCACCGTGCACTACAAGGGCCAGGACATCTCCAAGCTCTCCGGTGGGGCGCTGCGCCGCCTGCGCCGGCAGATCCAGCTGGTGATGCAGGACCCGTACACCTCGCTGAACCCGCGGATGACCGTCGGCGACATCATCGGCGAGCCGTTCGAGATCCACCCGGACGCCGCTCCGCGGGGCAGCCGCCGCAAGCGGGTGCAGGAACTGCTCGACCTGGTGGGTCTCAACCCGGAGCACATCAACCGGTACCCGCACCAGTTCTCCGGCGGCCAGCGGCAGCGCATCGGCATCGCCCGGGCGCTCGCCCTGCGCCCGGAGATCATCGTCTGCGACGAGCCGGTGTCGGCGCTGGACGTGTCGATCCAGGCGCAGGTCATGAACCTGCTGGAGAAGCTCCAGGACGAGTTCGGCCTGGCGTACATCTTCATCGCGCACGACCTGTCCGTGGTGCGCCACCTGAGCGACCGGGTCGCCGTCATGTACCTCGGCAAGATCGTGGAGATCGGCACCGAGGACGAGATCTACGAGCGGCCGACGCACCCGTACACCCAGGCGCTGCTGTCGGCCGTGCCGGTGCCGGACCCGACCGTGCGGGAGCACAAGGCGATCATCCGGCTCACCGGTGACGTGCCGTCGCCGGCCGACCCGCCGTCGGGCTGCCGGTTCCGCACCCGGTGCTGGAAGGCGCAGGACGTCTGCGCCCAGGAGGTGCCGCTGCTCCAGATCCGGCAGGGCTCGGACCACCCGAGCGCGTGCCACTTCGCGGAGAAGCGGGAGATCGTGGCCACCCACGAGGCCGCCTGACACACTCCTTCGAACCGCCTGCCGGCGTCCCGACGACGCCGGCAGGCGGTTCCGCGTTCCCGGCACCGGTCGGCCCCGCGGCGCCCGCGCCGCCCGCGCCCCGCGCCCGCGTCCCGCGATGCACCGGTGATCATGAGGTTGGCGGGCTTTTCGATCTCCGAATCGCCCGCCAACCTCATGATCACGGGGGAGAGGTCGCCGGGGTGGGGGCGGGGAGGGGGGCAGGGGGCAGGGGGGGCAGGGGGGTGGGGGTTAGAGGGGGCCGCGGCCGGCGCGGAGCAGCAGCAGGGCCAGCTGCGTACCGTCGGAGCCCAGCGCCACCCGGAAGCGTTCCAGGATCTCCCGCTCGCGGGAGAGCACCAGCCGGGTGCCCCCCGAGGCCATGCGGGTCGCGCCGACCTCCTGGGAGAGCCGGGCCCGTTCCTGCCACAGGTCGATGATCGCCTGGTCGATCTGGTCGATCCGCTGCCGGATCTCCCGAATGCGGGCCGCCGCGGCGGGCTCCTGCGTACCGGCGTCCAGGACGTGCGGAACACCCGGCGTCCCGATGGCGGCCGTCGCGGGCGCGTCACCGGTCGATCCGCCGGCGGTGCCGTCAGCCCCGGCCGCCGAGCCGTTCACCGCGCCAGAGGCCCCTGGGCCGCCCGCTGCCGCACCGGAGTCCGCGGCCCCACCGGGGTTCACCGTCGCGCGAGAATCCCCGGCCGCGGAGGGCGCGGTCGCACCGGAGGGCGCGGTCGCACCGGAGGGCGCGGTCGCGCCGGAGGGCGCGGTCGCGCCGCCGGCTGCCCCCGCACCGGGCGTCGCCGCCCGCTGCTCACCGGGCGCGTCGGCCGCCTCGTCGCCGCGCGGCGCCGGGCCGCCGTTCTGCTGCGCCACGTCTGTCATCATCGCCGTACCCCTCGGACGTCGTGCCCGGAGCCCGGAACCCGGCACGAGAAAGCCCCGGGCTCCAGGAGCCCGGGGCTTCTTCGCAGGTCTGTCGATCAGGCGCGACCTACGGCAGCCGGACTCCCGGTGCCGTAGTAAAAGTAGTAACGCTGACCGAACACGCCGTCGAGTATGCCCACCCCAGGGGCCGGCGCGCAAGGAATCCCACGAACCGGGCGGACACCGGCCGGGAGCACGGCATCGGTGGGCGTCGAGGGGGCCCGTCCGCGGCCGGGACGCGTCAGAGAGGCGGCCTTCCCCGCCGGGTCGGGCGTGCGCGGTCCGGGAGTGTCCGGCCGGCGGCATAGACTCGCCGTGCGATGCATCCTCTCTTCGACATCCCCGCGTCCCCGCCCGCGCCCGAGCCTGCCCGCCCGCACCGGCCCGGCGGCGGTCGGAGCCGTCTCGACCCGCAGGAACTGCTGACGGGGTTGAACGGCCCGCAACGCGACGCCGTCACCCACGCCGGCTCGCCCCTGCTGATCGTCGCGGGCGCCGGCTCCGGCAAGACGCGGGTGCTCACCCACCGGATCGCCTACCTGCTCGCCGCGCGGGACGTGCACCCCGGGGAGATCATCGCGATCACGTTCACCAACAAGGCCGCCGGTGAGATGAAGGAGCGGGTCGCCGCGCTGGTCGGCCCGCGGGCGCGGCTCATGTGGGTGTCGACGTTCCACTCGGCGTGCGTACGCATCCTGCGGGCCGAGCACGAGCACGCCGGGCTGAAGTCCACGTTCTCGATCTACGACGCGGACGACTCGCGCCGGCTGATGCAGATGGTGGCCCGCGAGCTGGATCTCGACCCGAAGCGCTACCCGGCGCGGGGGCTCGCCGCCCAGGTCTCCAACCTGAAGAACGAGCTGGTCGATCCGGAGTCCTTCGCGGCCCGGGCGAAGGGCCCCAACGAGCGGGCGCTCGCCGAGGCGTACACGCTCTACCAGCGCCGGCTGCGCGAGGCCCACGCGCTGGACTTCGACGACCTCATCATGACGACGGTGCACCTGCTCCAGTCGCACCCGCACGTGGCCGAGACCTACCGCCGGCGGTTCCGGCACGTGCTGGTGGACGAGTACCAGGACACCAACCACGCCCAGTACGTCCTGATCAAGGAGCTGGTCTCCGGCACCGAGGGGCTGCCGCCAGCCGAGCTCTGCGTGGTGGGTGACGCGGACCAGTCGATCTACGCGTTCCGGGGCGCGACCATCCGCAACATCCTGGAGTTCGAGCGGGACTTCACCGACGCCCGGACGATCCTGCTGGAGCAGAACTACCGCTCCACCCAGACGATCCTCAACGCCGCCAACGCGGTGATCGACCGCAACACGTCGCGGAAGCCGAAGCGGCTGTGGAGCGACGCCGGGCCGGGCGAGCGGATCGTGGGCTACGTGGCCGACACCGAGCACGCCGAGGCGGACTGGGTGGCCCGCGAGATCGACCGGCTGGTCGACGACGGCGAGGCGCGTCCGGGTGACGTGGCGGTGTTCTACCGCACCAACGCCCAGTCGCGCGTCTTCGAGGAGGTGTTCATCCGGGTCGGCCTGCCGTACAAGGTGGTCGGCGGGGTGCGCTTCTACGAGCGCAAGGAGGTCCGGGACGCCCTGGCCTACCTGCGCGCCGTGGTCAACGACGACGACACGGTCAGCCTGCGCCGGATCCTCAACACGCCGCGCCGGGGGATCGGTGAGCGGGCGGAGGCGTGCGTCGAGGCCCTCGCCAGCCGGGAGCGGATCTCCTTCGGCGCGGCGCTGCGGCGGGCGAAGGAGGCGCCGGGCATCTCCACCCGTGCCGCGAACGGCATCGCCGACTTCGTGGCCCTGCTGGACGGCGCCCGCGAGCTGGCCGACACCGGCACGCCCGAGGAGGTGCTGGAGGCGCTGCTCACCCGCTCGGGCTACCTGAGCGAACTGGAGGAGAGCATCGACCCGCAGGACGCCGGGCGGGTCGACAACCTCCAGGAACTCGTGAGCGTGGCCCGGGAGTACACGGAGCGGATCGAGGCGACCGGGGCCGAGGGGGAGCGGGCCACCGTGGCGGGCTTCCTCGAACAGGTCGCCCTCGTCGCCGACGCCGACCAGGTGCCCACCGACGACCCGGAGCACCAGGGCGTGGTCACCCTCATGACCCTGCACACGGCGAAGGGCCTGGAGTTCCCGGTGGTATTCCTCACCGGTCTCGAGGACGGCGTGTTCCCGCACCTGCGGTCGCTCGGCGACACCCGCGAGCTGGAGGAGGAGCGGCGACTGGCGTACGTGGGGATCACCCGTGCCCGGCAGCGCCTCTACCTCTCCCGGGCGGTCACCCGCTCCGCGTGGGGGCAGCCGGCCTACAACCCGCCGTCGCGTTTCCTGGAGGAGCTGCCGCCGGAGCTGGTGCGCTGGGAGCGGACCGAGGGGTCGTACACCTCGTGGGCCGGCGGGGGAGGCGGCGTCGGCGGCCGCGCGGACCGCGCGCCCGGCGGGCGCGGCGGCTTCACCGGCGGTACGCCGAAGGCGGCCCAACTGGCCCGCCGGCTCGGTGTGGACGGCAGCCGCCTCACCACGGCCAGCGAGTTGCCGCAGGCGCCGAAGGTGGCCGCCGGCGACCGGGTGAACCACCAGCGCTACGGGCTGGGTCGGGTGCTCGTGGTGGAGGGGCACGGCCCGGGCGCCCGGGCCCAGATCGACTTCGGCGACCAGACCCTGTGGCTGGTGCTGCGGCACGCCCCGATCGACAAGCTCTGACGGTGCGGTCCCGGCGGTGACGGGCGGGCGCCTCGGGGCCGGCCGTCCGGCTCAGCTGACCGCGCCGGTCGCCGCCCGGGCGTAGCGGCGGGCCAGGCGCGCGAACGCGTCCCGCAGTTCGGCCGGCCCGACGACCTCGATGTCCGCGTCGAACCTGCCGATGGCGGCGGCCAGGCCCGCCCACGACCACGAGCCGAGGGTGAGCCGGCAGCGGTCCGTGCCGAGTTCCTCGACGATCCCGTCGCGGGTGTAGGTGGCGACGGTGGTGGCGGGAAGGTCGAGGATCACCTCGCCCCGGCACGGCCAGTCGCCCGAGCCGTCGGCGCCGCGGAACCTGCCGGTGACGAAGGCGGCCACGTCACCGGTGGGCAGCTCGCGCGGGGTGAAGCGGGGGCCGGTGGGGGTGCGCGGGGTGATCCGGTCGGCGCGGAAGGTACGCCAGTCCCGCCGGTCGAGGTCCCAGGCCACGAGGTACCACCGCCCGCCCCAGGTGACGAGGTGATGGGGCTCCACCCGTCTCGGCGGAGACCCGCCGTCGTCGGATCCCCGTGCGCGCGCGTAGTCGAAGCGCAGCACCTCGCGGGCGCGGACGGCGGCGCTGAGCGCCACCAGCACACCGCTGTCGGCCGGCGGATCCGGAGGGGCGGCGTCGACGGCGGTGACCTGGAGGGCGTCGACGCGGTGGCGCAGCCGTGCCGGCATGACCTGCCGGACGGTGGTGAGCGCGCGCGTCGCGGCCTCCTCGATGCCGGCGCCGGCGGTGGCGGCGGTCTGGAGGGCGATGGCGAGGGCCACTGCCTGCTCGTCGTCGAAGAGCAGTGGGGGCAGTCGCGTGCCGGCGCCGAGCCGGTACCCGCCGTCGGGGCCCCGGCTGGCCACGATCGGGTAGCCGAGTTCGCGCAGGCGGTCGACGTCGCGGCGCACCGTGCGGGGACTGACCTCCAGCCGCTCGGCGAGCAGGGCCCCCGGCCAGTCCCGGCGTGCCTGGAGCAGCGAGAGCAGTGAGAGCAGTCGGGCTGACGTCGTCGGCATCACTCCATGGTGCGCCGACAAGCGGCCACAATCTGACCGCTACTCCTGCGACGGTGGTCCGCGCCAACAACGGCGCACGTGAGGAGACACCATGTCGATCAAGTCCGTCACCCACCTGAACTTCCGGGGTGACGCCCGATCCGCGCTCGAGTTCTACCGGTCCGTGTTCGGTGGCGACCTCGCCGTCGTCACCTACCGGGACGCCGGCGCCGTGTCGGAGCCCGCCGAGGCCGACCAGGTGATGTGGGGCCAGGTGGCCGCCGACAACGGCTTCCAGGTGATGGCCTACGACGTCCCCTCGGCGATGCCCTGGGAGCGGGGTGAGAACTCCTTCTTCGTGTCCGTCCGTGGCGAGAGCGCGCAGGAGATCACCGCGTACTGGGAGGGGCTGTCCGGCGGAGCCACCGTCGTGCGGCCGCTCGGGCCGGCGCCGTGGGCGCCGCTCTACGGGATGCTCACGGACCGCTTCGGCGTCGTCTGGGTCCTGGACGTCGTGGGCGACCAGGGCCGGTGAGCACCGGGCGTGGTGCGGGAGGGTCGCCTCCCGCACCACGCGTGTCGGGTCGGGCCGTCAGCAGGCCACGTCGATGCCCCGGGCCCGCAGGAACGGTGCCGGGTCGATCTGGTTCCACATCTGGCCCTTGTGCACCTCGAAGTGCAGGTGCGGGCCCGTGGCGTCGCCGGTGGCGCCCTCGTACCCGATGACCTCGCCGGCGGTGACCTTGTCGCCGACGCTGACGGCGATCCGGCTCTGGTGGGCGTAGTGGGTCAGGTAGCCGTTGCCGTGGTCGATGAAGACCGAGTTGCCGTACCCGTCGCCGGCGTCACCGGCCTTCACCACCGTGCCGCCGAAGGCGGCGTGGATCGGGGTGCCGTCGGGCATGGCGAAGTCGATCCCCGCGTGCAGGGTGCCCCAGCGGGGGCCGTAGCAGGAGGTGATCGTCGCGCCCTTCATCGGGATGACCCAGGCCGGCTTCGGCTTCGTCGTCTTCTTCACCGTCGGCTTGGGCTTCGGCGTGGCCGACGTCGCCGAGGGCGACGGTTGGGCGCTGGTCGGGCTCGGGGTCGGGCTCAGCGGCGTGGCGGAGGGGGTGACCGGCGCGCTCGACTCGCGTGCGGAGCGGTCGGCCCGGGCGGCGGCGTCGGCACGTGCCTGGGCGTCGAGCGAGACGGGCGCGGGTGCGGAGTCGTGCCCGGTCGTGGCGATGGCGGCGCCGGCGACACCGATGCCCACCACGGCGACCGCTCCGACCACGAGGAGCCGGACGCGTCCGGCCGGCCGGCGGTGCCGCACCACCTCGGCGTCGGCGGGCTGCCCGTTCTGGATGCTGCTGTCTTCCTGCACGGTGGACCTTCACGTGTCGAGGGGCTGGACCCGACAGATCCTGGTGAACCGCGGGGCCGCGGCGATCGAGGGGGCGGGGTGGACGGACGGGGCGCGGGTCATCGGCCGCCCCGGTATGTCCCGTCGTGGCCGTTCTGACCCGCTAAGTGATCATGCCAAGGCGTGGCGGTGGTCACACTCGTCCGGGTGACGCAGGTTACCGGCGCACACAGAAAACCGCCCGGATCGGTTGATCCGGGCGGTCAACGGGCGATACGGAGCGTCAGGAGGCCGCTACGTCGTTGAAGTACGCCTCCACTTGCAGCTCGATGTCCACTCCGCGCTCGGAGAGCCAGGGCTTGGGGTCGATCGGCTCGCCCTTGACATGGATCTCGAGATGCAGGTGGGCGCCGTAGGAGTGGCCCGTGTTGCCGACCAGCCCGAGCTGGTCGCCGGCCTTGACCTGCTGCCCCTCGCGCACGCTCAGGACGGAGGAGTGCCCGTAGATCGCCTCGCTGCCGTCGGGGTGCTGGACGATCACGGCGTAGCCGTAGCCGCCGAACCAGCCGGCCTTCGTGACGGTGCCGGCGTGGATCGCGACGTACGGAGTGCCCTCGGGCGCGACCAGGTCGACGCCGGTGTGCATCTTGCCCCAGCGCTCGCCGTAGGACGACTTGAGGTCGTAACCCTGCAGGGGCAGAAGCCATGCGTCGGATTCGGCCGCCTCCTCGCCCCGGGCGCTGTCCCGGGAGGCGCGGTCGCCCGCCTTCTCGCGGGCCGCGGCGTCGGCGCTGGTGATCGACGACTGGCTGATCTCGTCGAGGGCCGCCGGGTTGAAGTCCTTCGCGTCGGGCAGCGCGCTCGCGCCGAGCGCCACGATGCCCGCGCCGACGAACGCGGTGGTGACGACGGCGGCGTAGCGGCTCCGCGGTGGGGTGGGTACGCGGCGGCGACCGCGATATCTATCGGGCTCAGACGACAGGCGCTGGCGCACGCACACCCTCCGTTGTCGGGGTTCCGAGTGGCCGGCGGACGTCGGTGACGCTCGGGTGAACCTCCGCTGACCACGTCGTCACCCGTCCATGGACCTGATGACAACCGTGGACACGTTAGCCAACTGCAACACGAGTCACAAGCCGGAGCGCCGAATTGGCGCGGCGATCTGTCCGTTTGCGTCCGAGATTGTCGCGCCTCGCGACGCCGATCGGCGCCCTGGTTACTGTCCGTTCGTCGCGGAGCGTGACCGATACGGCGGAGTCGTCCGGCTTGACGGCGCGCGCTGCACGGCCCACCACGCCGGTGGACCGCGCCGGGGCGCCGGTACGGCGCGGTGCGGGCCCACCACCCCACGCCGGTCGCGCCGCGCCGGGGCGCCGGTCGAGGGCGTCGCGTCGGGGCGGCCGGTCGAGGGCGTCGCGTCGGGGCGCCGGTCGGCACGGAGTTCCGGCCCGGATTTCCGACCCCCCGTCGCGCGGGTTACCGTTCGTTCAGGTGAATGGCCGCCGAGCCGGTGAAAGGTGTGCGCTGATGAGCTCTCGTATTCGGGTCGTCGTCGCGAAGCCCGGCCTGGACGGCCACGACCGCGGCGCGAAGGTGGTCGCCCGTGCCCTCCGCGACGCCGGTATGGAGGTCATCTACACCGGCCTGCACCAGACCCCTGAGCAGATCGTCGAGACGGCCATCCAGGAGGACGCCGACGCCGTGGGCCTATCCGTGCTCTCCGGCGCGCACATGACCCTCTTCCGCCGGGTGCTGGAACTGCTCGCCGAGCGCGACGCCCGGGACATCGTGGTCTTCGGCGGCGGCATCATCCCCGACGCCGACATCCCGGAGCTGGAGCGCCTGGGCGTCGCCAAGATCTTCACGCCGGGCGCCACGACCGCCTCGATCGTGGAGTGGGTGCGGCAGAACGTCGCGCAGCCGGTGAGCTGAGCCGACCGGACGTCGAACGCGCAGCCGGTGAGCTGCGCCGGCCCGACGGCGGAGCGCGCGTCCCGGGCGGGGGACACGGCCGACCTCCGGCGGGGAGCCCGCCGACCCCCGGACAGGGGGAGGGGCCGGACGCACCCCTCACACGTCCGGCCCCTCTATGCACGATGCCCCGCCGCCACCCCTCGACCGACAGGGCATCGGCCGTCTCCCGTCTTCGCGCTGACCAGCGCTCCGACACCTGACTCAACGACGCCCTCCCGGAGGGGTTACGCACCCACCGCAACATCGCCCGGACGGCTGATACGCGACCACGTCCGGAGGGTGGTTGTGCATTACCGCACACCGCGCACCCGCTCGGTTGCCGCCGGTGCCCACCTCGCTAGGCTGCGGCCAATGGCCTGTTTCAAGTGATGACAGGCGTCAAACTGTTTTCCAAACGCTGGTGGCGGCGCGACGGCGCGCCGCGGAGACGGGACGGGACGCGCAATCGTGGACCTGTACGAGTACCAGGGGCGGGACCTGTTCGAGCGGCACGGACTTCCCGTGCTCGCCGGCGGCGTCGCCACGACCCCGGAGGAGGCCCGCGCGATCGCCGAACGCCTCGGCGGCCGGGTGGTCGTCAAGGCTCAGGTGAAGGTCGGCGGCCGGGGCAAGGCCGGCGGCGTGAAGCTGGCCGAGGGCGCGGAGGAGACGGTGGCCCGGGCCACCGACATCCTCGGCATGGACATCAAGGGTCACACCGTCCACAAGGTCATGATCACCGTGACCGCGGACGTGGCCGAGGAGTACTACTTCTCCTACCTGCTCGACCGGGCGAACCGCACCTTCCTCTGCATCGCCAGCGTCGCCGGCGGCATGGACATCGAGCAGGTCGCCGCGGAGACCCCGGAGAAGGTCGTCAAGATGCCGATCGACGCGGTCGAGGGCGTGGACGAGGCGAAGGCGCGCGAGATCGTCGACGCCGCCGGCTTCCCGGCCGACGTCGCCGACCAGGTCGTCGAGGTGGCCGTCGGGCTCTGGAAGGCGTTCGTCGCCGAGGACGCGACCCTCGTCGAGGTGAACCCGCTCGCCAAGACCCGCGAGGGCAAGCTGCTGCTGCTCGACGCGAAGGTGAGCCTCGACGAGAACGCCGCGTTCCGCCACCCGGACCACGAGGCGCTCGTCGACCAGGCCGCGGTGGACCCGCTGGAGCAGGCCGCCAAGGAGAAGGACCTCAACTACGTCAAGCTCGACGGCGAGGTCGGCATCATCGGCAACGGCGCGGGCCTCGTCATGTCGACCCTCGACGTGGTCGCGTACGCCGGTGAGCGGCACGGCGGCGTCAAGCCGGCGAACTTCCTCGACATCGGCGGTGGCGCGAGCGCCGCCGTGATGGCGAACGGGCTGGAGATCGTCCTCTCCGACCCCTCGGTGAAGAGCGTCTTCGTCAACGTCTTCGGCGGCATCACCGCCTGCGACGCGGTCGCCAACGGCATCGTCCAGGCGCTCGCCCTGCTGGAGCAGCGCGGCGAGAAGGTCACGAAGCCGCTCGTCGTCCGGCTCGACGGCAACAACGCCGAGGAGGGCCGGGCGATCCTCGACGGCGCGAACAACCCGCTGATCCAGCGGGTGGACACCATGGATGGCGCGGCCGAGCGGGCCGCCGAGCTGGCCGCTGCGGGGGTCTGATCATGGCAATCTGGCTGACCAAGGACTCGAAGGTCATCGTGCAGGGGATGACCGGCTCCGAGGGTTCCAAGCACACCCGGCGGATGCTCGCCGCCGGCACCAACATCGTGGGCGGCACCAACCCGCGCAAGGCGGGGCAGACCGTCGACTTCGACGGCACGGCCCTTCCGGTCTTCGCCACCGTGGCCGACGCCATGAAGGAGACCGGGGCGAACGTCACGGTGATCTTCGTACCGCCGCAGTTCACCAAGGCCGCGGTGATCGAGGCGATCGACGCCGGGATCGAGCTGGCCGTGGTCATCACCGAGGGCGTGCCGGTGCACGACACCGCCGCGTTCTGGGCGTACAACGTGGCCAAGGGCGAGCGGACCCGCATCATCGGGCCGAACTGCCCCGGCATCGCCTCGCCGGGTGCCTCGAACGCCGGCATCATCCCGGCCGACATCACCGGCCCGGGCCGGATCGGCCTGGTCAGCAAGAGCGGCACGCTGACCTACCAGATGATGTACGAGCTGCGCGACATCGGCTTCTCGACCTGCGTCGGCATCGGTGGTGACCCGATCATCGGCACCACCCACATCGACGCCCTCGCGGCGTTCGAGGCCGACCCGGACACCGACGCGATCGTGATGATCGGCGAGATCGGCGGCGACGCCGAGGAGCGGGCCGCCGAGTTCATCAAGGCCAACGTCACCAAGCCGGTGGTCGGCTACATCGCCGGTTTCACCGCGCCGCCCGGCAAGACCATGGGCCACGCCGGTGCGATCATCTCCGGCTCCGCCGGCACCGCCGAGGCGAAGAAGGCGGCGCTGGAGGCGGTCGGCGTCAAGGTCGGCAAGACGCCGACCGAGACCGCCCGCCTGATGCGGGAGATCATGTCCGCTGGCTGAGTGGACGGTGCCTGCCGAGGGGGTCGACCGGAACCGGTCGGCCCCCTCCGCCTTCTCCGCCCGTGCGGTCGCGGCCCGGCCCGCGCACCCCGCGGGGGCGTGCCAGGGGCGGCGGCGCACGTCCCGGTGCGCACCGTGGAGATCGGAACTCGTGGCCGTGGCGCGGCGGTATCGGACTGCCGCCGGGGACACGGCGTGCCAGAGTAGACGCGATGTCCCCCGACACCCCTGAGCAGACCCGCCGCTCCGGTGCGATCACCGCCGACGGCCGGCCGGCGAGCCGTGCCGCCACCGGCGGGCGCGTGCCCGCCCCGCGTGCCGGTGGGTCGCCGCGCTCCCGGGCGCCGCTCGCGGTGGCCGCGGCGGTGGCCGCCCTCGGGGCCGGACTCACCTCGTACCTGCCGGTCGCGATCGTCCTCGGCCTCGCCCAGCTCAGCGAGGACGCCGGCTCGGTCGTCGGCGCCCTGCGGGCGGGGCTGGCGGGCTGGCTGCTCGGGCACGGCGTGCCGCTGCGGACCGACGCCGGGCCGCTCGGGCTCGCCCCGCTGGCCCTCACCGCGCTGGTGATCTGGCGTCTGACCCGCGCCGGGGTGCACGTCAGCCGGGCCATGGGCGCCCGCGGCGGCCGCTCACCGCGGCAGGCGCTCACCGCCGCCGGGGCGGTCGGCCTCGGGTACGCGCCGCTCGGCGTCCTCGCCGCCGTACTGTCCGACCTGGGCGGCCCGGCCGCGTCACCCGTCCGCGCCGGGGTGACCTTCGCGCTGGTCGGCGCGGGCGCCGCGCTCGCCGGCGCCGCGCGGATCACCGGGGTGGCCGCCCTGCTCGCCGAGCGCGCGCCGGCGCTCGCCCGGGACGGCGTCCGCACCGGCCTGGTCGCCGGCCTGCTGCTGCTCGCCGCCGGGGCCGGGGCCGCCGGGCTCGCCGTGGCCACCGGAGGCGGTGACGCGGCCGACATGATCGGCGCGTACCGGACCGGGGTGGCCGGGCAGGCCGGGATCATCCTGGTCAGTCTCGCGTACGCGCCGAACGCCACGATCTGGTCGGCCAGCTACCTGCTCGGTCCCGGGTTCGCCGTGGGCACCGACACGGCCGTGCGCACGAGCGAGGTCTCCGTGGGCGTGCTGCCGGCCGTACCGCTGCTGGCCGGCCTGCCGCGCGGCCCGATGGACGGGCTCGGCGCCGGGCTGCTCGCGGTGCCGGTGCTGGCCGGGATGACGGCCGGATGGCTGCTCGCCCGCCGGCTGATCCGGCTCGCCGCCGACGAGCGGACGCCGCTGGCCTGGGGGCCGCTGCTCGGCCCGGCGGCCGTCGCCGGCCCGGTGGCCGGTGTGCTGCTCGGGATCCTGGCGGCCGCCTCGGCCGGGCCGCTCGGCGGCGGTCGGCTGGCCCAGATGGGCCCGGTCGCCTGGCAGGTCGCCGCGGTGACCACCGCGGTGGTCGCGGCGGGAGCCCTGCTCGGCGCGGCCCTCACGCGCACGTTCACCCGCGCCCCCGCGGCCCGCTGAGCCCCCACCGAGGACGACGAAGGGGGCGCCCCGCCGGGGCGCCCCCTTCCACTCCGTCGCGGATCAGGGCTCGGTCGGCAGGCTCACGTTCGCCACGATGCCGAGGATGAGCACCACGATGCCGAGGCCGACACCGACGGCGCCGCAGATCAGACCGGCCTTCGCCTGCCCGGCGTTGTTGGCCTGCCCCTGGGCGACCTTCTGCTTGGCCAGGTAGCCGGTGATGATGCCGGCGATGCCCACCGGGATGCCCAGGTAGAGGCAGCACACCAGCGGGATCGACGCGATGCCGAGGATCATCGACACGAGGCCGAGGGTGTTGTTCTGCCCGGACTGCTGCGGGTAGCCGGCGTTCGGGTAGGTGGGGGCGGCGCCGTACGGCTGCTGCTGGGCGTACGGGTCCTGGTACGGCTGGCCGTAGGGCTGCCCGGAGGTGGGCTGCTGCCCGTACGGCGCCTGCGGCGGCTGGCCGTACGGCTGCCCCGAGGTGGGCTGCTGCCCGTACGGCTGGCCCGAGGTCGGCTGCTGGCCGTAGGGCGCGGCCGGCGGCGGGGCGTACGGGTCGTGGTGCGGCTGGGCGGTCGGATCCTGGTTCGGCTGCTGGCCGTACGGGTCCTGACCGGGGTTACCGGGCTGCATGCGACGAGGCTCCTTGGCTGTGTCCGTCAGTACGTGTCGCTATCCATGATCGCGCCGGCGCCACCGGCGCGCAGCACCCGCACCACGACGCCGCGAGCGGCGGCTCCCCGGCGTCGGCCGTGCGTGGGCGCTCCTGTCGACGCGGCGGTCCCGTCCCGCACCGATGCGGGACCGGGCACGCGCCGGCCCGAACGGGCGCAGCGTACCGGTTCGACGCCAGTCCGTCGTCGCCCGTCCGTGCGCCGCCCAGACGCTGGTCACTCCGACCTGCCCGGTAGGGTGGCCCGGTGACCGAGCCCGCGTCCGCCGCCCGCATCGTCGTCCTCGTCTCCGGATCGGGGAGCAACCTGCAGGCACTGCTGGACGCCGCGGCCGACCCGGCGTACGGCGCCCGGGTGGTCGCGGTCGGCGCCGACCGGGACGGGATCGGCGGGCTGGAGCGCGCCGCCGCGGCCGGGGTGCCGACGTTCGTGGTGCCGCTCAAGGCGTACGACACGCGCGAGGACTGGGATCGCGCGCTCACCGCGCAGGTCGCCGCGCACCGCCCGGACCTGGTCATCTCCGCGGGCTTCCTGAAGCTGGTCGGGCCGCACTTCCTCGCGGCCTTCGGCGACCGCTACCTGAACACGCACAACACCCTGTTGCCCGCGTTCCCCGGCATCCACGGCCCGCGTGACGCCCTCGCCTACGGGGTGAAGATCACCGGAGCCACCCTCTTCTTCGTCGACGCCGGAATGGACACCGGCCCGATCGTCGCGCAGGTGGCGGTGCCGGTGCTCGACGACGACGACGAGGAGACGCTCACCGAGCGCATCAAGTCGGCCGAGCGGCGCCAGCTCGTCGAGCAGGTCGGCCGCCTGGTCCGCAACGGCTGGACGATCACCGGAAGAAAGGTCACGATCCCGTGAGCTCCACTCAGGACGAGCGTCGCCCGATCAGGCGGGCGCTGGTCAGCGTCTACGACAAGACCGGCCTGGTCGAGCTGGCCCGGGCGCTGCACGCGGCCGGCGTGGAGATCGTCTCGACCGGCAGCACGGCGGCGACGATCGCCGGCGCCGGAGTGCCGGTCACGGCCGTGGAGACGGTCACCGGGTTCCCCGAGGTCCTCGACGGGCGGGTCAAGACGCTGCACCCGAAGGTGCACGCCGGCCTGCTGGCCGACCTGCGGAAGCAGTCGCACGCCGACCAGCTCGACGAGATGGGGGTGGCGCCGTTCGACCTGCTGGTGAGCAACCTCTACCCGTTCCAGGCGACGGTGGCCTCCGGCGCGAGCCTCGACGAGTGCGTGGAGCAGATCGACATCGGCGGCCCGGCGATGGTCCGCGCGGCGGCCAAGAACCACGCCTCGGTCGCCGTGGTGACGGACCCGTCGGCGTACCCGGCCGTACGGGAGGCGCTCGACGCGGGCGGGTTCACCCTCACGCAGCGCCGCGCCCTGGCGGCGCGGGCGTTCGCCGACATCGCCGAGTACGACGTGGCGGTCGCCAACTGGTGCGCGGTGCAGCTCGGCGGCGAGCCGGAGTGGCCGGCCTTCGCCGGGCTGGCGCTGCGGGCGGACCGGGCGCTGCGCTACGGCGAGAACCCGCACCAGGCGGCCGCGCTCTACACCGACCCGGACGCGCCGGCGGGGCTGGCCCAGGCCGAGCAGCTGCACGGCAAGGAGATGTCCTACAACAACTACGTCGACGCGGACGCCGCGTGGCGGGCCGCGAACGACTTCCCCGACCAGCCGGCGGTGGCGATCATCAAGCACGCCAACCCGTGCGGCATCGCCGTCGGCGCGGACGTGGCCGAGGCGCACCGCAAGGCGCACGCCTGCGACCCGGTCTCCGCGTACGGGGGCGTGATCGCGGTGAACCGGCCGGTGACCGTGGAGCTGGCCCGGCAGGTGGCCGACATCTTCACCGAGGTGGTGGTGGCGCCGGGGTACGAGGACGGCGCCGTCGAGATCCTCCAGGGCAAGAAGAACATCCGGCTGCTGCGCGCCCCGGCCTGGAACCCGCCGCCCGCGGAGTGGCGGCAGGTCAGCGGCGGTGTGCTGGTGCAGATGGCGGACCGCGTCGACGCGCCGGGCGACGACCCGGCCACCTGGCGGCTCGCGGCCGGCGACCCGGCCGACGAGGAGACGCTGCGCGATCTCGCGTTCGCCTGGCGGGCGGTCCGCGCCGTGAAGAGCAACGCCATCCTGCTGGCCCGCGACGGCGCGACCGTCGGCGTGGGCATGGGGCAGGTGAACCGGGTGGACTCGGCGCAGCTCGCGGTGCGCCGGGCCGGCGCCGACCGGGCGCGCGGCGCGGTCTGCGCCTCCGACGCGTTCTTCCCGTTCGCCGACGGTCCGAAGATCCTCATCGAGGCCGGCGTGCGGGCCATCGTGCAGCCCGGCGGGTCGATCCGCGACGAGGAGGTCATCGCGGCCGCCAAGGAGGCCGGCGTGACCATGTACCTCACGGGCACCCGCCACTTCTTCCACTGACCAGCCCGCCCCCCGCGCCCGGCCGGGCGCGGGGGGCGCGCCGGGTCAGGCGGCCGCCGGGCGGACCTCGGCGAAGTGGCAGGCCGAGGGGTGCGGGTCGGCGGCCCGCGCGACCGTGAGCGGCTCCTCGGTCGCGCAGACCTCCTGGGCCTTCCAGCAGCGCGTGCGGAACCGGCAGCCCGACGGCGGGTCGGCCGGCGACGGCACGTCACCGGTCAGCCGGATGATGTTCCGCTCGTGGCGCACCTCGGGGTCGGGCACCGGCACCGCCGACAGCAGCGCCTGGGTGTACGGGTGGGTGGCCCGCTCGTAGATTTCGTCCTCGGTGCCGATCTCCACGATCTTGCCGAGGTACATGACGGCGACCCGGTCGGAGATGTGCCGGACGACCGACAGGTCGTGCGCGATGAAGATGTAGGAGAGCCCGAACTCGTCCTGGAGCTGCTCCAGCAGGTTGATCACCTGGGCCTGGATGGAGACGTCGAGGGCCGACACCGGCTCGTCGCAGACGATGATCTCGGGGCGCAGGGCGAGCGCCCGGGCGATGCCGATGCGCTGCCGCTGGCCGCCGGAGAACTGGTGCGGGTACCGGTTGATGTGCTCCGGGTTCAGCCCGACGACGTCCAGCAGCTCCTGGACCCGCTTGCGGCGGCTGCCGCGCGGCGCGGCGTCCGGGTGGATCTCGAACGGCTCGCCGATGATGTCGCCGACGGTCATCCGCGGGTTCAGCGAGGTGTACGGGTCCTGCATGACCATCTGCATGTTGCGCCGCAGCCGGCGCAGCTCCGCGCCGGAGGCCTTGAACAGGTCCCGCCCCTCCAGAATCGCCCGCCCCGACGTCGGCGTCTCCAGCCGCATGAGCAGCCGGGCCAGCGTGGACTTCCCGCAGCCGGACTCGCCCACCACGCCGAGCGTCTCACCGCGGCGCAGCTCGAAGCTCACGCCGTCCACGGCCTTGACGGCGCCGACCTGCTTCTTGAACAGCACACCCTGCGAGATCGGGAAGTGCTTGACCACGTTGTCGACCGAGAGGATCGTCTCGCCCCGGACCTTGGTGGAGCTAGCGGGCGCTGTCATCACGCACCTCCTGCGCGAAGTGGCATGCACTGGTCCGGCCGTCGCCGAGGACCAGGTCGTGCGGCACCACGTCCACGCAGACCTGCTGCACGTACGGGCACCGCGGGTGGAAGGGGCAGCCGGACGGGATCCGCATGAGGTTCGGCGGCAGGCCCCTGATGGTCGCCAGTTCCTGGCCGCGCACGTCCAGGCGCGGGATCGACTCCAGCAACCCCTTCGTGTACGGGTGCGCCGGCGCCCGGTACAGCGACCGGACGTCGGCGTGCTCGACGATGCGGCCGGCGTACATCACGGCGATCCGGTCGGCGACGCCCGCGACCACGCCCAGGTCGTGGGTGATCAGGATCATGGCCATGCCGAGGTCCCGTCGCAGGTCGGCGAGGAGGTCCATGATCTGCGCCTGCACGGTGACGTCCAGCGCGGTGGTCGGCTCGTCGGCGATCAGCACCTTGGGGTTGAGCGCCAGCGCCATCGCGATCATGACGCGCTGCCGCATGCCGCCCGAGAACTGGTGCGGGTAGTCGCCGATGCGCCGCTCGGCGGCCGGGATCTTCACGAGGTCCATCAGCTCGATGGCGCGGCGGCGGGCGTCCGCCCGGGACATCCCCTCCCGCGTCCGCAGCGTCTCGCTGATCTGCCAGCCCACCGGGAATACCGGGTTCAGGGCCGAGAGCGCGTCCTGGAAGATCATCGCGATCTCCTTGCCGCGCACCTGCCGGCGCTGCTCCTCCGGCTGGGTGAGCAGGTCATGCCCCTGGTAGAGGATCTGGCCGGAGCGGACGTGCGCCGGCGGGCTGTCGAGGATGCCCATGATCGCCTGAGCGGTCACCGACTTGCCGGAGCCCGACTCGCCCAGCACGGCGAGCGTCTCGCCGGCGTCCAGGTGGTACGACACGCCGTTGATCACCTTGGCCACGCCCTCGCTGGTGCGGAACTCGACGTACAGGTCCCGGACCTCGAGCAGGTGGCCGCCCTCCGGCGTGGCGGAGGCCGGCGTGGGTTGGACGGTGGAGTTGGTCATCGCAGGATCACCGCAGCTTCGGGTCGAAGGCGTCACGGATCGCGTCGCCGAGCATGATGAACGCCAGCACGGTCAGCGCGAGGAAGGCCGACGGGACGATCAGCGGGGTCGACGACTCCCGCATGTGGATCCGGCCGGTGTCGATGTCCTGGCCCCAGGAGATGGTCGGGGCCTTGAGGCCGATGCCCAGGAACGAGAGCGTGGCCTCGGCGGCGATGAACGTGCCGAGCGCGATCGTCAGCACCACGATGGCGGGCGCCAGCGAGTTCGGCAGGATGTGCCGCCACATGATCCGGCCGTTGCCGGCGCCGAGCATCCGGGCCGCCGCCACGTAGTCCTGCTCCTTGGCGGTGATCACCGACGAGCGCACGACGCGCGCCGCCGTGGTCCACCCGAGGACGGCCAGCACGAAGATGACCGCGGTGATCCGGGCGTTCGGGCCGGCGGTGCTCACCCGCTTGAGCAGGACGATCGCGGCCAGCAGCAGCGGGATGCCGAGCACGATGTCGATCACCCGGGACAGCACCGCGTCCACCCAGCCGCCGAAGTAGCCGGCGAGCATCCCGACGACCAGCGCGATCACGCCGGTGAACAGCGCGGAGAGCGCGCCCACCAGCAGCGAGGCGCGGGAGCCGTAGACCGCGCGGGCGTACGTGTCGCAGCCCTGGAAGTCGTACCCGAAGATCGCCCCGCCGGACGGCCCGGCGTTCTGCCGCGAGAGCACGCAGTCCTGCGGGTCGTTCGCCGTGAACAGGCCCGGGACGATCGCCATCAGGGTGACGACCGTGACCAGGACCAGGGAGATCCAGAAGATCGGGTTGCGGCGCAGGTCGCGCCACGCGTCGCCGGCGAGGCTGCGCGGCTTCTGCACGCCCACCTGGTTCGGCGCGCCGGGCTCACCCGAGGGGCCACGCCGCGCGGCCTGGTTCTCGCTGGACGCGACGGTCTCAAAGTCACTCATGCCGGCACCTCGCTCCGCTCGGTGCCGGCATGAGTGCCCTGGCACGCTGCGTTGATCATTTGTTCGCTGCGCTCACTCGGCGCACCCCCTCGCTGCGCTCCGGGGCGCGCCGAGCCGCGGAACGCTGAGTTGATCATTCGTTCGCTGCGCTCACTCATAGCGGATCCTCGGGTCGAGTACGGCGTACAGAACGTCCACCAGCAGGTTCGAGACCAGGTAGACCACGACGAGCACGCTGACGAAGCCCACGACCAGGGGGCCGTCCTCGGTGCGGATGCCCCGGAAGAGGTTGAAGCCCACGCCGGGGATGTTGAACACGCCCTCCGTGATGATCGCGCCGCTCATCAGGTTGCCCAGCTCGACGCCGAGGAAGGTCACCACCGGGATGAGCGAGTTGCGCAGCACGTGGATGCCGACGATGCGCCGCTTCACGAGGCCCTTCGAGCGGGCGGTGCGCACGTAGTCGGCGCGCAGGTTCTCCGCCACCGAGGTGCGGGTGAGCCGTAGCGCGGTGGCCAGGGAGAGCGAGCCGAGCACGATGCCGGGCAGGAGCAGCGCGTAGAAGCTGGGTTCCGCGCCGGCGGTGGGTGGGAAGACCGGCCAGCGGACGCCGAGGAAGTACTGCGCGAGCGGCGCCAGCACGATGGTCGGGATGCCGAGCACCAGCAGCGTCAGCACCAGCGTCGCGTTGTCGAAGATGCTGGCGCGGCGGATGCCGGCGATCACCCCGGCGGTGACGCCGAAGATGACCGCCACGGCGAGCGCGATGAGGGCGAGCTTCACCGTGACCGGCCACGCCTGCTGGAGGATGTCACCGATCTGGCGTCCGGTCAGCGACTGGCCCAGGTCGCCCTGGAGCAGGCTGCGGACGTAGTCGAAGTAGCGGTAGAAGAAGCCGCCCACGCCGGTCTGGTCGAGGTGGTACTTCTCCGTCAGGTATGCCCGCTGCGCGGCGGTCACCGGGCGCTCGCCGGCGAGGGCCTGGATCGGGTCGGTCTGGCCGGCGAACATCAGCGCATAGACGATCAGCGTGGTCCCGAAGAACGCCAGGACCATCTGCAGGAGGCGGCGCAGGATGTAGCGGAACATACTTCCCAGTCTCTCTGGAAAAACGCGAAAGGGTCGCGAGACCGCATGTCTGGACGTACCGGAGATGCCCTTGACGCGGTCGTGGCCCGGCGGGGGCCCGGGCCGGGACCGGCCGGACGGCGAGCGACCTGGCCGGTCCGGGCGTGGCCGGGCCGCCCGGGGAAACTCCCGGACGGCCCGGCACCACGGTCAGCTCAGCTGGCCGCCTCGATCTTGACGAGGTTGACCCGCTGGAACAGGTCCATCTCGACGTTGCTGACCTTGCTCGAGTGCCCGAACACGTTCTCGCCGAAGCGGAGCGGGATCACCGGCATGTCCTTGGCCAGGATGTCCTCGGCCTGCTGGTACTTCTTGATGGCCTCGGCCTGGGTCGGCGCCGCCGAACCCTCCTTGACCAGCTTGTCGAACTCCGGGTTGCTGTAGCCGTAGTAGTTCGACGAGCCGTTGGTGCTGTACAGCGGGCCCAGGTAGTCCTCCATGGACGGGTAGTCCATGACCCAGCCCAGGCGGAACAGGCCGACCGGCTGCTTCTTCTCGACCTTGTTCAGCAGGTCGGAGAACTTCGGCTCGGCCGAGCCGACGCAGTCCACGCCGAGGTTGGCCTTCAGCTGGTTGCAGGTGGCGTCGACCCAGTCCTTGTGACCGCCGTCCCCGTTGTAGGAGATGGTGATCTTCGACGGGCCGCCCGCGGCCTGGTACAGCTTCTTGGCCTCGGTCGGGTTGAACTCACCCGCGGCACCCGTGGTGTTCTCCCGGTAGCCCGGCAGCACCGGCGAGACGAACGAACGGGCCGACGTCTGGGACTTCTTGAAGATCGAGTTGACGATCTCGTCCCGGTCGATCGCCATGGAGATCGCCTTGCGCACGTCCGGGTTGCTGTACTCCTTCTCGAAGGTCGGGAAGGCCAGGAACTGGAACGACGACATCGGGCTGGTCTGGTAACGGTCGCCCAGGTCGGTCGGCGCGGTGCTCAGGTTCTCGGTGGGGATCGTCGGCAGCACGTCGAGGTTGTCGGCCAGGACGTCCGCGTACGCCGCGGTCAGCTGCTGGTAGACGCGGAACTCGACGCTCTGCACCTTCGGCTTCTCCAGCGGGTACGCGTCGTACCGCTCGACCTCGATCTTGCTGTCGTGCTGCCAGGTGCCCTTCATCTTGAAGGGGCCCTGGCCGATCGGGGCCTGCTCGTAGCCGTCCTTCAACACGCCCGGAGCGGAGAACGCGGCCTCCGGCAGCGGGTAGAACGCGTTGTAGCCGAGCATCGTCTTGAAGTCGATGTACGGCTCGGAGAGCGTCACCTGGAAGGTGAGGTCGTCCAGCTTCTTGAGGCCGGACATCTCCTTGGCCTTCGGCTTCTCGCCCTGCAGGTCCTGGTAGCCGGCGATCTTCTCGAAGAAGTAGCTGCCACCCTGCCCGTTCGGGGCGTACGCGCCGTAGTTCCAGGCGTTGATGTAGTCGTCGGACGTGACCTTCTCACCGTTGTGGAAGGTGAAGCCGTCCTTCAGCTTGATCGTCCAGACCTTGTTGTCCGACGACGTGACCGACTCGGCCGCGACCTCGTACGGCTTGTTCTGCGCGTCGTAGTCGACGAGCGGGGCGAACAGGCCGGCGAGCACCTGCGAGCCGGACGTTTCGGTGGTGTTGGTCGGAACCAGGTGCTGCGGCTCGGCGATCTGGATGCTGACCGCCTCGGAGCCGCTGCCGCCGGACCCACCGTCGCCGCCGCTGCCGCAGGCCGCGAGGCCCAGCGTCACCGCGAGCGGGAGGGCGGTCCAGGCGGCGAGCCTACGAACTCGCATTGAGCCTCCTCATCTCCTCACACTGCGCAGTCAAGCCCGGCGCTGGGTAACGCTGCGCAACGATCGGCAACGGTAGGTCGGGAAGTTGGCTTCGGCAACGAGCTGGTTTCGACTCCGTAACGGAGTGAGCTGTCACCCCTTGCCCGCGGGCCCGCCGCGCTGGTAGGCCGAACCGGAGAATTGGGCTACGACGAGGCATTTTCCGGTCGAGGGCGGCCGGGCTCCACGGGGCCGACGTGCCCGTCCGGTCATGTCTGGTGTCGCTTCGCCGGATCGTCACCGACGCGGCCCCACCGTCCTTGTTCGGCAAGGATGGAACATAAGGGCGACACTGAGAGTGACTAATCTCATGTCACGGACAGTTACGATTTGCTGAACCGGAGGCGGGCCGCCGGACCCGGCCGCAACCCGGGTCGTCACGACCGGCGGCGGCCGGGCGTGAGACGATCTGCACGTGACGGCGACGCTTCTCGACGGCAAGGCGACCGCGGCGGAGATCAAGGACGAGCTGCGGGCACGGGTCAAGGCCCTGGCCGAACGCGGGATCACCCCGGGCCTCGGCACGGTCCTGGTCGGCTCCGACCCCGGATCCCAGGCGTACGTCAACGGCAAGCACCGCGACTGCGCCGAGGTGGGCATCGCCTCGATCCGCCGGGAGCTGCCCGACGACGCGACCCAGGAGCAGGTCGAGGAGGTGCTCGCCGAGCTGAACGCGGACCCGGCGTGCCACGGCTACATCGTCCAGCTGCCGCTGCCCGGCCACCTCGACACCCAGCGGGTCCTGGAACTGATCGACCCGGCGAAGGACGCCGACGGCCTGCACCCGGTCAACCTGGGGCGGCTCGTGCTCGGCTACCCCGGCCCCCTGCCGTGCACTCCGCGCGGCATCGTCGAACTGCTCCGCCGGTACGACGTCCCGCTGCGCGGCGCCACCGTCGCGGTGGTCGGCCGGGGCAACACCGTGGGCCGCCCGCTCGGCCTGCTGCTCACCCGGCGCAGCGAGAACGCGACCGTGACGCTCTGCCACACCGGCACCCTCGACCTGGCCGCCCACACCCGGGCCGCCGACATCGTCATCGTGGCCGCCGGTGTCCCCGGCCTGCTCACCGCCGACATGATCCGCCCCGGCGCGGTCGTCGTCGACGTGGGCATCACCCGCGTGATCGGGCCCGACGGCAAGGGTCGCTACACCGGCGACGTGGACTCCGGCGTGGTCGAGGTGGCCGGCGCGCTGGTGCCGATGCCGGGCGGCGTCGGCCCGATGACCCGGGCCATGCTGCTCACCAACGTGGTGGAGCGCGCCGAGCAGGGCTGAAAGGACCCGTCGACGACCCATTCGGCAGCGGAAGGGCCCCTTCTCGACCGGGTACGCCATAACCGTCCGCCCCTGGCCGGAAGGGTGCCAGGATGGCTGATACGGTCCGGAAAACCGACTGGTATCAGGGAGTGGACGACCATGGGTAAGAAGGTCACTGTCGTCGGGGCCGGCTTCTACGGCTCCACCACCGCACAGCGCCTGGCCGAGTACGACATCTTCGACACCGTCGTGATCACCGACATCGTCGAGGGGAAGCCGGCCGGCATCGCACTGGACCTGAACCAGTCGCGGTCGATCGAGGGCTTCGAGACCAAGGTCGTCGGTGTGACCACCGGCCCGAACGGCGAGGGCTACGAGGCCATCGAGGGCTCCGACGTCGTGGTGATCACGGCCGGCCTGCCCCGCAAGCCGGGCATGAGCCGGATGGACCTGCTGGAGACGAACGCCAAGATCGTCCGCCAGGTCTCCGAGAACGTGGCCAAGTACGCCCCGAACGCCGTGGTCATCGTCGTCTCCAACCCCCTCGACGAGATGACCGCGCTGGCGCAGATTGCTACCCAGTTCCCGCGCAACCGGGTGCTCGGCCAGGCCGGCATGCTCGACACCGCCCGCTTCACCAACTTCGTGGCCGAGGCGCTGAACGTACCGGTCGCGTCGGTGAAGACGCTCACGCTCGGCTCGCACGGCGACACCATGGTGCCGGTGCCGTCGCGGAGCACCGTCAACGGCAAGCCGCTGCGCGACGTGATGCCCGCCGAGCAGATCGAGGACCTGGTCGTCCGTACCCGTAACGGTGGCGCCGAGGTCGTCGCGCTGCTCAAGACCGGCTCGGCGTACTACGCGCCGTCGGCCGCCGCCGCCCGCATGGCCAAGGCGGTCGCCGAGGACTCCGGCGAGGTCATGCCGGTCTGCGCCTGGGTCGACGGCCAGTACGGCATCTCCGGCGTCTACCTGGGCGTCGAGGCCGAGATCGGTGCCGAGGGCGTCAAGCGCGTCGTCGAGACCGAGCTGGACGCCGACGAGCTGGCCAGCCTGAAGGAGGCCGCCGAGGCCGTCCGCGCCAAGCAGGCCGACATCGCCAACATGTGACCTGAGCTGCCACGGACGGGGCGCGCCGGCGAAACCGGCGCGCCCCGTCCGCGTCTCCACCCCCACCCACCCGCACCACCCCCCGGAGCCCGAGCCCGAGCCCCGTTGATCATGAGGTTATCGCCGCGACACGCCGACGCGGACGGCAGTAACCTCATGATCAACGGGGGCCGGGGGTGGCCCCTCGCCGTCAGGCGGGGTGGTGACGTGATAGACCGAGGGTGCGGCGGGTGGACGTCAACCGCCCCCTGCCGTGCACCCCGTCGACCCCGGCCGACGGAGGCGGGCCGCCCGCCGACCGAGGCCGGCTGGGGACCGCCGGCAAGTTTCCAGTACGCTCGTACTGCTTGAGCACGTGTCCCCCGAGAGGAGCGCCGGCCGATGGCGAAGATCAAGGTAAACAACCCGGTCGTGGAGCTCGACGGCGACGAGATGACCCGGATCATCTGGAAGCAGATCCGGGAGCAGCTGATCCTGCCCTACCTCGACGTCGACCTGCGGTACTACGACCTCTCGATCCAGCACCGCGACGAGACCGACGACCAGGTCACCGTCGACGCCGCCAACGCCATCAAGGAGCACGGCGTCGGCGTCAAGTGCGCGACGATCACCCCGGACGAGGCCCGGGTCGAGGAGTTCGGCCTCAAGAAGATGTGGCGGTCGCCGAACGGCACCATCCGCAACATCCTCGGCGGCGTCGTCTTCCGCGAGCCGATCATCATGTCGAACGTGCCGCGGCTGGTCCCTGGCTGGACCAAGCCGATCATCATCGGCCGGCACGCCCACGGCGACCAGTACAAGGCCACGGACTTCGTCGTCCCCGGCCCGGGCACGGTGACGATCACCTACACCCCGGCCGACGGCTCCGCCCCCATGGAGATGGAGGTCGCCAACTTCCCCGGCGGCGGCGTCGCCATGGGCATGTACAACTTCGACGACTCGATCCGCGACTTCGCCCGCGCCTCGATGCGCTACGGCCTGGACCGCGGCTACCCGGTCTACCTGTCCACCAAGAACACGATCCTCAAGGCGTACGACGGCCGGTTCAAGGACATCTTCGCCGAGGTCTTCGAGAACGAGTTCAAGGCGGAGTTCGAGGCGGCCGGCCTCACCTACGAGCACCGGCTGATCGACGACATGGTCGCCGCCGCGCTCAAGTGGGAGGGCGGCTTCGTCTGGGCCGCGAAGAACTACGACGGTGACGTGCAGTCCGACACCGTGGCCCAGGGCTTCGGCTCGCTCGGCCTCATGACCTCGGTGCTCATGACCCCGGACGGCCGCACGGTCGAGGCCGAGGCCGCCCACGGCACGGTCACCCGGCACTACCGGCAGTGGCAGAAGGGCGAGAAGACCTCGACCAACCCGATCGCGTCGATCTTCGCCTGGACCCGCGGCCTCGCCCACCGGGGCAAGCTGGACGGCACCCCGGCGGTCACCGAGTTCGCCAACACGCTGGAGCAGGTCTGCATCGAGACCGTCGAGGGCGGCCAGATGACCAAGGACCTGGCGCTGCTGATCTCGCGGGACGCCCCGTGGCTGACCACCGACGAGTTCATGAACGCGCTCGACGAGAACCTGGCGCGCAAGCTGGCGGCCTGATCCGCACCAGCGACCGTACGGAGCCCGCCGGCACGCGCCGGCGGGCTCCCGTCGTACGCGCGCGGGAGCGTTTCCGTCACTCACCCCGGCGCGCCTCGTTGACCAGGGTGGACGAGATGCCAGTCGCGTCCAGGAAGGTTGACCGCGGTAGCCGCGCGGCACGAGTGCCGATCAGCCAGCCTTCCCGGCTGTCGTGCACAGCCAGCCGTCCCTTCCCTGCGGGGGGCCCTGTCCCGGGCCCCCCGCGCCCTGTCCCGGGCACCCGACGCCCTGTCTCGGGCACCGACGCCCTGTCCGGGCCGAGGCCCCGCTACGCCGAGCGGAGCATCTCGGCGGCCCGCTCCGGGGCGATGTCGTTGATGAAGACGCCCATGCCGGATTCCGAACCGGCCAGGTACTTCAGCTTGTCCTTCGCCCGGCGGATGCTGAACAGCTGCAGGTGCAGGTGGCCGAGGTCGCGGTCGATCCGCACCGGCGCCTGGTGCCACGCCGCGATGTAGGGCATCGGCATGTCGAAGAGCGCGTCGAAGCGGCGCAGCACGTCCAGGTACAGCGGCGCGAACGCGTCCCGCTCGGCGTCGTCGAGCGCCGGGATGTCCGGCACCGGCCGGTGCGGGGCAACGTGCACCTCGAACGGCCAGCGGGCGGCCGCCGGGACGTACGCCGTCCAGTGCGCGTTGGACGCGACCACCCGCTCGCCGGCGGCGCGTTCCGCGGCGAGCACGTCGGCGTAGAGGTTGCCGCCGAGGGTGCGCTCGGCGTACCGGCGCGCGGCCGCGAGCATCGACCGGGTCCGCGGGGTGACGAACGGGTACGCGTAGATCTGGCCGTGCGGGTGGTGCAGTGTCACGCCGATCTCGACGCCCCGGTTCTCGAAGCAGAACACCTGCTCCACGCCGGGCAGCCCACCGAGCGCCACGGTCCGGTCGGCGAGCGCGTCGAGCACGGTACGCACCCGGGTGGGGGAGAGGCTCGCGAACGAGGCGTTGTGGTCGGAGGTGAAGCAGACCACCTCGCAGCGGCCGACCCCGGGCCGCAGCGGCGTGAACGGGGTGACCTCGCCGGGCGCGTCGACCACGTGGCCGCTCAGCGACGGGAACCGGTTCTCGAAGACCACCACGTCGTAGTCGGGGGCGGGGATCTCGGTGAGCCGGTCGCCGACGGACGGGTCGAGCGGGCACTCGTCCGGCGGGGGCAGGAAGGTGCGGGTCTGCCGGTGTACGGCCACCGCCACCCACTCCTCGGTCAGCGGGTCGTAGCGCAGTTGGGACGCGGGCGGCAGGGACGGCAGCTCCCGCCGGTCCGGCTGGTCCCGGACGGCGTCGTCCCGTTCGTCGAAGTAGATCAGTTCCCGGCCGTCGGCCAGCCGGATCGCGGTGCGCTTCACTCCGCAGCCCCTCCACTCGGCGGCGTGCCCGTCGCCGTCACGGTCACCAGTTCCCCCACACGCTCGCCGAGTACCCGCCGCGCCTCGCCCGGCAACCCGTCGTCGCTGATCAGCACGTGCGCGGCGGACAGCTCGACGATCGACGAGATGCCGACGGTGCCCCACTTGGTGTGGTCGGCGAGCACCACGAGCCGGTCCGCGGCCGCGACGAGGGCCCGGTCGGTCTCCGCCTCCATGAGGTTGGGGGTGGTGAACCCGGCCCGCTCGCTGATGCCGTGCACGCCGAGGAAGAGCAGGTCCAGGTGGAGCGTCCGGATGGCGCCGACGGCGAGCGGCCCGACGAGCGCGTCGGACGGCGTCCGGACGCCGCCGGTGAGCACCACCGTCTGGTCCGACCGGCCACCGGCGTGCAGGATCTCGGCCACCGGCAGCGAGTTGGTCACCACGGTCAGCCCGGGCACGTCCACCAGCCGGCGGGCGAGTTCGGCCGTCGTGGTGCCGGCCGAGAGGGCGACCGCCGCGCCGGGCCGCACGAGCTGGGCCGCCCGGGCGGCGATGGCCGCCTTCTCGGCGGGCTGCCGGACGGACTTCGCCCGGAAGCCGGGTTCGTCGGTCGATCCGGGGCCGGTGATGGTCGCGCCGCCGTGCACCTTGGCCAGCACGCCGCGCTCGTGCAGCGTCTCCAGGTCGCGCCGGATGGTCATGTCCGAGACGCCGAACTCGGCGGCCAGCTCGCTGACGCGCACGCCGCCCGTCGCCCGGACCCGCTCCAGGATGGCCGCCTGCCGCTGCTGGGCCAGCATCGCCACACCTCCGGGCCGCTCGGGTACTCACGTGGTCAAACGTGTTCCAACAAGAATGAACATTAGCGCGTGCCCGGAAGCCAGGGAAGGAAAGGGGTGGTCACCGCCCGGCCCGTTTCGTAGCGGGCCGGGGCGTGAGTGGGTGCGCCGCCGGTCAGACGGAGGGGAGCTTCGGCTCGACCCAGCCGGTCTCGGTGAGGTGGTGCAGCACCGCCTCGACCGCCTCGTCCACCGTGAGGTCGCTGGTGTCCACCACCAGGTCGGCGTCGGTCGGCTCCTCGTACGGGTCGTCGATGCCCGTCATCCCGGTGATCAGGCCGGCACGCGCGCGGGCGTACAGGCCCTTGCGGTCACGCCGCTCGCAGACCTCCAGCGGGGTCGCCACGTGCACGAGCAGGAATCCGGCCCCGGCGGCCAGCGCCATCTCCTTGGCGGTCGCCCGGGCCGCCGCGTACGGGGCGATCGGGCAGCAGATGGCGACCCCCCGGTGCCGCGCGATCTCGGCGGCCACCCAGCCGATCCGCCGGACGTTCATGTCTCGGTCGGCCTTGCTGAAGCCGAGCCCAGCCGAGAGTTCCCGCCGCACCACGTCGCCGTCGAGCAGCGTGACCGTCCGCTCCCCGCCCTCGCGCAGCGCGTCCGACACGCCCCGCGCGATGGTCGACTTCCCGGAGCCGGAGAGCCCGGTCAGGAAGACCACGAGCCCGCGGTGCCGGCGCGGCGGGCGGGCCCGGGCCAGTTCCCGGGCGACCGCCGGCGGGGTGTGCCACTCGGGCAGCGGGAAGCCCCGGTCCAGCAGGTCGTCGATCTCCTCCTGGGTCAGCGCGAGGCGCCGGTTGCGCGGCGGGATGTCCTCCCGCCAGCGCCACTGCCCGTCCCGGTTGTCGTACGCGAGCTCGCGGGGCACCAGCACCCGCAGCCCGGCGCCGGAGAGCATCTCGCCGGTGGAGAGCAGATGGGTGACGCCGTACGCGGCCGAGACCCGGGCCCGCAGCAACGCGTCGCTGATCTCGTCGGGGCGCCGGGAGAGGGGCACCGCCACGAGGGTGGCCGGCGGCATCCGGTCCCGGGCGGCGAACACGGCGCGCACCAGCGACTCGGGCGGAAGACCGCCGCCGGCGTCCTCGCCCACCGGGATGAGGACGAGCAGGTGGGCGCCGAGGGTGCGGGCCGCGTGCGCGATCTGCGCGAGCTGCGGCCGGTGCAGCGGACGGTCGGCGATGACCCCGAGCACCCGGCCCGGAGGCAGCAGCGCGCGTACCTCCTCGGGGCTGCGGCGCAGGCGCCGGAACGGCCCGTGGCCTCCGTCGCCCAGCCGGCGCACGGTGCCGCCCACCCCCGCGACGCCGTCGCGCACCGGCCACACGTCGGCCACGTCGAGCGCCGCCATGGGAGCGCCCTCGCCGTCGGTGAGCACCAGCGCGCGGCGCGCCGGGTCGCGCGGGTCGAGCACCCGGGCGAGGGCCGTCGGCACCTGGAGGGTCACCGCGACCTGCCACGGCGTGCCGTCGGCGAGCCGGGCACGGCGGCTGACCGACACCAGGTCGGCCCGGGTCATGAAGCCGGTCAGGGGGGCGTACGCCCCGATCAGCAGCAGCTCCAGATCGGCCAGTTCCTCCGGGCGCGGCGTGTATGCCGGCGCGTCGCGGAGCACCTCGTCGGGCAGCACCCACCCGTTGCTCATCACACCCCCACCTCGCTGGCCGGCCCACAGTTTCTCAACAGACCGGCGATCGGTCGAGAGTGCCACTCCACCCGGGCGCCCGCCCGCCGACCGGCGTTCCCCGGATGGGCGCGATCAGCCGCCCCGCCGCCCCGACGTCAGGAACGCGGCCAGGCCGACCGGCACGCGCTGGCGTACGGCCCGGCGCAGCCGGGGGAAGAACGCGTTCTCGTCCAGCAGCCGTGGCGGCGCGCCGTCGGCGGCGCACCGCACCAGTAGCGGGAGGGGGACGTCCCGCACCCAGCCCGCGCTGTTCACCCGCACCTTGAGCCGCCAGGTTCCGGCCGTACGGCCGCCGTTGACCGTCCGGAAGTCGACGGCGACCGCCGCCCGGTAGACGGCGTGGCTCGTCCCGTGCGGCCCCGCCACCCGCTCGCTCGTCGTGTCCGCCGGCAGGAAGACCTCGTCGTTGGAGCCCTGGCGGCGGGCGACGACGTCCAGCCGGCCGCGATCGAGGGCCGCCGTCACGTCGCGCAGGTCCGGGGGCACGTCCTCCACGGGCAGCACCAGCAGGTCCCGGTCGTCGCTGCGGCGGACGGCGACCGGTCGCCCGTCGGACTCCAACCAGCCCGCGACGGTCAGGTTCAGGGTCGCGCCGTCCAGCGCGCACCGCTCGACCCGGGCGGCGGCGGTGGTAGCCGCCTCCCAGCCGGCGAAGCGGCGCAGGTCGGCCATCCGGCCGCCCTCGGCGAAGTGGGCGACGACGCGGTACGTCGGCGGCAGCCCGGCGGCCACGCCCGGGCCGAACCGCTCCCGGAGGATGTCCCGAATCTCCGCGGCGACCTGCTCGATCCATTCCGGGGGCGCGTCCAGCATCCGCCGGCCGCGCAGCCGGTCGAGCATCTGGTGGCGCAGCCAGCGGCGGTACAGCCGATCCCGCAGCGGGCCGGGCTCCACGTGCGCGTCGACGATGTCGAGCGACTCCCGCAGGGCGGCGTAGTACTCGGTCGGGTCCAGCAGTCGGGCGGTCACGTTCCCGCCGTTGTCCCGGCGGGTGTGGTGGTAGCAGGTGTAGTCGGACAGCACGCACGTCTTCTTCGACAGCAGGTACGCCCGGACCACCATGCGGTGGTCCTCCAGCCGCCGCGGCCACTCCTCCGGGAACCGGAGGTCGTGCTCGTCGAGGAACGCGCGGCGGAACATCTTGTGGCACGTCAGGCTGTCGATCAGCGGCGAGTTCGCGAGGGTCGCGTCGAACCGGTTGCGCCGGAACAGCTCACGGGGCACTCCCCGCCCGTGCCCCGCCATCCGGCCGATCAGCACGTCGGCGCCGTGCGTGACCGCGCAGTCGTACATCCGCTCGAGGGCCTCGTCGCCGAGCCAGTCGTCGTCGTCCACGAACATCACGTACTCGCCCCGCGAATGGGCGACCCCGACGTTGCGCGGTCGCGACGGCCACCCGGAGTTCTCGATGTGCACGACCCGGAAGTGCGGGTGGGCGGCGGCCAGTGCGTCCAGCCGGGCGGGTGTGTCGTCGGTCGACCCGTCGTCGACGAACACGGCCTCGAACTGCGCCGCCGGCATCGACTGCCGGAGCAGCGAGTCGACGAGCTTCTCCATGTGGCTGCCGCAGTTGTACGCGGGCACCACCACGCTGACCTTCGGTGACGAACTCGTTCCGCCGTTCATGCTCTCCCCGTGTTCCGTGGCGCTCGACCGCTCCGCCGAATGATGCGCCGGCACAGGTTGGATGTTTCGAGGACGCGCCCGGTTGCGCGTGTGTTCACGCCACGTTCCCGAGGGAGGGTACGCATTCGCGCCACTCCTTAGGGGGACGGTCCGGCCAGGATCAGGGGAGCACCGGGGGCGCGGCGGGCCCCGCGACGGGTCCGTGCTGCCTACGCTGGTCGGCGTGACACTGATCGCGACCGAGTCGCTGACGAAGACGTACGGCGGTGGGGTCACGGCCCTGGCCGACCTCACCGTCGCGGTCGAGCCGGGGATCGTCGGGCTGGTCGGCGCGAACGGCGCCGGCAAGTCGACCCTCATCAAGATCCTGCTCGGCCTGCTCACTCCGACCAGCGGCCGCGTACGGGTGCTGGGTCTGGACCCGACCACCGACTCGGCCGCCGTCCGTGCCCGCGTCGGCTACATGCCCGAGCACGACGCCCTCCCGCCGGACCTCACCGCCGCCGAGCTGGTCACCCACCTGGGGCGCATCAGCGGGCTGCCGCGCACCGTCGCCCGCGAGCGCGCCTCCGAGGCGCTCCGGCACGTCGGGCTCTACGAGGAGCGGTACCGCCCGGTGGGCGGTTACTCGACCGGCATGAAGCAGCGGGTGAAGCTCGCCCAGGCGCTGGTCCACGACCCCGACCTGCTCCTGCTGGACGAGCCCACCAACGGCCTCGACCCGGTCGGCCGGGACGCGATGCTCGCGCTGGTGCACCGGATCGGCACCGAGTTCGGCATCTCCGTGCTGGTCTGCTCCCACCTGCTCGGCGAGGTGGAGCGGATCTGCGACACGCTCGTCGCCATCGACGGCGGGCGGCTGCTTCGGGCCGACCGCATCTCGGCCATGACGTCGGTCACCGACGTGCTCGCCGTCGAGGTCAGCGAGGGCACCGACGAACTCGCCGCCCGCCTCGCCGCGCTCCAGCTGCCGGTACGCCGCGACGGGCGGCTGCTGCTCGTCGAACTCGCCGACGACCACACCTACGACCTGATCCTCGGCGCGGTCGCCGAGCTGGACCTGCCGTTGCACCGGCTGGACCAGCGACGGCACCGGGTCGCCGAGCTGTTCGCCGCGAGGGAGCCCAGCCATGTCTGAGCCGACCGGTGTCATCCACGACATCGGCTACCAGCGCTACACCGGCCCCCGGCTGGGGCGCCGGCACGTCTTCGGCGCGCTCTACCTGCACGGGCTCCGTACGGCGTTCGGGCTGGGCCGCAGCGCCAAGGCCAAGATCTTCCCCTGGCTGGTGCTCGGCATCGTGACCGTGGTGGCCGCCGGTGTCACCGCCGTACGCAGCCAGATCGGCGAGGTGGTGATGACGTACGCGCAGTTCGCCGACAACATGAGCTGGCTCGTCATCTTCTTCGTGGCCGTGGTCGCCCCCGAGCTGGTCTCCCGCGACCTGCACAGCGGCGTGCTGCCGCTCTACTTCTCCCGCCCGCTGCCCCGCGGCGACTACGCCCTGGCCAAGCTGGCCGCGCTGGGCAGCGCGCTCTGGCTGCTGCTCGGGGCGCCGCAGCTCGTGATGTTCCTGGGCGCCGCGTTCACCACCACGGACGGGATGAGCGGTGTCTGGAACGAGCTGCTCGACCTGCTGCCCGGCCTGGTCTACGCCGCGCTGTGGGCGGTGGTCTTCGCCTCGGTCGGGCTGCTCATCGCCTCGCTCACCGGCAAGCGGGCCTTCGCGGCCGGCGGCATCGTGGCCGTGTTCCTGATGACCGCCCCGATCGTCGGCATCCTGTCGATCATGCCGTCCCGCACGGTCAACGAGTTGGCGATGCTCGGCTCGCCCACCGCCCTGGTCCATGCCGTCGGTCGATACACCCTCGGTGACCTGCTGATACCCGGTGGGCAGACCGAAGACCAGATCGGCGGCTTCGGGCCGGTCTACGTGGCCGCCGCCGTGCTGCTGGTGGCCGGCTGCGTCGCCCTGCTGTTGATGCGATACCGGAAGGTGGCGGCCCGATGACCACGATCAGCGCGGATCCGGCGGCCCCGGCCACCCCCGCCTCCACCCTCGACCTGGCCGGCGTCTCCCGCTGGTACGGCAACGTGGTGGCCGTCAACAACGTGAGCATGAGCCTCGGCCCGGGCGTGACCGGGCTGCTCGGGCCCAACGGCGCGGGCAAGACGACGCTGCTGCACATGATGGCCGGCTTCCTCGCGCCGTCCCGCGGCACGGTCACCCTCGACGGGTCGCCCACCTGGCGCAACCCGGACGTCTACCGCCGGTTGGGGCTGGTCAGCGAGCGGGAGGCCGTCCACACGTTCCTCACCGCGTACGAGTTCGTGCTGGCCAGCGCGAAGCTGCACCGGCTGCCGGACCCGCGCGAGGCGGCGCGCCGCGCGATCGCCCTGGTCGAGATGGAGGGCGCGCAGGACCGGCGGATCGGGACGTACTCCAAGGGCATGCGGCAGCGGACCCGGGTGGCCGCGGCGCTGGTGCACGACCCGCAGGTGCTGCTGCTCGACGAGCCGTTCAACGGCATGGACCCGCGCCAGCGGCTGCACATGATGGACCTGCTGCACCGCCTCGGCGCGGCGGGCCGGACGATCCTCTTCAGCTCGCACATCCTCGAGGAGGTCGAGCAGATCTCCGGCACCGTCCAGGTGATGGTCGCCGGCCGGCTCGCGGCCTCCGGCGACTTCCGTACCATCCGGCGGCTGATGACCAACCGCCCGCACGTCTTCGCGGTCCGCTCGACCGACGACCGCGCGCTGGCCGTCGCGCTGATGGCCGAGGCCTCGGTGACGGGGGTGGAGCTGGGCCGCGCCGGGCTGACCGTGCGGGCCGGCGACTACGGCGCCTTCACCCGGGCCCTGCCGCGGATCGCCCTCGCACAGGGCATCCGGGTCCGGCAGCTGGTGCCCGAGGACGAGTCCCTGGAGAGCGTCTTCTCCTACCTGGTGGAGGCCTGAGGCTGAGATGTCGACCGTTTCCTGGATCACCGCGCGGGGACTCTTCGGCCGCCGCCGGTTCCTGCTGCTCTTCCCGCTGCCGGCGGTGCTCGTGCTGCTCGCCGTCCTGTCCCGCGCGCTCGGGGTGGACCCGGGCGAGTGGGGCCCGCCCGTGCTCGTCGGGCTCGGCCTGGCCGTGGTGCTGCCGGTGGTGGCGCTGATCGTCGGCACCGGGGTGCTCGGCGCCGAGATCGACGACGGCACCGTCGTGCACATCCTCACCAAGCCGCTGCCGCGCTGGCAGATCGTGCTGCCGAAGCTCGCGGTGGCGACCGGCGTCACCGCGGTCACCGTCGCCGTGCCGCTCTACGTCGCGGGCGTGCTGGCCCATTCGGTACGCCTCGGACTGGCGCTCGCGGCCGCCGCGACGCTCGGCGCGCTGGCGTACTCGGCGCTGTTCCTCGCGCTCAGCCTGCTCACCCGGCGGCCCGTTCTGCTCGGCCTCGTGTACGTGCTGATCTGGGAGGGGCTGCTCGGCAACTTCGTGAGCGGCACGAAGGTGCTCTCCATCCAGCAGTACGTGATCGCGCTCGCCGACCGGATCGCCCCGACCGGGCTGCTGGAGACCACCGTCTCGGTGCCGGTGGCGGCGATCATGACGGCTCTCGTCAGCGTCGGCTTCACCGTGCTGGCCGTCGACCGGCTGCGGTCGTTCAGCGTGGCCGGCGAGACGAGCTGATCCCGCGGCACCGACGGTCGGGAAGGGCCCTCGTCGACGCCTCCGGCGCGGCGGGGGCCCTGTCAGCCGGTCCGAGGATGGTAGGGCTGGCCGGATGGACCGGGCGCAGGCGTTCGGAGAGGCTGGAGCCGTGAGTGCGGAAGCGGGACAGGTGATGGCGGGGCGGCCGTACGCGAGCGGTGCGCGGCACTGGCTGGTGAGCCTGGTGGTGGCGGGGGTGGCCGCGGCGGCGGTCACCACGGTCGCCCGCAGCGGCGGGCACTACCACTGGTGGGCGGGGTTCGTCCTGATCCCCGGTGCCCTGATCGGGGCCGCCGGAGGGCCGTTGCTGGCGCGGGGCGGCGGCCGGGCGTTCGCCGGGTACGTCATCGCCTGCGCCGGGGCGCTGGTCTTCGCGACGGGCGCGCTGCTGATGTTCGGCGTGATGGGACGGGGCTGGCCCGTCATGATCATGGTGCCGTGCCTCGCGGTGGCCGGCACCTACCTGTGGCGGCCGGCGCATCCGCTGGCCCGGGGGCTGCACCGGGTGGTGGCGCTGCTCGCGCTGACCGGCGTGCTGCTCGGGGCGACGTTCCAGCTCATCGAGGCCGGTCTCGTGGACTTCGGCGACACCGGGTGGTGGGGCGCGTTCCTCATGCTGGCCGGCGTGACCGTGCTCGGCAACGCCGTCGAGCTGACCCGGCACCGGATGCCGTACCGGCTCCAGGCGATCACCCTGCTGCTCGGCCCCGCCGTCGTCGCGTTCCTGCTCGGCCTGCGCTTCCTCCGCGGGTGGTGACCGGCCGCCGCCCGGATCGTCGACGGGGCCCCCTGCTCCGCGTGAGAAGGGGGCCCCGCCGTGACGCTCAGAACGCGGCGGCGATCACCAGCTCGGTCGTGCGGTCGGGAAGCAGGTCGAGCTTGCCGATCCGGCCCGCCGCGCGCACGTCGTCGGCGACCAGCGTCAGCTTCTCCAGCACCGCGGCCGGGCCGAGCGCCTCGGCCAGCGGCACCTCCGCCCGCATCGAGAGCTTCCGCTCGGACTTGGCCCGCCGCACCTGGCTGAGCGCGTCCCCGGCGACCCGGAGCAGCTCCGGGTCCCCTTCGCCCTCGACCGCGCGGCCCACCTCGTACGTCGTCGGCCAGGGTGCGCGGTGCACCGAGCCGTACCGCCACCAGGACCAGACCTCCTCGGTGACGAACGGCACCACCGGGGCGAAGAGCCGCAGCTGCACCGCGAGGGCGGTGGCCAGCGCGGCCCGCGCCGAGTCGGCGCCCGCCCCCGAGCCGTACGCGCGCTCCTTCACCAGCTCGATGTAGTCGTCGCAGAAGCGCCAGAAGAACGCCTCGGTCGCCAACAGGGCCGCCGTGTGGTCGTACGTCTCGAAGGCGCTCGTCGCGGCGGTGACCACGGTGGCGAGTTCGGCGAGCATGGCCCGGTCGAGCGGCTCGGTGGCGACGGCGCGCAACGCGTCGGCGGCGCCCAGCCCGAGCGCGAACTTCGACGCGTTGAGCAGCTTCGTGGCGAGCCGGCGCCCGACCTTGATCTGCGCCGGGTCGTACGCCAGGTCCATGCCGGGCTTGCCGTTCGCCGCCCAGTACCGCACGGCGTCGGACCCGCTCTGCTCCAGCAGCGCCATCGGGGTGACCACGTTCCCCTTGGACTTGGACATCTTCTTCCGGTCCGGGTCGAGGATCCAGCCGGAGAGTTCCGCGTCGCGCCAGGGGAGCACGCCGTGCTCCAGGTGGGAGCGGACGATCGTCGAGAACAGCCAGGTGCGGATGATGTCGTGCCCCTGCGGGCGCAGGTCCATGGGGAAGACCCGGGCGAACAGGTCGGGGTCGGTCTCCCAGCCGCCCACGATCTGCGGGCTCAGGGACGACGTGGCCCAGGTGTCCAGCACGTCCGGGTCGCCCACGAAGCCACCCGGTCGGCCGCGCTGGGACTCGTCGTAGCCGGGCGGCGCGTCGGTGGACGGGTCGACGGGGAGCGTGGACTCGTCCGGCGTGAGAGGGTGGGACCAGTCCGGCTCGCCAGCGTCGTCGAGCCGGTACCACACCGGCACCGGCACCCCGAAGTACCGCTGCCGGCTGACCAGCCAGTCGCCGGTGAGCCCGCCCACCCAGTGCTCGTAGCGGTGCCGCATGTGCTCCGGCACCCAGTGCAGCTCGCGGCCCCGGGCCAGCAGCTCCTCCCGCAGCCGCGGGTCGCGTCCACCGTTGCGCAGGTACCACTGCCGGGTGGAGACGATTTCGAGCGGGCGGTCGCCGCGTTCGTAGAACTTCACGGGGTGCGTGATCGGGCGTGGCTCCCCGACCAGGTCACCGGCGTCGGCGAGCATCCCGACGATCTCGCGGCGGGCGCCGTTGACGGTCTGCCCGGCCAGCGCCGCGTACGGCTCGGCCGGCACGCCGGCCGGCGGCTCCGGCAGCAGCCGTCCGTCCCGGCCGATGACCACCCGGGTGTCCAGCCGCAGCTCCCGCCACCAGGTCACGTCGGTGAGGTCGCCGAACGTGCAGACCATCACCATGCCGGTCCCCTTGGCGGGGTCGGCGAGCGGGTGCGCGTGCACCGGCACCTCGACCCCGAAGAGGGGGCTGCGCGCCGTGGCGCCCACCAGGTCCGCGTACCGCTCGTCGTCGGGGTGGCAGACCAGCGCCACACAGGCGGGCAGCAGCTCGGGGCGGGTCGTGTCGATCAGCACCTCCCGGCCGCCGGGGCCGGTGAACCGCAACCGGTGGTAGGCGCCGGGGCGCTCGCGGTCCTCCAGCTCGGCCTGGGCGACGGCCGTGCCGAAGCCGACGTCCCACAGCGTCGGCGCCTCGGCCTGGTACGCCTCGCCGCGGGCCAGGTTGCGCAGGAACGCCCGCTGGCTGGTGGCCCGGGCCACCCGGCCGATCGTGGTGTACGTGAGGGACCAGTCCACGGACAGCCCGAGCCGCCGCCACAGCGCCTCGAAGACCTGCTCGTCGGCGACGGTGAGCCGTTCGCAGAGTTCGATGAAGTTGCGCCGCGAGATCGGGGTCGGGTTCTTCCGCGCCTCGTCGGTGACCGGGGAGGCGGGCGGCCGCCAGGCCGGGTCGTACGGCAGGTCGGGGTCGCAGCGCACGCCGTAGACGTTCTGCACCCGGCGTTCGGTCGGCAGGCCGTTGTCGTCCCAGCCCATCGGGTAGAACACGGTCCGGCCGCGCATCCGCTGGAACCGCGCGACCATGTCGGTGTGCGTGTACGAGAACACGTGCCCCATGTGCAGCTCGCCCGATACGGTCGGCGGCGGGGTGTCGATCGCGTACACGTCCGAGCGCTGCTTCGAGCGGTCGAACGCGTACGTTCCCTCCTCCTGCCAGCGGCGCGCCCAGGTCTCCTCGATGCCGTCCAGCGTGGGACGCTCGGGGACGCCGGCGCGGGCCGTCCTCGCCGTATCAGTCATTCTGCGATCGTAGGCAGCGGCCAACGGCCGGACCACGGGATAACTGCCGTGCCACGATGGAATTCGTGCCGACGCTTCCGCTGAGCCCCGACGAGCTGCTCACCACCACGCGTACGGTCCGCCGTCGGCTGGACCTGACCCGGCCGGTGCCCCTGGAGCTGGTCCGCGAGTGCCTGGAGGTGGCGCTCCAGGCGCCCAGCGGCTCGAACCGGCAGGGCTGGCACTTCGTGGTCGTCACCGATCCGATGCTGCGGGCCGAGATCGGGCTGCTCTACCAGCGTGCGGTGCGCGCGTACCTCGCCTCGGAGTCCTCGGCAGGCCGCCTGTTCCCCGACGACCCGGCCCGGGCGGCCGTGCAGAGCCGGGTGGCCGACAGCGTGGCCTGGCTCGGCGACCGGATGGGGCAGGTGCCGGTGCTCATGGTCCCCTGCCTGCGGCTGGACGGCGGCGGCGAGCTGACCGCCGGCAACCAGGCCGGGCTGTGGGGCTCGCTGCTGCCGGCGGTGTGGAGCTACATGCTGGCCGCCCGCGCGCGCGGCCTCGGCACCGCCTGGACGACCCTGCACCTGACGTACGAGGCGGAGGTGGCCGAGCTGCTCGGCCTCCCCGAGGAGGTGCGCCAGGCGGCGCTCGTCCCGACCGCCTGGTACACGGGCGACGGCTTCCGGCCGGCGCGGCGGCAGCCGCTCGACGAGGTGCTGCACGTCGACCGCTGGTAGGCGGCCTCGGCTGTCCGGGCACGGCGACGCGCCTCGCGCGGCCGGCGGGCCGCGCTGCCGTGGTGCCGTGTGCCGGTGGGCCGCGCGGCGGTGGTGCCGTGTGCCGGTGGGTCGCGCTGCCGTGGTGCCGTGTGCCGGTGGGTCGCGCTGCCGTGGTGCCGTGTGCCGGTGGGCCGCGCGGCCGCGCGACCCACCGGCGGCCTCAGCTCCCCGCCAGCCGCCGCTCGTGATCGAGGAGCCACACCTTCACGTCGATGCCCCAGCGGTAGCCGCCCATCGTCCCGTCGGTGCGCAGCACCCGGTGGCAGGGCACGAACAGGGCGGCCGCGTTGCGGGCGCAGGCCGCCGCGGCGGCGCGTACCGCCAGCGGCCGGCCGGCCAGCCCCGCGAACCCGGTGTAGGTGACCGGCTCGCCGGGCTTCACCTCGCGCAGCACCTCCCAGGCGTGCGCCATGAACTCCCCGCCGGTGTGCTGCCGTACGGGCACGGTGTCGATGGCCGTGAGGTCGCCGTCCAGGTAGGACCGGACGGCCGCGGTCACCGGCCCGAGGTCGGCCCGCTCCCGCAGCGTGCCGCGCAGGGACGGGTGCACGAGGGGGAGCAGGGTCCCCGGCTCGGCGGTGAAGCCGGCGGCGCGGACGGCCCCGTCCGGCCCGGTCAGGATGCTCAGCGGTCCGGCCGGGGTGGCCAGCACCGCACCGTCGATCGTGGTCATAGCGCTCTCCAGAGTCGGATCACCGCGTACGAGCGCCAGGGGCGCCAACGGTCCGCGTACGCGGCGAGGGTGGTCGGGTCGTCGGGCAGGCCGAGCGCGGCCGCGCCGCGCCGGACCGCCAGGTCGGTGGGGAGCAGGACGTCCGGGTCGCCGAGCGCGCACATCGCCACGTACCCCGCCGTCCAGGCGCCGATGCCGGGCAGCGCGACGAGCCGGCGCACGGTCTCCTCGCGGTCACCGCCGGGTGCGAGGTCCAGTTCGCCGTCGGCGACGGCGCGGGCCAGCGTACGGATGGTCTCCCGGCGGCGGGCCGGCATCCGGAACGCGGAGTCGGGCAGCCCGGCGACCTCCTCGGCGCTGGGGAACGCCCGCAGCGCGTACCCGTCCCCGCCCTGTCGATCATGAGGTTGGCGGGGAGTTCGATCTCCGATCGCCCCGTCAACCTCATGATCGACGAGAGTGGTCGGGGTGGGCTCGGCCGCCGCGTACGTCAGGAGGCGGGTCAGGGTCGTGCGGGCCGCGGACACCGAGACCTGCTGGCCGACGACGGCGCGCACCGCCATCTCGAAGCCGTCCACCGAGCGGGGAAGGCGTACGCCCGGCTCGGCCGCCACCGCGGCGGCGAACGCCGGGTCGCCGGCGAGCGTGGCGTCGACGGCCACCGGGTCGGCGTCCAGGTCGAGCAGCCGGCGGCAGCGTGCCACGGCCGGCGACAGGTCGCGCATGTCGGCCAGCCGCAGCGTCGCCGACACGTGCCCGTCGACCGGGGTGAGCGCCACCTCGCCGGCGCCGTGCGGCAGCCGCAGCCCGCGCCGGTACGTGCCGTCCCGGACCTCCTCCACGCCCGGCAGCGCGCGCAGCGCGAGGAAGTCCAGCAACGCGGTGGCGTGCAGCGGCGGGCGGTACGCGAGGCGCAACGTGATCGTGCCCGCCCCGTCCGGCGCCCGTCGCTGACCCCGCGCCTGGCGCAGTTCGGTGGGCGGCACGCCGTACACCTCGCGGACGGTGTCGTTGAACTGCCGGACGCTGCCGAACCCCGCCGCGAACGCGATCTCCGCCATGCCGAGCCCGGTCGTCTCGACGAGGATCCGCGCGGTCTGCGCCCGCTGCGCCCGGGCCAGCGCCAGCGGCCCGGCGCCCACCTCGGCGCGGAGCATCCGGTGCAGGTGCCGTTCCGTGTAGCCGATCCGGGCCGCCAGCCCGGGGACGCCCTCCCGGTCGACCACCCCGTCGGCGATCAGCCGCATGGCCCGGCCGACCACGTCGGCACGTACGTCCCACTGCGGTGAGCCGGGTGCCGCGTCGGGCCGGCAGCGGCGGCAGGCGCGGAGGCCCGCGCCCTGCGCCGCCGCCGCGGACGGGAAGAAGCGGACGTTCTGCCGCTTCGGGGTGGTCGCCGGGCAGGACGGCCGGCAGTAGATGCCCGTCGAGGTCACGCCGGTGTAGAACCAGCCGTCGAACCGCTGGTCGCGGCTGTCGACGGCCCGGTAACACCGCTCGAAGTCCAGTTCCACGTCACCGATCATGCCCCCTTCCGGGAGTCGCGGCTGGCGGGAATCGGACGTGGCCGTGAGGGCGCCCCCGCCCGCCGTGAGGGCGCCCCGGCCCGCGGTGAGGATGCCCCGGCCCGCGGTGAGGGCGCACCGGCCGGGGCCAGCGCCGGCCGGAAGACGCCGTCCGGGTCGTACCGCCGCCACAGCTCGGCCACCCGCGCGCCGGTCGCACCCGGGTAGATCCGGTCGAACGCCGCCCGGTCAGGTCGGCCCTCGAAGTTGACGTACGCGCCGTCGGACCGCGTCGCGACCCTGCGCCAGGCGGCGTCCAGCGCGGCCCCGCCCTGCGGCGGGAACACCGTGCCGATCGCCAGCGTGTCCTGGTGCCGGTGCGCGTACGCCGTGTCGGCCGGGTCGACGTCGTTGACCGCCCCGCCCACCGACCGCAGCTGCACGAGGGCCCGGTTCGGCCCGGTCGCCGCCCGCATGAGCGCCCGCGCGGCGGCGTCGTCCATCGTGAGCAGGCTGTTCGTCGTGACGTTCGGCTGCTGGCCGACGTTCGCGTGCAGGTGCGCCGTCGACACCAGCGCCGGGTAGGGCACGAGGTCGGTCCGGTGATCCAGCAGCCGGCCGATGGCGAGCAGCGGCTCGATCATCGGGCGGGCCCGGCGCGCGCTCTCGGCGGCGACCACCGCGGTGATCTGCATGACGGCCGACGGCCCGTACGGGAGCAGCACGGCCGACGTGGTGAGCTCGCGCGGGGCCCGGGCCAGGTGCTCGGCCCACTGCCGCACCGTGGCGCCGTCGGCCGTGGCCTCCACGGCGATCTGCGCGAGCCCCACGTTGCGCACCTCCTCCGCCTCGATCTCGAACGCCACCACGATGCCGGCGCCGGCGCCGGCGCCGCGGACGACCCAGAACAGCTCGGGTTCGTGCTCGGCGTCGGCGCGGACGACCGTGCCGTCGGCCAGCACCACCTCGACGGCGCGGACGTGGTCGATGGTGAGGCCGTAGCTGCGGACCAGCCAGCCCACGCCGCCGCCGGTGGCGAGGCCGCCGACGCCCACGTTGCCGTGGTCGCCGGAGCTGATGGCGAGCCCGTACGGGGCCAGCGTCCGGGCCACCAGGGCCCAGCGCGCGCCCGCCTCGACCCGGACCCGCCGGGACCGCTCGTCGAGCACGTCGACCCGGTTCAGGGCGGACAGGTCGATGACGAGGCCCCCGTCGTTGGACGAGGTGCCCGCGAGGCCGTGCCCGCCGCTGCGGACCGCGATCGGCAGGCCCCGTTCCCGGGCGTAGCGCACGGCGTCGGCCACCTCCCGCGGAGTCTCGGGCAGCAGCACGCCGGCCGGGGAGTGGCGGGTGGTGTACGTCGAGCGCAGCATCGCGTACCGGCGGTCGCCGGGTGTGACGAGCTTGCCGTCCAGCGACGGCGGTAGGACGGTGTGGGTCATCGTTGCTCCCTGATCTCGCGCACGTGCTCGCGGACGGCCGGTACCACCCGGTCGGCGAACGCGCGCAGCTGGGCGCGGGGCGACATGATCGGCCAGAAGATGAACGTGTCGAAGCCGAGGTCGACGGCCCAGTGGGTCAGCGTGTCGACCCAGAGCTGGACGTCGCCCACGAGCCCGGTGCCGCCGCCCTGCGGGCCGATGGCACCGATGACGTTGTAGATCCGGCGGATGTCCGCCGGGGCGCGTCCCGCCGCGCGGGCCGCGTCGTCGATGATCCGCTGCCGGGCCGGCACCTCGTCCGGGGGCACGTAGATGTTCAGCGGCGAGATCCAGCCGTCGGCGTGCCGGCCGGCCACCCGCAGCATGCGGGGCCGCTGCCCGCCCAGCCAGAGCGGCACCGGCCTGGGCGGCACGGGCCCACCCTGGTACCCCTCGACGGTGTGCTGCTCGCCGAGGTGCCGGACCGTCTCGCCGGCCAGCGCCCGGCGCATGATCTGCAGCCCTTCGGCGGTGTAGGTGATCGTCTCGGCGCCGCCGCGCCGCGGGCCGCCCATGGCCGCGACGGCGTCGGCGCTCGGGCCGCCGCCGACCCCGAGGGCGACGCGACCGCCGGTGAGCACGCTCAGCGACGCGCCGGCCTTGGCGAGCATGGCCGGCGGACGCAGTTGCAGGTCGGCGACGTCGGTGAGGAAGGAGATCCGCTCGGTCTGCGTCGCGAGGTGGGTGATCATCGTCAGCGCGTCGAGGTGACCCGGTTGGTAGACGTGGTCCTGGACGGCGAGGTACTCCAGTCCGCTGTCGTCGGCGGCCCGGGCCAGATGTCGGGTTTCACCGATCCGGTCCGCCGTCGGATCGAGGCTCAGGCCGAATTCGATCGGGTGTTGGTAGTCGGTCATGGCTCCAGCGTGGGGACCGGCGACCGGGTGGGCAAACCCGAGGTTAGTAACTAACATTTGGTAAGTGACGAGTACGCAGATGGCCGCGCTGCGGCGCTTCCAGGGCATCGACGACACCGGCTGCCGCGTCTTCCAGGACTCGCTGGAGCTGGTCGGCCGGCGGTGGACCGGAGCGATCCTGCTGGCCGGTGTGCGCGGGGCACGCCGGTTCGGCGAGTACCGGGCCGCCGTGTCCGGGATCTCCGACCGCCTGCTCGCCCAGCGCCTCAAGGAACTGGAGTCCGACGGCCTGATCGAGCGGACGGTGATCCCGTCCTCGCCGGTGCAGATCCGGTACGCCCCGTCGTCCGACGGACAGGAGCTGATGTCGCTCCTCCAGCCGCTGATCGACTGGAGCCACCGCCGCCGGCGTGACGGATCGGTCGCGTCGCCGGAGGGGTCCGTGCCCGTCTGAGCGGTTCGGCCCCGCGCGGCCGAAAGTGTCGGTCGTGGGCGGTACGGTCCCGCCAACCAACTCAAGAAAGGGTGCGGTGATGGCGAGCGTGGCGGGTCGGGGAGCGACGCGGAGCGGGCACCCTCCGCTGGAGCGGGCCGTCCTCCAGGGCTTCTACCGGCGGATGCGGGCCGTGGCCCCGGCGGCCGTCGGTGCCATCGAGCGCGACCGCGCCGGCGATCCCGCCAGTCCCTTCGCCGACACCGCCTGTGGACGGCTGGTCCGCTCGCTCGACCACGACGGGTTGCGGGCCCTCGGCATGTGGGCGCACCACTGGTGCATGCGGTTCTACGACGACGACACCCGCGCCGGCCTCCGCCTCGTCCGGGAGATCGCCGCCCGCACCGGGCTGGGCTGGACGGCCGACGAGGTGCGCTGGATGCTCCGCGAGTCACGCGCCGCCGGCCCCGCGGCGCCGGCCCGCTTCCTCCTCCCGGCCGCCGCCGCACGCGAGCTGTCCCCGGACGCGCTGCCGCCCGCCGAGCTGCCGCCGCACGAGCCGGCGCCCGATCTCGCCGGCGAGCCCGCCGCCGTCGACCGGCCGCCCCTCACGGCACTCGTGCCCCGGCATCGGCGCGGCTGATCCGGCTGCGGCAGGATGGACGGCGGCCGATCACCCGACGGAAGGACGAGGCGTGCCCGCCAGCGAACCGACCATCCTCGCCACCAGCATGGGTTTCTTCAGCCGAGGGCGCGGGCCGTACGACCTGCGTCCCGGGCCGATCTTCGACCTGGGCGCGGAGCTGGCGCAGGCCGGGCCGGAGCCGCGCATCTGCTACCTGGGGCAGGCGGTCGGCGACCAGCCCACCAACCTCACGGCCCTGTACGGGGCGTTCGCCGGCACCCGCTTCCGCCTGTCGCACCTGGCCCTGTTCCCGATGCCGAACGTCGACGACATCCGCGCCCACCTGCTCGCCCAGGACGTGATCTGGGTCGGCGGCGGCAGCGTGGCCAACCTGGTGGCGGTCTGGCGGGTGCACGGCCTCGAGGAGATCCTGCACGAGTGCTGGCAGGCCGGAGTGGTGCTCGGCGGCGTCTCCGCCGGCTCGATCTGCTGGCACGTCGGCGGGGCCACCGACAGCTTCGGCCCGCGGCTGCGTCCGTTCACGGACGGGCTGGGCTGGCTGCCCTACGGCAACGGTGTGCACTACGACAGCGAGGAGCAGCGCCGGCCGCTCATCCACCGGATGGTCGGCGACGGCACGCTGCCGGTCACGCACTGCACCGACGACGGGGTCGGCCTGGTCTACCGGGGCGAGAAGCTCGTCGAGGCGGTCGCCGACCGGGAGGGTGTCTCGGCGTACGAGGTCAGTCGCACCGCCGACGGCACGGTCCGGGAGACGGTCATCACGCCCCGCCGGCTCGCGGGCTGAGCCTCCGCGGCGCCGCCGGGCGCTCCCGGCCGGGACCGACGCCGCGACACCGCACCGCGTTCCCGGTGGCGGGTCGCATCGGCGTAAGCTGGCTCGTCGTGAGTCTCACCATCGGCATCGTCGGCCTGCCCAACGTCGGCAAGAGCACCCTGTTCAACGCGCTCACCAAGAACGACGTGCTCGCGGCGAACTACCCGTTCGCCACCATCGAGCCCAACGTCGGTGTCGTCGGGCTGCCCGACGAGCGGCTGCACAAGCTCGCCGAGATCTTCAGCTCCCAGAAGGTGCTGCCCGCGCCCGTGTCGTTCGTCGACATCGCCGGCCTGGTGCGCGGCGCCTCGAAGGGCCAGGGCCGGGGCAACGCGTTCCTGGCGAACATCCGGGACGCGACGGCGATCTGCCAGGTCGTCCGGGCCTTCTCCGACCCGAACGTGGTGCACGTCGACGGCAAGGTCTCACCGGCCGACGACATCGAGACGATCAACACGGAGCTGATCCTGGCCGATCTCCAGACCCTGGAGAAGGCGGTGCCGCGGCTGGAGAAGGAGGCCAAGCTCCGCAAGGACCGGGCCGCCGCCCTGGCCGCCGCGAAGCAGGCCGTCGACCTGCTGGACAGCGGGGTGACCCTCTACGCCGGCGCCAAGGACGCGGGCATCGAGGTGGAGCACCTGCGCGAGCTGCACCTGCTCACCACCAAGCCGTTCCTCTACGTCTTCAACGTGGACGAGGCCGAGCTGGGCAACGCCGAGTTCCTCGACGAGATGCGCGCCCTCGTGGCGCCGGCCGAGGCGATCTTCATGGACGCGAAGATCGAGTCGGAACTCGTGGACCTGCCCGAGGACGAGGCCCGCGAGCTGCTGGAGTCGATCGGGCAGAGCGAGCCGGGGCTGGACCAGCTGGTCCGCGTCGGGTTCCGCACGCTCGGGCTCCAGACGTACCTCACGGCCGGCCCCAAGGAGGCCCGGGCCTGGACCATCCCGATCGGCGCGACCGCGCCGGAGGCCGCGGGCGTCATCCACTCCGACTTCCAGCGCGGCTTCATCAAGGCCGAGGTCGTCTCCTACGACGACCTGGTCGCGGCCGGCAGCATGGCCGCCGCCAAGGCGGCCGGCAAGGTCCGCATCGAGGGCAAGGAGTACGTCATGCAGGACGGCGACGTCGTGGAGTTCCGCTTCAACGTCTGAACCGCGCTCGTTCCCGCAGGTCAGGAGGGTGCACCCTCGCTCTGGGGCACACCGGGGGCACAACCCCACGCCTCATCGACCGCCCGGCGGGTGCGTTCCTCCGAGTCCGGCATCAGATACCCATACGTCGACAGGACCAGGTTCGCGTTCTCGTGCCCCAGCCGTTCGGCGACCACGATGACCGACTCGCCCTGCCTAGTCCCACCACATGCTTGACGATTGGTCTAGATGAGTGGTCGCTGCGCCCAGAAGAGGGTGTGTCCGCTGCTGCCCTCTGGGACGAAGCCCTCGGAGGTGATTTCGAGTCCCGCCTGTTGCAGCCAGGTCCGGTAGGTGGGGGCGTCGGCGTGGCTCCACCACATGGCGGCGGGGCCGTCGAGCCAGTTGTCCTCGGTGCCGGTCCAAGCGTCGTGGCCGGTGGTAGCAAGCAGCCAGCCTCCAGGGCGTAGCCAGGTGGCGACTTGGTCGATGAGACGTGGTTGGTCGACCAACGGCATGTGGATGAGCGCGTAGAGGCAGACCACGGCGTCGAACGACATCGGGGGCAGTTCGAGCTGAGTGGCGTCAGCGCGGAGGAAAGTGGCGGTCGGCACCAAGCGGCGGGCTCGCTCGATCTGCACGTCGCTGATGTCGACTCCGGTGACGTGGTGCCCCGCGTTCGTCAGGAAGCGAGCGGCCGGCACGCCGCAGCCGCAGCCGAGGTCGAGGACCGATGCTGCGGGCGGTAGACGCCGATGCAGGTCGGCCAGCCAGGGTGCGTATTGGCCATCGTCGGCGTCGTCCGCACGGTAGTGGTAGGAGAGGGCGTCGTAACCTCGTCGGACCAAGTCACGCTCGTCACTGTTGCTCACACCGCCTCACGTTACGAGTCTCGGCGTCGGTTGCCGAGTCGCTTTCCGGCGGAGAGCCCAGGGCCGGCAGCGAGCCGCCCCGTACAGCTACCGGCGCGGATCATGTCAAGCATCTGGTGGGACGCGACTGTCAAGCATGTCCCGTGACGGGACAGGCCGGCTGCCGGCGAAGTGGTTCAAAGTTTCTGTACGTCTTCAAGGCGGCCCGCAACGGGCCGCACGCGCCGCCGCCTGGGCGCGCGCCGGCCGCTGCCGCTGTCGCTCTGCGGCCGTCACGCCAGATGCCCGGCGGCTGGCGCGGAGGGCGGGAAGCCCGGGGCCGCCGCAGACGGACCGGTCTGGGAGTGGTTGAGGTTCGCGGGCCGGCAGCCGGCCGCGCCGCGTCCGAGCGACGCGGCGCAGGGGAGGGCACGCCGGGTCCACGCGGCGGGTCGAGGCGGCGAACCGGTCGCGGTCAGTGCGCCTCCGGCGGGGGCGCAACGACTCCAGGATGGCCGGGGCTCCGTCCGCGCGTTGCGGCCGTGGGTGGTTGCGCAGGGCCATCCCGCCAGCCGACGACCCAGGCGAGCCGAGCAGACCACCGCCCGACCCGCCAGCGTCCGAACGTGCGTCAAGGTCCGATTGACGTGGCGGGCCGGGCGGTGGCCCGCTCCCCAGGAGGGCGGGTCGGCGGCAGACGGGATGGCAAGATATTCCGGAAGGTGCTGTTGTGCTCGGGGTAAGGGTATTGCGCTGTCGACCGTTCGTAGGAGGGCAACCATGCCGACCCGGCACAGCCGCCACGGCCTGACGTTAAGTCCGGAGTACCGGATGGTCGTTCTACGCGACGTCTACTGCGACGCCGCCGTGAATTCATCGGCCGCGATCAGCGAGGCCAACAAGAATGTGGCAGCCAGCACCGGATACGATATCTACATCGTCGTGAGCCAGGACCTCATAAGGGTACGAGCCGACGTGGAGATCTGGGACGAGGCCCCCGATGATGACCTGTGCGCGCACGGGTGGGCGGGTCCCCTGACGTTCGACCTGGACTGTCCCACGGGGAATTTGCAGGTTGGCGACATCTTCGGCACGGTCATTACTGGCATTGACCCGCCCAAGGGGCCTGGGCGGTATGCGGTCGTGCTGTTTCATCGCGGGCGTGAGCAGGCCGAGAGGGCGCGCTACGAGATTCTGAAGGTGATGGGCACTGACGGCGACGATGAACGCATCGCCGACCTACAACGACAGCACTCCGGCATCGAGCAGTACCTGATGCGGATCTGGTGGCAGACCGACCTGCCACCAGACGAAGACGATGAAGACCTGTGACGACGCAGGAACCCGTCGCCTGAGTGACCAACTGGGTGACGACCGGGGCGACCGATGCCGGACGCCCACGGACGATGGTGGACTGTTCCGGCAGCTCGCCACGGTTGCTCGCCCAGCTCATCGGCCACTGATCATTCTTTCGGGACGAACGAGTCAAGTACCGGCCGGCCGTTCCAGTTGCCGACGAGCATCCCGCCACAGACGCTCGAACTCTTCGGAGGACAGGATTTCCAAGGCAGGTTCCAACGCGGAGCCGGGTGGAGGAAACGGGGCCCCCGGCACAACCCCGTACCGCCGTTCGTACTCGGCTACCGCGCTCACGGTCCCTGAGCCACGAGCGATGAGCACCTCTGAAAGCGACGCCGCCGCCAAGAAGATCCCGTCCGATCCGCGTTGCTCAACGTGGCGCAGCGCCCACCGGTCAGCATCCAGCTCGTCGTAGTTCCAAAGGTCGTCATCGGGCCAATACCAACGGACGTAGGTGAGCACGCGGCCATTGTCGCGAAGCCGGTGGTAGTTGCGCGGCCGAGGGGGGCTGGGGCACACAGGGGGCACAAGACAGCGTGAAATGACGTCAAGGAGCGACCAGCGATGCGAAGCTCCGGACGGTCCTGGCCAGCGCGGCAGGCACGTCCTCGCAGGTCATGGGAAGACCCCTCTTAGTTCCGCTTCAACGCCTGAATCCGACCCGAGTCGGGCTGTTGGGGATGGCACCTGCTCGCCTGGGACGATGGGCCGGTGAAGATCACTCGACTCATCAGCCCGGAGGATGCGCCGGTCCTGGCCCAGGTGCTCCGCGCCAACCGTGACTTCCTCGCGCCGTGGGAGCCGGTCCGGGGCGAGGACTACTTCACGGCGGACGGCCAGCAGGCCGTCATCGCTGCCGATCTCCAGCAGTACGAGCAGGGATCGAAGCTGCCCCACGTCATCCTCGCCGACGGCCACGTGATCGGCCGCATCACGCTGAACGGCATCGTGCGCGGCCCGTTCCAGTCGTGCTCCATGGGCTACTGGGTCAGCGCCAGCCACAACGGTCGAGGGTTCGCGACGAGGGCGGTGCGCGAGATCGTGCGGGTGGCCTTCGACGAGTTGGGGTTGCACCGGGTGCAGGCGGAGACCCTGTTGCACAACGTCAGGTCGCAGCGGGTGCTGGAGCGCAACGGGTTCGTACGGTTCGGCATGGCGCCGGAGTACCTCCACATCGCCGGCCGGTGGCAGGACCACGTCATGTTCCAGGTGGTGAAGCCCTCGCCGCCGGCCGGCTGAACCTCGTTGCCGCAGCGGGCGGGCGCGAACCACTGGCCCGCGCCCGCCCCGGTGTACGCGATCAGACGCCCTGCACCATGCCCGGCAGCGAGGTCCGGACGCCGGTCAGGCCGTCACGCCGGTTCGACGGGCAGCCACAGCTCGCAGGTCGCGGTGCTGAAGTCGTCCGCCCGGTCGAGGACCGAGACGATGGACGGTCCCGGCCGCAGCCGCCACGGGTTCGAGGGGAACCACTCGGTAGCGGTCGCGGCCCAGGTGTCCTGCAGGACCTGCGGGTGAGGCCCGGAGGTGCGGAAGACCGCCCACATGCCGGCCGGCACCTCGATGGCGTCGAGGTCGTCCGGGACGGGCGTGTCGCGGGAGGTCGCGACCCCGTGCAGGTAGGTCAGCTCGCTGCCCTCGGCGGCGTCGGGACCGAGGTCGTCACTGACCTGCAGCAGACCTCGGGGCTCGGCGTCGCTGAGAGCCTTCAACCGGGCGTGCTCCTCCGGCGGCAGCGCGGCGATGTGCCGCTGGATGTGCGGGTTGACCCCCCGGTGGATCAGGGGGACCCGGGCGGCGTGTCCGACGAGCCGGAACGCGGGGCGGTCGACGATGCGGGTGTCCATGGGGATGCTCCCTTCGACGGTCAGGTGGAACCTGAGGTGCGGTTGGGTGCGAAGGGGGCCCCCGTCGCGGCGTACGTCCCCGGGGCTGACCCCGTGGACCGCCCGGAACGCGCGTCCGAACGCCTCGGTCGAGCCGTATCCGTGCCGGACGGCGACGGTCAACAGGTCGTCCTCGCCCCGGATGACGTCGGCGGCGGCGACGGTCATGCGGCGTCGGCGTACGTACTCCGACAGCGGCATGCCGGCCAGCGACGAGAACATCCGGCGCAGGTGGTACTCGGTCGTGCCGAGCCTTCTGGCCAGGCCGTCGACGTCGAGCTCCTCGGTGAGGTGCTCCTCGACGAGGTCGACGAGCCGGTTGAGTGCCGAGATCACGAGGCCTCCCTTCGACGTCAAGCCTGGTCGAAGGATCGTAGGCCCCGCCCGACCGCTGTGGTCCGATCCGATCGGGCGTCCCGACCACCCCGCGAGACGGTGTCGCCCTCCCGGAGCGTTCCGGGAGGGCGACAGCGGTCGAACGGGCCGTGCCGGCCGGCCTCGGGAGCCGGTCAGGTGGCGGGTGCGGCGGCCTTGTCGGCGGCGGCCGCGGCGGCCTCGGCCTCGGCGATGACGCGGCGTTCCTCGTCCCGGTGCTTGCGGTACTGGTGGAACGACCACGCGAGGGCGGCCGCCCAGGCGACGTAGATGGCGGCGTAGAAGGTGTAGCGGACGCCGTCGGGGGCGTCGATCCAGTCGCTGCGCAGCAGGGTCCGGGTGTTGGTGAGGATGATGATGCCGCCCACGGCCGCACCGAGGACGCGGGGCGGGATGTGCCGGACGAGCCAGGCCGCGATCGGTGCGGCGATGATGCCGCCGATGAGCAGCGCCGCGACCCAGGCGTAGTTCACGCCTTCGGAGCCGATGCCGAGGATGAAGCCGATGCTGGCGGCGACGGCCACGAGGAACTCGCTGGTGTCGATCGAGCCGATGGTCTTGCGGGGTTCGAGCCGGCCGCTCGCGAGGATGGCCGGGGTGCCGACCGGACCCCACCCGCCGCCGCCGGTGGAGTCGACGAACCCGGCGACCACGCCGAGCGGGGCGAGGAACCGCTTGCGCAGGGGCTTGCCGAGGCGGTCCTTGGGCAGGCCGACCGCGGTGAAGCGGACCAGGATGTAGAGGCCGAGCGCGAGCAGGATGATCGACATCAGCGGCGCGGCCGTCTCCGTCGACAGGCTCGACAGGAACGTGGCTCCGGCGAACGCGCCGACGGCCCCCGGAATGCCGATCTTGGCGACGACCTTCCAGTCGACGTTGCCGAACCGCCAGTGCGCGGCGCCGGAGACGAGCGTCGTGCCGATCTCAGCGAGGTGCACGGTGGCGGACGCGGCGGCCGGGTTCGTGCCGATGGCCAGGAGCAGGGTGGTCGAGGTGACGCCGTACGCCATGCCGAGGCTGCCGTCGACGAGCTGGGCGCCGAGGCCGACCAGGGCGAGCAGGAGCAGTCTTCGCACGAGTACTCCAATCGGGGGTGCCGTGTCGGGCTACCGGTTCGGGCGTCGCTGCCCGGCCAGCGGGTCGGTGAGGTGGAACGGTCGAGGAGGCCGGCGAGGGTCTGCTCCTCAACTGGCTATTATTCCTACTTGTTTGGTGGAGAATACGACCCGCCGGCATCCCGGGCAAGACTCGGCTCGATCCGTAGGACTCGCGCCGCTCCCTCGGCCGGCGCGGGCGGCGCGAACGATCCCGGTGACTGCCGACAGGTCGTGCGACACCGCGACGAGTGTGCGCGGAGACTCGCGCCGGGCGGTGGTCACGGCGCGAGGGGGCGGCCCCGGCCTGGTCGGGCTACGCGCCGCCGGCGTTGCGGGCGGCCTGGTTGCCAACGATCGGAACGGTCGCGGAACCGCGGGCGGGCACGCCCGCCTGCGGGCGCGTGGCGGCGGGTCGACGGCGTACGCCGGAGGGGGAGAACGTGCGGCGGCCGCCGGTGGTCGTCGCGGCGCCGGGGGTGGTCAGGCCTCGGTGACGGCCCGGTACGCGTCCTCGATGCGGGCCGCGAGCAGCACCTCACCCTCCGTGAGGGGAGAATTGCCGTGGCCCACGCGGATCAGGGTCTCGTCGGCCCGGCGGCTGATCTCCGGGCGCAGGTGCAGCGCGTCCGCGACGACCTTCACCCGCTCGGTCAGCGCGGCGTGCTGGCTGTCGTCGATCACGAGGGTCCGTCGGATCTGCTCGCCCTCCCGGGTCCACCCCGAGAGCAGCGTGAGCGCATCGGAGAGGTAGTCCTGCTTCGCCCGGCTGTTGAACAGCGCGCGCATCACCGCACCTCCCAGGCGCCGTTGCCGGCTCGTGGCCAAATCGTCGCCATCCCGTGTCTTGTCGGTGGCCTCTAGTTTTGTCGCCTCACTACGCGTATGTCCACGCCCACACTTCCGGGTCTTCCTGACCTAGCGGTCGGTTACGGTACCCAAACCGCCGATTGATCTGGCACCCTGGACGGCCGTGCAGACCGAACGGGCGAGTGGCGGCGGGCAGAGCCCGCGACGGGAGCTCAAGGTGATCGTCGGCGCGGCGATCCTGCGGGACGGGCGGGTGCTCGCCTGCGCCCGCTCGGCCCCGCCGGAGGTGGCGGGCATGTGGGAGTTCCCCGGCGGCAAGGTCGAGCCGGGGGAGTCGGAGACCGACGCGCTGGTCCGCGAGTGCGCCGAGGAACTGGCCGTACGCGTGGAGATCGGCGACCGGGTCGGCCGCGACGTCAGGATGGCCCACGGCCGTTCGGTGCTCAAGGTGTACGCGGCGCGCCTCCTCGGCGACGCCCAGCCGCAGCCGCTGGAGCACTCGGCCCTGCGGTGGCTCTCCGCCGCCGAGCTGGACTCGGTGACGTGGCTGCCGGCCGACGCGCCCATCGTGGCGGCGCTGCGCCCCCTCCTCACCGCCGACGCGCCACCCGCCCCGACGCGCTGATCATGAGGTTGGCGGGCCGATCGGAGATCGGAAACCCCGCCAACCTCATGATCGACCGAGGCGACGACGGAGACGGGGGCCGGCGGCATCTGCCGCGGCCCCCGTCATCGTCGTCGACGTGCTCAGTGCTTGTCCTGCTCCGGGTGGGCGAAGTTCAGGTGCTCCGGAGGCAGCGGGAACGTGACGTCGTCGCCGAACGGCGACGGCGCGGCGGCCCGGTCGAAGGTGAGCTCGGTGAGCGGCAGCTTGCCCCGCTCGTCCACCGCGGGCGCCGTGGGGTGCGGCACCTCGCGGTGCCAGTTGACCCCGCTCTGCGCCTGGGCCTCGGCCTTCGGGTCGTGCGAGCCGCCCGCGTGCGAGTGCACACCGCCCCGGCTGGTGCTGGGCGTCGCCGGGCCCGCCGCACGGGCGCTGGTCACGCTGCTCTGGGGCGTCTCACCCCGACGGAAGATCTTGCTACCAAGCCACACAAGGGGATCGTACCTGCGGTCGACGACCCGCTCCTTCATGGGGATGATCCCGTTGTCCGTGATCTTGATGTGCTCCGGGCAGACCTCCGTGCAGCACTTGGTGATGTTGCAGTAGCCGAGGCCCATCTCCGCCTGCGCGTACTCCTTGCGGTCGGTCCGCGCGTCGAGCGGGTGCATGTCCAGCTCGGCGGCCCGGATGAAGAACCGCGGCCCGGAGAAGGCCGGCTTGTTCTCCTCGTGGTCCCGGATCACGTGGCACACGTTCTGGCACAGGAAGCACTCGATGCACTTGCGGAACTCCTGCGAGCGCTCCACGTCGACCTGCTGCATCCGGTAGTCACCGGGCGCCACGTCGGCCGGCGGCGCGAACGCCGGTGTCTCCCGGGCCTTCTCGTAGTTGAACGAGACGTCCGTGACCAGGTCCCGGATGACCGGGAACGTGCGCAGCGGCGTGACCGAGACCGTCTCGTCCGGCTCGAACGTCGACATCCGGGTCATGCAGGCCAGCCGCGGCTTGCCGTTGATCTCCATCGAGCACGAGCCGCACTTGCCGGCCTTGCAGTTCCACCGGCAGGCCAGGTCGGGCGCGTCGGTGGCCTGGAGGCGGTGGATGACGTCGAGGACGACCTCGCCCTCGTTCACCTCGACCATGTAGTCCTGCAGGTCGCCGCCGTTCTCGTCGCCCCGCCAGATGCGGAACTGCCTCTTCGCGGCCGCCTTCCCGGCCGTCGGGGAGCTCTGCTCTGCCATCGGTGTCAGCTCTCCTTCTCAGCGAGGGCGTCGAACTCCGCGAGTTCCTCGTCCGTCAGGTACTTGGCCAGCTCGGAGCGGTCGAACAAGGTGATCAGCTCCGGGCGCATCTTCGGCAGCGGCTTCCGCTCCAGCCGCACCGTGTCGCCCTGGAGCGAGCACACGAGGTTCACCCGGCGCCACTGCGGGTCCATCGTCGGGTAGTCCTCCCGGGTGTGGCCGCCGCGCGACTCCCGGCGCTCCAGCGCCGCCTTCGCGGTGCACTCCGACACCAGCAGCATGTTGCGCAGGTCGAGCGCGAGGTGCCAGCCCGGGTTGTAGCGCCGGCCGCCGGCCGCGCTCACCTTGGCCACCCGCTCGCGCAGCTCGGCGAGGCGTACCAGGGCGTCGGCCAGTTCGTGCTCGCGCCGGATGATCCCGACGAGGTCGCCCATCACCGCCTGGAGGTCCTGCTGGAGGGTGTACGGGCTCTCGCCCGTGTCCCGCTGCAACGGCGCCAGCGCGGTCTCCACCGCGGCCTCGACCGCCTGCACGGCGACCTTCGGGCGGCTGGCGAGGCTGTCGGCGTACGAGGCGGCGTGGCCGCCCGCCCGCTTGCCGAAGACCAGCAGGTCCGACAGGGAGTTGCCGCCGAGGCGGTTGGAGCCGTGCATGCCGCCGGAGACCTCGCCGGCGGCGAAGAGCCCCTGGACGTGGCCGATCGCCGCGCCCGTGTCCGGGTCCACCTCGACGCCACCCATCACGTAGTGGCAGGTCGGGCCGACCTCCATCGGCTCCTTGGTGATGTCGACGTCGGCCAGCTCCTTGAACTGGTGGTACATCGAGGGCAGCCGGCGGCGGATCTCCTCGGCCGGGAGGCGGCTCGCGATGTCGAGGTAGACGCCGCCGGCGGGGGTGCCCCGCCCGGCCTTGACCTCGCTGTTGATGGCCCGGGCCACCTCGTCGCGGGGCAGCAGCTCCGGCGGGCGGCGGTTGTTGTCCGGGTCGGTGTACCAGCGGTCCGCCTCCTCCTCGGTCTCCGCGTACTGCTTGCGGAAGACGTCGGGGACGTAGTCGAACATGAACCGCTTGCCCTCGGAGTTCCGCAGCACGCCACCGTCGCCGCGGACCGACTCGGTGACCAGGATGCCCTTCACCGAGGGCGGCCACACCATGCCGGTCGGGTGGAACTGGAGGAACTCCATGTTGATGAGGTTGGCCCCGGCGCGCAGCGCGAGCGCGTGGCCGTCCCCCGTGTACTCCCACGAGTTCGAGGTGACCTTGTAGGACCGGCCGACGCCGCCGGTGGCGAGCACCACGGCGGGCGCCTCGAACAGGATGAACTCGCCGGACTCCCGGTAGTAGCCGAACGCGCCGGCGACCCGGTCGCCGTCGAGCAGCAGCTCCGTGATCGTGGTCTCGGCGAACACACGGATCCGCGCGTCGTACGAGCCGAACTCGCGCTTGTCCTCCTGCTGGAGCGACACGATCTTCTGCTGGAGGGTGCGGATCAGCTCCAGGCCGGTCCGGTCGCCGACGTGCGCGAGCCGCGGGTACTCGTGGCCACCGAAGTTCCGCTGGGAGATCTTGCCGTCCTTGGTGCGGTCGAAGAGCGCACCGTACGTCTCCAGCTCCCAGATCCGCTGCGGCGACTCCTTGGCGTGCAGCTCGGCCATCCGGAAGTTGTTCAGGAACTTGCCGCCGCGCATGGTGTCGCGGAAGTGAACCTGCCAGTTGTCGCGCGGGTTCACGTTGCCCATGGCGGCCGCGGCGCCGCCCTCGGCCATCACCGTGTGGGCCTTGCCGAAGAGCGACTTCGAGATGATGGCGGTCTTCTTGCCGGCGAGCCGCGCCTCGATCGCCGCGCGCAGGCCGGCGCCGCCGGCCCCGATCACGACGACGTCGTAGTGGTGTCGTTCGATGCGAGTGGTTGTCGTCATGGCCAGGCCCTCTAGTTGATGAAGCGCAGGTCGGGGATCCAGTCGGCCGCCACCGCCATGATGTAGAAGTCGGTGAGCGCCAGGGTGCCGAGGGTGATCCACGCGAGCTGCATGTGCCGGACGTTCAGCCAGGACACGCCGGTCCAGGCCCGGTAGCGCAGCGGGTGCTTGGAGAAGTGCTTCAGCCGCCCGCCGATGATGTGCCGGCAGGAGTGGCAGGAGATGGTGTACGCCCAGAGCATCACCACGTTGCCGATCAGGATGAGGTTGCCCAGCCCGAACCCGAAGCCCTCGGGCGAGTGGAAGGCGAGGATCGCGTCCCACGTGTTGATCAGCGAGATGATCGCGGCGGCGTAGAAGAAGTAGCGGTGCAGGTTCTGGCCGAGCAGCGGGAAGCGCGTCTCACCGCTGTACGCCTTGTGCCCGTCCGGCACGGCGCAGGCCGGCGGCGAGAGCCAGAACGACCGGTAGTACGCCTTGCGGTAGTAGTAGCAGGTCAGGCGGAACAGCAGCAGGAACGGCAGGGTGAACGCCGCCTCCGGGATGATCCACCAGTCGGGCAGGACGCGTCCGAAGTGCGCGGAGCCCTCGACGCACCGTTCGGTGATGCAGGGGGAGTAGAACGGGGTCAGGTAGTGGAAGTCCTCGACCCAGTACCACTTGTGCATGAAGACCCGGACCGTCGCGTACGCGACCCAGGCGGTGAGCCCGACGACGGTGATCAGGGGGGCGAACCACCAGCGGTCGGTGCGCAACGTCCTCGCCGCGATGGCGGCGCGCGCCCGCGCTCCCCGCGGCATCGTTGCCGTTGATGTCATTCGTCGTCTCCTCGACGGGCCCGCACACGCGGGCGTCTCTGCTCCGGTCGGCACGCGGACCGGCGAAACCGCACCCGCTTGCCACGTCATGCGCACACCAACGACCGCGCCGAGGCTGTCGGCGCAGCTAAGTGACACACGTTACGCCGATCTTCGCGGGCCGTCCGCGCAAGGCAGTGTCCCGTGTGTCCGCCGCTCCGGGAAGTCTCGGCATGGCGATCGATGTGGCGATGTTAGGAAGTTCACTGCGTGGCCCTGACGCCGGGGTGGGTGAGCAGCGGGGAACGCGCCACCATCCGGAGCCCGCGGGCCGGCGGCTGTCCGCGGGCCGGCCGCTGTCCGCGGGCCGGCCGCTGTCCGCGGGCCGGCCGCTGCCGGCGGTGGCCTCGGGCCGGGGGAGTCGTCAGCCGGACGCGCCGCCGGTGAAGTGCCAGGAGGCCAGCCGGATCGGCGGAGCCTCCCACCACGCGCCGTCCACGCGGTCCGGTTGGCGCACCGGATGCCGGCCCAGCCCGAGCACCGCGCCCGGCGCCAGCGCCCGCGGGTACGACTCGGTGAACCGGAAGTCGCGGACCGCGGCGGTGACGACGCCGTCCTCGACGAGCCACACCCCGTTGCGGGTCAACCCCGTGATGACGAGGCTCTTCGGGTCGAGCACCCGGGTGTACCAGAGGTCGCTGACCAGCAGCCCCCGCCCGACCTGCGCGACGAGGGCCGCGGTGTCCACGTCGGCCACCGCGCCGGCCGTGCCTGCGGCGCGCGGCTCGGCCGCGTCCTGACCGCCCGCGGCGCCGAGCAGGCGCAGGTTGCGGGGTATCGGCCCGAAGCTCGCCCCGCCGGGGACCGCGTGGCCGGTCGACTCGGCGCCCGCCTGCGCGGCCGTACGCCGGTCGTGCGCCACGGTGCGGGTGGTGCCGGCGTCGACGAGCGTGACCCGTCGCCGTGGCGTGCCCTCCAGGTCGAAGGGCAGGTCGGCGGCGCCGAGCGGGTCGTCGACCAGGGTGACGGCCGGGTCGAACTGCGCGGCGCCCGGCTCGACGAAGGACTGCCGCTCGACGTGGCGTTTGCCGTTGAAGCCGTACCAGGACAGGTTCTCCAGCAGGTCCGCCACGGCGGCCGGCTCGAACACCACCTCGTAGCGGCCCGGCGCCAGCTCGACCGGGTCGGCCCCGGCACGCGCCTTCGCGGCCGCCCGGGCGCCCAGCTCGGCGCCGTCCAGGTCGGCCAGCCGGTCGACGCACAGCCGGGCCACACCGTCCGCCCCGCCGGTGCGGGCGATGCCGTCCATGGCGGCCTCGGCCGAGCGGCCCTCCGCGCTGTGCCCGGCCGTGTTGGCGAACGCCGACGAGCGGTGGGCCGTGCGGCAGTATCCCGCGGTCTCCAGCCCACCGGCCGCCGCCACGAACGCGCGGACCCGCTCAGCGCGCTCGTCCGGCTCGGCGTACGCGGTCGCCTCGTCGACCGTGGCGCCGGACGGCACCGGGGTGGGTGGGGTCAGCCCCGGCCAGGCCGGGTCGGGCGGGCACAGCCGGGCGGCGGCCAGGGTCCGCTCGACCAGCGCGCGGAGCCCGTCCGGGCTCACCACGCTGCCGCTGCCCGCGGCCGTACGCCCGTCGACGTGCACCCGCAGCCGCACCCCGACGGTCGACTCCGCGACGTTCTGGTGGATGAAGGAGTTCGCGAACCGGGTCAGCGCCAGGTCGGCCCGGGTCACCACGACCTCGGCCTGCGCGCCGGGGCCGCCGAGGCGGCGGACCAGGTCGACCACCTGACCGGCCAGTTCCCGCTCGCTCACGCGACGACCCCTTCCGCTCCTGACCGCGGCGCTCCCACGTTCCGTACGTTCACGCCCGCACCCCCACCCGGACGTTGCGGAACCGGGCCGGCGCGGCCGGGTGGCCCGTGTGCCCGACCTGGCCGGGCTGCCCCTTGCCGCAGTTCGGGGTGCCCCAGGCGACGGTCTCGGAGGAGAGCATGTCCATCGACCGCCAGAAGAGCGGACCGATGCCGGTGTAGGTGGGGTTGCGCAGCATCCGTCCCCGCCGGCCCTTGCGCACCTCCCAACCGATCTCGCAGCCGAACTGGAAGTTGAGCCGCTTGTCGTCGATCGACCAGGACCGGTTGACGTCCATGAGCACCCCGTCGTCGGTGGCCGCGATGATCTCCTCCAGCGTGTGCGGGCCGGGCTCCAGGCCCACGTTCGTCATCCGCACCATGGGCAGCCGGGCCCAGCCGTCGGCGCGTACGCTCCCGCCGTACGGCAGGCCGGCGACGGCGGCCGAGTCACGGCCGGCGAGCACGCCCACCCACCGTCCCTCGCGGACGGCGTCCCGCTTGACCGCCGGTGAGCCCTCGTCGTCGTACCCGAAGCTGCCGAGCGCGCCGGGGATGGTCGGGTCGATGGTCACGTTCATGAGGTCGGAGCCGTACCGCAGCGTGCCGAGCTGCGCGAGGTCGAGCCAGGACGTGCCGGCGAACGCGGCCTCCCAGCCGAGGATCCGGTCCAGTTCGATGGCGTGCCCGACCGACTCGTGGATCTGCAGGGCGAGCTGCTCGCCGCCGAGGATCAGGTCGGTCTCGCCGGCCGGGCACAGGGGCGCGGTCAGCAGCGCGCGGGACTCCTCGGCGATGCGCGCCGCGTGTGCCGCCAGGTCGAGCGAGGTGACCAGTTCCCAGCCGGTGGTGCCGTACTGGCCGCGGTAGCTGGGGTAGGAGCGGCGCTGGGTCTCGCCGTCGCCGATCGACGTGGCGGAGATGCCGGCGCCGCACTCCCGGATGCGCTGGTCGATCCGGTGGCCCTCGCTGGAGACGAACCACTTCGCCGTGTCCCAGATCTGGTAGAGCCCTTCGGCGACGTCGGCGCCGTGCGCCGCCATGGTCGCGGTCGCCTCGACCAGCAGGTCGCCCTTGTCGGAGAGCGCCACACCCAGCGGATCGACCTCGCACCCGGAGGCCCACGTCGCGGTCACGGGCTCCGCGGGGACCAGCTCGACGGGTGGCCCGGGGACGCGTCCGCTCGCCGCGGCGATCCGTGCGGCGCGGCGGCCGGCGTCGCGGGCCGCGGCGTCGGACAGATCAGGTACGGCGTGGAAGCCCCAGCTCGACCCGACCAGCGCCCGTACGCCCAGGCCGATGCTCTCGTCCTGGGTCAGCTCCTCGATCTCGCCGTTGCGCGCCGACATGGACTCGTAGCGCCGGTGCATCACCCGGGCGTCGGCGTAGCGGGCTCCGGCGTCGAGGGCGGCCTGCACGGCGGCGGTCGCCGCGTCGAACTCGCTCATGCGACCGACCCTAGGTGAGCCGGCCGACATCCGTCAGGTGACGACATCCTCCGGTCGGATAGCGGCCTGGACGGGCTCGGTGAGCGTCAGGGTCTCCCCGCGCTTGGCGGTCGAGTGCTCGACGTGGTGCCGGCCCTGGCGCCGATACAGGTGCAGCGCGCCGACCTCCTGGTCGACGAGCAGGTACCAGTCGATGCCGGCGGAAGCGTAGTAGTGCATCTTGAGCACCTTGTCGGTAGCGGCGTTGCTGCGTGACACGATCTCGCCGACCAGGCGCACACCCGCGGCCTCGACGTACAACTCGTCGAGATCCACCGGTGAGGTGATGACCAGGTCCGGGATCGGGACGCGACCCGGCCGGAGGCGGACGTTCACCGCCTCGAGCAGTTCGAGTCCCACCGCTTCGGCAGCCGGCTCGAGGATGTTCCCGAGCCTGCGGGAGATGCGTTGGTGCCGTGGGGTGGGCGCAGGGGTCACGTGGAGGCTCCCGTCGAAGAGTTCGACGCGTTGCCGCGTCTCGCCGAGGGCGAGGTACTCCTCTTCGGTCCACGGGCCTTCGTGGTCGAACACCGCCGCGGTCATGGTCACCTCCACCTCGTGCCGGCGGGAATCGTCACCGTGCCACGGCGACCATCGTCGCACCCGCCGTGCGACCGCGCGGCGCGGGAGACGGAGTTGCGGACGTGAATCTCCTGCTGAGGGCTGGTCAACCTCGAAACGCAGTCGTTACGCTCAGGCCGCTGACAGCCCACGTTTTGTAGCTTATTTTCGCCTCCAGAACTTTGCTGTAAGTTCTCTTCGTCACCGAGGGGAGGCGGTCGTGGGCAGGTCGGAGTCGGTGCCGTCCGGGAGACCGGACCGCCCCGCGGTGCCGGAGCAGCGCTCCGGTGAGGATCCCTATCTGCGGGTGCGCGACCTGCGGGTGCGTTTCGACACCGAGGACGGCGTGGTCCGCGCGGTGGACGGCGTGTCGTTCGCGGTGGAGCGCGGGCGGACGCTCGGCATCGTCGGCGAGTCCGGCTCGGGCAAGAGCGTGACCTCGCTGGCCGTCCTGGGCCTGCACAACCCCAAGCGCGCCACCATCACCGGCGAGATCTTCGTGGGCGGCCGCCAGCTGGTCGGTCTGCCGGAGGAAGAGGTACGCCGGCTGCGCGGCCGGGACATGGCGATGATCTTCCAGGATCCGCTCTCCGCGCTGCACCCGTACTACACGGTGGGGAAGCAGATCGCCGAGGCGTACCGGGTGCACCACCCGCGCGCCGGCAAGCGGGAGGCCCGGCAGCGGGCGGTCGACATGCTCGGCCGGGTCGGCATCCCGCAGCCCGCGCGCCGCTTCGACCAGTACCCGCACGAGTTCTCCGGCGGCATGCGCCAGCGGGCGATGATCGCGATGGCGCTGGTCAACGACCCGGACCTGCTGATCGCCGACGAGCCGACGACGGCGCTGGACGTCACGGTGCAGGCGCAGATCCTGGACCTGCTGGCCGACCTCCAGGCCGAGTTCCACTCGGCGATCATCATGATCACGCACGACCTGGGCGTGGTCAGCCAGGTGGCCGACGACGTGCTCGTGATGTACGGCGGGCGGGCGGTCGAGCACGGCAGCGTCGAGCAGGTGCTGCGCCGGCCGCAGCACCCGTACACCTGGGGGCTGCTCTCCAGCGTGCCGTCCCTGCACGGTGACGCGGACGCGGACCTCGTGCCGATCCGGGGCAATCCGCCGAGCCTCATCAACCTGCCGTCCGGCTGCGCCTTCCATCCACGCTGCCGGTACGCCGACCGCAACGGCGACCGCTCCCGCACGGAGGTGCCCGAGCTGCGCCCGGCCGGCGAGGACGGCCACCAGGTGGCCTGCCACCTGGCCGCCGAGGAGCGGACCCGGCTGTACCGGGAAGAGGTCGCACAGGTGGGAGTGGCCCGGTGAGTCCAGTGGAGGAGGCCGCGGCGCGTCCGGTGACCGAGACCGAGCCGTTGCTGCGGGTACGTGGCCTGACGAAGCACTTCCCGGTGCGGACCGGGTTCCGCGGCCGCAGCCTGGTGCGTGCGGTCGACGGGCTGGACTTCGACGTGCGACCGGGGGAGACGCTCGGCCTCGTGGGCGAGTCCGGCTGCGGCAAGACCACCACGGGCCGGATGCTGGTCCGCCTGCTGGAGCCCACCGTGGGCACCATCGAGTTCGATGGGCGGGACATCACCCACGCCGGCCGGCGCGAGCTGCGCCCGCTGCGCCAGGACCTCCAGATCATCTTCCAGGACCCGTACGCCTCGCTGAACCCCCGCCACACGGTCGGCCGGATCATCGCGATGCCCCTTCAGGTCAACGGCATCGAGCCGCCGGGCGGCGTCAAGGCGCGGGTGCAGGAGCTGCTGGAGATCGTCGGGCTCAACCCGGAGCACTACAACCGGTACCCGCACGAGTTCTCCGGCGGGCAGCGGCAGCGGATCGGCATCGCCCGGGCGCTCGCGCTGCGGCCGAAGCTCATCGTCGCCGACGAGCCGGTGTCCGCCCTGGACGTCTCGATCCAGGCGCAGGTCATCAACCTGCTCCGCGAGTTGCAGCGCGACCTCGGGCTGGCGTTCGTCTTCATCGCCCACGACCTGGCCGTGGTGCGGCACTTCTGCCAGCGGGTCGCCGTCATGTACCTCGGCAAGATCGTGGAGATCGGCGACCGGGACGACATCTACGAGCGGCCGCAGCACCCGTACACCCGGGCGCTCCTGTCGGCCATCCCGGACGTGACCCGGCTCGGCCCCGGCGGGCGGATCCGGCTGGCCGGCGACGTGCCCACCCCGCTCGACCCGCCGTCGGGCTGCCGGTTCCGCACCCGCTGCTGGAAGGCGCAGGACATCTGCGCGGCGGAGGAGCCGGCGCTCGTTCCCCGGGCCGGCGGCGGCCAGGCCACGGCGTGCCACTTCCCCGAGTCGGGGCCGGTCGCCGCCGCGACCGGTGCGCCGGCCGTGGCGGACGACGCCGGGCCGGTGGCGGACGACGGGACGGCCGGCGCGGGCGCCGCGGACGACGGTTCCGGCACGACGGTCGAGGAGGTGTCGAAGTGAGCCTGTCCCCGGTCGAGGGAGTGGCGCTGGCCGAGATCGAGTCCGGCGGCGACGCGGAGGCGCCGGAGCGCAAGGGCGTCGTCGGCCGCTCGCCCGGCCAGCTCGCGTGGGCCCGGCTGCGCCGCGACCGTACGGCGATGGTCAGCGGCGGGATGCTGGTCCTCTTCATGGTGCTGGCGCTCGCCGCGCCGCTCATCCAGATGGTGTACGGGATCGGCCCCCGGGAGCAGTTCCAGCACCTGCTGGACGGGTTCGGCATGCCGCTCGGCTACGCCGGAGGCGTCTCCGGCGACCACTGGTTCGGGCTGGAGCCGGGCCTCGGCCGGGACATCTTCATCCGGCTGATCTACGGCCTGCGTACCTCGCTGTTCATCGCGTTCGCCGCGGCGGTCATCACCGCGACCATCGGCATCGTGCTCGGCACGCTCGCCGGTTACCTCGGCGGCTGGCTGGACGCGGTGATCAACTGGATCACGGACCTGACCCTCGCCATGCCGTTCCTGGTCATCGCGCTGGCGCTCACGCCGACGCTCGTGCTGCGGTTCTACGGCGAGCGGGAGGCCGTCTCGCCGGCCTTCGGGGTCGGCGTGCTGATCGCCGTCTTCGCGATCTTCGGCTGGACGAGCACCGCCCGGCTGGTCCGCGGGCAGGTGATCGCGCTGCGCGAGCGGGAGTTCGTGGAGGCGGCCCGGGCCAGCGGCGCCGGGCTCGGGCACATGCTGTTCCGGCAGTTGCTGCCGAACATCTGGGCGCCGATCCTCGTGTCGTTCTCGCTGGCCGTGCCGCAGTTCATCACCAGCGAGGCGGCACTCTCCTTCATCGGTGTCGGGCTGAGCGACGAGACGCCCAGCTTCGGCCGGATGATCTACCGCAGCCTGGACTACCTCCAGACCGACCCGGCGTACGTGTTCTTCCCCGGCGTCATGATCTTCGCGCTCGTGTTCGCCTTCAACCTCTTCGGCGACGCGCTGCGCGACGCCCTCGACCCGAAGTCGTCCCGGTAGGGGTTTTGCCATGGCGCGATTCCTGATCAAGCGGATCTTCTCCGCCACGCTGACCCTGTTCGCGGTGAGCGTGCTGACCTTCCTGATGTTCTTCGCCCTGCCCCGCGACCCGGTCACCGGCATGTGCCCGAAGAACTGCAACCCGGAGCGGTTGGAGCGGGTCCGCGAGGAGCTGGGCCTCAACGACCCGCTGGTGGCCCAGTACGCCGGCTACATGAAGGGCATCTTCACCGGCCGCGACCTCGGCAGCGCCCAGGGCGGTCACTGCGACGCACCCTGCCTGGGCTGGTCGTACGTCACGAACGAGGCGGTCTCCGACACCATCGCCCGGGTGCTGCCCGTGACGCTGAGCATCGTGATCCCGGCGGCCGTCCTGTGGTTGCTGCTCGGGGTGGGGCTGGGCATGGTCTCGGCGCTGCGCCGCGGCACGTGGCTGGACCGGCTCGCCATCGGCTTCTCGCTCACCGGCGCGTCGTTGCAGCTCTACTTCGTCGGCGCGGTGCTGCTGCTGGTCTTCGTCTACAACCTGCGGCTCCTGCCGGTGCCGAGCTACACGTCGATCTTCGACAATCCGCTGAAGTGGGCGAGCGGGCTGGTGCTCGCCTGGGTGGCGCTGGCCTTCCTCTTCTCGGCCATCTACGCGCGGCTGTCCCGCGCGCAGATGCTGGAGACGCTCTCCGAGGACTTCGTGCGTACGGCGCGGGCCAAGGGGTTGGCCAAACCCAAGGTGTACGGGCGGCACGCGCTGCGCGCGGCCATCACCCCCGTGGTGACCATCGCGGGTCTCGACGTCGGCGGGGCGCTCGGCGGGACGGTCATCACCGAGACGACGTTCGGCATCCAGGGGCTGGGCCGGACGGCCGTGGACGCCGTACGCGCCGGTGACCTGCCCACCATCATGGCCACCGTGCTGATCGCCGCGGTGTTCGTGGTGCTCGCGAACATGCTGGTCGACCTGCTGTACGCGGCCATCGACCCCCGCGTGCGGCTGCGCTGAGACGGTCGCCGGTCGGGCCGGGTGGCCGGCGGGCGGGCGACGGTGAAATTTATCGACAACTGTTACACAACTCGAAGGTTTTCTTCTTTACGATCCTCGGGACGTCGGCGGTTCCACCTCCGGCGGACCGCACGGCAGATGGGTGGAGGAGGTAGGAGATGCGACCACGTGTGGCGGCCGCCGCGGGCGGCGCGATAGCACTGGTGGTGGCCCTGGGTGCGTGCTCGGAGAACACGGGTGAGGGCACCACCGTGGACACCAACCGTACGCAGACCGGGGTCATCGCGACCGACCCGAAGGACTCGCAGGGCCCGGCCCCCGAGGTGGAGGGTGCGCAGAAGGGCGGCACCTTCACCATCATCCGGGAGACGCCCATCTCCCACCTGGACCCGCAGCGGACGTACTCGTTCGCCGGCCTGATGGCGAGCCCGCTCTTCGCCCGGTACCTCACGACGTGGAAGGACGACGGCAAGGGCGGTCTCGTTCTCGTCGGCGACCTGGCCGAGACGCCCGGCACCAACGTCAACAACGACTGCAAGGTCTGGGAATTCAAGATCAAGGACGGGGTGAAGTTCGAGGACGGCCGGCCGATCACCTCGAAGGAGATCGCGTACGGCATCGCCCGGTCCTTCGACCCCGACCTGACGAGCGGCCCGACCTACATCCAGGAGTGGCTGGCCGACACCCCGCAGTTCGACACCAAGTGGGACTTCAAGAAGAACAAGGGCTCGCTGCCGCCCGGGCTGACCACCCCGGACGACAAGACCCTGCGCTTCGAGTTCGCGAAGCCCCGCTGCGACCTGCCGTTCGCGGCCTCGCTGCCGACCACCGCACCGCTGCCGCCCGACAAGGACACCGGCGTCAACCTCGACACCCGTCCGTTCTCGTCCGGCCCCTACAAGATCGCCGAGAACCAGGTCGGCGTGAAGCTGACCCTGGACCGGAACCCCAACTGGGACCCGAACACCGACCCGGTCCGGCACCAGTACCCGGACCAGTTCGTCTGGACGTTCGGCCCCACCCCGGACGCCGCCAACAACCGGGTGATCGCCGACAACGGCGCGGACCAGAGCGCGGTCGCCTTCAACTTCGTGCCGGCCTCGCTGGTCGCCAAGGTGGCCGGCGACGCGTCGCTGAAGTCCCGCACGATCCTCTCGCCGACCCCGAGCGCCAACCAGCTCGTCATCAACAACCAGCGGGTCACGGACCTGAAGATCCGCCAGGCGCTCAACTACGCGATCGACCGTGAGGGCCTCATCAAGGCGCTCGGCGGGCAGACCGTCGCCGCGCCGCTGACGACGCTGATGCCGCCGTCGACCATCGGCTACAAGCAGTACGACGCCTACCCGGCCGGCGCCACCGGCAACATGGAGAAGGCCAAGGAGCTGCTCGGCGGCCAGACCCCGGAGCTGGTCCTCGGCGTCTCCGACGGCGCGACCGAGCAGCAGATGGGCACCCAGCTCAAGGCCAACCTCGAGCGGGCCGGCTTCAAGATCACGCTGCGGAACATCCCGGACGACGCGAAGCTCGACGAGATCAAGAAGAAGGACAACCCCTGGGACCTGTACATCGGTAACTGGGCGGCGGACTGGCCGAGCGGCGCGTCGATCCTGCCGGTGCTCTACGACGGGCGCAGCATCAAGCCCGAGGGCAACAGCAACCAGGCGTACTTCAACGACCCGGCGATCAACGCCGAGTTCGACCGGATCCTGGCCATGCCGCCGGCCGAGCAGGGCCCGGAGTGGGGCAAGCTCGACGAGCGGATCATGAAGGAGCACGCCCCGGTCGTGCCGCTCTTCGTCGACGTGGCGTACGTGGTGCACGGCTCGAAGGCGGGCGGGGTCTTCATCTCCAGCGTCTTCGGCTACCCGTCGTTCGTGAACGCGTTCGTCAAGCAGTAGACCCACCACACGGACGGGCCCCCGGTCGACAGCGTCGTCGACCGGGGGCCGCCGTGCGTCACGGGGCGCCCTCGCTCAGAGCACGTGCGTACGGAGGAAGTCCAGCTCCAGCCGGAGCAGGCGCTCGGCCGTGCCGCCGGCGGCCATGTGCGTCGCGCCGGTGAGCGGCAGCACCGAGTGGGGGCGGCCGGCGGAGAGCAGCGCTGCCGACAGGCGCAGCGTGTGCGCGGCCACCACGTTGTCGTCGACGAGGCCGTGCACGAGCAGCAGCGGCCGGGCCCGCTCCGGCCCGGTCACCGGCTCGGCCGCCAGGTCGACGAGCGAGTGGTGGGCGTACACGTCCGCGCCGTCCTCCGGCATCCCCAGGTAGCGCTCGGTGTAGGCCGTGTCGTAGAGCGCCCAGTCGGTGACCGGGGCGCCGGCGATGCCGCAGCGGAACAGCTCGGGGTGGCGCAGCACCGCGAGCGCGGCGAGCCAGCCGCCGAACGACCAGCCGCGTACCGCCACCCGGCCCAGGTCGAGGTCCGGATGCTTGTCGGCGAGCGCGGTCAGCGCGTCCACCTGGTCGGACAGGATCACGTCGGCCACCCGCCGGTGGATCGCCTTCTCGAACGACGGCGCGACCCCGGGGGTGCCCCGGTTGTCGACGACCACCACGGCGAAGCCGGCGTCGGCCCACCACTGCCGTTCCAGCCAGGCGGCCCGCGCGGCGACCACCTCCTGGTGGCCGGGCCCGCCGTAGACGTCCAGCAGCACGGGCAGGCGGCGGCCGGTGACGTAGCTGTTCGGGTAGAGCACCGCGCTGGGCAGCCGCCGGTCGGTCACGCGCTCCAGCAGCGGCAGCGGCGAGTACGGCGGGGTCGCGGCGTGCGAACCGAGCACGGCCACCTCCTCGTCGCCCCGCCACACCGTCCAGCGCGTCCCCGCGTGGTCGAGCGTGGCGACACCCACCACGAGCACGTCACCCCCGACCGCCGCGGTGTGCCAGCCCGAGTCGGTGGTGAGCCGCCGGGCGTCCACCCCGCCGCCGATCGTGGTGCGTACGCGGAACAGGTGCCGCTCGCTCGGCTCGCCGTCGCTCGCCTCGACGATCAGGTCGGCGGGCCCCTGCCCGGCGGCGGGCAGCCGGCCCACCACCCGGCGTACGTACAGCGAGGGCGGGGTGAGCAGGGTGCCGTCGGCGAACAGGCAGCGGGCGTCGTACCCGTCGTGGGCCAGCTCGCCCCCGACGAGCACGCGGCCGTCGGGCAGGTGGGCCGGGGTGCCCGCGATCGGCTCGACCCAGCGCGGGTCGGCCAGTTCGGCGTGCACCTGCGTCTCGCCGGTGCGCGGGTCGACGGCCAGCACCAGGCCGTGCTGCTGGGACCGGCGCAGCACGGTGATCAGCGGGCCGCCCTCGGCCCAGCTCACCGCGGTCAGGTACGGGTACGTCTCCCGGTCCCAGTGCACGTCGACCCAACCGCCGTCGAGGTCGAGCAGGTGCAGGCTGACCTCGGCGTTCGGCCCTCCCGCCCGCGGGTACGCGACAGTGGTCGGCGGGCTCGCCGGGTCGGCCGGGTCGTGCAGGTGCCACCGCTCCAGCCGGGACTCGTCGACCCGGGCGGCGAGCACCGCGCGGCCGTCCGGCGCCCACCAGTAGCCCCGGAACCGGCCGAACTCCTCGGCCGCGATGTGCTCGGCCAGCCCCCAGGTCACCCCGGCGTCCTCGCCGGCCAGCAGGGTGTCGGCGCCGTCGGGGTCGATCACCCGCAGCTCGCCCCGGCGGACCCCCTGGGCGGCGTCCGTGACGTACGCCAGCCGTTCACCGGACGGGTCCGGACGCGGATCGAGGACGGGCCCGACCGTGGCCACCTCGACGACGTCGCCGTGCACCAGGTCGGCGCGGAACAGGCGGCCGGCCAGCGGGAAGGCGGCCACCCGGCCGGCGGCGTCCAGGGCGTACGAGCCGATGCCGGCCGCGCTGAGCCGCTGCCGCTCGCGTAGCGCGCGCTCGCCCGGGGAGAGCGCCGCCGGGTCGGCGTCCGCGCCGAGCAGGGTGGCCGGGTCGGCGACCAGCCGCTCCTCGCCGGTGGCGACGTCCAGGAGCCAGAGCGCGTCGGCCGGGTCCTCGGGACCGGCCGAGCGCAGGAAGACCACCCGGGAGCCGTCGTCGGCCACGGAGACGGCACGCGGCGCCCCGTGGCTGAACCGACGGGTACGCGCGGCCAGCTCCGGATAGTCCACGGCCAGATCGTAAGGCGGCCGTCGGGGTGATGTGGCCGACCTGCGTGGACGCGTCGGGGCCGGCCCGGCAGAACCGCCGGTTAGAGTGACGGGCGTGACGACGCTGCCCGACCGCCGGCTGCTGCTGGTCCACGCGCACCCCGACGACGAGTCCATCGGCACCGGCTCGACGATGGCCCACTACGCCGCCACCGGCGCGCACGTGACGCTGGTGACCTGCACGCTCGGCGAGGAGGGCGAGATCCACGTGCCGGCGCTGGCCCAGCTCGCCGCCGACCAGGCCGACCAGCTCGGCGGCTACCGGATCGCCGAGCTGGATGCCGCCTGCGCCGCGCTCGGCGTCACCGACCACCGCTTCCTCGGCGGCGCCGGCCGCTACCGCGACTCCGGGATGATGGGCCTGCCGACCAACGAGCACCCGCGCGCGTTCTGGCAGGCCGACCTCGACGAGGCCGCCGGGTACCTGCTGGAGGTCATCCGGGAGATCCGGCCGCAGGTCATGGTCACGTACGACGAGAACGGCTTCTACGGGCACCCGGACCACATCCAGGCGCACCGGGTGGCGATGCGGGCGTACGACCTCGCGGCCGCCGAGGGGATCGCCCCCGCCAAGGTCTACTGGACGGCCATGCCGCTGAGCGTGCTGGCGGCCGGCATGGACCAGTTCGTCGAGTCGTCCGACAACCCGTTCGCCGGCATCGAGGACGTCTCCGAGCTGCCCTTCGCGACCCCCGACGAGCAGATCGCCGCCCGGATCGACGCCACCGACCAGCACGCCGCGAAGCAGGCGGCGCTGCGTGCCCACGCCACCCAGATCCCGCCGACGTCGTGGCTCTACACGATCGCCGGCAGCTTCGGCGGCGAGTTCATGGGCGTGGAGTACTACACCCTCGCCAAGGGCGAGAAGGGGCCGGGCAGCGGCCCGTACGGCTGGGAGGACGACCTCTTCGCCGGGATCGCCGACCTCGGCCCGGACCGGGCCCCGGCTGCGGCGGCCGGCCTGCGGTGACGCTGCCCGCCGCCCCGATGTCACTCGCCCCGGACGAGCCCACCCCGCCGCCGGCGGGGCCGCCGTCGCGCCTGCCGGACCTCGGGCTGCGGGCCGCGGGAGGTCTCGTGTCGGTCGTGGCCGGCGTGGTCACCGGGCTGGTGGAGCTGATGCTCGCCACGGTCCGGGTGGCCGGCCAGCTGATCGGCGTGTCCGTGCTGGTGGCGATCGGCGCCAACATCGTGCTCAGCTGGTTCGCCCACGAGACCGTCGGCCGCCGCTGGTCGGTGGCGCTGCCCGCCGTGCCGTGGTTCCTGCTGATGGCGGTCGCGGCGATCCGTACGAACGAGGGGGACCTGCTCCTCGCCGGGAACAACTGGGTCGGCCTCGTCATGATCATGGCTGGCGCCATGACCTTCGCAGTGATGGGCTTCCGGCAGATCCTGGCCGTACCACGCACCCCACGCGGGTGATGACGCCACTCAGGTACGGGTGGTAGATATTCCTGCCAGGAACCGCCCCGGGTGTGGGCGGTAGGGCGGGAGGTCGTGCGATGGACAAGCGCTGGCGCGACATCGGGGTGCTCGCCGGGGCGCTCTTCGCGGTCAATGTGGTCGCCCGGCTGGTCAACCACTTCGGCTTCGACGGCGACGACGCCGCGGCCGACCGGGTGTCGCTGGGCATGTTCGGCGTGATCGGGCTGATCCTGGCCGTGCTCGCGTTCGTCTGGGGGCGGCGTCGTCCGCTCGGCGACTGGGCGGCGGACATCGGTGGCGCCGTGGTGGTCGCGATGCTGCTCACCGTGCTGGTGGGCCCGCTGCTGGTGGGCGACAGCCCGTTCGCCGGCGGCGCGGGCACCTTCTTCGCCCAGATCTGGTTCTACCTGGGCGCCACGCTCGTCGGGTCGCTGATCGGTTACCTGGTGGCCACCGCGCTGGGCCTCGACCACCGTTCGCAGAGCCTCAAGCGGTTCGCCGAGCTGAAGACCACCAAGCCGCGCAGGGTCGTCCGTCGCTGACCCGGCCGCCCGCACGGGTCAGCGTGGCGCCACCCGCGTCCGGTAGGTGTGGTGGGTCGTGAAGCCGAGCCGCTGGTAGAGCGCCACGGCGCCGGTGTTGTGCTGCTCCACCTGGAGGAAGGCGTGGGTGGCCCCGGCCGCCGCACCCCAGTCGGCGAGCGCCCGGATCATCCGGCGCGCCAGCCCCTGCCGGCGCGCGGCCGGCAGCACCTCGATGAGGCTCAGCCCCAGCCAGCGGCCCCCGCCGGTCACCGTGCCCCGGCCGATGCCGACCAGCGTGCCGTCGGCGTACGCGTGGGCGAAGCGGACCTGGTCCACGGCGGTGAGCACGTGCCGGGCGGCGTCCGGCAGCCCGCCCTTGCGGCCCGACGCGACGGCCAGCCACTCCCGCGTCGGCGCGGCGGCCAGCTCCACCACGGCCGCCGAGCCCGGCGGGGGCGGCGGCGACCCGCCCGCCGCGAGGGGCAGCGGGGCGGTCTGCACGAGCACCGGCGGGCGGGCGGACCAGCCGCGGGCGTCGAGTTCCGCGCCCACCGGCGCGGCCAGCGGCAGCGGGGTGTTGACCATCGGGGTGAGGTCGTGCCCGGCGTACCAGCGCTCGACGGCGTCCACCGCGGCCGGCAACGGCCGGTCCGGGTCACCGACGGGCAGCGCCGAGTTGGCCCGGCCGGTCCACCCGTCGGCGGCCCGTAGCAGCCAGCTTCCGAGCCGGTCCCGTGTCGGCGCCGGCCACGCCTCGTCGGCCGCCAGCTCCAGCTCGACCACGGCGGCGGCGGTCGGGCGGCGCGTCGGCGGCACCCGCTTGGCCCGGTGCACCTCGTCCCGGGGCACCCGCAGCGGGCCCTGCGCCGTGGCCAGCGTGAGATGCGTGTCACTCAGCTCGACCAGCTCGCCCAGGGCGTCGGAGAAGAGGGGGCGGCCGTCGCGCTCGCCCACCATCCGGCGGACCACTATCCGGTGTCCCACATCCTGCTGACCCAGCACGATCGACCCCCTCCCCGGCGAGATACTAGGCTCTTACCGTCGCGGGAGATCGCGGCGCGTCTTGCGGAGGAGAAGACCGGTGACCTACATCATCGCCGAGCCGTGCGTGGATGTGCTCGACAAGGCATGCATCGAGGAGTGCCCGGTCGACTGCATTTACGAGGGCAACCGGATGCTCTACATCCACCCCGACGAGTGCGTCGACTGTGGTGCCTGTGAGCCCGTCTGCCCCGTCGAGGCGATCTTCTACGAGGACGACGTCCCGGAGCAGTGGAAGGAATACACCGGCGCCAACTACGAGTTCTTCGAGGATCTCGGATCGCCCGGTGGCGCCTCGAAGATCGGCAAGGTGGACAAGGACGCGGCCTTCGTGGCCGCCCAGCCGCCGCGCGGTGAGGGCCACTGAACCGGCCCTCGCCGGTCTCGGCACGGCTGCCCGAGTTCACCTGGGACACCCTGGACGCCGCGGCCACCCTGGCCGCGGCGCATCCGGGAGGCCTCATCAACCTCTCCATGGGTACGCCGGTCGACCCGGTGCCCCCGGTGATCCGGCAGGCGCTGGCTGACGCCTCCGACGCCCCCGGCTACCCGCTGACGGCCGGCACGCCGGCGCTGCGGGCCGCCATCAGCGCCTGGGTCGCCCGGGCCTGCGGCGCCGGGGTCGACGGTCTCGGTGTGCTGCCGAGCATCGGCTCCAAGGAGCTGGTCGCCTGGCTGCCCACCCTGCTCGGCGTCGGGCCGGACGACGTGGTGGTGGTGCCGTCCGTCTGCTACCCCACCTACGAGGACGGGGCGCGGCTGGCCGGTGCCACGGTCGTCCGCACCGACTCGCTGACCTCGGTCGGCCCGACCTCGCGGGTACGGCTCGTCTGGGTCAACTCGCCCGGCAACCCGACCGGCCGGGTGCTGCCCGCGGCCCACCTGCGCAAGGTGGTCGACTGGGCGCGCGAGCGGGGCGCGGTGGTCGCCAGCGACGAGTGCTACCTGCCGCTGGGCTGGTCCGCCGAGCCGGTCTCGGTGCTCTCGCCCGAGGTCTGCGGCGGCTCGTACGACAACGTGCTGGCGCTGCACTCGCTCTCCAAGCGCTCGAACCTGGCCGGCTACCGGGCGGGCTTCGTGGCCGGTGACCCGGCGCTCGTGGCGGAGCTGCTGAAGGTGCGCAAGCACGCCGGCATGATCGTGCCCGCGCCCGTGCAGGCGGCCATGGTGGCCGCGCTCCAGGACGAGCGGCACGCCGAGGAGCAGCGGGAGCGGTACCGGGCGCGGCGCGAGACGCTGTACCGGGCGTTCACCGAAGCCGGATTCACGGTCGAGCACTCGGAGGCGGGCCTCTACCTGTGGATGACCCGGGGCGAGGACTGCTGGCGGACGGTCGACTGGCTGGCCCGCCGGGGCATCCTGGTCGCCGCGGGCGTCTTCTACGGCCCGGCCGGCGGCCAGCACGTGCGGGTGGCGCTGACCGAGACCGACGAGCACGTCGCGGCCGTCGCCGACCGGCTCGCCGAGGGCTGAGCCCGCAGCGTCGCGGGCACGACCGAGACGCCGAGGTGGGTGGATGGTGGACAGACCCGGTGGGCGGCCGAGGGTCGCCGTCGTGGGCACGGGGCTCATCGGCGGTTCGATCCTGCTCCGCCTGCACGAGGCGTACCCGGACGTGACCGGCTGGGACCCGGACCCGGCGACGCGGGCCGAGGGCCGCGCGCGCGGCGTACGCGTACCCGACGACCTCGCCGAGGCGGTCGGCGACCGGGACGTGGTGTTCCTCGCCGGGCCGCTGCCGAGCCTGCCGGAGACCCTGCTGACCGTCGCCGCGCACACCGGTGACCGCTGCGTCGTCACCGACGTCGGCAGCACGAAGGCCGGGATCGCCGGCTTCGCGGCCGAGCACGGCCTGACGGGCCGGTTCGTGCCCGGTCACCCGATGGCGGGCACCGAGCGGTCCGGCCTGACGGCCGCCGTGCCGACGCTGTTCGACGGTGCGGCGTGGGTGCTCTGCCCCGCGCCCGAGGGGATCGTGGCCTTCCGGACGCTGGTCGGCCTCCTCGTGGACGTCTTCGCGGCCCGGGTGGTCCCGATGGACCCGGCGGTGCACGACTCGGTGGTCGCCCTGTCGTCCCACCTTCCCCACGTGCTCGCGGGGAGCCTCGCGGGGGCGGTGGCCGACTCGCCGCTGCGCGACGCCGTGCTCGGCCTGGCCGCCGGGAGCTTCCGGGACGGCACCCGGGTGGCCGGCACCCCCGCCCAACGGACGGCCGACATGCTCTTCCAGAACCGGGACGAGGTGCTCCGCCAGGTGGAGCGGGTGCGTGCCGCCCTCGACGAGCTGACCGCCGCCCTCGACCGGGGCGACCTGGACGCGCTCGTCGCGCGGTACCGGCGGGCGCGGGAGCTGCGTCACGCGCTGCCCGACCGGGTGCTCCACGAGCACCGGCGGGAGTTCCCGACGGACGGCGACCACGCGGCCGAGGTGGCGTACCTGCGCGACCTGGGCGCCGCCGGCGGCCACCTGACCGGGTGCCGCGCCGGCGCGGACGTCGTGACGTACGCCGGGTGCCGCCCGCCCGCCGAGGGCTGACCACCGGCTCGGGGCAGGGCCGGGCGCGCGGGCGCGGCCGCGACTAGGGTGAGGGCATGGTGGACGCGCCGGTGGTGACCGTACGCGGCGAGGCGTACCGGGAGGTGCCTCCGGAGCTGGCCCGGTTCACGGTCACCGCCACGGCGCGCGACCGGGACCGGGAGGCCACCCTCACCCGGCTGGCCGAGCGGGCCGCCGCCGTCCGGGTGCTGCTCGACGCGGAGGGCCCGGCGATCGACCGCCGCGAGACCGGCGACCTGCGGGTGCGGCCCGAGACGGCACGCAGCAGCGAGCGGGTGGTCGCCTGGCACGGCAGCGTCACGACCACGGTGGCGGTCACCGACTTCACGGCCCTCGGCGAGCTGATGCTCCGGCTGGCCGACCAGGACCAGGTCGAGGTGGCCGGGCCGTGGTGGTCGCTGCGCCCCGACAGCCCCGTCCACCGGGAGGTCCGGCACGCCGCCATCGCCGACGCCCTCGCCCGGGCCCGGGAGTACGCCGAGGCGCTCGGCGCCCGGGTGACGGCGCTCGTCGAGCTGGCCGACGCGGGTGTGGAGCGGCCGATGATGGCCCGGATGGCGTACGCCGCCGGCCCCGGGGCGGGCGACGGCCCGCCGGAGCTGGACCTGGATCCGCAGCAGCAGACCGTGCAGGCCGCCGTGCAGGCGCGCTTCGCCATCAGCACGCCGGTTCTCGGCTGATGGCGGCGCCGCGGGTGCTTCCCGTCGCGGAGCTGGTGGACCGGGCGCGCGCCCTGGCCGAGGCCGGCCCGCGACAGTTGCTCGGCATCGCCGGCGCGCCCGGTGCCGGCAAGTCGACCCTGGCCGAGCGGATCGTCGCCGAGGTCGGGCCGGCGGCGCGGCTGGTGCCGATGGACGGCTTCCACCTCGCCCAGTCCGAACTGGAGCGGCTGGGCCGCGCCGACCGCAAGGGGGCGGTCGACACGTTCGACGCCAACGGGTACGTGTCGCTGCTGCGCCGGCTGCACCTGCTCGAACCGACCCCGGTCTACGCGCCGCTGTTCCGCCGGGACCTGGAGGAGCCGATCGCCGGCGCCATCGAGGTGCCGCCCGAGGTGCGCCTCGTGGTGACCGAGGGCAACTACCTGCTGCTGCCGACGCCGCCGTGGGACGAGGTGCGGTCCCTGCTGCACGAGGCCTGGTTCCTCGACCTGGACGCGGAGCTGCGGCTGCGCCGGCTCACGGCCCGGCACGTGGCGTACGGGCGGTCACCGGCCCAGGCGCGGGCCTGGGCGCTGGGCAGCGACGAACGCAACGCCGCGCTGGTGTCGGGCACCGCCGACCGGGCGGACCTGGTGGTCCGGCTAGCCGGAGCCCCGGCGGGGTAGCGGCACCCCGCGCCGCAGCAGCCGGGCGACGTGCGCCCGCTCGTGCTGGAACTCCGGCGCCTCCGGATAGGCGCTGTGGTTGCGGATCGGCGGGTCGGCCACCTCGCCGCCCTGGGGGTGCAGCGCCTCGGGGTCGCGTACGGCCACGTCGTGCTGGCCCGCGTTGACCGGCCAGCCGAGCGGGTCGGTGTCCCGCCAGAAGTTCGTCCAGCCGGTCCAGCCGGGCGGTGTGGTGAGCGCCGCGGTGAGGGTGGGCAGCCGGTCCGGTCCGAAGTACGCCGGGAAGACGCGCCCGTACAGGCGGGTCAGCTGGCAGCCGTACGAGAAGAACCAGAGCCGCCACCGCCAGCGGGCCGGCAGTTGGAGGATCACGGCCGTGCAGATCACCGTGCCCTGGCTGTGCCCGGACAGGATGATGCCGTCCATCCGGCGCGGGTCGTGCTCGGTCAGCGCGAGCAGCCCGGCGATCCGGGTCTGCAACTCGGGCACGGCCCGCTCGGCGTAGCTCGGCGGGGCGAGCGGGTGGGCGGCCCGTGGCCAGAACGTGCCGACGTCCCAGATCACGCCGACGGTGCGCCGCACGGCCTCGTTGCGGTAGACGAGCGCGCCGATCGCGGCGACCAGCACCGGCAGCCACCCGAGCATGGAGTCGCCGACGCTGGCGACGACCTTGACCACCGCCGCGCCGTCGGTGGCGTCCACGGGGTGCGGGCGGGTACGCGACAGCGCCGCCGCGCTGCCGAGGGCGGCCAGCACGGCCGCCACCACGGTGAAGCACCCGACCAGCCGGATGGCGTGTTCGCCGACCAGCCGGTGCAGGGCCCGGAAGGTGCTGACGTCCCGGCACCGGCGCAGGTCGTGCAGGGACAGGCGGTGCCCGGGCAGGACCAGTTCGGCGTACGCCCGGCGGCGTAGCCCTTGGAAGAGCAGGCCGGCCCGGACGAGGGTGGCGGCGAGTGCGAGGAGCACGACGGCGAACGCGAGGCCGGTCCACATCACCGGGATCGGCGGGGTGATCGTGGAGCGGCCGTTCGGGGTGCCCCCGTTGTTGAGCCGGTCGGTCACCCAGTAGAGCAGGCCGGCGCAGTTGGCGACGCAGAGGAGCCAGCCGAGGCCCGCGATGACGGCCGGCCCCCGCCCGCCCCACGCGACGTCGGTGTGCGGTGCCAGCGGCTGCACGCAGGCGGCGGCGCGGGTGCGGGGGAGCACGAGCCCGACGGCGGCGAGCCCGACGGCCGGCACGGCGAGCATCCACACCGCGAGCGCCTCCGGTGCCGGCGGCGCCAGCGGCAGCCAGCCGTCGATCCAGGACACGCCGTGGGCCAGCAGCAGCCCGGCGGCCACCGGCGGCACGAGCGCCCGGCGTCCGGACCGGGCCACCGCGCCGATGGCGATGAGCAACAGCAGTTGGCCGGTGCCGAGCCAGGCGACGATCCAGTCGTACCCGGGCAGGGAGCGGTCGGCGTGACAGCCGGCCACGGCGGGGTCGCGCGTGCAGCCGCCGGGCGGTCGCAGGTCGGCCAGCGGTACGCCGGCCGGCCCGTCCGGCAGCAGCAGCACCGTGATGCTGCCGGCCACGGTGAGAGCCGTGAGGGCGGCGACGGCCGCGCTCCAGCGTCCGAGCGGGCTGGGGCCCGTACGCCGGGTGAGGTACGGCCGGCCGAGCGCGACGACGGTGATGACCAGGACGGCGCTGCCCGCCGCGACGGCCGGCCAGGCGACCAGGGCACGGAGGCCCCGGGGCGGGTCCATGGCGAGCACCATCCCCAGCGGCGCCGCGGTGGCGACGACCGCGCCGGTGCACAGGTGCAGCACCGCGGCGCGGCGCAGTTGACCCTCGCCGCACCAGAAGGTGCGGTCCTCCAGGGGATTCGTCGGGTCCGGCTCCGGCGGCTCGGGCTCCGGCGGCGGCTCCTGCGGGGGCTGGTCGACGAGGGGCCTCGCGTCCGCGGGCACCGCGACGGTCCGGCGCGGGAAGAGGCCGGTGCCGGGTCCGGCGGGCATCTCGGCCTCGTACTGGTAGGTGCGCCAGGAGACGAGCCCGAGCAGCGCGAGCAGGCTCAGCGGGACGAGCAGGCCGACGGCGAGCGCGCGGGCGCCCTCGCTCCACCAGCCGTGGCCGAGGAACTCCCACGGTCCGGGGATCCGGCCGAGGCAGTCGTCGTCGACGCACTGCCAGCCGATGAGGTCGACGCCGATCCCGGTCAGCGTGAGGACGACGGAGCAGGTGAGGCTCAGGCAGAAGAGCCGGATGAGCCAGGCCGTGAGGCCGGAGCGGCTGAACCACCGCTCCTGGTCGGGGTCGGGCGGGATGCCGGGCCGGGCGTGCAACGCGACGTTGGCGAGCGTGAACGGCAGCAGCAGCGTCCACAGGGCCCGCTCCACGTCCCGCGCGGTCCGCGCCCCGGAGGTCAGCTGCCCCCAGCTGTACGCCTCGACGACGAGCGGGTCGTCGGCCGCGGTGCCGGGGGCGCGGTAGAAGCCGGTGACCGTGCCGCCGGCGACCCGTCGCGGCTGGGGCGGGTCCCCGCCGGGCCCGGGCTGCATGCCGAGGGTCTGCGCCGGAGGCGTGTTGGACACCCCGTGGACACGAAGCTCGAGGACCCGACCGCTCATCCCGCCTCCTGGTGAAGACGTCACTACCCACAGTGCCGGGTGGTGGGCCGGGCCGCAAGTGGCCGGATGAGCTGTTAGCGCAGGTGAGAGGCTTGATCGCGTTTAGTCGAGGGTCCGCGTCGGCCGCGCGGGGTTGCCGAGCGCGACGACGTTCGGGGGTAGGTCGCGGGTCACCACGGCGCCCGCCCCCACGACCGTGTTCGCCCCGACGCTCACCCCGCCGAGCACGATGGCGCCGCCGCCGAGCCAGACGTTGTCGCCGATCGTGATGGGCTTGGCGGACTCCCACTTCGCCCGCCGCGCCTCGGGTTCCACGGGGTGCGTGGGCGTGAGCAGTTGCACGTTCGGTCCCACCTGGACGTCGGCGCCCAGGGTGATCGGTGCGACGTCCAGGAAGACGGCATGGTAGTTGACGAAGCAGCGTGGTCCGACGCGGATCTGCCAGCCGTAGTCGCAGTAGAAGGGTGGGCGTACCCAGGTGTCCTCGCCGACCTCGCCGAGCAGGTCCCGCAGGGCGGCGAGGCGGGCCCGCGGGTCGTCGGCGGGGCTGGTGTTGAAGCGCTCCATCAGCTGGGCGGCGCGGGCCATGTCGGCGGCGATCTCGGGGTCGTCGGGCCGGTACGCCTCGCCGGCGAGCATGCGTTCCTTCATGGACGTCACCGGCCGATCATCCCGGCCGGGCGGTGGTGCCCGCAGGGAACTCCGTCAACTTTCCGACTCGTCCGTGCATACCGGGTATGCGATGCTGACGTTCGTCAATGTCTCCATCGGTTACGACGCTCCACGAGGAGGATCCGTTGCACCGAATCAGGAAGTTGACCGGAACCGCTCTCACACTCGCCCTCGTGCTCGCCGCGCCGGCCGTCGCCGTCGCCGCACCCCCCACGGTGGCGACCGACCCCGCCACCGCGCCGGCGGCCCCCACGGCCGACCGGCCGACCACCGTCACCCTGCTGACCGGCGACCGGGTGACCGTCACCGCGTCCGGCGGCGTCAGCGTCCGGCCCGCAGCCGGACGCGAACACGTCCGCTTCCTCACCCGCCGCGACCGCGGACACCTCTCGGTCGTCCCGCACGACGCGCTGCCGCTGATCGCGGCCGGCCGGGTCGACCGGAGGCTGTTCGACGTCACCGGGCTCGTCGCGGCCGGCTACGACGACGCCCGGCGCGACGACCTGCCCGTCCTGCTGCGCACCCGGGCGGGAGCCGAGCGGCGCACCGCCGCCCCGGCGGGCGTCACGGTGACCCGCGACCTGCCCGCCATCGGCGGGGTCGCCGCCTCGGCCGACAAGGCCCGGGCCGGCGAGGTCTGGGCGGCGGTCACCGGTCGGGCCAACGGACGGGTCGACATGGCGGGGGATGTCGACCGCGTCTGGCTCGACGGCCGGCGGCAGGTCACGCTCGACCACAGCGTGCCGCAGATCGGCGCGCCCGCCGCCCACGAGGCCGGCTTCACCGGCCGGGGCGTCCGCGTCGCCGTGCTGGACACCGGCGTCGACACCGGGCACCCCGACCTGGCCGGCCGGGTGGCCGATGCGCGCAACTTCACCGAGGACCCGGCACCGGGCGACCTCGTGGGGCACGGCACCCACGTCGCCTCGATCATCGCGGGCAGCGGTGCCGCCTCCGGCGGCCGCTACCGTGGCGTCGCGCCCGACGCGACGCTGCTCGCCGGCAAGGTCTGCGAGACCAGCTTCTGCACCGATTCGGCCATCCTCGCCGGCATGCAGTGGGCCGCCGTCGAGCAGCGCGCCGACGTCGTGAACATGAGCCTCACCGGCCCGGACACGCCCGAGACCGACCCGCTCGAGGAAGCGGTGGCGCGCCTCACGGCGGAGACGGGCGCGCTGTTCGTGGTGTCCGCCGGCAACGACGGGGACTTCGCCCCGGTCGGCTCGCCCGGCACCGCGGACGCCGCACTCTCCGTCGGCGCGGTCGACCGTGACGACGACCTCGCCGACTTCTCCAGCCGCGGCCCGCGCGTCGGCGACGACGCGGTGAAGCCGGACCTCACGGCGCCGGGCGTGGAGATCGTCGCGGCGCGCGCCGCGGACGGTGTCATCGGCGACCCGGCGGGCGAGGGGTACGTCTCGCTCTCCGGCACGTCGATGGCCGCGCCGCACGTCACCGGCGCCGTGGCGCTCCTCGCCCAGCAGCACTCCGGGTGGACGGCCGGGCAGCTCAAGGCGACCCTCATGGCGTCGGCGAGGCCCCACCCCGGGCTGAGCGCGTACGCGCAGGGCGCCGGCCGGGTCGACGTGGCCCGGGCGATCGGCCAGACCGTGACCAGCGACCCGGCGAGCGTCTCGTTCGGGCGGGCGTACTGGCCGCACGACGACGACACCCCGGTCAGCCGGCAGGTGACCTGGCGCAACGACGGCCCCGCCCCGCTCACCCTGGACCTCACCGTCGAGGCCACCGGCCCGGACGGCGCCGCCGCGCCGGCGGGGATGTTCACGCTGAGCACGAGCCGGGTCACCGTGCCGGCCGGCGGCACGGCGACCGCCACCGTCACGGCCGACACGCGCGTCGGCGCCACGGACGGGCACCACACCGGGCGGATCGTCGCCCGGTCCGGCGACACGGTGGCGGTCACCCCGTTCGCCGTGCACCGGGAGGTGGAGAGCTACACGCTGACCGTCCGGCACCTGGACGACACGGGCGCCCCCGCCGCCGACCACGCCACCACCCTCGTCGACCAGGCCGACAGCACCAGCATCGACCTGTACGACCCGGACGGCACCGTGCGGGCGCGCGTGCCGAAGGGACGGTACAGCCTCGTCAGCCTCCTGTTCAGCGGCGAGGGCGAGGACGCGCGGGTGGCGCTGACGGCCCGTCCCGAGCTGACCGTCGACCGGGACACGGAGGTCACCGTCGACGGACGGACGGCCAAGCCCGTACGGATGACGGTGCCCGACCGGGAGGCCACGCCGCAGCTCGTCGACATCGGGGCGACCGTCCTCGCGGAGAACGGCAACTCGTACGGCTTCGGGCTGCTCGGCTTCGACTTCACCGGGCTCCGGACGGCCCAGTTCGGGCCGGACGGCGACGCCGACCGCTTCGTCGGCACGCTGGGCAGCCAGTGGGCGGACGGTGAGGCGGCCAGCAGCCCGTACCTGTACGCGCTCAGCGAGGGGTTCCCCGGCCGGCTGCCGACCGGGTTCGAACGGCACTACCGGGCACGCGACCTGACGACCGTCACCCACCGGTTCCGCGGCGGCTACGCCGGCATGGAGGCGGAGCGGGCCGTCTTTCCCGAGGTGGCGGGCGTCGGCGGCTGGGCCGTCGTGCTGCCGACGGCGGTGCCGGGCCAGCGGGTCGAGCACTACAGCGCCCGCGGCGTGCGCTGGAACTCGGAACTGACCTTCGGCGTACGGGCCGAGGAGGGGTGGCTCGAGCCCAGGGCCGTCCTCGCCAGCGACCCGCGGACCTACCGGCCCGGCCAGCACCTGCGGGAGACCTGGAACACGGCCCCGTACGGGCCGTCCTTCCCGGCGCCGCGCTGGCCGGGGCAGGGCATCACCCGCCAGGGTGACCTGATCCTCGTGGACGTGCCGCTGCACAGCGACGCGAACGGGCACGCCGGAGGCTCGCTTCCGGACAGTGCCCGGACCGCCCTCTACCGCGACGGGAAGCTGGTGGGGGAGAGCGCCGACCCGGGCTTCGGCCAGTTCGAGGTGCCGCCGGCCGCCGCCGGCTACCGGCTGGAGACCACGACGAGGCGGAGCTTCACCGACCTGAGCACCGAGGTCGGCGTGTCCTGGACCTTCCGGTCCCGGCACGTGCCCGGCGACGGCTTCGCGGCGCTGCCCGCCATGGCGGTCCGCTTCGCGCCCCCGCTCGACGCGGCGAACACCGCGCCGGCCGGGCGGAGCTTCGCGATCCCGGTCACGGTGCAGCGGCAACCGGGTGCGCCGGGTGCGCGGGTCGCGGCGCTCACGGTGGAGGTCTCGTACGACGGCGGGGCGACCTGGCAGCGGGCGCGGACCCACCGGACCGGCGGCGGCTGGACGGCCACGGTCCGGCACCCGGCCGGTCCCGGGTACGCCTCGCTGCGGGCCACCGCCCGCGACACCGCCGGCAACACGGTGAGCCAGCACGTCATCCAGGCGTACCGGCTGCGCTGAGCGGGTGTGCTCCTCCGGGTCCGCTGGTCGCGGGCCCGGAGGGGCCACTCAGTCGTTGGCGTGCAGCGCGGCGTTCAGCTCGATGCCCCGGCCCGTCCGCGGCCGGGCCTCCAGCGCGCCGGTCACCGAGTTGCGCCAGAACAGGAGCCCGTTCACACCGGACAGCTCACGGGCCTTCACGACCCGGCCGTCCGGCAGGGTGATCTTCGAAGCGGCCGTGATGTAGCAGCCGGCCTCGACGACGCAGTCGTCGCCGAGCGAGATGCCCACACCGGCGTTCGCGCCGACGAGGCTGCGCTCGCCGATGCGCACCTTCTCGGTGCCGCCACCGGAGAGCGTCCCCATGATCGAGGCGCCGCCGCCGATGTCGGACCCGTCGCCGACCACGACACCCTGCACGATCCGCCCCTCGACCATCGAGGTGCCGAGCGTGCCGGCGTTGAAGTTCACGAAGCCCTCGTGCATCACCGTCGTGCCGGGGGCCAGATGCGCGCCGAGCCGGACCCGGTCGGCGTCGGCGATCCGCACCCCGGACGGGACCACGTAGTCGGTCATCCGGGGGAACTTGTCGACCCCGTACACGGCGAGGTGCCGGCCCGCGGCCCGCTCGATCACCCGCAGCTCGTCCACCCGCTCCGGCGGGCACGGCCCCGCCGAGGTCCAGGCGACGTTGGCCAGCTTGCCGAAGATGCCGTCCAGGTTGACCTCGCCGGGACGCACCAGGCGGTGGGAGAGCAGGTGCAGCCGGAGGTACGCGTCCGGGGCGTCCTTGATCGGGTCGTCCAGCGAGCCGATGACGGTGACCACCTCGACCGCGCGCAGGCCGGGCAGCGCCCGATCGCCGACGGCCGCCGGCGGCAGATCCAGGACGTCCGCCTTCTCCTCGCCGGGCACCAGCGGAAGCTCGCCGAGGCCCAGCTTCCCCGTCGGGTACCAGGTGTCGAGCACCTGGTCGTCAGCGGTCACGGTGGCCAGGCCGATGCCCCAGGCGGACTGCGCGGACGTCACTGCTTCACCTCTCGTTCGCTTCTCGCGGGGCGGACGCTCGCTCCTCGCCCTCACCGGCTCTGACGGTACCGTGCGAACCATGGAGAACCCGCTGACCCCCGAGGTCCTCGCCGATCCGGTGGCACTGACCCGTGCCCTCGTCGACATCGAGTCCGTCTCCCGCAACGAGAAGGCGATCGCCGACTGCGTCGAGGAGGTCCTGCGGGGTGTGCCGCACCTGACCACCTACCGGCACGGCAACACCGTGATGGCGCGTACCGACCTGGGCCGGGCGCAGCGGGTGGTGCTGGCCGGGCACCTGGACACCGTGCCGCTCAACAACAACTTCCCGTCCACGATGCGCGGCGACCTCATCTACGGCTGCGGCACCTCGGACATGAAGTCGGGTGTGGCGTACGCCCTGCACCTGGCGGTGACGCTGCCCGACCCGCGCTACGACGTCACGTACTTCTTCTACGAGGCGGAGGAGATCGAGTCGACGTACAACGGGCTGCGCCTCGTCGGGGAGGCGCACCCGGAGTGGCTCCGGGCGGACTTCGCGCTGCTGCTGGAGCCGACGTACGGCATCGTCGAGGCCGGCTGCCAGGGGACCATGCGGGCGATGGTCACCACCACCGGGGTACGCGCGCACTCGGCGCGCTCCTGGCACGGGGTGAACGCCATCCACGCCGCCGGCGAGGTGCTCCGCCGGCTCCAGGCGTACGAGGCGCGGCGGGTGACGATCGACGGCTGCGAGTACCGCGAGGGCATGAACGCCGTCCGGATCCACGGCGGGGTGGCCGGCAACGTGGTGCCCGACCGGTGCGACATCGAGGTCAACTACCGGTTCGCCCCGGACCGTACGCCGGCCGAGGCGGAGGCGCACCTGCGTGAGGTGTTCGAGGGATTCGACCTTGCCGTGACCGACGTGGCGGCGGGCGCGCTGCCCGGGCTCGAGGCCGCCCCGGCGAAGGAGTTCCTGGCGGCGGTCGGCGCGGCGCCGATCGGGAAGCTCGGCTGGACGGACGTGGCCCGGTTCGCGGCGCTGGGGATCCCGGCGCTGAACTTCGGCCCGGGGGATCCCAACCTCGCGCACCACCCGGACGAGCACGTCGAGATCAGCAAGATCCGGGACGGCGCCGCCACCCTGCACCGGTGGCTGGCCGCCCACTGAGACCCGTACGCACGATCATGAGGTTCGCGTCGGCCCCCGGTACGCGAACCTCATGATCGACGACGGCCGGGTGCGGCCGGGACGGTCAGAGCTGGGCGGTGAGGGACGGGTCGACGGGCGGCCGGACGTCGGCGCCGTCGCCGGACATCTCGCCGCCGGCCGGCTCCATCTGGCGGGCGCGGCGGCGCTCGGCCACCACGTCGCGGATGCGCCGCTGCATCTGACGCCGGATCCGGATCATCTCGCTGTTGCTGATCACGCTGGCTCCTCCCCCGAAGGCGCGCGCCGGGGCATACCCGGTATGTGAATAGTAAGACGTACGGGCGACAGATTTCGTTGCCCAAGATCGCGAACTTTCTCGTCGCGTTCGCGCCCCGCGCACCCGGCCGATGCGGCTCCACTACGGTTGCTTGCATGAGTCAGAGCAACGGACGTGAGGCGGGCCGGGCGCCCGGGCGGGAGCGGCACCGGGGCGCGGTCACCCTGCGCCGCCAGGCGATCCCCACCAGCACGGCCGACCAGCGTCTGCTCGACTCCCGTGGGCGCGACGACTGGAAGACCAGGGACGCCTGGCGGGCGCTGCGGATCCTCTCCGAGTTCGTGGAGGGCTTCGACACCCTCGCCGACCTCCCCCCGGCGGTCAGCGTCTTCGGCTCCGCCCGCAGCGGACCGGACAGCGTCGAGTGCCGGATGGCCGAGGAGCTGGGCGCCGCCCTGGCCCGGGCCGGCTACGCCGTGATCACCGGCGGGGGTCCGGGCGTCATGGAGGCCGCCAACCGGGGCGCCAGCGAGGCCGGCGGGCTCTCCGTCGGGCTCGGCATCGAACTCCCCTTCGAGCAGGGCATCAACGACTGGGTCGACCTCGCCATCGACTTCCGCTACTTCTTCGCGCGCAAGACCATGTTCGTCAAGTACGCCCAGGCGTTCGTCGTGCTGCCCGGCGGGTTCGGCACCATGGACGAGCTGTTCGAGGCGCTGACGCTGGTGCAGACCGGCAAGGTCACCCGGTTCCCCGTCGTGCTCATGGGCACCGAGTACTGGCGCGGGCTCATGGACTGGCTCCGCGACACGATGGCCGCGGGCGGCAAGATCGGGCCGGTGGACCTGGACCTGATCTGCCTCACCGACGACGTCAACGCCGCCGTACGCCACATCGTCGAGGCCGAGGCCGCGCTCTCCGCGGAGCAGGAGGCCGTGCGCGACGAGGCGGTGGCCCGGACGGCGGCCGACCAGCGCAGCGCCGCGGCCCAGCACGCGGTGGCGGACCAGCGGAAGGCCGGACGGACCGACCCGGACGAGGCGGGGGAGGGCTGAGCGTGGCCGCCATCTGCGTCTTCTGCGCGTCCTCCCGTACGCTCGACCGCCGCTTCCTGGACCTGGCGACCGCCACGGGCGCGGAGATCGCCCGGCGCGGTCACACGGTGGTGAGCGGCGGCGGCTGCGTCGGCATGATGGGCGCGCTCGCCGACGGCGCGCGGGCCGCCGGTGGGCCCACGCTCGGCGTCATCCCGCAGGCGCTGGTCGACCTGGAGGTCGCCGACCTGAAGTCGGACGAGCTGCTCGTCACCGACTCGATGGCCAGCCGCAAGACCCTCATGATCGAGAAGTCGGACGCGTTCCTGACCCTGCCCGGCGGGCTGGGCACGTTGGACGAACTCTTCGAGGTCTGGACCACCGCGACCCTCGCCCTGCACGCCAAGCCGATGGTCCTCGTGGACGCCGACGGGTTCTACCGGCCGCTGATGGACTGGCTGACCGTCCTCGCCGACCAGCACTTCCTCAAGCCGGCCGGCCTCGACCTGCTCACCGTGGTCGACTCCGTGCCCGCCGCCCTCGACGCGATCGAGTCCCGCCTGACCTGACGCCCACCCACCCGCCCGGGCCGGTCCCGTCGGTCGGTCCCCGTCGGTTGATCATGAAGTTGTTGCCCTCAGGCCCGGCGTGTCGCGGCAACAACGTCATGATCGACGGGGTGACGGGGGCCGGGGGCGGGGTGGTGCGCGGGGGGTGTCGGAGGGGCGTGGTGGGATGGGCTGATGCAGGCGTACCGGTTGGTGCGTCGGCCCGCGGGGCCGACCGAGGAGGTCAGCCGGCCCGCGGGGCCGGGCGAGGGGGTCAGCCGGCCCGCGGGGCCGACCGAGGAGGTCAGCCGGCCCGCTGGGCCGAGCGACGGGTCCGGCCGGCCTTCGGGGTCGGGTGACGGGTCCGGCCGGCCTTCGGGGCCGGGCGACGGGTCCGGCCGGCCTTCGGGGTCGGGTGACGGGTCGTCGGGTGGGCTGACCGACGGGGCCGGGCCGGCCGCTGCGGTTGCGCGGGGCGACGCGGCGCGGAGTGGCGCCGGAGCCGGTGAGCGCCCGGGAGGCACGTCGCCCGGGCCGGTCGCCGGCGCGACCTGGCGGGCCGATCCCGTGCAGGCCGAGGTGATCGCGCACACCGACGGGCCGATGCTGGTGGTCGGCGGGCCGGGCACCGGCAAGACCAGCACGCTGGTCGAGGCGGTGGCCGCGCGGGTGGCCGAGGGGGTCGACCCGGAGCGCATCCTGGTGCTCACGTTCGGCCGTCGGGGCGCCCAGGCGCTCCGCCACCGGATCGAGGCCCGGGTGGCGCGCGACGGTCACCGGGTGCTCCGCGAGCCGCTGGTGCGCACGTTCCCGGCGTACGCCTTCGGGCTGCTGCGTCGCGCGGCCGCCGAGCGGGGCGAGCCGTCGCCCCGGCTGCTCACCGGCCCCGAGCAGGATCTGATCATCCGCGAGCTGCTGGACGTGGTGGGCGAGGAGCCGGGGGACGACCCGGTCGGCTGGCCGGAGGACCTGCGGCCCGCGCTGCGTACCCGGGCCTTCGCCGCCCAGCTGCGGGACCTGCTGATGCGCGCCGCGGAACGCGGGGTGGGCCCCGTCGAGCTGGCCCGGCTGGGCGAGAAGCTCGGCCGTGCCGACTGGCCGGCCGCCGCGCGCTTCCTGCGGGAGTACGTGGCCGTGCTGGCGCTGCGGGACGTGAGCAACCGCGGCTCGATCGCGTACGACCCGGCCGAGCTGGTCCGGGCCGCCACCGGGATGCTCCGCGACGACGAGGAGCTGCTCGCGGCGGAGCGGCGCCGGCTGGCGTACGTGTACGTCGACGAGCTGGCCGACACCGACCCGGCGCAGCTCGACCTGCTCGCGGTGGTGGCGGGCGGGGGCAAGCCGCTGGTGGCGTTCGCCGATCCGGACTCGTCCACGTACGCCTTCCGCGGCGCCGACCCGGCCGGCGTGACGACCTTCCCGCACCGCTTCCGGACGGCCTCGGGCGCGCCGGCGGCGCAGGTGCTGCTCACCACCGCCTACCGGGCGGGCCCCCGTCTGCTGGCCGCGACGGGAAGGGTGGCGCGCCGACTGCGCGGCCCGGCGGCGCACCGGCGGCTGCGGCCGCTGCCCGACGCGCCGCCCGGGTCGGTGGAGGTGCACACCTTCCGCTCGGCGACCAGCGAGGCGGCCTGGTTGGCGCACACGCTGCGCGCGGCCCACCTGCTGGACGGCGTCCCCTGGTCGGAGATGGCCGTGCTGCTCCGGTCGACCGCGCTCCAGCTGCCCACCCTCCAGCGGGCGCTGCACGCGGCCGGAGTGCCGACCGTGGTGCACGGTGAGGACCTGCCCCTGCACCTGCAACCGGCCGTGGCGCCGCTGCTCCTGCTGCTGCGGTGCGCGCTGGAGCCGGCGCGGCTCGACGAGGAGGCGGCCGTCGCGCTGCTGCACTCCCCGCTGGGCGGCGCCGACCCGCTGGCCGAGCGGCGGCTGCGGCAGGGCCTGCGGGCCCTCGCGCTGGCCGCCGGTGACCGGCGACCCTCCGGCGAGCTGCTCGTGGAGGCGCTGCGCGACCCGGCCGAGCTGGCCGGCATCGACCGGCGCTGGGCCGAGCCGGCGCAGACCGTGGCCCGCCTGCTCGCCACCGCCCGGGAGGCCGCCGCGCGGCCCGGCGCCACCGCCGAGGACGTCCTCTGGGCGGTGTGGCAGGCCAGCGGCCTGGCCGAGCGGTGGGCGGGAGCGATCACGCGGGGCCGCCCGGTGGCCGGCGAGGGCGATCTCGCGCGGCGGCGCCGGGTGGAGGCGGCCGACCGCGACCTGGACGCCGTCATGGTGCTCTTCGACGCGGCGGCCCGGTTCACCGACCGGCTGCCCGGCGCGCGTACCGAGGTGTTCCTCGACCACGTGCTCGGGCAGGAACTCCCGGCCGACACCCTCGCCCCGACCGCCGAGCGGGGTGACGCCGTGCGGCTGCTCACCGCCCACGCCGCCAAGGGCCTGGAGTGGGACCTCGTCGCGGTGGCGGGCGTGCAGGAGGGCGTCTGGCCCGATCTGCGGCTGCGCGGCAGCCTGCTCGGCTCGGAGCGGCTGGTCGACGTGCTCGCCGGCCGTGCCGTCGGGGCGAACGGGCGGGCCACCGTGGTCGGGCAGACGTCGGCGCTGCTCGACGAGGAGCGGCGGCTGTTCCACGTCGCCGTGAGCCGGGCCCGGCGGCGGCTGCTGGTCAGCGCGGTCGCGTCGGCCTCGGTGGGCGGCGACGACCATGAGGAGCAGCCGAGCCGCTTCCTCTACGAACTCGGGCCCGCGGGCCCGGCCACGCCGCCCGGTGACGGCACCACCCCGCCCGGCCCGGACGACTCCACGCCGGCGGGCCCGCGCCCCGGCGCCGACGACCCGACCCCGTCCGGTCCGGGTGCCGACGCCCCCACCCCGCCCGGTCCGCGTCCGGGCGCCGACGGCACCGATCCGCCGGCCGCCGACGACGACGCGGACGCGCCACCGCCCCGCGGTGCGTTGCCGGTCACCCGGCCACCGCGCGCGCTCACGCTGCCGGCGCTCGTCGCCGAGCTGCGGACCGCCGTGGTCGACCCGGCCGCGCCGTACGCCCGGCGTCGGGCCGCGGCCGCGGAGCTGGCGCGGCTCGCCGCCGCCGGGGTGCCCGGCGCGCACCCGGACGACTGGTGGGGGCTGCGGCCGCTCTCCGACGACCGTCCACTGGTGGACGAGGGGGAGCCGGTCCGGGTGACCCCCTCGGCGATGGAGAGCGCCCTGCGGTGCAGCCTGCGCTGGCTGCTGGAGCGGCACGGCGGCAGCGCGCCGGCCAGCACCGCGCAGGGGGTCGGCAACCTGGTCCACGCCGCCGCGATGCTCGCGGAGGACGCCAGCGCCGACCGGGGCGCGCTGCTGGACTACGTGGCCGCCCGGTTCGACGCGATCGAGCTGGCGGCGCGGTGGATGGCCGGCCCGGAGCGGGCACGCGCCGAGGCGATGGTCGACAAGCTGCTGCGCTGGCTGGCCAGCAACCCGCGCCGGCTGCTCGCGATCGAGCACGAGTTCGCCGTACGTCTCGACGACCCGCACCGGCCCGTGGAGCTGACCGGCCGTGTGGACCGGTTGGAGGTCGACGCGGAGGGGCGGCTGGTGGTGGTCGACCTGAAGACGGGCAAGTCCACGGCGGTGACCGGCAGCGACCTGGCCGAGCATCCGCAGCTCGGCGCGTACCAGGCGGCGGTCGAGGCGGGCGCGTTCGCCGAGTTCGGCGAGGAGCCGGGCGGCGCCGCGCTGGTGCAGCTCGGCACCACGGCGAAGGACGCGAAGGAGCAGAGCCAGCCGCCGGCCGGGCAGGGGCCGGAGCCCGGGTGGGCGTCCGCCCTGGTGCGCCGCACCGCCGACACGATGGCCGCCGCCACCTTCGCGGCCGTCGCGAACTCGAAGTGCCGGGTGTGCCCGGTGCGGACCAGCTGCCCGGTGTCGGGGCAGGGCCGCCAGGTCGTCGAGCCGCCGGCCGTGCGCCCGGAGCGCGGGGAGTGAGCGCCGCACACGGCCGGACGGCCGCGGCGCGCGTCGGAGCCCGACCCGGACCCGGCGGTGCGGGAGCGGGCCGCGCCGAGCCGTGCCGGGCCGGCGCGAGCTTGCGCGTCCCGAGGTCGCGGACTAGGACGGGACCGTGACCCAACCCGCCCTGTTCGGGGCCGCGGCCCCGGCACCCCGGGTGGCCGACGCCGGACCCCGGTACACGCCGTTCGAGCTGGCCCGGCTGCTCCGGCTGCCGGCGCCCACCCGCGAGCAGGCGGCGATCATCGCCGCCCCGGTGGAGCCGTTGCTGGTGGTCGCGGGCGCCGGTTCCGGCAAGACGGAGACGATGGCCGCCCGGGTGGTCTGGCTGGTGGCGAACTCGTACGTCCGCCCCGAGCAGGTGCTGGGGCTCACCTTCACCCGCAAGGCCGCCGGTGAGCTGGCGCACCGCGTGCGTACGCGGCTCGACCAGCTGATCCGCCGGTTGGGCCGGCGGGAGCGGGATCCGCTGGACGACCCGCTCGCCGGTGACCCGACGATCGCCACCTACCACTCGTACGCGGGCCGGATCGTCGCCGAGCACGGGCTGCGCGCCGGCTACGAGCCGTCCACCCGGCTGCTCACCGAGGCGTCCCGCTGGCAGCTCGTCGACCTGCTGGTGCGCAACTACGACGGCGACATGTCCGAGGTGGACCGGATGCCGAGCACCATCACGGACGCCGTTCTCGCGCTGGCCAGCGAGCTGGACGAGCACCTGGTCGACCCGGACGAGCTGGCCGCCTGGACCGGCCGGTTCTTCGCGGAGGTGCAGGCACACCCCGGTCGCGTCTACGCGGACGTCAAGAGGTCGCTCCAGCTCCAGCAGACCCGCCTGAAGCTGCTGCCGCTGGTGCGGGCGTACGCCCGGCGCAAGGAGGACTTCGAGGCGATGGACTTCGCCGACCAGCTGGCCCGGGCCGCCCGCGTGGCCCGGGACCACCCGGGGGTCGGCGAGATCGAGCGGGACCGGTACCGGGTGGTGCTGCTCGACGAGTACCAGGACACCAGCCACGCCCAGGTGGTGCTGCTCACCGCCCTCTTCGGCGATGGACACCCGGTGACCGCCGTCGGTGACCCGTGCCAGTCGATCTACGGCTGGCGCGGCGCGTCGGCGGGGACGCTCGACCGGTTCCCCACCGTGTTCGCCCGCCGCGACGGCACGCCCGCTCCCGCGCTCAGCCTCACCACGAGCTGGCGCAACCGTCCGGAGATCCTCGCCGTGGCGAACGCCCTCGCCACTCCGCTGCGCGCCGCCGGCGCGCGGGTGCCGGAGCTGCACGCCGCGCTCAGCGTGCGCGACCCGATCCCGCACCGCAGCCCGCGCGGGGCCGCCGGCGGCACCGTGCACTGCGCGCTGCTGGAGACGTACGCCGACGAGGCGGCGTGGATCGCCGACAGCGTGCTGGCGGCGTGGCGCGGTGCCGCCCGCATGCCCGACGCGCTGCCCGAGCACATCCCCGTCGCCCAGCGGCCGACCACCGCCGTGCTGGTCCGGGTACGCAGCCAGATCCCGGCCATCGAGGCGGCGCTGCGCGAGCGCGGTCTGCCCGTCGAGGTGGTGGGCCTGGGCGGCCTGCTCGACACCCCGGAGGTGCGGGACGTCGTCTGCACGCTGCGGGTGCTGGCCGACCCGACCGACGGTGCGGCGCTGCTGCGGCTGCTCACCGGGGCGCGCTGGCGGATCGGGCCGCGGGACCTCGTGGCCCTGCACCGCCGCGCCCGGGCCATCGCCGCGGGGCGGCGGCAGCTGGCCGGGGACGGCACACCGGAGATCACCCCGGACCGGCTGGACGAGGCGACGCTGGTCGAGGCGCTGGCCGACCTGGGCCCGGCGCAGCAGTACTCGGCCGAGGGGTACGCGCGGCTGCGCGCGTACGGCCAGGAGCTGGCGCTGCTCCGCTACCGGCTGGACCAGTCCCTGCCGGACCTGATCGCGGACGTCGAGCGGACCATCGGCCTGGACGTGGAGGTAGCGGTCCGGGCCGGCCGCGACGGCGCCGGTGACGCGGGCCTGGCCCGGGGGCACCTGGACGCGCTCGGCGACGTGGCCGCCCGGTTCAGCGGGGAGACGCCGGGGGCCACGCTCTCGGCGTTCCTCGCGTACCTCGCCGCCGCCGAGGACGAGGAGCGCGGTCTCGCCCCGGGCGAGGTCGAGGTGGTCGAGGGCGCCGTGCAGGTGCTCACCGCGCACGCCGCGAAGGGTCTGGAGTGGGACGTGGTGGCGGTCGCCGGCCTCAGCCGGGGCGTCTGGCCGGGCCCGGTGCGCAACTCCGACCACTGGCTGGGTGGATTGGGTGTGCTGCCGTTCCCGCTGCGTGGCGACGCCGACGGGCTGCCCCGGTTCGACCTGACCGAGGTGACCGACCAGCGCGGGGTCGCCCGGGCGTTGACGGACTTCGTCGACGACTGGCGGGCGCACGACGAGCGGGAGGAACGGCGGCTGGCGTACGTCGCGGTGACCCGTCCGCGCCGGTTGCTGCTCTGCTCCGGCTACTGGTGGGGGGAGGGGACCAAGCGTGCGCGCGGTCCGTCGGTCTTCCTCCAGGAGGTGTACGACGCCTGCCTGGACGGAGGGCCGGGGCACCTGGTCGACGTGTGGGTTCCCGAGCCCGCGCCGGACGCGGTCAACCCGACCACCGACGTGGTGCTGCGCGCGGAGTGGCCGGCCGATCCGCTCGGCGCGCGCCGGCCGGCGCTGGCGGAGGCCGCCGCGATGGTCCGCCGGTTCCTGGCCGACGGCGGCGGGGACGCCGCGGAGGATCCGGGTACGGACCCGGTGGCCGACGATCCGGAGGTGGCGCGCTGGCGCTGGGAGGCCGACCTGCTGCTGGCCGAGCGGGCCGAGCTGACCCGCGCCTCCGGCGCGGTCGAGGTGGCGCTGCCCGGCCAGCTGACCGTCACCCAGCTGGTGGCGTTGCGCCGTGACCCGGCCGCACTGGCCCGTACGCTGCGCCGGCCGCTGCCCAGCGAGCCCAACCCGTACGCCCGGCGCGGCACGGCGTTCCACGCCTGGCTGGAGCAGCGTTTCGGCGCCGACCGCCTGCTCGACGTGGACGAGCTGCCCGGCGCCGCCGACGCGGACGCCGCGCCGGACGAGGCCCTCGCCGAGCTCCAGGAGCGGTTCCTGGCCAGCGAGTGGGCCGAGCGGGTACCGGTGGAGGTGGAGGTCCCGTTCGCCACGGTCATCGCCGGGGTGGTGGTCCGGGGCCGGATGGACGCCGTGTTCGCCCGCCCCGGCGGGCGGTTCGACGTGGTGGACTGGAAGACCGGCGCGCAGCCCAGCGGCCCGGCGGCGGAGGCGGCGGCCGTGCAGTTGGCCGTCTACCGGCTGGCCTGGGCGGAGCTGGCCGGCGTGCCGGTCGACCGGGTCGGGGCGGCGTTCCACTACGTGCGGGACGGTGTGACCGTGCGGCCGGCGGACCTGCTCGACGAGGCCGGGCTCACCGCGCTGATCCTCGCCGTGCCCGAGGGTGCGGATCGGCCTGCGGCCCCGGCCCGGCCGTGATACGTTGGGCGCGTTGCAGTTTTGGTTTCCAGAGACTCTGTGTGCGCCTGGCGGGATTGTGGCCCCAGGCGCTCTTTGTTGTGTCCGGAGTTCTCCGGACGGGGCGACCAGCAGCGACAGGCGGTCCACGCGCGACGTGGGCGGCCACCCCGGGCCCGCAGCAGGTGCGGGTCCGACGTTCCGTCAGGGAGACGAAATGGCAATTGGCACGGTCAAGTGGTTCAACGCTGACAAGGGCTTCGGGTTCATCACCCCGGACGACGGCGGCGCCGACGTCTTCGCCCACTTCTCGGCGATCCAGACCTCCGGCTACCGGTCGCTGGACGAGAACCAGCGGGTCGAGTTCGAGGTGACGCAGGGCCAGAAGGGCCCGCAGGCGGCGAACATCCGTCCGCTCTGACCCTCGGCTGATCCGCATGACCCGCCGCCGCGCCCCTCGGGCGCGGTGACGACCGGTCCGTCGACGGCCCGGTCCCCGCGACGGGGACCGGGCCCGGGCGGACCGTTGGCGTCCCCGGCGTTGAGTCGTCAATCAGCACCCGATCCGTCGGGTGGGCGACTGCGCGGCGCACCGGACTGGTCGATGCTGCCCCGGGGGGACGACGCCGGGCAGGGGGGTCCGGCGCGGAGGGAGTGACCATGGCGGGCGACGCCGGGCCCGGCACCGCGGGGCGCGAGCTGTTCCTCGTGCTCGCGGTGGCGGTCGTCGGCCTGCTGCTCGCCGTGGTCGCGGCCTTCACGCCGTGGCACGCCGCCGTGGTGGGATCCGCTCCCGCCGGCCTGGTGGAGATGCACGTCCCGGACGATCCGGGTTCCGCTCCGGGCGGCTCGCACTGAGCCGACCGGTGGCCGTGCCGTCGAGACGGCGCAACGCCCGTGAGGGGTGGGCGTGGCCGGGGCGGCGCGTGGGCGTGGTCGGGCCGACGGGGCATCGGCCCGACCACGCCCCTCGACACTCGACCCGGCGCGCGGATCCGGCGGCCCGGTGGCCGCGCCTGCGGAGGTCGCGGGTGGCGGAGGTGCCGACGCGCTAGGGTCGTTCCCGTGGCGGCGCGGAGATCGAGAATTCCAGCGACGAAGTATCCGGTCGAGCGGTTCACCCTCGACAACGGCCTGCGGGTGGTCCTCACCCCGGACCGCAGCGCCCCGGTCATCGGGGTCGCGGTCGTCTACGACGTCGGCATCCGTTCCGAGCCGGAGGGGCGGACGGGCTTCGCCCACCTCTTCGAGCACCTGATGTTCCAGGGCTCGGAGAACCTGGAGAAGCTGGCCCACTTCCGGCACGTGCAGGGGGCCGGGGGCACCTTCAACGGCTCGACCCACCTGGACTACACCGACTACTTCGAGACGCTCCCGAGCAACGCCCTGGAGCGCGCGCTCTTCCTCGAGGCCGACCGGATGCGCGGCCCTCGCCTCACCGAGGAGAACCTGCGCAACCAGGTGGACGTGGTCAAGGAGGAGATCCGGGTCAACGTCCTCAACCGGCCGTACGGCGGGTTCCCGTGGCTGACCCTGCCACCGGTCATGTTCGACACGTTCCCGAACGCGCACGACGGCTACGGCTCCTTCGACGACCTGGAGTCCGCGACCGTCGCCGACGCGGCCGATTTCTTCCAGCGCTACTACGCCAGCGGCAACGCGGTGCTCGCGGTCAGCGGCGACATCGACGTGACCGAGGCGACCGCCCTGATCGAGCGGCACTTCGGTGACGTGCCGGCCCGGCCCGCGCCGCGGCGCCCCGACTTCGCCGAGCCCGACCTCACCGCCGAGCGGCGCACCTCGTACGCCGACAAGCTCGCGCCGTTGCCGGCCGTGGCCAGCGCCTGGCGCGTCCCGGACCCGATCACCGACTTCGCCGGCTACCTGCCGTACGTGGTCCTGGCCGAGGTCCTCACCGACGGCGACGCCTCGCGACTGGTCGAGCGGCTGGTGCAGCGGGACCGGACCGTCACGAGCCTGGGCGGCTACCTCGGTTTCATGGGCGACCCGTTCGACGTCCGCGACCCGACGGCGCTGCTCCTCCAGGCCCACCTGCCGCCCGGTGGTGACGTGGACAAGGTGCTGCGCACCGTCGACGAGGAACTGGACCGGTTGGCCACCGACGGGCTCACCGACGGCGAGCTGGCCCGCACCCAGGCCAGGATGGCGACCCACTTGCTGCGGGACACCGACGCGGTGCTCGGCCGGGCCCTGCGGATGGCGGTGCTCGAACAGCAGCGCGGCGAGCCGGGCCTGCTCAACGACCTGCCGCGGCTGGTCGGCGAGGTCACCGAGGAACAGGTACGCGAAGCGGCGGCCATGTTGCGGCCCGAGCGCCGGGCGTCCATCGAGGTCATCGCGGGAGGGGCCCGGTGAGCGGGTCGGCGAGCGCCGCGAACGAAGGAGGAACGGTGACGGCAACCGTGGAGCCCGGGCCGCGGAGCCTGCCGCCGCTCGGCCCGACCCGCAAGCTCAAGCTGCCGAAGCAGGCGGAGCGGACGCTGGGCAACGGCCTCACGGTCATCGCGGTACGGCGGCCGGCCGTGCCGCTGGTCGAGCTGCGGCTCTGGGTGCCCTTCGGGCGTGCCCACCTGGCCCGCGGGGCCATGCTGGCGCAGACCATCCTGTCCGGCACCGAGACCCACACCGCCACGCAGATCGCCGCCGAGCTGCAGAAGGTCGGCGGGGGCCTCGCCGCCGGCATCGACCCGGACCGGCTCATGCTCACGGGGGCGAGCCTCGTGAGTGGCCTGGGCCGGATGTTGGAGCTGCTCGCCGACGTGCTGACCGGCGCCGTCTATCCCGCCGACTGGGTGGCGACCGAACGGGACCGGCTCATCGACCGGATCCAGGTCGCCCAGAGCCAGCCCGCCCACCTGGCGCGCACCGCGCTGCTCAAGCGGATCTACGGCCGGCACCCGTACGCGGTGCAGACCCCGGAGCCCGACCACGTGCGCGCCGTGCGACCGCCGGTGCTGCGCCGGCTGCACGCCGAGCGGGTGCACCCGGCCGGGGCGGTGCTCGTGCTGGTCGGCGACGTGCACCCCGAGCGGGTGCTGGACGCCGCCGAGCAGGCGCTGTCCGGCTGGAAGGGCGACGGGCAGCCCGTCGACCTGCCGCCCGCCCCGCCGCTGGAGCCGGGCCCGCTGCTGCTCGTGGACCGGCCGGGGTCGGTCCAGTCGTCGCTGCGGATCGCGCTGCCGGCGGTGCCCCGGACCCATCCCGACCACGCGGCGCTGCAACTGGCCAACCTGATCTTCGGCGGCTACTTCTCCTCCCGCTGGGTGGAGAACATCCGCGAGGACAAGGGCTACACGTACGGGCCGCACTCGCTCATCGAGCACTCGGTGGCCGGGTCGGTGCTGGTCGCCGCCGCCGAGGTGGCCACCGAGGTGACCGCGCCGGCGCTGCTGGAGACGACGTACGAGCTGGGCCGCCTGGCGTCGCTCGCGCCGAAGGAGGAGGAGCTGGAGCAGGCCCGCCAGTACGCGCTCGGCACGCTCCAGCTCGGCATGTCCACCCAGGCCGGCCTGGCCGCGCTGGTCAGTGCGTACGCGGGCAACGGGCTGCGCCTCGACTTCCTGGCCGAGCACGCGGCCCGGCTGGCGAAGGCCACCGTCACGGACGTGGCCGAGGCGGCCGAGCGCTACCTGGCGCCCGCGAAGGCGGTCGCCGTGGTGCTCGGTGACGCCGAGCGGATCGCCCCCTCGCTCGCGGCGCTGACCCCGGTCGAAACGGTATGAGCGGAGAGCAGGCGCCACCGCTGGCCCGCTCCACGCTGGACCGGGCCGCCCACCGCCGCACCGACCCGGCGTGGCTGGCCGAGGCGTGGCTGCGGGCCCGGGTGCTCGTGTTGGACTCGACGGCGGGGGGCCGCACGCTGGTGCGTAGCGACACGAACCCGCCGGTGCTGGTCCTGCTCGGCGCGGGCGACCTGCCACCGGGCTCCGAGGCCGGCGCCATGTTCCTCGGGGTCGAACCCGACGGGGTGCCCGTCTTCGCGGTGGACGTCCCGCTCCCGGCGCTGCCCGGCACCCGGGCGGTCGGCCTCCGGGACGTGGGCCACCTGCTCGCCGACCGGGACGCCGGGCTGTTCACGACGGCTCTGGCGCTGCTCAACTGGCATCTGCGGCACATCTACTCCTCGACCACGGGCGCGCCGACCGAGATGGACGAGGCGGGCTGGTCCCGGATCGACCGCAACGGCGAGCGGGTCTGGCCGCGTACCGACCCGGCCATGATCGTGCTCGTGCACGACGGCGTGGCGGGCCTGGAGGGGCGGTGCCTGCTGGGCAACAACGCCGCCTGGCCGAGCACGCCGGGGGAGCGGCGGTTCTCCTGCCTGGCCGGATACATCGAGCCGGGCGAGTCGGCCGAGGCCGCCGTGCTGCGCGAGGTCCGCGAGGAGGTCGACGTCGGGGTCGAGACGATCACGTACGTGGGGAGCCAGGCCTGGCCGTTCCCCGGCTCGCTGATGCTCGGCTTCCTCGCCACCGCCGACCCGGAGCACCCGGTGCGGGTCGACCCCACCGAGATCGCGTACGCCCGGTGGTTCACCCGGGCGGAGATCGGTGCGGCGCTCGCCGGGCGGACCGTGGACGTCGGGGGCGGCGCCCGGCTGGTGCTGCCGCCGCCGTCGTCGATCGCCCTGTTCCTCATCCACCGCTGGCTCGACGGCTGGGCCGACGCGAGGCGCTGAGCCGGGTTCGTCGCGTCCCGGCCCGTGGCCGCCGCGGCGGGGTCGGGCTCGGACCCGCAACGCGGCGGTGCCGAGCTTGTTCGCCGCGGCGCGGCCGCGCCCGGTCCGCCGCCGACGTGCTGTCCCGGCCCGTGACCGTCGTTGCCGCGGCGGCCACGGGCCGGGAACACGGACCGTCGTGGTCGGTGGGCGAGGAACACGGCGGGGGAGCCGGTCCGGCCACGACGGACGTCTCTCAGGTGGCGGCTGACCCTCGGGAGGTTCGGTGGTCGTGGAGCGGCAGCACCTTGACCCGTTGTCGGCCTGCGCGTACCGCGCCGACGGAGGCGAGGGCGCGGGCCAGCAGGAGCGCCGCATCGCGGTCCTCGGCGTGGACGACCTGCCGGCGCGGCTCGGGCGCGGTCGTCTCGTCCCGCAGCCGGTGGCCGCCGGCCCAGGCGGCGGCGATCTCCGCGTCGGCCATGGCGCGGATGTCGGTGCGAACGATCAGGAACCGCATGGGCGTCTCCGGGTGAACGGCGACCGGTGAGTCGGTGTGCAAGTTCCACGCCACTCACTCGTCATGTTACGCCCCGTGAATGTCCCAGCAAGTGAAACTCGACTATCGGTTCGGAAGGTCGCCCGATCAGTCGATGGCTGGTCAGGGCCGCCGGGGTGCCCACAGACGACGGGGCCGCCGGCGGCGTGCCGGCGGCCCCCTGCGGTGTCCGGGGTCAGTTCACGTCGAACTGGCCCCGCTTCGTGCCGGCGATGAAGCCGAGCCAGCCGGCCCGGTCGAACAGCAGCACCGGGCCGCCGCGGTCCTTGCTGTCGCGCAGCGCGACGGCGGCCGGGCCGCTGCCCAGCGGGGCGACCTCGACGCAGTTCGAGGTCTGACTGCGGGTGCTCTTGCGCCACGGGGCGTCCGCCAGGTGCTGGGCGAGGACTGTGTTGCGGATCTCGTTCATGGTTCCGTGCTCCATTCGAACCACACCGATGGGACGAGTGGCGCCGCACGCCCCGACGGAGGGTCCCCCGTGGATCACCGTTCCGTCAGCCGCCCCGGACGTGGACGTCGTTGAACCGGCGCCGTTGCCGGCCCGTACGCCACTGTGGACGGAGCGCCCGCCCCGGTCAGCCGTCCCGTCGCCTCGATCAGCCAGGAGAGGGTGTCCGAGGCGGAGAGTGCCGCCGTACATAGCCACTCGAACACCACTTTATAGCGATTTAGGGTTTTTGCCTCGGTCGACATGACGTCGGTGAAGCCACCTTCGATGGCGACGGTCTCCGGATCGAGCGGATCGGCGAACCGGTAGAGGGAGAAGGCGGTCGGCGGGAGGTACCAGTCGCCGACGCGGGTGTCGCGCGGCAGCACGTGCAGGGTGACGTTCGGCAGCAGCGCCAGCTCGCAGAGCTGCACCAACTGCTCGTGGAGCACCTCGGGCGGGCCGGCCCGCCGGCCGAGCGCCGCCTCTTCGAGCACGGCCGTGTAGCGGGGCGCGTCGGGCTCCCGCGTGAGCAGCGACTGCCGGGCCAGTCGGGCCTTCACCTCGGTCTCCGGCTCCTCGGCCGGATCCGCGTCGCCGGCGCGCTCGCCGACCTGTCGGGCCGACACGATCCGCATCCGGGCGTAGCCGGGCGTCTGCAGCAGCCCCGGCACGAGCACGGGGTTGTACTCGGAGATCTCGGCGCACCCCGCCTCGAGCTCGGCCCAGCTGCGCTGCTGCTGCGTCATCACGGGGAAGTTCTTCAGCCAGCCCCGCATGTCGCCGGCTTCGGAGGTGATGCCGAGAAGCTCCTTGCGCAGCACCTCGTCGGCCCCGTAGAGATCGAGCAGGGTGCGCACGTCGTCCGGATCCGGTCGGCTGCGGCCGTTCTCCAGGCGGGACAGCTTCGAGGCGGAGGCCCAACCGATCCGCTCGATGACCTGGTCCCCGGTGAGGCCCGCGGCCTCGCGCAGCCGGCGCAACTCGGTGCCCAGCCTGCGGCGCCGCAGGATCGGGCTGGGTGAGGCAGGAGGCAAGGGTGTCCTCTTTCCCGTCGACCGACGCTGACGCGACGGTAACTGTATGAAGTTCGCCCCCCACAGCCAGTATGGACGCCGTGGTCGGCGTCGGCAGTCCGGTGGGGGGCGTGTCTTGCAGAAAAGAGATCGGCACGGCCGGCCGGCCGAGGCCGGGCCACCGCGACCACGCCCGAGACCGTGCCCGCCCGGCGGGCCGCCGCGAGCCGGAGGATCCATGCGCACCGTCCTGCGCCGCCCCGAGTTCCGCCTGCTCTTCTGCGGGCTGCTGGCCAGCATGACGGCGGAGTCGATCCTCCTGCTCGCGCTCGCCATCTGGGTCAAGGACCTGACCGGCTCCGACGGTCTCGCCGGCGCCACGATCTTCGCCGTCATCGCGCCGATGACGCTCGCGCCGCTGGTCGGCTGGTTCGTCGACCGGCACCCCCGCCGGCCGTTCTTCGTGCTGGCGAACCTCGTGACCGCCGTGCTGCTCGCCCCGCTCTTCCTGGTGCGCGACCGGGCCGACGTGTGGATCGTCTACGCGGTGGCGGCCCTCTACGGGCTCTCGCACCTGGCCCTGGGCGCCGCGCTCAGCGGGCTGATCCGGGAACTGGTGCCCGTCGAGCTGCTCGCCGACGCGAACGGCGTGCTGCAGACCGTACGCCAGGGGCTGCGGCTGATCGGTCCGCTCGCCGGCGCCGGGCTCTACGCCGCCGTCGGCGGCGCGGCGCTGGCCGCCGTGGGCGTGCTCGGGTTCCTGGCCGCGGCCGCCGTCGTGGGCACGCTGCGGACCGGGGCGACGCGACCGACCGGGCCGGGCCCGCGGTGGCCGGCCGACATCGGCAGCGGCCTCCGGCACCTGGCCGGCGAGCCGGCGATGCGCCGGGCCGTGCTCGGCTACGGTCTCGGGTCGCTGGTGATGGGCTTCACCGAGTCACTGATCTTCGCGTACGTCGACCAGGGGCTCCGCCGCGACGCCGCGTTCGTCGGGGTGCTCGTGACCGTGCAGGGCGTCGGCGGCCTGGTCGGCGGGCTCTGCTCGCCCACCGCGGTCCGGCGTCTCGGCGAGGTGGGCACGCTCGCCGCCGGGGTCGCGTTCTTCGGGCCGGCGGCGCTGGCGCTCGCCTACCCCGACCTGCGGCTCGGCGTGCCGGCGGTGCTGCTGGCCGGCGTCTCGATCCCGCTGACCATGGTCGGCCTGCACACGCTCGTCCAGCGGCGCACCCCGCCGCGGATGCTCGGCCGGGTCGCGGCCGCCACCGAGGCGGTGGTCAGCGGGCCGCAGGCGCTCTCGATCGCCGTCGGCGCGCTGCTGGTCGGCGCGTTCGACTACCGCCTGCTCTTCCTGCTGACTGGCGTGGCCACGCTGCTCGCGGGCGCGTACCTCTGGCGCGCGCGCCACCTCACACCGCCCGGCCGCCCCCGGATCCCCGCGCCGCGCCGGCCCGTCGACGTCGTCGGGGCGGCACGCCGGCAGCGCGGACGATGACGACCGCCGGCCGCAGACGCCGAGAGGGTGGCCGTCCGGCGGGACGGCCACCCTCTCGTGGCGTGCTCAGGCGGCGGCGATGGCGGCCAGGTGCTGCTTGACCTGCGTGATCGACGGATTGGTGAGCGCGCTCCCGTCGTCGAAGCGCAGGGTCGGCACCGTCTGGTTGCCGCCGTTGACGCTCATGACGAACTCCGCGGCCTGCGGGTCCTGCTCGATGTCGACCACCTCGTACCCGATGCCCTCCCGGTCCAGCTGCGACTTGAGCCGGTGGCAGTAGCCGCACCACGAGGTGGAATACATCGTCAGCATCGTCAGGTCCTCCCACTGCTCCGCCCGGCGGCTTGCCGATCAAGCCGAGGCTAACCGCTGCAACGTCCGGCGTTGCTGCCAGAATTCCTGGCTGTGGCGGTTCACTCAGGGGCGGAGCGGGTGCTGGCCGGGCTGGATCCCGAGCAGCGCTCCGCGGTGACCGCGCCGGCCGGGCCGGTCTGCATCCTCGCCGGCGCCGGTACCGGCAAGACCCGGGCGATCACCTCGCGGATCGCGCACCGCGCGCTCACCGGCGAGATCTCGGCCCGGCACGTGCTCGCCGTCACCTTCACCGCCCGCGCCGCCGCCGAGATGCGGGCGCGGCTCACCACGCTCGGGGTGCCCGGCGTGCAGGCGCGCACCTTCCACGCCGCGGCCCTGCGCCAGGTGCGCTACTTCGCGCCCCGCCTCCTCGACGGTCGGGCCATGCCCGAGCTGCTGGACAGCAAGGTCCGGTTGGTGACGCTCGCCGCCGCCCGGGTCGGCCTGCGCGCCGACCGCGCCGCCGCCCGCGACCTCGCCGGTGAGATCGAGTGGGCCAAGTCGTCCCTCGTCGAACCGGGGGAGTACGTGGTGGCGGCGGCCAAGGCGCTGCGGGAGACGCCGCACGAGCCCGCGAAGGTCGCCGAGGTCTTCGCGGCGTACGAGCGCCTCAAGCGCGGCAACGGGGTGATCGACTTCGAGGACATGCTGCGCGCCGCCGTCTGGGGGATCGAGGAGCACGCCGACGTCGCCGAGCAGGTGCGGGCGCAGTACCGGCACTTCGTGGTCGACGAGTACCAGGACGTCAACCCGTTGCAGCAACGCCTTCTGGACGCGTGGCTCGGCGGCCGGGACGACCTCACGGTGGTCGGCGACGCCAGCCAGACCATCTACTCCTTCACGGGGGCCACCTCGTCGTACCTCATCGACTTCCCCCGCCGCTACCGGGACGCCGTGGTGGTCCGGCTCGTCCGCGACTACCGGTCCACGCCGCAGGTCGTCGGGCTCGCCAACGCGGTGATCTCGCAGGCCCGGGGCACCGAGGCCCGGCTGCGGCTGGAACTGCGGGGGCAGCGTCCGCCCGGCCCGGAGCCGGAGCTGCGGATCTTCACCGACGAGCCGGCCGAGGCCAGCGCCGTCGCCGCCCGGGCCCGCGCCCTCATCGACGCCGGCACGCCGGCTCGCGAGATCGCCGTGCTGTTCCGCACCAACGCCCAGTCGGAGGCGTACGAGAAGGCGCTCACCGAGGCCGAGGTGCCGTACGTGGTGCAGGGCGCGGAGCGGTTCTTCGAGCGGGCCGAGGTGCGGCAGGCGATGGTCGCCCTGCGCGCCGCCACCCGCTCCATCCCCGGGGAGACGCCACTGCCCGCCGCCGTGGTCGAGGCGCTCGCCGCCGTCGGCTGGGCGCCGGACGCGCCGCCGGCCGGGGGCGCCGCCCGGGAACGCTGGGAGGCGCTCGCCGCCCTCGTGCAGCTCGCCGAGGAGTACGCCGCCGCGCCCGCCGTGCTGCCGATCGGGGAGGCGGCGTCCGTCGAACGCCCGGTGACCCTGGCCGACTTCACCGAGGAGCTGCACCGGCGGGCGAGCCAGCAGCACGCGCCGACGGTGGAGGGGGTGACCCTCGCCTCACTGCACTCGGCCAAGGGCCTGGAGTGGGACGCCGTGTTCCTCGTCGGGCTCTCCGAGGGCACCCTGCCCACCACGTACGCCCGGACGGCCGAGCAGGTGGAGGAGGAGCGCCGGCTGCTCTACGTGGGGATCACCCGGGCGCGGGAGTGGCTCTGGCTGTCGTACGCGGTGGCCCGCTCGCCGGGCGGGCGGGCCCGGCGGCCGTCCCGCTTCCTGCCCCAGCTCGACCGCGGTGGCGGTGGCGAGCGGGCCCGCGGCACGGTCCCCGGAACCCGGCCGGAGCGGCGCCGCACGCAGGTCGTCTCCTGCCGGATCTGCGGCGCGACGCTGCTCGCGGGCCCGGAGCGCAAGCTCGGCCGGTGCGCGACCTGCCCGTCCGACATCGACGAGGAGCTGCACGAGCGGCTGCGGGAGTGGCGGCGGCGGGTGGCCGAGGCGCAGCGCGTCCCCGCCTACGTGGTCTTCACCGACGCCACGCTGACGGCCCTGGCCGAGCGGCGGCCGCGCCGGCCCGAGGAACTGATCGCGATCGCCGGGATCGGCCCCCGCAAGCTGGGCCTCTACGGCGAGTCGGTGCTGGCGCTGGTGGAAGGAGCGACGGTCGAGGCCGTCTGCTCGCAGAAAACTTTCGAAATCGAGCCGTAAATTCGTTTGCCCTCGCGGCCCGGCGAGGAATAGCCTCATGGCACACCTCGCGAGCGGCGCCATTCGGGCTGCTCACGAGGGGTAGGCCCAGCCGATTCGAGGAGCACCGAGGGAGGTGGCACCAATGGAGATCTTCACCTACGAGCGTCCGGCGGCGCTGCCTGCTGCCGTCGCTCCGCTGTCGACTGTCCGGGTGGCCCTCGCGGCTACGCGACCGTCGGTTCCGCAGGTGCACCAGGTCGAGGCTCAGGCCGAGCTGATCCTCGCCGCCGCGCCGAACGGGCTCCGGGGGACCAGTGGCTTCACGGGCATGGACGTCGATGGCGCCAAGAAGCGCATGGACGTCCGCGGCGTTCCACCTCGAGGTAGACCGGTCTGATCACCAGACCGACCGGCTCACCTCGAGGCCGCGGAACCCGCATACCGGGATCCGCGGCCTCAGTTTTTGTCCCGCCCGAAGTAGTCGGAAGTAGCGATCCACGAGATCGAAGTGAGAGAGAGGTGACCGGGCGATGAGTCTGGCGTTGGCCTCGCTCGACGTGAACGTCGAGGTCGAGGCGAACCTGCCCTGCCGGAAGTTCGACCCCGACCTGTGGTTCTCCGACTCGCCCACCGAGCTGGAGCTGGCCAAGTCGCTCTGCGGGGACTGCCCGCTGCGCGTCGAGTGCCTGGCCGGTGCGGTCGAGCGGTCCGAGCCCTGGGGCGTCTGGGGCGGCGAGATCTTCGAGCGTGGCGCGGTCGTCCCGCGCAAGCGGCCCCGTGGCCGCCCGCGCAAGGAGGACGTCGCCCGCGACGCGGCGCTCCGGGTCGAGGCCGAGGCGCGCCTGGCGGCCAGTGGGCTGTCCCAGGGGCGCAACGCGGTTCGGCTGGTGGCCTGACATGAACCCGATCCGATCCAGCTACGCCGGTGTCGCACCGGTGACGAATGAGACCACGATGCTGCACGTCCCGAACGGAGCCGTAGAAATGCAACTACTTCACGAAGCGTTGTCCCGGGCCCGAATGCGCCGGCCTCAGGCCGGCACCACCACGCGCACTGAGGCAGCCCGATCCGCCCGTACCGTCGCCATGGACAGCCGCCGGAAGGCGGCCCGCGACCTGGGCGTTCTCTGACACCCACCGAACGCGAGGGGCGGGTGGCCGGTCACCGGCCGCCCGCCCCTCGCCCTGTCCGAGCCGGCGCGGCGCCGCGCTCAGGCGACCGGCGCGAAGCCGGGCAGCCAGCGCTCCAGGATGCTCCGGTACGGCGCCTTGGCCTCCAGCTGGCAGAGCACGCCGATCGACCCGAGGGTGACCCGGTGGATGAGCAGGTACGACGGCGGCAGGTTGAGCTGCCGGCCGAGCTGGTAGGCGGGTGACCGGGGGCTGGCCAGCCGCGCGGCCTCGGCGCGCAGCCAGGCGCGGGTGAAGCGGAACTCCTCGGCGGCCACCGGCTCCAGCATCGGCCGCAGGTAGTCGAGCACCGCCTGGGCGTCGATCGGTTCGGTCTGGCTGAGGAAGCCCTCGGAACGGAGACCCTCGACGACCGCGTCCGCCTCGCCCCGCAGGGCCAGCCCGGCCAGCCGGCCGATCGGCTCCGGGGTGCCCTCCGGCATCCGGGCCACGGCGCCGAAGTCGATCACGCCGAGGCGGCCGTCGGGGAGCAGCCGGAAGTTGCCCGGGTGCGGATCCGCGTGCAGCAGCCCGGCCCGCATCGGCGCGGAGAGGTGCAGCTCGGCCATCAGCCGGCCCGCCTCGTCGCGCTGCTCCTCGGTGCCCTCCCGGATGATGTCGGCCAGCGGCGTCCCCTCGACCCACTCGGTGACGAGCACCCGCGGTGCGGCGGCGACCACGGCGGGGATGTAGATGTCCGGGTCGTCGGCGTACGCGGCGGCGAAGGCCCGCTGCGACTCGGCCTCCAACTCGTAGTCGAGCTCCTCGGTGATGCGCTCCCGCAGCTCGGCGAGGAGCGGCTTGACGTCCAGGCCGGGCTGGATCGCCCGGAGCATCCCGCCGAGCCGCGAGAGCTGCTTCAGGTCGGAGAGCAGCGCGTCCCCGGCCCCCGGGTACTGGATCTTGACGGCCACGTCCCGGTGCTGGGGTGCGCCCGCCGGCCCGTACCCCGGGTCGCGCCACACGGCGCGGTGGACCTGCCCGATGCTGGCCGCCGCGGAGGGGGTGTCGTCGAATGAGACGAAGCGGTCCCGCCAGTCCGGGCCGAGCTGCTCGGTCAGCACCTTGTGCACGCTCGCCACGGGCAGCGGCGGCGCCGCCTCCTGGAGCTTCGTGAGGGCCTGCCGGTACGGGGCGGCGATCTCCTCCGGCAGTGCCGCCTCGAAGACCGACATCGCCTGCCCGAACTTCATGGCCCCGCCCTTGAGCTGGCCCAGAACGCTGAAGAGTTGCTCCGCGGTGCGCTGCTGGATCTCCGCGGAGATCACGTCGGACGCGAGCCCCGTGACGCGCTTTCCCATGCCGAGGACGGTCCGGCCGGCGAAGCCGAGCGGCAGTGCGGCGAGCTTGGCGGTCCGGGACACGGCCCGGCGCGGGATGTCGGTCACCCGGCCATTGTTACCGACTCGGCGGGTCCGCGGCTGCTGAGCGCGTCGGCACCCGTCGTTCGGTCCCGGACGCGCGGTCCGACTCCGGTCATCACGGGACACGGTGGGCGCGTCCGGACGGCCCTGACGGCGTGCCGTGGCTGGTCGCCGGGTCAGCGGGCACCGGTGCGGAACCGTGCCCGCCTCCGGTCAGCCGCGCTGGCGGGAGCACCCGCAGCGCGGGTGCGGCGGCCAGCCGCGGCGGCGGAACCGGGCGGGCCCGCCGATCTCCACGGCCCCGCCCACCGTCTCCGGGACGGCGCCGTCGAGGTGGGCGAGCACCTCCGCGGCGGCGAACCCGGCGGCGGCCAGCAGGGTGGCGGTGGCGCCGGCCGGTGCGGGCTCCTCGCCGGCGAGCTGGGCGGCCAGCCGGGGCCAGTCCGGGTCGCGGTCGGCGCGGTGCAGGTCCACGCAGTTCAGGCACGGCCCGACCGGGGGCCGGACCATCGGCCCGATCACCGGCACGCCCTCGCGCATCGTGACGAGCAGGTGCGGCTGGCGGCGGCGGGCGTACGCGGCCGCGAGGAGGGCCGCCGGGCGGTCCGTGCCGAGCTGCACCACCAGGTCGGCCCGCTCCGGCCGGCCGGTGAGCCCTCCGGTGCCGGGTGCCGACCGGGCGATCGCCTCGCGGACGGCGGAGGCGAGCGGGCGCCCGAGTTCCGTGGCCGGGATGCCCGTGCCGACGAGGTCGGCGGGGCGTACGGGCCCGGAGAGATCCGCGCCGATCTGCCCCACGCCGGCCTGGGCGAGCGCCACGGCGACCGCCGCGCCGGGCCGGCCGGCTCCCGTCACGAGCACCCGGGCCGCCCGCCGGCGGCGGAGCACCTGGGCCGGCGTGGCCGGCAGGCGGGGCGCGGCGAGACCGAGCGCGCCGGCCTCCGCGCCGAGCCGGGCCCGGGCCGGCCCCGCGAGGTCGCGGGGGAGCAGGTGGTGTCCGGGTACGACCAGCCCGGCGGCGCGCAGGGCGTCGAGCAGCGTACGGGCCTGCTCGGACCCGACGTCGGTGGCGAGCGGGTGGGCCAGCACACCGCGTTCGCTGCGCGTGCCGTCGAGCAGGTCCAGCAGCCGTGCGGCGCGCGGGTCGGCGAGGTCGACGAGGACGGCCCGCTCCGGCCCGACGCCCAACTGGAGGGTGTGCCGGTCACGCCAGAGGCGGGTCAGGCCGGGCACCAGCGTCGGGCGGGGGAGGGCGGCACGGCTCATGGCAACGAATGGTGACCGCGTCCGTGCGCTCCGTCGATCGTTGTCCACAGGTGTGGTGGGCCCTGTCCAGGGCTGTCCACAGGTATTTCCGGGTTATCCACAGCCCTCGTACGGCCGTGTCGGGCAGCCGACATCCGACGGCCTCCTGCCGGTCACGCCGACGGGGGAGGCGCGGGTCCACCGCCCTCCCCCGTCGACGCGAATCCGGTCAGACCTTGGCCTTGCCCAGGATGCGGTTCACTGTTGTGCCGCACACCGGGCACTTGCCCTTGGCCATGTTCATTCCGGTCTTCGAGACCTCGATGTGCCCCTCGAAGTCCCGCTTCTCCTTGCACTTGACGCAGTAACCGTTGTAGGTCTGGGCCTGGTCGGCCACGGTGCCCTCCTCGTCTCGTCCGCCGGCCGATGCCCGTTCCGGCGGTTGTCCCGGCGGCGGGCCACGCGGGGCGCCGGCGCTGGGTCTTACTCCTGCGGCCATCCACGTGGCCGCTGGTCCGCGGACCCTACCCAGGTGTGGGCGGTTCCATGTCAGCTGTGCGTCGACACTGTGAGGAAGCCGACCACGAGAGTGTGCATGGCGGATAACGCCGGATAAGTCACTTTGGCTGGGACACGCCGGGCGAACCCCGCAGATTGATCCACCCGGGATGGGCAGGTCGGGGTGGCCGCCTCGCCCGGGGCGCCCGGCGCCGGTGAGGTCGGGCCGACCCCGGGGCACCCCGGGGACGGGCCGGTTTTATGATCACCTACCGTGGAGCGGCGCGCCGCCGTCCCAGGTGGTGGCGGTGACGGGCCGCCACGAAGGGTGACGGTGGCCTCTTTCGGCGTCCCGGCAAGAAAATTTTCAGGACTCCTGGCGACCAATCGCCATCTTCCGGGCGCGTGTCGTGGGGTTGACCCTTGCGTACCCCTGGTCACTAGGCAGTAGCTTTCCCTCGTGGCAGCAAACCGAGGCTGCGCGGGTCTGTGATGGCCGGGACGCGCAAGCCGGTTGTCGAGGTGCGGCGCAGCCAGCGCCGGCGACGCACGGTGTCCGCGTACCGCGACGGTGAGCGTGTCGTCGTCCTGATTCCCGACCAGTTCTCCCGGGCCGAGGAGAGCGAGTGGGTCGACCGCATGCTGGCCCGGCTCGCCGCCCGTGAGGGCCGGTTGGCCCGCACCGACGCGGAGCTGCTCGCCCGGGCCACCCGCCTGCGCAACGCGTACCTCCCCGAGTACGGCCACGAGGCCCTTCCGGCGAGCGTCCGCTGGGTGACCAACCAGAACGGCCGCTGGGGCTCCTGCACCCCGGCCGACCGCACCATCCGGATCTCCCACCGGGTGCAGGAGATGCCCGACTGGGTGATCGACTACGTGCTGCTGCACGAGCTGGCGCACCTCATCGTCCCGAGCCACAACGCGGCGTTCTGGGCGTTGGTCGCGCGCTACCCGAAGTCGGAACGCGCCCGGGGCTACCTCGAGGGCGTGGCGGCCGCCGCCGCCGTCCCCGCCCTCACCGACTGACGGCCGTCGCGCCGGCCCGTCGCGCCCGGCGGTCCGCCGCCGGCGTAGGCACCCCGGCACCCCGGACGCCCCCGACGCCCCCGACGGGCGGGGCGGGTTAGGGTCGGGGGATGGTGCGGCGGGTGGTGGTGGCGTTGCTCGGGCCGGTGACCTGGACGCCTCCGGGCGTCGACCCGGCCCGCTTCCGGACCGCGCTGGCCGAGGACACCGTCGACCTGATGGCCACGCTCACCGAGGTCGACACCGCCGTGGCGGTGACCCCGGCCGACCGCTGGGTGGCCGACGCGGTGACCTGGCCGGGGATGCCGGTGTACGAGGTGGCCGAGCCGACGCCGAACGCGGTGTTCGCGGCGCTGTCCGGGTACGACCAGGCCGCCGTGCTGGCCGCCGACGCCCCGGACGTCCCGGGGCTGACCATCGGCAAGCTGCTCCGCCCGCTGACCAGCCGCCCGGTCGCGGTGGCACCGGCCGAGGGGGGCGGACCGGGCCTGTTCGGCGTCGCCGTGCGGCTGCCCGTACCGGAATGGTTGCCGCCGTTGGACCTCGACCGGACGGTGCCCGCCACGGTGCGCGCCGCCGCCCCGCGCCCCGGTGACCTGGCCGTCACGCCGGCCTGGCGCCGGCTGCGGGGCCCCGCCGACGTGGCGACCCTCGACCCGGCCGTGGAGGGCTGGGAGGCGACCCGTGCGCTCCTGTCCGGCGCCGGCCACGCCGGCTGACCGGCGACCGACCCCGCCCCGAGGATGCCGGCGCCCTACAACGCGCGCGCCCTCCGTGGCGCCCGTCTCAGACGCCCGGTCTGACCGGTCAGTCACCCGCCTGAGCGGTCACGCAACACGGCCGGCGCCGCCCGAGGCGTCCGCCGGCCGCTGCGCGCCGTCCGTCAGGAGCGGCTCTCGCCGTCGCCGTCGTCCGGGCGCTGCTCGGGCTGACCCGGCGTCTGCTCCTCGGGACCGCCAGGGGCCGTGAAGTCGAAGTTCTCCAGCTCGCTGATGTCGAACTCGGCCATCGCGAACGCCACCGGGTCGGCGAAGTCCTCCTCGGAGGGGAGCAGGTCCGGGTGCCCCCAGAGCGCGTCACGCCCGGCGATGCCGCGGTGCTCGGTGAGCGCGGCCCAGAGCGCCGCCGCCTCGCGCAGCCGGCGCGGGCGCAGCTCCAGACCGACCAGCGCGGCGAACGTCTGCTCGGCCGGCCCACCGGCCGCCCGGCGGCGCCGGAACGCCTCGGCCAGCCGCACCACGTTCGGCAGGCGGCCGCCCGCGGCGCTGTCCACCACGTGGCACACCCACCCCTCGACCAGCGCCAGGGCGGTCTCCAGCCGGGCCAGGGAGGCCTTCTGCGCCGGGCTGTCCTCGGGAGTGAAGATGCCCTCCAGCGCGATCGCCTGCATCGACTCGGGGTCGGTCGGGTCGACCCGGCCCATCGCCTCCTCGATGGCCTCCCGGTTGACCCGGATGCCCGAGGCGTACATCTCGACGGCGCTCAGCACGTGCCCGCGCAGCCACGGGACGTGCTGGAAGAGCCGCTGGTGGGCGGCCTCGCGCAGGGCCACGTAGAGGCGGACCTCGTCCTCCGGCAGCTCCAGGCCCTCGCCGTACGCCTTGATGTTGGCCGGGATGAGCGCGGCCGTGCCGGCCGGGCCGAGCGGCAGCCCGATGTCACCGGCGGAGAGCACCTCGGCCGCGAGCGAGCCGAGCGCCTGCCCCAGCTGCCCGCCGAAGAGGGCGCCGCCGAGGGTGGCGACCATCGACTGCATCGGGCCGAGCTGGGCGCGCGCCTCCGGCGGCACCAGGTCGCCCATGGCGCCGACCATCCGGCTCGCCACCGGGTCGCAGAGCTTCCGCCAGACGTCCAGGGTCTTGTAGATCCACTCGTTGCGGTTCCAGGCCACCGAGGTCTGAATGCCGGACGGCAGGGCCGAGGCCGGCTCCAGCCAGAGGTCGGCCAGGCGCAGCGCCTCCTCCACGGCGTTGCGCTCGTACGGCGTCACCGCCGGGTCGCCCGCGGCCGCGAGCTGGCTGGCGGCCACCTGCCGGGCGAGGTCCCAGTTGACCGGCCCGCCTCCCGACGCGGAGAACAGCTGCTGCAACTGCGCCATGAACTGCTGCATCTGCGCGGGGTCGTTGGGGTCTGGTGGTTGCCCACCCGGTAGCGCGAAACCGAACGGAATATCAGGCACGACGTCTACGGTACGCGCGCCACGCCCCTGGTCGCGCCGCTGGCGTTGCGCTGAGGGCGAAGTCGTCCGCGCACCGACGGGACGAGCCGGACGGGTCGGTACGCTCTGCCGCATGAGACGTCGCGGCGTGACCGTCCTGCTCGGTGCCCTGCTCACCGCTCTGCTCAGCATCGGGGTGCTGGGCGCGCCGATCCCGTACGTGGTGCTCGGTCCCGGGCCGACGGTCAACACGCTGGGCACGGAGAACGGCAAGGAGGTCATCCAGGTCTCCGGCCGGGCGACCTCCACCTCGGCCGGGCAGTTGCGGCTCACCACGGTCGGCGTCCAGCCCTCGGTCAAGCTCCGCTCCGCCATCGCCGGCTGGTTCTCCGACGACGAGGCCGTGGTGCCCCGGGAGCTGATCTACCCGCCGGGGGAGTCGCAGGAGCAGGTCCAGCAGCGCAACGCCGAGGACTTCGCCGCCTCGCAGACCAGCGCCGAGACCGCCGCGCTGCGGGAACTCGGCTTCCCGGTGCAGGTCGTGGTGAAGTCGGTGAACGCGGACGGGCCCGCCGCCGGGGTCCTCAAGGCCGGTGACGTGCTGACCTCGGTCGACGGGCAGCCGGTGCCGGTCGCCGTCCGGCTCACCGAGCTGATCCGCGCCAAGCCGGCGGGCAGCACGCTGACCATCGGCTACACCCGCGACGGCGCGCCGGCCACCGCGCGGGTCACCAGCCGGGAACAGGACGGCCAGCCGCGGATCGGCGTCCAGATCGAGCAGAAGCAGCCGCACCCGTTCAGCCTCAGCATCGACCTGGAGGACATCGGCGGGCCGAGCGCCGGGCTGATGTTCGCCCTCGGCATCGTGGACAAGCTGACGCCGGCCGACCTGACCGGCGGCATGGTGATCGCCGGCACCGGGACCATCGACGACGAGGGGAAGGTCGGCCCCATCGGCGGGATCGCGCAGAAGCTCGTCGGCGCGAAGCGGGCCGGGGCCAAGGTCTTCCTGGTGCCGGCGGACAACTGCGCCGAGGCGGTCCGCAACCCGCAGCCCGATCTGCCACTGATCAGGGTCGGCTCGCTGGACGAGGCGCTCGGCGCCCTCGAGACGCTGCGCGCCGGGGGCCAGCCGACCCGCTGCTGACCCCACGCGGGCCGCCGCTCGCGCCTCTGAGGTGGCCGGACCGCCCGTCCGCGGGCGGCACGACGCGTCCCCACGGGCGGCGCGACGCGACCCGCGGGCCGGCACGGCGCGACCACGGTCGGTCGTATTCAGGAACACCCCGTACTCTGGGTGCCTGGTCGGAGCCGATCAATCGAGCGTGCGGAGCCAACAGTGGTCATGCGAAGCAGCAGCCCCCTGCCGAGGATGAGTCGGCGCGGACGCGTCACGATCGCCGTCCTGGTCGGGGTGTTCGCGCTGTTCACCCTCCTCGGCTGGGGCGTACAGGCCTGGACGGACTGGCTCTGGTTCGACGAGGTCGACTACACCCAGGTCTTCACCGGGGTGCTCGTCACCCGGCTGCTGCTGTTCCTCGTGATCGGCCTCGCCATGGCGGTGATCGTCGGCGGCAACCTCTGGCTGGCCTACCGGTTGCGACCCCGGCTGCGCCCGCACTCGGTCGAGCAGGCCACGCTGGAGCGCTACCGGATGGTGCTCACCCCGCGGCTGGGCACCTGGATCGGCGTCATTTCCGTGATCGTCGGCCTCTTCGCCGGCCTCTCTGCGCAGAGCCGGTGGAACCAGTGGCTGCTCTTCCGCAACGGCGGCGACTTCGGCGTGAAGGACCCGGAGTTCGGGATCGACGTCGGCTTCTACGTCTTCCAGCTCCCGTTCTGGCGCTACCTCCTCGGCGTCGGCTTCACCGCGGTGGTGCTCGCCGTGGTCGGCGCGCTCGCCATGCACTACCTCTTCGGGGGCGTGCGCCTGCAGGGCGTCGGCGACCGGATGACCAACGCCGCCCGGGCCCACCTCAGCACGCTGGTCGCGCTCTTCGTGGCGCTCAAGGCCGTCGCGTACGTGCTGGACCGGCGCGCCATGCTGCTGGAGTACAACGAGGGCGCCAAGCTCTACGGCGCCGGCTACGCCGACGTCAACGCGCTGCTGCCGGCGAAGGAGATCCTCGCGTACATCTCCATCGTCGTGGCCGTCGCGATCATCATCTTCTCCAACGCCTGGATGCGGAACCTGGTCTGGCCGGGCATCTCGCTCGCCCTGCTCGGCGTCTCGGCGGTGGCGATCGGCGGCATCTACCCGTGGGCGGTGCAGACGTTCGAGGTGAAGCCGAGCGCCAAGGAGAAGGAGGCGCCGTTCATCGAGCGGAGCATCGAGGCGACCCGGGCCGCGTTCGGCCTCGCGGCCACCAAGACCACGGCGTACGGGGCCACGAACCTCACCCCGCCGGCCAGCCTGGCCACCGACACGTCGGTCGTGCCGAACGTCCGGCTGCTCGACCCGCAGCTCGTCAGCGAGACGTACACCCAGCTCCAGCAGGTCCGGGGCTTCTACGACTTCGGCCCGAAGCTGGACATCGACCGGTACGGGGTGAACGGCAAGATCTCCGACTACGTCGTCGGCGTCCGGGAGATCAACTACGACGAGCTCACCGACCAGCAGAACACCTGGATCAACCGGCACACCGTGTACACGCACGGGTACGGCCTCGTGGCCGCCCCGGCGAACCAGGTGGTCTGCGGCGGCCAGCCGTTCTTCGTCTCCGGCTTCCTCGGCGAGCGGACGCAGGAGTCGTGCTCCTCGCAGACCGAGCAGATCCCGGCCACCCAGCCGCGGATCTACTACGGCGAGCGGATGGGCGACGACGACTACGCGATCGTCGGCCAGACCGACCCGAACAAGAAGGCCGAGTTCGACCGGCCGGTCGGCGAGGGCGGCGGCGAGTTCTACACCTACACCGGCTCCGGCGGCGTGGAGATCGGGTCGTTCACCCGCCGCCTGCTGTACGCCATCAAGGAGCAGGAGTCGAACTTCCTGCTCTCCGGCGCGGTCAACGAGAACTCGAAGCTGCTCTACGTGCGTAACCCGCGTGACCGGGTGGAGAAGGTCGCCCCGTTCCTGACCCTCGACGGCGACCCGTACCCGGCCGTGGTCGGCGGCCGCGTCCAGTGGATCGTCGACGGCTACACGACCGCGGCGACCTACCCCTACGCGGAGCGGGTCAACCTGCGTGAGGAGACCACGGACGAGCTGACCGGCCGGGGCACGTTCCAGCTCGCCCGGGAGAACGTCAACTACATCCGCAACTCCGTGAAGGCGACCGTCGACGCGTACGACGGCACGGTCCGGCTGTACGAGTTCGACGAGAACGACCCGGTGCTCAAGGCCTGGAACAAGGCGTTCGGTGGCGACCTGGTGCTGCCGAAGGAGGAGATCCCGGCCGAGCTGGCCGAGCACTTCCGCTACCCGGCCGACCTGTTCAAGGTGCAGCGGAACCTGCTCATCAAGTTCCACGTGACGAACCCGGGCGACTTCTACTCGGCGCAGGACTTCTGGCAGGTGCCGAACGTTCCGGACGCGCCGGACAGCGGGCAGACGCAGCCGCCGTACTACCTCTTCACCCAGTTCCCGGGTCAGGAGGGGCCGCGGTTCCAGCTCACCTCGGCGGTGACCCCGAACGGCCGGCAGAACCTCGCCGCGTTGATCTCCGGGTCGTACGTCGACGGCGAGCCGCGGCTGGAGGTGCTGGAGCTGCCCGACCAGACCCGCATCTCCGGGCCGGTGCAGGTGCACCAGCAGATGACCAACAACGGCGACATCCGGCAGCAGCTGAACCTGCTGGCCGCGTCCGGGCAGGCGCAGGTGCAGTACGGCAACCTGCTCTCCCTGCCGTTCGGCAACGGGATGCTGTACGTCGAGCCGGTCTACGTGAAGAGCAACAACCAGGACGCGTTCCCGCAGTTGCAGCGGGTGCTCGTCTCCTACGGCGACGGCGGCTCGTTCGTGGCGCTGGCGAACAACCTGTCCGACGGCATCAAGCAGCTCGTCGAGCAGGGCAAGCGCGCCGCCGACAACGCGCCTCCGCCGCCCACGGGTGGCGACCAGCCCCCGCCGCCCACCGGCGGTGACAAGCCGCCGATGACCGGCGAGCTGGCCGCCGCGGCGGACCGGGTGCAGTCGGCCATCGCCGAGGTGCGGGCCGCGCAGGCGTCCGGCGACTTCGAGCGGTACGGGCGGGCGCTCAAGGCCCTCGACGACGCGATGAAGGCGTTCGAGCAGGCCCAGGGTCAGGCGACCCCGACGTCCGGCACGCCGGGCGGCACCCCGGCGCCGAGCGGCAGCGCGTCACCGAGCGCCCCTCCGCCGTCGCCGGGCGGCAGCCCGCCCGCCGGGGGCGGCTGACCGACACCACGTCAGCCCCCGGTACGCCGGACCGACGTCCGGCGTACCGGGGGCTCTGTCGTCTCTCCGACCGCAACCGGCCACGCGGTTCGTCCGTCCTGTCTGAAAAGGAGGCGACCGGGGAGTGTGGTGCGGACATGAGGGACGCGAGCAGTTTCGACGAGTTCTACCGGAGCACGTCCCGACGCATGCTCCGGTACGGCTACGCGGTCGCCGGCGACTACGTCGAGGCGCAGGACCTGGTGCAGGAGGCGTACGCCCGGGCCTGGCGGCAGTGGGGGCGGATGTCGGCCCACCCGGCGCCGGAGGCGTGGCTGCGGCTGGTCGTCGCCCGACTGGCCACCGACCGGTGGCGGCGGCTGCGCGGCTGGCAGGCGGCGCTCGTCCGGAGCGGGCCGCCGGAGGCGGTGCCGCCACCCGGCGAGGACGCCGTCCTGCTGACCGGCGCGCTGCGTCGACTGCCGGCCGCCCAGCGGCAGGCGCTCGCCCTGCACTACCTCTTCGACATGTCGGTGGACGAGATCGCCCGGGAGACGGGGGTGCCGACCGGCACGGTGAAGTCCTGGCTGTCCCGCGGCCGTGCCCGGCTGGCCGCACTGCTGCCCGGCGTCTCCGCCGCGGAACTGGAGGCCAACGATGTCGCGTGACGTGTCCGACTTCTACCGTTCCCTCGCCGCCGACGCCGACGGCCGCCCACTCGCCGGGCCGGACGCGCTGCGCCGGTGGGCCGACCGGAGGGCCCGGGTCCGGGCGGCGGGCGGCAGCCTCGTGGCGGTGCTGCTGATCGCCGGTGCCGCCACCGGCACCCGGCTGGTCCTGGCCGACGACCGGGGGCCCGTCACCCCGCCGGCCGCCACGCCGACCGTGACGGCGAGCCCACCGTCACCGTCCCCGGCCACCCCGGCGCCCACCACCACCGCACCGGCCACGCCGGACCGCACGCCGTCCGCGCCCGCGACCGGTACGCGCGCTCCCCGGACGCCGACCTCGATCCCGGATCGGGCCTTCTTCGCCCAGCCGGCCGGGCTCGTCGCGGCCCCGCCGTACTTCACCGAGGGGGAGCCGGTCCTGCCGGAGTTCTGCGGCGCCGACCTCGACGAGCCGGTGGTGCAGCGGCGCACCCGCGCGCTCTTCTACCACCTGGGCGCGGACCGGCCGGAGATGGCCGTGCCGTACGGCAGCTACCGGCACACGATCACCATCCACCGGGCGGGGCGGGCCGGCGACTGGATGGCCGACCTTCGCCGGGCGGTGCGGGAGTGCCCCGAGCAGGAGGCCGCCTCCGGCGGGGTGTCGCGGCAGCGGCTCCTGCCCGGCGGCGCGTACGGCGACGAGTCGCTGCTCATCGAGCTGCGCACGCCCGCCCTGACGGCGGGTGGGACGGCCGAGGGGGAGACCGTGCGGCTGATCCGGGTCGTCCGGATCGGCGACGTGGTGACCGTCCTCTGGGAGATCGGCTGGGAGGGCACCTCCAGCAACCGGGCGAACGTCGACGACTACAGCCGCCGGGCGGTCCGGGCCGTCGCGGACTGGCTGGACTGACCGGGTCGGTGCCCCGCCGCCCGGAGGGGCACCGCCAGGCCCCACGGACCCGTCCGGTGTGCCCTCGCGTACGTCGCTTTGCGGCGTACGGGGATGGTGCGCTACGGTTGTCAGGCCGACGCGGGGTGGAGCAGCTCGGTAGCTCGCTGGGCTCATAACCCAGAGGTCGCAGGTTCAAATCCTGTCCCCGCTACGAGAGAGGTCCGAGCCCGTCCCCGACATCCGGGGGCGGGCTCGGTCGCGTTCGTGGCTCCGTTCCTCGGCGCCGGCGGGATGCCGCGGCCCGGCCACCGGATCGCCACTCGCGCGCACGAGCGTGGACCGGGCTGCGGATGCCCCTGCTCCCGGTGTCGGGGCCGGATCGGGGTACCGCCGGAACCCGGCCGCGGACGATGGGGTAGAGTTGTGGGCACCGACGCGGGGTGGAGCAGCTCGGTAGCTCGCTGGGCTCATAACCCAGAGGTCGCAGGTTCAAATCCTGTCCCCGCTACGAAAGACGGCCCGGGCCCCGGACAGGGGGCCCGGGCTTCGTCGTTCCGGGGCACGCCGCCGGCGCCACCGTCGGATCCGACTCGCCGCCCACGACGTTCGAGATGTCCCGCGCCGACGAGGCGGCCTTCGACGCGGCGTGCCGCTGACACGGCTGACACCGCCGCCGCTGGCTCCCCTGCCCCGCTGATGCTCCCGAGGCCCCTGGCACGGCGGCGGTGCGGGAGACGTGCCACCGGCCGCCGACGGACGTGCACCCACGGTTACCGGTCGAGCGCGCTGCCGTGGTTGCGTTCCTCGGCGAGGATGTCAGCATGTCTTCTTTCGGCAAGTGGTGGGCCCGCCTCGGCGCGGTCCTGAGCGCGGTCGTGCTGTCGGTGTTCGTCCCGGTCGCGGCGTGGGCGTCGACCGGGACCGGTGAGCTGGTGGTGGAGGCCGCGCGGCGGCGGTCCCGGGGCGGCGGCTTCGGTTTCCTCGGCCTGCTCTGCTGCCTCGTGGTCGTCGTGGTGATCGTGGTTCTGCTCCTGCGCCTGACCCGCAACCGCCGCGGCGGTCCGCGGCGCTGACCCACGGGCCGCGCTGATCCGCGCGCTGACCCAAACGGTCCGTTCTGATCCGCGCGCTGACCCACGGGCCGCGCCGGTCGGCCGGCCGCGCTGGTCCGTGGGCTGCCCTGACCCGCCGGTCGCGCTGACCCTGGCCGGCCCGCGGACGGCCCGCGTGTGCCTCAGGCGGCCAGGGCGGCGTCGGCCTGCGCGAGGAAGCGGGTCGCCGCCGTCGGCGGGTCGACGCGACCGGACCGTACGCTCTCGGCGGCGGCCACGAGCAGGCCCCGGACCCGGGCGTGGCCCTTCGGGGGCGGCGGCGGTGCGGTCCCGATCGCCGTGCCGAGGGCGTCGCCGAGCGCGGCGGCCCGCTGCTGCGCCGGATCGGTGACGCTGCCCTGCACGGCCCGTCGTACGGCCTGGCTCGGCGTGAGCCCCCGGTCGTGGCCGAGGACGGCGCCGGCGGCCACGTCGGTGGTCAGGAAGTTGATCACGTCGACGGCGGCGTCGGGGTTGCGGCTGCCCCGGAAGACCGCCCAGTACATCGACGCGCGGGCCCACTGGGCCATCGGGGAACCGGGGAAGGGCACGACACCCAGCTCGGCCCGGGTGAGGCGTTGCAGCTCCGGAAGCTGGTGCGACCAGGCGAGTGAGGCGGCGGTCAGCCCCGACACCACGAGCTGGTGCGCCCGCTCGCCGTTGTCGGCCTCCTCGACAAGCGGGGCCCCGGGCACGGCGCGTCCGGCGCGCGCCCGCCGCCACAGCTCGAACCAGTCGAGCAGCTCGCCGGTGCCGAAGGCGAGCTGCCGGCCCCGGTAGAACTCGCTGCCCCGGCCGCGCAGCCAGAGCCAGAGCGCCCGGTGGTCGCCGGACGCGTCGGAGGTGCCCGCCACCCGGCCCCGGCTGGCCCGGGTGACCTGCTGGGCCCAGCCCAGGTACTCGTCCCAGGACATCCCGGCCCGCGGTTCGGGGACCCGCAGCGTCCGCAGCAGGTTCCGGTTGAAGACGACGGCCGCCGCGGTCTGCCCGGCCGCCACCGCCACCGTCCGGCCGTCCACCTGGCCGTAGCGGGCCAGACCGTCGGGCAGGTTGCGGAGGTCGAGCCGGTTGTCCGCGACGTGGTCGGTGAGGTCGAGGAGGATCTCGCGCTGGGCGTACTCGGTGAGGACGCTGTCGTCGAGCTGGATCAGGTCGGGCACGTTGCCGCCGGTCGCCTGCGTCGCCAGCCGGCCGTAGTAGCCGTCGAAGCCCTGCCAGGTGACCCGGAAACCGACACGGGGATGCCGTTCGCCGTAGAGGCGCAGCGCCCGCTCGGTCCGTTCCGCCCGCTCGGGGCCGCCCCACCAGAAGACCGACAGCTCGACCGGTCCCTCCCGGGCGGGGGCCGTGGTCGAGGGGTCCGTGCAGCCCGCGAGCCCGCCGGCGGCGAGGACCGGCGTCCCCAGCAGGGCGGCGAGCACCCGGCGTCGGCCGGGGTCGGCGCCGGCGACCGGTGGGCGGGAAACGGGCACGCGGGACTCCGGTGACGTGGCGAAGGGGACGGTCGGCCCATTCACGCAGGGACCGCCCGAAGGTGTCAACGGCCGTCCGGGCACACCCGGGCCGTACGCGTCGATGCGCCCCGCCGCCCTGGCCGGCGCGCCCCGCCCGCGTGATGTACTAGGCCGCGTGGAACTTCTGCACTCGGGCAAGGTCCGGGACGTCTACGCGGACGGCGACGACCTCATCCTCGTCGCCTCGGACCGGATCTCGATCTACGACGTGGTCCTGCCGACACCGATCCCCGACAAGGGCAAGCTGCTCACGGCGCTCTCCCTCTGGTGGTTCGCGCAGCTCGCCGACCTGGTGCCGAACCACGTCGTCTCGGCCACCGACGTGCCCGCCGAGTTCGCGGGCCGGGCGATCCGCTGCCGGCGGCTGGAGATGGTGCCGGTCGAGTGCGTCGCCCGCGGCTACCTGACCGGCGGCGGGCTGAAGGAGTACGAGCGCACGGGCGCCGTCTCCGGCGTGCCGCTGCCCCGGGGGCTGGTCGAGGCCTCGATCCTGCCCGAGCCGATCTTCACCCCGTCGACCAAGGCGCCGGTCGGCGAGCACGACGAGCCGATCACGTACGCGGACGTGGTGGCCAAGGTCGGCGAGGCGACGGCCGAGCGGCTGCGGCAGATCACCATCGACGTGTACCGGCGGGGCGCCGAGATCGCCGCCGACCGGGGCATCCTGATCGCCGACACCAAGATCGAGCTGGGCTGGGCGCCGGACGGCACCCTGGTCCTGGCCGACGAGCTGCTCACCTCCGACTCGTCCCGGTTCTGGCCGGCCGCGTCGTACCAGCCGGGGCGGCCCCAGTTCTCGTACGACAAGCAGTACGTGCGGGACTGGGCGACCGAGAGCGGCTGGAACCGGCAGGCCCCCGCCCCGGAGGTTCCGGCCGAGGTGGTGGAGGCGACCCGCGCCCGCTACGTGGACGTCTACGAGACGCTCACCGGCAACCGGTGGGAGTGACGGGGGGCGGGCGAGGGCCACGCCCCGCGCTCGCCCGTACGGTCACTGCCCGACCTTGACGCCCGGCTCGCCGGCGACGAACTGGATGACCTGCCGGGGCTCCTGCCCCGGCCGGTCCGGCGCGCCGCGCTTGCCCATCGGCAGGACCACCCGCCGGTACGCGGACTCCAGCATCATGGCCGTCGCCGTGTACCAGCCGACGACGGCCGAGATGATGAAGAAGTAGGCGCCGAGTGTCCGCCAGCCCGAGATGTCGGCGAGCTGGCCGATCGTCTGACAGGTCGCGCCGGCGGCGAGCGTGGCCAGTGTGAGGGCGACGCTGAGGTTGACCGCGAGCGCGGCCGCCGCCCCGGCCCAGGTGATCGCCGCGAGCGCGAGGAACCAGTAGCCGAGCGCCACGAAGGGGGTCGGCGGGGTCAGCACGCCGACCGCCACGAGCAGGTAGAGCAGGCCGTACGCGAGCCAGAAGGCGCCCCAGATGCCGTGCATGGCGGTCGCCACGCCGTCGCGGGCCCGGTAGGCCCACATGCCGGCCAGGAACTGCGCGAGGCCGCCGGTGAACGCGGCGAAGGGGAACAGGAAGGTCGGCGCGGCGCTGTCACCCCACCACCCGGCCAGGTTCGAGGACACCACGAACGTGGCGGCGGCGAAGCCGTACAGGCCGAGGATCGACGGCGCGGCGACCGGCTGCAAGGAGATCTGCGCGTGGTTGCGCCAGAACTCGAACTCGCCGTCGTGGGACGGCGCGTGGGGCATGCGTGACATCTGAGCCTCCTCCGCGGCGGCCCCGGCCGGTCCGCCGAGGAGCCGGAGGCGTCTACCCGCTCCGGGGCGTCCCACACCGTCCCGCCCGGCGGCTGCCGGGGGCGATGCGCTCAGTCCACCCAGTTCAGGGTGCGCTCGACCGCCTTGCGCCAGTTGCGCAGCTCGCGGTCGCGGTGTGCCGGGTCCATCCGGGGGCTCCACTCGGCGTCCGAGCGCCACTGGGCGCGCAGGGTGGCCAGGTCCGGCCAGAAACCCACCGCGAGCCCGGCCGCGTACGCGGCGCCGAGGCAGGTGGTCTCGGTGATCCGGGAGCGGACCACCGGCACGTCGAGCACGTCGGCGAGGAACTGCATGAGCAGCCCGTTGGCGGTCATGCCGCCGTCCACCCGCAACCGTCGCAGCGCCACGTCGGAGTCGGCGTTCATCGCGTCGACCACCTCGCGGGTCTGCCAGGCCGTGGCCTCCAGCACCGCCCGCGCCAGGTGCCCCTTCGTGATGTAGCCGGTGAGGCCGGCCACGACCCCTCGGGCGTCGCTGCGCCAGTGCGGCGCGAAGAGGCCGGAGAAGGCCGGCACCACGTAGCAGCCGCCGTTGTCCTCGACCGTGCGCGCCAGGTCCTCCACCTCGGCAGCGGTGGAGATGAGGCCCAGGTTGTCCCGCAGCCACTGCACCAGCGAGCCGGTGACGGCGATGGCGCCCTCCAGGGCGTACGCGGCCGGCTGGCCGTCGATCCGGTAGGCGACAGTGGTGAGCAGGCCGTGCGAGGACGCGACGGCGCTCGCTCCGGTGTTGAGGAGCAGGAAGCTGCCGGTGCCGTAGGTGCACTTCGCCTCGCCCGGCTGGAAGCAGGTCTGCCCGAAGAGGGCGGCCTGCTGGTCGCCGAGCGCGCTGGCCACCGGCACCCCGGCGAGGACGCCCGTGGCCGTCCCGTAGACCTCGGCGGAGCTGCGGATCTCGGGCAGCATCGCGGCCGGCACGCCGAGCGCGTCGAGCAGTTCGGCGTCCCAGTCCAACGTGGAGATGTCCATGAGCATGGTGCGGCTGGCGTTGGTCACGTCGGTGACGTGGCGGCCGGTCAGCTTCCAGACGAGCCAGCTGTCCATCGTGCCGAAGAGCACCTCGCCGGCCTCGGCACGCGCCCGCAGCCCGTCGACGTTGTCGAGCAGCCAGCGCAGCTTCGGCCCGGCGAAGTAGGTGGCCAGCGGCAGGCCGGTGCGTTCCCGCAGCCGCTCCTCGCCGTACGCCTCGTCGAGTTCGCGCAGGAGCGCGCCCGTCCGGGTGTCCTGCCAGACGATCGCGTTCGCCACCGGGCGTCCGGTGGCCCGGTCCCACACCACTGTCGTCTCGCGCTGGTTGGTGATGCCGACGGCGGCCAGCCCGGCCGCGTCGGTGCCCGCGGCGTGCAACGCCTCCCGGACCACCTGCTGGACGTTCGTCCAGATCTCCTCGGCGTCGTGCTCGACCCAGCCGGGGCGGGGGAAGATCTGCCGGTGCTCGCGCTGCGCCACGGCGACGATCTCACCGGCCCGGTCGAAGACGATGCACCGCGAGGAGGTGGTGCCCTGGTCGATGGCGGCGACGAACTCTGCGGTCACGGCAGCACCGTACCGGCACCGGCCCGTTCCCGCCGACCAGCGGCAGCGCCGTCGGGCGCCGCGGACCGCCGCGGCCGCGCGCGGACACCCCGCCCGTACGATGTGCAGACGTGCGTGACATCGCCGTCTTCAGCGGAACCGCCCACCCCGACCTCGCCGCCGAGATCTGTGCCCATCTGGGCGTGCCGCTGCACCCGGTGCGGGTGTCCCGGTTCGCCAACGACTGTCTCGAGGTGCAGTTGCAGGCCAACTGCCGCGAGCGGGACGTGTTCCTGATCCAGCCGCTGGTGCCGCCCGTGCAGGAACACCTCGTCGAGCTGCTGCTGATGATCGACGCCGCGCGGGGCGCCTCGGCCGGCCGGATCACCGTGGTGCTGCCGCACTACGCGTACGCCCGGTCGGACAAGAAGGACGCGCCGCGCATCTCGATCGGCGCGCGGCTGGTGGCCGACCTGCTCACCTCGGCCGGGGCGGACCGCGTGCTGGCGATGACGCTGCACTCGCCGCAGGTGCACGGCTTCTTCAGCGTCCCCGTGGACCACCTGCACGCCCTGCGGGAGCTGGCCGACCACTTCCGCCGCTACGACCTGGGCAACACCGTGGTCGTCTCGCCCGACCTGGGCAACGCCAAGCAGGCGGCGGCGTTCGCGCGGATGCTCGGCACGCCGGTCGCCGCCGGCGCGAAGCAGCGCTTCAGCGACGACAAGGTCACGATCAGCGCGGTGATCGGTGACGTGGCCGACCGGGACGTCATCGTGCTGGACGACGAGATCGCCAAGGGCAGCACGATGATCGAGCTGATGGACCACCTGCGGGATCTGAAGGTGCGCTCGATCCGGCTGGCGTGCACGCACGGCCTGTTCTCGGCCGGCGCGCTGAGCCGGCTCAGCGAGCAACCGGGGGTGCTGGAGGTCGTCTGCACGAACACCGTGCCGATCCCGCAGGAGAAGCGGGTGCCGAAGCTCAAGGTGCTCTCGGTGGCGCCGGCGCTCGCCGAGGCGGTGCGGCGGATCCACAACGGTGAGTCGGTGAGCGCCCTCTTCGGCTGACCCCGCCCGGTCGCGTCGGGCGCCGTACCGGTGCGGCGCCCCGCCTCAGTCGGCCTGCCCGGCGGGGGCGGGGATCGCGGCGGTGATCCGGACGACGGTGCCCGTCGCGCCGCTCGTCACCTCCATCGTGTCGCTGAGCTGCCGGGCGAGCCAGAGGCCCCAGCCGCCGGCGGTGTCGGGGGCCGGGCGGGCCCGGTCGTCCAGCCGCTGCGTGCTGATGCCGAGCCCCTCGTCGGCGACCTCGCAGACCAACCGCCCGTCGCGCCGCCACAGCCGCAGCGCGCCGCGCCCGCCGCCGTGGCGCACCGCGTTGGTGATCAGTTCGTTCACCGCGAGCACGAAGTCGTCGAGGCGCTGGCCGTGCAGGCCCGCGGTGCGGGCGCAGGACGTGACCGTGTGGCGCACCTCGGTCACGCGGGCCCGGTCGAAGGCTTCGGCGAGGAGGAGGGCAGGTTCGATGGGCACCACCGTACGCGGTACGCGAGGGTCGGCGTTCGTCATGGCCCATCCCGACGGCAGGTCTCGGAGTCATTCGCGGCATTTCCACCGTACGTCAGGGTTTCCCGGCCCGCATCAGGCGGCCCCACCGTGGCCGGAGAGCGCTGTGGCATCGTGACGCGCATGCCGTCGTCGCCCGGTGGGTTCGAGATGCCGCTGTGGCGCGCCGTGGCGGTGTTCCGGGCGGCCTCCCTGGCGTACGTCTGCCTGGTGGCGCTGCGCGAGGCGGACCGGTACGCCCACCCCCTCGCCGGCGCCGGCCTGGTCCTGCTGATGGCCGTCTGGACCGCGGTGACCGCGTTCGGGTACGCCCGTCCGGCGTGGCGGCGCTGGCCGCTGCTCCTGGCCGACCTCGGCGTGGTGCTGGCGATCCTGCTCGCGACCCCGTGGGTGATCGGCCGCGCGGCCCTGCACGGCGGCGTGCCGACCCTCGCGGTGGCCTGGCTCGCCGGCCCGGTGCTCGCCTGGGCCGTCTCGGGCGGCCGGCGGCGGGGGACGGTGGCCGCCGTGGTGATCGGCGGCGCGGACCTCGCCACCCGGGAACGGATCAGCACGTCGTCCCTGACCGGCGCGATCCTGCTGCTGCTCGCCGGGGCCGTGGTCGGGCACGTCGCCCGCCTCGCGGTCACCGCGGAGGAGCGGTTGCAGCGGGCCGTGGAGCTGGAGGCGGCCACCCGGGAGCGGGAGCGGCTGGCCCGGGGCATCCACGACTCTGTGCTCCAGGTGCTCGCCCTGGTACAGCGGCGCGGCGCGGACCTGCCGGGGGAGGCCGGCGAGCTGGCGCGCCTGGCGGGCGAGCAGGAGGCCGCGCTGCGGGCGCTCATCGGCGGAGCCGCCCTGCCGCCCGCCACGGGCGGGCACGACGAGGTCGACGTGCGTACGCTGCTCAGCCGGTACGCCAGGGCGGGGGTCTCACTCTCCGCGCCGGCGACACCGGTGCCGCTGCCCGCCACGGTGGCCCGTGAGCTGGCGGCCGCGACGGCGGCGGCCCTGGACAACGTGGAACGGCACGCCGGTGGGCGGGCGTGGGTGCTGGTCGAGGACGAGGGGGCGACGGTGACGGTGTCGGTACGCGACGAGGGGCCGGGCATTCCGGAGGGCCGGCTCGAGGAGGCGCAGGCGCAGGGCCGGCTCGGGGTGGCGCAGTCGATCCGGGGCCGGGTGGCCGACCTCGGCGGCACGGTCCGCATCGCGTCGAGCCCCGACGCCGGGACGGAGGTCGAGCTGACCGTGCCGAGGAGCGACCGGTGACCGGGGAGGCGGGCGTGGAGCGGCCGGTGACCGGCGAGGCGGGCGTGGAGCGGCCGGCGACCGGCGAGGCCGGCGTGGAGCGGCCGGTGACCGGGGAGGTCGGCGGCCCCGGGCGGCCGGTGCGGGTGATGATCGTCGACGACCACCCGATGTGGCGCGAGGGCGTTGCCCGCGACCTCACCGAGGCCGGGCACCTCGTCGTGGCGACCAGCGGCGAGGGGCGGCAGGCGGTGCGGGTCGCCCCCGCCGCCCGGCCCGACGTGGTGGTGCTCGACCTCCAGCTACCGGACATCTCCGGCGTCGCCGTGATCCAGGGGCTGCGGGAGGCGCTGCCGGACGTGCGGGTGCTCATGCTCTCCGCGAGCGGTGAGCAGCAGAGCGTGCTCGACGCGGTCAAGGCGGGTGCCACCGGCTACCTCGTGAAGTCGGCGGCGCCGGCCGAGTTCCTGGACGCCGTGCGCCGGACGGCGGCGGGGGAGCCGGTCTTCACCCCCGGCCTCGCGGGCCTCGTGCTCGGCGAGTACCGGCGCCTGGCGGCGACCCCCGCGGGGCCCGCGGGGTCGTCACCGGGGGAGACGCCGCGGCTCACCGAGCGGGAGACCGAGGTGCTCCGGCTCGTGGCCAAGGGGCTGTCGTACAAGCAGGTCGCCCAGCGGCTCGGCCTCTCGCACCGGACGGTGCAGAACCACGTGCAGAACACGCTGGGCAAGCTCCAGCTGCACAACCGGGTCGAGCTGACCCGGTACGCGATCGAACGCGGCCTGGACTGACCGGCCGCCGGTCAGACCGAGTGCGGCGGCTGCGTCTCGTGGATGGCCAGCTCCTCGGCGCTGGCCCCGCCACCGGCCGAGCCGGCGTCGTACGCCACGTTGTCGGTCTCCTGGTCGGTGTGCGACCCCTCGTCCGGTTCCACGATCCTGCCCACCTGGGCGTCGGCGACCGTGCCGAGCTGGCCGTGGTCGTAGAGCGACACCGGCGACTTCGGGTCCGAGCTGGGGCCGTCGTCGACGACGTCCGCGTCGAGCTGCGCCTGCGCCGCGGCCTCCTCGCTGTCGGCCTCCGCCGCGATGCCCGGGTCGACGGGGCCCGCCAGCGGGTCGTCGGCGGGCCGCTCGTACTGCTCGCGCTGGAGCTTGTAGTCCAGCGACTCGCCGTCGAGCTGCTCCTCCGCGGTGGTGCCGTACCGGTCCACGGCGACTGGCGTCCGGTCGGCCGGTAGCTGGGCCGGGTCCGGGCCGTCCGCCTCGCGACCGGTGTAGACGTCGTCGTTGGCGGTCGAGTCGTCGTCGGCGGTCCCCGGCAGGCCGTTGGCCTCCGGGTCGGACACGGGGGTCGGGTACTCGTCGTCGCGCATGACGGATCACTACCCGCCCCACCCGTCGATCATGCAGTTGCGGCGCCCCCCGAAAGCCGTGAAGACACCGTAAACGCCCATCCCGTTGCGCGGCTGGCGGACGTCAGGGCGGGGGAGCGAGGACGCACCAGACGACCTTGCCGTCCGGGAGCGGGGTGGCGCCCCAGCGCTCGGCGAGGGTGTCGACCAGCAGCAGCCCCCGGCCGCCGATCGAGGTCGGCGTGGCCGGGCCGGCGAAGCTGGGCGGCCGGGTCGAACGGTCGCGGACGGCCAGGCGCAGCGTCCCGTCCTCCGGCGCGAGCCGGACCGTCATCGGCGTACGGGCGTGCGCCACCACGTTGTTGACGATCTCGGTCAGGGCGATGCTGCCCACCTCGACGAGCCCCGGCACCCCCCACCGCCGGCAGCCGTCGGCCAGCAGGTCCCGGGCCTCGCGGGCCGCGTCGGGAACCGGCGCGAGATCGGCGGTGAGCACGGCGGCCATCGGCGACCGCGCCACGGCGTCCATCGCCGCGTCGAGGGTCGGCAGCACCGGGACCCCGGCCAGGGCGGGATCCGGCGGGTCCGACCCGGCGGGGTCGCAGACCAGCAGGCCCGCCGACGGCCAGTGGGCCACCTCGCGCCGCACCTCGGCGAAGACGGCACGGGCGGCCGGGTCGACGACGCGAACCTCCGTGAGGTCGGCCACCACGGGACCGGGACGGGCAACGAGGCGGTCGAGCAGCGCGTCGCGGACGGCGGGCACGCCCGACCGGTCGAGCACGCCCGTGATCCGGACCACCGGCGAGGACTCGTCGGCCAGCACGTGGACGGGCGCGGTCGTCTCGCCGCCGGTCACGGCCCGCGTCGACGGGCGCTCGGTCCGCCTCATGGGCGGCCCGTCCGAGCCCGGCGGGTCCGGGCGGCCAGGGTGCCGACCGCCGTGCCGGCGGCGGCGAGGCCGAAGGCGGCGGTCATCCGGACGAGCTGCCGGCGCCGGCCGTGCCAGCCGCCCTCCCGCCGGCCGTCCGCGTCGGCCCGGAACACGTTGCCCGTGCTGTCCGCGCGGGCGCCCGGCCCGAACTGGGTGCGGTGGGCGTACCAGCCGAGGGCCCGTTCGGTTAGCGCCGGCGCCAGCCGCCACTGGAGGCCGAGCAGCCGGGCCGCCCCACCGGCGTACGCCTCCCGGCGCGGCCGGCGCAGCATCCGCACGATGGTGGCCGCCACCGTCTCCGGCGGGTAGACCGGCGGGGGCGGCAGCACCTCCCGGCCGGTGTGGTTGGCCGCGTGCCGGAAGAACGGGGTGTCGATGGTGGCCGGCAGGATCGTGCAGATCGAGATGTTGCTCCGGCCGGTGACCCGCAGCTCCTGGCGGACGGTGTCGGCCAGGCCGCGCAGCCCGTGCTTCGTGGCGTTGTACGGCGACTGGTAGGGCATCGCCACCTCGGCCAGCACCGAGGCGTTGTTGACCACGACGCCCCCGCCGGCGGCGGCGAGGTGGGGCAGCGCGGCCCGGATGCCGTGCACCGCGCCGAGCAGGTTGACCTCGAGCACGCGGCGGAACTCGGCCACCGGTATCTCGTCGAAGAGCCCCACGGCGCCCACCGCGGCGTTGTTGACCCACGCGTCGACGTGGCCGAACTCGGCCGCCGCGCGGTCGGCGAGCCGCTGGACGGCGGCCGCGTCGGTGACGTCGGTCGGTACGACGAGCGCCTGGCCGCCCAGCTCCTGGCACCGTTGCGCCACGCGCGACAGGGTCGACTCGCTCCGGGCCGCCAGCACCACCGCCGTGCCGCGCCGGGCGAGGGCGTACGCCGTGGCCGCGCCGATCCCGCTGGAGGCTCCCGTGATGACGACCGTGGCGTCGTCGAGGCTGCGGGTGAGTGGCATTCCTCGCCGGTACCCCCGCCCGGGGGCGGTCATGCCGCCGAACGGGCCCGGATCGCCACGCACCGTGATCATCGGACGGTGATCCGGTACGCCTGGTGATTGTCGTGGCGGAAGTGTCCGGGTGACCTGCCGGGCTCTTCCTGATCTGCCAGGTTTCGGCGTCCGGGGCCCTGGTTAATGGGACCCTCTGACCGGGAGGACCACCGCTGGAACGATCGCATGGAGGTGACCCATGCGCGTCGGCCTCGTCTGCGCGCACGCCGGCCCGTCCAGGACGACCGACGGCCCGACGGTCGGCACCCACCAACACATCGCACGGGTCGCCGCCGAGCTGGCGAGACGAGGACACGACGTCCGGGTCTACGAGCGGCGGGACGATCCCGGGCTGCCGGCGACCGTCGACGCCGACGGCTACCGGGTGGAACGCGTCCCGGTCGGCCCGGCCGCGCCGCTGCCGACGGCCGAGCTCATCCCGTACGTGGCCGAGTTCGGCGGCTGGTTGACCGACCGCTGGACCGGGCAGTGGCGTCCGGAGGTGGTGCACGGGCACTACTGGGTCGGTGGGCTCGCCGCGGCGCACGCCGTCCGGGAGACGGACATCCCCGTGGTGCAGACGTTCCACTCGCTCGGCATCGAGCAGCTGCGCCACCTCGGCCGCGCGTACGACGGGCCGGGGGAGCGGATCCCGCTGGAGCGGGCGCTGACCCGTGCCGTGGACATCGCCGTGGCCCAGTGCAACGACGAGGTCGACGAACTGACCCGGATGGGACTGCAACGCACCTCGGTGGCGATGGTGCCCACCGGGGTGGACGTGGAGCAGTTCCATCCGGACGGCGAGGCGGCGCCGCGCGACCAGCGGCCCCGGATCCTCTCCGTCGGCGGCCTCGCCCCCGGCCACGGCCAGGACGACCTGATCCAGGCCATGCGGCTGGTCGGCGACGCCGAGCTGGTGATCGCCGGCGGCCCGCCCGCCGAGGAGCTGGACAACCACGCCGAGGCGCGCCGCCTGCGGGAGCTGGCCGACCGCAACGGGGTGGCCGAGCAGGTGAAGCTGGTGGGCGCCGTACCGCACGACCAGATGGCCACCTGGTACCGGTCCGCCGACGTGGTCGCCTGCACCCCGCACTACTCGTCGGCCGGCCGGGTGTCGCTGGAGGCGATGGCCTGCGGCGTGCCGGTGGTCGGCTACGCCATGGGCGGCATCGCCGACGCCGTGGTGGACGAGGTCACCGGCCGGCTGGTGCCGCCGGGTGACGTACGCGCTCTCGGGGTGACGCTGCGTCGCCTGCTCGCCGACAACGCGGGGCGGTTCGCCTACGGGCACGCGGCCGTGGACCGGGTGCGGTGCAGCTACACGTGGGAGCGGACCGCCGGCGCGTTGGAGCGCCTCTACGAGCGGGTGGTACGCCGCCGCAAGCCCGTGGAGGCGTGAACCGGCCCGCCCGCTCGACCGTCAGTTGAGGCCCGCGGCGCCGACCAGGGGCCGCCGCTGCCGGCCGCGGGGCGCCCGGTGGTGCTGCTGCGGCTCGGCGTACCGGGTCAGGCCGATCACCGCGGCGAGCGTGATGAGGAAACCGGCGGCAGCCAGCCACTCCCGGCCCGGCCAGATCTTGTCGTTGAGCAGCAGCAGCCCGACGATCGCCGCGGGCACCGCGCCCGCCGCGTCCATGGCCGCCACCGCCGCGGTCGTGGAGCCGCGTTGCATGGCGAGGCCGAGCAGCAACTGGCCGACGACCGAGTGCGCGACCAGGAGGTAGAGCAGCGGGTTGCGCGCGAACGCCTCGACCGACGGGGAGGAGGCGAGCGGGCGGGCCGCCACGGCGGCGGCGGAGAAGGCGAGGCCGGCCAGCGAACCGAGCGCCACCGACCCGGGCGCCCCGTGCAGCCGGACCGCGAAGAAGCCCAGCACGGCGATGACGACGAGCACCACGAGCAGGGCGATCAGGCCGGCCGGGCCGAGCTGCCGCGACGGCGCCGGCCGGGCGGACAGCACCAGGGCGCTGATGCCGGCGAAGAGCAGGGCCAGCAGCACCACCTCGGCCACCGGTAACCGCCACTTCAGGACCAGCACGCCGAGGATGGCCGTCACGCCCAGCCCGGCCGCCACGCTCGACTGCACGAGGAAGAGCGGAAGGTCCCGGCGGGCCAGGAAGGCGAGCAGGAAGCCGGCGAGCTGGCAGGCCACGCCGACCAGGTAGGTGCGGTGCCCGGCCAGCCGCAGCAGCAGCGCCGGATCGAAGCTGTGGTGCACCGTCGTGCGTGCCACGGCCACCGACTGGAGCAGGTTGGCGACGCCGTACGCGACGATCATCGCAGCGAGGAAGCACCAGCCGGAGGAGACCACCTGGCGAGGATAGAGGCTGGCAGTGCTCAGCGCGCGGCTGGCCGACCCAGCCGGGCGAGGACGTCGGCGTGCAGCGGGCCGTTGCTCGCGACCGCGCTGAGGTCGCCGCCGGGCCCTCCGGCAAGGGCGGATGCGCCGGCCAGGTCGGTGATGGTGCCGCCCGCCTCGGTCACGATCGGCACCAGCGCCGCGACGTCCCAGAGCGACAGCTCCGGCTCCACCATCACGTCCAGTGCCCCCTCGGCCAGCAGCATGTAACCGTAGAAGTCGCCGTACGCGCGGCTGCGCCAGCAGTCCCGCATCAGGCCGAGCATCGCGTCCAACCGCCCGGCGGCCTCCCAGCCGGTGAGGGACGAGTAGCAGAAGCTCGCGTCGGCCAGCGTCCGCACACCGGAGACCCGGATCCGCTCGCCGCGCTCCCGGTCGGGGCCGGCCCACGCGCCCGCGCCGGCCGCGGCCCACCACCGGCGCCCCAGCGCCGGCGCCGAGACCAGCCCGAGCACCGGCCGGTCGCCTTCGAGCAGCGCGATGAGGGTGCCCCAGACCGGCACCCCGCGGACGAAGTTCTTGGTGCCGTCGATCGGGTCGATGACCCAGCGCCGCCCGGACGGCCCGGCCGGCGGCTGGGCGCCGTACTCCTCGCCGAGCAGACCGTCGGCCGGGCGGTGCGTGGCCAGCAGGTCGCGGATCTCCCGCTCGACGGCCGTGTCCGCGTCGGAGACCGGGGTCAGGTCCGGCTTCGACTCCACGCGCAGGTCCAGCGCCCGGAACCGGGCCGTCGAGACGGCGTCCGCGGCGTCGGCGAGCGTGTGGGCGAGGGCGAGGTCGTCGGCGTACCCGGTCATGCAGGCAACCTAGCCGACCGGGCGCGGCTCACCCGTGGCCGGGCCGTTCGCCGCCGGGCTCGGGCTCGCCACGCGGGTCGCTCTCGCCCGCGCGAGAGGCCAGCAGGCGGCGGTACGAGGCGAGCCGGCGCGGGTCGGCCTTGCCGGCGGCCACCCAGGCGTCCAGCCCGCACGCCGGCTCGTCCGGCGTGTGGGGACAGTTCGCGGGGCAGTCGAGGGTGCCCTCCACCAGGTCGGGGAAGCCGTGCAGCAGGCTGTCGGCGGAGACGTGCGCCAGCCCGAAACTGCGCACGCCCGGGGTGTCGATGATCCAGCCCGGGTCGCCGTCGCGACCCGCGGCCGGCGGCAGGCGCAGCGCCACGGCGCTGGTCGAGGTGTGCCGGCCGCGGCCGATCGCGCTGACCGTGCCGACCGCCCGGTCCGCCTCCGGGACGAGCCGGTTGACCAGCGTCGACTTGCCGACCCCGGAGTGCCCCACGAGCACCGAGACCCGCCCGGCGAGCAGCGACCGCAGCGCGTCCAGCTCCGACTCCGGGCGGATCAGCACGTACGGCAGCTCCAGCTCGGCGTAGTAGTCGAGCACCGCCTCCGGGCCGGCCAGGTCCGCCTTCGTGAGGCACAGCAGCGGTTCGATGTCCGCGTCGTACGCGGCCACGAGGCAACGGTCGATGAAACCGGTGCGCGGGGGCGGGTCGGCCAGCGCGCTGACGATCACCAACTGGTCGGCGTTGGCGACGACCACCCGCTCCAGCCGCCCCTCGGCGGTGGTGGCGTCGTCCTCGGCGGTGCGGCGCAGCACCGACGACCGCTCGGCGATCCGGACGATGCGGGCCAGGGCGCCCGGTGCGCCGGAGGTGTCGCCCACCAGCCCCACGCGGTCGCCCACCACCACCGACTTGCGGCCCAGCTCCCGGGCGCGCATCGCGGTGACCGTGGGGGCGTCCGGCCCGGCACCGGGGAGCACGCAGGTGTAGCGCCCCCGGTCGACGGCGATGACGAACCCCTCCACCGCGTCCGCGTGCCGAGGGCGGGTGCGGGTACGCGGGCGGGACGACCTGCCGGGCCGGACCCGTACGTCGTCCTCGTCGTACTCGCGCCGCCTGGTCGCCAGGGCCGCCCCCGTCCCGTCAGCTCTTGCCGGTCACCATCGCCGACCATAGTGCCGGAAACTCCGGCATGGTCTTGGAGGTGCAGGCGACGTCGTCGAGTTCGATGCCCGGCACGGCGAGCCCCGCCACCGCGGCGGCGTGCGCCATCCGGTGGTCGGCGTACGTGCGGAAGGTGCCGCCCCGCAGCGGGCGGGGCCGGATCTCCAGCCCGTCGCGGGACTCGGTCAGGTCGGCGCCGAGGGCGGTGAACTCCCGCGCCAGCGCCGCGATGCGGTCGGTCTCGTGCCCGCGGATGTGTGCCACCCCGGTGAACCGGGACGGGGAGTCGGCCAGCATGGCGAGCGCGGTCAGCGCCGGCGTCAGCTCGCTGACGTCGGAGAGATCCGCCTCCAGACCGCGGACCGTGCCGGTGCCCCGTACGGTGAGCCCCGCCGTGGAGAGCTGCACCTCGCCACCCATCCGTTGCAGCAGCTCCCGGAGGCGCTCCACCGGCTGGGCGCTGCTGTGCGGCCAGCCGGCCAGCGTGACCTCGCCCCCGGTGACCAGCGCGGCGGCGAAGAACGGCACCGCGCCGGAGAGGTCCGGTTCGATCTCCCAGCCGCGGCCGGTGAGCGGGCCCGGTTCGACGGCCCAGACGTCGGCCTCGGCGTCGTCGACCGCGGCGCCGGCGGCCCGCAGCATCTGCACGGTCATCCGCAGGTGCGGCGCGGAGGGGACGGGCGGGCCGACGTGCCGGACCACCACCCCGCGCTCGAAGCGCGGCGCGGCCAGCAGCAGGCCGGAGACGAGCTGGCTGGAGGCGGAGGCGTCGATCACCACCTCGCCGCCCGCCACCCGGCCGGCGCCCACCACGGTCAGCGGCAGGCTGTCGGGGCCGGCGACGTCGATCCGGACGCCCAGCGAGCGCAGCGCCCCGATGAGCGGGCCGAGTGGCCGCGTGCGGGCCTGCGGGTCGCCGTCGAAGGTGATCCGTCCCTCGGCGAGGCCGGCCACCGGCGGCACGAAGCGCATCACCGTGCCGGCCAGGCCGACGTCGACGTGCGCCGGGCCGACGAGCCGGTGCGGCCGGACGAGCCACCGCTCGTCGTCGCTGATCGACACGTGCGCACCCATGCCGCGCAGCCCGGCGGCCATCAGTTCGGTGTCGCGGGCGCGCAGCGGCCCGGCCAGCGTCGACGGACCGCTGGCCAGCGCGCTGAGCACCAGCGCGCGGGCGGTCATCGACTTGGAGCCGGGGAGGCGCAGCGTCGCCGCCACCGGGTCGGAGGCGGTCGGTGCGGTCCACGGCTGCAGCGGCCGGGTCGCGGTCGTAGTGCCCACGGTTACATTCTGCCGCGTCCGCCCGACGGCGACGCCGGCCGCCCGGCAGTCGGGACAGCCGGCGGGTTAGCGTGTGCGACATGTGCGGGAGGTACGCGACGACCCGGAGCTCGGGTGAGCTGAGCGCCCTCTTCGAGTCGTACGACGACACGGGCGGCCGGCTCGGCCCCGACCACAACGTGGCGCCGACCGACCCCGTGCCGCTGGTGCGGCTCAGCCCGGAGCGGCACCGCACCCTCTCCGTGGCCCGCTGGGGCTTCCTGCCCCACTGGGCCCGCAGCGCCGCCGGCGCCGCGCGGATGATCAACGCCCGCGCCGAGACGGTCGCCACCAGCCGGGCGTACGCGGGGGCCTTCGCCCGCCGCCGCTGCCTGGTCCCGGCCGACGGCTGGTACGAGTGGGTCCGCTCGCCCGACGGCCGGCAGGCGTACTACATGACCCCGCGGGACGGCTCGGTGCTGGCCTTCGCCGGCATCTGGTCGGTCTGGGGCGCCGGCGACGACGCGAGGCTCACGTTCAGCGTGCTCACCACCGCGGCGCTCGGCGAGTTGGCGGAGGTGCACGACCGGATGCCGCTGCTCCTGCCGCCCGACCGTTGGGCGCCCTGGCTGGAGCCGGCGGACGACCCGGCCGCGCTGCTCGCCCCGCCGCCGGCCGACTGGCTCGCCGGGCTGGAGGTCCGCCCGGTCGGCCCGGCGGTGGGCGACGTCCGCAACGACGGCCCGCACCTGACCGCGCGGGTGCCGCTCCCGCGAGAGGCGGAGGATCTGACACTGTTCTGATCGTCGGGGCGCGTCGCCGTCACGCACCGTTCCGGCGCCGCCATCGCCGCGTGCCGATTTGCCGGGGTTGCGGGTGAAACGTCTCCCGGTCGTTCGGTCATCTTCCCGGTAGCCCCTTGTGACGCCCTCCGAAAGTGCGGTAGAACACAGCGCCGTGGCGAGTGTCGATCCGCAGGGGGCGGACGACACCCGCTGATCTTGCTGGTCCCACGGGGGAGGTGGGTGGATGACCCGGGCGCGTATGCCCCGCCCGCATGAGGTGGCCGCCGCACGACGAGATCCGCGGCTGCTCCGCGCGTTGCGCGAGCGGCGGCAGGACGAGGCGTGGCGGACCAGAGGCACCTGCCAGAGCGTCGATCCAGAGACGTTCTTTCCGGCTCCGAACGAGCCCGCCGACGCGGCCGTCGCGCTCTGCCGCACCTGCGAGGTGCAGGGCTCGTGCCTCGCCTGGGCGCTGGAGGTCGGCGACTGCCACGGCGTGTGGGGCGGCACCACGCCCCGGGAACGCCGCGCCATGCTGGTCGCGTGGCGCAGCGAGGTCCAGCCGGATCCGGACGCGGCCGAGGAGGCCGGACCACCGGTCCGCGACCGTCTTCTCGCGCTCGTCCCGCTGGCCTGAGTCCGGGCGCCCGCCGGTCGGGCGCATTCCCCGGGCGGGGCCCGGGCGGTCCGCGGCCGGGTCGACAATGACCCGGTGACAGCGCACGACGAGATCCCGACCCCGCGCGGCCCGGCTCGGATCGACACCGATCTGCCGTCCGGCGCCGCCGCGGCCCTGCTGGTGCTCGGGCACGGGGCGGGTGGCAGCGTCGACGCGCCGGACCTGCTCGCCGTCCGGGAGGCGGCGGTGGCCGCCGGCGTGGCCGTGGTGCGGGTGACACAGCCCTACCGGGTGGCCGGGCGGCGCGCGCCGGCGCCGGCCGGGCACCTGGACGAGGCGTGGATGGCGGTGCTCGCGGTGCTACGCGAACGCCACGCGGACGTGCCCGTGCTGCTCGTCGGCGGGCGGTCCAGCGGGGCGCGGGTCGCCTGCCGTACGGCCCGTGCGGTCGGCGCGGCGGGGATCGTGGCGCTGGCGTTTCCGCTGCACCCGCCCGGCCGCCCGGAGCGCACCCGGGCCGAGGAACTGCGGACCGGCCTGCCGACACTGGTGGTCAACGGCGACCGGGATCCCTTCGGAGTGCCCGACGCGACCGCCGGCGTGACCGTCGTGACCCGGCCGGGGGAGGGCCACGACCTGCGGAGGGACCCGGTCGGCACCGCCGGTGTGGTGCGGGACTGGTTGCGCCTGCACGGCTGGACGGCGGACTGACGCGCCTTCGCCGCCGGTGTGGCCGCCGTCCCGTGGCCGCCCACGCCGGTGGTGGCCGCGGCCTCCCGCCGGTCACCGGCGGCGATCGGCTGTCCGGCCCCGGGGTCGGACGGAGGCGGCGAAGCCGCCGATCCGGGCGGCGATGCGCGCCGGATGAGACCGGGTTGTGGCGGAAAGGGCCCGTTTCCGGCGGCGGCGCAGGGTCGTTGCATCGGATGGTGCCGCTGCCCGGTTCGGGTGGCGGAACCATCCTCCCAGGCCCTTCCTGGTCCCAGCGCCGCCACGCCGGTGCCGGGACCAGGAACGGGGAGCCTCCGCCCGCACGGCGGAATGCGCCGCCTCCGACGAGCGTTGTCAACCCCGGGACGACTTTCTTCGCGAAGGGGGACCGGGTGCCAGTCGAGACACCGAGCCGGGAGCGGGACGACCGGGACGCGCGGCAGCTGCGCCAGCTGCTCGCCGCGCCCGAGTGGCCCGTCACGCCCGACGGCACGGCGGTGAGCGCCAGCACACCGACCGGAAGTGAATCTGCGGGCAGGCCCGTACGCGTATCCTCGGCGGGAAAGCATCCGACGCGAGGGGACGTGCGGTTGACCACCGAGAAGACGGACGAGCGCAGGGCCCGCTTCGAGCGGGACGCGATGCCCTTCGTCGATCAGCTCTACGCTGCCGGGCTGCGCATGACGCGTAACCCGGCGGATGCCGAGGACCTGGTCCAGGAGACGTACCTGAAGGCGTACGCCGCCTTCCACCAGTTCGAGCAGGGCACCAACCTGAAGGCCTGGCTCTACCGGATCCTGACCAACACCTACATCAACTCCTACCGCAAGCGGCAGCGCCAGCCCGTGCAGGCGCCCACCGACGAGATCACCGACTGGCAGCTCGCGGAGGCGGAGTCGCACACCTCCAGCGGTCTGCGCTCCGCCGAGACGGAGGCGCTCGACCGGCTGCCGGACAGCGACGTCAAGGAGGCCCTCCAGCAGCTGCCGGAGGAGTTCCGCCTCGCGGTCTACCTCACCGACGTCGAGGGCTTCTCCTACAAGGAGGTCGCCGACATCATGGGTACGCCGATCGGCACGGTGATGTCGCGCCTGCACCGCGGGCGGCGTAATCTGCGCAAGCTGCTGGAGCAGTACGCCCGGGAGCGCGGCTTCAGCGCCGCCACCAAGGGCTCGACCGCTTCCGCCGGCCGGGAGGTGTGACGTGGGCTGTGGAGAGCCGCACGAGACGGACTGCCGCGAGGTGCTCTCGGAGGTCTACCTCTACCTCGACCTGGAGTGCGCCGAGGAGCGGCGGACGCTGATCCGGCACCATCTCGACGAGTGTGGGCCGTGCCTGCGTGAGTACGGCATCGAGCAGGAGGTCAAGGCGCTGGTGGCGCGTTGCTGCGGCAACGAGACCGCGCCCGAGCAGCTACGCGAGCGGCTGCGCGTGAAGCTCACCGAGCTGGTGGTCTTCGAGACGACCGAGTCACGCGAACTGGCCGATTGAGCCGTACCGGAACGGACACGACGGTGGCCCGGGTCGAGCGTCGACCCGGGCCACCGCCGTCCCGGCACCGGCCGGGGAGCTGACTGCCGTCGGCGGGAGCACCCGCCGCGAGGTCAGGAGTTGGGGCGCTTGCCGTGGTTGGCGGCGCTCTTCTTACGGGCCTTCTTCTTGCGGGCCTTCTTCGCCATGGTGACCTCCTCGTGATGGCCGGATCCGGTTGACGACCTCGGCGCCGGCGCACCCACCGGCGGCCCCGGCACCGGGTCCGACCCGCTGATGCTAGTGCGACCCCTGCCGTCCGCGGCGGGCCGGGGCGGAAGCGGCGCGTACCGCGGTCCGCGGCCCCGCGTTGGACCCGGCCGCTCGGCGCCCGCGCCGTCCGACCGCATGATTGGATACGTCGGCAGGCAACCGCGAGAGGGAGGGCCGGGAGATGGCCGAGGAGATCCGCGCCGAGATGGTGGCGAACGTCTGGAAGGTCGTCGCGTCCGCCGGGGACACGGTGTCCGAGGGGGACACCCTCGTGATCCTCGAGTCGATGAAGATGGAGATCCCGGTCGTCGCCGAGTCCGACGGCGTCGTGCAGCAGCTCGCGGTCAACGAGGGTGACGTGGTGCAGGACGGCGACCTCATCGCGGTGATCGGTTGACCGGGCTCCGGGTCCGCCCCGCGACGCCGGCCGACTTCGCGGCGATCGCGCGACTGACGGTCGCCGCGTACGAGGCGGACGGGCAGCTCAAGGGCGAGCACGGCTACGGCACGGTGCTCGCCGACGTGGCCACCAGGGCGGAGAGCGGCGAGGTGCTGGTCGCCGAGGACGGGACCGGGGCGGTGCTCGGCTCGGTGACCTTCGTGCTGCCCGGCACCCGGTACGCCGAACTGTCCGGCCCCGGCGAGGCCGAGTTCCGGATGCTGGCCGTCGACCCGGCGGCGCAGGGGCGGGGCGCCGGCGCGGCACTGGTGCGGGCCTGCCTGGACCGCGCCACCGAGCGGGGCTGCTCGGCCGTGGTCATCTGCGTACGCCGCGGGATGGCCGAGACCGCGCAGCGGCTCTACGAGCGGATGGGCTTCGTCCGTACCCCGGAGAAGGACTGGTCACCCGTCGCCGGGGTCGAGTTGCTGGCCCTCCGCCTGGAACTGCCCCCGGCCTGATCCGGGACACGCCCGGCGGCCTCGCTGGGGCGTGCGACCCTCATCGCGGTTCGGCGCCCTCCCGCGCGTCCGGTTCGCCGATCTTCGCGAGCAGCTCGTCGGCCACGTCGAGGGCGATCTTCCGGCGTTCGGCGTCGGTGATGTGCGGCGTACGCACGGCGAACCAGCTGCTGTGCACCGCGAAGAGCGAGAGCGCCGCACGCAGTTGCGCCGCCGGCGAGTCGTCGCCGCGGCAGAGGGCCGTGGCGAGCCGCATCATCCGGCCGCGCATCTGCTGCCCGGCGGCCAGGTTCTTGAGCACCGTCTGGTTCTGCTCGAAGAAGCGCATGACCGAGGGGTGGTCGTCGGTGAACATCACGTCGGCGTACCGCGCGATCAGCTCGCGCCGCGTCTCCCGGGTGGCCGGCTGCGACTCGGCCCAGTCCACGAGGGCGTCGATCCGTTCCACGCGGTCGACCACGAAGCTCGTGACGATCTCGTCCTTGCTCTTGAAGTGGTAGTAGAGCGCCGCCTTCGTGACGTTCAGCCGCTCGGCGATCTCCCGTAGCGAGGTCTTCTCGTAGCCCTGCTCGGTGAAGAGTTCCAACGCGACGGCCTTGATGCGTTCCCGCGTGCCGCCTGTGCTCGCCTTCACCCATACCACCCAATCGACTTGACCCGGTCCGCCAACTAGCTTACCGTCCGGCAAGTAAGGAAACTAGCCGGCCGGCAAGTAAGTCGGTCCTGTGCTTCGGGGGGAGCTTACCGATGAGTCAATCAAGCCAGGTCGCGGTGCGACCCAACGTACGGGTCGTGCTCTTCGGCCTGATGATCGCGATGATGCTCGCGATGCTCGACAACATGATCGTCAGCACCGCGCTGCCGCGGATCGTCGGCGAGTTCGGCGGCCTGGACCACTTCACCTGGGTGGTCACCGCCTACGTGCTGGGCACCACCGTCTCCACGCCCATCTGGGGCAAGCTCGGCGACCTCTACGGGCGCAAGTCCGTCTTCCTCACCTCGGTCGGCATCTTCCTGGTCGGTTCCGCGCTGTGCGGCATGTCCGGCTCCGGCTTCCTCGGCGGCCAGGGTGACGGCATGATCCAGCTGATCGCCTTCCGGGCCGTCCAGGGCCTGGGCGCGGGCGGCCTGATGGTCGGCGTGATGGCGATCGTCGGCGACCTCGTGCCGCCGCGCGAGCGGGGGCGCTACCAGGGCATGATGGCCGGCGTCATGGCCGTCGCCATGGTCGCCGGGCCGCTGGTCGGTGGCTTCATCACCGACCACCTCTCCTGGCGCTGGGCGTTCTACGTGAACCTGCCCCTCGGCGGCGTCGCGCTGGTGCTGCTGATGGCCACCCTGCACCTGCCGAGGCACCGCACCGAGCACCGGATCGACTGGCTCGGCGCCGCGCTGCTCTCGGTCGGCATCACCGCGATCGTGCTGATCACCACCTGGGGCGGCAACGAGTACGCCTGGGGCTCGCCGCAGATCCTCGGCCTGGCCGCCCTCGCCGTGGTGTCGGGGATCGCCTTCGGGTTCGTCGAGCGGCGGGCGGCCGAGCCGATCCTGCCGCTGGGCCTGTTCGCCAACCGCAACTTCGCGCTGATCTCCGTGATCGGCTTCCTGCTCGGCTTCGCGATGTTCGGCGCCATGAACTTCCTGCCGCTGTACCAGCAGACGGTGCAGGGAGCCTCGGCCACGAACAGCGGCCTGCTGCTGCTCCCGCTCATGTTCGGCATGCTCGTGGTCTCGCTGGTCGTCGGCCGGGCGATCACCCGGACCGGTCGCTACCGCGTGTACCCGATCGTGGGTGGCGTGGTCATGGCGGCCGGCATGGGCCTGCTGACCATGCTGGACGTGGGCACCAGCAAGCTGGAGTCCTCGCTGTTCATGGTCGTGCTCGGCGTCGGCATGGGCTTCCTCATGCAGACCTCGATGCTCATCGCGCAGAACAGCGTTGCGCAGAAGGACCTGGGCGCGGCGAGCGGCGCGGCGACGTTCTTCCGGTCGATCGGCGGCTCGTTCGGCATCTCCCTGTTCGGCGCAGTCTTCGCCAACCGGCTCGCCGACTCGGCGGCGGGATCGGCGTTCGGGGGCGGCGGCGAGAGCGGCGGCCGGTTGGACCTGGAGCAACTCGCGAAGCTCCCCGCCCAGGCGCGTGAGCTGGTGCTCGCCGGCCTCGCCGACGCCATTTCGCACGTCTTCTGGTGGGCGGTGCTCGTCGCCGTGGCCGTGCCGGTGCTCGCCTGGTTCGTCAAGGAGATCCCGCTGCGCACCACCAACGAGCCGGTCCAGCCGACCTCGGAGGACGAGGCCGAGGCCGCGCTGGGCAGGGCCCCCGTGGCCTGAGTTCCCCGACCCCCCTCATGCGGTGATCATGAAGTTGTTGCCTCTTCACTCGGCGTGTCGCGGCAACAACTTCATGATCAACCCGCTCTGGCGGGTGGGGATCAGGGGCGCGGGCGGCGGGTGGGGGCCAGGCGGCGCCAGAGGCGGGCCAGCGGGTTGCGCGGGCGGGGCACCGGAGCGCCCCCGCCGAGCAGCCGGGTGGCGAGCGCACGGGTCTGCGCGTCCAACGCCGGGGTGGCCAGGGCCAGGTGGGCCAGGGACGTGGCGATGGGCACGGTGCGGGCCCGGGCCGCGTCCGCCGCGTCGGCGAGCCGCTCGGCCACCACGCGTGCCACCTCGGGCCGGACCGCCGGATCGACCCAGGCCGCGGTGACCAGGGCGAAGAGCGCCGCCTCGGTGATCCAGTCCTCCACGCCCCAGACCAGGTCCAGCAGCACGCCGCGCCGGGTGGAGTCCGCCCACGGCTCGTCGGTGCGGTGGTGCAGCAGCCCGAGGCAGGCCCAGACCTGCACGCAGCGCACCCAGAGCGTCGGGTCCTGCCCGGCCAGCACCCGGCCGACGGCGGTGGCCGGCGGCGCGGGCGGGTGCACGAGCAGCCCCACGAGGTCCGGCAGCTCCAGGGTGGCCAGGCCGACCGCGGCGTCGTAGGCGGCCGGCGGGTGCGGCCACGCCGGGTGCGCGATCTGCCGGAGCCGGTCCGCGGCCGCCGCCGACGGTGGCGGGACCGCCGGCGCGGGCGTGGCCCCGTCGTAGCGCCAGAGCACGCGCCCGCCGGGCCGCCGGGGCTCGCGCGCGGCCGGTCCGGCCACGTCGACCCGCATCCCGGGCATCGTGGCGGCGACCGTCCGCAGGGCGCTCGGCGGCGGCGGGTCCGGCAGGCGTACGACCGCGCCGGCGCCCCCGTGGTCGTCGACGGCGGCCCGGCGCAGTGCGTCCACCACCGGCCCGGCGGCGGGGGTGACCTGCCCGAGCCACGGCCGGCTCCGGCAGCACTCGGCCAGGTCGCCGTGCTCGTGCGTGTCGTCGGGGTGGTCCCGCACGAAGTCGGCGAGCGCCACCAGGTGCGCCACGGCCCCGTCGCGCAGGAAGCGCAACCGGTGCGCGGTGTGCACGGCGCAGTCGAAGGTCGGGTCGCGGTCCAACGCCCGCTCGGCCCAGCCGAGCGCCTCGTCGAGCCGGCCCACGTCGGCGAGGGTGCCCGCGATGTCGGCGTAGACGGCGAGGTCGTCGGGGTCGTGCTCGACCGCCCGGCCGAGCGCCGCGAGTGCCTCCCGGGTCCGGCCCGCGCTGCGGTACGCGTACCCGAGCCACACCTCGCCGAGCTTCGACGGCTCCGCGCGTACGCCCCGGGCGGCCCAGCGGACCGCCAGCGCGACCTCGCCGACGCGCCGGGCCAGCGCGGAGGCCGCGCCCAGCAGCAGCGCGTGCTCCGGATGGACGGTGACCGCGTTGCCGGCCAGCGTGAGGTACGCGGCGAGGGCCGGCCGGCCGGCGCGCGGCACCGGGTCGGGGACCGCGGCGCAGACCTGCATGAGGATCCGCGCGGCGTGGTCCGGCGTGATCCGCTCGGCCAGCTCGGGCGCCGTCACCCAGGGCACCCCGGCCCAGTCGACCTGCGGCGCGTACGCGGTCGCCGCGGCGAGCAGGTCGAGCCCGTCGTCGGGGTGGCCGGCGGCCGCCAGGAGGTGGGCCCGCGCGACGGCGGCCCCCACGAACGTGTGCTGGTCGAGCGGGAAGAGGTCGACGCCCCCGCCGCCGGCCGCGGCGAGCCGCGCGAGCGTCTCGTGCACCTCGGGCAGGGTGGGTGCCTGCGCCAGCGCCGCGGCCACGTGCGCCGCCGCGTGCTCCAGGTCGCCTTCTTCGAGCGCCAGCCGGGCCAGGGCCAGCTCCTCCGCGACGGGAAGCGCGGAGTTCTCCTCGGGCACGTCGTCCTCTCGTCGTCGGTGCGGGCCGGGCCAGCCTAGGTGATGTTGGGGCGTCATGGTGATCATCTGCGCACTACTGCTCGTTCAATTGCTCCAGCCGGCCCAAAGGTGCAAGACTGAGCAGGAAACGCGCGGCAATCGCGCAGTGGGAGGAGTTTCCGTGACGCGTGCAGGGGCCGGGATGGCCGCCGACATCGACGAGCAGCCGGCCGGCTACGAGCGGCTGCTCTCCACCGAACACGCCGGGGCCATCGCCCGCGTGGCGGCCACCATCGCCGAACGCCGACCGCGGCACGTGGTGTTCACGGCCCGGGGCACCTCGGACCACGCGGCGCTCTACGGGGCGTACCTCACCGAGATCCGCCTCGGCCTGCCCGCCGGGCTCGCCTCGCCCAGCGTGGTGACCGTCTACCAGGCGCGTCCGGACCTGTCCGACGCGCTGGTCGTCGGTGTCAGCCAGAGCGGCGGCTCACCGGACCTCACCGAGGTGCTGCGGGTGGCCCGGGCCTCCGGCGCGCTCACCCTCGCCGTCACCAACGCGCCGGACTCGCCGCTCGCCGACGTCGCCGAGCTGAGCGTGGACATCGCGGCCGGGCACGAGCGGGCGGTGGCGGCCACCAAGACGTACACGGCCGAGCTGCTCGCCCTCCTCCTGCTGGTCGAGGGGATCCGGGCCGGTGACGGGGTGCTGCCGGCCGAGGAGCGGGAGGCACTCGCGGCGCTGCCCGAGCTGGCCGCGCGTACGCTCGCCGACCCCACCCCGGCGCAGCTCGCGCCCCGCTACCGGTTCGCCGCCCAGCTGGTCACCACCGGCCGCGGGTACGCCTACCCGACCGCCCGGGAGGCCGCGCTCAAGCTGATGGAGACCTCGTACCTGCCGGCGCTCGCGTTCTCCGGCGCCGACCTGCTGCACGGCCCGCTCGCCATGACCGACCCGGACGTGCCGGTGCTCGCCGTGGTCGGCTCCGGGCCCGGCGGGCGCTCGATGGGCGAGGTGCTGCCCCGGCTGGGTGAGCGCCGCGCCGACGTGGTGGTGGTCGGTTCGGCCGACGTCGAGGGGGCGACCCGCATCGCCGTTCCGGAGGTGGACGAGCGGTACGCGCCGCTGCTGGACATCCTGCCGCTGCAACGGCTCGCGCTGGCCCTCGCGCTGGCCCGCGGTGAGGACCCGGACGCGCCGCGCGGGCTCAAGAAGGTCACCGCGACGATGTGAGGCGCCGCGTGGCACGCTGGTCTCCGTGTCCACGCTGCGCGACCTCGCCGAGGAGCACACCCAGCTCCGCCCGGCGGACATCGACCACCTGCACCGGATCGCCGGAGACTGGCAGCTGCTCTCCGACATGTCCTTCGCCGACCTGCTGCTGTGGGTGCCGGTCGACACCGAGGGGACGTTCCTCTGCGTGGCCCAGGTCCGCCCGACGACCGCGCCCACCGCGTACCAGGACGACCAGGTGGGCCGGATCGTCGGCGGGCCGGAGGTGGCGCACCTGGAGGTGGCGTACCGGCAGGGCCGGATCTGGCGTGAGGGCGACCCCGTCTGGTACGGCGACGTGCCGGCCCGGCACGAGGCGATCCCGGTCCGGCTGCGGACCGCCGACGGGGAGGCCGGCGAGGTGGTGGCCGTCGTGGGCCGGGACACCAACCTGTCCACCGCCCGTACGCCCAGCCAGCTGGAGCTGAACTACCTCACCACGGCCGACGACCTGGCCCAGATGATCGCCGACGGCACCTTCCCGCCACCCCGGCACCCCGGCGAGACCACCTCGGCCCCCCGGGTCGGCGACGGACTGGTCCGGTTGGACGCGAACGGGAAGGTCACGTACGCGAGCCCGAACGCCCAGTCGGCGTACCGGCGGCTGGGCTACGCCTCCCACCTCGTCGGCGAGGACCTGGCGGCGCTGCACCGCCGGCTCGCCAACGACCCGCTGGAGGGCACCGACGCGGCCAACGCCGTGCTCGCGGCGCTGCGGGGCGACGCGCCGCCGCGCCGGGAGATCGACGCCCGGGGCGCCACCGTGCTCACCCGGGCGCTGCCGTTGATGCCCGCCGGTGTGCCGATCGGCGCCCTCGTGCTGGTCCGCGACATCACCGAGGTGCGGCGGCGGGACCGCGCCCTCATCACCAAGGACGCCACCATCCGGGAGATCCACCACCGGGTGAAGAACAACCTCCAGACCGTCGCGGCGCTGCTGCGCCTGCAGGCCCGCCGGGTCGCGATGCCGGAGGCCCGGGTCGCCCTGGAGGACTCGGTCCGCCGGGTGGCCTCCATCGCGCTCGTGCACGAGACCCTCTCGATGTCGAGCGACGAGGCCGTCGAGTTCGACACGATCGTCGACCGGGTGGCCAGCGCGGCCGCCGAGGTCGCCGCGACGGAGGTGCCCGTCGGCATGCGCCGCAAGGGCAGCTTCGGGGTGCTGCCCGCCGAGATCGCCACGTCCCTCGTGATGGTCCTCAACGAGCTGCTGCTCAACGCCGTCGAGCACGGGTTCCCGCCGGCCGACCCGGGCGAGGAGGCCGAGGCCCCGCCGGCGTCCGGGCCGGAGCCGGAGGTGGTGGTGTCGGCGCACCGGTTCCGCAAGCAGCTGCACGTGACGGTGACCGACAACGGGCGCGGACTGCCCGCCGGCTTCGACGCCGCCGGCGGTGGGAACCTCGGCCTGCAGATCGTGCGGGCGCTGGTCACCGGGGAGCTGCGCGGCAGCATCGAGCTGCGGGACGCCCCCGACGGTGGCACCGAGGCCGTGCTCGTCGTCCCGCTGGCCCGCAACGCCGAGGGCCGCTCGCCCTCCTGACCCCGGCGGGATCCGGTTCCGGTCGCGGGACCCTGCCCCGACGCCGACGCCGACGCCGACGCCGACGCCGACGCCGACGCCGACGCCGACCATCCGGCCACCCCGCCACCAGCCTCGGGCGGGCGCACCGGTCAGCGGGTCAGCAGCGCCACCGTGAGGCCCGGGCGCTGCCAGACCTGGCGCACCGTGAACCCGTCCCGCAGGGCGGCGCCCTTCGCGCCGGTCACCGCCGCCACCGGATCGGTGCGCCGGCCGGACACGACGAGCCAGACCCGGGGCACGCCGGCCAGGCACTCGGCGGGTCGGTCGCACTCGGCGGCCCAGAGGTCGCCGCGGCGGGCCGGCCCCTCGACCAGCAGCGCGTCGCGCGGAGTCCGGTCGCGCAACCGGTACTCCACGCCGAGGTCGAGGAAGAGCCAACTGTGCCGGGGGGAGTAGACGACGGCGTCCCCCGGGCGCTGCCCCGCCGCGATCACGTCGGCCGCGCCCCGGTAGTCGATCCGCGCGCTGCGCGGCCACTCGTGCGTACGCCGCAGCGCGGCCTGGTCGGGCAGGCCCAGCAGCCCGGCCAGGACCAGCACGGCCAGCGCGCCGGGCAGCGGCACCGCCGCCAGGGCCGCGCCGGCCAGCAGGCAGGCGAACGGCACCACGAAGACCAGGTAGCGGGGGACCCACAGGGGTACGACGAGCCCGGCCGCGAACAGCAGGAGCACCGGCAGCACGACCGCGCACCCGGGCAGCAGGGCCCGCCGGCCGAGCCGCGCGGCGCCGAGCGCGGCGAGCCCGACGAGCAGACCGCCCACGGCCGTGCTCTGCGCGACGCCGCCGGGCAGCGTGACCAGGTCGACCGGGCGCACGAGGTCCACCCACTCCAGTTGCCGTCCCCGCTGTCCCCGGGCGACCAGGACGAGCGGCGCGACCAGCACGAGCGCCGGCGCCACGGCGGCCAGCCACCACCAGCGCCGCCGTCCGGGGCCGCCGGCCGGGTCGGCGCCGGTGCCCGCGAGGACGGCCACCGCGTGGGCGGCGAGCAGGGTGAGGGCTATGAGGTGGGTCAGCCCCAGGGCGGCGAGGGCCACCGCGTAGCCGGCCCAGCGCGCCCAGCCCGGCCGCCGCAGCGCCTCGACGAGGAGCAGGGTGGCGAGCACGGCGAACAGCGTCGCCAGGGCGTACGGGCGGGCCTCCTGCGCGTACCGGGAGGTGCCGGGCAGGAGCGCGAAGAGCAGGCCGGCGAGCAGCCCGGTCCGTGCCCCGACGAGCCGCCGGCCGAGGACGGCCGTGAGGGCCGCCGCCCCGGTCATGGCCAGCGCCGAGGGCAGCCGGAGCGCGGCGACCGAGTCGCCGGCGAGCGCCACCCAGCCGTGCATGAGCAGGTAGTAGGGGCCGGTCGCCGCGTCGATGGTCCCCGCCAGCCGGAACAGGTCGCCGACCGACCGGGTGGCGGCGCTCCAGGTCGCGAGCTCGTCCCGCCAGAGCTGGGCCCCGGTGAGCCCCGTCCCGGTCACCACGAGGGTGAGCAGCGCCGGCGCCAGCCAGACCGCCGCCGTCCGCAGGCTGTGCGGCAACCGGGCCGCGTCCCGGGTCGCCCGACGGTCGGACAGATCGGCCACGGGTCGAGCCTCGCACAACGGCGCCGAGAGCCTGCCCGTGATGTGGGATCCGGCACGCGCTCGTTGGAAGGCCCGCGCCGGGTGTGGCAGCATGACGGGCATGACTGCCGCCGTCGTGCGTCGCTTCGTGGCCCGCCGCCACGTCGACTACGGCCGCGTCCGCAGCGCCATCTGTCCGGCCCACTGACGACGCCCGACCCATCCGTCTCGGGCGCGCTCCGCGCCGGCTCTTCCGACATCGTCGTCTCCAGCCCGTCCTGACGGGCCGCCGTCGCGTACGCGCCCCCATCCAGGCCCCCACGGAGGACGCCGCGATGGCCGTCAGCACCGCTTCCACCCGTCCCGAGGACCCGACGACCCGTTCCGCGCGGACACCGCGCCGCCCCCGCGGCGAGGGCCAGTGGGCGCTCGGCCACCGCGAGCCGCTCAACGCCAACGAGCGGACCAAGAAGGACGACGATCCGCTGAACGTGCGCGCGCGGATCGAGAACATCTACGCCCGCCGCGGCTTCGCCGCCATCGACCCGGCCGACCTGCGCGGCCGGTTCCGCTGGTGGGGCCTCTACACCCAGCGCAAGCCGGGCATCGACGGCGGCCGTACGGCCGTGCTCGAACCGCACGAGCTGGAGGACGAGTACTTCATGCTCCGGGTGCGGATCGACGGCGGCCAGCTCTCCCTGGCCCAGCTGCGGACGATCGCCGACGTCTCCCGCGAGTTCGCCCGGGACACCGCCGACATCACCGACCGGCAGAACGTCCAGTTCCACTGGGTCCGGATCGAGGACGTGCCGGAGATCTGGCGGCGGCTGGAGTCGGTGGGCCTGCAGACCACGGAGGCGTGCGGTGACTGCCCCCGGATCGTGCTGGGCAGCCCGGTGGCCGGGGTGGCCGAGGCCGAGGTGGTCGACGCGACCCCGGCGATCGACGAGATCGTCCGCCGGTACGTGGGCAGCCCCGAGTTCTCCAACCTGCCGAGGAAGTTCAAGACCTCGATCTCCTGGTTGGTGGACACCCCGTACGAGGCGAACGACATCGCGTTCCTCGGGGTGGAGCACCCCGAGCACGGCCCCGGCTTCGACCTGTGGGTCGGCGGCGGCCTCTCCACCAACCCGATGCTGGCGCAGCGGCTGGGTGTCTGGGTGCCGCTCGCCGAGGTCCCCGACGTCTGGGCCGGCGTGGTCGGCATCTTCCGCGACTACGGCTACCGGCGGCTGCGCAACCGGGCCCGGCTCAAGTTCCTCGTGGCCGACTGGGGTCTGGAGCGGTTCCGGGAGGTGCTGGAGAAGGAGTACCTGGGCCGGGCGCTGCTCGACGGTCCCCCTCCCGAACTGCCCGGACGGCCGATCGACCACCTCGGCGTGCACCGCCAGCGCGACGGCCGCTGCTACGTCGGGGCCGCGCCGGTCGTCGGCCGGGTCTCCGGCGGGCAGCTCGCGCGGCTCGCCGACGTGGCGCAGGCGCACGGCAGCGACCGGGTACGCCTCACCCCGTACCAGAAGCTGCTGGTGCTCGACGTGGCGCCGGAGCGGACGGAGTCGCTCGTCGGCGCGCTGCGGGAGATCGGCCTGGAGGCCCGGCCGTCGGCCTGGCGGCGCGGCACGATGGCCTGCACCGGCATCGAGTACTGCAAGCTTGCCATCGTCGAGACCAAGGCCCGCGGCGAGGAGCTGGTCACCCGGCTCGAACAGCGGCTGCGGGACTTCGACGCGGACATCTCCATCCACCTCAACGGCTGCCCGAACGCCTGCGCCCGCACGCAGGTCGCCGACATCGGTCTCAAGGGCCAGCTCGTGATGGGCCCGGACGGGCGCCAGGTGGAGGGCTTCCAGGTGCACCTCGGCGGCGGCCTGGGCATGGCCGCCGGGCAGACGTCCGGCTTCGGCCGCAAGCTGCGGGGCCTGAAGACCACCGCCGAGGACCTTCCCGAGTACGTGGAACGGCTGGCCCGCCGCTACCTGGCGGGCCGGCGCGAGGGCGAGCCCTTCGCCCAGTGGGTGATCAGAGTCGACGAGGAGGAACTGCGGTGAGCGGCGAGAACCGAGCGGCACCCCTGTACTGCCCGTACTGCGGCGAGGAGGACCTGCGGCCGAACGAGTCGGGCCACGGCGCCTGGGAGTGCCACGCCTGCGCCCGCGTCTTCACGGTCCGGTTCACCGGGCTGCTCAGCCGGGCGGTGGCCCGGTGAGCGCCGCGCCCGCCCGCGACCGGAGGGGGGCGGCGAGCCTCGTGTCGGCGGCGGACCTCGGTCTGGTCGGGATCGGCGGCCCAGCGCCGGCCGACCCGGACCGGCGGGACCCGGAGGAGCTGCGCGCCCTGGCCGAGCAGGCCGGCCGTGAGCTGGAGGGCGCCCCGGCCCTGGAGATCGCCCGCTGGGCCGGGGAGACCTTCGGGGACCGGTTCTGCGTGACCAGTTCGATGGCCGACGCCGTCGTCGCCCACCTGGTGTCCCGCGTCGTGCCGGGGGTGGACGTCGTCTTCCTCGACACCGGCCTGCACTTCCCGGAGACGCTGCGGGTACGCGACGAGGTGGCCCGGACCCTGCCGGTGAACGTGCGGTCCGTCCGGCCGCGGCTCACCGTGGGCCAGCAGGACGGCCTCTACGGTCCCCGGCTGTTCAACCGTTCCCCGGACGACTGCTGCCAGCTGCGGAAGGTGGAGCCGCTGGAGCGGGCGCTCACCGGGTACGACGCGTGGGCCACCGGCCTGCGCCGCGACGAGTCGCCGACCCGGGCGAACACGCCGGTGGTCGGGTTCGACGCCCGCCGCGGCAAGGTGAAGGTCAACCCGATCGCGACCTGGACGCAGGCCGACGTGGACCGCTACATCGCCCGCTGGAACGTGCCGGTCAACGAGCTCTTCAAGCAGGGGTACGGCTCGATCGGCTGCTGGCCGTGCACCCGGCGGACCCGGGCGGGCGAGGACCCGCGCGCCGGCCGCTGGGCGATGTTCGAGAAGACCGAGTGCGGACTGCACGTCTGACCCGGCCGGTCCGCAGGTTCCCGGCCGGGGCGGCGGCGGGCGCCTGGGCCGACCCCGTGGTCCTGGTCGCGCACGGCAGCCGTGATCCGCGGGCTGCCGAGGCGACCCGGGCGCTGGTCCGGGCGGTGTCGGCCGCCCGGGTCGGCACCCCCGTGTCGGCGAGCTGGCTCGACCACACCGAGCCGGCGCCCGCCGAGGCCCTGCGGGCGCTCGCCGCGGCCGGGCACCGGCGGGCGGTGCTGGTGCCGTTGCTGTTCACCGCCGCGTACCACCGCCGCGTGGACGTGCCGGCAGCGGTGGCGGCGGCCCGCGAGAGCGCGCCGAGCCTCACCGTACGGGTGGCCGACGTGCTCGGCCCGACCGGCGACGAGGTGGACCCGGGGCTCCTCGCCGGCCTGCGGCGCCGGCTGGCCGAGGCGGACCCGGGCCGGTTCGACGCGCTGGTGCTGGCGGCGGCGGGCACCCGGGACGCCCGGGCGCGGGGCTCGGTGGGCCGGGTGGCCGCCGCGCTCGGCGCCGGTCTGGGTGTGCCGGTCCGCGTGTCGTACGCCTCCGCGGCGCCGCCGTCGGTGGATGCGGCGGTCGCCGGGCTGCGCGCCGACGGGGCGCGGAGGGTCGCGGTGGCCGCGTACTTCCTGGCCCCCGGCCTCTTCCACGACGCGGTGGCGGCGCAGGCGCGCGAGGCGGGGGCGGTGGCCGTGTCGGCCCCGCTCACCGACGCGCCGGAGCTGGCCGACCTGGTGCTGCGCCGGGTGGACGCCGCGCTGGGCGCGCCCCGGGTCGTCACGCCGGCGGCGGTCGGCGGCGCGGGGGCCGGTCGTGCGGCGGGTGGCGCGGGCCACGTGGCGGCATGACGCCGGTCGCGCCGCGCGCGGTGGTCGGGGCGACCGGGCCCGGACAGCAGAACGCCCCGCAGGGTGGTGACCCGGCGGGGCGTACGGCTGTGTCGGTGGTCAGGCGGAGTGAGCGCGCAGCACGCGGAGGCCACCGCGACGCTTGAGGGCGCGGCGCTCCTCCTCGCTCATTCCACCCCAGACGCCCGCGTCCTGACCCGACTCGAGCGCCCACTGCAGGCACTGGTCGGTTACGGAGCAGCGCCGGCAGACGGCCTTGGCCTGCTCGACCTGCAGGAGAGCCGGACCGGACGTCCCGATCGGGAAGAACAGCTCCGGGTCCTCGTCGCGGCAGACAGCATGGTGACGCCAGTCCATGGCGGCAACACTCCTCATTCTGGATGGGTGGCAGATCGTGCTTTGGTGCTTTTCCTATATGCGTCCGCAGCGCCGGTCGTGACGGTTCGCGTCCGACTATTCGGCAGTGCGTGAGCAGGCTGTTGGCCCCGGTGACCTGCTGGAAGAACCCGGCGGGCCGAGCTTGTCCAGGCAATGTCCCGGCAACTCAAGTTCGCTTGTGAATACTTTCACGAACTCACACAATGTCAAGGGTGACGCTCAGAAAAACTCCGCGCGGTGAGCAAGCCCACAACCCATTTGTCCGGGTTCCCGAGGTGTCTGGTTACCCGCAGTACCACAGTCGAGGATCAATATAGTACGGTCCACGTGACATTGCTGACATTTCCGGCACCTGCCCTTGGCGTGGCGGCTCCGCGTCCCGTACGGCGCCGCGGTCAACCTCTGGCAGTACCCGCGACCTAGCAGATTACTCTCAGTGCCGCAGGCACGGATGCAAATCTCACCTTCTCTCGCTCGCCCAGGTAGTCGCCGTCCAGCTGGAACGCCTGCGGGCGGCTCGCGAGGAGCGTGAACTCGGCGACGTCGTGCAGCCGCAGCACCTGCCGGCCGTGCGGATCGGGCCGCCGCGAGAAGAACTGGGTGACCGTCCGTGTCGTGCTGGGCACCCGGAGCTGCCGCAGCGCCAGCACGTCCAGGCCGAGGTCGAAGGAGGCGTCCGGGTTCGGGTTGATCTCCCGGTCGCCCAGGTACGTCCACGGCGCCGTGTTCTGGATGATCACCGTGGCCAGTTCACCCTCCACCGCCTCGCCGGGCCGATCCAGGCGGATGGCCGGGTGCCGCCGGTCGGACGCCAGGAAGTACTGCTGGACCGTGGCGCGCAGGTACAGACTCGGGCTCGACACGCGCCCCCGGCGGCGGGCCTGCTCGACCCGGTGGATCACGGCGGCGTCCAGGCCGAAGCCCGCGCAGAACGTGAAGTAGCGGTCGTCGGCGCGGCCCAGCCCGATCGTCCGGTAGCGCCCCAGGCGGAGCGCCTCCAGGATCATGCTGGTCCCCTCCGGCCACTCGCGTGGCAGGCCCAGCGCCCGGGCGAAGACGTTGGTCGAGCCGCCCGGCACGGTGGCCAGCGCCGGCAACCGCTCGGCCGGCGGCAGCGCGTCCGGCCCGGCCGGGAGCTGCGCCGTCAGGAGACCGTTGACCACCTCGTTCACGGTGCCGTCACCACCGAGGGTGACGACCACGTCGACCCCCTCCTCGGCCGCCGTACGGGCCAGCGCGGTCGCGTGCCCGCGCCGGCGGGTGTAGCGCACGGTGAGGTCGACTTCGCTGCGCAGCGCCCGGACCAGCACGTCCCGGGCACGCTCGCTGGTGGTGGTGGCCTTCGGATTGACCACCAGGACGGCCCGCATGGGCGGCACTGTACTCCCCGGTAGCCCGGGTATCGTGGCGTCCCGTGACCACCGACTCCGACCCGATCCCCGTCACGCTCCGCTGGGCGGTGCGGCTGCTGCGCGGCGAGGCCGTCGCCGTGGGGCTGGTCGCCCTCTGGCTCGTCTGGGCCGACCTGACCGCCGAGACCACCGTCGGGCTGACCTCGGCGTTGCTGGTGACGGCGTTCGCGGTGGTCGGGGCGGTCGCGCTCTGGGCGCTCGGCGGCGCGCTGGCCCGCTGCCGGGCCGGCGCGCGAGCCCCGGCGATCGTGCTCCAGTTGATGCTGCTGCCGATCGGCTGGTACATGATCCAGGGCGGGCTCGGCTGGCTGGGCGTACCGCTCATGGCGCTCGGGATCGGGGTGAGCGCGCTGCTCGTGAGCCCCGCCACCAACCGGGCGCTCGGCTTCTCCTGACCGCCGGGCCGAGGCGCCGGTGGCGCGCCGGCACGATGCCGGCGCCGGGCCGCCGGCATTCGGCGCCCGGCCGCCGGGGTCAGTAGCCGGTGGAGCGGCGGGTCAGCAGCGAGATGGTGGCCCGCCCGTCGCCGGCCGTCGCGGACGCCGAGGTGGTCAACGCGGTGAGCACCTTCCAGGCGAAGGACGACTCCGCGGGAAGCGTGGCTCCGGGGACGGTCGGCACGGTCACCTCGACGGTCAGCGCGTCCTCGGTCACCGAGAACCGGCACTCCAGCTCGGCGTCGGGGGTGGCGATGGCCAACAACATCGCGCAGGCCTCGTCGACGGCGATGCGGAGATCCTCGATCTCGTCGAGGGCGAACTGCAACCGGGCCGCGAGGCCGGCGGTGGCGGTGCGGAGAACCCCCAGATAGCCGCCGTCCGCGGGCACGGTGAGGTGCACGACGTCGTCGTCGGTGGCCCGCTGGCCGGTCAGTTGAGTCACCACTCATCCCCCCGGTCGGGGACTCTACCCGCTCAGCCGCCCGGACGGGCGCGGGCGGGTGCCCGCGCGGCGAGCCGGTGGAGGGCCTCGCCGCTCAGCCGGTAGGGAAGCCACTCGGTCATCCGCTCGGCCCCGATGGCGGCGTAGAAGCCGGCCGCCGGATTCCAGTCGATCATCGACCACTCCAGCCGCCGGTAACCGCGTTCGACGCAGATGGCGGCGAGCGTGGCCAGCAGCATCCGGCCGGCGCCCGTGCCCCGCGCGGCCGGGCGGACGTACAGGTCCTCCAGGTGGATGCCGTGCACACCGGCCCAGGTGGAGAAGTTGAGGAACCAGAGGGCGAAGCCCACCGGCTCGTCACGCCCGTCGACGGCCACGTGGCCGTACAGCGCGGGCGCCGGACCGAACAGCGCGGCCGTGAGCTGCTCGGCGGTGAGGTGGCACTGCTCGGGTGCGCGCTCGTACGCGGCCAGTTCGTGCACCATCGCGACGACGGCCGGCACATCCTCGGGACGTGCCGGCCGGATCGTCGGTGTGGCCCCGGGGGTCACGCCTTCTTGGTCTCCCAGAAGATCTTGGCGATCTCGTCGATCTTCTGCAGCAGCTGGTCGGCGGTGGCCGGGTCGAGGCTGCCCTTCACACCGCCGGAGCCGGCGAGCTTCGTGGCCTCGTTGAAGAGCTGGTGCAGCTGCGGGTACTTCTCGAAGTGGGTGGCCTTGAAGTAGTCCGTCCAGAGCACCCACAGGTGGTGCTTGACCAGCTCGGCCCGCTGCTCCTTGATGATGATCGCGCGGGTGCGGAACTCCGGGTCGGTGTTCGCCTGGTACTTCTCGCAGATCATTTTCACCGACTCGGCCTCGATGCGCGCCTGGGCCGGGTCGTAGACACCGCAGGGCAGGTCGCAGTGGGCGCTCGCCGTGACACGGGGCGCAAGGATGCGTGGAAGTCGCATCGGGATCCTCCATGGGAAGTTTGCGATGATCCAAGACGACATTACTCCTGGACCGGCTCCCCGACGGGCTGGAGGTGAAACCATGGGCCCCCGTCACCCGGCGGAGCCGCACCGGCTGCGGTGGCCGCTGACCGCCGTGCTCGTGACCGGTCCGTCCATGGCGCCGACGCTGCGGCACGGGGACGCCGTGCTCGTCCGTCGTGGCGGCCGTCCCGTCCGTCCCGGCGACGTGGTCGTCGCGGTCTTCCGGGCCCGTCCGGACCTGCTCGTGGTCAAACGCGCGGTGCGGCCGCAGGACGGCGGCTGGTGGTTGCGCGGCGACAACGACCTCGTGACCGACGACTCCCGGGCGTACGGCGTGGCCGACGTGCGGGGTCGCGTGGTGGCGCGCTACTGGCCGCGCCCCGGCCGGGTACGGTCGCGCCCGTTATGACCCTGCTCACATCCGGGGGGCACCTCCGACACTATGCTCGGAAAGTGCCCGGGTGACCCCCTGCACCGCGTGCCACCGCACGGCGCCCACCTCGCGCCCGAGCCGGCCGCCCCGTCTGCTCGACAGATTCCTGGAGTCACCAATGCCTTCGTCCACCGTGGACCCTGCCGATCCGGTCTTCCGGCTGCACCGGGGCGGCAAGATGGCCGTCGCCTCGACGGTGCCGCTCACCAGCCGGGAGGACCTGTCCCTCGCGTACACCCCGGGCGTCGCCCGGGTCTGTGAGGCGATCGCGGCCGACCCGGCCCTGGCCGCCGACTACACCTGGGCCTCGCACACGGTCGCCGTGGTGACCGACGGCTCGGCGGTGCTCGGCCTCGGCAACATCGGTCCCCGCGCGGCCCTGCCGGTGATGGAGGGCAAGGCCGTGCTGTTCAAGCAGTTCGCCGGCGTCGACGCCGTCCCGGTCTGCCTGGACACGCAGGACGTGGACGAGATCGTGGCGACCGTACGCGCCCTCGCGCCCTCGTTCGGCGGGATCAACCTGGAGGACATCAGCGCGCCCCGCTGCTTCGAGGTGGAGCGCCGGCTCGACGACGCGCTGGACATCCCCGTCTTCCACGACGACCAGCACGGCACCGCCATCGTGGTGCTCGCGGCGCTGCGCAACGCCGCGACGCTGCTCAACCGCAAGCTCGGCGACCTGCGCGTCGCCGTCAGCGGCGCCGGCGCGGCCGGGGTCGCGGTCACCAAGATGCTGATCGCCGGCGGCGTGGACCCCGACCGGGTGGTGGTCTGCGACTCCCGGGGCGTCATCGGCCGCCACCGGAGCGACCTGACCGGCACGAAGGCCGAGCTGGCCGCGACGACCAACGCCGACGGCCGCGCGGGTGACGTCACGGAGGCGCTGCGCGGCGCGGACGTGCTGATCGGCGTCTCCGGCGGGCAGATCCCGGAGTCGGCGGTGGCCGGCATGGCGCCGGGCGGCATCGTCTTCGCGCTGGCCAACCCGACGCCGGAGGTGCACCCCGAGGTCGCCGGCCGGCACGTCGCGATCGTCGCCACGGGCCGCAGCGACTACCCGAACCAGATCAACAACGTGCTCGCCTTCCCCGGCGTGTTCCGCGGCGCGCTGGACGCCCGGGCCACCCGGATCACCGACACGATGAAGGTGGCCGCCGCCGACGCCATCGCCGGGGTGGTGGCCGAGACGCTCACCGCCGAGGCGATCGTCCCGTCGCCGCTGGACCCGCGGGTGGCCCCCGCCGTGGCCGAGGCGGTCGCCGAGGCGGCCCGCCGCGACGGCGTCGCCCGCGCCTGAGGTGTGAAGGGGCCGCTCCCGCGCCTCGTGCGGGCCGGCCCCTTCTTAACGGGCGCTCAGCTTGTTACGGTGCCGACCATGCGTGCCGCCTTCGCCACCCGCTTCGACGACGCCAACCCGCTCGCCGCGCTCGCCGTGGGGGAGCGGCCGGAACCCGCGCACCCCGCCGACGACTGGGTGACCGTGCAGGTGCGGGCCAGCTCGCTCAACCACCACGACCTGTGGTCGCTGCGCGGTGTCGGCCTCACAGAGGCGCAGCTGCCGATGATCCTCGGCTGCGACGCCGCGGGCCTCGACCCGGAGGGGAACGAGGTGGTGGTCTACCCCGTCGTCCCCACCCCCGGTGACCCGCGCGGGATGTCCATCCTCTCCGAGCACTTCCCGGGGACCCTCGCCGAGCGCGTGGCCGTGCCACGGGCGAACCTGGTGCCGCTGCCCGAGGGGCTGACGCTGACCGACGCGGCCTGCCTGCCCACCGCGTGGCTGACCGCCTGGCGGATGCTCACCACCAAGGGGCGGGTGGACGAGGCCGAGGCCGTCCTCGTGCAGGGCGCCGGCGGCGGGGTCGCGACGGCGGCCGTGGCGCTCGCCGTGGCCATGGGCAAGCGGGTGTACGCGACCAGCCGCGACGCCGGCAAGCGGGAGCGGATCGCCGCGCTGGGCGCGACGGCCGTCGAGTCCGGCGCGCGGCTCCCGGAGCGGGTGGACGTGGTCATCGAGACCGTGGGCGCGGCCACCTTCGACCACTCGATGAAGTCGGCCGCGCCCGGCGCCCGGATCGTCGTCTCCGGGGCCACCTCCGGGCACGAGCCGAAGGTCAACCTGCGCCGCGTCTTCGCCATGCAACTGGAGATCGTCGGCACCTCGATGGGCACCCCCGGCGAGTTGTACGACCTGCTCGCGTTCTGCGCCGACCGGCAGGTCCGCCCGGTGGTCGACAGCGTGGTCCCGTTCAGCAAGGTCGAGGAGGCGTTCGCGCGCCTGCACGGCGGCGAGGTCTTCGGCAAGATCGTCGTCGACCACACGGCCTGACCCGGCGGCGCCCGCCGGCCGCTCAAAGGTGGTCGTCGAGCGTTCCCAGGCCGCCGCGGGTGGCTTCGGTGGCGATGCGTCGCTTCGCCGCCGCGTCCCCGTAGAGCGACCAGCGGAGGAACTCGACGGTGGTGTCGGACACCACCCGCAGCGCGTCGCCGTCGGTGAGCAACGCCCGCCCGTGGTCGCCGCGGGTGAGGCTCAGCATCGCCTTCGGCCACGGCACCGCGTCGTACGCGGCCCGGCCCGCGGCGTAGTCGACCACCTCGTCCAGTTCGCCGTGCACGAACAGTTGCGGCGCCGCCGTACCGGCGAACGCCGTGCCCACGCCCAACGCCGTGCCGGCGAGGACGACGCCGGCGTCCAGCCGCTCGTCGCGCCCCGCCGTGAACAGGCCGATCGTGGTGACCCCGCCGGCCGAGTGCCCGGCCGCCGCCACCCGGTCGGTGGCCAGCCGGCCGCGCAGCGGGTCACCGGGCCGGTCGTTCAACGCCAGGACCCGCGTGAGCGCGTACGACACGTCGGCCGGCTGGTTGAGCACGTCGAGCACGTTGCCGTCGGCGCCCCGGGAGGTGTGCGGGAAGGTCGGCGCGGCCACCACGAAGCCGGCCGCCGCCCAGCGGGTGAGCAGGATCGCGTAGTCATCCGGCTCGGCGTCCAGGCCGTGGCTGAACATCACCACGGGGAAGGCGCCGTCGGCCGCCGTCGCCTCGCGCTCCGGTCCGCCTCCGGCCGGCCCGGCCGCCGGGTACCAGATCGTCACCGGCAGCGGCCGGTTGCCGTCCCGGTTCAGCTCCAGTTCGCGTACGCCGACGGCGAAGCGCGTCCGGGGGGCCGTGCCGGTGGTCGCCCGCGGCGCCGGCGTGGCGCTGACCGACGGCGTGCCCGGCACCGTCGCCCGCTCGGCGGTCTGCGCCTTCCCCGAGCAGCCCGCGAGACCGACCACGAGCAGGGCGGCGGTGAGCAGGGCGGCAGGGCGGCGACGGGACATGAATCCGATTGTGCCCGGCCGGAGAGACCGGTAACCCGCCGTCAGCGTTCCGGTGCGGTGCGGATGGCCCGCAGCCGGGCGAGGTCGGCGGCGTGATGCCGGGGGTCATTGGTCGAGGCGGGACTCGTAGCGGGTGAGGGCCGGTGCCCGGGCGTCGGCGGGCAGACGGCGAAGGGCGTCCGCGTCGCCGTAGAGGCTCCAGCGGAGGAAGTCGGTGGTGGTGGCGAGGACCTGCGCGAAACCGGGCCGTCCGGGCACGAGGTACTCGCCGTGGCCCTGGCCGAGCACGCTGAGGAACGCGGCCGGGCCCGTGGTACGCCGGAACGCCGCGCGGCCCACCGCGAGCGGCACCACCGGGTCGGCGGTGCCGTGCACGAACAGCAGCGGGGCGGGCGGCCCCGCGAAACTGCCGGCGATCCCCCCACCGGCGATGATCACGCCGGCCCGCAGCCGTGCCGCGTGCCCGGAGGTGAACATCCCCGCGGTGGTGAACCCGCCCGCCGAGTGGCCGGCCGCCGCGAACCGGGCGACGTCGAGATGCCCGGCCAGCGGGTCGCCCCGGCGCCCGTCCAGCCGCACCAGGTGCCGGATCACCCGCCAGCCGTCGGCCGGCTGGTGCCGTACGTCGGCCCGGGTGAACCGCGCCGCGCCCCGTCGGGTGTGCGGGAAGGCCGGAGCGGCCACCACGAAACCGGCGGCGGCCCAGCGGGTGGTGAGCCCGGCGTGCAGTTCGGGGAGGCTGTCCAGCCCGTGGCTGTAGACGACCACCGGGAACCGCCCGCGGGCGACCTCGCCGCCCTCCGCCGGATACCAGACGGTCACCGGAAGGGGGCGCGCCGAGCCCGGGTCGAGGGTGAACGTGCGCACGCCGACGGCGTACGTCCCCTCGGGCGCCCGGCGCGTCGCCGCCGGCGCCCCCGTCCCGGCGGCGGCCGGGGCGCAGCCCGCGAGCAGCGCCGTCGTCAGCACGGCCAGCAGCCGCCTCGCCCCCACGGTTACACGGTAGGGGTCCGGCGGCGGCCCTCGTGCCCACCGTCCGGCTTCCGCCGGCCAACCCCGCGGCCCGGAGCGGGTCCGCCGGCCGGACGGCGACACCGGGAGCGGGCGGCCGCGGGCCGACCCCGTTGGACGGGCTTCGCTAGGGTCACGGCATGCCTGAGAACTACAGCGATCCGAGCGGCAACACCGAGGCGTTCCGCGCCTTCGCCCACAGCGCCGAGCCGGACGCCCCGGCCGGCACCGCCGGGCGGCTGCCGGTGGTCCTCGGCGCGGCCGTGGTCGCCGTCGTGCTGCTCGCCCTGGCCGTCTGGCTCGCCGTCGCCTGACCGTCATCCCGGCCTGGCCGTTGCCCTCGCCGTCGCCTGACCGCCGCCCCGGCCCCGCCGCTGCCCGGGCCGTGCGGGGTACGGCCGCCGATCCGACGCAGCCGCCGTGGCGCACGCCCCGCGACGGGTCAGGCGCCCTCGGCGACCACCTGGCGGGCCGCGCGGGCGATCTCGCGCTCCTCGTCGGTGGCCACGACGCAGACCGCCACCTCGGCCCCGTCGGGTGAGATGAGGCGGTCGCCGTCGCCGGCGTTGCGCGCCGGGTCGACCGTGATGCCGAGGCGGTCGAGGCCGGCCAGGGCGGCCTCGCGCACGGGCGCGGCGTGCTCGCCGACGCCCGCCGTGAACGTGATCGCGTCGACCCGGCCCAGCAGGGCGTAGTACGCCCCGACGTAGCCGGTGATGCGCCGGCAGTAGACGTCGAAGGCGAGGGTGGCCGCGGGATCACCGTCGGCCCGCCGGGCGAGCACCTCGCGCATGTCGTTGGCGCCGGTGAGCCCCAGCAGCCCGCTGCGGTGGTTGAGCAGGTCGTCGATCTCGTCCACCGAGAGCCCGCCCTCGCGGCGCAGGTGGAAGATGACCGTCGGGTCGAGGTCCCCGCTGCGGGTGCCCATGACCAGGCCCTCCAGCGGCGACATGCCCATCGAGGTGGCCACGCTGCGGCCGCCGGAGACCGCGCACGCGCTGGCCCCGTTGCCGAGGTGCAGGGTGATGATGTTCAGCGCGTCGTACGGGCGGCCGAGCAGGTCCGCCGTGCGGCGTGACACGTACGCGTGGGACGTGCCGTGGAAACCGTACCGCCGGATGCCGTACCGGTCGGCCGTGTCGCGGGCGATCGCGTACGTCGAGGCGGACGGCGGCAGCGTGTGGTGGAACGCCGTGTCGAAGACCGCGACCTGCGGCACGTCCGGCAGGGCCTCCCGGGCCACGGCGATGCCCGCGAGGTTCGGCGGGTTGTGCAGCGGCGCCAGCGGGACCAGGTCGCGGATCGCGGCCAGCACTGCGTCGTCGATGAGGACGGGGCGCTCGAACTTCTTGCCGCCGTGCACCACCCGGTGCCCCACGGCGGCCAACCCGGTCAGGTCCAGCCCGGCGAGGATGCCCCGGACGGCGCTCTCGTGGTCGGCCGGCCCGCCGCCCGGCTCGCCGATCCGCTCGACCGTGCCCTTGTCCCGCACCTCCTCGCCGTCGTAGAGCCGGTACTTCACCGACGACGACCCGCAGTTGAGCACCAGCACCCGGCTCATGAGACCTCCTCGGCCGTCGCGGCCGCCTGGATCGCGGTGATCGCCACCGTGTTGACGATGTCGGGCACCGTGGCGCCGCGCGACAGGTCGTTGACCGGCCGGCGCAGCCCCTGCATGACGGGACCGACCGCGACGGCCCCGGCGGAACGCTGCACCGCCTTGTACGTGTTGTTGCCGGTGTTCAGGTCCGGGAAGATGAAGACCGTCGCCCGGCCGGCGACGGGGCTGCCCGGCAGCTTCGTGGCGGCCACCGCCGGGTCGATCGCCGCGTCGTACTGGATCGGGCCCTCCACGAGCAGTTCCGGCCGGCGCCGGCGTACCAGTTCGGTGGCCGCCGCGACCTTCTCGACGTCCTCACCGGCGCCCGAACTGCCGGTCGAGTAGGAGAGCATCGCCACCCGGGGTTCGATGCCGAACCGGGCCGCGGTGCCCGCCGACGAGATGGCGATGTCGGCGAGCTGGGTGGCGTCCGGGTCGCGGTTGACCGCGCAGTCGCCGTAGACGAGCACCCGGTCGGCGAGCAGCATGAAGAAGACGCTCGACGCCACGGAGACACCCGGCACCGTCCGGATGATCTCGAAGGCGGGGCGGATCGTGGCGGCCGTCGTGTGGGTGGCGCCGGAGACCATGCCGTCGGCGTACCCGGCCCGCACCATGAGCGTGCCGAAGTAGTTGGGCTGCGCCACGACGTCGTGGGCCAGTTCCTCGGTGACGCCCCGGTGGGCGCGCAGTCGGGCGTACTCGGCGGCGAACGCGTCGCGCCGCTCGTCGGTGACCGGGTCCACGACGTGCGCGTCGCCGACGTCGACGCCCAGCTCTCGGGCCCGCCGGGCCACCTCGTCGGGCCGGCCCAGCAGGGTGAGGTCGGCGGCGCCCCGGCGCAGCAGGATCTCCGCCGCGCGCAGGATCCGCTCCTCGGTCCCCTCGGGCAGCACCACGTGGCGGCGCTGCCCGCGGGCGCGGTCGATCAGCTCGTTCTCGAACATCAGCGGGGTGACCCGCGCGGACCGGCTCACCCGCAGCCGCCGGGCCAGGTCCACGGTGTCCACGTGTGACTCGAACGCGCCGAGCGCGGCCTCTACCTTGCGCGGGTTGCCGGCGCTCAGGCGGCCCTCGATCCGGCTGGACGCGGCGACCGTGTCAAAGCTGTCCGTGGGTACCGAGAGCACGGCGAGGCCGGTGTTGAGCTGCTCGACGAGCCGCATGGCCCGCGGGTCGGGGCGCTCCCCGAGGGTGAGGACGAGCCCGGCGAGGGAGACCTGCCCGGCGACGTGGGAGGCGCTCGCCGCGACCAGCAGGTCGGCCCGGTCACCGGGGGTGATCATCAGGGCCCCCGTCGTCAGGTGCTCGAGCAGGGTCGGCACGTGCGCGGCGCCGACCACGTAGTCGAGCACGTCCCGGCTGAGCGCGGCGTCGTCGCCGGCCAGCACGGTCGCGTCCAGCGCCGCGGCCACCTCGGCCACCGTCGGCGCCGACACGGTCGGCACCTCGGGGATGGCGTACGCCGGCACGGGCAGCTCCGGCATCGTCATGGGGGCGGGCACCCGGTTGGCGACGACGGCGAGCACGGTGGCGCCCAGGTCCGCGAGATCGTGGTACGCGCCGCGGGCGGCCGCCGCGACGGCCGCCGGCTCCTGCTCGAAGCCGTCCACGACGGGCACCACGACGCTGCCGAACTCGGTGGCCAGGCGGGCGTTGAACGCGAGTTCGCGGGGCCGCGCCGGGTCGCCGGTGTCGTCGAAGTCGCTGCCCACCACGACGACCGTCGGGCAGTGACGCTCGACCGCCCGGTACCGCTCGACGATGCGGGAGATCAGCTCCTCGCGCCGGCCGTCGGCGACGAGCGTGGTGGCCTCGGCGTACGTGGCGCCGGCCAGCTCGGCCACCGGCAGGTCGACCCGGTAGCGCTCGCTCAGCAGGGCGAGGATCGGGTCCGGGCCGTTGCCGGGGACGAGCGGCCGGAACACGCCGATCCGCCCCACCTGGCGGGAGAGCAGTTCGGCCAGGCCGAGCGCGACTGTCGATTTCCCTCCGCCCGATCCCACGCTGGTGAGGTACACGCTCCGCGCCACGAACCTCACGCTACAAGATCGCGCTGCCCCGCGTCGGGGTCCTCGTGCCCGGGGCCGGTGCCGACCGGGGCCAGGTCCCGCTCGTACACCTGCCCGGTCAGGTCGGCGCCGAAGCTGCGGTGCGGCTCCTCGGCGACGAGCCGGAACCCCCGGGAGAGGTAGATCCGGCGCGCGGCGACCAGTGGGTGGTTGGTCCACAGCCGCATCCGGGCGTACCCGGCGCGCCGGGCGAAGGTCAGGCACTCGTCGACCAGCCGACCGCCGAGGTGGCGGCCCCGCGCGGCCGGGTCGACCAGCAGGATCCGGAGCTGGGCCGTCTGCTCGTCGGCGGCGACGCAGAACACGCAACCGACCCGCCGGCCGTCGAGTTCGGCGATCCACGCGGCCTCCCGGTCGGGATCGTGACCGGCCGCGTAGTCGGCGACGATGCGGGCCACGAGCGCCTCGAAGCTCGTGTCCCAGCCGAACTCGGCGGCGTACATCTCGCCGTGCGCCATCACCACCCAGCCCAGGTCGCCGGGGCGGTCGAGCGGACGGATGAGCGGCTCACCCATGGGGCACCTCCACTACTGAAACAGTCGTTTCAGTGGCAGAGTAGCGCTGTGACTCCTGACGAGCGACCCCCCAGCGCCCGCCGAGAGGAACTCCTCGAGCGGGCCTACCGGTACGCGCTGGAACACGGGCTCTCCGAGCTGTCCCTGCGCCCCCTCGCCGCGGCCGTCGGATCCAGCCCCCGGGTCCTGCTCTTCCTCTTCGGCTCCAAGGACGGACTGATCCGCGCCCTGCTCGCCCGGGCCCGCGCCGACGAGACGGCCGCGCTCGACCGGGCCCGGAACGCGGGCGAGGCGGGCGACGTCGGCGCTGCCCTGCGCACCACCTGGGAATGGCTCGCGGCCCCGGCGCACCGGCCGATGCTGGTCCTCTGGCTCCAGGCGTACGCCCGCTCGCTCAGCGAGCCGGACGGCCCGTGGGCGGGTTTCGCCCGGCAGACCGTGGCGGACTGGCTCGACCTGCTGGCCGCCCGCACCGGCGGCGACCGCGCCGCGACCGACGCCGTCCTCGGCCTGGCGGTCCTCCGCGGCGCGCTGCTCGACCTGCTGGCGACCGGCGACGTGGCCCGGACCACGGCCGCCGTGGAGGCGTACCTGCGCCGCGTCGACGGCCCGTCCTGACGCTCGCTAGCGGCGCCGACGGCCGGCCGGGTCGGACGGCCCGCCGCCCTGGGCGAACCACCTCGGCCGGCATCCATATCCCGGGGTGGGAGGCCCGAAGAGATGCGAGGTCGTCTCGCTAGACTCGCTTCCCGTGACCGACCGCCCGACCGCCGCGCAGGCCGTGCCGACCCAGCGTCCGAGCGAGGCCCCGGCCGAGAGTACGACGGTCGTGCAGTCGCCAACCGAAGCTCCGGCCGCCGTCCGGCGCGCCGCCGGGACTCCGACCGTCGCGCCGGCCGTGACCGACAGCCCGACCATCGTCATCCCGGCCGTGACCGACAGCCCGACCGTCCTCATCCCACCGGTCGTGGAAAGCCCCACCATGGTGATGGCCGCCGTTCCGCGGCTGCCACCGGTCTTCGTCGACCCGACCGGCCGGCGGCGGATGCGCCTGCGGCGGGTCGCGTACGCCTTCGGGCTGGTCGGGCTCGCCTACACGGGGCTCGTCGGCGCGAGCTTCGCGGGGGCGTCGGTGAGCCCCGGATCGGTGCTGCCGTTCGTCGAGTCGACGAAGCAGCCCTGGCAGCCCCCGCCGATGCCCGCGGTGGCGCCGACCGCCGGTCCGACCGGCCCCGCCGACCAGCGGCCCACGCCGACCCAGAGCCACGCGCGGACCTCCCCGGCGCCTGCCGTGACCCCGAGCGCCACCCGCGCCCGCACCACGCCGAGCCCCACCCGCGCTCGCGCCACCCCGCCGACCCCCACCCCCGCGGACGGACGGCCCGGCCGTCCCGCCGAGCCGCCGGACACCGGCCGCCCGGCGCCGCCCACGGTGTCCGACGCGGCGGCGGCCCTCCAGCTCGACCATGGCTGAGCGGCTCTCCACCCGGCCCACCGAGCCCGCCCGGCCGCCCCGGGTCGCCCGGCACGGCCGCGCCCGGCGGGTCGTGCCACCACCGAGCTGGACCGTGCTGGGGATGCTGCTCGTCGTCCTGGCCGGCGTCCTCTTCGTGGGCGCGTACGCGAACGCCGCCTTCGTGCCCGACCGCCAGCACACCGACCACGGCCAGACCCGGGTTCCCGCCGACGTGGTGGACGGCGGTCCCATCCTCACGGCCGCCGACGGCGACGTCCGCTCCTACCGGCTCCCGGCCCGGACCCTCGCGCTCACCTTCGACGACGGTCCCGATCCCACCTGGACACCGGAGATCCTGCGGGTGCTCGCGAAGTACGACGTCCCGGCCACGTTCTTCGTCATGGGGTCGCAGGTCGCCCGGCACCCCGGGCTCGTCCGGGACATGGTCGTCGCCGGGCACGAGATCGGGGTGCACACGTTCACGCACCCCGACCTGGCCACCCTGCCCGGCTGGCGCCGCCGGCTGGAGTACGCGCAGACCCAGCTGGCGCTCGCCAGCGCGGCCGGCGTCGAGGCAACCCTCGTCCGCTTCCCCTACTCGTCGTTCGCGAACGCCATCGACGATCACGACTGGCCGCTGGTGACCGAGGCGGGCGACCTCGGCTACCTCACGGTGCTCAACGACACCGACAGCCTGGACTGGGAACGACCCGGCGTGGACCGGGTGGTCGCCAACGCCGTGCCCCCCGGATACTCCGGCGCGATCACCCTCTGGCACGACGCGGGCGGTGACCGGGCGCAGACGGTGGCGGCGTTGGACCGCTACATCCCGCTGATGAAGGAGCGGGGCTACCGCTTCACCACCGTGACGGAGGGGCTGAACCTCGCACTCGCGGCGGCCGGGATCGACCAACGGGCGGTCGCGAACCCGCCGGCGTCGGGTGCGGACCGCTGGCGCGGCACGATCCTCGTCTGGGCCGTGCGGGGCGCCGACGCCACGCTGGGCCTGTTCGGGATCCTCTTCGTCGTCGTGGGCGTGCTCACCATCGGGCGTACGGTCATGCTGTTCGTCCTCGCGCTGCGGCACGCCCGCCGCCGCCGCTCCCGGACGTGGGCATGGGGACCGCCGGTGACCGATCCGGTGTCGGTGGTCGTGCCCGCCTACAACGAGAAGGAGGGGATCGCCGCGGCGGTCCGGTCGCTGGCCGGCGGCGACCATCCGGGCGGCATCGAGGTCATCGTCGTCGACGACGGGTCGACCGACGGGACGGCCGACATCGTGGACGCCCTCGGTCTGCCGAACGTCCGGGTGGTCCGGAAGCCGAACGGCGGCAAGTCCAGCGCCCTGAACACCGGCGTGGCGCTGGCCCGGCACGACCTGATCGTGATGGTCGACGGCGACACGGTCCTCGAGCGCGACTCCGTACGGCGGCTCGTCCAGCCGTTCGCCGACCCGCAGGTGGGCGCCGTGGCCGGCAACGTCAAGGTCGGCAACCGTACGAGCCTCATCGCCAAGTGGCAGCACATCGAGTACGTCATCGGCTTCAACCTCGACCGCCGCCTGTACGAGACGCTGCGCTGCATGTCCACGGTGCCCGGCGCCATCGGCGCGTTCCGCCGGCAGGCGCTGCGCTACGCCGGCGGGGTCAGCGACGACACCCTGGCCGAGGACACCGACATCACCATGGCGGTCGGGCGGGCCGGCTGGAAGGTGGTGTACGAGGAGACGGCCCGCGCGTGGACCGAGGCGCCCGCCACGATGGGCCAGCTGTGGAAGCAGCGCTACCGGTGGAGCTACGGCACCATGCAGGCGATGTGGAAGCACCGCCGGTCGTTGCTCGACCAGGGCGCCTCGGGCCGGTACACCCGCCGCTGCCTGCTGTTCCTCAGCCTGTTCGGTGTGCTGCTGCCGCTGATGGCGCCGGTGATCGACCTGCTGGCGATCTACGGCCTGTTCTTCCTCGACCGGACGGCGACGGCCATCGCGTGGCTGGTCATGCTGGGCGTGCAGTTCCTCACGGCGGCCGTGGCGTTCCGGCTGGACCGCGAGAAGCTGGGCGTGCTGTGGGTCCTCCCGTTGCAGCAGTTCGTCTACCGGCAGCTCATGTACCTCGTGCTGCTCCAGTCGGTCGTCACTGCGCTGACCGGCGGCCGGCTGGGCTGGCAGAAGCTGCGGCGCACCGGACTGGAACCGGCGGTGTCGAGCGGGAACGGCTGACGACGCCCCGCACCCCCGACGGCCGGCCCGGTCAGCGCGCGTTGCGGACCAGGCCGAGAGCGTACTGGGGCCACCATTCGCCGCCCTCCGGCTCGCCGGGGCGGCACGCGCCGTCCGACTCGCCCGGGTACTTGACCCACAGCAGCGCGTCCACCCGGTCCAGGCCCGGGTCGGCGGTCGGCTCCTCGCCGAGCGCCCGCCCGGGCGGATTGCACCAGCTCGGTGCGCCGTCCGCGGTCGCGTCCGGGTACGGGCCGTTGCCGTTGCGGCTGGTGTCGATCACGAACCGGGCGGCCCCGCCGAGGGCGTCGGAGATCCGGTGCCCGTAGCGGACGACCTCGTCGGTCCGGACGAAGTTCGCCACGTTGAGCGCGAACCCGTCGGCCTCGCCGACCCCGGCCTCACGCAGCGTCGCCGCGAGGGCGTTCACGTCGCCGATCCAGGCGGGGTGGCCGGCGTCGAGGTAGACCTGGGCGCTGCCGGTGCTCTTCAGGACCGCCACGGCGTCCCGGAGCAGCGCGAGCCGCCCGGGCACGTCGTGCGGGCAGCCCGAGACGGCGTCCGGTACCGCCCCGGGCTCGAGGACGACGATGACGGGCCGGCCGTTCACGCCGGACGCCAGATCGCGGATCCATCGCGCGTACGCCACGACGTCGCTGGCGCCCCCGTCGCCCTGCCGCCCGCAGTCCCGCTCCGGCACGTTGTGCGCCACCAGCACCGGCGTCTGGCCGGCCAGCTGCGCCTCTTCGAGGTAATCGTCCACCTCGTCGCGTACCGGGTCCTCCTCGCCGGTGAGCCACTTCGCGGTCGGGCGGGTGGCGATCTCGCGCAGCGCCGCGGCGTCGCCGGTCCGCCCCTGCGCCGCCAGGCGTGCCGCCTCCTCGTCGGCCGGGTTGTCCGGGTCGACGTAGAAGACCGGCGGCGGGGGCGGGGCGGCGGCCGTGGCGCCCGCCGCCGTGGTCGACGGGCGCGGCGGCGCCGGCTCGTCGCCGCAGCCGGCGAGGAGCAGGGCGAACGCGGCGCCGGCCACCACGGCCGATCGCCGGACGTGCGGGGGGAGAGGCGGTAGCACGGCGAACGTCCGTTCGTCGGGTGGGCGGACGGGGGTCAGTCCTCGTCTTCGTCGTCGAGGCGGGCGAGCCAGGTGGCGAAGCGCTCGACGGGGGTCTCGAACTCCGGGTTCAGGTCGACGAAGTCACGCAGGCGCTCGGCGAGCCACTCGACGCTCACCTGTTCGTCACCCCGGCGCTCGACCAGTTCCTCGATGCCGCGGTCGGTGAAGTACATCGGTCCGTCCTTGGTCCGGGCCCGGCGGGCGCCGGGCGGGGTGTCCACCGACGCGGCCGGGGCAGGGCCGTCCACGACGGCCCTGCCCCGGCTGACGACGGTGCTCAGGTCACGGGCGGGGGAGTGCCGCCTCGATCAGCGCGTTCTGCTCGACCTCGTGCATCTTGGCCGAGCCGACCGCCGGAGCGGCCGCCGCCGGGCGGGAGATCCGGCGCAGCCGCACGTCGGCCAGGTGCTCCAGCAGGTTCAGGGCGACGAACGACCAGGCGCCCTGGTTGGCCGGCTCCTCCTGCACCCAGGCGAAGTCCTCGGCGTTCGGGTACTGCGCCAGCGCGGCCCGGACCTCCTCGACCGGCATCGGGTAGAGCTGCTCGATCCGGATGATCGCGGTGTCCGTGATGCCCCGCTGCTGACGGGCCTGGTACAGGTCGTAGTAGACCTTGCCCGAGCAGAGCAGCACCCGCTTCACCGACTCCGGCGCCGGGGCGGCCAGGTCGGGCAGCACCGGCTGGAAGGTGCCCGTCGTGAAGTCCTCGACGGACGACACGCAGAGCCGGTGCCGCAGCAGCGACTTCGGCGTGAACACCACGAGCGGCTTCCGCTTCGGCGACAGCGCCTGGCGCCGCAGCAGGTGGAAGTAGTTCGCCGGGGTGGTCGGGATGGCGACCCGCATGTTGTCCTCCGCGCAGAGCTGGAGGAAGCGCTCCGGCCGGCCGGAGGTGTGGTCCGGGCCCTGACCCTCGTGGCCGTGCGGCAGCAGCAGGGTCACCGCGGAGCGCTGACCCCACTTGACCTCACCCGACGAGACGAACTCGTCGATGACCGACTGGGCGCCGTTGACGAAGTCGCCGAACTGGGCCTCCCAGCAGACCAGCGCGTTGACGTTCTCCACCGAGTAGCCGTACTCGAAGCCCATCGCCGCGTACTCGCTGAGCAGCGAGTCGTGCACGAAGAACCGGGAGCGCTCGCCGTCGCCGGTGAACGACTGGAGCGGGATGTAGTCCGCGCCGGTCCGCGCGTCGACGATCGAGGCGTGCCGCTGCACGAACGTGCCGCGGCGCGAGTCCTGCCCGGCGAGCCGGACGGTGACGCCGTCGTGCAGCAGGGAGCCGAACGCGATGATCTCGCCGAAGCCCCAGTCGATGTTGCCCTCGACCGCCATCTTGGCCCGCCGCTCGAGCAGCTGCTGGATGCGCTTGTGCGGGGTGAAGCCCTCCGGGAGGTTGACGTGCGCCTCACCGATGGCCCGGACGACCGAGGCGTCGGTGGCGGTGTCCACCTGCGGCTCCGGCTCATCCTCGCGGCGCGGCCGGCTGAGCTGCCGGGGCGCGGTGGCGGCGTCGCGCGTGGCCTTGAAGACCCGTTCGAGCTGGGCCTGGTAGTCGCGCAGCAGCTCCTCCGCGTCCTCGACGGTGATGTCGCCCCGGCCGATGAGCTCCTCGGTGTACAGCTTCCGGACCGACCGCTTCGAGTCGATGATCTTGTACATCTGCGGGTTGGTCATCGACGGGTCGTCGCCCTCGTTGTGCCCGCGCCGGCGGTAGCAGACCATGTCGATCACGACGTCCTTGTTGAACGCCTGGCGGTACTCGAAGGCCAGCCGGGCGACCCGGACGACGGCCTCGGGGTCGTCACCGTTGACGTGGAAGATCGGCGCCTGGATCATCCGCGCGACGTCGGTGCTGTAGAGGCTCGACCGCGAGTACTCCGGCGCGGTGGTGAAGCCGACCTGGTTGTTGACCACCACGTGCACGGTCCCGCCGGTGCGGTAGCCGCGCAGCTGGGACAGGTTGAGCGTCTCGGCCACCACGCCCTGGCCGGCGAACGCGGCGTCGCCGTGCACCGCGAGCGGCAGCACCGTGTAGCCCTCCAGCTTGAGGTCTATGCGGTCCTGCTTGGCCCGGACGATGCCCTCCAGCACCGGGTCCACGGCCTCCAGGTGGGACGGGTTGGCCACCACCGAGACCTTCACCGAGTGGGCGCCGTCCGGGGTCGTGAACTTGCCGTTCTGCCCCAGGTGGTACTTCACGTCGCCCGAGCCCTGCGTGGAACGCGGGTCCAGGTGCCCCTCGAACTCCGAGAAGATCTTCTCGTACGGCTTGCCGACGATGTTCGCCAGCACGTTGAGCCGGCCGCGGTGCGCCATGCCGATGACGACCTCGTCGAGGCCCCCCTCGGCGGCCGCCTCCAGCACCTCGCCGAGCAGCGGGATGAGCGACTCGCCGCCCTCCAGCGAGAAGCGCTTCTGGCCGACGTACTTCGTCTGGAGGAAGGTCTCGAACGCCTCGGCGGCGTTGAGCCGGTTGAGCACGTGCTTCTGCTCGTCCGGCGTGGGCTTCTCGTACTTGCGCTCTATCCGCTCCTGGATCCAGCGCCGCTCCTCCGGGTCCTGGATGTGCATGTACTCGATGCCGACGCGGCGGCAGTACGAGTCGCGCAGCACGCCGAGGATCTCGCGCAGCTTCATGCGCTGCCGGCCGGCGAAGCCGTTGACGGGGAACTCGCGGTCGAGGTCCCACAGGGTCAGCCCGTGCTGGAGGACGTCCAGGTCCGGGTGCTTGCGAATCTTGAACTCGAGCGGGTCGGTGTCGGCCATCAGGTGGCCGCGCACCCGGTACGCGTGAATCAGCTCGTGCACGCGGGCCGTCTTGTTGATCTGGCCCTCGGAGTTGACCGCCACGTCGCGCACCCAGCGCACCGGCTCGTACGGGATGCGCAGCGAGGTGAAGATCTCGTCGTAGAAGCCGTGCTCACCGAGGATCAGCTCGTGCATGGCCTTGAGGAACTCGCCGGACTGCGCGCCCTGGATGACCCGGTGGTCGTACGTGCTGGTCAGCGTGATGACCTTGCTGACCGCCAGTTCGGCGAGGGTGGCCTCGGACATGCCCTGGTACGGCGCCGGGTACTCCATGGCGCCGACGCCGATGATCGCGCTCTGCCCCTGCATGAGCCGCGGCATCGAGTGGACGGTGCCGATGCCGCCCGGGTTGGTCAGGGAGATCGTGGTGCCCGCGTAGTCCTCCATGGTCAGCTCGTTGCGGCGGGCACGCCGGACGACGTCCTCGTACGCCTGCCAGAACTGCCGGAAGTCCATCTGCTCGCAGCCCTTGATGGAGGGGACCACCAGGTTGCGGCTGCCGTCGGGGCGGACCAGGTCGATGGCGATGCCCAGGTTGACGTGCTCCGGGCGGACCATGGCCGGCTTGCCGTCGACCTCGGCGTAGGAGTTGTTCATCTCCGGGTGCTGGACCAGCGCCCGGACCATCGCGTACCCGATGAGGTGGGTGAAGCTGACCTTGCCGCCGCGCCCGCGGGCGAGGTGGTTGTTGATGACGATGCGGTTGTCGACGAGCAGCTTGGCCGGGACGGCGCGCACGCTGGTCGCGGTCGGCACGCTCAGCGAGGCGTCCATGTTCTGGACGATCTTCGCGGCGACGCCGCGCAGCGGCGTGGTCTGCGGGCCGGTGGCCTTCGGCGCGGCGGCGGCCGGCTTCGCGGGGGCGGGCTTCGCCGCCGGCTTGGCGGGAGCGGCCGGAGCCGCCGCGGCCGGCTTGCTCTCGGCCGGCTTCGCGGGAGCGGCCGCCGGCTTGGCGGGAGCGGCCGCCGGCTTGGCGGGGGCGGACTGCGTGACGGTGGCGACCGCCTCCTGCTGCTCGGCGGGCTCCGGGGCGGCGGCCGGGGCCGGCTTGCCGTCCGGTCGTGGGGTGGCCGCGCCCGGCGCCGGACGGTAGTCGGCGAAGAAGTCGTGCCAGGCCGAGTCGACGCTGTTGGGGTCGGCGAGATACCGCTGGTACATCTCCTCGACGATCCACTCGTTCGGGCCGAAACCCGCCAGTGGGTTCTCCTGCGAAGTCTGCTGGGTCGACACGGCCGCTAATCGCCTCTTTCACGCCGGTTCTGGTGTGGCACGCGGGCCCGCCCGGCCCTGTGTCAGAAGCCGGTGCGGGACGCCCCAAGGCTACGCCGTACGGATCCCCCAGGCATTTCCGCCTCCGTCGGGTGTTCCGTTTCACAGAAGATGCCAGAAGTTCAGTAAGCGCTGCGTGTCCCATTGACTCCTGCTATGACCGACGGCCCCGCGGGCGCTGGTGGGACACCACCGCCGCGGGGCCGTCGTGACCTGGCCGGACGCGCAGGTCAGGCGATGTCGCGCCGTCGGGTGATCAGGACGCCGGCGACGCCGCTGACGATGGCGTAGCCGACCAGCACGAGGGCGCCCACCCACCAGGCGGGCACGAACTCCGACTGCCCCTCGCTGATCATCACCTGGGACGCGACGGCGGGCCAGATCACCTGCCACTTGAGCACCGCCTGCGAGTCGAGCAGGTTCGACAGGAGCAGGAACAGCAGGCCGACCACCTGGGTGCCCACGAGGTAGAGCACGGCCGCGGTGATGACGGCCCCGAGCTGGTTGGTGATGAGCGTGCCGATGCCCACCCCGAGGATCGTCCAGATCGCGTACGCCAGCAGGTTGAACAGCAGCGCCCGCTGCACCGGCCACTCACCGAGCTGCGTGCCGTGGTCGTTGAGGGACAGGAACGTCGCGCCGGCCACGAGGTCGATCACCGTGGTGGCCAGCCAGAACAGGAAGCCCAGCAGGCTCGCGGCGGCCAGCTTGCCGAGGATCACCGACGTCCGCCGCGGCGTGGCGAGGAACGTCGTGGTCGCGGTCTGGTGGAAGAACTCGTTGGTGACCATCAGGATGCCGATGAGCATCACGAACATCAGCCCGAGGTACTGACCCGAGGTGTAGATGTTCGCCGCCTGCGCGGCCGGGGTCGCCTGCTCCCCGCTCACGCCGAGGGTCTCGGCGTCGCCGCCGAGCACCGTGCTGGCCATCCACGCGTTGAACGCGAAGGCCAGGGCGATCGACACGAACGCGCCGACGGCGAGCCACCACCAGGTGCTGGTGGTGCGGATCTTGAGAAGCTCGGCTCGGACCAGGTTCATCGGATCCCCGCCTTTCCGGCCGTCAGCTCCAGGAAGACCCCTTCGAGGTCGGGCCGTTCCGTGGTCAGTTCGTGCAGTTCGACGCCCGCGCCGAGGGCGGCCCGGCCGACCGTCGGGGCGTCCACGCCGGTGACGATCAGGGCGCCCTGCCCGTCGGCGTCCACGGTGGCGTTCTGGGCCTTGAGCGCGGTGACGAGGGCCTCGGCGTGCGGGGTGCGGACGCGGACCCGGGCGCCGCCGTGCGTCATCGACCCGATGACCTGCTCGACCGGCCCCTGCCGGACGAGCTGGCCCGCCGCGATGATGACCACGTCGTCGGCGAGCAGCTGCATCTCCGACAGCAGGTGGCTGGAGACCAGCACCGTGCGTCCCTCGTGGGCCAGGCCCTTGAGGAACCCGCGCATCCACCGGATCCCCTCCGGGTCCAGCCCGTTGGCCGGCTCGTCGAGGATGAGGACCCGCGGGTCGCCGAGCATGGCCGCGGCGATGCCGAGCCGCTGCTTCATGCCGAGCGAGTAGCCCTTGAACTTCCGCTTGGCCGCGGGGGTCAGCCCGACGAGGGCCAGCGCCTCGTCGGCGCGCCGCTTCGGCAGGCCGGCCGCCGCGCAGATCACCCGCAGGTGGTTGATCCCGGTGCGGCCCTTGTGCGCGCTGGACGCCTCCAGCACCGCGCCCACGTGCCGCAGCGGCTCGGTCAGGTCGGCGTACCGGTGTCCGCTGATGGTCGCCGTGCCACTGGTCGGCGTGACCAGGTTCAGCAGCATGCGCAGGGTGGTGGTCTTCCCGGCGCCGTTCGGGCCGAGGAAGCCGGTCACCCGACCCGGCTCGATCGTGAAGGACAGGTTGTTGACCGCCCGGACGTTGCGGTACTGCTTCGTCAGGCCGGACACCACGATCTGACCGTCACTGGTGGGGCTTCGCTGCCCGTCAGACATCGTTCTCCTCCCGTGCGGGTGGCGTCGAGGTACGCCGTTGCACAGCGTGACGGGCGAGCGCAACAAGGTCAATCAGGCGTGGTCCGTACCCGCGCCTCCACCTCAGGCAGGAGTCGCGTCCACCTCGCGGACTAGGAGACGCCGCCGGCGGTCACCCCGCGGCGGGCGGCAACGCGACCCAGGTGGCGCGGGCGCAGGCGAGCAGCGTGCCGTCCGGACCGTAGAGGCTGGTGTGCACACTGGCCTTGCGCCCCTCGACGTCGACGGTCGCGCCGGTCACCACGCAGTCGTCACCCGGCCGGGGGAGCGCGTCCACCCGCGCGGCGATCCGTCCCAGGACGTACGGCCGGCCGGGGGCGATCACCGACCAGCCGCCCGGGCAGTCCAGCGCGGCCCAGACCGTCGCCTCGGTCACCTGCTCCGGGACGTGGAACGGGGCGGCCGTCCGGCCGTCGGGCAGCCGGCCCGGGAAGATCCGCAGCCCGTCGGCCCGGTCCGGGCCGCAGACGTAGCAGCCGGGGAAGGGGTGCGCGACCAGCCCGGGGTACGCGGCCGACGCGGCTGTCGCGGTGGGCAGGTCGACCGGCGGCACCACGGCGTCCACGGCGTCGGTGGGGCGCACCTCGGCGACCACGAGCCCGGCCGGGTTCCGGACCTCGCCGTCGGCGAGGACGAGGGGCGTGTCCAGCGGGGGCGGGCGGCGCAGCGTCACCTCGACCGGTCCGGGTCCTCCCGCGGCGGCGAACAGCCCGGCGCTCCAGCCGCCGTTGCCCGAGCCGGGTGGCCCGTTGTAGCGGGATCCGATGCGCATCGCCTGACCTCCCCGGGTACGCGGCCCGGCGCCACCGCCGGGTCCCGCCCGGCAGCCTCGCACGCCCGGCACGCCGACCGCACACGGGTGGCCGACCGGCGTTCACCGGATCGACACTCCTCGCCACCCGGGCCGGCAACCCCGGGGACCTACACAGGTCCCATGGCCGTTCTGCACGCCGCTGGGGCACCCCTGACGACCAGCGGTTACACCCTGCTGATCGCCGACGACCCGACCCAGGTCGCGGCCGCGCAACGCCTCCGCCACGAGGTGTTCGCCACCGAACTCGGCGCCACGCTGCGCCCGGACGCCGAGGGCCGGGACGTGGACCCGTTCGACCCGCACTGCGACCACCTGATCGTCCGGCAGGAGAGCACGGGAGCGGTGGTCGGCACCTACCGGCTGCTCCCGCCCGGCCGGACCGACCGGCGGTACGCCGACACGGAGTTCGACCTCGCCGCGCTCGCGCCGCTGCGCGACGACCTCGTCGAGGCGGGCCGCTCCTGCGTCCACCCCGACCACCGCACCGGCGCCGTCATCACCCTCATGTGGGCCGGCATCACCCGCTACCTGCACCTGCGCGGTTCCCGCTGGCTGGGCGGCTGCGCCTCGGTTCCGGTGGGCGACGGCGGCCGGGCGGTGGCCCAGGTGTGGGCGCGGGCCCAGGCCCGTCACCTGGCGCCGCCGCCGCTGCGGGTGCGCCCCCGGCGGCCCTGGTTCGCCGAGGCGCCGGCCGGGGTGACCCCGCCGGCGGACGGCAAGGGCGAGCTGGTTCCGCCGCTGCTGCGCGGCTACCTGCGGCTCGGCGCGTGGATCTGCGGCGAGCCGGCGTACGACCCGGACTTCGGGGTGGCCGACTTCTACGTGCTGCTGTCCCTGGACCGCATGAACCCCCGCTACCTGCGGCACTTCCTCGGGGAACAGCGGTGACCGCCGGGGCGGACGACCTCTGGCGTCCCGCGTCGGGCTGCGGGCCGGGGTGCCTGCCCGCGCCGGGGGAGGTGCCCGCCGTCGGGGTGGCCCGGCGGGCGGGCCGCCTGCTCGCGGGTGCGGGGATGCTGCTGCTCGGCACCGGGTTGGCCGTGCTGCTGCCGGTCCTGCCCGAGCGTGACGGGCAGGCGGCGGTGCGCGCCTGGGCGCGGGGGACGCTGCGCGCCTTCGGGGTGCGGCTGGCGGTCCGCGGCCGGCCGCCGCGCCGGCGGGCCCTGCTGGTCGCCAACCACGTGTCCTGGCTGGACGTCCTCGTGGTGCTGGCCGTCGCGCCGGCCCGGCTGGTGGCCAAGCGGGAGGTCCGGTCCTGGCCGCTGGTCGGGCTGCTGGCCGGCGCCGCGGGCACCGTCTTCGTGGACCGGTCCCGGCCGCGGCAGCTTCCGGCGGTGGTCGGCCGGGTCGCCGACGCGCTGCGGGCCGGCCGCCCGGTGGCGGTCTTCCCGGAGGGTACGACCTGGTGCGCCGGGGACGGCGCGGCCGGCTGCCGGCCGCGCCGCGGTTTCCGCCCCGCCGTGTTCCAGGCGGCGGTCGACACCGGCGCCCCGGTCGTGCCGCTGCGGATCGGCTACCGGTGCACGGCCAGCGGGGCCGCGACCACGGCGGCCGCGTTCCTCGGCGAGGAGACGCTGGTGCGCTCGGTACGCCGGGTGGTCTCGGTGCGGGGCCTGACCGTCCACGTGACCGTGGCCGCCGCGCTGCACCCCGGTGTGGACGCGGACCGGCGGTTGCTCGCCCGGGCCGCGGAGTCGGCCGTGCACCTGGTCCCCGTACCGTCGCGCCCGCTGGCGGCGGTGCCGTCGCCACGCGGCGGCGTCACGGAGGCGGCGGGGAGCCCTGGCGGGGTCCGGGGGCTCGACCTGGTGGCCTGAGCACTCGCGACAGTCTTGCCGTATCGCGATGTATCGCGTTAGGGTCCTCCCGTGGGGCGCGCCGCTGGCGCGTCGCCGGAGGGGAGGACACGATGACCGGTTGGACGGTCGACAGCCCGCAGCGGCTGACCCTGGACGGGCCGGTCACCCGGCTGGACGTACGCCTGTTCAGCGGCCGGCTGAACGTCGTGGCGACCGACGGGCCGGCCCGCGTCGACGTGTCCCGGGTCGGCCGCCGCCCGGTCCTGGTCGAGCACCACGACGGGCGGCTCAGCGTACGGCAGGAGCGGAACTGGCGGTGGTTCTGGCCGTTCGGCCTCTGGCCCCGCGTGGACGTCTCGGTGGCCGTCCCCGCCGACTCGGCGGCCGACCTGCGCCTGGTCGACGGTTCCCTGGTGGTCTCGGGCCTGCGCCGGCACACCCGCGTCGACGTGACCTCCGGGCAGATCACCCTCATGGGAATGCGGGGGGTCACGTCCGCCAAGATCGTCTCGGGGCCCGTGGAGGCCCTGGGGGCGGCCGGGGAACTCACGATCGAGACGGTCTCCGGCGAGGTGATCCTCGCCGACAGCGCGGCCGGCCAGATCCGGGCGCAGACCGTCTCCGGGGCGATCACCTGCGACCTCGACAACCCGCGGCGCAGCGAGATCCGGCTGCACACGATCTCCGGCAGCATCACCGTCCGGGTCCGCGAGGACAGCGACCTGGCCGTGCGGCTGCACACCACGTCCGGCCGGATCACCAGCGGCTTCCCCCAGGTGCGGACGACGTCGACGATCGGCGCGGTGTCCGACAGCGAGGGGGTGCTCGGAGCCGGCGACGGTAAGCTCTGGGCGTCCGCCACGTCGGGCAGCATCGCGCTGCTCGCCCGCCCGGTGGACGACGACGAGGAGGAGCTGCCGTGACGTCCGTGTTCAGTCACGGGCGGCTCCGGCTCTACCTGCTCAAGCTCCTCGACGACGGCCCGAAGCACGGCTACGAGCTGATCCGGCTCCTCGAGGACCGCTTCCTCGGCCTCTACGCGCCGAGCGCCGGCACCATCTACCCCCGCCTGCAACGGCTCGAGGCCGAGGGCCTGGTGAGCCACACGGCCGCGGGCGGGCGGAAGACGTACGAGATCACCGAGGCCGGCCGCGGCGAACTGCGGCAGCGGGCCGACGAGCTGGCCGCCCTGGAATCGGACATCGCGGCCTCGGTGGAGGATCTCTCCGCCCTGGCCGGGGAGATCCGCAGCGAGGTACGCGGCTCCGTCCGCGACCTCAAGCGGGAGCTGCGCGAGGCGGCCCGGCAGACGCGGCAGCGGCGGAGCCGGTGGGAGCCGTCGTACGCCCCCGCGCCGCCGTTCCCGCCCGGTCCGCCGCCCCGGCCCGAGACCGGCGACGCGGTGCTCACCGAGTTCGACGAGCGGCTGGCCGCCTTCGCCGCCGAGGTGGGGCGGCTGGTACGCGCCCGCCGGTTCACCGACTCCCAGGTGCGGACCGCCATCCGGCTGCTCGACGGCGCCCTCGACGGGCTCCGCCGGCTGCTCCGCTGAGCCGCCCCGCTGCTCACAGGGTTTTTGCAGGAAGCGTCCAGCGCGGGCGCAGCCGGGTCACGGATGATGGGGCACATGCCCGCTACCCAGACCGAGGCGCGACTGCTCGTCGTCGAGGACGACCCGAACATCCTCGAGCTGCTCTCCGCGAGCCTGCGCTTCGCGGGGTTCGACGTGGCGACCGCGACCAGCGGCAGCGCCGCGCTGACCGCCGCCAAGGACCACCGTCCCGATCTGGTGGTGCTCGACGTGATGCTGCCCGACCTCGACGGCTTCGAGGTCATCCGGATGCTCCGCGAGGGCGGCACCCGTACGCCCGTGGTGTTCCTGACCGCCCGGGACGCCACCGACGACAAGATCCGCGGTCTGACCCTGGGCGGCGACGACTACGTCACGAAGCCGTTCAGCCTGGAGGAGCTGACCGCCCGGATCCGGGCCGTGCTGCGCCGCACCGCCAACGGCGAGCAGCCGCCGTCCCGGCTGACCTTCGCCGACCTCGAACTCGACGAGGAGACCCACGAGGTCTACCGGGCCGGCCAGCGGGTGCAGCTCTCGCCGACCGAGTTCAAGCTGCTGCGCTACCTGATGCTGAACGCCAACCGGGTGCTGTCCAAGGCGCAGATCCTCGACCACGTCTGGAACTACGACTTCCGCGGTGACGACAACATCGTCGAGTCGTACATCTCGTACCTGCGGCGCAAGGTCGACAACACCCAGCCCCGGCTCATCCACACGCTCCGCGGCGTCGGGTACGTGCTGCGCAAGCCGGCGGCGTGAACGCCGTCGACCAGGCGAAGGGGCGGCTGCGGAGCGTACCGCTGCGGGTGAAGCTGGTCACCGCGGTCCTCACGCTGGTCGCCCTCGCCCTTCTCGTGATCAGCTCGCTGACCACCTTCTTCCTCCGCAGCTACCTGATCGGCCAGGTGGACTCCCAGCTGCGGGGAGCGAGCCAGACGCTCGGCGATTTCATCCCGCAGCTGAAGACCCGCCAGGTCACCGCCATGCTGCCCAGCCGCTACGTGGTGGTGCTGGCCGAGCCCGGCGGGGTCACCCAGCCCAGCTACGACCCCACGTCCCTGCAGTGGAAGCAGTTGCCGACCTTCCCCACCGACGTGTCGGGCTTCGCCGCACAGGAGGGCGAGCCGCACACGGTCACCTCCCAGGACCGCCGGATCCGCTGGCGCGTGTACTACGCGGCGGTGCGGGGCAACCCGGACCAGGTGCTGGCCGTCGGCCAGCCGCTCACCGACGTCGACCGGGCGGTGACGCGGCTGGTCTGGATCGACCTGCTGGTCGGTGGCGCCGTGCTCATCCTGCTCGCCTCGATCGGCGCGGCCATCGTCCGCACCAGCCTGAAACCCCTCGTCGAGATCGAACGCACGGCCGCCGCCATCGCCGGCGGCGACCTGACCCGGCGCGTGCCCGACCCGGAGGAGGGGCAGGAGTGCCCGACCTCCGAGCTGGGTCGGCTGTCCCGCGCGCTGAACGCCATGCTGACCCAGATCGAGGCCGCCTTCACGGCCCGCGCCGCCTCCGAGACCGCCGCCCGCTCGGCCGAGGCCGCCGCCCGGGACGCGGCCGCCGCCGCCCAGGCGTCCGAGGCGCGGGCACGGCGGTCGGAGGAGCGGATGCGGCAGTTCGTCGCGGACGCGTCGCACGAGCTGCGTACGCCGCTCACCACGATCCGCGGCTTCGCCGAGCTGTACCGGCAGGGGGCGGCCCGCGAGCCGGAGCAGACGGCCGGCCTGCTGCGCCGCATCGAGGACGAGGCCGCCCGCATGGGCCTGCTCGTGGAGGACCTGCTGCTGCTCGCCCGACTCGACCGGGAACGGCCGATCTCCCTGGCCCCGGTGGAGCTGCCGGTGCTCGCCGGTGACGCGGTGCAGGCCGCCCGGGCGGTCGCACCCGACCGCCGCATCGAGCTGGAGATCGAGCCGGGCTCGGGCCCGCTCGTGGTCCTCGGGGACGACGCCCGGCTGCGGCAGATCATCGGCAACCTCATGACGAACGCTCTGACCCACACCCCGCCGGACGCCTCCGTGACGCTGCGGCTGCGTACCGAGCCGGGCAACCTGGCCATCGTGGAGGTGGCCGACACCGGCCCCGGCCTCACCCCGGAGCAGGCGGAGCGGGTCTTCGAGCGGTTCTACCGGGCCGACGCCGCCCGGACCCGGCGGGCCGGCGGCAACACCGGCACCGGGCTCGGCCTGGCCATCGTGGCGGCGCTCGTGAGCGCGCACCACGGCACCGTCGAGGTGGCCGAGACGCCGGGCGGCGGGGCCACGTTCCGGGTGCGGCTGCCGCTGGTGCCGGAGGCCGAGACCGACGGCGAGTGACTTTCAGCCAACTCGCAGGCCAGTTCCAGGCTGATCGCAGAGGCGCGGGAGAAGGTGGTGACATGACCGAGTACGAGTCCGACCCGCAGCACCGGCCGGCCCCCGCCGACGCCGAGCCGTCGCACCCCACCGCCGAGCTGCCGCGCGGGGAGCGCGCGCAGTCCGACTCGGCGACCACCCAGCCGGTCGCCCCGCACACCGACCAGACTCCGGCCGGCTCCGCCACCACGGAGCCCGCGCGCACCGACGCGCCCGCCCCCGGCCCGGACGCCGACGCCACCACGCCGATGGCGGCGGTCCCCGGCGCCGACGCCACCAGGACGATGCCGACGGTGTCCGAGGCCGACGCCACCACGCCGATGGCGGCGACGCCCAGCGCCGAGCCGACCGTCCCGGTGGCCACCACGACCGCGGGCTACCAGCCGCCCGCGGGCGCTCCGGCCTACGCCGGCCCGCAGGTCCCCAGCCAGCCGGCACCCCAGGCTCCGGGCCAGCCGGCCCCCGGGGGGTACGCGCACGGCGCCTACGCGGGCGGCCACTGGTACCAGAACCAGCACACCGGCTGGACCGGCGGGGGTCAGCCGGGTGCCGGGACGCATCCGTACGGGCAGCAGCCGCAGCACGCCGGCCAGCCCGTGCCGCCGTGGGCCCCGGCCCAGAGCAACCCGGCCGGACCGCGTCCGGGCCGGATCGCCAAGTTCGCGGGCGCCGGTGTCGCCGTCCTCGCGCTCATGCTGGGCTCCGGTGTCGCCGGCGGGGCGCTCGCCCTCGCCGTGGACGACGGCGGCGGCGTCACCCGCACCTACAGCGCCGCGCCGGTGATCAACAGTGCGGACCTGCCCCGGATCGCCGCCTCCGTGCAGGACAGCGTCGTCTCCATCGCCACCCAGAACGGCGAGGGCTCCGGCGTGATCCTCAGCGACGACGGCTACGTGCTCACCAACAACCACGTGGTCGCCTCGGCCACCGGCGACACCGTCCGCGTGGTCTTCGCCGACGGCAAGAGCGCGACCGCCAGGATCGTCGGCACCGACCCGAAGACGGACCTCGCTGTGGTGCAGGCGCGCGGGGTGAGCGGCCTCAAGCCCGCCACGTTCGGCGACAGCGACGCCATGCAGGTCGGTGACCAGGTGCTGGCCCTCGGCAGCCCGCTGGGTCTGCAGGGTTCGGTGACCGCGGGCATCATCAGCGCCCGGGACCGCACCATCCAGGCCGGCGAGAGCCAGCCGCAGGACATGCGCCAGGGCGCGATCTCCATCTCCGGGCTGCTCCAGACCGACGCCCCGATCAACCCCGGCAACTCGGGCGGTGCGCTGGTCAACACCCGGGGCGAGGTGATCGGCATCAACACCGCCATCGCCACCTCCGGGCAGAGCACCGGCAACATCGGCGTCGGCTTCGCCATCCCCAGCAACAAGGCCAAGGACGTCGCGGCCAAGCTCCAGCGCGGCGAGAAGGTCAGCCACCCGTCGCTCGGGGTCAGCGTGACCGTGGCGGAGGGCGGCGGCGCGCTGGTCGCGTCGGTCACCGAGGGCGGCGCCGCCGAGAAGGCCGGCCTCCAGCGCGGCGACGTCATCACCCGCTTCGGCGACAAGGTGATCACCGACTCGGACGACCTGGTCGGCGCGGTCCAGGCCGGCAAGGTCGGCGACCGGGTGGAGGTGCACTACAAGCGCAACGGCGCCGAGGCGACCACGACCGTCACGCTCGCCGAGACGTCGTGAGCGCCACCTGAACCTGCCTCCTCCCTCCGGCGGCGGGTGACGGGGCCAAGGGGGTTGGCTCCGTCACCCGCCGCCACCTCTTCGCGGACGGCGGTTCACCCGACCCGGGTGAACCGCCGTCACCCGTGCCGGGGACAGGCTGGCGGAACCGGCGAGGGGAGGACGCGATGGGCACGGCAGCCGCCGCCCGCGAGGACCAGCGGATCCAGCAGGACGTCCTGGCCGAGCTGGCCTGGGACCCCGAGGCACAGCCGAACGAGATCGGCGTGAGCGTCGACGAGGGCGTCGTGACCCTGACCGGGTGGGTCGACAGCTCGGCGCGGCGGTGGGCCGCCACACGGTGCGCGCAGCGCGTACGCGGGGTGCGCGCCGTCGCCGACGACATCGAGATACGGCTGCCGGGCAGCCCCGGGGCGACCGACGCCGAGATCGCCCTCGCGGTCAGCCGGGCGCTGGAGTGGGACAGCTACGTCCCCGCCGAGCGGCTGGACGTCACCGTGGCCAACGGCTGGGTGATGCTCCGCGGCGAGGTGGAGTTCGGGTGGCAGCGGCGCACCGCCGAGCGGGAGGTGCGCCGGCTGCGGGGCGTCCGCGGCATCACCAACCTCGTCGACGTACGCCCGCCGGCTCCCACGGACACCGACCGGATGCTCCACGACGTGCGGCGGGCGCTCGGCCGCGCGGTCGGCGCCGGAGGGATCTCGGTCGCGGTGGACGGGGACACGCTGGTGCTCAGCGGCGTGGTCCGCTCGTGGTGGGAACGGGACCAGGCGCAACGGGTGGCGTGGTCGGCGCCGGGCGTGCGGGCGGTGGACGACCAGCTGCTCGTCTTGGAGTGAAGCATCCCGCTTGTCCGGTTTTAGTGGGGCCCGCAAGGGGAAACCGCTGCCACGCGTACCGGAACCGGCGGCCGGCGCGCCGGGGACCAACGGGAGGACTCGTGGCCGTGACCCATCTGACGGCCGACCGGGCGGCCGAACGGCCGCTGCGGGTCGCGATGGTGGTCCCGCCCTGGCTCTCCGTGCCGCCCCCCGGCTACGGCGGGCTGGAGCAGGTCGTCACGGGGCTGGTGGACGCCCTCGTCCGGCGGGGACACACGGTGACGCTGTTCGGCGCCGGCGAGTGGCACGGCACGGCCGCGCAGGACTTCGTCTCCACCGGCCCGGACCTGCAGTTCGCGCGGCTCGGCGAGTCGCTGCCCGAACTGGCCCACCTGGCCCGCGTACGGCACCTCGTCGACGCCGCGGACTTCGACGTCATCCACGACCACACCACGATCGGCCCGCTGGTCGCCGGCCGGCGCAGCGTGCCCACGGTGGCGACCGTGCACGGCAACCCGGTCGGTGAGTACGGCACCGTGCTGAGCGACACCGACCACGGCGTCGGCCTCGTCGCCATCTCCCACGCGCAGCGCCGCCTCAACCCGGCCCTGCCCTGGGTGGGCACCGTGCACAACGCCCTCGACCTGGCGGACATCCCGCAGAAGTCCGCCCCGTCGGCGGGCCCGGTGCTCTGGCTGGCCCGGTTCAGCCCCGACAAGGGGCCCGACGTGGCCATCCGCGCCTGCCGGGCGGCCGGGCTGCCGCTGCTGCTGGCCGGCAAGTGCAACGAACCCGCCGAGCGCCGCTACTACGACGAGGTCGTCGCGCCGCTGCTCGGCGACGACGTCGAGGTGGTGCTCAACGCCGACCGGGACGCCACCCTGCGGATGCTGGTCGGCGCGCGTTGCCTCATCATGCCCATCCAGTGGGAGGAGCCGTTCGGCATGGTGATGGTCGAGGCGATGGCGACCGGCACGCCCGTGGTGGCGCTCGGCCGCGGCGCCGTGCCGGAACTGGTCAGATCCGGGGTCACCGGCCTGGTCTGCGACGGGCCCGAGGACCTGCCCGCCGCGCTGCGGGCCGTCGAACGGCTCGACCCCCGGGACTGCGTGGCGCACGTGGCCGCCAACTTCTCCACGAGCCGGATGGCGCAGGGCTACGAGGCGGTCTACCGGCAGGCCGCCGCGTCCACCCGGGAGCTGACCCGGCTCACCATCCGCTGACCGCTCACAGCCGTGCCGTGCCGAGCGCGGCGATCGCCGAGTCCAGCCGCTCGGCGTACACCGGGCTGATGGCGCCCTCCCGCAGCCGGACCGCGACCTTCTCGCGCAGCCGGGCCACCGGGGGCGCCAGGTTCTCCCGGCCGCCCGTCGCCGACGCGCTCAGGTTGCGCAGTTCGTTGCGGAGGTCCACACCCACGTCGGAGCGGATCTCGCCGGCCGTCAGCCCCGCGTCGATGAGCCCGTCGAGCCGGAACGCCGCCGCCACGAGTCCGGTCGGGGCGGCGTCCGGCGGCTCCACACGGGAGGGTGCGGCCGTCCGCGCCGGCCCGTCGGGAGCCGGCGTGCCGACCACCGCCGGGGCGGCCGTCGTGCGGGCGGGCGACGACTGCGGGGGTGCGGTGCGGTCCAGCGGAAGCGCGGGCACGGCGACGGCCACGGCGACCGCCAGGCCGGCGGGGACCAGCGTCGCCCGCGGAACCCGCCGCCGGGGCGGTGCGCCGGCCGGCGCCGCGGGTCGCGGCGCGGTCGTCACCGGTCGCGGGTCCCGGTGCGGCAGGTGCTCCCGCAGGACGGCGGCGACCTCGCGCGCGGTGGGCCGGGCCGCCGGGTCGCGGGCCAGGCAGCGCAGCGCCGTCCGGGCGACCTCCGCCGGCAGGCCCGGCACCCCCGCCAGCGAGGGCGGGCGGCCCGCCGCGAGCGCCGCGCCCACCTGCTCCCACGTGTCCGCCGGGTACGGCACCCGGCCGGTGAGGGCCGCGTACAGCAGGACCCCCAGCGAGTAGACGTCGGTGGCCGGCTGGGCCGGTGCGCCGTCCAGCCGCTCCGGCGCGACGTACGCGGGCGTGCCGAACGTGGCGCCGTCCTCGTCCTCGTCGGGGGTGCCCACCCGGGCCGCGATGCCGAAGTCGAGCACCTTGGCGCCGGCCGGGGTCATCATCACGTTCGCCGGGGTGATGTCCCGGTGCACGATGCCCAGCCGGTGTGCGGCCGCGAGCGCGTCGGCGACCTGCGCGGCGACGTCCACGGCCTCGGCCCAGGGCAGCGGCCCCTCCGTGAGCCGCAGCTCCAGCTCCTCCCCGGTGAGCAGCTCCATCACGACGAACGACGTGATGGCGCCGTCGGCAGCCACCGTCTCGCCGTAGTCGTGCACCGAGGTGACGTGCGGGTGCACCAGCTGGGCGGCGGCGCGGGCCTCCTCGCGCACCAGGTGCCGGAACCGCGCGTCGGCGGCCAGCGACGGGGCGAGGACCTTGAGCGCCACCAACCGGTCCAGCACCTCGTCGTGGGCCCGCCAGATCACCGACATGCCGCCGACGCCGAGCTGGTCGAGGAGCCGGTACCTGCGGGCGAGCAGCCGGCCGGGATGCAGTGCAGCCGTCACGGTTCGCACCTGCCTCGAAGGTGGGGGCCGTATCAGGTTGCGCGAATGTGTCCGGCGTGTCAACGCTGGTCGCGGGCCGGTCGTGCCGCTGACCGACATCGATCAGGGTGACGCTCCGCAGGCCGCCGGGTCCGGCCGCGCGACCCGGCGGCGGTGCCCGCACGATCCGGCGGCGGAGCCGGCGCGACCCGGCGGCGGAGCCGGCGCGGCGCCGCCGTGCCAGGATGAACGGCATGGCGGGGGGACCGGTGGCGTTCGTGCTCGGCGGCGGCGGCGTGCTCGGCGCGGTCGAGGTGGGCATGCTCCGCGCGCTGTTCCGCGCCGGCATCCGGCCGGACATGGTGCTCGGCACGTCGATCGGGGCGGTCAACGGCGCGCTCGTCGCCGCCGACCCGTCCGAGGCGGTCACCGACCGCCTGGTCCGGCTCTGGGCCTCCCCGGAGGCCAGCGAGGTGTACGGCGACTCGGTCGCCCGGCAGCTGCGCCGGTTCGCCGCCCGTACGCACCTGCACTCGCCCCGCCCGCTGCGCCGGCTGCTGGAGTCGGAGCTGGGGGAGAAGACCACGTTCGAGGACCTGCGGGTGCCGTTCCGGTGCTGCGCCGCGCACATCGAACGGGCCGCCGAGCACTGGTTCGACAGCGGCCCGCTGGTGCCGGCCGTGCTGGCGTCCGCGTCGGTGCCCGGCCTGCTGCCACCCACCGAGATCGACGGCGCGCACTACATCGACGGCGGGATCGTCAACTCGATCCCCATCGGCGAGGCCGTGACCGCCGGCGCCACGCGCATCTTCGTCCTCCAAGTGGGCCGGATCGAACGGGAGCTGTCGCCACCCCGCCGGCCCTGGGAGATCGCCCAGGTCGCCTTCGAGATCGCCCGGCGGCACCGGTTCTTCCGGGAGATGGCGGCGCTGCCCGAGGGAGTCGAGGTGCACGTCCTGCCCACCGGTGGACTCAACCCACGCGACGACACGCCGTGGGCGTACCGGGACATGGCCGCGGTGGGGCGGCGGATCAGCCGCGCGTACACCGCGTCCCGGCGGTACCTGGCGAACCTGGAGCACTGATGCCGCTGCCGCCCCGGTGGCTCCGGCGGGTGCTGCTGGCACCGGCCGTGGTCCTGCTCGCCGTCGTGGTGGTCACCACGCTGCCGGTCTGGGCGCTGGTCGCGGCGGCCCTCTCGCCGCTGGTTCCCGGGCGACTGAGGCCGCTGCGGCTGCTCTGGATCGGCTGCGTCTACCTCGTCTGGGACGCCGCGGCGCTGCTCGCGCTCTTCGGGCTCTGGGTCGGGGCGGGCTTCGGCCTGCGCGTACGTTCGCCGGGCTTCCAGCGCGCCCACTACGTGCTCGCGGGCTGGTTCCTGCGGGTGCTGTTCTGGCAGGCCCGGTGGACGCTGCGGCTCCGCATCGACGTGGCCGGCGCCGACCCGGACACCGCGCAGCCCGGCCGCCCGGAGCTGGTGGTCTGTCGGCACGCCGGTCCCGGCGACTCGTTCATCCTGATCCACGCGCTCGTGAACTGGTTCCGGCGCGAGCCGCGGATCGTGCTGAAGGAGAGCCTCCAGTGGGATCCCGCGATCGACGTGCTGCTCAACCGGCTGCCGAACCGGTTCATCGCCCCCGCGTCCGACGAGGACCGGGGCGCGGCGCTGCTGCGCCAGATCGGGCACCTGGCCAGCGGTCTCGACGACGACGACGCCTTCGTGATCTTCCCAGAGGGCGGCAACTTCACGCCCAAGCGCCGGCTCCGGGCCATCGCCCGGCTCCGCGCGCTCGGGCTGGAGCGGATGGCGCTGCGCGCGGAACGGTTGCGGCACGTGCTCGCACCGCAGCCCGGTGGACTGCTGGCCGCGCTCGACGCCGCCCCGGAGGCCGGGGTCGTCTTCGTGGCACACACCGGCCTCGACCGCATGCTCACCGTGTCCGACGTCTGGCGTGAGCTGCCGATGGACAAGCGGATCGTCATGCGGTTCTGGTCGGTGCCACCGGAGGAGATTCCGGCCGACCGGCAGGAGCGCATCGACTGGCTCTTCGACTGGTGGGCGCGGATCGACGAGTGGATCGCCGCGAACCGCGACGGCGTGGCCGCCGACCCGGCCGCGTAGGGTGCGCTCGTGGACGAGATCAGCGTGGTGACGACCGTGGTGGACGCCCGCGCCGTCGCGGACGGCCTGGCGGCGGCCGCCGTCGGCGACCGGCTCGCCGCCTGCGCCCAGGTGGGCGGGCAGGTGGACAGCACGTACTGGTGGCGCTCCGCGGTGGAGACGAGCACCGAGTGGTCCGTGCAGTTCAAGACCGCCCCCGACCGGGTGGCCGCCCTGGTCGACCAGATCCGCGCCCGCCACCCGTACGAGGTGCCGGAGATCCTGGTGACCCGCGTGGAGTGCGGCGACCCGGCGTACGCGGCGTGGGTGCACGAGCAGACCCGTCCCTGAGTACGCGCACTCTGGTCCGGTGGCCCCGCCACCGTCCACGATGGCGCGGTGGAGAACACCCGTTACCCCTGCCCCGTGTGCCGCGCCCCGGCCGACCTGGTCAGCGGCTGCTCCGGATGCCGACGGCCACCCGACGCGGAGGCCGCCGAGGTCATCCGCCTCGACGCCGAGATCGTCGCGCTCGGCGCGGAACTGGAACGGGCACGCCTCGCGTACGCCGAGGTCGCGGACCGGTTCCAGCGGGCCCGGCAGCGCCGGGCGATGCTGGCGGCGCGGGTACGGTCCCGGGTCGGCCCGGTCGCGCCGGTCCCCGTACGGCGGCCCCCGACCCCGCCCGGCCGCCCCGGACGTCCCGAGACGTCCACGCGTACCGTGCAGGGCCTGCTCTTCGTCCTGGGTGGACTGCTGCTCGGCACGGCCGCGGTGGTCTTCACCGCGGTGGCCTGGGCCGCCGTCGGGGTCGCCGGGCGGGCCCTGATCCTCGCCGCGGTCACCGCCCTCGCCCTGGCCGTGCCGCTCGTCGCCGTACGGCGGGGGCTGCGGGGCACCGCCGAGACCGTGGCCGCGGTGGGCCTGCTGCTGGTGCTGCTCGACGGGTACGCCGCGTGGTCGGTCGACCTGGGCGGCGTGACCGGTTGGCCGGGGACGCGCTACGCCGCGCTGGTCGGGGGAGCCGTGACGGCCGTCGCCGCCGCGTACGGCCGGCTCAGCGGGCTCACCGGACCGTGGTTCGCGGCGCTGGTCGCCGCCCAGCCGGTGCTGCCGCTGCTCGTCGCGGAGGCCCGACCGCCGGCGGCCGGCTGGTCGGCGGTGCTGGTCGGGGTGGCGCTGCTGGACCTCGCGGTCCTGCTCGTGCTCACCCGGCGGTTCGCCGGCGTGCCGTCCGCCCCCGGCGCGGCCGTGCCCTCGGGTCCGGCCCCGGCGGGAGCCGCCGACGTGACCTCCGGCCCGGCCCCGGCGAGGGACACCTCCGAGGCCGTCTCTGCGACCGCCCCCGCGGGGTCGGTCTCGCCGGCGGCCGGTCCCACACCGGGGGACGCGGCCGGCGCCACCAGCACCGTCCGGCCGGCGGTCACGGCGGCGCGGGTGCTGGCCTGGACCGCCTTCGGCGTCGCGCTGCTGGCCGCCGCCGGGTACGCGCTGGAGCCGCTGGCCCTCGGTCGGGTGGCCGGCACGCCCCTCCTGGCGGGACTGCCGCTGCTGCTCGTGACGCTCACCCTGGCCGGCGCGGCGGTGCTCACCGGCGACCGGACGTTCCGCCAGGTCGCCAACGGGCTGCTCGTGCCGGTCCTCGCCGTCGCGCTGCTGCGCCCCGTGGGTGAGCTGCGCCCGTCCCTGCTGCTGCTCGCCACCGCCCTGGTCGTCACCGCCCTGGCGGGAGTCGTGATGCTGCTCCCGCACGGCTGGCGTACCGGTCCACGCATCGCGGCGCTCGCCGTCACGTCGAGCGTGGCGGTGTCGGGCGGCGTGCTCACGGGGCTCCTGGCGCTCGCCACCGCCGGCCGGTCGCTGCCGCCGTGGCGCGGTGCGGCACCGGGACCGGACCTCGACTGGGGCTGGCAACTGCCGGTCGCCGTGGCACTGAGCGTGGCGGCGGTGGGGGTGCTCGCCCCGCGCGCCGCGCGGCCGGTCGCCGCCCCGGTCGGTCTGGCGCTGGCCGTGCTCGCGCTGCCGGCGGCCTGGCCCGCCTCCTGGCCGGCGGTGCTCGCCGCCGACCTGGCGGGCGCCGTGGTGCTGTTGGCCGTGCTGCTGCGGCCCGTCGCGCGCTCCGCCGCACCACCGTCCCGCGAGCCGGCGGCGGCCTCGGCCGGGTCGTCGGGTGGTACGCCGGGTGGGCTGCCCGCGACGGTTCCGCCGTCCGGCGGTGTGTCGGGCGGGCTGCGGGTCATGGCCCCGCCGTCCGGCGGTGTGTCCGGTGCGGTGCCGGTCACGGCCCTCGCGGTGGCCGCCCTGCTCGGGCACGCGGTGCTCGTGGGGATGGCGCGGCCGGCGGGTGCGCTCGCCGCCCTTGGGGCGGTCCTCGTGCTCGGCGCGGCGCTGGCCCTGCTCGGCGGCCGGGCGTCCGTCGTGCCGCGCCCGGTCGCCGGGTGCGCCCTGGTCGCCGCCCTCCTCACGCTGCCGGTGGGCGCCACCGTCGCGCTGATCGCCGGTGGCGCGTCCCCCGGGTGGCAGGCACGGGCCGCGCTGGCCGCCGTGGGGCCGCTGCTCGGTGCGCTGCACCTGACCCGCCGCCACCGGCCCGAACTGGGCGGCTACGCCGCCGTCGCGCTCGCCGCCGCCGCGGCGGGCACCGGCCTCGCGCCCGTGCTGCCGTCCGTCGGTGAGCCGCTGGCGCTGTACGCCGCGCTGGCCGTGCTGCCGCTCGCGGTCGGCCTGCCGGTGTCCGTGGGGCGTGGTCGCGGCCCCGGGGTCGTTGCCGCCGCCCGCCGGCGGGACGCGGGTCCGGTCCTGCCGGCGGGCGGCGCCGTGGCGCTCCCCGTGACCGGAGCCGTCCTGCTGACCGTGGCCGTCGCGGCCGCCGCCCCGGAGGTGCTGCGGGCGCTCCTCGTCCCGTACGGCCGGGCGGTCCCCGCCTGGTCCGGGGCGCCGGTCGCCGAACCCGCGCCGGCCGCGCTGCCGGCCGGCGTGGCCCTCGCACTGCTGGCGCTCGCCGTGGCGGTCGCCGGTCGGACCGCCCGGTTCCCCCGGGCGGCGATCCTGCTCGCGGCGCTCCCGTTCGCCGGGGCGGTGCCACCGTTGCTGCTGCTCGCGGCGGGTGCGCCCTGGCCCGTGGGCCCGTCCGTCACGCTGCTCGGCGGCGTGGCGGCGCTGCTGGCCGCGGCCCTGGTCAGCCCACGTCCCCTGCTCCTCCCGGTCACCGTGCCCGTGGGACTGGCGCTCGCCACGGCCGGCATGGCGGGGCTCACCGCCACCCGGGCCGGAACGCTGGCCGGCCTCGGCGTGCTGCTGGTGGCGGCGGTGGTGGCCGCCGCGACCGGGCGGCGCGGCGAGACACGGGTCGTCGGCTGCCTGGCGGCGGTCGGGGCGGCCACCGGGCTCGCGGTCACCGCGCCGCTCGCGGCCGGGCTGCCGTTGGCTGACGCGGCGTTCGCCGTGCTCGTCGTGGCCGCGCTGACCCTGGCCGTGGCCGCGCTCACCGCCCGACCGGCGCCGGGCACCGAGGTGCCCACCGCGCGGGGGCCGCTCCTCCGGTCGGTGCTGGACGCCGCGGCCCAGGCGGTGGCGCTCGTCGCGTTCCTGCTCACCGCCGACGCGCTCCGGCCGGCGGCGGCGGTCTGCGTCCTCTGGGGCGCCGCCGTCGGCCTACGCCTGCTGCGGGGCGGCGAGCCGGCCGGCCGGCGCTGGGCCTTCGCCGCCGTCGCCGGTGGCAGCGAGCTGCTCGGCGCCTGGCTGCTGCTGGCCTCCGGCCGGGTGGTGCTGCTGGAGGCGTACACCCTGCCGGCGGCGGCGCTCGCCCTCGGCGCGGGTCTCGTGGCGCTGCGCACCCGGCCGGGGCTGACGAGCTGGCTCGCGCTCGGCCCGGGCCTCGGCGCGGCGCTGCTGCCGAGCCTGGTCTCGATCCTGGTGGCCGCCGACCCGCAGCCGTGGCGACGACTGCTGCTCGGCGCCGGCGCGTTGGTCGCCGTGCTGGCCGGCGCCGTCCGCCGCTGGCAGGCACCGGTGCTGCTCGGTGGGGTGAGCCTGGCGCTGCTCGCCCTGCACGAGCTGGCCCGCAGCTGGGACCTGCTGCCACGGTGGATCTTCCTGGCCGTCGGCGGGCTCGCGCTGATCACGCTCGCGGCCACGTACGAACGCCGCCGGCGGGACCTGCACCGGCTCCGGGCCGTGGTGAGCCGGATGAGCTGACGGTCGGGGGTAGGGCGGTCCCTACCACCGATCCGGGGGTTGCCAGGGTTACTCAGCGCAACGGATCTCTGGAGACTCGATGACGGGGGTCGAGCCGTACGGCCGGCCGGACGTCGAGGAAACGGAGGCGGGCATGGTGCTCGCAGCGGTGGCGGATCCGCCGGTACGGCGGGGGAGTGACTACGCACAGTTGTCGCGGCGGATCAGTCAGGCCGGGCTGCTGGAGCGGCGGCCCGGCTGGTACGCCGTCCGGGTCGCGCTCACCCTGGGGGTCTTCCTGGCCGGGTGGGTCGCCGTCCTCGCGGTCGGTGACTCGTGGTGGCAGCCGCTGCTGGCGGTCGGGCTCGCGGTGGCGACCACGCAGGTGGCGTTCCTCGGTCACGACGCCGGGCACCGGCAGATGTTCCGCCGGCGCGGCCCGAGCGAGGCCGTCGGCATGATCGCGGGCAACCTCGCGGTCGGCCTCAGCTACGGCTGGTGGGTCGACAAGCACAACCGGCACCACGCCAACCCCAACCACGAGGACGAGGATCCGGACGTGGGCGCCGGCGCGCTGGTGTGGACGTACGAGCAGGCGCGGGGCACCCGGGGATTCGGCCGGTGGCTGGCGCGGCGGCAGGCGTACCTGTTCTTCCCGATGCTGCTGCTCGAAGGGCTCAACCTGCACGTGGCGAGCGTGCGGGCGATCGTCGGCCGGGGGCCCGACGGCCGCTTCGGTACGCCGATGCGGCACCGGGGGATCGAGGCGCTGCTGCTCGGCGCGCACACCGCCGGCTACGTGGCGATCCTGCTGCTGGCCATGTCGCCCGGGAAGGCGCTGCTCTTCGCCGCCGTCCACCAGGGACTGTGGGGGCTCTACATGGGCTGCTCGTTCGCCCCGAACCACAAGGGCATGCCGATGCCGACCGCCGAGGACGAGCTGGACTTCCTGCGCAAGCAGGTGCTCACCTCGCGCAACGTCCGGGGCGGCTGGTTGGTCGACGTGGCGCTCGGCGGGCTGAACTACCAGATCGAGCACCACCTGTTCCCGAACATGCCGCGGGGGAACCTGCGCCGCGCCCAGCCGATCGTGCGGGCCTACTGCGCCGAGCGCGGCATCCCGTACGCCGAGACCGGGCTCGTCGACTCGTACCGGCAGGCGCTCGCCCACCTGCACGAGGTGGGTCGCCCGCTACGGGGCTGAGACGGGACGCGCACGGGGGCGGCGCCGACCGGCGCCGCCCCCGTGGGATATCAGGGCTCGGGTCAGTTGCCGCCGCCCAGGATCTTCGCCAGCTCGGCCGGAGCCTCCTGCACCTCGCTCGCCGGGGGCTTCTTGACCTCCACGTCCGTGCCGAAGTCGGAGTACGTGGTGACCATATTGCCCAGCGAGGCGTGCAGCACGCTGGCGTCGATGACGAACTCGACGAGCCGGCCCTCGCCGTCCACCTTCGCGGTGAACGGGACGGCCTTCGCCTTGTCGCCGAGGGCCTTGATGTCCTGGTCGTTCGGCTGGCTACGGGTGTAGTCGAGGGTGCCCTCGAACGTGCCGTCACCGGTGCGCTTGACGTCGACGATGCCCGTCACGAGCTTGTTGGCGCCCGCCGGGTCGTCCTTCGTGATGACCGCCAGCTGGCCGCCCCCGCTGAGCGCGGACGTGTCGAGGTGCATCCACTTGTCGGACGAGCCGCTGGAGAGACCACTGATCTTCATGTAGGTGTCGTCGCCGATGGTGACGACCTGGAACTTGCCCTGGCCGCCCACCTCCATCGTCATGTCGGCCGCCATCTTCTTCGGGTCCAGGACACCGCTGGCCGTCATGGCGGACGACTCGAGCTTCATGCGTACGCTCTGCTCGTTGAGCTTCTTCGCGGCGGCGAGCAACTCGTCGCGCGGTTCCGCGGCAGCGGTCGTGGCCGCTGCCGAGGTGCCGTCGGCGGCCGGAGCGTCCGCATCCGTCTGGTTGCCGCAACCGGCCAGACCGAGTCCGAGCGCTGCGACGAGCGCGACCCCCGTGGTCGCCAGCCGTCGGGATTTCATCAGGGATTACTCCTCGTGTTGGTGGGGTCGGGCGACGACGTCAGTCGATTCCGACCAGGCCGTCCGGCAGCCTAGCGAATACCGTCCACTGCCGCGTCGGTCGCCCACCACGGCGTGGCGTGCGGGCGGCCGGCGCGAGTCGTCCGCGGGCCACGGCGGCAGGCCGCCGCGACACGGGCCGCGGCGGGCACCACCTGCCCCTGACCCCGCCACCGGTAGGGTCTTCCCATGGCAGACGTGCTCACCGCGGAGGCGGTGGAACAGGAGCTGGGTGGGCTGGCCGGGTGGTCGGGAGACCCGAGCGGGATCAGCCGTACGGTGGAGCTGGCCAGCTTCCCCGACGCCATCGCGGTGGTGGACCGGGTCGCCGTGGTCGCGGAGGAACTCGACCACCACCCCGACATCGACATCCGGTGGCGGACCCTCACGTTCCGGTGCGTCACCCACTCGGCCGGCGGTGTCACGGTACGTGACCTCGCGTTGGCCCGTCGGATCGACGAGATCGTTCGGAGTGCCCGATGAGATTCGAGATCAGCAAGGTGCTGGACGCCATCGAGGGGCGGGTCTGCACCGACCCGTCGCTGGCGCGGGCCGTGGTCGACCTGGCCGAGGTGATCCGCTACCAGGACATCGACGGCGGGCGGCCGGCGAGCCTGCTCCGGCTCGGCATGGTCATCGACGCCCTCTCGCGGCAGTTGGAGGAGGACGGCGTCCAGGTCTACGCCGTGGTGCACCGAGCCTTGCTCTCCGACGCCGACCTCACCTCGAACGAGCGGATGGTGATCCGCCGGTGGGCCGACGACGGGCTCGTCGAGGTGCTCGACAACCCCGGCGACCGGATCGTCGAGGTCGCCGACCTGCTCGGCGTGCCGGTGCTCAGCAGGAGGCGCTTCGACGGGCTGCGCGGGCGCTTCCCGTGGGTCGCCGAGGAGCCGGGACGCGTGCTCGCACCGGTGCCCGGTGCCGGCGGGCCGGCCCTCGTCGCGCACGTCGGCGGGGGCGACAAGCCCGTGTCCGGCGCCCGGTCCGCGGCGGGAGCGAAACTGCTGGCCCGCCAGTGGAGGTGCCCGGAGGCCGGCTGCGCGCTCTTCGGCGGCGGCGGTGGGGGTGGCGCCTTCGCCGACCTGGCCCGGGTGCAGCGCAGCCCGGCCGCGCAGGCACCACCCACCCTGCGCGGTGGCGTGCCGACCTGCCCCCGGCACGGGACCCGGCTGAGTGACGCGGGGCCGCGACCGCGTACGGAGGTGCTGGCCGTGCGGATCGGCGGACTGGTCCGGCGCCGGTTCGTCGTCAGTGAGGAGCAGCCGGTGCTGGTCGGCCGGGCGCCCGAGGGCGACGGTGGGATCATGCTCGGCCAGTGGCTCAACGACGAGGCGCGCCGCTGGATCAGCCGCAACCACCTCCGGTTGGAGCTGCGGGTCGGCGAGGTGATCGTCACCGACATCAGCACCAACGGCTCCGGCATCCGGCCCGGCGGCTCGCTGGCCGAGGGGGACCGCATCGCGCTCGCCCCCAAGCAGTCCCGGGTGCTCGCCGAGAACGACATGGTGGAGCTCTACCCCGGGGTGCAGGTCGGCCGGGCCGAGGAACTGCCCACCGACGCGACCTTCACCCCCGCCTCCGTGATGGCGGAGGCCCCCACGATGGCCATGCGGCTGCCCCGCCCCTGACCCGACCACCCCCGCCCGGGCCCGGTCCCGGGCGGGCCGGGCCGGGGCGGCTCTGGTCCGGTGATCATGAAGTTACTGCCGCGACACGCCGTCGTGCCGGCCGATAACTTCATGATCGACGGGCGGATCCGGGCCTGGGTCGGGGCCGGGTCGGGTCGGGTCGGGGCAGGCGGTCAGGCGGTCAGGATGGCGGCCAGCTGGGTTACGGCGTGGTCGATCTCCTCCTCGGTGACCACCAGGGGCGGCGCGAGGCGGATGGTCGAACCGTGCGTGTCCTTGGCGAGCACGCCACGCTCGGCGAGCCGCTCGCACGCCTCCCGGCCGGTCATCAGCGCCGGATCGATGTCCAGGCCGGCCCAGAGCCCACGGCCCCGCACGGCGACCAGGCCCTTCCCGATCAGCTCGCGGAGACGGGCGTGCAGCCGGGCGCCCAGCTCGGCGGACCGGCGCTGGAACTCGCCGGTGGCGAGCATCCGTACGACCTCGACGGCCACCGCGCAGGCGAGCGGGTTGCCGCCGAACGTGGAACCGTGCTGGCCGGGCTTGAGGACACCGAGCACGTCGGCGTTCGCCACCACCGCGGACACCGGCACGATGCCCCCGCCCAGCGCCTTGCCGAGCAGGTACATGTCCGGCGTGACACCCTCGTGGTCGCAGGCGAAGGTCGCACCCGTACGGCCGAGGCCGGACTGGATCTCGTCGGCGATGAAGAGCACGTTGCGCTCGGTGCAGACGGCGCGTACGCCGGGCAGGTAGCCCTCGGGCGGCACCACCACGCCCTGCTCGCCCTGGATCGGTTCGAGAAGCACGGCCACGGTGTTCTCGTCGATGGCGGCGGTCAGCGCGTCGAGGTCGCCGTACGGGACCACGGTGAAGCCCGGAGTGTACGGGCCGAAGTCGGCGCGGGCGTCCTCGTCGGTCGAGAAGCTCACGATGGTGGTCGTACGCCCGTGGAAGTTGCCCTCGGCGACCACGATGTTGGCCTGGCCGGCCGGTACGCCCTTGACCTGGTAGCCCCACTTGCGGGCCACCTTGATCCCCGTCTCCACCGCCTCGGCGCCGGTGTTCATCGGCAGGACCATGTCCTTGCCGCAGAGTTCGGCCAGCTCGCGGCAGAAGTCCGCGAACTGGTCGTGGATGAACGCGCGGCTGGTGAGGGTGAGCCGGTCGAGCTGCGCGTGCGCCGCGGCGATCAGCGTCGGGTGGCGGTGGCCGAAGTTGAGCGCCGAGTAGCCGGCGAGGAAGTCGAGGTAGCGCCGGCCGTCGACGTCGGTCAGCCAGGCGCCCTCCGCCGACGAGATCACCACCGGCAGCGGGTGGTAGTTGTGGGCGGTCCAGCGTTCCGCGTCCCGGACGGCGCCCGGCGTCCGCAGCATGTCGTCGACGATCACTTGCTTGCCCTTCCCTGTCGGAGTCGCAACGTGCAGCACTTCGGTCCGCCGCCGGCCTTACGCAGCTCGGACAGGTCGACACCGATGGTCTCGTAGCCCCGGTCGCGCAGCTGGGCGGCCAGGTCGGTGGCCTGCGCGGGCAGCACCACGTGCCGGCCGTCGCTGACCGCGTTGAGGCCGAGCACCTCGGCGTCGGCCATGGTGGCGTGCACGGCGTCGGGGAAGAGCCGGCGCAGCACCGCCTGGCTGCCGGGGGAGAACGCCTCCGGCAGGTACGCCACCGTGCGCTCGTCGAGCACGGTCAGGGCGGTGTCCAGGTGGTAGAAGCGCGGGTCCACCAGCTGCATGGTGATCACCGGGTAGCCGAAGACCTCCTGCAACTGGGCGTGCGAGGCGTGCGCGGTACGGAAGCCCGTGCCGGCGAGCAGCAGGTCGCCGACCAGCAGCACGTCGCCCTCGCCCTCGTTGACGTGCTTCGGGTCGTACAGCTCGAAGCCGGCGGCCTCGAACCAGGCCCGGTACGCGGGAGCCTCGTCGGCGCGCTGCGGGTCGCGGAACTGCACCGCCATCGCCTTGCCGTCGATCACCGTGCCGCCGTTGGCCGCGAACACCATGTCGGGCAGGCCCGGCACCGGAGCGATCTCCTCGACGGTGTGGCCCAGGTCCCGGTAGACCTGCCGCAGCTGCTCCCACTGGCGGATCGCCAGCTCCGTGTCGACGGGCGCGGTCGGATCCATCCACGGGTTGATCGCGTAGTCCACGGCGAAGTACGTCGGCCGGCACATGAGGAAGTGCTGGCGGGTGGCGTCCATCGTCATCTGTCCTGCTCCCACGGGTCGGGCGCGCCCGGCCACCGTCGGCCCACGGGCTGGCGCCGTGGTTCAACCGTATTCGGCACAACCCGGCGGGATCCACCGCAGGAAGTTGCACGGAGCAGTCGTTCGTTGCGTCTGAGGCCGACAGGAAGGCGATTCGTTGCGTGCCGCGCTGTCCTGGGCGCTCACCGACGGATCGCGCGCCGGGCTGCCCACGCGGAGCGGCTCCGGACTGCCCACGGGCCGGCCGGCGGCGGCACGGGCCACGATCGCGCTGGATCCGCGATCGTGCTGGATCCGCGACTGCGCGGGACCCATGATCGCGCTGGACCCATGATCGTGCTGGATCGTGGAAGTAGTGGCCTCGGTCGCGCCGGGAGGGCACTACTTCCTGGAAGTAGCGGGTGTCAGCGGCGTCCCCCCGCGGCGCGGCGGCGTCCCCCGCACGCGGCGTCCCCTGGCACGGCGGCGTTCCTCGCGGGCGCGGCCCGGGCCCGGACACACATCAGGGGCGGCGAACCGCCGCCCCTGAACCTGTGTCGCCCGGCTGGTGAACCACCAGACTGGTCGGGCTCGCCGGTGCACCACCGGCGCTGCCGGCGCACCGCCGGCGAGCCGCACAGTGCCCGTCAGAGCCGATCCACAAACTGTGAATCAAGCCACTCGCGGAACCGCTGCACCCAGTCGCCGTCGGTCGTGGGCCAGTCGAACTGACCCGTCATCGCGAGCACGCCGAGCACCACGGCCGCGAGGCCGAACCCCACACCGAGCAGCGCGTCCGTCGTACCCGCGACGTGCCGACGCCGGGTCGCGACGAGGCCGAGCACGGCGAGGACCGCGCCGATCGCGCCGAGCCCGATGCCGTAGCCGGCGAGGGTGCCGGTCAGCACGAAGAGGGCCCCGGCGATCCCGAGGACGAGTCCGAGGGTGGCGAGCAGACTGGTCCGCGGCCTGGGGCCGGGCGCCGCAGGCCCTACCGTCTCGTCCCGCTCCGTGACCGGCGCGACGGCACGGTCGCGGTCGAGGTCCCGGTCGACGGGACGCTCGAGGGTCGCGTCCGGGTCGGGCCGCCGCTCGCCCAGCTCGGGACGCACCGTGGCGGCCCGGGCCACGGCGGCCCGGTCGGCGGCCCTCCGGTCGGCGCCCAGGGTCGTGCCGTCGCCCCGGTCGGCGTCCGCGGGCCTGCGGTCGGCCACGCGGCGATCGGCGTCCACGGGCGTGCGATCGCCCCGGTCGGCGTCCACGGTCGTGCGGTCGCCCGCGCGCCGGTCGGCGTCCGCGACATCGGCCGCGCGTCGGTCGGCCGTCGTGACCCGCCCGCCGGTCGCCGCGGCGCCGCTGCGGTACGTCGTCCGGTCGGCGTCCCGGTCGGCGACCGTCGGGCCGCCCGCGAGGGAGCCGTCCGGCGTCCGATCCGGGTCGGCGTCCCGGGTGTGGCGGCCGTCGGCACGGCCGTCGAGGTTCTCGTCCCGCGTCGCCGGGTCCGACCGGCGGGACAGCGAAGGAATCTTGACCACAACACACCTCCTGTCGAATGCGTGGGGGCCGGTGGAACGGGGTGGCTGCCACGCGGTATCCACTACCGGTACCCAGCCGTGTGTTTCCCGACACACAGGACGTCGGCGTGCGGCCTCCCGGGCGACGCCGCGCGGCCTGGCCCTGGCTGCGCCGGCACCGGCACCGGCACCGGCCCGGCCTTGGCTGCCTGGGCACGCCGGTTCCCGCCCGGTTCCGGGAACGCCCGCCGGCACGCCGGTTCCCGCCCGATCCCGGGAACGCCCGCCGGCACGCCGGTTCCGGCCCGGTCGTGGCTACGCTTGCTGGTCGTGCCAGAGGGACACACCATCCACCGCCTCGCGGCCCGCCACGCCGAACTGTTCGCCGGTGACAAGGTGCACGCCGCCAGCCCGCAGGGCCGCTTCGCGGAGGGCGCCGCCCGGCTCACCGGCACCGTGCTGGAGGCCACCGAGGCGTACGGCAAGCACCTGCTGCACCACCACGCCGGCGAGCTGACCCTGCACGTGCACCTCGGGCTCTACGGCAAGGTCACCGACGGCACCGGCGAGCCGCCCGAGCCGGTGGGCCAGGTGCGGCTGCGGCTGACCAGCGACCGGTACTGGCTGGACCTGCGCGGCCCGGCCGCGTGCGAGGTGCTCACCCCACCGGAGGTGGCGGCGTTGTGGGCCCGGCTCGGCCCCGACCCGCTGCGCGCCGACGCCGACCCCGACCGGGCGTACGCCCGGATCTCGCGCAGCGCCACACCGCTCGCCGCGCTCCTGCTCGACCAGTCGGTGGTGGCCGGCACCGGGCTGATCTTCGTGACAGAGGCGCTGTTCCGTGCCGGCCTCTCGCCGACGCTGCCCGGTCGCGGGCTGGACCGGGCCGGCTGGGACCGGATCTGGGCCGACCTGGTCGACCTCATGACCCGGGCCGTGCGGCAGGGCCGCATCGACACGGTCCGCGACGAGCACCTTCCGGAGGCGATGGGCCGGCCACCGCGGGTCGACCGGCACGGCGGCGAGGTGTACGTCTACCGCCGCGCGGGCGCGCCCTGCCACGTCTGCGGCACCGCGGTCAGCCGGGGCGCGCTGGCGGGCCGCAACCTCTACTGGTGCGCCACCTGCCAGCCCGGCTGACGCGGCAGCAGTCGCAGTCAGGGATGCCGCGAGCGTCCCGAGGGGGACGGGCGAGGTCACCGGGTACGGGAGCCGGCCGACCCGGCACGCCCCCGCGCCGCGGCCCCGTCAGCTCACCGCGCGGAGGATGCCCCCGGACTGGTGGCGCAGCCGCTCCACGGCCTGCGCCGTCGACTCGTCGGCCGGGAGCAGCACGACCAGCTCCTGAGCGTCGGTGCTCGGCAGTTCCAGCCGCTCCCGGTGCCAGCGGAACTCGTGCCCGTCGGGGTGGCGCAGCCGCAGCGGCACCTGCGGCGGGGGCAGGTGGCGGTGGAGCCGTCGGGTGAACTCCGGCCCGGCGACGGGCGCGAGCGTGGCCCGGAACCACTCGGACGTCTCCGCCGAGGGCCCGAGCCACAGGTCGAAGACCTGCTCGTCGGCCACCTGGTCCCAGTCGGGCAGGAACGCGCGGGCGCGCGGATCGGTGAAGACGTAGGTCGTGAGGTTCGGCATCTCCGCGTCGAGCAGTCCGGTCCCGCGCATGACCAGCTCGAACCCGCTGGTGTACGCGAGCACGTCGCCCAGGCGGTTGGTGACGAACGCGATCCCGGGTTCGAGCAGCCGGAGGGTGGCCAGCACGGTCGGCCGGACGTCGCGGTTGGGCGGTGCCGGCGGCCGGTGCCCGGGGCAGGCGCCGCCGGTGATCTTCGCGAGGTAACGCAGGTGGTGGCGTTCCCCGGCGTCGAGGCTGAGGGCGTCCGCGAGAGCGTTCAGCACGGCCGGGGACGGATTGCGGTCGCGTCCCTGCTCGATGCGGGTGAGGTACTCGACGCTGATCCCGGCGCGCATCGCCAGCTCGGTGCGTCGCAGGCCCGGGGCACGGCGCCGGCCGTGATCGGGCAGCCCGAACGACTCGGGCTGGAGGCTGTCGCGTTTGGCGCGGACGAAGTCGCCCAACGGCGTGCTCATGCCGGGAAGTCTAGGCAGCCGCGAACGGCGTAGCGTGGCCCCGCGAGGGCCAGCCTGCGCCCGGTCTGGTTGCCGGCTTCGCGACGACCGACCGTGGAGCGCATGAGTGAGAAGCACACGTTGGTCATCGTCGTCGGGAGTGTCCGCGAAGGCCGGTTCGGGCCGGTCGTCGCCTCGTGGGTCGCCGAGCAGGCGCGCGAACACGGTGGGTTCGAGGTGGAGGTCGTCGACCTCGCCGAGTTCGAGATCCCGCTGTCCCTGCCGGCGTCCTCGCCGAAGTACGCGGGCGACGCCTACCCGCGCCCGGAGTCGATGGCGCCCCTGACGTCCCGCCTCGCCGCCGCGGACGCGTTCATCCTGGTGACGCCCGAGTACAACCACAGCTACCCCGCCTCCCTGAAGGCGGCCATCGACTGGCACTTCACCCAGTGGACGGCCAAGCCGGTCGCCTTCGTCAGCTACGGCGGGGCGGCCGGCGGCCGGCACGCCGTCCTCCACCTGGAGAACGTCCTCACCGAGCTGCACGCGGTGACCATCCGCGACGGTCTGGCCTTCCCGAACTACTTCACCACCTGGCAGGACGGCCAGCCGCTGGATCCCGCGGCGCCCGGGTACGCCAAGACGCTGCTCGACCAGCTCGCCTGGTGGGCCGCCGCCCTGCGCAGCGCCCGGGAGACGGTCCCGTACCCGGCCTGAGGGACGCCGGTGCCCCCGGGACCGGTCACTCGCCGCCGAGCAACCAGCGGACCACCTCGACCTGGTTCGGGAAGACGGCGCCGTCGGCGATGCTCCAGGCCAGGGTGTGCGCGATCGTCCAGCCGCGCACCCGCTCCCGGTCCAGCCCGAGGTCGTCGCTGAGCCGGTCCAGCCGGTACCGGACGGCCTCGGGGGAGTGCCCCAGCTCCGGGCCGCGCACCATCGGCACCGGGGCGAACTCCCGCTCCCCGGTCAGCGGCTTCGGGTCGATGACGAGCCACGGCTCGCGGGTGGCGCGGAGCACGTTGCCGGCGTGCAGGTCCTGGTTGACCAGCACCTGCTCGCCCTGGGTGGGTACCAGGTCGGCGAGGAGCCCGAGGGCGGCGTCCAGCAGCCGCCGCTCGTACGGCCGGCCGGCCCGCTCCCACGCGACCGGCATCCGTTCGGCCCAGCCGGCGGCCTCCTCGGCGAGGGGGGTGAACGGCGCGCCGGCGGGGACGCAGAGGCGGGGCAGCAAGGCGACCGCCGCGTCGAGCGCCGCGTCGGGCGGCTGCTCGTGCAGCGGCGTGCCCGGTACGCACCGCTCGACGAGCAGCGCCCGCCGGTGCGGGTCGTGCCGGAGGAGCCGGACGGCCCCGTCGCCGGCCCAGCACGCCAGGGCGGTCGCCTCGTGCTCGCTCTCCCCGTCGGGGTACTGGAGCTTGAGCACCGCCGGTGTGCCGTCGGGCAGTTCGGCGGGCAGGGCCAGCGAGGCGAACGCGTACGGGAAGGGTGGCCCGACGCGCAGCGACCAGTTCTCGGCGCACGCCGCGAGCCGGTCGGGCAGGTCCGCGAGCCACGCCCGTCCCTCGGCGGTGCGGCGCACCCAGTCCAGGCTGTCGGGGATCCGGAGGTCGCCACTCATCGGGCCATCCTGGACCGGGACGGGCCGATCCGCACAACCGTTTTCGCCCGTCGTCCGCGCGCCCGGGCGCGCGGACGACGGGCGGCCCTCAGCGCAACCGGCGGATGTCGCCGTACGCCCGGTAGAAGCCGCCGCGGCCCGACTCCCGGACCTCGGTGACGAGGTAGCGGGCCCCCGGCTCCCGGATCCCCTTCGGGAACTGCACGGACCAGTCCCGCCGGTAGCCGTCGGAGAGCACGTGCACGCGCAGCCGGCCGCCCTGCTCCACGCACTGCACGACGACGCCGCCCCGGTCGTCGGTGGTGACCTCCACGGTGGACCAGGCGGCCGGCTCGGGCAGCCGGGGCGGGGCCTTCACGTCGACGACCTCCGGGACGCTGCCCGCCTCGGCCGCCCGGATCGCCGGCTCGCTGGCGTCGATGCAGGCGAGGTGGCCGCTCGTGGTGACGACGTAGAGGCGCTCCTCGTGGTACTGCATGGAGTACGCCGAGCCGCAGCCGGTGCCGAGCTTCCACAGCCGGTTGCCGGCCTCGTCGAAACAGTAGATCGACGAGGCGCTGTCGCCGGCGAAGACGAACCGGCCGCCCTCGGCGGTCGCGCAGGAGAAGACGGCGGCGTCGCAGTGGTAGGTGCGCTCGGCGCGGCCGTTCTTGCGCAGGCGCACCACCTCGCGCGTGCCCGTGCCGGCGAAGACGGTCTCCCGCTCCTGCCACCCGAACAGCACCGGCCCGGTCCGCGTGTGCCACAGCTCCCGCCCGGTGCGCCAGTCGTAGCCGGTGACCCCCTGGGAGTGGCCGTGGTAGAGGGCGTCGGCGTCACAGCGCACCATCCAGGCGGACCGGCCGCGGCCCGGCCGGCGCCAGAGGAACTCGTCCTCGTGGTCGATGGCGGCGATGCCGCCCTCGCGGTCGGAGACGCCCAGCACGCCGTCGTGGATGTCCAGCCAGTAGATGTCGATGTCGGGCGTGATCGCGTACGCGACCCGCGGCACCTTGCCGGAGAGGTCGTAGACGTTGCCGTCGTCGCAGCCCGCGTAGATCCACGCGTCGTCGGCCACGATGCACTTCACGCCGTCGGGGAGCCGCACCTGGGCGAGCACCCGCGCGTCGTGGTCCAACGTCGTGATGACCCCGTGCTCGTTGCCGACCATGCACGTCCGCCCGTCGACGAAGATGCCGAACGCGGGCGCCCCCGAGTCGTAGCGCCAGAGCACGGGGGCGGTGCGGGCGGTGGAGCGGGTGCTGACGATCTGCCGGCGGGAGACGGGCCGCTTCTGCCGTACGCCGCGCACGGCCGGGGCGTACCCCTTGCGGACCTTCTCGCCGATCTTCTTCGCGGCGGCGGCCCGGGCGCGGGCGTTGTCCGGGAAGGTGGTCGTCTTGACCTGGCCCTGGTCGCCGATCCGGCCGTAGCGGACGGTCATCGCGGTGTCCTCGACCACCACCTCGTAGAACTTGTGCGCACCACCGTCCACTTCGGACAGTTCGAGGTAGGTCGTCTCCTGCGCCATGGGGTGCCTCCGGGGGAAGGGGTGAACGGCCGGACGATCGCCGTCGCCGACAACGCGCGCACGCTAACCGTCGCCACCGACACAATCGGGCGACGGCGGCGGCCGGTTCTCACGCGGTGGCCCCCGCACCGCGGGAGGCGTTGTTCCCTACCCGGCGCCGTCGTGCAGGGCGTCGACGGCCTTGCGGGCGGCGATGAGCACCGGATCCCAGACCGGCGCGTACGGCGGGGCGTAACCGAGGTCGAGGGCCGTCATCTCGTCGACCGTCATGCCGTTCCAGAGCGCGACGGCGAGGCCGTCGATCCGCTTGGCCGCCTCGGACCAGCCGACGATCTGCGCCCCGAGCAGCCGCCCGCTCGGTCGCTCGGCGATGAGCTTGACCGTCATCGGCCGGGTACCCGGGTAGTACCCGGCCCGGCTCGTGGACTCGGCGACCACCGAGACGAAGTCGAACCCCGCGGCCCGGGCGTCCGTCTCCCGCAGGCCGGTCCGCCCCACCTCCAGGTCGCAGACCTTGGTGACGGCCGTGCCGATCACCCCGGTGAAGGTCGCGTACCCGCCGCCGATGTTGATCCCGGCCACCCGGCCCTGCTTGTTGGCGTGCGTGCCGAGCGGCACGTGCACCGGCATGCCGCTGACCCGGTGCAGGCACTCCACGCAGTCGCCGGCGGCCCACACCCCGGGCGTGTCCGGCACGCGCATCCGCCGGTCCACCCGGACCGCCCCGGAGGGGCCGAGCGGCAGGCCGGCGTCCGCGGCGAGGTCGGTGTTGGGGCGTACGCCGAGCCCGAGCACCACCACGTCGGTGGGGATCGTCCCCTCGCCGGTGACCACGCCCCGCACCCGGCCGTCGCGCTCCTCGAGCCCGCTCACCGAGAGCCCCGTCCGGATGTGGACGCCCAGGTCGCGCATCGCCTCGACGACCAGTTCCGCCATGTCCCCGTCCACCGTGGACATCGGCTGGTCCGCCTGCTCGACGAGCGTGACCGAGAGCCCGCGCAGGAGCAGTGCCTCGGCCATCTCGACCCCGATGTAGCCGCCACCGACCACCACGGCGCGGCGGGGCGCGGGATCGCTCTCCAGCCAGTCGCGCAGCGCGGCTCCGTCGTCCAGGGTCTGCATGCCGAACACGCCCTCGACGTCGGTCTGCGCCCACGCCGGCCGGAGCGGCACGGCGCCGGCCGCGTACACCAGCTCGTCGAAGCGTTCCCGCACCTCGCCGCCGCCGACCAGGTCCCGGGCCGTCACCTCGCGGCGGTCCAGGTCGATCGCCACCACCTCGTGCCGCATCCGGACGTCGATGTCGAACCTGCGGCGGAACGTCTCCGGGTCGCGGGCGACCAGCTCCTCCGGCCCCGACACCGTGCCGCTGATCCAGTACGGGATGCCGCAGGACGAGTACGACGTGAAGTGCCCCCGCTCGAAGGCGACGATCTCCAGGTCGGCCCGGTCGCGGCGCCGCCGTGCCTGCGAGGCCGCCGCCATCCCGGCGGCGTTCCCGCCGATCACGATCAGCCGTTGCGCCACGACGTCATCCTGTCACGCGCCGTGGCGCGGCAGGGAGTCATCCGTCACGCCCCGCGGGTCTGTCGTGCGACGTCCTCCACCACGTCCGCGAGCCGCCCGGTACGGGCGAACACCGCCCGCTGCCGAGCCGCGCCCGTGCCGTGCCGGCGCAACCCGCCCAGCAGGTCGGCCACGTCGTCCCAGTCGCCGTGGCGTTCGAGTGCCGGGCGCACCCGCTCGACGAACCGCTCCAGCAGGTCCCACGCGGGCCGGACGTCGCCCGTCGTGAGGTCCACCCCGGCACCCTCCAGACCGTCGTGGGCGGCCCGCCAGTGCGCCCCCACCAGCAGGTGGTGGTCGGTACGGATGGCCGGCCGGCCGGCGTCGATGTCCTCGATGGCGGTCGCGACCATCGCCCGGACCAGCGCGGCGACCAGCACGGCGTCGTCCACCGACGGGCAGACGTCACCGATGCGGATCTCCACGGTGGGGTAGCGCGCCGACAGCCGGGCGTACCAGTAGAGCATCCCCTCGTCGAGCATCACGCCACTGGCGATCAACTGGCGGATCAGCCGCTCGTAGTGCTCGTGCGACTCCAGGTAGGGCGTCGGCGCCACCGACGGCCAGCGCTCCCACTCGACCGATCGCCAGCTCGCGTACCCGGTGTCCTCGCCCCGGGCGAACGGGGAGTTCGCGGTGACCGCGTGCAGCGTCGGCAGCCAGGGCCGGACGTGGTTGAGCACCTGCACGCCGGTCTCCGGGTCGGGCACCCCGACGTGCACGTGCATGCCGTTGTTGCCGGGCCCGGGCACGAGCAGGCGGAACCGCTCGACCATCCGGTCGAAGCGCGGCTTGTCGACCACCGGGGGCACGGGACCGTCCACCGGCCCGGTGCCGATGGCGAGCAGCCGTACGCCGGCCCGCTCGGCGGCCTCGGCCAGCGCCGCGCGCAGCACGCCGAGCGAGTGCCGGATCGAGCGCAGCTCCAGGCCGGGCGGGCTGCCGATCTCGATCTGACTGGTCTGGAACTCGCGTTCCACCTGCCCGCGCAGCTCCGGGGGCACCTGCTCCAGCACGAGGTCGACGGCGGGGACCGCGGTGCCGGTGTGCGGGTCGACGAGCAGGAACTCCTCCTCGACGCCGACCGTGAGCAGGTCGGTGCCGTCCGTCACCCGCCCCGGCGCCTCCGCCAACTGGCCCGTCATCGCCCATCACCGTCCGTTCCCACCGGCCGCGGTCCCTCCGCGCCGGTTGGGTCCGGTGGTTACCCAGGGTGGCGACGCGGGGAAACGCGCCACCGGCGTGGCGGCGGCGTGTCGCGTTCCACCTCGACCGCGTGACAGCGGGTCCTACCTTGGTGCCCGTGCCGACCGGTCGGGGAATCGCGCTGGGGCTGTGGGCGTACGCCCTGGCCCAGCTGACCCTGCTGGCGGACCGGCCGGCCGGGCTGCTCGCCGGCGCCGCGCTCGGCGCGGCGGTGCTGCTCGCCGCCCTGTTGGCGGCCCGCGTCCTCGCCGTGGGCGCCCCGCCGTCGGCCCGGGCGCGGGCCACCGGTCTGCGCGCCCGGTCCCGCCTGCGGGCAGTGCCCCGCCAGGTCGATCCCGACGCGGCCGGGCGGCCGCGTCCCCGCGCACCCGGCCTCCGTCCCTCGGTCGCGTAGCGCCGTCGGGGGTCCGACCCGGTCGGCTCCGGCCCGGGCCGCGTGCCCGCCGGGGCGTCCGGTCCGCCACCCCGCACGCCGGGCCCCGCCCGTCCGGCCGGAGACACCCGGTCCCGCGCCGCGGCCGATTTCCGTCGTCATCCGTCCCGCCCGGGCCCCCGCGCCCGCCGGGACCGTCCGGAACTCGCCACCGAGGGATCCCACATGCTCGCCTTCGCACCCCTGCAGGGCGCGGTCGGCGCCGCCGGCGCCGCGCTCGCCCAGCTCACGACCCTGCTCGAACCGATCGCCGGCGGCGCCGCCACGGCCGCCGCGATCGTGCTCTTCACCGTGGCCGTCCGGCTGCTGATCTCCCCGCTGACCGTCGCGCAGGTGCGCGGGGAGCGGCGCCGCGCGGCGCTCGCGCCCCAGGTCCGCGAGCTCCAGCGGCGGTACGCGGACGACCCGGCCCGGTTGCAGACGGAACTCTTCGCGCTCTACCGGTCGGCCGGGGCGAGCCCGGTGGCCGGATGCCTGCCGATGCTGCTCCAGGCCCCCTTCCTGCTCGTGACGTACCGGCTCTTCACCACCACCGAGGGCGGCACGGGGCTGCTCAACGCGCGGCTCGCCGGGGTGCCGCTCGGCCATCACCTCGGCGACGGGCTGGCCGGGGCGGCCGGGCCGCTGTTCGCCGTCCTGCTGGCCGCCCTCGCGGCGCTGGCCTGGTGGTCGTCGCGGCGGATGCGCCGTGCCGCGGCCGCCGGCGCGCTCGCGGCGGAAGCCGGCGGAACGGGGGCGTCGACGCCGCCCGAGGCGCCGGGGGCGGCCCTGATCGGCCGGTTGCTGCCGCTGCTGCCGTACACGACGGTGCTCGTGGCGCTGGTGCTGCCGCTGGCCGCCGTGCTCTACCTCGTGACCACCACGGCCTGGACCGCGCTGGAGCAGGCGGTGCTGCGCCGGTCGCAGGCCAGCCCGGCCGGAGCCGGGATCGATCGACGTTGACAACTGTCCGGGGAGCCCGTACAACTCGTGAGAGAGCGCTCTCTCGACCCCGTCCCCGCAGAGAGGCACGTCCATGGAAGCTGCCCCGGCGGCCCGCGCCGCCCTGCCCGTACGACGCCGGACACGGCTGGCGGTCGCCCTGCTCGCCGCCGCCACCACCGCCCTGGCCGGCGTGACCGTGACCGCCCACGCGGCGGTGCCCCCACCCCCGTCCGGCTGGAGCCTGGTGTGGAGCGACGACTTCACCGGCGCGGCCGGCACGCTGCCGTCCTCGGCCAACTGGATCATCGACACCGGTACGAGCTACCCCGGCGGGCCGCCCAACTGGGGTACCGGCGAGATCCAGACGTACACGAACAGCACCGCCAACGTCAGCCACGACGGCGCCGGCAACCTGCGCATCACCCCGCTGCGCGACGGCGCGGGCCGCTGGACCTCGGCCCGGATCGAGACCGTACGGAGCAACTTCAAGCCGCCCTCCGGCGGCGTGCTCGCCATCGAGGGCCGGATCCAGATGCCGAACGTGACCGGCGCGCAGGCGCTCGGCTACTGGCCGGCGTTCTGGGCGCTCGGCTCGCCCTACCGGGGCAACTACCAGAACTGGCCCGGCATCGGCGAGTTCGACGTCATGGAGAACGTCAACGGGCTCAACTCGGTGTGGGGCGTGCTGCACTGCGGCGTCGCGCCCGGCGGCCCGTGCAACGAGTTCAACGGCATCGGCGCCTCCCGGGCCTGCCCGGGCAGCACCTGCCAGTCGGCGTTCCACACCTACCGGTTCGAGTGGGACGCCGCGGCGAGCCCGCAGCAACTGCGCTGGTACGTCGACGGGCAGCTCTACCACACGGTCACCCAGACGCAGGTGGGTGAGCCGTACTGGACGCAGATGACCGGGCACGCCGGCTACTTCCTGCTGCTCAACGTGGCGATGGGTGGCGGCTTCCCGAACGGGGTCGCCGGCTTCACCACGCCGACCGCCTCGACGGTCCCCGGCCACCCCATGCTGGTCGACTACGTGGCCGTCTACAGCCGCGGCGGCGGCACCACCCCGCCGCCCACCGATCCGCCGGGTAGCGTCCGCGACGCGTACGCGACCATCCAGGCGGAGTCCTTCAACGCGCAGAACGGCGTGATCGTCGAGGCGTGCAGCGAGGGCGGGCAGAACATCGGCGCCCTGCGCAACGGCGACTGGGTGCGTTTCGACAACGTCGACTTCGGCGCCACACCGCCCCGTGACTTCGTGGCCCGGGTCGCCTCGGGCGCCGGGGCCGGGGTGAGCGGCCTCGTGGAGGTGCGGTTGGACAGCCCCACCAGCGCCCCGATCGGCAGCTTCGCCATCGCCAACACCGGCGGCTGGCAGAGCTGGCGGTCCGTGCCCGGCAACGTCTCCGGGGTCACCGGCCGGCGCACGGTCTACCTGACCTTCAGCAGCGGTCAGCCGAACGACTTCGTGAACGTCAACTGGTTCACCTTCCGCCGCTGACCTCGCCGAGGAGGTCTGGGCTCCCGCCGCGGGCGGGAACCGACGAGGGCCGGGTTTCCGCCGCGGGCGGGGACCCGGCCCTCATCTTTCCCGGGACAGCTGTGGACAGGAACAGTTAACAGTCTTAATAATAAGCGCCAACGTTGACGTCCGTGGATGTCTTTCGGCAGTGGAGGGTCGCATGAGACGTGCCAGATACCTCGTCCTGTCCCTGGTCACCGCGCTGGTCGCGGCGCTCGGCGCGGCCTGGGTGACGCTGCCCGCGTACGCCGCCGGGGCGACCGCGAGCTTCGTGAAGACCGCCGACTGGGGGACCGGCTGGGAGGGGAGGTACACGATCACCAACGGCGGCGGGACGCCCGTCACGGGGTGGACGGTCAGCTTCGAGCTGCCGCCCGGCACCACCGTCGGCAGCTACTGGGACGCGCTGCTCACCACCTCCGGGCAGAGGTACACCTTCACCAACCGGTCCTGGAACGGCAGCATCGCGCCGGGCGCCTCCGTCTCCTTCGGCTTCCTCGGCAACGGCAGCAGCTCGCCCGCCAACTGCCAGCTCAACGGCGCACCCTGCGGAGGCGGCACACCGACCACGCCGCCCACCACCACGCCACCGCCCACCACGCCGCCGCCCACCACGCCGCCGCCGACCACGCCGCCGCCGACCACGCTGCCGCCGACCACGCCGCCGCCGACCACCGGCCTGCCCGCCCACGTGCTCACCGGCTACTGGCACAACTTCGACAACCCGGCCGTCGAGCTGCGGCTGCGGGACGTGCCCGCCGAGTACGACCTGGTGGCGGTCGCCTTCGCCGAGGCCACGGCCACCCCCGGCGCGGTCACGTTCGCCGTCGACCCCGGCCTCTCCGCCGCGCTCGGCGGCTACACCGACGCGGACTTCACGGCGGACGTACGGACCCTCCAGAGCCGGGGCAAGAAGGTGATCATCTCGGTCGGCGGCGAGACCGGCCGGGTGTCGGTCAACGACGCCGCCTCGGCCGTCGCGTTCAGCGACTCCGTGTACGCCCTGATCCAGCGGTACGGCTTCGACGGCGTCGACATCGACCTGGAGAACGGACTGAACCCGACGTACATGGCGCAGGCGTTGCGCGCCCTGCGGGCGAAGGCGGGCGCCGGCCTGATCATCGCGATGGCCCCCCAGACCATCGACATGCAGTCACCCGCCGGCAGCTACTTCAAGCTGGCGCTCGACATCCGCGACATCCTCACCGTGGTCAACACCCAGTACTACAACTCCGGCGCGATGCTCGGCTGCGACCACAACGCCGCGTACCCGCAGGGCACCGTGAACTTCATCGTGGCGCTCGCCTGCATCCAGCTGGAGGCCGGACTCCGCCCGGACCAGGTGGGGCTCGGCCTGCCCGCCGGGCCGGGCGCGGCCGGCGGCGGCATCGTGGCGCCCAGCGTGGTCAACGCGGCCCTGGACTGCCTGACCCGGGGCACCAACTGCGGCAGCTTCCGCCCGCCGCGCACCTACCCGGGCCTCCGCGGCGCGATGACCTGGTCGATCAACTGGGACGTCACCAACGGCAACGGCTTCGCCCGCACCGTGGCGCCGCACCTCGACACCCTGCCCTGACCGCACCGCCCCGGCCCGCCCGCGCGGGCCGGCGCACCGCCCCGGCCGGCCCGCGCGGGCCGGCGCACCACCCTCCTGCCGGCCTGCCCCTGCGGGCCGGCGCCACCCCCGCCCGCAGGGCGGGCCACACCCCCACCACCAGCGGTCCCAGGAGGCCACCCGTGAAACTCCGTCCCCCACGCGCGGCGACGTTCGCCGCCGCGCTGGCCGCCGCCCTGGTCGCGGCCACCGTCGTGGCGCCGCCACCGGCGTCGGCCGCCACCGCCGCCTTCGTCCGCACCGCCAGCTGGAGCACCGGGTACGAGGCGAAGTTCACCGTCACCAACGACACGGCCACCACGATCACCTCGTGGAACGTCCAGTTCGACCTGCCGGCCGGCAGCACCGTCGGCTCGTACTGGGACGCGCTGCTGACCACCTCCGGTCAGCACGTCACCGCGGTCAACCGGTCCTGGAACGGCACGCTCGCGCCCGGTGCGAGCACCACCTTCGGGTTCATCGTCGCCGGCACGGGCGACCCGACCAACTGCACGGTCAACGGCGGCCCCTGCGGCGGCGGAGGCCCCGGCCCGGGCACCCCCGGCGCCCCGAGCGGCCTGCGGGTCACCGGCACCACCACGTCGTCGGTCTCGCTCGCGTGGAACGCCTCCAGCGGCACCGTCACGGGCTACCGGGTGTACGAGGGCTCGACCGTGCGGGCCACCGTCACCGGCACGAGCGCCACCGTCTCCGGACTGGCGGCCTGCTCGGCGCACAGCTACACCGTGGCGGCGTACAACTCGGCCGGCGAGTCGGCGCGGTCGGCGCCCGTGTCGGCGACCACCTCCGGCTGCACCGGCGGTGGCGGCCCGATGGCGGCCGCGCCCTACCTCTACCCCGGCTGGGGCGACCCGCCCGCACCGGCCACGGTCATGGGCGCCACGGGGATCCGCTGGTTCACCATCGCCTTCATCCTCTCCGGCGGCGGCTGCACCCCGGCCTGGGACGGCTCCGGCCCGCTCACCGGCGGCACCCACGCCGCCACCATCGCCGCCATCCGGGCCGCGGGCGGCGACGTCATCCCGTCCATCGGCGGCTGGAGCGGCAACAAGCTCGGCCCGAACTGTTCGTCGGCGCAGGCGCTGGCCGGGGCGTACCAGCAGGTCATCGACGCGTACGGGCTGCGGGCCATCGACGTCGACATCGAGAACAGCGACGAGTTCGAGAACGAGGTGGTGCAGGACCGCATCCTCGGCGCGCTCAAGATCGTCAAGCAGAACAACCCGGGGCTGAAGACCATCATCACCTTCGGCACGGCGACCACCGGCCCGACGTACTGGGGCACCCGGCTGGTCAACCGGGCCGCCGCGCTCGGGGCGGACATCGACGTGTTCACCATCATGCCGTTCAACTTCGGCGGCGGCGCGAACATGTACCAGAGCACCGTCAGCGCGGCCGAGGGGCTGAAGAACACTCTGAAGAGCGCGTTCGGCTGGTCCGACGCCACGGCGTACGCCCACATGGGGATCTCCGGGATGAACGGGCTCTCCGACCAACAGGAGCTGACCTCGCCGGCCACCTGGACGCAGATCCGTGACTGGGCGGAGGCTCGCTCGCTGGCCCGGTTCACGTTCTGGTCGGTCAACCGGGACCGGCCCTGCCCCGGCGGGGGAGTCGTCGCCCACTGCTCGGGCATCGCCCAGAACACGTGGGAGTTCACCTCGATCACCGCCCAGTACGGCTGAGCGGCACGCGGCGCGTGCCACACCGGCCCCACCGGACATCCCGTCAGCGACCGGCGGTCACCGACCGCCGGTCGCGGCGCGCGCCCCGGCGGCGGACCTTCTTCACCACCCAGAGCGCGATCATGACGGCGAACACGGCGAGGATGCCGTAGTCGAACCAGGTGCTGTAACGCTCGACCTGCTGCCAGCGGGAGCCCAGGGCGTACCCGCCGCCCACGAAGAGGGCGTTCCAGACGCCGCTGCCGAGCGTGGTCAGCGTGACGAACCGGACCAGCGGCATCCGGTTCGCCCCGGCCGGTACGGACACCAGGCTGCGCACCACCGGCATCATCCGGCCGAAGAAGACGGCCCAGTTGCCGTACCGCTCGAACCAGCGGTCGGCGCGCTCCAGGTCGTCCAGGTCCACGAGTGGCAGCCGGTCGAGCCACCGCTTGAGCCGGTCCTCACCCACGACGGCGCCGATCCAGTAGAGGACGAGCGCGCCCGCCAGCGATCCGGCGGTGGCGGCGAGCCCCACGACGACCACGTTGAACCGGCCCTCGCCGGCCAGGAAACCGGCCAGGGCCAGGACGATCTCGCTCGGGATCGGCGGGACGACGCTCTCCAGGGCCACCAGCAGCGCCACGCCGACCAGCCCGGCCGCGTCGATCACCCCGGCCACCCAGCCGGTCAGCCCGCCGAGCTGGGTCGGGTCGACGTCCTGGGCCAGTGACATGACGATCCTCTCCGCGGCGACGGGGATCGCACCTCCGTACCCCGTGGCGCGGATGTCACACCTCGCGTACGGCCGCCGTCACTCCTGCGGGTGCAGCGCGGCGTCGGCCGGCCCCCGGCGCCAGCCGGTGAACCGCACCCGCAGCCCGCCCCGGCTCGGCGAGCAGCAGAAGGGACCGGCGACCGCCTCCGCCTCCGGTGCCAGCGGGGCGAGCCGGACCAGCCGCCACGGCTCGCCGGCCACCCGCGCGCGGACGGTGAGCGCGTCGCCCGCCCGGCTGGCCCGGACGGTCACCTCGCGCCCGGCCCACTCCGGCACCGGGGCCACCGACCAGTCCGACACCTCCCGGGTCACCACCGCACCGACCTGCGGCGCGCCGTCACTGACCTCCACGCCGGCCTTGATCCAGTTCCGCTCGTCCACCCGCACCAGAACGCCGGCCTGGTCGAACTGCTCCGTCCACTCCAGCCGGAAGCTCACCTCCATGGCCGTGCCGGCCGGCAGCGGGGCCAGCAGCGCCGGGGCGTCGTCGTGCACGAAGCCGTAGCTCGTGTGCCGCCACAGGTCGCTGCCGGCGGTCGGCTCCACGACCAGCCCGCCGTCGGGCGTACGCTCGGTCCGGACCGGCGGGCGCAGCCACGCCCCGGCGGACCAGTCGACCGGCTCGGTGTGGGGTGTCTCCATGATCGGCACGGTACCCTCGCTGACCCGTCGCCGTTTGCCCGGGCGACGGATCGGAAAAGACAACGGGGCATGGGCGACAGGTGGTACTCGGAGGCGGTCGTCTACTGCCTCGACATCGACACGTTCGCGGACTCCGACGGTGACGGCGTCGGTGACATCCAGGGGCTCATCGGCCGGTTGGACTACCTCGCCCGGCTCGGCGTCACCTGCCTCTGGCTGCACCCGATCCACCCCTCGCCGAACCGGGACGACGGCTACGACGCCACCGACTTCTACAACGTGGACCCGCGCTTCGGCACCCTCGGGGACTTCGCCGAACTGCTGCACCAGGCTCGCAACCGGGGCATCCGGGTGATCATCGACCTGGTGGTCAACCACACCTCCGACGAGCACCCCTGGTTCCAGTCGGCGCGTTCCTCACCGGACTCGCCGTACCGCGACTGGTACGTCTGGTCCGCCGAGGAGCCCCCGGACCGCCGGCAGGGCATGGTCTTCCCCGGCGAGCAGCGGGAGACCTGGTCGTACGACCGGACGGCCCGGGCCTGGTACTACCACCGCTTCTACCGCTTCCAGCCCGACCTCAACATGGCCAACCCGGCGGTGCGGGCCGAGGTCAAGAAGATCATGTCGTTCTGGCTCCAGCTCGGCGTCTCCGGGTTCCGGATGGACGCCGTGCCGTTCATCATCGAACTCACCGAGCCGGGCAACGCGAACTCCCCGAAGGACCTGGACCTCCTCACCGAGTTCCGCCAGCACGTCCAGTGGCGCCGGGGCGACGCGATCCTGCTCGCGGAGGCGAACGTCGAACCGGACCAGCTGCCCGTCTACTTCGGAGACAGCGGCGGGTCCGCCAACCGCCTGCACATGCTGTTCGACTTCATGCTCAACGGGCGGCTGATGCTCGCGCTGGCCCGGCAGGACCCGGAGCCGGTGATCGAGGCACTGCGGGACACGCCCGCCCTGCCCGTCGGCGCGCAGTGGGCCACCTTCCTGCGCAACCACGACGAGATCGACCTGTCCCGGCTCACCGCCGAGCAGCGCAACCAGGTGTACGCGCAGTTCGGCCCGGACGAGGACATGCGCATCTACGACCGGGGCATCCGGCGGCGGCTCGCCCCGATGCTCGGCAACGACCGGCGGCGCATCGAGATGGCGTACGCCCTCCAGTTCTCGCTGCGCGGCACGCCGGTGCTGCGCTACGGCGAGGAGATCGGGATGGGTGAGGACCTGTCCCTGCCGGGCCGGCAGGCGATCCGTACCCCCATGCAGTGGTCGTTCAAGGAGAACGCCGGCTTCTCCACGGCGCCGCCCGACAAGCTGGTCCGTCCCGTCATCGACAAGGGCGAGTACGGCTACCAGACGGTCAACGTCACCGCCCAGCGCCGCGACCCGAGGTCCCTGCTCGCCTGGTTCGAGCGCATGATCCGTACGCTGCGCGAGGCCCCGGAGATCGGGTCCGGGTCGACCACCCACATCGACGTCCCCATGCCGCCGGGTGTGCTCGCGCACCGCGCCGACGGACCGACCGGGACCATGGTCTTCCTGCACAACCTCGGCACCGAGGACGTGGAGGTGGACCTCAGCCTGCTCCAGCCGGAGGCGGACCAGCCGATCGACGTGCTCAGCGACCGTGGCTACGGCGACGTGGGCAAGCTCGAACGCCTCCAACTGGCCGGCTACGGCTACCGCTGGATCCGGCTGCGCCGGGGCTGCTGACGCGGGCCTGACGCCGGCCGGCGGGTGGGGCTAAGCTCCTTCGATCGAGCCAAGTTACCGGGAGGTAGTCATGTCGGAGGAGCCCCGCGTCGCCATCGTCACCGGAGCCGCGCGCGGCATCGGTGCGGCCACCGCCCGCCGGCTCGCCGCCGACGGCATGGCCGTCGCCGTGGTCGACATCGAGGAGGCGGCCACCAAGGAGACCGTCGACGCCATCGTGGCCGCCGGGGGCCGCGCGCTCGGCGTCGGGGCGGACGTGGCGCAGCGGGGTCAGGTAAAGGCGGCGGTGGAGCGCGTCGCCGCCGAGCTCGGCGCCCCGACGGTGCTGGTCAACAACGCCGGCGTGCTCCGGGACAACCTGCTGTTCAAGATGACCGACGCCGACTGGGACACGGTCATGGGCGTGCACCTGCGCGGCGCGTTCCTGTTCAGCCAGGCCGCCCAGCGGCACATGGTCGAGCGGAAGTGGGGGCGCATCGTCAACCTGTCCAGCACGTCGGCGCTGGGCAACCGCGGCCAGGCCAACTACTCGGCGGCCAAGGCCGGCCTGCAGGGCTTCACCAAGACCCTCGCCATCGAGCTGGGCCCGTTCGGCGTCACGGTGAACGCGGTGGCGCCCGGGTTCATCGTCACCGACATGACCGCGGCGACCGCCGCCCGGATGAAGGTCGACTTCGCCGAGCTGCAGAAGCACGCCGTCGCGGAGATCCCGGTCCGCCGCGTGGGGCGCCCCGAGGACGTCGCCCACACCATCTCGTTCCTCGTGAGCGAGGGCGCGTCCTTCGTCTCCGGCCAGGTCATCTACGTGGCCGGGGGCCCCCGGGCCTGAGACCGCGCCGGCGGTGGTCAGCGGGACGCGTCGCGGGTGCGCCAGAGCCAGGCCAGGCCCAGCACGGGCAGCACCAGCGGGACGTACCCGTACCCGCTGCCGAACTGCGACCAGACGGTCTCGTCCGGGAAGAGCGCCTTGTCGGCGAGGCTGAGGACGCCGACCGCGAGCACCCCGACCAGCTCCACCGAGCAGCAGGCCAGGGCCAGCCGCCGCCCCGCGTGGCCGGCCCTGGCCAGCCCGGCCGCCGCCACGATGTAGATGAGCGCGGCCACCGCGGACAGCGAGTAGGCCACCGGCGCCTCGTCGAACTTCGTCGCGATCTGGAGCGCGGCCCGCGAGGTCGCCGCGATGGCGAAGAGGATGTAGACGGCGATCAGCAACCGCCCCGGGCCCCGGTTGGTGGTGCGCCGAGGCGCGGCCGTCTCCGCTGTGTCAACCACCGAGCACCTCCCAGGTTTGCTGGAGCCGGACCACGACGACCGGGGTCACCAGGCAGACCGCGCAGACGATCCCGGATCCCCAGCGCGTGGGTTCCATCCGGGCCAGCACCGCCGCCAGCGGCGGCAGGCAGACCAGCGTCACGAGGTAGCCGAAGAAGGCGCCCGGCTCGCCCGGCCGCTCGCCACCGGCGAGGGCGACCAGCGCCACCACGGCCAGCGCGAGCAGCGCCAGCTCCAGCACGCCCAACCCGATCAGCTGCCAGCGGTCCGGCGGCCGGTTGCGCACCGCCGACACGAGGCTCCACAGCGCGAGTACGAGCGACAGCACGATCGACGCGGTGGCGAGGAACCCGTCCACCGGCGAACCCGCCGCGGCGGCGCCGGTCATCGGGGCCACCCGGTCCTTGGCACGGTCACCGGCACAGCCTACTAACCGTCGTAGTAACCGCCGCCCTTGCCCGCCCCGACCTGCCGTCCCGGCCGCCCCGACCTGCCCCCGCGCCCGCGCGGGCGGGGCCGGGCGACTAGCGTGGATCAGTGTCGCGGCGCCGCCGCGGCGGATGACACGGCGGGGGTTCTCGTGCTGCGGTTCGGTTTGTTCGGCACCGGTCACTGGGCGATGGAGACGCACGGCGCGGCGCTCGACGCGCACCCGCGCGCCGAGCTGGCCGGCGTCTGGGGCCGCAACCCGCAGCGGGCCGCCGCGCTGGCCGACCGGTACGGCGTACCCGCCTTCGACGACGTGGACGCGCTCATCGACGCGTGCGACGCGGTGGCCGTGGCCCTGCCACCGGACATCCAGGCCGACATCGCGGTCCGGGCGGCCACCGCGGGGCGGCACCTGCTGCTGGACAAGCCGCTCGCGCTGAGCCTCCCCGACGCCGACCGGATCGTCGACGCCGCCCAGTCCTCCGGGGTGGCCTCGGTGGTCTTCTTCACCCAGCGGTTCCAGCCGAACGTGACGGCGTTCCTCGCGTCAACCGCCGCGGCGGGCGGCTGGCACCACGCCCGGGCCACGATGTTCGCGTCGATCTTCCAGCCCGGCAGCCCGTACGGCGAGTCGCAGTGGCGGCGCGAGCACGGCGCGCTCTGGGACATCGGCCCGCACGCCCTGTCGATCCTCCTGCCCGTGATGGGCCGGGTGGAGACGGTGACCGCGGTGAACGGCACCCGCGGTCTCGTGCACCTGCTGCTCACCCACGACGGGGGCGCCACCAGCAGCGCCTCGTTGACCCTGGACGCACCGACCGAGGCGGTGACCCGGGAGTTCGCCTTCTACGGCGAGAACGGCATCGAGACCGTGCCGAACGGGCAGAACGAGCCGGCGGTGGCCTTCGGCGTGGCCATCGACCAGCTGCTCGAGGAGATCGACGCGGGTACCCGGGACCACCGGTGCGACGTGCGCTTCGGTCGGGAGGTGGTGGCCGTGCTGGCCGCCGCCGAGACCGCCCGCGCCGAGTCCCGCACCGTAACCGTCCCCGCCTGACCCGCCCCCCGGACCCCCACCCGGCACCCGGGACTGCCTGCTGCCGTCGATCATGAAGTTGTCGCCCGCCGTGTCGGCGTGTCGTGACGGCAACTTCATGATCAACGGGGCTCGCGGGCGGAGGCGCGCCCGGGGGCGGGGCGGGGTTAATGGGTCGTCGGGGCGGCCGGGGTCGGCTAGCCTGGCGGCCATGTGCGCATTCGCCCTGATCGAGCTGGTCGGCACGCCGGCCGGCCGGGGCCCCCTGTTGGCGTCCCGCCCGCGAGTCCGGCGTCCGGCCCTGGTCGGCCGGGACGCGACCCGCGACTGACCGCAGACGCACTCCCGCGCCACCTCCAGGGCCGTCCGAGTCCCCATCCACTCGGACGGGCCCCGCTCCGGGCTGCCCGTCCGGCCCGCCGCCGACGGCGGCAGACAGGACGACGACACGTGGCGCCCCGCCGTACCCGAGCAACCGAACGCGACCGGTCCCGTCGCGTACTCTCCCAGAACTTCCTCGTCGACCCGGCCGCGGTGGCCCGGGTCGTCCGGGCGGCCCGACCCGACCCGGACGGCCTCGTGCTGGAGGTCGGCGCCGGCCGCGGCCAGCTGACCCGGCCCCTGGCCGCCCGCTGCGGGCGGCTCGTGGCGTACGAGGTCGACCCGTCGGTCGCCGACGAGCTGGCCGCGGTCTGCGCCGCGCTGCCGAACGTCCGGCGCCGGCAGGTCGACTTCCTCACCGCCGAACCACCGGACGAGCCGTTCGCGGTGGTCGGCAACATCCCCTGGTCACTGACCTCGGCGGTGGTCCGCTGGTGCCTCGCCGCGCCGAGGCTGCGGGCCGCGACGCTGCTCACGCAACTGGAGTACGCCCGCCGCCGCAGCGGCGACTACGGCCGCTGGTCCCGCCTCACGGTGGCGACCTGGCCGGAGTTCTCCTGGCGGCTCGCCGGGCGGGTGCCCCGGACGGCGTTCCGTCCGGTGCCCCGCGTGGACGCCGGCATCCTGCGTATCGAGCGGCGGCCCGAGCCGCTGGTGCCCCGGGCCGCGCTGCCCGCGTACCACCGGATGGTGGAGCTGGGCTTCGGCGGCGCGGGAGGTTCGCTCGCGGCCTCGCTGCGCCGGCGCCATCCGCCGGCGAGGCTGGCGGCGGCGCTGCGCGCGACGCGGCTGGATCCGGACACGCCCGTCGGGTACGTCTGGCCGGAGCAGTGGCTGGTGTTGTTCCGCCTGCTGCACGCCCGCTGAGCACCCTCAGGCGAGGGTGCCGAGCGCCTCGTGCAGTTCCGCGGGGGAGTCGAACTGTTCGGCCGGCAGGGCCCGCAGCATCTGCAACATCTCCGTGCTGGCCCCGTTCTCCTGGCCCCACCGGACGAGGTCCTCGCGGGAGACCGGGTAGTCGAGCCCGGCCAGGAACTCCTGCCACTGCACCCCGCTGACGGTCATGCCGGGCGGCTACCCGTTCCGGCGCGGCGCACACCCCCGGCGGTGTGCGCGGCGCCGGAACGGACGGCGGGCAGACCGGTCGGGGGCGGTCGTCCGGCCTGCGGTCCGGCGGGCCGGCGGAGGGCGATCCTCCCGCCCCGGCCGCACGGCGGTTTGCCCGCCGGGCGGCCGGGTAGCCGCTGGCATGCTGGTTCAGCGGCTCGGCGCGCCGAGCGACTTCGACCCCCTGCTGGAGCGCGTCCGCGACGCCCGCGTGGTGATGATCGGGGAGGCCACCCACGGCACGTACGACTTCTACCGCCTCCGGGAGCAGTTGACGCGCCGGTTGATCGCGGAGTGCGGCTTCTCGTTCGTGGCGGTCGAGGGGGACTGGCCGGACTGCGACCGGGTGCACCGCTCGGTGACGGCCGCCCCCGGCGGCGCGGTCGAGCCCATGGCGGCCCTGGAGCGCTTCGAGCGCTGGCCGACGTGGATGTGGTCGAACGCCGAGGTGACCCGCTTCTGCCGCTGGCTGCGGTCGTGGAACGCGGACCGGCCGGCCGACGCGCGCGTCGGCTTCCACGGGCTGGACGTCTACAGCCTCTGGGAGTCGATGCAGGCCATCTTCGACTACCTCGGCGAGGAGGACCCCGGGTCGCTGGAGGCCGCCCAGGACGCGTACCGCTGCTTCGAGCCGTACGGCCGGCGCGTCGAGGAGTACGGCATCGCCAGCCGGTTCGTCTCCGCACGCTGCGAGGAGGAGGTCGTCCGGCTGCTGGCACGTACGCGGGAGCAGGCCCTCTCGGACGGGGCCGACCGCTTCTCGACCTGGCAGAACGCCGAGGTCGTGGCGGGCGCGGAGCGCTACTACCGGGCGATGGTGGCCGGGGGACCGGAGTCCTGGAACATCCGGGACACCCACATGCAGGACACGCTGGACCGGCTGCTCGACCGGTACGGCCCGGACGCGCGCGGCGTGGTGTGGGCGCACAACACACACGTGGGTGACGCCCGGGCGACCGACATGACCGCCGACGGGATGGTCAACATCGGCCAGTTGGCGCGGGAGCGGCACGGCGCCGACGCCGTCGTCCTCGTGGGCTTCGGATGTTACCGGGGCACCGTCGTCGCGGCGCCGCGCTGGGGTTCGCCGTCGGAGGCCATGGTCGTGCCGCCGGCGCGACAGGGCTCGATCGAGCGGCGGCTGCACGAGCTGATGCCGGAGCGGGCGGTGCTGGTGTTCGGCGGCGACGACCAGCCCGGGTGGGCCACCGAGACCATCGACCACCGGGCGATCGGCGTGGTGTACGACCCCACGTTCGAGTCGTGGGGCAACTACGTGCCGACGCGGCTGTCCGAGCGGTACGACGCCTTCATCTGGTGCGACGACACCACGGCGCTGCACCCCCTGCCGGCGGTCAGCACCCCCGGCGAGATGGAGACCTATCCCGCCGGGGTGTGACCCCCGGCTCCGCCGGGGCGCGCAGGACGCCGGCTCGGGCGGCGGCCGCTGCGGCGTCGGCGGCCCGGTCGGCGGTCGCCGTGTCGACGGGTTCCCCGCTCACGAACAGCCGGTAGTAGAGGGGGGCGACGGCCGTCCGGACCACCTCGGCGGCGTCGGTGTCGGCGGGTAGTTCCCCCCGTGCGACCGCCCGCCGCACGACCGGTGCGGACTGCTCGTGCCGCGCGGCGAGGAACGCGTGCAGGGCGCGGGCGGCGGCGGGATCCTGCACCGCCGCCGAGACGAAGGCCCGGGCGACCGGCCCGGTCTCCGGGTCGGTGAAGCCGCGCACGACCTCCCGGGCCAGCGCCCGCAGGTCGCCGGTGAGGTCACCGGTGTCCGGCACCGGCCACGGCTCGCCGCTGGCCAGTTCGAGAGCGTCCGCGATCAGCCCTTCGACGCCGCCCCAGCGCCGGTAGACGGTGGTCTTGTGCACGCCGGAGCGCTCGGCGACGGCCTCGACGGTCAGGCCCTGGTAGCCCTTCTCGGCGAGTTCGGCGAGGGTGGCCGCGCGGACGGCGGCGCGGACCCGGGCGCTCCGGCCGCCGGGGCGGGCCGCGCGTTCTGGTGACAAAAGCAACTCCGGTTGCGTTTGGCCGTGGCGGATGACATGCTGATGCTATCGCAACTGATGTTGCGTTTATGTCGTGCCGCCGTCGAGGCGGCGGGAAGGAGCCGCATGCCAGCCGTCCCCGACCCGATGACCCCCCACCCGCTGCCCGGGCTCGACCGCGTGGCCTTCCTCAAGCCCGTCGTCACCTCACCGACCATCGAGGTCGGGGAGTACACCTACTACGACGACCCCGCCGGGGCGACCGACTTCGAGCGGACCAACGTGCTGTACGCCTACGGGCCGGAGCGGCTGGTCATCGGCCGGTACTGCGCGATCGCCACCGGCACCCGGTTCCTGATGGCCGGCGGAGCGCACCCCATGGTCGGGGTCTCCACGTACCCGTTCGCCATGTTCGAGGGCGCCTGGCGGGACGCCACCCTGGACGTCGTCATGGGCATGCCGAGCCGGGGCGACACCGTGGTCGGCAACGACGTCTGGTTCGGCTACGGGTGCCTCGTGATGCCCGGCGTACGGATCGGCGACGGTGCGGTCGTCGCCGCCGGCTCGGTGGTGACGGCCGACGTCGAGCCGTACAGCGTGGTGGGCGGGAATCCGGCGCGGCTGATCCGGCGGCGTTTCGACGAGGCGGACGTGCGGCTGATGCTGGACCTCGCCTGGTGGGACTGGCCCGCGGAACAGGTGGCGCGGCACGCCCGCACCATCATGGCCGGCACCCCGGCCGACCTGGCGCGAGCGGTGCGCGGCTGACCGGAGGCCATCGTCTACCGCCCGGACGGGCGAGGTCCGCCCCGGTGGGACACCGGGGCGGACCCCGCCGGTTCAGCCGCGCTGCCCGACGTCGAGCCGCGTCGGCCGAGGTTGAGCGCGCTGGCCGAAGTTCAGCCGCGCTGGCCGACCGGGGCCGGAGCCTGGTCGGCGAGGTGGGCGCGCAGCCCCTCGCCCTCGATGTCCACGTTCGGCAGGGCGCGGGAGAGCCACCTCGGCAGCCACCAGGCGCCCCGGCCGAGCAGGGACATCACGGCCGGCACGATGGTCATCCGCACCACGAAGGCGTCGATGGCCACCCCGACGGCGAGCGCGAAGCCGATCGACTTGATGATCGGGTCGTCGAGGAAGAAGACGAAGCCACCGAACACCGAGATCATGATCAGCGCGGCCGCCGTGACCACCCGGGCGCCGTGGCCCATGCCGTTGATGGTCGCCTGCTGGGCGGTGTCGCCGTGCACGAAGTCCTCCCGCATCCGGGAGACCAGGAAGACCTCGTAGTCCATGGCGAGGCCGAACAGGATGCCGATCAGCAGGATCGGCAGGAAGCTGATCAGCGGGCCCGGCGTGTCCAGGCCGACCAGGTCGGCGAGGTGGCCCTGCTGGAACACCGCGACCGTGATGCCGAAGGTCGCCGCGACGGTGAGCAGGAAGCCCAGCGCCGCCTTGACGGGCACCAACAGCGAGCGGAACACCAGCATCAACAGCAGCACCGAGAGGCCCACCACCAGGAACAGGTAGATCGGGAGCGCGTCGGCGAGCTTCTCCGACACGTCGATGCCGATCGCGGTGGCGCCGGTCAGCAGCACGTCCGCGTCCCTGATCCCGCCGACCGCGTCGCGGACGTCGTGCACCAGCGTCTCCGTGGCCTCGTCGGTCGGCCCGGTCTTCGGCACCACGCCGAGCAGCGCCGTCCGACCGTCCGGGCTGAGCTGCGGCGGGGCCACCGCGAGCACGTTCCCCGTGCGCTGGACGAGGGCGGTCACCTGGGGTACGGCCGCCGAGGTGGCCTGCGGCGTGTCACCGGCCACCACCACGGCGAGCCGGCCGGTGAAGCCCGGGCCGAAGCCCTCGGTGATCAGGTCGTTCGACACCCGGGCCGGCGAGCCGACGGGCGCGGTGCCCGCGTCGGGGAGGGCGAGCCGCATGTCCGACGCGGGGACCGCGAGCAGCCCCAGGCCGAGCAGCCCGACGAGGATGACCGGCACCCGGAGCCGGATGACCAGCCGCGCCCAGCGGAAGCCGAAGCCGGACCGGTCCTCGGCCGGGCCGGCGGCGTCCTCGCCCTCCGCCGCGGCCGGGACGGCGCCGCGCAGGCGGCGGGGGAGCACCTTCCGGCCGGCGAAGCCGAGCAGCGCGGGCTGGAGGGTGATCGCGACCAGCACGGCCAGGGTCACCGTGCCGGCGGCGGCGAGACCCATCGAGGTCAGGAACGGGATGTCGACCACGGCGAGCCCGGCCAGCGCGATCACCACGGTCGCGCCGGCGAAGACCACGGCGGAGCCGGCCGTGCCGACCGCCCGGCCGACGGCCTCGTCCGGGCTCAGCCCTTCGAGCAGGTACTGCCGGTGCCGTGAGGTGATGAAGAGGGAGTAGTCGATGCCGACCGCGAGGCCGAGCATCAGCGCGAGGATCGGGGTGACGCTGGTCAGCTCGACGACGCTGCTGAGCGAGTACAGGCCGGCCATGCCGACGGCAACGCCGATGAGGGCGTTCAGCATGGTCATCCCGGCGGCCACGAGCGAGCCGAACGTGATCACGAGGACGACCGCCGCCACCACCACGCCGATGGCCTCGGTGGAACCGACCTCCGGCACGCTGTTGAGCGCCTCGCCGCCGGGTGCCACCTGCCAGCCCCGCGCCTCGGCCGACGCCCCGACTCGCTCGTACGCCTCGCGCTGCGCGTCGTCCAGCTCGTCGGCGGTGTCGGCGAACTGCACCTGGACCAGCGCGTACTGGCCGTCCTGGGAGACCGCCCCCACGGTGAACGGGTCGACGGCGCCCACGACGCCGGGCACCGTGGCGGCCTCCTGGACGATCTCCTTCACCACGGCCTGGCCCTCCGGGGTGGCCAGTTGGCCGTCCGCGGGGGCCTTCACGGCGATGGTGCCGGTGGCGCCGCTGGCCGCCGGGAACTGTTCGGAGAGCAGGTCGAGAGCACGCTGTGACTCGGTGCCGGGCATCGTGAAGTTGCTGGCCGTCGGGCCGCGCAGGAACGCGGCGGCCAGGCCGAGACCCACGAGTACGACGAGCCAGACCGCGACGACGAGTCGCCGGCGGCGCAACGAGCCCCGGCCGAGCCGGTAGAGCAGGGTCGCCATCAGGGTTCCTTGTCCGAGGTCGAGGATTGGTCAGGGACGAGTTCGAGGGTCCGCCGGGCGAGGGCGAGCAGCGCGGGGCGCAGCTCGTCGTCGGGTACGTCGATGAACTCGGCGCACGCCTCGGAGATGCCGGCCAGCAGCACCATGGGCGCGATCCGGGCGGCGGGCCGGTCGCTGCCGCCGGCCATGGCGGCCAGCAGCCGTTCGGAGATCTGCTGGATGTGGGCGAACGCGGGCTGTTGCAGCAGCTCGGGGAACTCGCCCCGGAGCAGGGCGATCTCCCGCCGGAACCGCACCGCGAGGTCGACGAACCCCTCGGCCGCGGTCTCCTGCGCCGCCCGGCCGGTGAGCCCGGCCAGGGTGTCGTCGAGCGCCCGGAGCATCGTGATGGCGGGCGCCATCAGCTCGGCGAGCAGGGCCTCCTTGCTCGCGAAGTGGTACAGCACCGTGGCCTTCGAACAGCCGACCTCGGTGGCGATGTCCTGCAACGACGTACCGCGGTAGCCCGTGGCCGCGAAGCGTCGTGTCGCCGCGGCCAGGATCTCGTCGCGGGTCGTCGGTTCCGCCCGTCGCACGCTGGTCACCTCCGCCAACCAGCATGCCTGACCGATCGGTCAGATCCTGACCGATCGGTCAGAGCAATGGCGTGGTCTTCCCCACACCGGCCGGAGGTGTGGTGCGGCGGGCGCCGTCCCGGCGTCGGGACGGTGGCAGGTCAGGCCCGGTCGTGCTCCCGGTCGTACGCGGCGCGGGCCGCGGCGATCGTGCTCCGGTGCCGCTCCGCCCAGCTGGTCAGCGCGACGAGGGACTCGTAGAGCTCCAGCGCGATCGGGGTGGCGGTGTACTCGACCTTGGGCGGCACGGTGGGGTAGACCCGGCGGTGCAGCAGGCCGTCGCGCTCCAGGTTGCGCAGCGTCAGGGTGAGCATCCGGCGGCTGATGCCCTCGATCTGCCGCTCCAGTTCGGTGAAGCGGACCGGGCCCTGCGAGGCGGCCACGAGGATGCCGATGCTCCACTTGCCGCCCACCCGGTCGAGCACCTCGCGCACCGTGCAGGCCCGGGCCTGACCGGGTGTGAAGGGCGTGTCGGAGGCGACACCGGCGCACTCCACAAGGCCGCCGACCTGCACGGACACATCGCTGTTCCCCTGTGACACGACAGTGCCTCCTTCCGCCTCGCCCCATGGTCACAGAGCATGTCTTCGGTAACAAACCATGCACCTAGGGGGAGCGATGACAACCCGCACCGACCGCTGGCCCGCCCTGCTCGTGCTCTGCGCCGGCAGTCTGATGATCATTCTGGACGGCAGCATCGTGACCGTGGCGCTGCCGGCGATCCAGCGCGACCTCGGCTTCACCGCCACCGGGCTGGCCTGGGTGGTCAACGCGTACCTGGTGGCCTTCGGCGGGCTGCTGCTGCTCGCCGGCCGCCTCGGCGACCTGCTCGGCCGGCGGGCGGTCTTCCTCGCCGGCGTCGCCCTCTTCACCCTGGCCTCTTTGCTCTGCGTGGCCGCCGCCGGGCCGGCGACGCTGGTCGCCGCGCGCTTCCTCCAGGGAGCCGGCGGGGCGTTCACGATGGCGGTCAGCCTCGGCATGATCGTCCGGCTCTACCCGGAGCCGGCCGAGCGGGCCCGGGCCATCGCCGTCTTCAGCTTCACGGGCGCCGCCGGCGCCTCCCTCGGCACGGTGGCCGGCGGCCTGCTCACGGACCTCGCCGGCTGGCGGTCGATCTTCCTGATCAACGTGCCGGTCGGGCTGCTGATCGTCCTCGCCGCGCTACGCCGGATCCCCGCCGACCGTGGGCTCGGCCTGCGGGCCGGCCTGGACGTGCCCGGTGCCGTGCTCGCCACCGCGGGCCTGATGGCGGCGGTGCTGGCGGTCGTCGGCACCGGCGAGCACGGCTGGACCTCGGCGCGCACGATCGGGGCCGGCGCCGCGGGGGCCGCCCTGCTCGTGGCGTTCGCGCTGCGCCAGCGGGTCGCCGCCGTACCGCTGCTGCCGCCCCGGGTGCTGCGTACGCCCGACCTGGTCGCCGCCAACACCGTCCAGTTCCTCGCGGTCGCCGCGTTCTTCGCCTTCCAGTTCCTGCTCGCGCTGGACCTCCAACTGGTGCTCGGGCTCGACGCGGCGGCCACCGGGTGGGCGTTCCTGCCCACGCCGTTGGTGATCGCGGCCGTGTCGCTCGGCCTCGCCGGCCGGCTCGTCGCCCGCCACGGCGCGCGGCGGGTGCTGGTCACCGGGCTCGCCCTCGCGGTGGTCGGGTTCCTGCTGCTCGCCCGCCTGCCGGCCGACGGCGCGTACCTGACAGACGTGCTCCCGGCGATGCTGGTCTTCGGTGCGGCCGGTGGCCTGGTCCTGCCCGCAGTCACCACGGCGGCCATGGCCGGCGCCGGCGACGCGGAGACGGGTCTCGCCTCCGGGCTGGCCAACACCACCCAGCAGATCGGCGGGGCGTTCGGTTTGGCGGCGCTCGCCACGCTGGCCGCCGGCCGCACGGCCGGACTGCGGGCGCGCGGGTGGGACGAGACGGCCGCGCTGGCCGCCGGCTACCGGACCGCCTTCGCGGTGGCCGCCGGGCTGGTCGTCGCGGCGCTGCTGGTCGCCGCCACGACCCTGCGCCGCACCCCGGCCCGCGGTCGTGGGGTCGCCGAGCCGGCCCGGGCCGGGGTGTCGGGGTAGGACGTGCGGGCCGGCTGGGGCCCGGGGACGGCGCGGAATGGCCCGTTCCATTCGAGGGGAATTGGCCGTCGGAACGGGCCCTCGCGCGCCGGAGAATCGTGGGCATGTCCGCCACCCTCGCCGACCGGGCGGAGGCGCTCCGCGCGCTGCACCGCCCGGGCGACCCGCTGATCCTGCCCAACGCCTGGGACGCCGCCTCCGCCCGGGCGGTCGTCGAGGCCGGTTTCCCGGCCGTCGCGACCAGCAGTGCGGCGGTCGCGGCCGCCCTCGGTCACGCCGACGGCGAGGCCACGCCGCCCGGGGAGATGTTCGCCGCCGTGGCCCGGATCGCCCGGACGGTCACCGTCCCGGTCACCGCCGACCTCGAACGGGGGTACGGGCTGCGCCCGGCCGAACTGGTCGAGCGGCTGCTCGCCGCCGGTGCCGTGGGGCTCAACCTGGAGGACTCCGACCCGGCCACCGGCCGGCTCGTGCCCGTCGGGGCGCAGGCCGACCTGCTCGCCGGTGTCCGGTCGGCGGCCCGCGAGGCCGGCGTGCACGTGGTGCTCAACGCCCGGTTGGACGTGTTCCTGCGCCCCGGCGGCGACCCGGACGCCCGGCTGGCCGACGCGCTCGACCGCGCCCGCCGCTACCGCGCGGCGGGCGCGGACTGCGTCTACCCGATCGGGCTCACCGAACCCGAGGCGGTCCGCGCCCTCGTGGCGGCGGTGGACGGGCGGGTGAACCTCCTGGCCCGCCCCGGTGGCCCCGGCGCCGCCGAACTGGCCGCCCTCGGAATCGCCCGGATCAGCTACGGCCACCACCTGCACGCCGCCGTCCGGGCGCGTACGGCCGACCTGCTGGCCGCCGTCCGGGCCGGCGGCGACCCGTTCGTGCCGGCGCGTCCCGCCCGGTCCGGTTGACCACCGACCCGCGGGCCGGGAAGGTGGGGTGATGAGCGGCGTGGAGGAGACCCGGGACGGGGTGTCGCTGATTAATCTGGACCAGCCGCTCGTCGAGGGAGCCAGCAAGCGCGACCTGGTCGACTACCTGGATCGCGTCAGTGACCGCATCCTCCCGCAGCTGCGGGACCGGCCGCTGTCGGTGATCCGGTCGCTGCGCGGGCAGGCGCCGTTCATGCAGAAGAACCTGCCGAAGTACACGCCGGAGTGGGTACGCCGGGTGCCGGTCTGGGCCGAGGCGTCGCAGCGGGAGGTGTCGTACGCCCTCTGCGACGACCGGCGCACGCTGCTGTGGTTCGCCAACCAGCGGGCCGTCGAGTACCACCCGACCCTGGCCCGGGCCGACCACCTCGACCGGCCGACGCACCTCGTGCTCGACCTCGACCCGCCCGAGGGTGACTCGTTCCCGGCGGCCGTCGCCGCCGCGCTGCTGGTGCGGCAGGCGCTCGGCGACTCGGGCCTGGCCGGGGTGGCGAAGACCAGCGGGGCCAAGGGCGTGCACGTCTTCGTGCCGGTGACGCCCGACGCCGACGCGGAGCAGATGGCCGCCGCCACCCGGGCCCTCGCCGCCCGCGCCGAGCGGCTGGACCCGGCGCTGGCCACCACCGCCTTCATCCGCGAGGACCGGGGCGGGCGGGTCTTCGTCGACTCCACCCGGGCCGGCGGGGCCACCGTGGTCGCCGCCTACAGCCCGCGGCTGCGGCCCGGACTGCCGGTGTCGTTCCCGGTCGACTGGGCGGACCTCCCGGACGTGACCCCCGCCGACTTCACCGTGCGGACCGTCCCGGCGCTCGTCGCGGAGCGCGATCCGTGGCTCGACCTGACGCCGCCGCAGCCGCTCCCACCCGACCTGGTCGAAGAGGGGCGGACCATCCCGATCGCCCGGGTGCAGGCCATGCACGAGGGCAAGCGGCGGGCAAGGGCCCGCCGCCAGGCCGGCTGACGCGTGGACGGCCACCGGGTCGGCGTCCAGGTCGAGCGACGCCCCGGGCCCCTCACTCCGGCCAGTCGTTGCCGAGGATGATCTGCACGAAGTCCTCGCGGACGAACGACGGGTCGAAGTACGCGAGCACGTCGTCGTTCACGGTGCCGAACGTGGTCTCGGGGCGGTGCGCCACGCCCTGGTGGAACGCGGCCAGGATCCGACGCTTGAAGTCGGGGCGGGGGTGGGCGGCGGTCACCTCGGCGACCCGCGCCGGATCGAGGTCGCGCAGGCCGATGCCGAGCACGTCGGTCTCCACGCCGGCCGTGACCAGGGCGATCTCCGGATCCAGGTGTTCCGGCACGCCGGGCGTGGTGTGCAGCGCGATGGCGAGCCAGACCCGGCGCGCCTCCGCCGCCGAGCGGCCGTGGTCGAGCAGGAACCGCTCCGCCGCCTTCGCCCCGTCGACCTCGAAGCGCAGGTCGCTGCTGGCGTACGCGCCCGTCAGACCGAGGTCGTGGAACATCGCCCCGACGTAGAGCAGCTCCGGGTCGGGCGCGAGGCCCCGTCGCTCGCCCTGCAACGCGCCGAAGAGGAACACCCGGCGGGAGTGGTGGAACAGCAGGTCGTCGGTGGCGCCGCGGACCAGGTCCGTCGTGGCGGCGACGAGCGGTGTGTCGGGGATGGTGATCCCCGCGACGGTCTCGGGCATGGCGAGCTCCTTCTTCTCTCGGCGGCCGGTGGTCGGCCCGGCCCCCGATGCTTCCCCGGCTAGACTCGACGAACCATGTCCCTGGGGACGCCTATCCCTCGGAAACGGACATGGGTCGTCGCGCCGGGCGGGACGCGTCGGGCGGGGAGGAGGAACCGCGGATGGCCGGGGCGAGACCGCACCGGATCGGCGTGGTGGTCTTCGACGGGGTGCAGTTGCTCGACGTGTCGGGCCCTGTCGACGTGTTCGACGCCGCCGCCCGGCGCGGCGCCGGCTACACCGTCGAGCTGATCGGCTGGCGGTCGGCGCAGGTGCGGACGTCGTCCGGCGTACGGCTGGCCGCCGACCGCACCCTCGACGAGGCGGACGCGCCGGACACGCTCGTGCTCACCGGCGCGGACGACCTGTCCGCGCTGCCCGACGCGGCCGACGTCCGGGCCCGCCTGGGCAGGCTCGTCCGGCCCGACACCCGCCTCGCCGCGGTCTGCACCGGGGCGTTCGTACTGGCGCGCACGGGCTGGCTGGCCGGGCACCCGGCCACCACCCACTGGCGGCACGCGGCGCGGCTGCGCGCCGAGTTCCCGGAGATCGACGTACGGCCCGACGCGATCTACGTGCACAGCGGCCGCTTCTCCACCAGCGCCGGCGTCACCGCGGGCATCGACCTCGCGCTCGCCCTCGTCGAGGCGGACCACGGAGCCGGGCTGGCCCGCGAGGTGGCCCGGGAACTCGTGGTGTTCATGCAGCGCCCCGGCGGGCAGTCCCAGTTCTCCGTACGGCAGGACCTGCCGCCCAGCGGCGACCAGCGGCTGCGCCGGGTCGTCGACCGGGTCACCGCCGACCCGGCCCGCCCCTACCCGGTCGAGGCGATGGCGCGGGACGCCACCGTCACCCCGCGGCACCTGCGCCGGCTCTTCCAGCAGGAACTCGGCATCACACCCGGTCGCTACCTGGAGCTGGCCCGGATCGAGGCCGCGCGGGCGTTCCTCGAACAGGGCGGCACGGTCACGGAGGCCGCCCGGCGCAGCGGGTTCGGCAGCGACGAGACGTTGCGGCGGGCGTTCGTCGCGGCGTACGGCGTACCGCCCTCGGTCTACCAGCGCCGGTTCCGTACGACAGGGGTGCGCTGACCCGGGAACGGCCCGGTAAGCGTGATCATCGGCCGGGTCCGGGCGACCGAACGGAGAAGCCCGGGCGCGGTGGCCGCGAAACGGAGAAGCCCGGGCGCGCGGCCCGGGCTTCGACGTCTCTCTGGTGCCCCCGGCAGGATTCGAACCTGCGCTCCCGCCTCCGGAGGGCGGTGCTCTATCCCCTGAGCTACGGGGGCTCAGCGACTGGGAAAGACTAGCAAACGACCTCCACGACCGCCGAATCGGTATCCGCCGTGCGCGTCGCGCCAGCTCACCCGCCCCCCACCACCGCGTCGATCATGAGGTTGGCGGGGCCTGTGGAGATCGAGAAGGCCGCCAACCTCATGATCACCGGGCTGGGTGTGGGCCCGGGGGGGTGTCCCTATGGGTTTCGTCAAGCAGCGACGGGGGCCGTCGGGCGTGGTTGGTAGGGGGTCTTGTGGCGGAGCATGGCGAATAGGACGTCGCAGCGGCGTCGGGCGAGGCAGATGAGGGCGGCGTTGTGGCGTTTGCCTTCGGCTCTTTTGCGGTCGTAGTAGGCGCGGTTGATGGGGTCGGTGAGGGCGGCGAACGCGGCGAGGAAGAAGGCGCGTTTGAGTTGCTTGTTGC
>NZ_RAQQ01000010.1 GCF_003610785.1 Micromonospora globbae
GCCCTCATCTGCCTTGCCCGACGCCGCTGCGACGTCCTATTCGCCATGCTCCGCCACAAGACCCCCTACCAACCACGCCCGACGGCCCCCGTCGCTGCTTGACGAAACCCATAGGGACACCCCCCCGCCGCCCCGAACAGGGGAAACGCCCTCGCGCCTCGTTGTCCACCGCCACCTCGTCTGCCACGATGACGCAGGTCACGACCAAGGAGGGTGCTGTGGCTTCGCGACTCAACCCGTACCTGAACTTCCCCGGCAACGCCCGGGAGGCGATGGAGTTCTACCAGCAGGTCTTCGGCGGTTCGCTGCGGATGAGCACGTTCGGCGAGTTCGGCGCCGCGGAGCCGGGCACGGCCGACCAGATCATGCACGCCATGCTGGAGACCGACCGGGGCTTCACGCTGATGGCGTCCGACCTGCCGCCCGGCATGGAGCACACGCCCGGCACCACCATCAGCGTCAGCGTCAGCGGGGACGACGCCGACGAGCTGCGCCGCTACTGGGAGCGGCTCAGCGAGGGCGGTGTCGTGACCATGCCGCTGGAGAAGCAGATGTGGGGCGACGAGTTCGGCATGTGCACCGACCGCTTCGGCATCCCGTGGATGGTCGACATCACCCCGCCCCAGGGCTGATCCGCCGCCACGCCGTTTGCCCGCCGGTGATCCCGGAAAGAGTCCGGGCATGAGATGGGCACGTCGAGTCCTGCCCGCGGCGGCCGCCGCCGTCGCGGCCCTCGCCGCGCGGGACCTGGTCCAGCGCGACCACGCGCTGTTGCGCACCTTCCCGGTCGTGGGCCGCGCGCGGTACCTGCTGGAGGCCATCGGGCCCGAGCTGCGCCAGTACATCGTGGCCGGCAACAACGAGGAGCGCCCGTTCACCCGGGACCAGCGCCGCTGGGTGTACGCGTCGGCGAAGCAGCAGAACAACTACTTCGGCTTCGGCACGGACAACGACATCGAGTACACCCCCGGGTACCCGATCATCAAGCACCGCACCTTCGGGCGTGCCGTCCCGCCGTCGGCCCCCGAGGCCGGGCACGACGTGCGGCTGCCCTGCGCCAAGGTGCTGGGCGCCGCCCGCGGCCGGACGCACGCCTTCCGGCCCGAGTCGGTCGTGAACATCTCCGGCATGAGCTTCGGGTCGCTGTCCGGCAACGCCGTCGAGGCGTTGAACCGCGGCGCCGCGCTGGCCGGGTGCCTCCAGAACACGGGGGAAGGTGGACTGTCGCCGTACCACCGCAACGGCGGTGAGCTGGTGTTCCAGATCGGCACCGCGTACTTCGGCTGCCGGGACGGGCGGGGCCGGTTCAGCCTGGCCCGCCTCAAGGAGCTGGTGGCCTCGGCGCCCGTGCGGGCGCTGGAGATCAAGCTGAGCCAGGGCGCCAAGCCGAGCCTCGGTGGCCTGCTGCCCGGCGCGAAGGTCTCGGCGGAGATCGCCGCCACCCGGGGCATCCCGGCGGGGCGGGACTGCGTCAGCCCGTCGCGGCACGCGGAGTTCTCCGACTGCGACAGCCTGCTGGACTGGGTGGAACTGCTCGCCGCCGAGACCGGGCTGCCGGTCGGCATCAAGTCCGCGGTCGGCGACCTCACCTTCTGGCAGGAACTCGCCGACCTCATGCGGGACACCGGGCGAGGCGTGGACTTCGTGACCGTCGACGGCGGCGAGGGTGGCACGGGCGCCGCCCCGCTGATCTTCACCGACTCGGTCTCGCTCCCCTTCCAGCAGGGCTTCACCCGGGTCTACCGGATCTTCGCCGAGCGGGGTCTGCACGAGCGGGTGGTCTTCGTGGGCGCCGGCAAGCTCGGCCTGCCCGACAACGCCGTGGTCGCGTTCGCGCTCGGCTGCGACATGGTGAACGTCGGCCGGGAGGCCATGCTCGCCGTCGGGTGCATCCAGGCGCAGAAGTGCCACACCGACACCTGCCCCACCGGTGTGGCCACCCAGAACGCGTGGCTGGCCCGCGGCCTCGACCCGGCGCGGAAGTCGGTACGGGCGGCCAACTACGTCCGGACGCTGCGCCGCGACCTCGTGAAGGTGGCCGAGGCGTGCGGCGTCGAGCACCCCGGCCTCATCGACACCGACGCCGTGGAGATCCTCGACGGCCGTACCGGCTCCACCCCGCTGCACGAGGTGTACGGCTACCGTCCGGGATGGGGACTGCCGTCGGCCGCGGACCGCGCCGAGATCGTCCGCCTGATGACCGGCGAGGCGCCGCAGGGCGGCAGCGCCCCACCCTCGCCGACCGCCCGGACCTGAGCCGGACGCCGGAGGAAAAATCGTCGGCGCCGGATCCGGGGACGCCCCTATCGTGGGCCGGTGCTGATCAGACGCGAGACCCCCGCCGACGTCGACGCCGTCCGCGCGGTGCACACCGCCGCCTTCGCCCGGCCGGACGCCGCCGTACCGGTCGAGGCCACCCTCGTCGACGCGCTGCGCGCCGACCCGGCCTGGCTGCCCGCCCTGTCGCTGGTGGCCACGGACCCCGCCGGCCAGGTGGTGGGGCACGTGGTGTGCACGCGGGGGTGGGTGGCGGGCGAGCCGGTCGCGCTGGGGCTCGGCCCGCTCGGCGTGCTGCCGCAGTGGCAGCGCCGCGGGGTGGGCTCGGCGCTCATGCACGCGGTGCTCGGCGCGGCCGACGCCCGCGACGAGGCGCTCGTGGTGCTGCTCGGCCACCCCGAGTACTACCCGCGGTTCGGCTTCCGCCCCGCCGTCGACCACGGTGTCACCCCGCCCGTCCCCGAGTGGGGACCGCGCTACTTCATGGCCCGCCCGCTCAGCGCGTGGTCGCCGGCGATCCGGGGCGAGTTCGCGTACGCGGAGCCGTTCCGGCAACTGTGACCTAGCCGATCGTGACCGGAGTGTTGCATTCTGGTTGCCATGGGCGAGGTGCTGCCGATCCCCGGCTTCGGTGACCTGTTCGCCGACACCCGGGGCGGGGACCGGACGATGCGGGTCAGCTACCACGCGGACCGGGAGGCCCTGGTCCTGTCCCTGTGGAGCGGCGCGGTCTGCCGGGGCTCGTTCCGGATGGCGCGGGGCGACGTGCCGCGACTGCTGGCGCTGCTCGCCGCGGTCACGGCCGCCGACCCGACCGCCACGCCGCCGGACGCCACCCCACCCGACCGCACCGACCCCCGGGTCGGCGTCGTGCGACGCCCCGCCGTCGCGGCGGGCGGCGACCCGGCCGGCGGGCCGGCGCACCGCGACGCGCCGCCCGTCGTGCCCGCGCCGCGCGTGGAGTCCGCGCCGCGCAGGGAGCCCGCGCCACGCGTCGCGCCCACGCCGCGGGTCGCCTGACCGGTCGCGCTCCGCCGGACGTTCCGGCAGGTCAGTGCCACGATCGCGGCGGCCGTGCGAACATGTGTTCGTGTCGACCGGGGCCACCATCCTGCACGCCGACCTGGACGCGTTCTACGCCTCGGTCGAGCAACGGGACGACCCTCGGCTGCGCGGCCGACCCGTGATCGTCGGTGGCGGTGTCGTGCTCGCCGCCAGCTACGAGGCGAAGGCCCGGGGCGTACGCAGCGCGATGGGTGGGCGCCAGGCGCGCCGGCTCTGCCCGGACGCGGTCGTGGTGCCGCCGCGGATGTCGGCGTACACGGCGGCCAGCCGCGCCGTGTTCGACATCTTCCGGGAGACCACGCCACTGGTCGAGGGGCTCTCGGTCGACGAGGCGTTCCTCGACGTGGGTGGCCTGCGCCGGCTTGCCGGGCCACCGGAGGACATCGCGGCGCGACTGCGCCGCACCGTGCGCGAGCGGGTCGGCCTGCCCATCACCGTGGGGGTGGCGCGGACGAAGTTCCTCGCGAAGGTCGCCAGCGGCGTGGCGAAACCGGACGGTCTGCTGGTCGTCCCGCCGGAGGCGGAACTGGCGTTCCTGCACCCGTTGCCGGTGGAGCGGCTGTGGGGCGTCGGGCCGGTCACCGCGGCGAAGCTGCGGGAGCGGCGCATCCGCACCGTCGGCGAGGTGGCCCGCCTCGGCGAGGCGGCCCTGGTGTCGCTGCTCGGCGCGGGCGCGGGCCGCCACCTGCACGCGCTCGCGCACAACCGCGATCCCCGCCCGGTGCAGGTGGGCCGCCGGCGGGGATCGATGGGGGCGCAGCACGCGCTCGGCCGCGGGCCGCACGCGCCGGCCGACCTCGACGCGATCCTCGCGGGCCTCGTGGACCGGGTGACGCGGCGGATGCGCGCGGCCGGACGCAGCGGCCGGACGGTGGTGCTGCGGCTGCGCTTCGCCGACTACACCCGGGCGACCCGCTCGCACACGCTCGGCAAGGCCACCGACGACACGCGGCTCGTCCGCGACACCGCCCGGGCGCTGCTGCGTGCCGCGCTGCCCGAGATCGGGCGGCGCGGCGTCACGCTCGTCGGCGTCGCCGTGACCAACCTGGACGACAGCCACGTGCAGCTGACGCTGCCGTTCACCCCCGATCCCGGCGCCCGCCTCGACGCCGCCGTGGACGCCGTGCGGGACCGGTTCGGCACGAGCGCGCTCACCCGGGCGGTGCTGCTCGGCCGCGACACCGGGCCGGAGATGCCCCGCCTGCCGGACTGACGTGCGGCCGCCCGACGGGCGCCGGTCCGGAAGGGATCATCGCTGCCGGGGCGGCGGCCGGCGTCGGCGTACGGGGTGACCGGAGCCGATCAGGGCGGTCGAAAAAGTCGCGGACCGGGGGGCGCGACCGCGACAGAAACCGGTTACAGTGCTCGGACCGGATGACCCGACACACCAGGAGGTGCCCCCGGTGACGAGCACCAGCGACCACCACCCGGCCGACGCCCGGACCGACTGGGAGGCGCGGATCGCGCTGCGCAGCGACGAGGACGGCACGACGGACGGCACGCCCGTCCTCGCGCCGCCGGACGGGCTGACCGCGGTCCCCGGGGTCGGCCACGTCCACCTCTCCTGGGCGCCGGTGCCCGGTGCCGTCGGCTACCTCGTGCACCGCGCGCCGGTGCGCGACGGCGCCGTCGACGGCGAGCTGGTCCCCGTGGACCACCTCGGCGGTGACGTCCTCGCCGTGCCGGACACGTGGTACGTCGACACCACCGGCGAGCCGGGGCAGCCCTACGCGTACGCCGTGGCGGCCGTCCCCGAGGTCACCGTGACCGGGCCGCTCGGCGCCACCGTCACCTGCGCCTCGCTGCCCGCCGCCGCCACCGTCCCCACCGTCGACCTGACCGTCGACGCGGCCGCCGCCGGCGCGCCCCTGGCCCGTCCGTGGCAGCCGATGATCGGCAGCGAGCGCCTGTCCCAACTGCTCTGCACCGACACGTCCGGTGGCCGGGAGATCGGCGTGGAACTGCTCGCGGCGCTGCGCCGGGTCCGCGACGAGATCGGCGTCGACACCGTCCGGGCCCACTCGATCCTCCACGACGACCTGGGCGTCTACCGGGAGGTGGACGGCGAGCCCGTCCTCGACTTCACCGGCGTCGACCGGGTCTACGACCTGCTGCTCTCGACCGGGCTACGGCCGGTCGTCGAGATCGGTTTCATGCCCCGCGACCTGGCCAGCGACCCGCAGCGGACGGTCTTCGAGTACCGGGGCGTCATCTCGCCGCCCAAGGACTGGGACCGCTGGGCGGCCCTCGTCCGCGCCCTCGTCGCCCACCTGCTGGAGCGGTACGGCGAGGAGGTCCTGACCTGGGACTTCGAGGTGTGGAACGAGGCCAACCTCGAGGTGTTCTGGTCGGGCACCCGCGACGAGTGGATGCGGCTCTACGACGTCACCGCCCGCGCCGTGAAGGACGTCGATCCCCGGATCCCGGTCGGCGGGCCGTCGTCGGCCGCCGCCGGCTGGGTCGACGCGCTGCTGTCCCACGCCCGCCGCTCCGGCGCGCCGGTGGACTTCGTCTCCACCCACACGTACGGCAGTCCGCCGCTGGACCTGCGTCCCACCCTCGCCCGGCTCGGCTTCCCGGACGCGCGGATCCTCTGGACCGAGTGGGGCGTCACCCCGACCCACTTCCACCCCGTCAACGACGGCACGTCCGCCGCGACCTTCCTGCTGAGCGGCATGCGCTCGGCCGCCGGGCGGGTCGACGCCCTGTCGTACTGGGTGGCGAGCGACCACTTCGAGGAGCTGGGCCGCCCGCCGCGGCTGCTGCACGGCGGCTTCGGCCTGATCACCGTCGGCGGGATCGCCAAGCCGCGCTACCACGCGCTGCGGATGCTCAGCCAGCTCGGCGAGACCGAGCTGCCCGTGCGCGCGTCCGGCGACGGCGCCGGCGGCCTCGTCCAGACCTGGGCGAGCCGGCGCGCCGACGGCACCCTGGCCGTCCTGGTCTGGGCGCACACCCTCGACCAGTCCAAGCGGGACGGTGACCCGGCGCTCGCCCGGCGGATCCGCCTCGCCGTGGACGGCCCGGCCGGCCGGACCGTCACCGTGACCCGCCTCGACCGCGAGCACGGCGACATCACCACCCTCGCCGAGCGGCTCGGCATCGGCGACTGGCCGGTGGGCGAACAGTGGGACGCGCTGCGCGCCGTCGACTCGCTGACGGCGGAGAAGGTCGAGACCGGCACCGAGGGCGGGGCCGCCGTGGTGGAGCTGCACCTGCCGCAGCCGGGCGCCGTCCTCGTCGAGGTCGCCGGGAGCTGAGGCCGTGACCGCCACGCCCGCACCCCGCGCGACGGCCTCCGGCGCCCCGGCGGACGCCCCCGCCGGGACGGCCGGGGGTGTCCGGGTACGCCCCGGGCGGGGCCAGGTCGACGTCGACTGGGACCCCGTGCCGGGCGCCGCCGGCTACCTGGTGCACCGCGCCGACGGCGACGGCCCGTTCCAGGTGGTCGACCACCGGGGCGGGGACCTGCTCGCGGTGCCCGGCCCGCCGTACGCCGACACCACCGTCGAGCCCGGACGGACCGTGCGGTACGCCGTGCGCCCGGTGCACGACCCGGACCGGCCCGGGGACGGCCCGCTGGGGACGGCGTCCGTGCCGGTGGCCGCACGGGCCGACGGTGACGCGCGCGTCGAGGTCGACGTGGACGTGTCCCGCCCGGCCGGGCTGGTGCACCGGCCGTGGCGGGACACCGTCGGCTCCGAACACCTCAGCCTGCTGCTCAGCACCGACCGCGTCGGCGGCGAACCGATGGGCGCCGGGCTGGCGGCCGCGTTGGGGCGGGTGCACCGCGAGCTGGGCGTACGGCGGGTGCGCGCACACGGCATCCTCGGCGACGACCTGGGGGTCTACCGGGAGGTGGACGGCCAACCGGTGCACGACTTCGCGGGCGTCGACGCCGTGCTGGACGCGCTCGCCCCCACCGGCCTGCGGCCGGTGCTGGAGCTGTCGTTCGTGCCCCGGGCGCTGGCCCGCGACCCGTCCCGTGAGGTCACCGCCGCCGGGGTGTCCAGCCCGCCGAAGGACTGGGACCGGTGGGCGGCGCTGGTCGGTGACCTGATCCGGCACCTGCGGGCCCGGGTCGGGGACGCGGAGCTGCGGCGCTGGGCCGTCGAGGTGTGGAACGAGCCGGACCTGGAGTGCTTCTGGACCGGCACCCGCGAGGAGTACCTGCGGATGTACGACGTGACCGCCCGCGCGGTCCGCGCGGCCTGCCCCGAACTGCCCGTCGGCGGGCCGGCGACCGCGGCCACCAGGTGGATCGAGCCGTTCCTCGACCACGTCGACGCCTCGGGCGCGCCGCTGGACTTCCTCTCCACCCACGTGTACGGCAGCCCGCCGCTGGACCTGCGCCCCGCGTTGGCCCGGCACGGGCGCGCCGGCACCCCGCTGCTCTGGACCGAGTGGGGCCCCTCCCCCACCCACTTCGCCCCGGTCAACGACTCGGTGCTCTCGGCCGCGTTCGTGGCCACCGGCATGCAGGAGGCGGCCGGCCGGGTCGACGCGCTGGCCTGCTGGGTGGCGAGCGACCACTTCGAGGAGCTGGGCCGTCCACCCGCGCTGCTGCACGGCGGGTTCGGGCTGCTGTCGGTCGGCAACCTGGCCAAGCCCCGGTTCTGGGCACTGTGGATGCTGGAGCGGCTCGGCCCGCTCCGGCTGCCCGCCCGCCTGGCCGGGGACGGCGCCGGCACCCTCGTGCGGGCCTGGCCGTCGGTCGACCCGGAGACGGGGCGGGTGGCCGTGGTGGTGTGGAACGGCACGCTCGACCAGGGGGTGCTGGACCGGCCCGCGCAGCGCCGCCGGCTCGGCCGGGACGTACGGCTGCGGCTGGGCGGCCTGCCCGGCGGGGCGTACACGCTGCGGCACCGGCGGCTGGACGACGAGACGTCCAACCTGGCCGCGACGGCCCGCCGGCTCGGCGTCGACGGCTGGCCCACCGGGGAGCAGTGGGCCGCGCTGCGCGCCGCCGACACGCTCGCCGACGCGGCGTCCCCGCGGACCGTCACACCCGACGACGGCCGGCTGGCCCTGACGCTGACCCTGCCCATGCCGTCGCTGTCCCTGCTGGAGCTGACCCCGCGATGACCGCACCCTGGTGGCGCGAGGCCGTCACCTACGAGGCGTACGTCCGCTCGTTCGCCGACGGCGACGGCGACGGCCTGGGCGACCTGCCCGGCCTGCGCGGGCGCCTGCCCTACCTGGCCTCCCTCGGCGTCGACGCGCTGTGGATCACCCCGTTCTACCCCAGCCCCGACCACGACGCCGGCTACGACGTCACCGACCACCGCGACGTCGACCCCCGGCTGGGCACCCTCGCCGACGCCGACGGCGTGATCGCCGACGCGCACCGGCTGGGCCTGCGGGTGGTCGTCGACCTGGTGCTCAACCACGTCTCGTCGGCGCACCCCTGGTTCGTGGCCGCCCGCGCGGCCGGCCCCGGCGCGCCCGAGCGCGCCCGGTTCCACGTCCGGCCCGGACGCGGCCCCGACGGCGCCACCCCGCCGACCAACTGGCCGTCCATCTTCGGCGGCCCGGCGTGGACGCCGTTCGGCGACGGCGAGTGGTACCTGCACCTGTTCGACCGCGAGCAGCCCGACCTGCGGCACGAGCACCCGGAGGTGGCCGCCGACGCCCTCGCGACGCTGCGGTTCTGGCTGGACCGGGGCGTGGACGGGGTGCGCTTCGACGCCGCCGGCTCGCTGTCGAAGGACCCCGCGTACCCGGACCTGCCCGACGGGTGGCGGCCGGGCGACCCGGCGCCGTACAGCGACCGGGACGAGGTGCACGAGATCTACCGCCGCTGGGCGCGGGTGCTGGCGTCGTACCCGGGCGACCGGCTCGGGGTGGCGGAGACCTGGGGCGGGCCGGACGTGCTCGCGCCCTACCTGCGCCCCGACGAGCTGGGGCAGGCGTTCGCCATGGACCCGCTCTACTGGCCGCTGCGCGCACAGCCGTGGCGGGAGGGCGTCGACGCGCTGCTGGCCGCCACGGGACGGCACGGGCGGCTGCCCACCTGGGTGCACGGCAGCCACGACGTGCGCCGCGCCGCCGACCGGTGGGGGCCCGACGGCGCCCGGGCGGTGCTGCTCCTGATGCTGGCGTTGCCCGGCGCGGTCTACCTGTACGCGGGGGACGAACTCGGCCTGCCCGAGGTGGCGCTCGCCGACGAGGAGATCCGCGACCCGGTGTTCCGGCGCTCCGGCGGCGCCGACCGGGGCCGCGACGGCGCCCGCGTGCCGCTGCCGTGGACCGACGGCCCGGCGCCGTACGGCTTCGGCCCGGACGGCGCGACCCCGTGGCTGCCGCAACCCGCCGGCTGGGGCGCGCGGTCGGTGGCCCGGCAGAGCGACGACCCGGCCTCCCCGCTGGCGGTGACCCGGGCCGCGCTGGCGCTGCGCGGCGCGTGGTGGCGGGGCCGGCCGGAGGAGCTGACCTGGCGGGACGCGCCCGCCGACTGCCTGGCCTTCCGCCGGGGGCAGCACGGCCCGACCTGCCTGGTCAACTTCGGGGACGCGCCGGTGGACTGGCGCCCGTACGGCCGGCGGCTGCTGCTGGCCAGCGCCCCGGCGACGGAGGAGAAGCTGCCGGCGCGCGCCACCGCGTGGCTCGCGTGAGAGCGCGCGCGACAGACCTGGCTCGCGTGAGAGCGCCGGCCACCGCCTGGCTCGCGTGAGCGAAGGGGCCCCCGCGGACGCCTCGGGTGGCGCGGGGGCCCCTTCGTGACACCCGGTCGGCGGCGTGACCTAACCGGCGGCCGCCTTCGCGAACGGGTTCGGGATCGAGTCGAGCAGCAGCCTCGTGTACTCGTCGCGGGCCGCCCCGATCACCTCCCGCGTGGGGCCGCGCTCGACCAGCACGCCCTGGTTGAGCACCAGCACCTCGTCGGCCAGCAGCCGGGCGCTGAGCAGGTCGTGGGTGATGTAGAGCATCGCCAGCCGGCGGTCGCGGACCAGGTCGCCGAGCAGTTCGAGGATCTCGGCGCGGATCGACACGTCCAGCATGGAGATCGGTTCGTCGGCGATGAGCACCCGCGGGTCGGGCGCGAGGGCCCGCGCGGTCACGACCCGCTGCCGCTGACCGCCGGAGAGCTGGTGCGGCAGCTTGTCGAGGAACTGGCCGGCCGGGGCGAGTCCGACGCTCTCCAGCAGCTGCGCGGCGCGCTCGCGGGCGGCCGCCCCGCGCAGGCCGGCGAAGTTGGCCAGCGGCCGGGACAGCGCGTACGCGACGGTGCGGGTCGGGTTCAGCGCGCTGAACGGGTCCTGGAACACCATCTGCACGTGGCGGCGGTAGTCGCGCAGGGCCGCGCCCCGCAGCCGGTCCACCCGCACGTCGGTGCCGTCGTCGCCGGTGAACCGGACCTCGCCGCTGGTCGGGCGTTCCACCGCCGTGACGATCCGGGCGAGGGTGGACTTGCCGCTGCCGCTCTGCCCGACGAGGGCCGTCACGACGCCGGGGCGCAACGCGAAGGACACGTCGCGGACCGCCTCGACGCTGCTGGTCCGCAGCCCCCGCCGGGTGGTGTAGCGCTTGCTCACCCCCGTGACCGTGAGCACGGGGGCGGCCTCGGCCGCGTCGGCCGGCCGGTCGAGGGTGCCCGTGGCCGGGAAGTGGCTGCCCAGGGTGGTGGCGGCGTCGGCGCTGCCGAGCGTCACCACCGGCAGCCGGTCGGACTGGGCGACCAGGCAGCGGACCAGCCCGTGCCGGTCGGGCAGCAGGTCCGGGTGCGTCGTCCGGCAGGCGTCCTCCACGTGCGGGCAGCGGGCGGCGAAGAGGCAGCCGGTGTGCGGCCGGGACAGGTCCGGCGGCCGGCCGGGGATGTAGCTGACCCGGACGTCGGGCAGGCGCGGGTCGGCGTACGACCCGAGCAGACCACGGCTGTACGGGTGCCGGGGCTCGCGGAGCATGTCGGCGGCGCGGCGGTCCTCGACGATCTCGCCGCCGTACATGACCATGACGCGGTCGGCCATCTCCAGCACGGTGCCCAGGTCGTGGCTGATGAACAGCACCGCGAAGCCCAGCTCGCGGCGCAGCTCGGCGAGGCGGGTGAGGATGCCCCGCTGGACCACCACGTCCAGCCCCGTGGTGGGTTCGTCGAGCAGCACGAGCTTGGGGCGCAGGGCGAGGGCGAGCGCGAGGGCCACCCGCTGTTTCATGCCGCCGGACAGCTCGTGCGGGTACGCCCGCAGCACCCGCCGGTCCAGGGCGACCAGTTCGAGCAGTTCGGTGGCGCGTTCGGTGACGTCGCCGGGCACCTTGTGCGCGGCGAACGTGTCGGCGAACTGGGCGTGCACCCGGATCACCGGGTTGAGCGAGTTCATGCTGCTCTGGAACACGGTGGACAGGTCCACCCAGCGCAGCTCGCGCAGCTTCTCCTCGTCGGCGGTGGTCAGGTCGACGCCGTCGAAGGTGACCCGACCGCCGGTGATGCGCGCCGGCGGTGAGAGCAGCCGCAGCACCGCGTTGCCGAGCGTCGACTTGCCGCAGCCGGACTCGCCGAGCAGTCCCACGAACTCGCCCTCGGAGATGTGGAACGACACGTCGTGCACGGCCCGGTTCGCCGGCTGGTCGCGGGGGGTGTAGGTGACCGAGAGGTGGTCCACCTCGAGCAGAGCCATGTCAGTCCTCCCGCAGGTGGGGGTTGCTCAGCGCGTCGATGCCGAAGTTGATGAGCGTGAAGGAGGTGATGAGCAGGGAGAGCGCCAGGCCGGGGGCGATGAGCCAGGCCCACTGGCCGGTGAGCATCGCGCCGCCGAGGCTCGCCTGGTTGAGCATCGTCCCCCAGCTGACGGTCAGCGGGTCGCCGAGCCCGAGGAACGCCAGGCCCGCCTCGCCGCCGATGGCGCCGAGCGCCGCGCCCATGAACCCGACCACGATGAGCGAGGTCATGTTCGGCACGATCTCGCGGGCGATGATCCGGGCCGTGCGGTCGCCGGCGAACCGGGCGGCCGTGATGTAGTCCCGGGTGCGCAGGGTGATGATCTGCGAGCGCTTGATCCGGGCGCCGTACGCCCAGCCGGTCACGCTGATGACGATGATGATCAGCCAGAGCCCGCGGACCGGGGCGTACGCGGCGAGCGTCACCATGAGCGGCAGCGCCGGCACGACGAGGCCGAGGTTGATGAGGAACGACAGCACCTCGTCGACCCAGCCGCCCACGAACCCCGCCGTGAGGCCGACGACCAGGCCGATGAGGGTGGAGAGGACGCCGGCCGCGAGGCCGACGACCAGCGAGGTGCGGGCGCCGACGACCAGTTGGGAGAAGACGTCCTCGCCCTGCGCCGTGGTGCCCAGCCAGTGGTCGGCGGTGGGGCCCAGCGAGGTCGGGAACGCGTCGTCGCGCGGGTCGTACGGGGCGATCAGCGGCGCGAACACCGCGACGAGGACGAACGCCGCGAGCATCAGGATGCCGATGCGGCACTTGCGGTTGCGCCAGAGGATGACGAACCAGCCGGGCAGCCGGGTGCCGCGGGCCACCGCGGTGGCGGCGGCCTGCACACCCTCGGTGTCCGCGCCGGGCGCGGGTACGGCGGGGGCCGGTGTGCTCACGCGTCCTCACCCCGCCCGTCGTGACCGATGGTCATACCGACTCCACCTTTCGCACCCGGGGGTCGAGGAACCCGTAGAGCAGATCGGCCAGGAAGTTCGCCACGAGCACGCCGATCGTGGTGAACAGGAAGATGGCCTGCATCAGGGGGTAGTCCCGGCTGGACACCGACTCCAGCAGCAGCCGGCCCATGCCGGGGTAGTTGAAGACCGTCTCGACGAGGACGGTGCCGCCGAGGATGCCGCCGAGCGCGATGGCGAAGCCGGTGACGTTGGGCAGGATCGCGATGCGCGCGCCGTAGGTGATGGCGACGCGGCGCCGGGGCAGTCCGCGGGCGACCGCGAGGCGGGTGTGGTCCTCGCCGAGGCTCTGCACCATGTTGTTGCGCATGCCGATGATCCAGCCGATCGGCCCGGTGATCAGCAGCGCCACCGCCGGCAGCACGCTGTGCTGGAAGGCGTCGGAGATGAACAGCCAGTTCCATCCGGGCGAGCTGCCGCCGCCGTAGCCGCCGCGCTCAGGGAACCAGCGCAGCGTGATGGCGAAGACGTAGACGAGCAGCAGGGCGAGCCAGAAGAACGGCAGCGTGCCGAGGAACGTCGAGCCCAGCGTGATGACCGAGTCGACGCGGCTGTTGCGGCGGTACGCGGCCCAGGTGCCGAGCAGGGTGCCGACGACGAACGAGATGATCTGCGTGACGCCGACCAGGATCACCGTCCACGGCAGCGCCTGCCCGATCATGTGGGTCACGCTGTACGGGAAGTACGTGTACGAGATGCCGAAGTCGCCGTGCAGCACCGCCCCGAGGTACTGGACGTACTGGTCGAAGAGGTTGCCGTCCGGGGTGCCGAGCATGACGCGGATCGCCTGCACCTGGGCCGGGTCGATGCTCTCGCTCTGCCCGGCCAGCCGCGACACGATGGCCTCGGCCGGGTCGCCGGGCTGCAGCCGCGGGATCAGGAAGTTCAGCGTGACGGCGGCCCACAGGGTGCCGAGGAAGAACAGGAAGCGTCTGACGAAGTAGGCCACGGGAGCCATCCCTTTCTCGGGGCGTGCCGGCCGGCGCGCGCGGGCGCGCCGGCCGGCCGTCGGCTACTTGGCGCCGGCCCCGGCGGGCTTCAGGTTGGTGATGATCAGCAGGTTGTCGCTCGGCGCGGCGTACGGGTTCTCCTCGTTCGGCCAGCCGACCGCCTTGGTCGTGCGGTACTGGAACCACTTCGCGCCGTACCAGAGCGGGATCATCGGCACCTGCTCCATCATGACCTTGGTGAGGTCGGCGACGGCGGCCTTCTGCGCGGCCTCGTCCGTGGCCGTGCGCAGGGTGTCGATGAGCTGGTCGGTGCGCGGGTCGTTCCAGCGGACGAAGTTGCTGACCGCCTTCTTGCCGATCGGCGCGGACTGGTCGCTGGCCAGCGGCTCCTGGAAGTTGCGGAACATGTTGCAGCTACCGCCGTGGACGCCGAGCAGCATGTCGTAGTTGCCGATCGCCCGGTCGTTCTCGTACGCCTCGGGGGTGGGCGTCTCGGCCCGGACGGTGAAGCCCAGCGCGGTCAGGTTCGCCACGATGATCCGCTGCGCCTGCACCCAGTCGGTCCAGGAGCCGGGCACCCGGAAGCTGAACTGGATCGGCTTGCCGTCCTTGCCGACCCGCTTGCCGTCGCCGTTGCGGGGGTAGCCGGCGGCCGTGAGGTCGGCGTCGGCCTTGGCCTGGTCGTACGCGATGACGCCCTGGTTGGGGATGTCCTTCGGCAGCCAGTCGGCCTGCCCGGGCACCACGAGACCGGTCTGGCTGGCCGGCTTGACGTAGCCGAGCTGCGCCTTGTCGACGATCTCCTGCCGGTTGAACGCGGGCAGCAGGGCCTTGCGGAAGGCGGTGTCGTTGAACGGCGCCTTCGTGAGGTTCATGTAGACGCTGATCGAGCCGCCGGAGGGATACCAGTACTTGTTGTGCTCCGGGTCCCGGTCGACGTACGCCTTCTTGATGTCCGGCACGAACATGGCGTTCGTGTCGTACTCGCCGCGGCTGAGCTTGAGCTGGTCGATCTGGCCCCCGCCGTCGGCCTTGTGGAACCGCAGCTCGTCCACCATGACCTTGTCGGCCTGCCAGTAGTCGGGGTTGCGGGCCAGCGTCAGCTGCTGCGGGTTGAACGCCTTGACGGTGAACGGGCCGGTGCCGACGGGCTTCTCGGCGTTGGGGAACGTCACCGGGTCGGGCACGGTGGACCAGACGTGCTTCGGCACGATCTTGATCTCGCTGAAGAGCGTGAAGGCCGCGGCGCCGGGCTGGGTGAACCGCATGGTGACGGTCTGCGGGTCGGTCGCCTCCACGGCGCTCAGGTAGCGCCAGATGCCCTTGGTGTCGAGCGCCTTGTGCTGCTTGAGCATGTCGAAGGTGAAGGTGACGTCGTCGGCGGAGAACGGCTTGCCGTCGTTCCACTTCACCCCGGACCGCAGCTTCCACACCAGCGTCCGCGGGTCGGTCCAGTTCCACTCGGTGGCGAGCCAGGGCTTCGCCTGGCACCCGTAGTTGTCGTACGTGATGAGCTGCTCGAAGACGTACTCGGTGGCGCCGAGGCGGCTCGCGTCGAGGTACGGGTTGTAGTTGGCCTGCGGGTTGCTGCCGCCGCCGAAGTCGCCGTAGTCGAGGTAGGCGATGCGGCCCTCGGTGCCGGGGCCGGACTCCTGTTCGGTGCCGGTGCAGCCGCTGGCCGCCAGGGCGACGGCCACCGCTACGGCGGCGATCCGGGCGAGTCGTGGTCGTTTCACTTGCCGGTACCTCCAGTGGGGGATTCCGCCGGGCAGCCGCAGCTGCGGCGCACGACGAACTCGGTGGGGAGGACGATGCTGTCGGGCGCCGCCGCGCCGGGGGCGTCGACGGCGGTGAGGATCGACCGGGCGGCCTCGGCGGCCAGGTCCCGGATCGGCTGTCGCACGGTGGTGAGCGGTGGCGCGACGAGCGCGGCCATGGGCGCGTCGTCGAAGCCGGTGATGACGAGGTCCTCCGGCACGCGCAGGCCCCGGCCGAGGGCCCCGACGAGGACGCCGAGCGCGATCTCGTCGTTGGCGCAGACCACCGCCTGCGGGGCGGCGCCGCCGGTGAGCAGCCGCTCGGCGGCGAGCACGCCGTCGGGCTGCTGCATCGCGACCCGGACCGGCTCGGCGGGCGGGTCCAGGTCCAGCTCCCGGTACGCGTCCCGGAAGCCGGCCCACCGCTCGCTGACGTCGGGCGACCCGTCGGGGTTGCCGACGAAGGCGAGGTCCCGCAGGCCGTGGTCGACGAGCAGGTGCCGGGTCAGCCGCGCCATGGCGGGCGCGTTGTCGACGCTCACCGAGGGCACGGTCTCCGGGCCCCGACCGGCCAGGACGACCACGGGGACCATCTCGGCGAGCCGCAGCAGCGCCGGGTCGGAGATGGTGCCGCCGACGACGGCCACGCCGTCGACCCGCCGGGCCATCTCGAGGACCTGGTCGTCGGAGTCCTCCCGCAGGTGGGTGCAGAGGATGTGCACGCTGGCCCGGGCCGGCACGGCCTCCGACTCGAAGCCCTGGATCAGCTCGGTGAAGTAGGGGCCGGACAGGCCGGGGAAGACCAGGCCGAGCGCGCCGTGCCGGCGGGCGGCGAGCGCGCGGCCCAGGTGGTCCGGACGGTAGCCGTACTTCTCGATGGCATCGAGGACGCGTCGGCGCATCTCCTCCGACACCTGGCCGGTGCCGTTGGAGACCCGGGAGACCGTGGCGACCGAGACGCCGGCCAGCCGCGCGATCTCCCGAACCGTGACCCGACTGTTGCCCATGGCTCCCTCGATCCGTAACGTGCGGTTAACAGAAACCGGTTTCAGGCACGATAAGCAGGCGCCCGCCGGAGCACAAGAGGGACCGCCTGGAGATCCGTCGAGAGGAAGAGTCAGACCGCATGTCGCGAGTTCGTCTCCACGACCGCAGGATCGTCGTCGACGGTCGCCCCCGCCTGCTGCTCGCCGGCGAGGTGCACTACTTCCGGCTGCCACGGGCGGCCTGGGCGGACCGGCTCGACCGGCTCCGCGAGTGCGGCGGCGACACCGTCGCCACCTACGTGCCGTGGCTCTGGCACGAGCTGCCGGACGGCACCGTGGACCTCACGGGGCGTACGCACGAGCAGCGTGACCTGGCCGGGTTCCTGGACCTGGCCCACGAACGCGGCCTGCACGCCGTGGTCCGGCCCGGGCCGTTCATCATGGCCGAGGTCAAGAACGAGGGCATCCCCTACCGGGTGTACGAGTCGCACCCGCACCTGCTGCCGACCACGTGGGACGGACGGCCCGTCACCACGCGCACGATCGACTACCTCGCGCCCGAGTTCCTGGCCGCCGCCGACGACTGGTACGCGCAGGTCATGCCGGTGATCGCCGAGCGGCTGGCCGACCGGGGCGGCCCGGTGATCGCCGTCCAGCTGGACAACGAGATCGGGATGCTCTCGTGGGTGACCAACTCCCCCGACCTCACCGACGGCGTCTGCGAGGACCTGCGGCGCTGGGCCGTCGAGCGGTACGGCAAGGACGGCGCGGCCGAGCGGGTCGGCGCCGATCCCGGCGACCCGGTGGCCTGGGCGGCGGCGCTGCGCACACCGGCCGAGGAGCGGTCGCTGACGCTCCACGACGACCTGGGCCGCTACATGCGCGACCGGTACCGCCGGTACGTGGCCGCGCTGCGGGACTCCGCGCAACGGCACGGGGTGACCGGCGTGCCGTTCCTCGTCAACGTGCACGGCACCGGGGGCGGGCGCGGGCGCACGTTCCCGATCGGCATCAGCCAGCTCTTCGAGGCGTACCGGGGGCAGCCGCAGCTCACCTCCGGCTCGGACTACTACCTCGGCGACCTCACCGTCACCAACGTCGCCGACCTGTACGTGGGCAACGCCTTCCTCGCCGCGGTGCACGACGCGCACCAGCCGCTGACCTCGCTGGAGTTCGAGGCCGGCAACGGCGACTACGGCCAGGACCTCGCGATCCTCTACCCGCCCGAGGCCATCGAGCTGAAGGCGCGGCTCTGCGTGGCGCAGGGCAACCGGCTGCTCAACCTCTACCTCTTCGCCGGCGGCTACAACCCGCCCCTCGCCGAGCCGGTGGGCGACGGCAACGACCGGATCGCGTTCACCGGCGAGCGGCACGGGTTCGCGGCGCCGGTCGACCCGGAGGGGCGTCTCAACCCGACGTTCGGGGCGGCCCGGCGGGCGCTGCACGCCGTACGCGGTGTGGCCGACCTGCTCGCCGACTCCGACGAGGAGAACGACGGGCTCGCGCTCGGATTCGTGCCCGACCACTACCTCACCGAGTACCACCACCCCGCGTCGGCGTCCCGCGCCGCGCAGGTCGCCGACCTGGAACGGTTCCGCGGCATGGGCCCCCGCGACGTGCTGGCCCGCGCGCTGCTGCTCGCCGGCTACTCGTTCCCCGCCGTCGACCTCCAGTCGCCGCTGCCGGCCGGCGCGCCGCCGGTGATCGCGCTGGCCAGCGCGGCCACGCTCGGCCGGGACGTGCAGCAACGACTCGTCGACCACCTGCGCGGCGGGGGCCGCCTGCTGCTGCACGGCGTCCTGCCCGAGCGCGACCACGACGGCACCCGGTGCACGCTGCTCGCCGACGCGCTCGGCCTCACCGTGACCGGACGCGTCGACGACGGGCCGCAGTGCTTCCCGTCCGTGGTCGGTCACCGCTGGGCGGCCGGCCGGGCCGAGGCGCGGGTCGGGTACGCGCAGCGGCTGGCGGGCGCCGCCGCCGAGCCGGTGCTCACCGAGGTGGGCTCCGGCGAGCCGTGCGCCGTGGAGGTGTCCGTGGGCGCGGGACGGGCCCTCGTGGTCGCCGCCGACGTGCCCTGCGACCTGGAGTTCTGGCGGGCGGCCGCGGAGCGGCTCGGCGCCCGGCCGCGGCTCGCCCCCGACGCCGACGGTCCCGGCCTGGTGCTCACCTCCACCGTGGACGGGGCCGGGCAGCGGCTGCTGCACCTGGTCAACGTCGCGCCGTCGGCGGTCACCGTCGCGCTCGGCTGGCACGGCGCCCCGCTGCTCGGCGGACGCCGCCTGCGGGTGCCCGCCCGCACCGGGCTGATCCTCCCGTACGGCGTGCGGGTGGGCGCCGCCATGCTTGTCGAGACGACCTGCGAGCTGGTCTCCCGGGACGGGGACAGCGTGCTGCTGCGCCCGACGCAGGGCGACGACGAGGTGGTGCTCGCCACCGACCGGCCGGTCACCACGAGCCGCGGGGTGGTGCACGCGGCGGACGACCGGGTCACCGTGCGTCTGCCGGGCGGGCCGGTCGACGAGCCGTTCCGGGTCACCGTCGGCTGACGTCCGCGCGGAGGGGCCCCTGCCGGTGGCGGCCGGGGCCCCCTCTTCGCCACCCGGCGGGGCGCCTCAGGCGGCGCGGGCGACCTCGTCGAGGACCCGCTGCTGGAAGGCGCGCGCCTCGGGCCCGCTGGGCGGCGTGCCGCCGAGACGCGCGGCGATGGCGCGTTCGATCACCGGTGCCGCCTCGTCGCCGTCGGCCAGCACCCGCCGCCCGGCCGCCGTCTTGGCCAGCCAGCGTCCGTGCCGGACCCGGACCAGGGACCGGCAGGCGCCGAGCACCGCGTCCTCGGCGCCGGGCGCCGGCTCGTCACCGGCCGGTGTCGGCAGGGCGAGCCACCAGCTCAGCGCGGCGACGAGGAGGCGGCGCAGGTCGGCGGGGGTGACGTCGGCGAACACCTCGGCGGCCGGCGGGCCGAGCAGCGCGTGCCCGCACTGGTGCAGGATGCTGCGGTCCAGCGCGTACCAGAAGTGCCCGTCCGCGACCGGCCGGTCCGCCGGGTCGTACGTGGCGCGGAACGCCATCCGCGCCCCGGTGTTCACCTCGACCTCGAAGCCGGGCTCGGCCGTGCCGGACGCGGCCACCGCACGGCGGTAGACGACCAGCTCCAGCCCGCGCGCCGGGCAGGGCAGGGCCTCGTGGCGCAGGCCGGCCACCAGGGCGCGCTTGGCCTCGTCGGGAATCGGCTCGGCGCAGAGCAACGCCACGTCGATGTCGCTGCGCCCCGGCTGGTAGGCGCCGAGCCCGACCGAACCGGCGGCGTACGCGCCGACGAGGTCGTCGCCCAGCACCCTGCGCGCCACCGCGACGAGGTCGTCGAGGTAGCGCCGAACGTCGGTGTCCATGCCGCCAATCCGATCCGATCGACCGGTGTCGAACCACACCGGGCACCCCTTTGCCGGAGGCGCGGGCGAAGCCGTTCAGGAGGCGTCGCCGAGCGACCGGCAGACGTTCTCCTCCCGGCCGACCTCGACGGCCATCCGGCGGGTCCCGTCGGCGTCGAACGCGATGACGTGCACCCCGTCGAGGAGGTAGTAGCCGCGCGGGTAGCGGTCCTCCGGCCGGAACCCGAACCCCGCCGGCCCGACGATCGTGTACCGCCGCCAACTGCCGTCGGGCCGGTAGTCGGCGGCGCCGGAGCCCCCCGCGTCGCGCCGGACGCTCTGACCGGTGGCGCCGTTGACGAAGTCGACGACGAGCGGCCCGGCGAACTCCTCGCGGCGGACCGCGCCGTCACCGTACCGGGCGACCACCCGGACCCGGACGTCCTGCGAGACGACCCGGACCTGGAGGGGGAACGAACAGTACCGGCCGGCGGGCGCCGTCCACTCCTCCTGCACCCAGGCGCGCCACGGCTCGGGCCGGTAGCTGCCCGGGCCGATCCCCCCGTCCGCCCCTGCGCTCGCCGCCGCGGGCGCCGCGGCCGGACCGAGCACCGCCGCCGCCGGACCGAGCACCGCCGCGGCCGCCAGGGCGGCCGTCACCACTCTGCGCATCCCCGCCTCCTAACCAGTAGTTGATGGCTAACCGGTGTGGTGAGGATGACTGGTTAGGAGGCGGCGGGTCAAGGCATACTGTCGGCGTGCACTGGGTCGAGGTCGACGGCTACGCCATGCCGGTCCTGCTCGCCGGCCACCCCGGCCTGGAGCTGTGCAACACGTGGGCGGGCTGGGCGGACACACCGGACCCGCGTCGGGAGTGGCTGCGCGACTACGACCGGCTCGCGGTCTGGAGCGGGCACGCCGGGCTGCTCCCCGCCGACACGGTGCGCCGGCTCCGCGCGGCGGCCCGGGCGGAGCCGGCCGCCGCCGAACGCGCGCTGACGGAGACGCGGTCCCTGCGGGCGGCGCTGCACGAGGTCTTCCTCGTCCCGGGCGACACGGCCGCGTTCGGTGCCGTGGCGCGGCTGGCGCGGGAGGCGGCGGCGGCCGCGACGCTGACGACGGACGACACGGGAATCGCCCGCTGGGCCCTGCCCGACGACGGAGGGCTGCGCCTGCCGCTGCTCGCCGCGGCACGGGCCGCCGCCGAACTGCTCTGCACCCCGGCCCGGACACAGGTCCGCGCCTGCCCCGGCGACGACTGCGGATGGCTCTTCCTCGACCCGCGCGGCCGCCGACGCTGGTGCCGCATGGCCGTCTGCGGCAACCGGGCCAAGGTACGCGCGTACGCCGACCGGCGCCGGCCCGCCACCGACGGGCCGACCGGCCGGCGTACGGCTACTTGACCCGGCGGGTCGTACGCACCACGATGTCGTCGTACTCGGGGTGCTTGCCCAGCCACCCGGCGAGGAACGGGCAGATCGGCACCACCGTGCGGCCCCTGGCCCGCGCGTCGTCCATCACCGCCCGCGCCAGCGTCGAGCCGACGCCCCTGCCCTCGAACGCCGGATCGACCTCGGTGTGCGTGTACGCGATGATGGTGCCGGTCAGCTGGTAGGTGACGATGCCGGCGAGCGCGCCGTCCTCGTCCCGCGCCTCGAAGCGCTCACGCTCGGGCACGTCCGTCACGGTGAACTGCATGACGAGAGTGTCGCAGGCCGCCGGCGACCCCACCCCGGCGACCGGCGCGCGCGGATCCTGCGACACAGCCGGCCGCGGCGAGGCCGATCCGTGGCGGGGCGGTCCCGGCCAGGCCGTGGCGAGGCCGATCCGTCGCGGGGCGGTCCCGGCCAGGCCGCGTCGACTCTCACCGCCGCGGGCCGAGGGACCCGGCTAGCCGCCCTCGGCGCAGATCGCCGCCATCTCGGCGAGGTAGGCGGCGAACGAGGGCAGGCCGGCCCCGGCCCGCCGGCCGTCGACGCCCGCCTCGTCGCGGATCGGGGTCGCGGGCACCGGTCCGTCGGGCCCGCAGCGGACCTGCGTGCCGTACACCTGGGGCTCCCCCTTGGCGACCGCGACCCGGTCCTCCAGGTAGGCGAGGTTGCCCGGCGACGCCTGGCCGGCGGCCACCGCGGCGCGCAGCAGCTCGACGGCCCGCTCCTGGAAGGCCAGGTCGAAGTCCGAGTGCTGGGCGATCGCCCAGGCGGCGTCCTCGCCGTCCTCGCCGACGAGGTCGATGGTCGGCCAGCCGTGCGCGGCGACGATCTCCTTCAGCCGGGCGGTACGCGCCTGGTCGCTCTCGGCCTGCGGCCGGCCCTCGCGGTCGGCCTGGTCGCGCCGGAGCATCGCGACGAGTTCGTCGTGCAGGGCCTTGTCGTACCGGGCGGGTGAGCGGGTCACCGACGGTGTCGGCACGGGCGGCGGCGCGGCCGGCGTGGTCGAGGCGACCGGCGTGGCGGCGGAGTCGACCGGCCGGGGCGTGTCGGCGCAGCCGACGAGCAGGGCGAGAGTGGCGAGCGGGACGAGCCGTCGTGGCGACGTGCGCATGGCCCACCTCCCCTCGCCGCCCGATTCTGTCTTCCGGGCCGGCGGGCCACAAGGCACCGGCAGGGGGAATCGGAGCATTTACATTTAACAAAGTTAACTGATAGCCTCCGCTGCATCGATGAGGAGGCATGTCATGCGACTTCGACGTGGGACGTCCGCGCTGCTGGCCGGCGCGGCGCTGGTCGCCGCCCTCGCGGCGCTGCCGGCCGCCAAGGGGTTCGCCACGACCACCGCCAGCGCGGTCGCGGCCTGTTCGGCACCCGAGTGGCGCGAGGGTGTCACCTACCCCGCGGGCAGCCGGGTGACCTGGGCGAGCCGCACGTACCAGGCGCTGGTCACCCACACCCCGCCGCCCGGCTCCGGATGGAACCCGGCCTCGACGCCGGCGCTGTGGACGGACCTCGGCCCGTGCGAGGCCGGCCCGTCGCCGTCGCCCACCGTGACCTCCTCCCCCACGCCGACACCGTCGCCCACCCGCACCCCGTCGCCCACGGCCACCCCGACGCCGACCGCCACCCCGCCCGGGTCGGCCACCTGCGCCCTGCGGCCGAAGCCGGCGGGCAAGGTGCTCCAGGGCTACTGGGAGAACTGGGACGGCGCGGCGAACGGCGTCCACCCGCCGCTGGGCTGGATCCCGATCACCGACCCCCGGATCCCCGCGCACGGCTACAACGTGGTCAACGCGGCCTTCCCGGTGATCCGCGCCGACGGCACGGTGCTCTGGGAGGACGGCATGGACGCCACCGTGAAGGTGCCGACACCCGCCGAGATGTGCCAGGCCAAGGCGGCCGGGCTGACCATCCTGATGTCGATCGGCGGCGCGACCGCCGGCATCGACCTCAGTTCGGCGGCCGTCGCCGACCGGTTCGTCGCCACGGTCGTGCCGATCCTCAAGCGATACAACTTCGACGGGATCGACATCGACATCGAGACCGGGCTGACCGGCAGCGGCAACATCAACCAGCTCTCCACCTCGCAGGCGAACCTGATCCGCATCATCGACGGTGTGCTCGCCCAGATGCCTCAGGGCTTCGGGCTGACCATGGCGCCGGAGACCGCGTACGTCACCGGGGGCAGCGTCACCTACGGGTCGATCTGGGGCGCCTACCTGCCGATCATCAAGCGGTACGTCGACAACGGCCGGCTCTGGTGGCTGAACATGCAGTACTACAACGGCAGCATGTACGGCTGCGCCGGCGACTCGTACCCGGCCGGCACCGTGCAGGGCTTCACCCGCCAGACCGACTGCCTCGACACCGGGCTCGTCGTGCAGGGCACCACGATCCGGGTGCCGTACGACAAGCAGGTCCCCGGCCTGCCGGCCCAGCCGGGCGCCGGCGGCGGTCACCTCGCCCCCGCGGCGGTCGCCCAGGCCTGGAACACCTACGGCGGCGGCCTGAAGGGGCTGATGACCTGGTCGCTGAACTGGGACGGCAGCAGGGGCTGGACGTTCGGCGACAACGTCCGGGCGCTTCAGGGCCGGTGAGCGTCCGGCTCCTCGATCGTCACGTCCACCGGACCGACGCGCAGGAGGCCGTCGGTGAGCGGCGCGCAGCGTACGCCGCCCCGGCGGCGCAGCGCCCGCCACGCGCCCGGCCCGATCGCCACGTCCATCCAGGCGCAGGGATTCGCCGGCCGGTTCACGCGCAGCCGGACCGGACCGGCCCCCGAGTCCAGCACCAGGATCTTCCCGACCAGCTCGTCGACGGCGATGCCGGCGGTGAGCACGTTGCGCCGCACCTGCCGAAGGTCCGCACCGGGCGGCAGGGACTCCCGGGCGATCAGCGTGACGCTCGCCTCCCGGTGCGCCGGCCTGCCGAAGTACCGGTCGCCCACGATCCCGAGCCCGGCCCGGAGCTGGACCTCCTCGACCAGCTCGCCGGGCGGGGCGGGGGCCGGTCCGTCGGCGGGCCGGCCGACGTAGCGGTGGACGGGCGAGGCCAGCAGTTGCACGATCCGCGGGCCGTCGGGCGGGACAGGGCCGCTCATCTGCCGCGTACCTGCCGGAAGGTGATCGAGTAGCGCAGCACCGGCACCGGCGGGATGCTGTGCTGCCAGCTCGACCGGGCGGCGCCGGCCAGCACGTACGCCGAGCGGGGCGCCAGTTCCACCTCGTACACCCGGCGCTGGTCGGCCCTGCCGCGCTGGAACCGCAACAGGCAGGCGGAGCCCAGCGAGAGGCCGACCACGGTCGGGCCGAACGCCGGGGCGTCGCGGTGCCAGCCGATGACCGACCCGGGCGGGTAGCGGGTGACGAGGGCCTGCGCCAGGTCGGCGGCCGGCACGCCGGCGAGGCGGGCGCAGCGCTCGCGGACCTCGTGCAGCTCCACCGGCAGCGCCTCCGTCTCGCTGAGCTGGGAGGAGCCGTAATCGTAGTCGTAGCCGAAGTGCCGGACGGTGCGCCGGGCGATCCGGCCGTGCATCCGCACCTCGCCGAAGTCGTACGCGGCCAGGGCGAGCGCTATCCCCCCTTCACGTGGGGTGCGCGCCGGGCCAGCATGCCCACGGCGAGGATCACCACCACGAGCGACAACGCCTCGCCGAGGGCCGGCAGCGGGCCGCCGCGGATCTGCTCGTCCAGCCAGATCAGGCCGACCAGGATGGCCACGACGGGGTCGGTGACCGTGATCGCGGCCAGGGCCGGGGCGCCCAGCGGCCCGGCCTGGTAGGCGTTCTGGCTGAGCAGCACCCCGAACGGGCCGAGCACGAGGACGGCGTACGCCTGCCACTGCGTGAACACCTCCCACGGGCTCTCGTCGAGGTGGAACGCGAGGCTGCTGATGAGGCCGGCGGTCACGCCGTAGCAGACCCCCGCGGCCAGCGCCAACGGCATGGGTCGCCAGCGCCGGTCGAGCTTCAGGGCCGCCAGCAGGCAGAGTCCCACCGCGACGACCACGGCGATCCCGAGCAGCAGGGCCGACCAGAACGACTCCAGCCCCCGCCCCTGGCCCCGCCCCGGGTCGGCGATCACGAGGAAGGCCGCCAGGCCGAACAGGCACAGGGTGGACTCCAGCAGGATGGTGCGGTCGGGGCGGTCGTGCGCGAACGCCGCGAAGAGCAGGACGTACCACACGAGTCCCGTGACCAGCAGCGGCTGCACGAGGATCAGCGGGATCAGGCTGAGCGCCGCCACCTGGAGGGCGAACGCCAGGACCGCGAGCACCACCGACCAGCGCCAACTCGGGATGCGCACCAGATGGGCGAGCAGCGTGGGCCGCCCGGCCGGCTCCTCCGGCACCTGCCGGCCGGAGCGGAACTGGAGCACCCCCGACGCCCCGAACGCCGCGGCGGCGGCCAGTGCGATCGGGATGCCGACGGCCAGTTCCCCGGCCCCGCTCACCGCACTCCAACCGGACCGGTCACCTGCACCTCCATGCCGTGGTCGTCCGCGTCCCGCCGTCCGGGGCCGTGGGGTGTTCCCGTCGCCACGGCCGGTGGCGGCGCGGCGCGGGTTCCCCACCCCCGTGCGGATAAACGGCGGGTGGGTCCGGCGGGGGTCCGGGTCGCGCCGAGACTGCCACAATCACCATGAGAGTACGCAAACGGTGACTAAGCTGATGATTGTTCCGAAGGGGTGGCTGTCGGCGCCCCTCCTCCGCGTACGCCTGGGAGAACCCGACATGTCAGCGACCCGGCCCGCCCTCCGGCCCGCAGTCGTCTCGTCCGGCGTGCGGCTGGGCGTGCCGGGCGAGCGCGACCGCGCCGCTGACGGCGAGCAGGAAACCGAGGACCGCCACCGGGGTGAAGCCGGGCCGCACCCGGTCCCCGAGCAGCAGCCACCCGGTCAGGGCGGGCGCCACCGTCTGCCCCACGATGGCCGAGGCGGACGTGACCGTCACCGAGCCCCGTTGCAGCGCCATCGCGTAGAGCAGCACGCCGGTCAGGCCGGCGAGCACCACGGCGTAGGTCGCGGGGCTCGCGACGAGCGCCCCGACGGTCTCCACCCGGCCGAGCAGCCGCGCGCCGAGGGCCGCGGACCCGAACGACAGCCCGGCCAGCAGGCCGGGCACGGCGGGGCCGGACATCGCCGGGCTGCCGAGGTACGCCCCGCCGGCGAGCACGACCACCGCGGCGAGCAGCCACCAGCCGGCCGTTCCGGTCACCTCGTTCGGCGGCGCGGCGACCGCGGAGAGCACCAGCAGCACCAGTCCGGCGATCACACCGCCGATCGCCCCCCAGTCGCGGGCGGTCAACCGCAGGCGCAGGACGCACATGGCGATGAGCGCCACCATGCCGAGGTTGGCCGCCCCGACCGCCTGCACCGCGAAGATCGGCAGGATCCGCAGCGCCGTGAACGTGAGCAGGGAGGACGCCCCGTCCAGCACCAGGCCGGTGGCGTACGGGCCGTTGCGGACCAGCCGCAGCAGCAGCCGGGGGTCGACGTGCGGGGTGGCGGCCAGCCGGCGCGCACCGATCGACTGCACGATCGCAGCCGTCGCGCTGCACAGCGCGGCGGCGATCGCCAGCGCGAAGCCCACGGCCATGTCACGATCCCGGTGTCGACGGTGCCGGACGCGGCCGGCGGAAGCACCTGCGCATACCCGTCTGAGCCCGGGTATCGCACGCCGAGCCCGGCGGGTGCGCGGTGAACACGCCGGCCGGCCCGGAGCCGGCCGAGCCGGTCGCCCGGCGGGTGCTGGTCGTCTCGGCCGACATCGGCGGCGGGCACGACGCGACCGGTCGGGCGCTCGAGGAGCGCGTCCACGCGATCTGGCCGGGCAGCCGGGTCGGCTGGGTGGACACCCTCGAGGTCATGGGGCCGGGGGTCGGTCGGGGCTTCCGCCGCACCTACGTCACCAACGTGGCGGTGACGCCCTGGCTGTACGAGTTCTTCTGGGCCTCGCTGTGGCGGCACCGGTGGTTCGCCGCCACGGCCAAGTGGTTCACCGGCTCGTGGGCGGGGCGGCGCCTCGGCCCGGTCATCGAGGGGTTCGACCCCGACCTGATCGTCTCCACGTATCCCCTGGGCAGCGCCGGGCTGGCGTGGCTGCGCCGGCACCGCGGGCTCGGCGTCCCGGTCGGCGCCTGGATCTCCGACTTCGCCCCGCACCCGTTCTGGGTGTACCCGGAACTGGACCTCAACGTCGTGGTGCACCCCGCCGCGCTGCCGGTCGCGGCGGTCGCCGCCGAGGGGTCGTCGCTGGGGGTCTGCGCGCCCCCGGTGCTGGACTCGTTCCGTCCCGGTGACCGGGTGGCGGCCGCCCGGCGCTGCGATCTCGACCCGGACCGCGCCGCCGTGGTGGTCGCGTGCGGCTCGTACGGCTTCGGGGCCGTCGAGGAGGCCATCCGCGCCCTGGTCGGCATCGGCGACCCCATCCAGGTGGTGGCCGTCTGCGGGCGCAACGACCGGCTCGCGGCCCGGCTGGCGGCGCTCGACGTGCCCCCGGGACGGCTGCTCGTGCGCGGCTGGGTCGACGACATGCCGACGCTGCTGCAGGCCGCCCGCCTGCTGGTCACCAACGCGGGCGGGGCCACCGCGCTCGAGGCCCTAGCCACCGGCACCCCGATCGTGATGTACCGGCCGATCGCCGCGCACGGCACGGCGAACGCGGCGTTGATGGCGGCGGCCGGGCTCGCCGAGACGGCCCACACCCCGCAGGCGCTCGTCGCCGGCGTGCGCAGCCGGCTCGCCCTGCCGGCGCGCACCGTCGAGGTCCCCCCGGACGGGCGGCTGCCCGACCTGGGGCTGCCGGCGGTCGCCGCCGCGCGCACCTCGCGGGTCGGCGCGCCGGGCGACGCCGCGGCGGGGGGCGCCACGGCGGGGGACGCGGCGGGGGACGATGCCTCGGCCAGGGGCGACGCGCGGACGCGGGGGCGGGCCGGGGGCGCGCCACGACGCCGCCCGGCGAGCTGGCCGCTCCGGGCGCAGGACGCGTTCTTCCTCCACGTCCAGACTCCCACCGAGCCGCAGCAGATCGGCACGGTCATGGAGCTGGGTGCGCGCCCCGACGGCCAGCCCGTCACCCGGGCGGAGGTGACGGCGCTGCTGGCGCGGCGGCTGCCGGCGATCACCACGCTGCGCCGCCGCCTGGTCGACCGGGGCCGCTGGCGCCGCCCCGGCTGGGTGATCGACCGGTACGTGGACCCGGCCGCCCACGTCGACGAGATCCACGTCGCGCCGGGTGACGACGGCGGCGCCGCCGTGGACCGCTTCTGGTCCGAGCCGCTGCCCACCGACCGTCCACCCTGGCGGATGCTGCTCGTCGGAGGGCTGCCGGACGGGCGTACCCGGCTCGCGGTGAAGCTGCACCACTGCCTCGGGGACGGCCTGTCCGTGATCGCCGTGCTGCGCCGGCTGCTCGACGCGCCCGAGCCGCCCCGGCGGGAGGCGCCGGCCGGTGGCCGCACCCTGCTGGGCCGGCGGGGGGCGCCCGCCCCGGAGCGGGGCGGGCTCGACCAGGCGCGGGAGACGGCGCGCCAGCTCGGCCGGACCGTACGCGGACTGGCCCGGCTGGCCACGCAGGGCACCGCGCCGCGCACGCCCCTCAACCGCCGGCTCGACTCGTCCCGTCGGCGTCTGCTCACGGCGAGCCTGCCGGCCGCGGACGTGCTCCGCGCGGCCCGGTCCTGCCAGGCCCACCCCAGCGAGCTGATGCTCGCGCTCACCGCCGCGGCGCTGGGCGCCGCGCACCCGGCTCCGGTGCCGGAGCGGCTGCGGGTGATGTTCGCCGTGTCCCGCGACGCGCGCCGGCGGGCGCCCACCCAGGGCAACTGGACCGGGGCCGTCACCCTCGACCTGCCCATGGGGGCGGGACCGCCACGGGACCGGGTGGCCGCGGTGCGCCGCTCCCTGCGCGACGCGCTCCGCAGCGGTGAACCCGAGGCCGCGAACCTCGTGATGCGGGCGATGGGCATCCTCCCGGCGCCGCTGCACGCCGCGATGGCCCGGCGCGTCTACACCAGCCGCCGGCTCAACGTGATCGTCTCGTACGTCCCGGCGACCTTCCCGCCACGGGTGCTCAGCGGCGCGCCCCTGCGCGCCGCCGCACCGGTGGTCGGCCTCGCCGACGGGGTGCACATCGGCATCGGCATCCTGCGGCTCGGCGGCAGCTTCGGGATCGGGGTGCTGCTCACCGGGGCCCTCGCCGACGTCGGCGACACCGTGGTGGCGCAGGTGCGGGCCAACCTGGCCGCGCTGCTCGCCGAGATCGACGCCCACCCCGCGGGTGGGCAGCCGCCCGGGGCCGGCAGCACGCCCGCCACCGCCGGGAGCACGCCCGCCACCGCGGGCAGTGCAGGCGCCGTTCGCGCGGCCGCCGGCGCGGGAAGCCGGGCCCGGGGGCCTCGGGGTGGCGACGGACCGGACGGGGCCGACCGTGCCGCGGACGGGCCGGCGACGGACGACGCGGCGGTGCCGGGTGCGCCTCCACCCGGGGTGCCCCGATGCGCCTGACCGGCGCGGTGGTGCTGGTGACGGGAGCGTCGTCGGGGATCGGCGCGGCGGTGGTACGGCGCCTCGCCGGCGCCGGGAGTCAGGTCGTGGCCGCCGGCCGCGACGCGGACCGGCTGGCCCGCCTCGCCGCGCAGACCGGCGCCACCACCATCGTGAGCGACCTGGGCCGGCCGCACGCCGGACGCGAGCTGGCCGAGCAGGCCCTGGCCCGGCACACGCGGGTGGACGTCCTCGTCAACAACGCCGGCGTGGGCTGGGCCGGCCCGTTCGGCGGGATGGCGGACGCGCTCGCCGACGAACTGCTCGCGGTCAACCTGCGCGCGCCCATCGAGCTGACCCGGGCGCTGCTGCCCGGGATGTGCCACCGCGGCGGGCACCTCGTGTTCGTGGGGTCGATCGCCGGCCGGCTCGGCGTGGACGGCGAGTCCGTCTACGCGGCCACGAAGGCCGGCCTGGACACCTTCGCCCAGAGCCTGCGGATGGAGCTGGCCGGCCGCCGGGTCGGGGTGAGCACGGTGGTGCCCGGCGTGGTGGACACCCCGTTCTTCGTCCGCCGGGGCCAGCCGTACCGACGCCGGCGCCCCCGTCCGGTGCCGCCGGAGCGGGTCGCCGACGCGCTCGTCGACGCGATCGTCCGGGACCGGGCCGAGGTGTACGTGCCGGGCTGGCTGCGCCTGCCCGTGGCCGTACGCGGGCTGCTGCCGGGGCTGTACCGCCGGCTCGCGACCCGGTTCGGCTGAGCCGCCGGTCCTCCCCCGCGCCCGCTCACGTGTCCCGGATCGCGCGCAGCGACTCCCGCAGCGACGACATGGTGGCCAGCACGGCCGTCGGCTCGTACCCGCAGTGCGCCATGCAGTTGGCGCAGCGCGCGTCGCGTCCCCGCCCGTAGCTGTCCCAGTCGGTCGTCTCGAGCAGTTCCCGGTAGCTCGCGGCGTACCCGTCGGAGAGCAGGTAGCAGGGCCGCTGCCAGCCCAGCAGCGAGTACGACGGGATGGCCCACGCGGTGCACGGGAAGTCGACCTTCCCCTCCAGGAAGTCCAGGAACAGCGGCGAGTGGTTGAGCCGCCAGCGGGCCCGGCGACCACCGGAGAACGCCTTGCGGAACAGCTCCCGGGTCTCCATGACGCCCAGGAAGTGCTCCTGGTCCGGCGCCTTTTCGTACGCGTACGCCGGCGCGAGCATCATCTCGTCGACCTTCAGGTCGTCGTTGAGGTAGTCGAGCACCTCGATGACCGTCTGCGGGGTGTCGGTGTTGAAGAACGTGGTGTTCGTGGTGACCCGGAAGCCGCGCCGCTTGGCCTCGCGGACCGCCTCCACGGCGACGTCGAAGACGCCGTCCTTGCACACCGCCGCGTCGTGCCGTTCCCGCAGGCCGTCGATGTGGACGGTGAACGCGAAGTACGGCGACGGCCGGAACTTGTCGATCTTCTTGGGCAGCAGCATCGCGTTGGTGCAGAGGAACACGAACTTCTTGCGGCGCACCAGTTCGGCCACGAGCTTGTCGATCTCCGGGTGCATGAGCGGCTCGCCGCCGGCGATGGAGATCATCGGCGCGCCGCACTCCTCCACGGCGGCCAGCGCCTGCTCCACCGGCATCCGGCGCTTGAGCAGGCTCGCCGGCTGCTGGATCTTGCCGCAGCCCGCGCACTTCAGGTTGCAGGCGAACAGCGGCTCCAGTTCCAGCAGCAACGGGAACTGCTTGCGCCCGCGTATCTTCTGTCCGGCCAGGTATCGCGCGATACGTAGGCTCTGACGCAACGGCATACTCACGGCTGGCGTACCTCCTTCGGCAGGGTGAAAACCACGTCCTCCACTGCTGCGGTGTGCTCGCTCACCTCCTTCGCCCCGAGGGCGGTCAGTGCGGCCACCACCTCGTCGACCAGTCCCGGCGGCGCCGAGGCGCCGGCCGTGATGCCGACCGTCGCGGCGCCCGCGAGCCAGCGCAGGTCGATGCCGCTCACGTCGTCCACGAGGTGCGCCCGGGCGCCCGCCCGTTCGGCGACCTCCACGAGCCGCCGGGAGTTCGAGGAGTTCGCGGAACCGATGACCAGCACCAGGTCGGCGTGGGCCGCGACGGCCGTGATGGCCCGCTGCCGGTTCGTGGTGGCGTAGCAGATGTCGTCGGAGCCGGGACCGGCCAGCGCCGGGAACCGGCGGCGCAGCGTGTCGAGGATCCCCGCCGCCTCGTCCACGGCGAGCGTGGTCTGCACCAGGTACGACACCCGCTCCGGGTCGTCCACCTGCACCGTCTCGGCGGTGGCCGGGTCGGGCACGAGGCGGATCCGGTCGGGCGCCTCGCCCAGGGTGCCCTCGGTTTCCTCGTGGCCCGGGTGCCCGATGAGCAGCACCGTGTCGCCACGGCCGGCGAACCGGCGGGCCTCGGCGTGCACCTTCGTCACCAGCGGGCAGGTCGCGTCGATCACCGGCAGCCGCCGGTCGGCGGCCTCCTTCCGCACGGCCGGCGCCACGCCGTGCGCGGAGAACACGGTGAGCGCCCCGTCGGGCACCTCGTCGAGCTCGTCGACGAAGACGGCGCCCTGGGCCCGCAGGTCGGCCACCACCCGGGCGTTGTGCACGATCTGCTTGCGCACGTAGACCGGCGGGCCGTGCCGGCGCAACGCCTGCTCCACCACGGCGATCGCCCGTTCCACGCCGGCGCAGAACGACCGGGGCGAGGCCAGCAGCAACCGGTGCACGCTGCCGGCCGCCGCGGCCCACTCGGTGAGCGCCGCGGCCACCACCGGCAGCACCCGCAGCGCCGCGCGCACCCGGCGCAGGGTGGCCGGCCGGTACAGCGGTCCGGCCGCCGTGTCGGCGACCACGCGTACGCAGGCCGTGGGGCGTCCGGCGCAGCCGGCCAGCAGCCACGCCGACTCCAGGTCGGCGGCGAGCGCGCCGGTCGCGGCCAGCCGGTCCCGGGCCGCGCCGTCGACCAGCCGGTCGGTGCTGACGACCGGGCCGACGTGCACCCGCAGCCCCCGCCTGCGCAGCGCCGCCGCGAGCAGGTCGGCGTCGGGCATCCGCAGCTCCCCCGCCGGGGCGTCCGGCGCGAGCGGGTCGGCACGGACCACGCTCGCCACCACCACGTCGCCCGTGGCGAGGTCGGGGGCGAGCCCACCGGCGATCCCGGCGACCGCCACCGGCCCCGTGCCGGCCGGGCGGAGCGCCGCCGCCGAGCGGGCGCGACGCGGCCCGATGCCGGTGCGGCACAGCGTGAGCCGCCCGTGCGGTGCGGGATCGCCGAGCCCCCGGCGCAGCGCGGACAGCTCCGGCCGCATGGGCGCGTACAGCGTCCACGCCGGGTCGGCCGGGACAGCGGGGCGGATCACCGCGTCACCGTGGCCTCGTCCGCCCGCGTGCCGAGGATCCGGCCGAGCGCGCTGATCGGGAAGACCAGCCGGTACAGCCCGTAGTTGATGTAGAAGTCGCCGGGGAAGCCGGTGCCTGTGAACTGGGGCTCGTCCCACCCGCCGTCCGGGCGCTGGGTGTCGACCAGCCAGCGCACCGCCCGCAGCGCCCGCTCGCCGGTGCCGTGACCGGCGGCGTGCAGCGCGAGCAGGGCCCACGCGGTCTGCGAGGCGGTCGACTCGCCGCGGCCGATCCAGGACGGGTCTCGGTAGGAGCGCAGGTCCTCGCCCCAGCCGCCGTCGGCGTTCTGGTGCGCGAACAGCCAGTCCACGGCCCGGCGGATCGCGGGATGCCGGCGGGGCACGCCCGCGGCCACGAGCGCCGGCACCACGGCGCCGGTGCCGTACACGTGGTTGGCGCCCCACCGGCCGAACCACGAGCCGTCCGGCTCCTGGGCCCGCAGCAGCCAGTGCACGCCGCGCCGCACCGGCGTCGTGCCGGCGTAGTTCTCCGCCGCCAGTGCCTCCACGACGTGCGCCGTCACGTCGGCGCTGGGCGGGTCGATGACCTCGCCGAAGTCGCAGAACGGCAGCTCGCCGAGGATGGCGCGGGTGTTGTCGGCGTCGAACGCCGCCCAGCCGCCGTCGCGGGACTGCATGCCGAGCAGCCAGCGGGTGCCGCGCAGCACCGCCGCCTCCGCGGGCACGCCGGTACGCCGCAACGCCATGATCACCTCAGCGGTGTCGTCGGTGTCGGCGTACCCGTCGTTGTCGAACTCGAAGGCCCAGCCGCCGGCCGGCGTGTCCGGCCGGCGTACGGCCCAGTCGCCCCGGACTCGGATCTCCTCGCTCAGCAGCCACCGCCCGGCGCGCTCGACGGCGGGGTGCTCGGCCGGCAGCCCGGCGTCGGTGAGCGCGGTGACGGCCAGCGCGGTGTCCCAGACCGGCGACTGGCACGCCTCCAGCCAGCGCGCCGGGCCGTCCGGGGTCTGCGTCCGCACCGTGAACCGTTCCAGCCCGTCCAGTCCGGCCCGCAGGACCGGGTGGTCCAGCGGGTAGCCGAGCAGGTGCAGCGCCATCAGCGAGTAGACCCAGGGCGGCTGGATCCCGCCCCACGACCCGTCCGCCTCCTGGCGGGCGACGATCCACTCGGCGGCCCGGCGCAGCGCGTGCCGGCGTACCGGGCCGCGGGCGATCCGCTCGTACCCGCTGGCGAGGCGGTCCAGCCGGTAGAGCAGGCCGGGCCGGCTGCCCAGCCGGGGCGGCCGGGGTGGCCGCGCGTTCGTGCGCAGCTCGTCGACGCCGAAGCCGAGCGACCGCACCGGCCGCAGCGCCCGCACGATGGACAGCGGGACGATGGTCTGCCGCGCCCAGCAGGCGAAGTCGTAGACGTTGAACGGCACCCAGGACGGCAGGAGCACGAGTTCGGGCGGCACGGCGGGCAGCTGCGACCAGGGCCAGTGGCCGAACAGGGCCAGCCAGAACCGGGTGAACACCCGGCTGGCCGCCACGCCTCCGTGCGCCCGGACGAACGCCGCCGCGGCCGCCATGTGCGGCGCCTCGACGGTGTCGCCGGCCAGGCGCAGCGCCACGTACGCCTCGATGGTGGTCGACAGGTCCCCCGGGCCGCCGTGGAAGATCGCCCAGGAGCCGTCGGGACGCTGCTGGGAGCGGATCCAGCGGGCCGTCTCGGCGGTCTGCTCGGCGGTCCGGATGCCGAGGAACTGCCGCAGCATCAGGTCCTCGGCGTCCATCGTGACGTTCGTGGCGAGGTCGCCCTTCCACCAGCCGGCCTCGTCCTGGAGGTCCAGCAGGTGGTCCCGGGCGCGCCGCAGCGCGTCCCGCGCCTCGTCGAGCACGTCGGCGCCGGGGCGCTCCGCCTCGACGGTGGTGGTGGTCTTCGGTGACAGCAGCTCGGTCATCAGTGGTCCCGTCCCGTGATGAAGTCGGCCACGTCGGCGAGTTCGCCGCGTACGTCCTCCGGCAGGTCCAGGGCCTCCAGCTCGGCCCGGGCCCGCTCGGTCTCCTGCCACGCCCGCTGCTGGGTCCACTCGCGGGCGCCGGTCGCCTCGATCAGCTCGCTCGCCCGGGCCACGTCCTCGTCGGTCAGCGGCTCGGGTGAGCGGTACAGGTCGGCCAGGGCCAGGCCGGCGGGGTCGCCGCTGGTCAACGCCCGGACGACGGGGATGCTGCGCTTGCGGGCGCGCAGGTCCGACCCGACGGGCTTGCCCGTGCGGCCGGGGTCGCCCCAGATGCCCAGCACGTCGTCGACGAGCTGGAACGCGAGCCCCAGGTGGGAGCCGAACCGGGAGAGCCCGTCGACCAGCCCCGGCGGGCCGCCGCAGAGCAGCGCGCCGAGCGCGCAGGACGCGGCCAGCAGGGCCGCCGTCTTGTTCCCGGCCATTGCCAGGCACTCGTCGAGCGTCACGTCGTCGCGCCGCTCGAAGCTCAGGTCCGCCATCTGCCCGGCGATCAGCGCGCGGACGTCCTCGGCGAGGCGGCGGGCCGCCGGCTCACCACCGGGCACCTCGACGAGCGCCTCGTACGCGAGCCCGATGAGCGCGTCGCCGGCGAGGATCGCCGGGCCGACGCCGAACACCGTCCACGCGGTCGGCCGGTGGCGGCGCTCGGTGTCGCCGTCCATCACGTCGTCGTGCAGCAGCGAGAAGTTGTGCGCGAGCTCGACCGCCGCGGCCGCCGGTGCCCCCGCCTCCGGGGCGGCTCCCGCGGCCCGCGCCGACAGCAGCGCCAGCGCCGGCCGCAGGCCCTTGCCCTGGCTGGCCGCGGGTGACCCGTCGGCGTCCCAGTAGCCGAGCTGGTAGCCGGCCACCAGCCGGTTGCCCGCGTCCAGGCGGTCCAGCAGCGCCCGGATGGCCGGCTCGACGTACGTCTGGATCTGGTCGGTGCTGCGGCTGCGTACAACGGTCATCGTGCGGCCTCCGTGTGGTGTCGGGGCCGGGACACGAGCTGGTGGGCGAGGGTGTCGGCGGCCACCTGACCGCTGCGCACCGCGCCCTCCATCGTGTCCGGCCATCCGGTGTCGGTCCATGCGCCGGCCAGGACCAGCCCGGGCAGGCGGGTGCCCGCCGCCGGCCGGTACGCCCGGGTGCCGGGGTTCTGCCGGAACGTGGCCCGCGGCTCCCGGGTGACGAACGCGTCGCGTACCGGGGTGTGCCGCGCGGCGGGAAAGAGGTCGGCGAGTGCCCGGCGCTGGGTGGCCACCAGCTCCGCGGCGGGACGGTCGATCTCGGCGTCGGCGGCCGAGATCGACACCACGAGGTGCTGCTCGTCGCCGGCGTCCGGCCCCGAGCGGTCGAAGATCCACTGGGCCGGGGACTCCACGGCGGCCGCCATGGTCAGCCGGGTGACCCGGTGGGCGTAACGCAGGTGCACGTTGACGATCGGCGCGGCGCCGAGCCGCGCCCAGTCGCCGGCCGCGGGCGCGGCGGCCGGCGGGACGAGTGCGGCCGCGACCGGGTGCGGCACGGCGAGCACGACCCCGTCGGCCGCGAGCTCGCCACCGTCCACCCCGACGCGGAAGCCGGCGGGTTCGGGGTGGATCCACCGCACGCGCGAGCGCGGGCGTACCCGGACGCCCAGCCGGTCCAGCACGCGCCGCGCGGCGACGGCGTGCAGCTCGGTCAGGGGCACCAGCGGCCGGCCGATGTCGCCGGCGTCCGCGGCCTCCAGCAGGCCGGTGCGGAAGACCCGGGCGGCGAGCGCGAGGGAGGCCTGGGTGCTGGGCACGTTCAGCGCGGCCACGGTGATCAGGTCCCAGAGTCGGCGCACCGACCGTGGGCTCTGGCCGTGCGCGGCCAGCCAGTCACCGAAGCACTGCCCGTCGGTGGCGGGCGCGTCCGGGTCGACGCGGCGCAGGGCGGCGCACGCGCGGACGGCGGCGAGCCGTTCGGCGGGGCTGATGAGCCGGTAGCCGGCCAGCGCGGGCAGCAGGTGGGCGGGCGCGGGCAGCCGGCGGCGGGTCAGCACGTGCGGGGCCCGCCCGGGCAGCAGCACGGGCACCTCGAACCGCCGCTGCACCTGCGTGCCGGCGGTGGTGCCGAGCCGGTCCAGCAGGTCCCGGTAGGCGTGGTAGCAGCGCAGGAAGACGTGCTGGCCGGTGTCGACGGTCAGGCCGTCGCGCCGGAACGAGTACGTGGCCCCGCCGAGCTCGGCGCGGCTCTCCAGCAGCGTCACGGGCAGGCCCCGGTCGGCCAGGCGGATCGCCGCGGCGATCCCGGCGAGCCCACCGCCGACGACACACACCCCGCCGCCGCCCGGCGACGCACCGACCGGCCCGGTCACGCGGATCGCCCGACCAGTGCGCGGGCCGCCACCCAGGCCTTCTCGCGCCCGGGCAGCGACACGCGGCTGCGGGTGACCGCCAGCGGGTCGGACGCGATCCGGGCGAGCAGCCGCCGGTAGATGCCCGCCATCGCCGCGGTGCAGGCGGCGCTGCGCCGGTCCAGCAGCGGGAGCAGCCGCAGTCCGGTGTCGTACCAGCGGGCGGCCCGGGCCGCCTCGAACCGCACCAGCTCGCTCAGCCGTCCGGGCGGATCGGCGAACCCAGCGCCGCGGCGTTCCAGCGTGCAGCCGAACCGGTCCAGATCCTCCGCGGGCAGGTAGATCCGCCCGTCGGCGCGGTCCTCCACGAGGTCGCGCAGGATGTTGGTGAGCTGGAGGGCCACGCCGAGGGCGTCGGCCAGCGGGGCGGCGCGGGCCGGCTCGACCGTGCCGAAGACGCCCAGGGACAGCCGGCCGATGGACCCCGCCACGCAGCGGCAGTACCAGACCAACTCGTCGAAGGTGGCGTACCGGCGCCCGGTCACGTCGGCCGCGCACCCGTCGATCAGCTCGTCGAAGGCGGCCAGCGGGATCGGCATCCGGGCCGCCGCGTGCCCGAGCGCCGTGAGCACCGGGTCCCCGTCCCCGTCGGCCGGCAGCCGGTGCAGCGCCGCGCGGGTCTCGGCGAGCCGGTCGAGCTTCTCGTCGGGCGGGAGGCCGCCGTCGCCGATGTCGTCGATCCGCCGGGCGGTGGCGTAGATGGCCGACAGCGCGCGCCGCTTCGCGGGCGGCAGCAGCCGGATCCCGTACGCGAAGTTCGCCGCCCGGCTGCGGGTGATGTCCTCGCAGCGGCGGTACGCGGCCTCGACGGTGCTGGTGGCGGCGGCGGTCATCCGGCGCTCCGCACGGTGGCGGCCAGGTACCGGCGCAGCACCCGTCGGCGGCGGGGGCGGACGGCGGCGCGCAGCGGGTCGTGGTCGGCCTCGGCGAGCGCGTCGAGGGTGGCCCGGCCGCCGGCGAGGTAGCCGCCGACCGCGAGGCGGGCCCACCCGTGCAGCGCGGACACCAGCGGCGCCCCGGCATCGAGCCAGGCCCGGGCGCGTTCGGCCTCGAACGCGATCAGCTCGCGCAGGGGCGCGGTGGCGGCCGGGCGCCCCAGGTCCTCCTCGGTGACGCCGAACCGGTCCAGGTCCTCGGCCGGCAGGTACACCCGGCCGCGCCGGTGGTCCTCGGCGACGTCCTGGAGGTGCTCGACGAGCTGCAACGCCGTGCAGATCCGGTCGGACAGCTGCCGCCGCGCCGGCCCGGCCTGGCCGAAGACGTGCAGCACCAGCTCGCCGATCGGGTTGGCCGAGAGGGTGCAGTAGTCGACCAGCTGCGCGAACGTCGCGTACCGGGTGACCCGCTGGTCGAGCCGGTTCGCCTCGACGAGCCGGACGAGCGCGTCGAGGGGCAGCCCGCAGCCGGTGACGGTGGGCGCGAGGGCCCGTACGACCGGATGGCTCACGGCGCGGCCGGTGTACAGGGCGCGCAGCTCGGCCTCGATCCGGTCCAGCTCGGCCGTCCGGTCGACCCCGGGGGCCTGCGGCTCGTCACCGAGGTCGTCGACGTGGCGGGCGTACGCGTAGACGGCGATGAGGTGGCGGCGATACCGGGCGGGCAGCACGCGCAGCGCGACCGGGAAGTTCTCCGCCGCCCGGGCCTGGGCGAGCCGGTGCACGGCGGGAACGACGACCTGTTGGCTCATCCCGGGTCTCCTTCCTCTGGGGCATGGGGTCGGCGGTGGTGGCTCATCCGGGCAGGGGGCTCAGCGGGGTCTGCGTCCGGGCCCGCATCCGCAGGTCGAGGTCGGCGGGCAGCGTGGAGACCTCGTGCAGGACCGCGGCGCAGATGCCGGGCGGGTCGAGCCCGTGCTCGGCGAGCAGGCCGGCCCGCTCCCCGTGCGGGATGAACGCGGTCGGCAGGCCCAGCGCCCGCACCGGCGCGCCGACGGCCGCGTCGGCGAGCGCCAGCGCGACGGCGCTGCCGACGCCGCCGTCGCGGATGCCGTCCTCGACGGTCACGACGAGGGCGTGGTCGGCGGCGAACGCGGTCAGCGCGGGGTTGACGGGGCGGACCCAGCGGGGGTCCACGACGGTGCACTCCACGCCGGCCTCGGCGAGCAGGTCGGCGGCGTGCAGCGCGGGCGCCGCCATCGCGCCCACGGCGACCAGCAGGACGGGCGCCGCCGCGGCCGTGCGCAGCACGTCGATCCCGCCGGTGCGGTAGAGCGCCGGGATCTCGTCACCGACCCGCGCCTTCGGGAAGCGCAGCACCGTGGGGCCGTCCTGGTCGGCCACCGCCTCCCGCAGCTCCTCGCGCAGCGTCGCCTCGTCCCGCGGTGCGGCCACCCGCAGCCCCGGGACGGCGCCGAGCAGCGCGAGGTCCCACATGCCGTGGTGGCTGGGCCCGTCCGGGCCGGTGATGCCGGCCCGGTCGAGCACGAGCGTGACCGGCAGCCGGTGCAGGGCCACGTCGAGCAGGACCTGGTCGACGGCCCGGTTGAGGAAGGTCGCGTACACCGCCACGACGGGATGCTTCCCGCCGAGGGCGAGCCCGGCCGCCGACGTGACGGCGTGCTGCTCGGCGATGCCGACGTCGACGGTGCGGTCCGGGTAGCGGGCGCCGAACGCCGCCAGGCCGGTGGGGCCGAGCATCGCCGCGGACACCGCCACCAGGTCGGGATGGTCGGCGCCGATGGCCACCAGCTCGTCGGAGAGCGCGTCGGTCCAGGTCCGGCCGGGCGCGCTCGTCGGCTGCCCGGTGCGCGGGTCGACCACCCCCACGGCGTGCAGCCGGTCGGCCTCGTCGGCCTCGCTGGGCGGGTGTCCGTACCCCTTGCGGGTGACGCAGTGGACCACCACCGACCGGTCGGCGGTGCGGGCCGCGTGCAGCGCGGCCTCGACCTGCGCGACGTCGTGTCCGTCGACCGGGCCCAGGTAGTCCAGGCCGAGCGCCTCGAAGAGCCCGGGTCCGTCGTCGTCGCCCTGCCGCCGGCCGAGGTGGGCCGCGAGGCCGCCGACGGTCGGCGCGTACGAGCGGCCGTTGTCGTTGAGCACGACCACCACCCGGCCCGGGGACGTCGCGAGGTTGTTCAGCGCCTCCCAGGCGAGCCCGCCGGTGAGGGCGCCGTCGCCGATGACCGCGACCACCGTGCGTCCCACCCCGTCGAGGGCGTACGCCCGGGCCAGCCCCTCGGCGTACGACAGCGCGGTCGACGCGTGCGAGTTCTCCACGAGGTCGTGCGGCGACTCGGCCCGCCGCGGGTAGCCGGAGAGGCCCCCGCGCCCGCGCAGCCCGCCGAAGCGCTCGCGGCGGCCGGTGAGCAGCTTGTGGACGTACGCCTGGTGTCCGGTGTCGAAGACGATCCGGTCGTGCGGGGAGCGGAACACCCGGTGCAGCGCCAGGGTCAGCTCGACCACGCCGAGGTTGGGTCCGAGGTGCCCGCCCCGCCGGCAGACCGCCTCCACGAGGAACTCCCGGATCTCGCTGGCGAGCAGCCCGAGCTGGTCGCGGGTGAGCCGGTCGAGGTCGGCGGGCTCGTTGACATCGTCAAGCAGGGACATCATCTCTCCGTCCGGGCACGCGACTCCGCGGCGACACCGTCTGGCTCACCGGCCGGCGGGGTGGCCGCCGGCGTGGGTCGTGCTGCGACGCTCGTCCACCGCACGCTGCGGATGCGGTGTGGCCCGTACCGCGAGTGCCGCGGCGGGGCCAGGGACAACGGGCCGCTTGGAACCTGCGCAAAATCACCTTAACCCTACTGATCTCACCTACCGCCTGAAATCGGTTCGAATAGCTCGACCAGGCGGGCGCGCGGCAGGCGGGCGGGTCAGCGTTCGAGGGCGCGGACGACCACGGTGAGGTCCTCGTCGCCGAGGCCCTGGTCGACCGCCCCCTGCCACTCGGCGGCGAGACGGCCCGCGACCGGGAAGCGGTCCGCGTCCACGTCGCCCAGGGCCAGCCGCACGTCCTTGAGCGCGAGGCGCAGCGGGTACTGCGGCGAGTGGTCGTCCCGGCCGATCCGCTCCAGCTTCTCCGCCGCCCACGGGGAGACCAGCGTGCTGCCGTGCAGCGCGTCGAGCACCGTCGCCCGGTGGAGCCCGAGCGCCCGGCCGAGCGCCACGCACTCGGCGATCCCCTCGTTCACGAAGGCCAGCAGCAGGTTGTTGGCCATCTTGATCCGGGAACCCGCCCCCACCGGCCCGACCCAGACGGTACGCTGCCCGACCGCGTCGAAGACCGGCGCCACCCGGTCACGGGCCTGCTCCGGGCCCGAGGCGAGGACGACGAGTTTCCCCTGCTCGGCCGGGCCACGGCTGCCGGCCACCGGCGCGTCCACCAGGACGACGCCCGGCCGGCGCTCGGCCACCAGTCGGGCGACCCGGTCGGTGCCGGCCGCCCCGATGGTGCTCATCTGCGCCCAGACCGCGCCGTCGGGCATGGCGTCGAGCATGCCGCTGTCGGCCACGGCGAGGACGGCGTCGGCGTCGGTCACCATCGTGACCACGACGTCCGCCTCCCGTACGGCGTCGGCCGCGCTGTCGGCGACCCGCGCGCCCTGCTCGCCGAGATCCCGGGCCGGCCCGGGGCTGCGGTTCCAGACCACCGTGGGCAGGCCCGCCCGGAGGATGTTGGCGGCCATCGGCCGTCCCATGCCGCCGAGCCCGAGGACGGCCACCCGCTGCGTCTGCGCCATCTGCACCCCTCCCCCGGCAGCGTACGGTCGGCACCGGGCGCGGAGGGCCGGAACGAGGAGGCCGGCCGGAGCCGGCTCGGCCCCGCGCACCCGGGCGGGTGCGGACCGGGTGGCGCCTGCGCGGGAGGCCTCCACCGGCCGGCCCGCGCGGCGCGGCCACCGGTCGCGGCGCCCGCCCGCGCACGTTCCGCGCCGGCCTCGGTCCACTGGGGATAGGGTCGGGGTCTGATGCGGACCAAACAGGAGCTCGGCGAGGCCATCCGGCGGGAGCGCCGGGCGGTGCTCGTCGTGAACGCCCACTCCCGCCGGGGCCGCCACCTCTACGAACGGGCCTGCGCGCTGCTCGCGTCCGCCGGCTTCGACCTCGTCGCCCACCACCCGGTCGAGGACGTGGGCCGGCTAGAACGCACGCTCGCCGAGGCCGCCGATCTCGGGCCGGACCTGCTCATCGCCGGCGGCGGCGACGGCACGCTCAGCGCCGCCGCGCGCCTGCTCGCCCACCGCGACATGGCGCTCGGTCTGCTGCCGATGGGCACCACGAACAACTTCGCCCGGACCGTCGGCGTCCCGCTGCGCCTCGACCGGGCCGTCGACGTCCTCGCCACCGGCACGGTGGTCGACGTCGACCTGGGGCTCGCCGGCGACACGCCGTTCACCAACCACGTCGGGGTCGGGCTGTCCGCCGACGTCATGCTCACGACGCCGCCGCGCCTGAAGCGCCTCACCGGGCGGGTCGCGTACCCGCTCACCGCCCTGGCCCTGCTCACCCGGCACCGCCCGCTGCGCGCCACGATCCGCACCGCCGGCGCCGAGCACACCTACGTCACCCGACAGCTGTACGTGGCGAACGGTGGCTTCCACGCCGGACGGCCGATCACGGCGGACGCGGACGCCGACGACCGGCTGCTGGTGGCGTACCCGGTGGGCGGCCCCAGCCGCCGCGGACTGCTGCGGGACACGGTGCGCAACGCGACGACCGGCCATCGCCGCACCTTGCACGAGCAGCCGTTCGTGGCCGTCGGCGAGCTGTGGCTGGAGACGGACCGGCCGGCGCCCGTCGAGGTCGACGGCGAACTGCGCGGCCGTACGCCGATCCGCGTCGGCCTCGCGGCGAACGCGCTGCGGGTGATGGCGCCGGTCGGCACCGTCGACCGGTAGGTGCCGGTCGCGCGGGCGGTCCGGCTTCCTATCCTGCGGCCATGCCGATCACGCTGATCACCGGCATCCAGGCCGCCGGGAAGTCGACCGTCGCGCAGGCGCTCGCGGAGCGCCTGCCGCGGTCCGTCCACGTCCGGGGTGACGTGTTCCGCCGCATGATCGTCAACGGCCGCGTGGAGATGGGTCCCGCCGACCCGCCGGCCGAGGCCGTACGCCAGCTTCGGCTGCGGTACGCGCTCGCCGCGGCGGCCGCCGACGGGTACGCCGAGGCGGGCTTCCAGGTCGTGTTCCAGGACATCGTCCTGGGTGACGACCTCCCGTGGGTCGTCGACCGCATCCGCACCCGGCCGCTGTCCGTGGTGGTCCTGGCCCCCCGCGCCGAGGTGGTGGCGGCGCGGGACGCCGAACGCCGGCGGACGCGGGGCAAGGTGGCGTACCGGCCCGGGGACCAGGCTGTCGCCGCGCTCGACCACGCGCTGCGCGCGGCCACCCCGAGGCTGGGCCTGTGGATCGACACGTCGGATCTCACGGTGGCCGAGACGGTGGACCGGATCCTCGCCGGGACGGATTCGGCCGCGGTGGCGTGAGTGCGGCGGCGCCTGCCGCCCGTGGCGCCCCGCGCCAACATTTCCACGCCCCAATTGAAACGGTTATTGCCAATGTGTTAACGCCGCATGACGATTGACGGTCAGGGGGGCCCTTCCCACAAGGAGGTTCTTCATGACCGAAGTAACGGAGGCCCCGGACGTCCGCACCTATCCACTGGGGACCAGCCGTCCCCCGCTCGCCGTCGCGGACCTGCCCGAACCGGAAGAGGTGTTCGGCGTACGCAGGCTCGGCCTCCCCCAGTTGTTCAAGTACGCGCTGGGCCCGAGCCTCATCGCCCTCGGCATCTCCATCGGCAGCGGCGAATGGTTGCTCGGCCCGCAGGCGGTGGGTCAGTTCGGTTTCGTCGGAGTCGGATGGGTCATCCTCGTCTCGGCCGTGCTCCAGACGTTCTACAACGTCGAGTCGTCCCGGTACGTGATGGCCACCGGCGAGGCGCCGGTCGTCGGCTGGGGGCGCGTGCCCCCCGGTTACCTGCTCTGGGTGCCGGTGGCCGTGTTCCTGGTCATCTTCGCGTTCATCGCCGGCGGCTGGGCGGCCTCGGCCGGCCAGGGCCTGTACGCCCTCGTCCACGGCGAGGTGCCCCCGGCCGGCGCCGAGGAGCCGCGACTGTGGGCGATCGCCCTGCTCGTGCTCGTGTTCGCGATGACCGCCGCGGCCCGGCGCATCAGCCGCACCCTGGAGCTGGCCAACTGGGTGATGGTCGGGACGATCCTGCTGGCGCTGCTGGCCATCACGCTGCTCGTCGTGCCCGGCAGCCTGTGGTGGGAGGGGATCCGCGGGTTCGTCACCCCGGCCGCCCCTCCGGAGGGCATCACGGCCACCCAACTGGGCGGGCTCGCCGGCTTCACGGCGCTGGCCTCCGGCCTGAACTGGTACGTGATGGGCCACTACCGGGACAAGGGCTACGGCATGGGCTACCGCACCGGCTACATCTCCGGGCTGCGCGGTGACCGGCGGGAACTGCTGGCCAGCGGGGTCACCTTCCCCGACGACCCGGCCAACGCGGCCCGCTGGAAGCGGTGGTACCGGCTGCTGCTCACCGACATGTGGGGCATCTTCTTCGTCGGCGCGATGCTGGGCATGCTGCTGCCGACGATCCTCATGGCCCAGGCCGTCGAGTTGTCCGGCGAGTCGCCCACCACGGCGACGGTGCCCACGTTCGTCGCCACCGCCCTCGAACCGGAGTACGGCCGGGCGATGTTCTACGGCATGCTGGTCATCGGCGTACTCATCCTGTTCAGCACGCAGCTCGGGATCTTCGAGGGCATGGTGCGGGTGACCACCGACGCCGCCCACGCCACCAGCCCCCGGCTGCGGCGCCTGCTCGAAGGCGACCCGCGCCGCTTCTACTACCCGTTCATGCTCCTGCTGCTCCTGATCATCGCGGTCATCCTGCACCTGGCGCTGCCGGTGAGCCTGGTGCAGTGGTCGGCGAACATGTCCAACCTCGGCGCGCTGATCTTCCCGTTCATGCTCATCTACCTGAACCGCCGCCTGCCGCGTGCCGCGCGTCCCCGCCCGTGGCACTACGTACTGCTGATCGTCAACGTCATCTTCTTCGGGTTCTTCTTCGTCAACTTCATCGCCGACTTCCTCGGCGATCCGCTGGTCACCTTCTGATCTCCGCCGGCGGCCGGCGCGACCGGTGGCAAGGGGCCCCTGCGGTGGGCAGGGGCCCCGTTCAGCGCAGCAGCTCGTCGACACCCCGGCCGTGGATCGAGGCGTCCAGCACCTCGACGGTGTGGGCGACGGGAAGCCGCCGGCCGAGCCGCCGCGCCGCCGAGGCGATCTGGAGCAGACAGCCGGGGTTCGCGGTGACCAGCAGGTCGGCGCCGGTGGCGAGCACGTGGGCGGCCTTGCGCTCGCCCAGCTGCCCGGCGGGCTCCGGGTTCAGGACGTTCCACACCCCGGCCGACCCGCAGCAGATCTCGGGGTCGGCGATCTCCCGCACGGCGAGGCCCGGGACGGCGGCCAGCAGTTCCCGCGGCTGCGCCCGCACGCCCTGGGCGTGCGCCAGGTGGCAGGCGTCGTGGTAGGCGACGGTCACCGGCAGCGGGTGGCGCGGCGCCACCGGACCCAGCTCCACGAGCAGCTCGGAGAGATCGCGCACCGACGCCGCGAACGCGGCGGCCCGGTCGGCGTACGCGGGGTCGTCGGCGAGCAGTTCCCCGTAGTCCTTGAGGGCCGAACCGCAGCCCGCGGCGTTGACCACGAAGAAGTCGACGCCCGCGGAGTCGAAGACGTCGAGCAGGGCCCGGGCGAACCGCCGCGCCTCGGCCCGCCGGCCGTTGTGGACGCTCAGCGCCCCGCAGCAGCCCTGCCGCTCGGGGAGGATCAGCACCTCGCACCCCTCGGCGGCGAGGACCCGGGCGGTGGCCGCGTTCACCTGCGGGAAGAAGGCGTGCTGCACGCAGCCGGTGAGCATGCCGACCCGGGCGCGCCGGGTTCCCCGCGCGGGCACCCGGCGCGGGACGCGGGCGGCGCGCCCGATCGGGGGCGCCAGCGCGTCCAGCGCGGCGAGCGTGGGCGCCAGGCGCGGCAGCAGCCCGGTGCGGCGGACCAGCGCGCGCAGGCCGGTGGCCTGGTACGCCCGCAGCGGCCCGCGCAGCAGGCGCAGCCGTCGCGGGTACGGGAAGAGCGCGAAGACGGCGGCGCGCAGCGCCCGCTCGCGGCGGGGCCGGCGGTGCCGCCGCTCCACCTGCTGGCGGGTGTCCTCGATGAGCCGGTCGTACCGCACGCCGGACGGGCAGGCGGTGACGCACGCCATGCAGCCCAGACAGCGGTCGACGTGGGCGACCATCGACGGGCTCAGCGGCTCGCCGTCGAGCCCCTGCTCCATGAGGTGGATCCGGCCGCGCGGCGAGTCCATCTCCTCTCCCCACAGCACGTACGTGGGGCAGGTGGGCAGGCAGAAACCACAGTGGACGCAGTCGTCGACCAGCTCCCGCCGGGGTGGGTGGTCGTCGTCGAAGGCCGGCTCGCCCGGCGCCGGGGCGACCGGCCCCAGCACGTCGCGGGGCACCGGTCGTCCACGCTGGTCGGGGATGCCGCTCACCTCAGATCCCTCCCACGAAGCGCCCGGGCGCGAAGCGGGCGTCCGGGTCGAACTGCGCCTTGACCCGGCGCATCAGGTGCAGGCCGTCGACGGGGCCCCACAGGTCGACCCGCTCCCGCACCTGCGGCGGCGCGGTGAGCACCACGGCGTGCCCACCGGCCGACCCGGCGACGACCCGCAACTCCGCCACGGTCCGGGCCACCACGTCGGGCGGGGTGGCGCTGGGCAGGCCGGCGTGCAGGACCCCGGCGCCGGCCGAGCCGCGGACGGCCAGCGCCACCCCGTGCCGGCGCCGCGCCTCGGCGGCGGCCGCGAGCAGCCGGGGAACGCCGGACAGGGCGGCCGTGAGCGTGAGCCCGACGTCGCCGGGGCGCCACGGGTAGGACGACCACCAGGGCGGCGGCTCGTCGGCGACGGTGGCCCCGCCGAGCAGCGCACGCGTCGCCGCGGCCCGCTCCTTCACCCCCCGGGGCGTGCCCTCCAGCAGCACGGCCACCTCCGTACGGCCGTCGGGCGCCGCGTCGACCTCCAGCGCGCTCGGCACCACCTGGGCGGCGAGGACGGCGGCGGCGAGGCGCCCCGCCTCGGCGGCGTCGCCGGCCCGGCGGGTCAGGAAGGCCCGCGCGGCGGGCAGCGGGTGCAGCCGGAACGCGCACTCGGCCACCAGCCCCAGGGTGCCGTACGCGCCGGTGAACAGCTTCCCGAGGTCGTAACCGGCCACGTTCTTCACGACCTTGCCGCCGGCGCGGGCCACCACACCGTCGGGCCGGACGACGGTGATCCCGATCAGCAGGTCCCGGACAGTGCCGTACCGCATCCGGCGGGGTCCGCTCGTGTTCGTGGCCACGACGCCGCCCACGGTGGACGCCGCGCCCGGCGGCAGCGGCGTGTCGAGCGCGAGGTGCTGGCCGGCGGTGGCCAGCGCCGCCTGGAGTTCCGCCACCGGGGTGCCGGCCCGGACGACGACGATGAGGTCACCGGCCGCGTGCTCCACGACGCCGGCGAGCCGGCGGGTGTCCAGCAGCAGGTCCAGACGGCGTGGCGGGTTCGCCCAGTCCTGTCTGGTGCCGGCACCGCGCACCACCACGGCGAGGCCCCGGGCCGCGGCGACCCGCACCAGCGCGGCGGCCTCCGCCATGGAGCCGGGCGCGGCCACGTACCGGGGACGGACGCCCGCCACCACGTCCTCGTCCCCGGCGGGCCGGACCACCGCGGCGTCGGGTCCGTCCGGACCGGCCGGACGGGCTCCGTCGTCGGCCGGGCCGGTCGCCTCGCCGGCCGCCGCGCGGAGGGCGGCGAGGACGTCCCCGGCCATCAGAACACCTCCGCGAGGCCGGCCTCCTGCACCGGGTGGACGCCTCTGCGCCGGCCGGGAACCTCCCCGCAGAGCCGGGGCGTCGGGAATACCTTGCCCGGGTTGGCGAGCCCGCGCGGGTCGAAGGCGCACCGCAGCAGCTGCATGGTGTCGAGGTCGTCGTCGGTGTACATGCGGGGCATGAAGCTCACCTTGTCCATGCCGACGCCGTGCTCGCCCGTGATGGAACCGCCCTGCGCCAGGCAGATGTCGAGGATCGCGGCGGAGACCTCCTCGGCCCGCTCGGCCTGGCCGGGCACGGCGTCGTCGAAGAGGACGAGCGGGTGCAGGTTGCCGTCGCCGGCGTGGAACACGTTGGCGACCCGCACCCCGTGGCGCGCCGAGATCTCCGCGATGCGGCGCAGCACCTCGGGCAGCGCCGTACGCGGGATGACCCCGTCCTGGACGATGTAGTCCGGGCTGATCCGGCCGACCGCCGCGAAGGCGGACTTGCGGCCCTTCCAGATGAGGGCCCGCTCGGCGTCGTCGGCGGCGACGCGGATCTCGGTGGCGCCGTTGTCGCGGCAGAGCCGCTCCACGTCGGCGAACTGGGCGTCGACCTCGGCGGCGGGGCCGTCCAGCTCGACGATCAGCACGGCGCCGGCGCCGGCCGGGTACCCGCACCGCACGGCCGCCTCGGCGGCCTCGATGGCGAGCGCGTCCATCATCTCGATGGCCGCGGGGACCACGCCGGCCGCGATGATCGCCGAGGTCGCCGCGCCGGCCTGGTCGGTGCCGGTGAAGCCGGCCAGCAGCGTCCGCACCGACTCCGGTGAGCGGGTGAGCCGCACGGTGACCTCCGTGGTGATGCCGAGCGTCCCCTCGGAGCCGACGAAGGCGCCCAGCAGGTCGTAGCCGGGTGCGTCGGGCGCGCGGCCGCCGAGGCGCACCAGGTCACCGTCCGGTGTGACCACCTCCAGCCCGGTGACGTGGTTGGTGGTGAAGCCGTACTTCAGGCAGTGTGCGCCGCCGGAGTTCTCGGCGACGTTGCCGCCGATCGAGCAGACCTGCTGACTCGACGGGTCCGGCGCGTAGTGGTAGCCGTAGGGGGCCGCGGCGCGGCTCACGTGGAGGTTGATGACTCCCGGCTCCACCACGGCCCGCTCGTCGGCGGGGGCGATCTCGCGGATCGCCCGCATCTGGGACGTCACGATCAGCACCCCGTCGGCGTGCGGGAGCGCGCCGCCGGACAGGCCGGTGCCCGAGCCGCGGGCCACGAACGGCACGCCGGCGTCGACGCAGGCCCGGACCGTCGCCGCGCACTCGGCGGCGGTGCGGGGCAGCGCCACGAGGGCGGGGACCACCCGGTACTGGGCGAGCCCGTCGCACTCGTAGGTGCGCAGCTCCTGCCGGTCGGTGATCACCTGGTGGTCACCGAGCACGGCCCGCAGGGTCGCGGCGAGGGTGCTGACGTCCGTCGTGGTCATCGCCGCCTCCCGTGCGGGCCGCAGGTGTCAGGTGTCGGCTGTCAGGGCATCCGTTCGTACGCGGGCAGGGTGAGGAAGTCGACGAAGTCGTCCGCCACGGCGACCTCCAGGAACAGCGCCCGCGCCGCGGCGTGGTCGGCCGGGTCGCCGGGGAGCTTCGCCAGCTCCTCGTCGGCGAGGCGCTCCACCAGGGCCCGGTCGACCGTCGCGCCGGTGTCGTCGAGCGCGACGCCGTTGTGCAGCCACTGCCACACCTGGGAGCGGGAGATCTCGGCCGTGGCGGCGTCCTCCATGAGGTGGAAGATGGCCACCGCGCCCGTGCCCCGCAGCCAGCTCGTCAGGTACTGGATGCCGACGCTCACGGCGTTGCGCAGCCCCGCCTCGGTGCGCCGGCCCGGCGTGGCCCGGACGTCGAGCAGCTGGGCGGCCGTGACGTGCACGTCCTCCCGGGTCCGGTCGATCTGGTGGGGCCGGTCGCCGAGGACGGCGTCGAAGACCTCGCGGCAGACCGGCACGAGGTCGGGGTGGGCCACCCAGGAGCCGTCGAACCCGTCGCCCGCCTCGCGGGTCTTGTCCTCGCGGACCTTCGCGAGCGCCGTCTCGTTGACCTGCGGGTCGCGGCGGCTCGGGATGAACGCGGCCATGCCGCCGATGGCGTGCGCGCCCCGCCGGTGGCAGGTCCGCACCAGCAGTTCGGTGTACGCGCGCATGAACGGCGCGGTCATCGTCACCGCGTTGCGGTCGGGCAGGAGGAAGTCGCGCCCCCGGGTGCGGAACGTCTTGATGACGCTGAACATGTAGTCCCACCGGCCGGCGTTGAGCCCGACGGCGTGCTCGCGCAGCTCGTAGAGGATCTCGTCCATCTCGAACGCCGCCGGGTAGGTCTCGATGAGCACCGTGGCGCGGATCGTGCCGCGCGGTAGGCCGAGGTGGTCCTGGGCGGACAGGAACACGTCGTTCCAGAGCCGCGCCTCGAGGTGGCTCTCCATCTTCGGCAGGTAGAAGTAGGGGCCGTGGCCGCGGTCGAGCTGACGCCGCGCGCAGTGGAAGAGGTAGAGGGCGAAGTCGACGAGGCTGCCCGAGGTGCGTTCGCCGTCGACGAGGATGTGCTTCTCGGTGAGGTGCCAGCCGCGCGGCCGGACCACGATCGTGGCCAGGTCGCCGTCGTGCAGCGTGTAGCGCCGGCCGTCGAGCGCGGTGTGGGTGAGCGTGCGGTCGACGGCGTCGCGCAGGTTGAGCTGGCCGCCGATGACGTTCTCCCACCGGGGCGTGTTGGCGTCCTCGAGGTCGGCGAGCCACACCTTCGCGCCGGAGTTGAGCGCGTTGACGGTCATCTTGGCGTCGGTCGGCCCGGTGATCTCCACGCGCCGGTCCACGAGCCCGGGGGCGGGCGGCGCCACCCGCCAGTCGCCGTCCCGGACATGCCGGGTGTGCGGGAGGAAGTCCAGCGATCCGCCGGCCGCCAGCGCGGCGACGCGGGCGGCACGGGCGGCGAGCAGGTCGCGGCGGCGGGCGTCGAAGGCGCGGTGCAGCTCCGCCACGAACGCCAGCGCCGGCGGGGTGAGGATCTCCTCGTAGCGGTCGTGCCGGGGGCCGACGACCTCGACGCCTTCGGGCAGCTGCATGCCGCGCTCCTCACCGTGGTGGGGTGACCCGGATCGATCCACGGGAATTGCTGCCGTCGACTCTAGTGGCACCGGCGGTGATCCGCGAGGGGCCGCGGCCGGGTGACCGCGCGGGGGCGATGTAGCAAACCTTCTTGACGATTCATAGACGTGTAGCTAAGTTTCAGCCATCCGGACTGAGAGGCAGTCGTCTATGAAGGCCCGTCTCGCCATCGCATCCGTCCTGGTCGCCGTCCTGAGTGCCACCCTCGCGCCGCTGCCGGTACGGGCGTCCGCGCCGCCCGCGCCCGCCGGCGAGCACGGCTGGGTCACCTCGACGCTGCGGCACATGAGCCTCGAACAGAAGGTCGGGCAGCTCTTCGCCACGTACGTCTACGGCGCCGACGCCACCGAGCCCAGCGCCGCCGACCGCGCCGCCAACCGGGCCGCGTTCGGGGTCGAGACCCCCGCCGAGGTGGTCGAGGAGTACCACCTCGGTGGCGTCTGCTACTTCTCCTGGTCGCACAACCTGGACAGCCCCCGGCAGATCGCCACCCTCTCCAACGGACTGCAACGCGCGGCGCTGGGCGACGGGCGCAAGGGCCGGGTGCCCCTGCTGATCTCCACCGACCAGGAGCAGGGCGTGGTGCTGCGGATGCCCCCGCCCGCCGCCCAGTTCCCCGGCGCGATGGCCCTGGGCGCGGGCCGCTCACCCCGGGCCGCGCGCACCGCCGCGGAGATCACCGGCCGTGAGCTGCGCGCCGTCGGCATCCGCCAGCCGTACGCGCCGATCGCGGACGTCAACGTCGACCCGGCCAACCCGGTGATCGGCGTACGGTCGTTCGGCTCCGACCCCGCCCTCGTGGCCGACCTCACCGCCGCCCAGGTCGACGGCTTCCAGGACGGCGCCGGCGTGACAGCCGTCGCGAAGCACTTCCCCGGCCACGGGGACACCGACAACGACAGCCACACCGACCTGCCGGTCATCAACCACACCCGGCAGGAGTGGGAGCGGATCGACGCGCCGCCGTTCCGGCGGGCGATCCGCGCCGGCGTCGAGTCGATCATGACGGCCCACATCGTCGTGCCCGCCCTCGACCCGTCCGGCGACCCGGCGACCCTGTCACCGAGGATCCTCACCGGCGTGCTGCGGGGCGAACTCGGCTTCCGGGGCGTCATCGTCACCGACGCGCTGAACATGGCCGCCGTACGACAGAGGTACGGCGACGAGCGGGTTCCCGTGCTGGCACTGAAGGCCGGCGCCGACCAGCTCCTGATGCCGCCGGACCTGCGCCTCGCGCGGGACGCGGTGCTGCGCGCCGTGGCCACCGGGGAGCTGTCCGAGCGGCGCATCGACGAGTCGGTCCGGCGCATCCTCACCCTGAAGTACCGGCAGGGCCTGACCCGCTCGCCACTGGTCGACGTGGACGCGGCCGTGCGGACGGTCGGCGCGCCGGAGCACCTGCGGGCCGTCACGCGGGTCACCGACGGCACGCTCACCGCGGTCCGGAACGACGACGGGCTGCTGCCCCTGCGGCCCGCCGACCGGTCGGTGCTCGTCACCGGCTGGAACACCGCCGCCTTCGCCCCGATCGAGACCGTCACGCAGGGGTTCACCGCCCGCGGCGCCCGCGCCACCGCCCGGCCCGCCACCCTGCCGTCCGACGCGGTCATCGCCGCGACGGCCGCCGAGGCGGCCGGGCACGACCTCACCGTCGTGCTCGTGAACAAGGCGTGGGACACCACGGTGACCGATCCGCGGGGCAGCCAGCAGCGCCTCGTGGCCGCGCTGCTGGCCACCGGGCGGCCCGTCGTCGTGGTGGCGGTGCGGGATCCGTACGACATCGCCCACCTGCCGGGGGTGCGGACGTACCTGGCCACCTACTCGTACACCCGGGCGGCCATGGACACCCTGGTGCGCGCGCTGCACGGGGAGCTCTCGCCGCGCGGGCGCCTGCCCGTGGCGATCCCAGCCGCCGACGGCGGCGTGCCGTACCCGTACGGCCACGGCCTGACCTGGTAGGAGGCACCATGCCGCACCGGAACACCCCCGTGCCCGGACCAGTGCGGGCGCTCACGATCGGCCTGGCCGTGGCCGTCGCGGTGGCCGCGGCGCCGGCCGGCGCCACCGCCGCACCGCCCGACCCGGCCGCCACGCCGCCCACCGCCGGACCGTCCCTCGACGCCGCGCCGGCCGCACAGGCCACCCGGTGGGGCGCGCCGGACGTGACCCCCGCCGACATCCGCTTCCGGCACGACACGCTCCGGCGCGGCAGCGCCCGCCAGGTCGGTCTGCTTCCCGAGCAGGTGGCGCGCATGCCCGCGGACCTCGCCGCGTACCTCGAACCGACGCCGGACCACCCCGGGCACCCGACGTACGCGGGCGCCGTCGTGCTGGCGGCCAAGGACGGCGTCGTCGTGCAGCACGCCGCCGTGGGCACCGCCGTGCGGTACCGCGAGGTGGGGCCGCCGCCGGAACTGGTCGGCGTGGAGCTCCCCGCCGACCAGCAGATCCCGATGCGGCCGGACACGATCGTCGACCTGGCGTCGGTGTCGAAGCTGTTCACCACGATCGTGGTCCTGCAACAGGTCGAACGGGGACGGGTGGACCTGGACGCCCCGGTCGCCCGCTACGTCCCCGAGTTCGCCGCCGGAGGCAAGGAGGCGGTGACCGTACGCATGCTGCTCACCCACACCTCCGGCCTACCGGCGTTCACACCGCTGTGGAGCGCCTACCCGACGCCGGAGCGACGGTTCGCGGCGGCGCTCGCCACACCGGTCACCGCCCCGCCGGGCACCCGGTACGTCTACTCCGACCTCGGCCTGATCGCGCTGGGCGTGCTCGTCGAGCGGATCACCGGCCGGTCCCTGGCCGACCTGGTCCGCGACGGCGTCACCGGCCCGCTCGGCATGACCGACACCGGCTACAACCCCGGCCCCGAGCGGCGCGCCCGCATCGCCGCCACCGAGTACCAGCCGTACGCCGGGCGCGGCATGGTCTGGGGCGAGGTGCACGACGAGAACGCCTGGTCGCTCGGGGGCGTCGCCGGCCACGCGGGAGTCTTCTCCACGGCGGCCGACCTGGCCGTGCTCTGCCAGTCGCTGCTCAACGGCGGCGAGTACCGCGGCAGGCGCATCCTGCGGCCGGAGACGGTGCGGGCGATGCTGGTCAACTACAACGCGCCGCTGGAGCAGGCCTACCCGGAGAGCGACCGCGGCCTCGGCTTCGAGCTGAACAAGCACTGGTACATGATGGGTCTCTCCTCCCCCGTCGCGTTCGGGCACACCGGCTTCACGGGGACGTCCCTGGTGGTCGACCCGCTCTCCCACTCCTTCGTGATCCTGCTCAGCAACCGGGTGCACCCGGACCGCGGCTGGGGCAGCAACAACGTGGCGCGGCGCGCCGTGGCACGCGACCTCGCCGAGGCGATGCCCGTGCGGCCCCACACCCGCGAGGCGTGGCGCGCCGACCAGCGCGACTCCGCCACGGCCACGCTCACCGCGCCGCTGCGCCGGCCGGCGCGGGGCGGCACGGCGAGCTTCCTGCTCTGGTACGACACCGAGCCGCGGTACGACAGCGCACGGGTCGAGGTCTCCACCGACGGCGGCGCGACGTGGGCGCCCGTACCGATGGTGCTGCGCCACGCCGGCCAGCGGTGGCGCAGCGACGGCACGGTCACCGGCTACGGCGGCCGGGTGTGGTGGCAGGTCACGGCCGACCTGCCGGACGGGGCCACCCATCTGCGGTGGCGCAGCGTCACCGACGTGTCGAGCCAGGGACGCGGTGTCTACGTCGACGGGATCGTCGTGGCCGACCGCGACGGACTGCTGTTCAGCGGTGAGGGCGCCGATTCCGCCCGGCTTCGCGCCGACGGCTGGTCGCCCGCGCGCACCTGACCGGCTCCGTCGGGCCGGCGGACGGGCAGGGCGCCCGCCCGCCGGTCCGGCGCGCGGCCTCAGGTCTGCGGCAGGTGCGTCCGGGCCTCCTCGTAGCCGGCGTCGCCGGCCGGGGTGGTCGGGGCGTAGACGAGGTTGAGCACGCCCGTCGAGAAGGTCTGCGAGGTCAGCAGGCGGAGCGGGATCGACGGCCCGCCCTCCTCGAACAGGCGCATGCCCGACCGCACGGCGATCGGGTGCACGAGCAGGTGCAGCTCGTCCAGCAGCCCGGCGGACAGCAACTGCCGGACGATCGACACCGACCCGCTCATGCCGATGAGCCCGTCACCGGGCTCGTGCTTCAGCGCGGTGACCGCCTCCACGAGGTCGCCGCGCAGCTGTTCGGAGTTGCGCCAGGTGAACTGGAGCGGCTGGTGCGACACGACGATCTTCCGCAGGTCGCCGAGCGTCTTCGCGAAGCCCGCGTCCTCGTCGCCGGCCGTCTCCCGATCCGGCCACGCGCCCGCGAAGCTGTCGTACGTCCGGCGGCCGAGCAGCAGCGTGTCGGCGCCGTCGAGCTGACTGCCCACGGCGGCGCCCATCTCGTCGTTGAAGTACGGGAAGTGCCACTGGTCCGGAGCCTCGACGACACCGTCGAGCGAGATGAACAGCCCCGCCCGGATCTTCTTCATGAAGCCTCTCCCCCTGTCGCCGTCATCCGGTCGCGGCCCGACCGACGAGCCGGAGCGACCCGCACCGGCCCGGGCCGAGCCTAGAGGAGAAGAGGCTCCGCCGACGCCCGCCGCGCCCGCGTCGCCCGGTGCCCGCGCCGTGGTCCCCGTCCCGCCCGACGAAGGGCCATCGGGACACCTCGTCCAATGTGGGACAAATATCGGTCTCCGTCGCTACCGAGAGTCCGCGCTCAATTTCCTACCGACCCGTAGGGTAACTGCGCCGACCGTCCTCGAAAAATGTTCGGCAAATTGGCCTGAGGCGGCCGCTCATCCGACTCATTCAGGATTCATTTCACGCGTGTGACGAACTCCTCCCGTCACATGTCCGACGAAACGTGTTGCCGCCCTCGGGGTCGGCGTCCGGAGGTCACGGCGAGCCGGACGGAAGCCGGAACGGCGTGCTTTTCCGCAGGTTTCCGGCGGCTGCAGCGGTGACATGATCTGGCCACCCGTCCGGAACACGACGGCGCTCAAGTCGGTCAAGTCACCATGAAAGTGCCAGGAATCCACTGGACGCCGAAGCCCGAAACATTTATATCTGCCTACGTGCAAATATTGTTGACCGAACCGAGATCAAGCCCGACTAAGGTCAGCCGCCAGATTGATCCGCGTCACAGCAAAACCATCCCGGTATCAGTGGGGAACCGGAAGAGGTGGGGAATGAGGGGGATCCCGGTCGCATCCATGGTCATCGGCATCGCGTCCTCGCCGGCCGCGCGCCGGCAGCTCGCCCAACTGCTCGGAGGGACGGAGGCGTTCCTCATCGTCTCGAGCGTCGAACAGGCGCGCGAGATCCTCGGCGTGGTGCCGTCACCGGCCGCCGTGGCGACGACCACGGAACCGGCGGCTCACGCCGTCACCGTCGGCGCCGCACGGGCCGTGACCGGCAGCGCCGAACACACCGTCACGATCGGCGCCGAACGCGCCGTGACCGCCGGCGCCGCACGCGCCCTGACCGGCAGTGCCGAACGCGCCGCGACCGCCGGCGGGCGGGCCGGCGCGGCGCCGGCCGACCCGCCCGCCCTGATCGTCGACTCGGACCGTCGCGTGGTGCGCTGGCTCGACCGCGAGATCCGACTGACCCGCCTGGAGCACGACCTTCTCCTGTGCCTCGTGGGCGCACCCGGTCGGGTGTGGACCTACGAGCGGCTGCACCTGAAGGTCTGGGGCAACAAGCACCTCGGGCGCGGCTCCGACATCCACTCGGTGGTGCGCCGGGTGCGACGCAAGCTCGCCACGTTGGACGCCTCGGCGACCATCGACGCGGTACGCGGGGTCGGCTTCCGCCTCGCGTCGGTCTGACCCCGCGGGCGGCGGTGCGGCCGGCCGCACCGCCGCCCGCGGCGCCCGGGAAGCCGCCCCGGACGCGGTTCGGCCCGCCTGGTGCGACCAGGCGGGCCGAACTGCGTGCCTCAGCGCTCAGGCGTCAGCACTTGATGGGGGACAACGCGAAGTCCTCCACCGTGGGCGTGGTGGTGTTGATCCTCGTCTGACGGGTCTGGGGCTTCCAGCCGTCCTTGGCGACGATCATGGTCAGCGGGTTGTTCCGCCGGTCCAACCAGTAGGCGTACTTACCCTGCTCGTCCGTCGAGAGGGTGAGCGAGCTCGCCCACGAGTCGACCTGGACGATCGCGCCGGACAGCGGGGCGCTGCCCTGGCAACCGTTCCCGGTGACCGTACCCATCAGCTTGCCCCAGGTCTTCGGAGCCACCGCGTTCATCGTCACGACGACCGGAGCCACCGTGTACGGGGTGTTCTCCTTGATGGTGACCTGGCCGCTGTAGGCGCCCGGCTGGTCGACGTTCGCCGTCATCCCGACGGTGACCGTGACCTTCTCACCCGGCGCCAGCGTGACCGCGGACTTGTCGATCGTCATCCAGCTGACGTCGCCCGCCTCCGCGGCGCACTGCTCGAAGCCGGGCAGCACCTCGCTGTCCCGCGTCGAGGTGAAGCCACCCGACGAGCCGCCGACCTTGTAGAAGCCGCACGCCGCACCACCGCGGTACCGCGGGGCGTTGGCGTTCGGCAGGGTCGACCAGGACTCGGTGCTCGGGTCGTACGCGAAACCGGCGTTGGTGACGGCACCGGCCTGCACACCACCGACGACCAGCAGCTTGCCGTTCGCGACGGCGAAGGAGCTGGCCCAGGCGTCGACCGGCGCGTCCGCGATCGGGCTCCAGGTGTTGGCGCCCGGGTCGAAGACGTAGCTGGCCTTGTGCGCGCTGGCGCCGTCGTTGCCGCCGCTGCAGTAGACCTTGCCGTCGATCCCGCCGCAGGAGGCGAAGGCCACCGACTTCGGGTACTCGGGCAGGGTCTCCCAGCTGTCGCTGCCCGGGTCGTACCGGACGACGCTGCTGGACATCGGCGTGCAGGCCGAGGTGGTGCAGCCACCGACGGCGTAGAGCTTGCCGTCGACGACCGCCTGGCCGGCCGCGGAACGCGGCGCGGGGTTGTCGGCCACCTTGGTCCAGGTGTTGGCGCCGGGGTCGTACGACCAGGTGGTGCCGGACGGGCCGGAGGCCGCCCAGCCGCCGGTCGCGATGATCTTCCCGTCGACGACGCCCACCGTCAGCGCGTTGCGCGCCTCGGGAAGGTCGGCGATCGACGACCAGGTCTGGGCGATCGGGTCGTAGACGTAGTTCTTCGTCGTCGACGCGCTCCCGTCACCACCACCGATCGAGTAGACCTTGCCGTCGAGGTTCACCACCCGGTTGTCCATGATGTTGGCCGGGTAGGCGGGAAGGTTCGTCCACGGGTCGGCCTGCGGGCCGGCCTGGGCCGCCACCGCCGTCGAGGCCTTGTCGGAGGCCTTGGCGGAGAACGACGTGGCCACCTTGAGCCGCTGCTCCGGCGCGCCCTCGGACCCGAGCACCTGCTGCTGGCTCAAACGGGATCCGTCGGCCCGCAGGAGTTCGAAGCCGGCGTCGCGCTCACCGAACTCGACGTCGACCGGCGCCCCGCCGGTGTTGGTCACGGTGAACGTCTTGCTGGTCTTGCCCGTGGGCATCTGGACGTTGGCGCTCAGCGTGGCCGGGGTCACCGAGAGCTGGCCGGCCTTGAGCTGGAAGCTCGCGTTGGTCGCCCAGTCGGCCTCGACGTCCACGTTCTTGCTCAGGCTGACGTAGTTGGCAGCCGTCGCGGTGAACTTGTGGGTGCCGGTCAGCGAGGAGAACATCCAGTAGAAGCCGTCCTCGAGACCGGTGTCGTCCGGCGTCGCCACCGTGGTGGCCTTCTCCGTCGGCTTGTCGGCGCTGGTCACGGTCGCGCCGTTGACGTAGCCGCTCGTGTTGCGGTCACGCACGTGACCGAACACCAGGGCACCGTTGACCGGCTCGCAGGTGACCTCGCTGCCGATCAGCACGTCGTCGACCTGCCACCACCACTCCCACGAGGCGTCGTAGTAGTGGAACCGCACCCGCACCTGCGACTGGCCCGCCGCCTGCGGGACGGCCACCTCGGTCACCCGCGGACCCGCGATGTCCTGCTTCTGCCGCAGCACGTTGGTCCAGGTCTCGCCGCCGTCGACGCTCAGGTCGACGTCGGCGGTCTCCGGGCCGAGCCAGTTGAAGTCCTGGCGGAACCGGATCACCGGAGCGGCGACGTCGTTCAGGTCGACGACCGGGCTGACGAGGGAGGTGTCCTGCCGCCCGCCCGACCCGTAGCGGTCGCTGTCGACGATGGCGAAGCCACCGTTGCCACCGGTGCGGTTGCCCCGGTTGGCGTCGTCGGTGAACTTCCAGACCTGGCCGGTGCCGGCGTGGTCCACCACCGACCAGCCGCTCGGCGACGTGGCGCCGTCGAACGTCTCGTACTCGCCGTCGGAGCCGTAGACGTAGCCCGGCGCCGTGGTGCAGGAGTCGGACCGCACCGGAACGGCGATGTTGGCGGTGACGTTGCGCGAGGCGACGACCACCTCCTTCGTCACCGTCTCGTAGCCCGGGTAGACCGACTCGACCTTCAGGGTGTACGTCGCCCCGGCCGGCAGGTTCAGGCTGTAGCGGCCGTTGCCCGGGGTCGTGTAGTCCGACAGCCCGCCCGGGCCGTCGACCGTGACCTTGGCGTAGAGCGGCCACCCGTGTCCGGAGCCGTCGGTGACGGCGCCGCTCACGGTGACGCTCGGCACCGCGTCGAGAGCGACGTTGACCGTGGTGGTCGCGTTCGTGTTCACCGTCGCCGACACGGTCTTCTGCGCGTAGCCGAACGCCGACACGGCGACCTGGTAGTCACCGGCCGGAAGCAGGGACGAGAACTTCCCGTCCGCACCGGTGGTGAGCTCGCGGTCGGCCGGGCCGGTCACGGCGACGGTGGCACCCTGCAGCGGGGCGCCGCTGCCCGCGTCGGTGACGGTGCCGGCCAGGGTGCCGGTGTCGCCGATGGGGGCCGCGTTGAGCAGCGCGAGCGCGTCGAGCCGGCCCTCACCGAAGACGTTGTTGTCGTCGTCGGTGCCGCCGCACTGCGAGTCCGGGCTGTCGGTCGCCGTGTTGTCCAGCAGGGCGCGGGTGGCGTCGACGTCGCCGACCAGAGCCGGCGCCGCCGACCAGAGCAGCGCGATGGCGCCCGCGAGGTGCGGCGCGGCCATCGAGGTGCCGCTGATGCTGGCGTACGCGTTGCCCGGGATGCTCGACCGGACGTTCACGCCCGGTGCCGAGATGTTGGGCTTGATCTCGCCGTTCTGCCCGGGCCCACGGCTCGAGAAGCTGGCGATGTTGTTGTTGACGTCGTACGCGCCGGCGGAGTAGTTGCTGGCCAGGCTGCCCGGGGAGCCGCTGGTCGCGCAGCCCGGGCCGTTGTTGCCGTTGGAGAAGACGCCGAAGATGCCCGACGCCTTCCAGGCCAGGGTCACGTCCTCCATGAACGGGTCGTTGGACGGGACCCGCGTGCCCCACGAGTTGTTGATGATGTTCGGCCGCTTGCTGACGTCCGGGTTCTGGCCGTTCAGGTCGGTCGGCTCGAGCATCCACTGGCCGGAGGTGACCAGCGCCGCGTCGCTGGGGCAGCAGCCGTTCGCCGCGATCCACTTGACGCCCGGGGCGACGCCGATCTGGTTGGCGCCGCCGTCCGAGCCGGCCATGGTGCCCATGGTGTGGGTGCCGTGGCCGTCCCCGTCGCAGGGCGTGGCGCAGGTGCCGGCGGCGTTGAACCAGTTGTAGTTGTGGTCGAACGTGCCGTCGCCGTTGTTGCCACGGTAGGAGTTCACCAGGGCCGGGTGGTCGAACTGCACACCGGTGTCGATGTTGGCGATGGTGACGCCCTGCCCGTTGACGCCGTACTGGGACCAGACGTCGTCGGCGTTGATGTTCGCGACGCCCCACTCGAGGGCGTTCACGACCTTCTCGGTGTCGCCCTTGCTGGTCTTGGGCACCTCGTACGCGACCGGCGCGTAGAGGGCCTCCACCTCGGAGTGGGCGGCGATGTTCTGCGCCATGGACAGCGAGCCGCCGCTGACCCGGATCGCGTTGGTGGCCCAGAAGGTCTGGTACTTCGTGCCCGAGCTGTTCAGCTCGGCCGCGACCTTGGCCTGGCTGTTGGCGGCGGTCTTCTTCAGGGCCGCCACGACGGCCGCGCCCCGCTCGTTCCAGTCCTTGATCTTGCTGGCCTGGCTGAGGTCCGCCCGGTCCTTGAACCGGATCCAGAAGTCGCTCTCGCTCTTGCCCTCAAGCTGCTTGGTGAGTTCCGGCCGGATCTTGTCCGCCGGGGAGGGCGCACCGGCGCCGAAGCCGCCGGACGCGGCCTGGGCGCCTGATCCCGTGGCCGCCAGCGCTGTGGCGACGAGAACCGCCGCCGCGCCGGCGCTCACCAGGGATCTGGCGGTGCGCCTCCAGTGTGGACGTCTGAACATTCCTTGCTGCCTCCTTCAGGACGACCCAGGGGGTGATGGGCCGTGGTGAAGGTGCGAGGGACCGCTCCGTCCGGCGGAACCGGTACGGACGAACCCTCCGAGCCTCCCCACACCGCGCGGATCACGCCGGCTGCCCGGTTGGACACTATGATCGAGATGAATGGACGATCAAGGACGTGCGGTGAGCAAGTTGTCACTAACCGTTTGCCGACCCGGCACGACGCCTGACGAAAATTGTCACGACCGTCATCGATCTGGGCAGCGACTGCCCATCATCTCCGGACGGGCACCGTGACCGACGACGAGAACACGGCCCGGGACAGGCCCGGCGGCGAGCTGTATCCGCTGGTGATCGCGGTGACGCGGTCCCCGGCCGAGCGGCTCCGGCTCGCCGAGCGCCTCGACGGCGTCGCGCCGCTGCTACTGGTGGCCGACCTCGACGAGCTGCGCCGGCTGATCGGCGTTCCCGGCACCCTCCCCGGGCCGACCCCGGCGACCGCCCCCGCGCCGGACAGCAGCGACGACACGCTGACGATCGACTCGGTGCGGTCCACCGCGCGGTACGGGCACCGCGAGGTCTCCCTGACCCGGCTCGAACACGATCTGCTGACGTGCCTGACCACCGAGCCCGTCCGCGTGTGGGCGTACGCCGAACTGCACCGCTCGGTGTGGCACGACGAGGGACTGGACAGCAGGGCCGACGTGCACTCCCTGGTCAAGAGGCTGCGCCGCAAGCTCGCCGACCTCGGCACCGGCATCACCATCGACGCCGTGCGCGGCGTCGGGTTCCGGCTGACCGACCACCGGCGGCCACGCGTCACCGGCGCCTGACGCTGCCCGAGATGGGCAGCGCCAGGCGCCGGCCGGGGCGCACCTCGTCAGGCGCGCAGCCCGGCCCACCCGTCGACGGTCCGCGGCGCCGGGGGGCCCGCGGCGTCCCCCGCCCGTGCCGCCAGGGCGTCGCCGGCCAGGACGACGGCACCCAGCAGCGCGGCGTCGTCGGCGAACGCGGAGAGCGACAGTTCCGGCGGGTACGGCAGCACCGCCCTGAGCCGCTCCCCCAACAGCTCGCGGATCAGCTCGCTGCCCGCCACGCCGCCGACCAGCACCACGCGTTGCGGGTCGACCAGCAGACAGCAGGTCACCAGGTGGCGCGCCAGTTCGTCCACACGAGCGGTCAACGCGTCCCGCGCGGCGCCGGGCCGCTCGGCGGCGGCGACCAGCCCGGGCGCGGCCCCCGGCACGCCCATCTCGTCGGCCAGCCGGTCCAGTGCCCGGCCCGAGAAGCCCAGCTCCAACATCTGGCCCGGCCACGGGCCGGTGACGGCGTAACCGATCTCGCCGGCCGCACCGCGGTGGCCGGCCAGGACCGAGCCGCCGACCGTGACGGCCGCCGCGACCCCGGTGCCGAGACCGAGGACGACACCCGGGTCGGCGTCGCGGAGCGCGCCGACCCGCAGCTCGGCGAGCGCGGCGGCGTTCAGGTCGTTCTCCACGGCCACCGCCCGCACGCCGAGCCGGCTCCGGACCGCGTCGGCCAACCGCAGCCGGTCCCAGCCCGGGACGTTGGGGGCGAGGTCGATGCCGTCGGGTCGGATCACGCCCGGCGACGCGATCCCGGCGGCGAGAAGCCGTCCGCCGTGCGTCTCCACCAGACCCGCGGCGAGGTCCAACGCACGGTCGAGGGCCTGGCGGGCACCGCGGTCGGCGAGTGTGGGCAGCCGTTCCTGGGCCAGCAGCCGGCCGTGCGCGTCGGCCACGCCGACCGCCATCTTGGTGCCGCCGAAGTCGACGCCGAGCAGCAGCCCCTCCGGGGCGCCCTCGGGCGGGGCGAGCCGGCCATCGAGGCGAGCGCTCACCGGTGGTACGTCCCTTCACTCGCCGCCGACGGACCGGGCGTGGCGGGACCGCGGCGGAACAGCGGCCGGTCCCGTTCCGTCCTCACGACCACCGGCTCGCCCCCTCCGAGGCCACCCGGTCCAGTTCCGCGTCGGCGCGGGCCAGCCGGTCCCGCAGGGCCGCCAGCCGCTGGGCGACGCCGTCGAAGGCGCCGCGCAGCACGGTGACCTGGGCCCGCACGGCGGACGCGCCCGGGCCGTCGGCCTGGGCGCGGTCGAGCACGAGTTCCGGCCGGACGGCGGCGGCGATCAGGTCGGCGACGGCGTCGTCGGACAGCGGGTCGGTGACCTCCCGCGCGGCATCCCGGACCGTCTCCGCGGTCCAGGTGCTCGGGTCACCGCCGCGCACGAGCCGGCCGACCACCGAGTGGGCGGCACGGAACGGCACCCCGTGGCGGGTCAGCGCGTCCGCGGCCGCGGTGGTCGTGGCCCCGGAGGCGACGATCTCCGCGCTCGACGGCGGTTCCAGCGGCTCGATCTCGGCGAGGAAGCCACCAAGCAGCGCGAAGAAGCGGTCGGTGCGGTCGTTGCTCTCCCAGAGCCGCACCTGCACGTCCGTGGTGGCGTTGTTGGAGTCCTCCCACCAAGCGGCCCCGACGTTGTTCAGCACCGACGCCGCGTCGGCCGCGGTGGCGCCGGCCATGGAGACCAGGTGCTCCAGCACCACCGGGTTGCGCTTCTGCGGCATGATGCTGCTGCCCTGCGTGAAGTCGGCGGGGGTCGTGACCCAGCGCCAGCTCAGCCAGTCCATCAGGGTGCGCGCCAGACGTGCGCCGGTGGCCAGCGACCGCGCGTTGAGGGTGCCCACGGCCACGAGGTGGTCGGCCCCGGCCACCGCCTCGTACGAGTTGGTGACCAGGGCGCCGAAGCCGAGCAGCTCCGCCACCCGCGCCGGCGAGATGTCGAGGTCGGTGCCGGCGAAGGCGCACGAGCCCAGCGGCGAGGTGTTCAGCGTGTCGAGCAGGTCGGCGTAGGCGACGGCCTCGCCGGCCAGGGCCTCGGCGTACCCCGCGAGGGCGTGCCCGATGGTCGTGGGCTGGGCCGGTCGGCGGTGCGTGTAGCCGGTGATGACCACGTCGGCGTACCGGTCCGCCTGCTCCAGCGCGGTCGACCCCGCCGCGAGGACACGGTCGAGCACCCCGAGGAGCTGGTCGCGCAGGACCATCCGGAACACACCGGCGTCGAGGTCGTTGCGGCTGCGGGCGAGCTGCACGTCGAGCTGAGAGGTGGGGATGCCGCACGCCTCGGCGAGCCGCTTCTCCACCAGGTAGTAGACGTCCTCGAAGCTGCCGTCGTACGCCGGCGGCGGGGTGGTGTCGGCCCTCAGGTCGGCCAGCCCGCGCAGCAGCCGGGCGCCCCGCTCGGCAGGGATGAGCCCCTGCTCGGTCAGCATCACCACGTGCGCCTGGCTGGCCCGCACCATGGCCGGGAAGAGGTACCCGACGTGGTGTTGGTAGGTCGGCCGCAGGTGGTGCCGCTGGTAGGTGGTCAGCGCAGGTGTGCTCATGACGGGTCTTCCGTTCCTTCCTGGCCCCGGTGCGGATCGAGGCGCCCGGTGATCAGCCGGTCAGTCGTGCAGGCCGAGCAGCCGCGCGGCGTTCCCGGCGAAGATCGCGCGTAGATGGTCGTCGGGCAGGCCCAGCTCCCGGCAGATTCGCAACTGGTCGTCGAGGTATCGGGTGACGTAGCCGCGCGGAAACCACGACGAGTCACTGCCGAAGACGATCCGGTGCGGGCCGATGGTCTCGTAGCAGCGGCGGAAGAGGTCCTCCAGTGTCAGCTTGTACGGCATCCAGCGCACCCACTGGTTGGAGCCGGAGGTGTCGACGTGGATGTTCGGGCAGCCCCAGGCGGCGAAGAGCAGGTCCTGCACGTGCTGGACGCCGAAGTGGGGCACCACGACGGCCAGTTCGGGGAACCGGCGCGCCATCCGGGCGAGTTCGTCGGGACCGCCGTACCGGCCGTGGGAGAGGCCACCGGCGCTGCCGTAGTGCCCGATGTGGATGAGCACCGGCACGCCGAGCCGCTGGGCCGTGCCCCACAGCGGGTCCAGCGCCTCGTCGTCGAGGGGCCCGCGCAGCAGCGGCGCGAAGAGTTTCAGCCCGCGCAGGCCGCGCTCGACCACCGCGCGTTCCAGCTCCGCGGCGGCACCGGGGCCGTACGGGTCGTGGTGCGCGAACCCGAGCAGCAGGTCCGGGTGGCGGTCCACCACGTCGGCGACGGCGTCGTTTCCGCCGCCGGTCACGAAGACGGCACGGCGGATCCCGTTCGCGCGCAGTTCCTCGGCCCACCGGTCGGCCTCGTCCTCCCAGCGCGGGGCGGGTGGCTCGGGGTCGGGGAAGCCCCACGCGCGCCGCCACTGGGCCGCGTACGGTGCGGCGCCGGCCGCGCGGACCGCCCGCTCGTGCTCGCCGCCGGGGTGCATCCCGGCCGCCTCCTCGCAGGCACGGACCGTCTCGTCGGCGCCGATGCGGAAGTGCAGGTGGAAGTCGACGACGTCCAGTCCGCGGTCGAGGGTCACGGCTCCTCCCTTCCGGCGGCCGCGGTCGGCCCGGCGGTCACGGTCGGCCCGGCGGGCGGGGCGGGCAGCGGGGCGTCGGTGGGCGGCGCGGGCGGCGGTGCGGCCACCCACGCGCGGAGGATCTCGCGCAGCCGGGCGCCGGCCAGTTCCCGGATCCGCCGGCCCGCCGTCTCGCTGGCCAGCGAGACGTGCCCCGACCAGCCCTGCCACGGGTCCGGCCGGGACTCGACCAGCACGTACGGGTGGGGCACCGGCAGCTTCGGCTTCGGCGGCAGGTCGGGTGCGACACCGGGACGGACCGATTCCGGCGCGAAGCCCAGCACCCCGGACGTCTCGTACGCCCCGCCGTGGCCGCGGGAGGGCAGCGGGCCGAACAGCTCCGCGGTCTCGTCCGGCGTGACGAGTTGGAACCAGTTGACCAGCAGCAGGCTGGCCGTGCGCCGCCCGGACACCCATTCCATCGCCGCGCGGACGGTGGACATGTTGGCGTCGTGCCCGTTGACGATCACGAGGCGTGCGAAGCCGGCCGCGACGATCCCCTCGATCACGTCGGCCAGGTAGCCGACCGCGATCTCCGGCCGGATCGCGACGGTGCCGGGCCAGGGACGGGTCTGTCCGGGGCAGGCGGCGTAGGGCACGGCGGGAAAGAGCACCCCGCGCGGCCCCGCCACCCCGTCGCCCGGACTCGCGGCGCCGTCCGGGGTTGCGGTGCCGTCCGGGGTCCCGCCGCCGGACGGCACCGCGTCGTGGTGGTCGCCGGGGGCGCTCTCGCCGGCGAAGCCCTCGGCCAGGATGAGGTCCGCGCCGAGCGGCAGGTGCGGACCGTGCCACTCGACCGCGCCGACGGGCAGCACGGCGAAGTCCGCCGCGCCGGCGACGGCCGCGAGGTCGCCGCCGGGCACCCGCGAGGCGGGGAGCAGCCCGCCGCGCGCGTGCCAGCGTGCGACCGGGTCGGTGCCGGCGGGTCCGGTCAGGCCGTCCACTGTGCCGCCTCCCGGGTCGACCGCCGGCCGCTCTCCAGCCGGCCGGAGACGACCATGACCACGAAGATCAGGATCACCTGGAGCATGCCGTACGCGGCGGCCGTGCCGATCTCGAACGAGTACATGCGATTGTTGATCTCCACGGAGATCGGCGCGGTCTCCGACGTGTAGATGAGCACCGAGGCGACGAACTCGCCGACGCCGTGCACGAAGGCGAGCAGCGCGCCGGCGAGCACACCCGGCAGCATCAACCGCAGGGTCACCGTGCCGAACGCCCGCCACCAGGACGCGCCCAGGTTGCGGGCCGCCTCCTCCAGGGACGGGTCGATCTGGGCCAGGGTCGCCGAACTGGACCGGAACACCAGCGGGAGGAACCGCACGAAGTACGCCAGCGGCATGATCCAGAAGGTGCCGATGAGGACCTGGCCGAGGCTGAACGCGTTGCCGGTGCTGAACGCGGAGATCAGGTTGATGGCCACGACCGTGCCGGGCAGCGCCCAGGCCAGCATGACCGCCACGTCGAGCAGTCCGCGGCCGCGGAAGTTCAGCCGGCGCACCGCGTACGCGACGAGCACGCCGAACACGACGCAGCCGACGGTCGCGATGAGGCTCATCTGCAGCGAGTTGAGGATCGGCTCGAAGGCGTCCGGGTCGGAGAAGATGGTGACGAAGTTCTTCGTGGTGTACGCCGCCGGCACCACCTCGGTCGTCCAGGAGCCGTCCTGGGAGAAGGCCACCAGGGCGATGGTCGCCACCGGGGCAAGCAGCACGGCGGTGGCCAGCAGCGAGGCGACGAGCGCCAACCAGCGTCCGAGCGGGTTGGTGACCTCCCGGCGGTGCGCCGCGACGCCCTTGGACTGGGACCGGTAGCTGCGCCGCCCCTCGTACCACCGCATGCCGAGCAGGAAGAGGATCGAGACGACGCCGAGCACCGAGGCGTAGGTGGACGCCATCGGCAGGTCACCGTTGGTGCGGTTGATGTAGATCTGCATGGTCATCGTCTGGTCCACGCCGAACAGCAGCGGGGCCGTGTACGACGCCAGCGAGGTCATGAAGACCAGCAGCGAGGCGGAGACGAGCGCCGGGGTGAGCATCGGCAGCAGCACGGTGCGCCAGACCCGGATCCGTCCGGCCCCGAGGTTGTAGGCCGCCTCCTCCACCGACGGGTCCATGCCGCCCAGCGCCGCCGAGGCGGAGAGGTAGAAGAACGGGTACATGGTGAAGGTGTGCACCACGAGCACCCCGGCGATGCCGCTGAACGGAAGCACCGGCTCGGCGGTGCCGAAGAGGTGCTGGAGCCCGCGTGGAAGGATGCCGGTCTCGCTGTAGAGAAGCTGGAACGAGATGGCGCCGATGAGCGGCGGCAGGGCGGCCGGGACCAGGATGATCGCCTCGATCAGCCGGCGGCCGGGGAACGAGAAGCGCTTGAGCAGGAAGGCCATGGCCACGCCGACGATCCCGCAGAGCACCACGCTCGCCGCGGAGATCACCAGCGAGGTGACCAGGGCGGACCGGGCGACGCCGTCGCCGGTGAGGAAGGTGCCGTAGTTCTCCCACCCGTCCACGCCGACGCTCTCGGCGAAGGTGGCGAACATGGGTTGCACCACGTACCCGAAGAGGACGAGCGCGAGCGGGAAGACCAGGACGTACGGGAACCAGCGCGACCCGGTGCCGCCGGCGAACCGGTCGGCGAGCCGCCGCCGCGGGGCGGGCGGCGTGGGGTCGGTGGTGGCCGGCGCGGTGGTGGCCGGGCCGGGCGTGGCGGGGATGGTGGTCACGGCCGCACCACCCACATGCGGTCCCGGACCAGGCGCAGCCCGACCTGGTCGCCCACCGCGACGCCGGCCGGGACGTCGATGGCGGCCACCTGCACCGGCTCGCCGGCCACGTCGACCACGAGGTTGGTGGCCATGCCGGTGAACTCGACGTCGGTGACCTGCCCGGGCAGCGCGTCGGGGTCGGTCGCCGAGGTGAGCCCGATGTGCTCCGGACGGACCGAGACCAGCGCGGTGCCGCCCTCCCGGAGACCGTGCCCGGCCGGGGCCGGCGCCGCGACCTCGGCCCCTCCCGGCAGGCGCACGGTGACCGTCTCCTCCGCGGCGGCCACGACGGGCAGGGACAGCACGTTGCTGCGGCCGATGAAGCGGGCCACGAAGCTGGTGGCCGGACGGTGGTAGATCTCCTGCGGGGCGCCGATCTGCTGCACCCGGCCGGCCTGCATGACCGCGATCCGGTCCGACATCGCCATCGCCTCGGCCTGGTCGTGCGTCACGTAGATGGAGGTGGTGCCCGCCTCCCGCTGGATGCGGCGGATCTCCAGCCGGGTCTCCTCGCGCAGCTTGGCGTCGAGGTTGGACAGCGGTTCGTCGAGCAGCAGCGTGCGCGGGCGGATCACCAGGGCCCGGGCCAGCGCGACCCGCTGCTGCTGGCCGCCGGACAGCTCGTCGATGCGCCGGTGGCCGTAGCCGGCCAGGTGCACCTGGCCGAGGGCCTCCTCGACCCGCCGCTTCGACTCGGCGCGGCCGACCTTGCGGATCTTGAGTCCGTACGCGACGTTCTGCGCGACGGTCATGTGCGGGAAGAGCGCGTAGTTCTGGAACACCATGCCGGTGTCGCGCTTGTTCGGCGGCCGGTGGGTGACGTCCTCGGCGCCGAACCGGATGCGCCCGGAGGTCGGGAAGTAGAACCCGGCGACCATGCGCAGCGTGGTGGTCTTGCCGCAGCCGCTCGGGCCGAGCAGGGTGAAGAACTCCCCGGCGGCGATGCTGATGTCGACCTGGTCGACGGCGGCCGCGTCACCGCCGCGGGCGAAGCGCTTGCTCACCGACTCCAGCGTGACATCGATCATGACGTCCTCTCCTTCGTGCGGCCCGGACGGGTGGGTCCGGTCGGGGACCGGGATCCGGGCGGGCGGGACGGTGTTGCGCACCCGGTTCAGGGGCCGGCGGTGGCGCCGGAGCGCTCAGGTGCGCTCCGGCGCCACCGTCGTCAGCCCTTGTTCTTGATCTGGCTGTTCCAGTGGTTGATCCACTCGGTCTCGTGCTTGCCGACCACGTCCCAGTCGACGTCCATCGGCTTGAGCTGGAGCTGGGCCAGCCACTCCGGCTTCTCGGCGATGTCGACGGCCGGGATCTGGAAGTAGTCCTTGGCCAGGTCGGCCCGGAGCTTGTCGTCGAAGAGGAACTCGAGGAACTTCTGCGCCCCCGTGGTGTTGCCGCCCTTCACCGCGGCCAGGCCGTCGATGAGCACCGGAGCGCCGGATGCCGGCATCACGTAGCCGAACGGCATGTTCGCCTGGTTGGCCTGCAGCAGGATGTCCTGGAGGTTCCAGGCGCTGACGACGCCCTGCTGGCGGGACATCTTCAGGTACAGGTCGGTGGGGTTGGCGGTGTACGAGCCGGTGTTGGCATCGAGCTTGCGGAGCCACTCGTACCCGGGCTCGGGGTTGCTGCCGTCCGGCGACAGCCGCTGGATCATCGAGGCGTAGATGGACCGCATCGTGCCGGACGCCGCCACGTCCCGGATGATGATCTTGTCCTTCCACTCCGGCTTGATCAGGTCGTCCCAGTCCTTCGGCGCCTGCTCCGGGGTGAGGGCCTTGTTGTTGTACATGATCACCTCGGGCAGCAGGATCTCACCGAACCAGCGGCCCTCGGGGTCCTTGTACTTCGGGTCCATCTTGGCGGCGAACGCCGGCTGGATGGGGGCGAGCAGGTCCTCGGTGGCCGCGGCCGCGAGCCCCTGCTGGGTGCCGCCCCACCAGACGTCCGCCTGCGGGTTCGCCTTCTCGGCCCGGACGCGCTCCAGGATCTCCTGGGCGCCCAGGTTGAGGATCTCCACCTTGCCCTTGTACTCGGGGTACTTGGCGGTGAACTGGTCGACCACGTACGTGGCGACCTTCTTGTCGCGTGCCGTGTAGATGGTCAGCTTCTCGGCGCTCGCGCTGCCGCCCGCGTCGTCACCGCCACCGCCGCACGCGGTACCGGCGGCCAGGACGGCGGCGAGCGCACCGGCGAAGAGAAGACGGCGTTTCATGGGTACCTCCGAGGGGGATAGGGGGAGCTCTGGATCAGAGGACGATCGGTCAGGGAGTGGGCAGGCCGGCGGCGGCAGCGGCGGAGAGCGCGTAGCTCACCGCTCCGTGCAGCACCGCCCGGTCGCCGAGCACCGCGCGACGGACCTCCGTGTGACTCGGCGCGGCGGCGGTGACCAGGGTCTGGAGCCGGGCGACGGCCGCGTCGTCGAGCTGGGCGGCGGCCCCGCTGAGCAGCACCCGCCCGGGGTCGATGACGCAGACGCAGGAGACGATGAGGCGCGCCCAGGCGGTCAGCAGCTCGTCCAGGTACGCGGCGGCCCGCTCGTCCGTGGCCGCCAGCTCGACGAGGGCGGCCACCGGGGAGTCCGGGCGGCGACCCGGTGCGAGCGCCACCATCCGCTCGGCGACGGCGTTCTCCGACCAGCGGGCCTCGAACGGGCCGATCCCGTCGTGCCCGCGGTCGGCCGGGTCGAGGGGCAGGAAACCGACCTCGCCGGCGGCTCCGCCCGCGCCGCGACGGACCTGGCCGTCGAGCACCAGGCCGGCGCCGATGCCGTCGGCCACGTGCAGGAGCAGCAGGTCCGCCACGTCGCTGCCCGCGCCGGCCGCGTGCTCGCCGGCGGCCATCAGGTTCACGTCGTTGTCCACCACCACCGGCACCCCGAGCCGCTGCTGCACCGACTCCCCCACCGGCCGCGCCTCCACGAGGCCGACCGACGGGGCGAGGCGGACGGCCCCTCCGGAGGAGACGCCGGGCGCCGCGATGGCGACCCCGCGCAGGGCGGACAGCCCGTCCCCGGCCAGCTCGGGCACGAAACGGCAGATGGTGTCGACGATGTCGCCGGTGAGCCGGACCGTGCGGTGGGCGATGACCGCGCCGTCGCTGTCGGCGATCTCGCAGCTGATCCTCGACGGCTCCAGCGAGACCGCGGCGACCAGCTCGGCCCGGGGGTTGAACTCGAGCATGGCCCGGGGACGCCCGGTGCGGGACGTGCCGGGCCCGCGCTCGATGAGGTACCCCTCGGCGATGAGTTCGCGCACGAGCGGGGTGAGCGTGGCGGGGCTCAGGCCGGTGAGCTCGGTCAGCTCGGCGCGGGAGAGCATCCGCACCTGGCGGGCCGTCGAGATCACGGACAGGCGCTTGATCTCCTTGGACCGCTCCCGGCTCACCGGGCTCGTCGGTGGCGTCACCACGTCAGTCACACTTCCTTCCTACGGCGAACGAATTATTGAGTCAAGTAACGAAAGGGTCTCGGCGCCCTCTCGGGGCAGCGCGAACAGGGGCGAAAGCGGCGGATCGGAGATCCTGGGCCAGTGGGGTCCTTGCGGGCAGGGGCGGGTTCTTTTTTATTGCAAATGAAGAAAGTGGTTGGCGAGCCATTGACGGATGGTTGCGGTCATCCCTAGCGTCACCCGGCGAAGGCCTTCCAGCGGACACGGACGATCCAGTGTGTACGGACGTCCGCGCCGCTGACGTACCACGGTGACGTGGCGCCAGCCGGCGCCCGCCGTCCCGTCAACCCGACAGTCCGTCCGACCCCGACCCGCGTCGGCGCCGACACGTGCCCGACGTCGCTGGTCGCTGCCCGGACATCGCGGTTTCCGAAGGGATCTGCATGCGACTCAAGGCGTTCCTGCTACCCACGGCGCTCGCCCTGGCCCTCGCCGGGACACCCGCCACCGCACTCGCCGCCCCCGCCGACGGCGCACACGCCGGGACCGGCACCGTCGACCTCGACGTGCTCTTCGTCAGCGCCCACCCCGACGACGAGGCCGGCAGCCTGGCCACCCTCGGCCAGTGGAAGGAGAACTACGGCGTCCGCGCCGGGGTCGTCACCATCACCCGCGGCGAGGGCGGCGGCAACGCCGTCGGGCTCGAAGAGGGCCCGCCGCTCGGCATCATCCGCGAGCGCGAGGAGCGCACCGCGATCGGCCACGCCGGGGTGGAGAACCTGTACAACCTGGACCGGGTCGACTTCTGGTACACGGCGTCGGCGCCGCTGTCCGAGCGGATCTGGGGCCACGACGACACGCTCGCCAAGATCGTCCGGGTCATCCGGCAGACGCGCCCGGAAATCATCATGACGATGAACCCGTCCCCGACCCCGGGCAACCACGGCAACCACCAGCAGGCCGCCCGGTTCGCCGCGGAGGCGTTCCACGCCGCCGCGGACCCCACCGCCTTCCCCGAGCAGCTCACCCGGGAGGGGCTCAAGCCCTTCCGGCCCGCCACGTTCCTGCGCACCGGCGGCACGGGTACGTCGTCCGCCGGGCCCGCGTGCGCGTCGAGCTTCACCCCGACCGTCCCGACCGACCAGGTCTTCGGCGTCTGGGAGGGCACCCGCAGCGCCAACGGCAGGACCTGGGCGGAGATCGAGGTCGACGCCCGCCGGGAGTACGTCACGCAGGGCTGGGCCGGCACCGCCGCCGCGCCCACCGACCCGGCCGCCATCCGCTGCGACTTCTACACGCTCGTGGACAGCCGGGTCCCCTACGATCCGGCCGACACCTCCCCGGCGGCGATCCTGCGCGGCTCGGTGCTGCCGCCGGCCCCGGGTGGGCTGCCCCGCGGCACCGAGCTGTACCTGACCACCGACCGGTTTGACCTCACCCCCGGCCAGACCGTGACCGTGACGGCGCACGTACGCGCGCCGCGCGACCGGGCGCTCTCCCGGCCGGCCGTGTCCCTGCGGCTGCCGTCGGGCTGGACCGCCACCGGTTCCGGCGCGTTCAAGGGCGCCATCGCGGCGGGCAAGGAACGCACCGCCACCTTCACGGTGACCGTTCCCGCCACCGCGGCGAACCAGCAGCACCTGATCGGGGCGACCCTGACCACCGGCCAGGGCGCGGGCCGTACCGACCGGGCGGTCCGGGTGGTCGCCGACGTGCGCGGCACGCTGGAACCGCTGCCGGAGGTGGGGGTGTTCCGCGACTGGGCCCGCGACAACGGGTACCCGCAGCTGGACACCCTGATCAAGCCGGTGCTCACCCTCGGCTCCGGTGGCAGCCGGTCCGTCCGGGTCGACCTGCGCAACCACGGCGACGCCACGGAGAGCGGAACGGTCACCCTCGGCCTGCCTGCCGGCTTCACCGCCGACGCGGCCACCAAGAGCTACGCGAACCTGGCCCCCGGGGCCGCCGGCTCGGTCACCTTCACGGTGACCAACAGTGACGCCACCCTGCCGACCGCCAACGAGGGCGGGTCGGACGGCGATTACGGCATCACCATCACCACCACCAGCAGCTCCGGCACCACCGTGGAGAGCGGCGCCCTGGAGATCGTGCCCACCAGCGAGGTGCCGCACGCCGGTCCGGGCCACGCCGTCGACGGTGTGGCGAGCCCGGGCGAGTACCCCGGCGAGGAGCTGGACCTCTCCCGGATCTGGGAGGGGCAGGCGACGACCCCGCAGGACGCCTCGGCCACCGGCCGCGTCGCCTGGACGGAGGACGCGCTGAAGGTCTTCGTGCGGGTCACCGACGACGTGCTCGGCACGAAGGTGGTGCCGCAGGACTGCAAGCGGCAGCGCCGTACCGACAGTGTGGAGATCATCGTCGACCCGAAGGGGAACTCGACGGACACCTCCACGGTGTTCAAGGCCGGCATCTTCCCGGTCACCGACGACCCCGCCAACGGTGACCCGCCGTGCTGGCAGCGGGACGCCGACAACCGGCAGGGACCGGCCGACGTCACGGCTCCGGGCATGACCGTGGTCAGCAAGGTCAGCTCGCCGTACACCGGCTACACGATCGAGGCGAGCATCCCGTTCTCGGTGCTGCCCGACGCGGTGGACCCGCGGCGGATGGGCTTCAACGTGCTCATCTACGACTCGGACACCCAGGACCTCACCTCGCAGTCCCGGCTGGGCTGGTCCACGTTCACCGGCGTGCGGGCCGATCCCTACCGGTACGGCCTGGTGACCCTGCCCGGCTACACCCCGGCCGACCGGGAGCCGAGCGCTCCGGTCTTCCCGGACACCGCCGCGCGGAGCGTGCACAGCCCGCAGACCATCGCGCAGTCGGCGGTGGACGGCGTGGCCCCGGCCGCGGTGCCCCGGCTGCCCGAGCGGGCGCTCCGGCTGACCGGCCAGACGCGGGTCGCCGGCGGGGTGAAGGTGACGGTGCGCGCCGACCGTTCCGGGACGGTCCACCTGTACGCCTGGGACGGTGAGCGCGCCGTCGGCGACCGCTCGGTGGACCTGCGGTCCGGCCGCCCGGTGACCGTCGTGGTCCCGGTCGCCGACGGACGGCCCACCAGCCTCCTGGCCGCGTTCGAGGCGGGCGGGTCCGCCCTCGCCACGCAGGCCCGGCTGCGCTGACACGCCCCGGAGGGGCCCGTCCCGGACCGGGGCGGGCCCCTCCGGCCCGTCAGATCAGGCCCGCTCGGGCCCACAGCAGGCGGCCGGGACCGGCCACCAGCCCGAGGTCGGCCAGCGTCTCGTGCACCCGGCTCGCCGACCAGCGCAGGGTGGCCCGCCAGTGCGGGTTGGCGCGGGCGGCGGCACGCCCCACGGCGGGCGGCACGCCCACGGCGGCGTACGCGTCGGGGTGGACCAACCGGCCCGCGATGGCGTACGCCGCGCGGCCGATCAGCAGCCGCGCGTACGCGGTGGCCACCGGGCCGGCCGCCCGGGCCTGGCGGGCCAGTTCCTCGCGGGCGAACCGCACGTGCCGCGCCTCCTCGACGACGTGGATCCGCGACACCATCCGGATGAGCGGCTGCAACGACTCGTCCGCCATGATCTCGCGCTGGAAGGCGTCGAGGATCTCCTCGGCGATGAGGATGGCCGCGTACATCTGCGCGCCGGTCGCGGTGGTCTTGAGGAAGCGTCCGAGCGCGTGGTCCCACCGGCTCGCCCGGTAGACCGGGCAGCCCATGGCCTCGATGAGCCGACCGAACATGATGGAGTGCCGGCACTCGTCGGCCACCTCGGTCAGCGCGTACTGGGCGTGCCGGCTCGTGGGGTCGGCGTCGTAGTACTGCCGGATCAGCATCTGCATGAGGATCGTCTCGAACCAGACCCCGGCGCTCGCCGCGCTCGCCACCTCGTGCCGGGTCAGCTCGACCCGCTGCTCCTCGCTCATGCGCTGCCACAGTGTTGTGCCGTAGAGGCTGCTGCGGTGCGGCGGCAGCCAGTAGGCGCCCGGCACGGGCGGCGCCTCCCAGTCGATCTCGACGCTCGGGTCGTAGCTCGTCCGCAGCGAGGAGGCGAGCAGCCGTTCGGCCGTCGCCTCGCGGTCGCGTCCGGTCGGTGTCGCCGCCATGACGCCTCCATATTGACGTGACGCCCGGTAACTGTTACGAGTGGTAGCATGCAATCGCCTCTCACGGATGTCAATGGATCCGACCCGCCGGACGGCGCGCGGTCGACCGCGGCCGACGGCCGCCGGGAGCGCTGGGCGGGCCATCGCGAGCAGCGGCGGCAGCACCTGCTCGGCGCCGCCGTGCAGGCGTTGCTGCGGCACGGGCCCGAGGTCGACATGGACGAGGTCGCGGCGACCGCCGGCGTCAGCAAGCCGGTCCTCTACCGCTACTTCGCCGACAAGTCCGACCTGTGGCTTGCCGTCAGCGAGCTGGTCGCCGCCCGGGTCGTGGACGCCATCGCCCCGGCGATCGAGCGGGTCCGCGAGGAGCGCGGCCTCGTCGAGGCGACGATCGACGCCTACCTCGGGGTGATCGAGTCGGAGCCGGCGCTGTACCGGTTCCTCATGCAGTCCGGTCACGCGGGCATCCACCAGGTCATCGCCGGCACCGGTCGGCAGGTGGCCGCCGGCCTGGCCCGGGTCATCGGCGACCGGCTCCGCGCGCTGGGCCTCGACGCCGGGCCCGCCGAGCCGTGGGCGTACGGCCTGGTGGGTTTCGTGCAGGCGGTCGGCGACTGGTGGACCGAGCACGGCCAGCCGATCCGCCGCGCCGCCCTCACCGAGTACCTCACCACGCTGCTGTGGAGCGGGATCGAAGGGGTCCGGCGCAGCGCCGACCTGCCCCGCGAGCTGACCCGCGCGCACGAGCGGATCACCCCATGAGCGAGCGCCAGCGAGCGAATCGGCGGCTCAGCGCGGTGGAGCCTCATGCCGGCACGCAGCGAAGCGGAGTGCCGGCATGAGCGGGCGCCAGCGAGCGAATCAGGGGCTCAGCGCGGAGTCTCACGACGGCTACCGCGGCGCCGGGTACGTCGGCGACACCCCGGTCCGCGTGCACCTGAGCGGGCGGTGGGAGCCGGTCGACGGCCGGTACCACTGGGGCGGGCGCATCGAGCCGGATCCGCGGGTGGCCCGGCTGCTCCGCGCCGGCCACCGGCAGGTCGCGCTGCGCATCGCCGACCGGGTGAGCCCGGCCCGGTTGGCGGAGGTGGACCCGTGGGGCGGCGTACGGATAACCGGCGTGGGCGGGCCGCCCTGGCCGCCGGAGGACGAGCCCGCCGCCACGCCCGGGGCCCGGGAGGTGTGATGGACGTCGACATCGCCATCATCGGCGCCGGCTTCGGCGGCCTCGGCGCGGCCATCCGGTTGCAGCAGGCCGGCTTCACCGACTACCTCGTCTTCGACCGGGGCGACGACGTCGGCGGCACGTGGCGGGACAACAGCTACCCCGGCTGCGCCTGCGACGTCCCCTCGCACCTCTACTCGTTCTCCTTCGCGCCCAATCCCGGCTGGTCGCACACGTTCTCGGGGCAGCAGGAGATCTGGGACTACCTGCGCGGCTGTGTCGACCGCTTCGGCGTCCGGCCGCGGCTGCGGCTGCGCCACGAGGTGCGGGAGGCCAGTTGGGACGAGCAGGCACGGCGGTGGCGGCTGCGGACCTCCGGCGGCGAGCACCGCGCCCGCGTACTCGTCTGCGCGACCGGGCCGCTGAGCGAACCGGCCGTGCCGGCGATCCCGGGGCTCGGCGAGTTCGCCGGCACGGTCTTCCACTCCGCCCGCTGGCGCCACGACCACGACCTCACCGGCCGCCGGGTCGCCGTGGTCGGCACCGGCGCGTCGGCGGTCCAGTTCGTACCGCGGATCCAGCCGATGGTGGAGCGGTTGACGCTGTTCCAGCGCACCCCCGCCTGGATCATGCCGCGGCGTTCCCGCCGGATCAGCCGGCTCGAACAGGCCGCGTTCCGTGCCGTGCCCGGCGCGCAGCGGGCCGTCCGGGCCGGGCTGTACGTCGCCCGCGAGGCGCTGGCCGTGGGCTTCCTGCATCCCGCCGTCAACCGCCTGGCCTCGCGGATGTCGCTGCGGACGCTGCGCCGGCAGGTGGCCGACGCGCGACTGCGGGACAAGCTCACGCCGCGCTACGCGATGGGCTGCAAGCGGGTGCTCATCTCCAACGACTACTGGCCCGCGCTGGCCCGGCCGAACGTCGAGGTGGTCACCGCGCCCATCGCCCGGATCGTGCCCGACGGGGTGGTGACCGACGACGGCACCCGTCACGACGCGGACACGCTCATCCTCGGCACCGGCTTCCACGTCACCGACTCCCCCGTCGTGTGGCGCGTCCGGGGTCGCGACGGGCGCAGCCTCGGGGAGGCGTGGACGCCCAGCATGCAGGCGTACCAGGGCACGATGGTGGCCGGCTTTCCCAACCTGTTCTTCCTGCTCGGGCCGAACACCGGGCTCGGGCACACGTCGGTGGTGCTGATGATCGAGGCGCAGCTGCGGCTGGTGGTCGCCGCCCTGCGGCACCTGCGGGCCACCGGCGCGGACGCCATCGAGCCGACCGCGGAGGCCCAGCGACGCTGGACGGAGCGGGTCCACCGGAGGATGGCCGGCACGGTGTGGCAGACCGGCTGTTCGAGCTGGTACCTGGACGCCACCGGCCGCAACACCACCATCTGGCCCGGTTACGCCACGGGGTTCGCGCTGCGGCTGCGCCGCTTCCGCCCGGCCGACCACCGGGTGGTGGCCGGGAGCCGGCCGGGCGAACCGGAACGGGAGCACGCCGATGCGGTATGACCTGACCGGCCGCACCCTCCTCGTCACGGGTGCGGCGCGCGGCATCGGGGCACAGCTGGCCCGCGCGGCGGCCGCCCGCGGCGCCCGCGTGGCCCTCGTCGGGCTCGAACCCGAGCGGCTGCGGCGGCTCGGCGCCGAACTCGACGCGCACTGGCACGAGTGCGACGTCACCGACCAGGCCGCCCTCGACGCGGCCGTCGCCTCCACGGTGGACCGCTTCGGCGGGATCGACGTCGTCGTGGCGAACGCCGGCATCGCCAACCTCGGCACCGTCGCGACCGGACCGGTGGACGCGTTGATCCGCACCGTCGAGGTGAACCTGGGCGGCGTGATCCGCACCGTCAGCGCCGCCCTGCCGCACGTGACCGAGGCGCGCGGGCACGTGCTGATCGTCTCGTCCGCCGCGGCGTTCACGGCCATGCCCGGCATGGCCGCGTACTGCGCCTCGAAGGCCGGCGTCGAGCAGTTCGCCAACGTGCTGCGCATGGAGGTCCGCCACCGCGGCGTCACCGTCGGCACCGCGCATCCCATCTGGATCGACACCGACCTGGTCCGCGACATCCACGACGACCTGGCGTCGTTCCGCGGCGCCCTGCGCCGGTTGCCGTGGCCGCTGTCCACCGTCGTCCCCGTCGACCGGTGCGTCGCCGCCCTGCTGCGCGGCATCGAGCGGCGCAGCCGCAAGGTCTACGTGCCCCGGTCCCTCGCCGTGGTGCAGGCGCTGCGACCGGTCGTGCTCAGTGGGTTCACCGACGCGCTGGTCGCCCGGTTCGGGGGCGCCGACCTGGTCGGGCAGATGGAGGAGGAGGTACGCCGGCTCGGGCGCTCCTTCGGCAGGAGTTCGGTGGGAGGGTGAGGATGCAGGTCCACGTCCGGCGCGCGGGCAGCGGGGAGCCGCTCGTGCTCATCCACGGCATCGGCCACCGCCACCAGGCGTGGGAGCCCGTCTTCGACCGGCTCTGCGCCCACCACGAGGTGATCGCGCTCGACCTGCCCGGGTTCGGGCTCTCCCCGGTGCCCGAGGCCGGCATGCCCGCCGACATGGCGGCGACCGTCGCCGCGCTGCTGCCGGTCCTCGCGGAGTGGGGTGTCGAGCGGCCGCACGTGGCCGGCTACAGCCTCGGCGGGGCGATCGCCCTGGAACTCGCCGCGGCCGGCGCGGTCGCCTCGGCCACCGCCTTCTCCCCCGCCGGCTTCTTCACGCCGGCCGAGCGCCGGCGGGCCCTGGCCATCCTCCGGCTGCTGCGACTCAACGCCCACCTGCCCACACCGCTCATGCGGGTGGCGTTGCGCTCGGCGTCCGTGCGGGCGCTCTGCTTCGCGCCGCTGGTGTGCCGTCCCGCCGCGTTGACCGTGGAACGGGCGCTGGGCGACGCGCTCGCCCTGCGGCGAGGGCTCGGTTTCCCCGCCGTGGCGCGGGCCGCACGCGACTACCGCTTCGACGGCGCCCGGTTGTCGCGGGCGTCGGTGCCGGTGACGATCGGCTGGGGCGACCGTGACCGGATCTTCGGCGTGCACCAGGCCGAACGCGCCCGGGCCGGGCTGCCGGGCGCCCGCGTGGTGACGCTGCCCGGCTGCGGGCACGTGCCGATGAGCGACGACCCGGACCGGGTCGCGCGGCTCATCCTCGAGACGACGGGCGCCGTGGCGGCACCGGGGGTCACGTCAGCCGTTCCGGGTGGGGACGCCGGCCTTCGTGGCGAGCAGGGGTGAGTGCAGGCGCAGGTGGCGGACCTGCCACTCCAGCGTGGGTGGCGCGGCGTCGCGGCGGGCGTCGCCGTAGCGGGCCGCGAGCAGGTCGGTGAGGCCGATGAACATCCACGCCCAGAACGCCGGCCGGACCAGACGCCACTCGACGTCGGACAGGCGGCGCACCTCGTCGTAGCCCCGCAGGACGTCGTCCTGGTAGCCCCGCCAGGACAGCGCGAAGTCGGCCACCTGGTAGGTGTGGTGGGTCGCCTCGAAGTCGACCACCCCGCTCAGCCGCCCGCCGTCGAACAGCAGGTTCCACGGGGTGAAGTCCCCGTGGATCACGCTGCGCGGCGCGTCCACCACGGGGTTGTCGGCGAACCACGCCGCCGTCGCGTCGCGGCAGGCGCGCAGCGGCCGCCCCTCGTCCGGGCGGTACCGCTCGTGCACGCGGAGCCAGTGGTCGAGCAGCGGATCTCTGACCAGCTCCGCCGGGTCGGCGAACCCTCCCCGCTGGTCGACGATGCCGGTGGCGGCGGCGGAGGCGTGGAACTCCGCGAGCAGCCTCCCCCGGGCGCGCGCCTCGGCGGACCGGTCGCCGTCGGCCGGCGTCATCGACCGGCCGGGCAGGCGGTGGAAGAGCACCCACGCCCCGTCGGGACGGATCCACGGTTCCTCGGCGGGCTCCGGCGTCGGCCACCCCTGCGCGCGCAGGGCCGCCGCGACGCGCAGTGTGTAGGGCCAGTCGGGGAAGATCCGCGGGTCCACGTGCTTGACGACGAACGCCGCCTTCTCCCGCGTGGCCGCCCACGTGCCCGACGCCCGGTGCCCGAGCGCCGGCCCGGGCGTCAGCCGCCAGTGGGCGCACACCTCGGGATCGAGCCCGCCGCCGCGGGCCGCGTCGCCCGTCGTGCTCGTCGCCGCATCGACCACCGCCGCGCTCCCGATCGTCCGCCGGGCCGACGCCCGGCACCTTCGACCTCCGCACGTTACCGGCACCGCGCCCGGGTCACCCGCCGCCCGCGGTGAGCTGCGGGAACGCCCGCCGGACCTCGGCGAGCAGCCCCGGGAATCCCTCCCCGTGGGTGACCACCGCCGCGAACAGGGCGTCCAGCGCCGCCTGCAACGGGTCGGGCTCCACGGCGCCGAACAGGGCCGGCAGCGCGGCGTGCTGCTGGGACACCCGCGGGTGGGTGCCGTCGTAGGCGCGCACCGTGGTCAGCGCCGCGCCGTCGAGGTGGCGCCACACGGTGAGCGGATCGTCGAACGGGGGTGGGAGCGGCCGGCCGTCGCGCAGCGCCGCCAGCGCCGGCGCGACCCACGGCCGGTCGGTCAGCCCGGCCGCGGCGTACGCCGACTCGGCCGCCCAGCGTGCCACCGCGCGCAGCGTCCGCTCGTCGGCCTCGGCCAGGGCGAACACCAGGTCCATGTCGACGCGCTCCATGCCCCACACGTTGCCGCCGACCCGGCGTAGCCGGTCGTTGGGGACGCGGTCGCCCCAGCGCCGGCGGTCGGCGGCGGCCCGCAGGTCGGCCTCCCGGCGCCGCCGCGCCTCGGCCTCCCGGCGCTCCCGTTCGGCGATCTGCTCGGGCGTCGGCGGGGGTGGAAGCGACCGCGCCCACCGGTGCCAGTACGCGGCCGCGGCCGTCGACTCCCGGACCACCCGGTCGGGCGCCGGCGGCGCCGGCCAGAGTTGCAGGAGGTAGTGGTCCCACGGCGGGTGCCCCTTCTCCGGCACGCCACCCCGGCGCCCCGCGGTCATGCCCCGGGCGCAGTAGCGGACCCGGTACGCCCCGCCGGGCACGGCCAGCGGGTAGGACCCGCCGCCACCCCACTCGGTGAGCGTCAGACCGTCACCGTCGAGCCCGAACGAGACCTCGACGACGTCCTCCCAGCGGTCGTCGAGCACGGGCTCCCGGCGGTGCAGCTCGACGGCGACGCCGACCCGGCCGGTGTGGGTGCCGGTCAGGAGGAACACGAAGCCGGGCACGGCGGCCCCGCAGAGGCCGTTGACCTGCCCCTGGAACGAGGCCGCCATCCCACCCTGGAACTCGTGGCCGGCGCTCTCGGCGTACATCTGTCCGTAGTGGACGCTCACCTCGCGGCCGAGCAGCAGGTCGCCGGCCATGGCTCCTCCGTGGTCGTGCGGTCCGGGGCGACCGGAGCCTGCCACGGCCGTACGACAGGCCCGCACGGCGTCGCGCCGGAGGTGGCCCAGTCGAGTGGGCGGCGATTGGCACTTCTGCCGGCCGATCCGCGGCCGTTGAATGGCCCTGCGCGACGAACGACGACAGACCGAGGAGACGCCGTGACCATCGTCGACATGTGGTTCGACCCCAAGTGCCCCTGGGCGTGGAACACCTCCCGCTGGCTGCTCGAGGTCGAGCGGGTCCGGGACGTGCGGGTGCGGTTCCACGTGATGAGCCTGTGGCTGCTCAACGACGGCAGGGAGGGCCTCGAACCGTGGTACGAGCGGTGGCTGTCCGACACGCTCGGCCCGGTCCGCGTCCTGACCGCCGCGGAGGAGAAGTACGGCACCGACGTGCTGCGGGATCTCTACACGGCGTTCGGCGACCGGATCCACGGCGAGCGGACCCCGATCGGCCGGGACCTGTACGTGGACGCGCTGACCGCCCTCGGGCTGGCCCCCGACCTGGCCGACGCGGCCGACGTCGCCGACCACGACGAGGCGCTGCGGCGCAGTCACCACGCCGGCCTCGACCCGGTCGGCGAGGATCTCGGCACCCCGGCGATCCACGTGCCCGGCCCCGACGGGCGCCGCACCGCGTTCTTCGGCCCGGTGGTGAGCCCCGTGCCGCGCGGGGAGGCCGCCGGCCGCCTCTGGGACGGTGTGCTCCTGGTCACCGGCACGCCCGGCTTCTTCGAGCTCAAGCGCGGCCGTACGGAGTCCCCCCGGGTCGACTGAGGGGTGGGCCACGCCACACCGCCCGGGGTGCCCGCCCGGCCCGCCGGGGATGGCGGACGGCCACGTCGAGCGTTGAACAGGGTGTGCCCGGCGACGCCGGGCGGGTGGGCCACGCCGGAGACGACCGGCGCCCGGGCGCGCTGTGACGCGCTGCTCACCCTGGGGATCTTGATAGCTCGGATGTGGCATCGTGGCGAGGATGGAGCCGCAGGTGGATGCCCGCAAGCGCCACGCGCTGCCCGAACCGGTGCGCGTGGGCCTGCGGGTCCTGCGCGGCTATCGGCCCACCGTCGCGCGCGTGCGCGCGTTGGTGCGGAGCATGGCGACCTCGTTCGTCGTGCTCAGCACGACGCTCTGGCTGCTGCCCGGGGTGACCGCCAGCGGCCTGGTGGCGATGCTGTGGCTGGTGGCCCTCGTCACCGGGGTCGGCGCCGTCCTGCGTCCGCTGCTGCTCGCGCTGGCCACGGCGCTCGGCGGTCTCGGCGCGCTCGCCATCGGGGTGGGCGTGCAGGCCGTCGTCATGTACGTGGCGCTCCGGCTCGATCCCGAGGCGCACGTCGCCGGGTTCGCGGTGGCGTTCGTGGCGGCCTGGGTGTCGGTGGCGCTCGCGGCGATCGTGAACTGGCTCGCCGACGCCGGCACCGACGACTCGTTCGTCAGCGAGATGCTGCGCCTGATGAACCGGGTACGCCGGGCCACGGACCGCCGCCAGCGGCCGACCCGGCGCTGGCGGCGCCGCGTCACGACCGACCCGCCGTCGGACGACCCGCCGGCCGACGGGCTGCTCATCATCCAGCTCGACGGCGTGGCCGCGCCCCTCCTGCAGTGGGCCGTGCGCGCCGGCAACCTCCCCACCGTCGGCCGGTGGCTGCGCTCGCGCAGCCACCGGATGACCCGCTGGCACACCGGCCTGCCGGCCACCACCCCGGCGGCCCAGGCGGGCCTGCTGCACGGTGACGTCCGTCACGTGCCGGCCTACCGGTGGTACGAGAAGGCGACCGCGGAGCACCCCACGGGCCGGCTCGTGGTGACCAGCCGTCCCCGGGACGCCGCCGACGTCGAACGGCGCCTCTCCACGGGCGCCGGTCTGCTGCGCGACGGCGGCGTGAGCATCAGCACGGCGTTCTCCGGCGACGCGCCGACGAGCCTGCTGACGGTCAGCCGCGCCGGCCTGCCCGGCCGCTCCACCCCCGGCTACGCGGCGTTCATGACCAGCCCGTACGGCTTCGCCCGCGCGGTCGTCCTCAGCGCCGGTCAGGTGCTGCGCGAGCTGCACGAGGCGCGGCGGCAGCGGCGGCGCGGCGTGCAGCCGCGCGGCGAGCGCCGGGGCTCGTACCTGGCGCTGCGCCCGCTCGCCAGCCTGCTCAACGACCTGAACGTCTCGCTCATCGCCGAGCAGATGGCCCGGGGCGCTCCGGTGATCTTCTGCGACTTCGTCGACTACGACGAGGTGGCCCACCACGCCGGCCCGGCCCGGCCCGAGGCCATGGCCGCCCTCGAGGCGCTGGACCACACCCTCGGCATCCTGGAGCGGCTGGCGGCCGAGGCGGGACGCCGCTACCACATCGTGGTGCTCAGCGACCACGGCCAGAGTCAGGGCGCCACGTTCCGCCAGCGGTACGGCGAGTCGCTCGCCCAGGTGGTGTCCCGGCTCGCGGCGCCCGCTCCCGACGACGGCCGGCCGGCGTCGGCGCCCGCCGCACGGGCCGCCACGAGCGTCGAGGCGGCCGGACGCGTCGAGGAGTGGGGGCGGGTGAACACGCTGCTCACCGAGGTGGCGGGGCGCGGGGGCGTCACCGCCGCGGCGACGCGGGTCGCCGTACGGTCGGGGACCGACGGCGCGGTGAGCCTCGGGCCGGCCGACCGCGAGGAGGCGGCCACGCGTACCGACCCGGAGACCGTGGTGGTGGCCTCCGGCAACCTCGCGATGATCTACCTGACCCGCCACCCGGGCCGGCTCACCCGGGAACGCATCGACGCCGTGGCGCCGGGGCTCGTCGACGGCCTGGCCGCGCACCCCGGCATCGGGCTGGTCGTCGTCGACTCGGCGGCCGGGCCGGTGGCGATCGGGCCGCGCGGGCGGCACCGGCTGCGGGACGGCCACGTCGAGGGCGAGGACCCGCTGGCGCCGTACGGCCCGCGGGCGCGTCAGGACCTGCTGCGCCACCAGACCATGGCGCACGTGGGCGACCTCGTGGTGATCAGCGCCGTCGACCCGAGCCTGGACGAGGTGGCGGCCTTCGAGGAGCTGGTCGGGTGCCACGGCGGGCTGGGCGGCTGGCAGACCGACGCCCTGCTCATCCACCCGGCGGACTGGCCGCAGGAGGGTGACCTGGTGGGCCCGGACGCGGTGCACCGGCAACTGCTCGCGTGGCTGCGCCGGCTCGGGCTGCGCCGGGCCGACGACCGCGCCGACGATCTCCCGGCCGGCGGCGGCGAGCCCGACCTCGTCCGCTCCGGCCCGCCGGTGCCGGTCATGGTCGCGCCGGCGGATGCGCCGGCGCCGTCCGCCGCCGGCTCACCCAGCTGAGCCCCTGGGTGACGAGCACGACCAGCAGGATCGCCGCGACGACGCTCTGCCACGGCTCGGGGAAGATCGCCCGGCCGAGAACGCCGATCGCGGCGTAGAGGGCCGCCCAGCTGAGGCTCGCCGGGGCGTTGGCGGCGGCGAAGCGCCGCCAGGTCAGGCCGGCCACCGCGCCGGCGAGCAGCACCGGCACCCGCCCGCCGGGGATGAGCCGCGACACCAGCAGCATCGACACCCGCCCCTCCCGCACCCGCGCCGAGACGCGGTCCAGGCGCTCCGGCTCCCGCAGCCAGCGCAGCCGGCGGGCGATGCGCTCCCCTCCCCAGCCGAGGACGAGATAGGTGACCAGGTCACCGACGTACGCGCCGAGGGCGCCGGCGGCCACCACGAGGACGACGGTCAGCGGGTGCTGGTGGGCGGCGAGCGCCGCGGCGCCGCTGACGGCCGCGCCGGTCGGCACGACGGGGACCACGGAGCCGAACATCACCACCAGGATCAGCCAGGCCAGCGCGCTGAGGGTGGCCGTCATGACGCCGGGACGGCGCAGGACTCGCCGGGCCGGAGCACGCGGACCCGGGTGCCGGGGGACACCGCCCCGGCGTGCCGGGCGAACTCCTCCCCCGGCGGGAGGAACCGGTCCGGCCGGATGCGGTCGCACCCGATCGGCCAGAAGGTGCCGAAGTGGATGGGCACGGCCCAGGCCGCCGCCGCGCGGCGGACCGCCTCGGCGGCGCCCGCCGGGTCGAGGTGGCCGGCGGGCAGGGTGGGGCCCCAGCCCCCGACCGGGACCAGCGCCAGGTCGAGCGGGCCGAGCTTGCCCATCTCGTCGAAGAGGCCGGTGTCCCCGGCGAACCAGGTGCGGGCCCGCCCCTGCACCAGGTAGCCGACCGCGGCCGCGCGGTGCCGCGACCACGGGCCGCGCCCGCCGTCGTGCGCGGCCGGCACGGCGGTGACCCGGACCTCGCCGATCGTGGTCGTCTCACCGGGCGCGAGCTCCACACAGGGGCCGGCGGCCGGGCCGAGGGTCCGGCGCACCAGCGCCCCCGCGCCGGCCGGCACCACCAGCGTGGGACGCCCGGGCAGTCGCCGCAGCGAGGCGAAGTCCAGGTGGTCGGCGTGCAGGTGCGAGACGAGGACGGCGTCCGGGGCGTCGGTCAGGTGCGGGCGCGGCCCCCGGCGGCGGCGCAGGTGCGCGAGCCGGTCCCGCAGCAGCGGGTCGGTCAGCAGCCGGGTGCCGGAGTCCTCGATCCACACGGTGCTGTGCCCGTGCCAGGTCAGCCGCACCGTACCCGTTCCGGTCACGCCTGCCACCGTATCCGACCAGCCTCGTCGCGCCGCCGCCGGTGGCGACGGGTCACGTGCGGCGTCGGCGCCGACCGAACGCCCGGGACCGGGCCGGTGCGCCGACGCGGGACGCCGGTGGGCCGGCGCGGGGCCGGGCCGGGGCAGGCCGCGGGGCGTCAGCCGACCCGGTTCAGGGCGCGCCGGCCGTTGCGCGGGCGCGTGCGGTCGTCGACCCGGTAGCCGTCGTCGGCGAGCAGCCGGCGCGCGGCGTCGAGCCCGGTCAGCGCCGCCCCGTACGCGGCCACCTCCCGCTGGAAGTGCTCGACCTTCGCGTACCAGAACGTCAGCTCCGGGTTCATCGACTTCGCGTTGATGTAGTTGACGATGTCCGTGTCCGGGGTGATGCCGCGGCGGGCGTAGCAGCGGTCGAAGCGGGCCTTCGTCCGCTCGTACTTCTCGCTCATCGCGGTCAGCCCGGCCTCGGCCTCCAGCAGCCGGTCCCGCAGGTACTGCACGTACGTGCGGGGCACCGGCGCCGCGGGCCGGACCGGGCGGGGGGCGGGCAGAGCGGCCATGACGCTCACCCCTTCCGGCGGACCGCGGGTCCGCGGCCGGTATGGGAGCCGGTCAGCGACATCGACCGGGGAACGGATCCATCGTGGAACAGCTTGTTGCACCTCCGTACGCCGTGATGGGGCCACACCGCGTCCTCGGGCGGGCCGGTGCCGTGGCCGCGACACCCGGTCGGCCGACGTGTCCGCCAGCCGGTGCGGCGGTCGGGGCGGCTCCGCACCCGGACCCGCTGCGACGTGCCGTGTTCCATACCCACACCGACGGTCGCCTATGCGTCGGGCCGCCCGACCGCCCCGTGCTCCGGCCCTCGCCGGGTCAGCCAACCAGGCGGCGTTCCCACGCCCAGGCGGCGATCTCGACCCGGTTGCGGGCCCCGAGCTTCGCCTGGACGCTGGCCAGGTGCGTCTTCACCGTGCCGACGGCGATGAACAGCCGCGCCGCGATCTCGGCGTTGGTGAGGCCCCGGGCGGCGAGCCGCACCACGTCGAGTTCCCGCGGGGAGAGCCCGCCGTCGTCGCGGGCCGGCGCGGGCGTGCTGAGGTGCTCCAGCAGCCGGACGGTGACCGACGGGCTGATCAGCGCGTCGCCGGAGACGGCCGCGCGGACCGCCTCCACGAGCAGGGCCGGCCCCGAGTCCTTGAGCAGGAAGCCGCAGGCGCCGTTGCGCAGGGCCGTGTGCACGTACTCGTCGAGGTCGAACGTGGTGACCACCACGACGCGGACCGGGTCGGTGACGCCCGGTCCGGCGAGCAGGCGCAGCGCCTCCAGGCCGTCGAGGCGGGGCATGCGGATGTCGAGCAGCACCACGTCCGGGCGCAGGCGCCGGGCCAGCTCGACGGCGGTGACGCCGTCGGCGGCCTCCCCCACCACCGCCATGTCCGGCTGCGCCCCGATGATCATGCCGAACCCGGTCCGGACCATCGCCTGGTCGTCGGCGACCAGCACCCGGATCATCGGACCACCGTCCGTTGCAGTGGCAGCGCGGCGTCGAGCACCCAGCCGCCCGTCACTCCGGGACCGGCCGTGATCGTGCCGCCCAGGGCGCGTACCCGCTCGGTGAGGCCGACCAGCCCGTACCCGTGGCGGCGCGGGGGCGACGTGCGAGCGGCCGCGCCGTCGTCGGCCACCCGGACCAGCAACCAGTCCGGCGTACGCCGGACGAACACGTCCACGGACCGGGCGTCCGGCGCGTGCTGGCGCGCGTTCGTGAGCCCCTCCATCACCAGCCGGTACGCCGACGTCGAGACCTCGACGGGCAGGCCGTCCAACGCGCCGTCGACGTGCAGCCGCGCGGGGGCGTTCGCCGTGCCGTTGAAGCCCTCCAGCAACGGCGCGAGGTCGGCCACGCCGGCGAGCGGGGCCAGCGGCGCGTCCGGCGCGGCGTCCGGGTCGCGCAGGATCCCGACCATCCGCCGCATGGACGCCATGGTCTCCGCGCCGGCCCGCTCGATCTGCTCCAGCGCGGTGATCACCCGCTGCGGGTCCTGCTCGGCCACGAAGCGGGCGCCCTGCGCCTGCACGACGATGCCGGTCACGTGGTGGGCGATGAAGTCGTGCAGGTCGCGGGCGAACTCGGCGCGCTGCTCGGCCCGTACCAGGGCGATGGCCCGGTCCCGCCCGGTCGCGACGACCCGCAGGTAGATCCCGCCCGCGGCGGCGCCCACCGCGGCGAGGGCCTGGAGCAGCGCGAAGATCACGTAGACGCTGTCGGTGCCGGCGCGCAGCGGGAGGGCGGCGACGGCGAGGCCCGCGACCACGGCCGCCCAGGGCGCGATGCGGGGCGCGCCCCAGCGGGCGACCACGAAGACGACCGCCATCAGTCCGGCCGACTCGGCCAGCCCCCAGTTGCCACTCAGCACGTACGAGCCGGCGGTGTGGAGGGCGCCCAGAGCGAGGCTCACGGTGAGGGAGGCGGCGCCGACCAGGAGCGCCAGCACGGGCGCCCGCCGCGAGCCCGTGCGGTGCACCGGCAACCAGACGAGCACGGTGGCCGCCGCCAGCCCCATCCGCGCGAGGGTGAGCAGCAGGGCGGCCGGGGTCATCCCGTGGAAGTCGCCGAACCGCAGGTCGAAGAGGCCCAGCAGGGCCATCGCCACCAGGCCGGCGAGCTGGCCGAGGCGTACCCACCAGGTCCGGTGTCGGGGCGCGTTCATCGTGACCCAGCGTAGCCAGGCCCTCGTGGGCGCCGGATCGGCCGAAAGGCAGACCCGACGGCGGTGATCTCTGCCGCCGGGCCGATGCGGTCCCGGGTCGCCGGCGGCGAGGCTCTCCCCCGTCACACGTCCCGTTCCTGGAGGATCGATGAGAACGCACGCCCCGCCGGAGGCCGGCCGCGCCGCCGTCGCCGCGATCGAGGTGGTGAAGGTGTACGGCAGCGGCGACACCGCCGTACGCGCCCTGGACGGTGTCTCGGTCGGCTTCGACCGGGCCGGGTTCACGGCGATCATGGGTCCGTCCGGCTCCGGCAAGTCGACGCTGATGCACTGCCTCGCCGGCCTGGACACGGCCACCTCCGGGCGGGTGCTGCTCGGCGGCACCGAACTCACCGGGCGGTCCGACCGGACGCTGACCCGCGTACGCCGGGAGCGGATCGGGTTCGTCTTCCAGTCGTTCAACCTGCTGCCGCAGCTCACCGCCGCGCAGAACATCACCCTTCCGCTCGACCTCGCGGGCCGGCAGCCCGACCGTGACCTGCTGGCGCACCTGGTCGGCGTGCTGGGTCTGGCCGACCGGCTGGGCCACCGTCCCAGCGAGCTGTCCGGCGGCCAGCAGCAGCGGGTGGCGCTGGCCCGGGCGCTCGTGTCACGGCCCGAGGTCGTGTTCGCCGACGAGCCGACCGGCAACCTGGACTCGCGCTCCGGGGCGGAGGTGCTCTCCGTGCTGCGCGACTCGGTGCGCGACCTCGGGCAGACGGTCGTCATGGTCACCCACGACCCGATCGCCGCCGCGTACGCCGACCGGGTGGTGCTGCTCGCCGACGGCCGCGTCGTCGGCGAGATCGACCGGCCGGACCAGGGCTCGGTCACCGACGCGCTGCGCGACCTGGCGGCCGGCGCATGAGGGGGACCGTGCTGCGGACCCAGGTCAGCGCCGCGGCCCGCCGTCCCGGCCGGCTCGTCCTCACCGGCCTGGCCGTCGTGGTGGCGTCGTTCGTCGTGACCGGCACCGTGCTGGCGCAGCAGATCACCGAACGGACCGCCCGGGACACCCTCAGCGGCACCCCGGCCGCCACGTCCCTCGTGGTGGGCGGCGCCGCGGAGGGCCCGCGGCCGGCCGTCGCCACGCTCCCGCGCGTCCAGGCCCTGCCCGGCGTGGCCGAGGCCGTCGGCCGGGTGGAGATCGGGCTGTCCGTCGGGGAGTCGTACCTCAACCTGCGGGCCGACCCCGGCGCGGGCCCCCTGTCGACGGTGCGGCTGGTGCGCGGCACGTACCCGGACGCCCCGGGCGAGATCGCCGTCACCGAGCGGACCGCCGAACGGTTGGGGCTCGGCGTGGGCACCGTGACCACCGGGACCGGCGGTGAGCGGGCCACGCCCGGCCCGCTCACCGTGACCGGTGTCGTGGCGACGGAGGCCGACGCCGGCTACGACGGGTACGCGCCGGCCGCCGCGGTGGTGTCCTGGGCCGGTCTCACCGACCTGGACCGGATCGACCTGCGGGTGGCTCCCGGCACGCCGCCGGACGCGGTCCGCCAGCGGCTGGCCGCGCAGCTCCCGCCGGACGTGGCGGTGCGGGGCGGCGACGAGGTCCGCGCGGCGGAGGCGGACGCGGCGGCCGAGCAGGTGGACAACCTGTTCGCCCTCGTCGCCATGTTCGTGGCGGTCGCCGTGGCCGCCGCGGCGCTGGTGGTCACGTCGGCGTTCCGGATCGTCTTCGCCCAGCGGATGCGCCAGCTCGCGCTGCTGCGGGCGGTCGGCGCGGACCGCGCCGCGCTCGTCGGGGCGCTGACCGCCGAGGGCGCGCTCACCGGTCTGGTCGCGGGTGTCGTCGGGGTGGCCGCCGCCCTCGCCGCGGGGCACGTGCTCCCGGCGGTCCTGCGCGGGTTCGGCCTCGCCGTCTCGTCCCCCGGCGTCCCGGTGGGGGTGGCGGCGGCCGTCGTGGTCGGCGCCGTCGCCCTGACCGTGCTGGCGGTGCTGGCGCCGGCGTTCGCCGCCGCCCGGGTCTCGCCGCTGGAGGCGCTGCGCGCCGCGAGCACCACCGGCGGGCGGCGCGACGTGGGCGTCGCGCGGCTGCTGGCCGGGGTGCTGCTGGCCGCCGGCGCGGTCCTCGCCGGCGCGGCGGCGGGCGCGCGGCTGCCGACCCCGGAGCAGGAGGTGTACGACCCGATGTCGACGCTGCTGCTGCTCGTCGGCTCCGGCGCGGCGGCGTTCTTCGCGCTGGTGGCCCTCGGCCCGCTGGTGGTGCGTCCGGTGCTCGCCGTCGTGGGGTGGCCGCTGCGCCAGTTCGGGCCGCTCGGCCGGCTGGCCGTCGGTGGGATCGGCGGGGCGCCCCGCCGGGCCGCGGCGGTCTCCGTCGTGGTGGCGCTCGGCGTGACCCTGATCGCGGGGGTGCTCGTCGGGGGCGCGTCGATGCGCGTCCTCGCCGACCGGGAACTGGCGCTCTCCGCGCCGGCCGACGTCGAGGTGTCCGCCACCGGCGGCGGACCCCTGCCGGACGCCGTCGTGGCACGGGCCGAGGCGGCGCGCGGCGCGCTCGCCCGGGTGGTGCCCTACCGGCGCGCCGTCGACGTGGCGCTGACGCGCGGCGGCCAGCGGCTCGGGACGGCCGACCCCGGTTTCGCCACGGTCGACCTCGACGTGTCGGCGCTGCCGACCGCCGGTGACCTGGACGTGGCCGAGGGCACGCTGGCCGACCGCGCCCCGGGCCGGGTCGTGCTCGCGAGCTGGGCCGCCCGGGACACCGGGCTACGGGTGGGCGACACGGTCGCGCTCGCCCGCGCCGGGCGGACCGTCGAGGTGCGGGTGGTCGCCGTCCTGCCCGACCACGGCCCGCTGCACGCGCAGGTCCTCGCCGACCCCGCCGACCTGGACCGTCTCGGCGTGCCGGCGGCGCCCACCGGTCTGCTGGCCGACGCGGCCGGCGGCGGCGAGGCCGGGCGTACGGCGGCCGTGCGGGCCCTGCGGCAGGCGATCGGCGGCGCCGACGGCGTGGGACTCGCGGTCCTCGCCGACGAGCGGGACCGCAACGACGAGGTGCTGCGCGCCCTCGTCTGGATCGCCGTGGGCCTGGTCAGCCTCACCGTCCTCGTCGCCGTGGTCGGCGTGGGCTCCACGACGGCCCTGTCGGTGGTGGAGCGGGTACGCGAGGCCGGGCTGCTGCGTGCCCTCGGCCTGTCCTGGGCCGGCCTGCGCACCACCCTGACCGCCGAGTCCGGGCTGTACGGCCTGATCGGCGCGGCGATGGGCCTGGTGCTCGGCGTCCCGTACGCCTGGCTGGCGGTGAAGGCCCTCGGGGTCGACGCCCCGCTGGTCCTGCCGGTGCTGCCGCTGGCCGGGCTGTTCGCCGTGCTGGTGGTGCTCACCGCGCTGGCGGGGGTGCTGCCGGCCCGGCGGGCGGCCCGGGTCAGCCCCGTGGCGGCGCTGGGCATCGACGGGTGACGGCCCCGGCGGCCCGGCGGTCTCCCGGCCGCCGGGCCGCCGCCCGCCGACCGGCCGGGGTGGACCGGCCCGGCCGACCACCGCCGGGGGCCGTGGCCCCGGCAGGCCCGGCCGACCACCGGACCGGGCGGTCCGCCGCTACTTCCCCCATTACCGCACTGTCCGGCGAACCGCCGATTACCGTGCGTAAGTGTGACGACCAATCGGGTTACCTGCCTGACGGCCGCGGCCGTCCTGTTGGCCGCGCCCGCCGTCGCGATCGCGCCGGCGACCGGGGCGGCGGCCGCGCCGTACGTTCCCTGTCCGGCGGTGAAGCCGCCGGTTCCGCCGCCCGCGGCGCCGTCCCCGCCGCCGGTCGACCCGGCGCGTCGGGTCATCGGCGGAGCGGCGCTGGACACCTCGGGGTTGGCCGTTCCGACCGGCGCGCCGGCGGCGCCCGCCGTCACGGCGACCGCGTGGCTCGTGGCGGACCTGAAGACCGGCGAGGTCCTCGGCGGATGCGCCCCGCACGAGCACCGGACGCCGGCCAGCGTGCAGAAGCTCCTGCTGGCCGCGGCCCTCATGCCCCGCCTCGACCCCCGGCAGGAGGTCGAGGTGACCCGGGCGGACCTGCGTGACCTCGACCCGGCGAGTTCGCTCATGGGCGTGGTCGCGGGCGGGCGGTACCGGGTCGAGAGCCTGTGGCTGGGTCTGCTGCTCCGGTCCGGCAACGACGCCGCCAACGTCCTGGCGCGGGTCGGCGGCGGCGCGGCCGGCCGGCAGGGCGGTGTCGACGCCATGAACGAGGAAGCCCGGAGGCTGCGCGCGTACCAGACCCACGCGGCGACACCGTCGGGCCTGGACGGCCCCGGCCAGTACACGAGCGCGTACGACCTCGCGCTGATCGCCCGCGCCACGTTCGCCCGGGAGGACTTCCGGCGGTACGTGGCCACGACGACCGCGCACATCCCGGAGGGCGTGGGCCACCCCGCCTTCGAGATCACCCACGACACCACGCTGCTGGGCGCCTACCCGGGCACGCTCGGGGGCAAGACGGGCTTCACCGACCTGGCCCGGCAGACGTACGTCGGGGTGGCGGAGCGGGAGGGACGGCGGCTCGCCGTGACGCTGCTCGGCGCGGAGACCGCGCCGCTGGGCAGCCTGGGTGAGGCGACGGCGCTGCTCAACTGGGGCTTCGCGCTGCCCCGCGGCGCGTCGGTCGGCCACCTGGTGTCGCCCGACGAGAAGAAGTACGACCAGCCCGTGGTCCCGGTCGGCGGTGAGCGTCCCGAGCGGAACGCCACGTCGTCGTCGCGGTCGCTGCCCGTCGGTGTCGGTCTCGCGGCCGCGCTCGTCCTGGCCGTCGTCCTGGCGGTGCCGTGGCGGCGCCGCAGCGCCCGGCGGGCCGCGCGGGGCCGCTAGGACGGCGGACCGCGCGGATCCGCTAGGACGGCGGACCGCGCGGATCCGCTAGGACGGCGGACCGCGCGGGGCCGCCAGGACGGCGTACCGCGCGGCGGGCGGGGTGGACGTGGGGTGGACCCGCCGGCATGTGAGGATCCCGCACATGCGTGCGGTGGTCTTCGACGAGTTCGGCGCCCGACCCCAGGTCCGCGACGTCCCGGACCCGACGCCGCCCGAGGGCGGCGTGGTCGTCCGCGTGGCGGCGACCGGGCTGTGCCGCAGCGACTGGCATGGCTGGCAGGGCCACGACCCGGACATCCGCCCGCCGCACGTTCCCGGCCACGAGTTCTCCGGTGTCGTCGCGGCCGTCGGGGCCGGCGTCCGGGCCTGGCGGCCCGGCGACCGCGTCACCGCGCCGTTCGTCTGCGCCTGCGGCCGGTGCCCGGCCTGCCTGGCCGGGGACCAGCAGGTCTGCGAGCGGCAGACGCAGCCGGGCTTCACCGGGTGGGGGTCGTTCGCGGAGCAGGTGGCGGTGCACGACGCCGACGTCAACCTCGTCCGGCTGCCCGACGAGCTGGACCACCCGGCCGCCGCGGCGCTCGGGTGCCGCTTCGCCACCGCGTTCCGCGCCGTCGTCGACCAGGGGCGGGTCGCCGCCGGCGAGTGGGTGGCCGTGCACGGGTGCGGCGGCGTCGGTCTGTCCGCCGTGATGATCGCCGCGGCGTGCGGCGCCCGGGTGGTGGCGGTCGACATCGCGCCCGGGGCGCTGGAGCTGGCCCGCCGGTTCGGCGCCGCGGTCTGCCTCGACGGCGGCGCGCTCACCGGGCCCGGCGAGGTGGCCGCGGCCGTACGGGAGGTCACCGGCGGCGGCGCCCACCTCTCCCTGGACGCGCTGGGCAGCCACGACACGTGCGTGGCCTCCGTCGAGAGCCTGCGCCGCCGGGGCCGCCACGTGCAGGTCGGTCTGCTGCCCGCCGCGCAGGGCCGTCCCGCGCTGCCGATGGACCTCGTCATCGCGTACGAGCTGGAGCTGCGCGGCAGCCACGGCATGGCCGCGCACGCCTACCCGCGCCTGCTGCGGCTCGTGACCGCCGGCGTGCTGCGCCCGGACGAACTGGTCACCCGGACCATCGGCCTCGCCGAGGTGCCCGACGCGCTGTCGACCATGGACCGTCCGGGGCCGGGCGGGATGTGCCTCATTCGCCCCTGAGGTCGCGGGGAAGGCGTCACCGGCGTTCGTCGCACCCTTGACCCTCCGAATCGGAACACATTAGGGTCCTGGCCGTAATGGCAGCGATGAACGGAGATGCCCATGCCCGTCAGCCGTCGCTCACTCCTGGCCGGAGGCGCCATCACTGGCGCTGCCTTGGCAATCGGCCAGAACGCACTCCCCTCCCCGGCGTCCGCCAGGGCCGACGACACCCTGACCCCGACCAGTTTCGGACCCGCGTCTTTGACGGCGGCGGTCCGTGGCGCCGCCGTCATCGGTGACAGCGTCTTCATCACCTCCCGGTTCAACACGCCGGAGGGGAAGATGCGGCTGGGCGAGTTCGACGTCAACACCGGCGAGATGCGCAGCATCGACGACCTCGCCATCGCGAGCAGCGGCGGGCAGAAGCTCGCCGCCGACGACCGGTACGTGTACATCGGCCCGGCGGGCAGCGCGTACGTCCACCGGTTCGACCCCCGGACCAAGGAGCTGGTGGCCTGGGCGCGTGCCGGTGGCAGCACCACCTGGTACTACGACATGGTCGTGCACGGCGAGCACCTCTACATCGGCACGTACCCCGACTGCACGGTCAGGCGGATCCGCCTGGCCGACGCGACCGTCGAGACGTACGGCCGCATCTCCACGTCGCAGTACGCCGCGGCGGTCGCCGTCGACGACGAGTACGTCTACGGCGGCTCGGCCGCTCCCGGCACGCTGCTGCGGTGGCCGAAGGCCGGCGGCAGCCCGGTCGACCTCACCCCGCACCTCAGCACGTCACCGGTCGGCATCCTCGACATGGTGGTCTCCGACGGCGTCGTGTACGTGGCCTGCGGCCGGCAGCTGATCTCGTTCGACCGCGACGGATCCCACCGGGTCTCGCGGGACATCGCCGCCGAGGACCGCTACGTCGACCAGGTCACCGTCGGGGCCGACGGCAGGGTCTACGCGCTGACCCGGCTCACCACCAACCTGTACGAGGTGACGGCCGACGGCCTGGTGAAGGTCGGCCAGCCCCTCGCCGACGTGGAGAACCAGCTCCTCGCGCCGCTGCCCGACGGCGCCCTGCTCGGGGTCAGCGGCCTGGGGCACGTGTGGCGGGCGACGCCGAACGGCACGGCCAGCGTCTGGCAGACCGCCACCCGCGGCTTCGGCTACCCCGAGACCATCCAGTCGATGATGCGGCACACCCGGGGCACGATCTGGGTCGGCGGCCACTACGCCATGACCGTGCACCGCACCGAGGCCGGCACGAGCGACCGGTTCGACGTCAACGGCGAGGTCAAGGCGATGGCCGAGGGGAAGGCCGGCGTGGTGTACGCGGGCCTGTACCCGAGCACCCAGATCGTGGCGATCGACCCCGGCAGCTACCGGATCCGGCCCCTCGGCCTGCTCGGCAACGAGCAGCTGCGGACCAAGCGGATCCACGTGGACCGGCCGCGCAACCAGCTCATCGTGGCGTCCAGCCCGCAGACCACGAAGCACACGGGCGCGCTGACCTTCATCGACCTCGCCACCGGCACGTTTGAGGGTCACCGCGAGTTCCTGCCCGACCAGAGCGTGATGGACGTCGTGGTGCAGGGCACCACCGCGTACATCGCGGGCGACACCTACGGTGAGGGCACGACCGGGCCGGTCCGGAAGGTCGCGCAGGTGGCGGCGGTGGACATCGTCACCCGGCGGCTGCTGTGGCGGGAGGAGATCAAGCCGGACTGGCAGTCGTACGAGAACCTGTACGTCCTGGGCAACCTGCTCTACGCGGTGGGCCGGCGCCCGCGCGGCGCCTGGTTCGCGTACGACCTGCACACCCGGCGGATCGTCATGGAGGGCGACCTCGGCGGGTACGGCCAGCTGAACGGTGTCGACGGCCGCGTGTTCTCGTGGGTGCACTGGACCAACGACATCAGCGAGCTGCCGACCGTGCCGGGCGGCGAGGTGGTCACGCTGTACGACAACGTCCCGCGCGGCTGGTACAACAACCCGTCGTTCCACTTCACGCCGGACGGCCGGGCGACGTGGGGCATGCACGGCACGGACCTGGCCCGCTTCCCGTTGCCGCGCCGGAGCTGACCCTCCTCCGCGGCTCCACCCGCCCCCCGCGCCGGACGCGTCAGGTCGGCGCGGGGGGCGGCCCCGTGTAGCCGCTGCGCCACCGGAACCGGTGGCGCGGCTGGGCGTACTCCTCGACGATGTGCGCGACCCAGCCCGCCGTGCGGGCGACCGAGAAGACCACCTCGGCGGCGCCCGGCCCCATGCCGGTCGCGTGCGCCAGCACGGCGAGCGCGAGGTCCACGTTGGGCAGGGCGTCGCGGCGCGCCGCCGTGGCGATCAGGTCGTCGACGACCCGCCGCAGCCCGGCCTCGACGGGCAACTCGGCCAGGAGGTCCAGCAGGGCGGCGCCGCGCGGGTCGCCGTCGGGGTACAGCGGATGCCCGAACCCGGGCAGCGAGCCGGTCCGCAGCCATTCGGCGACCGCCGCCGGCACACCCTCGCGCCGCGCGACCTCCACCATCCGGTGGACGCTGCTGCCGATGGCGCCGTGCGCGGGCCCGTCCAGCGCGCCGAGACCGGCCAGCACCGCCGCGTAGGGGTTCGCCCGGGTGGACGCCGCCACGCGGACCGCGATCGTCGAGGCGGCCAGGTCGTGGTCGGCGAGCAGGACGAGCGCGGCGTTGAGCGCCCGCAGTCCCGCCTCGGACGCCGGCTCGCGGGTCAGGCGCGGCCACAGGCGGGCCGCCAGGTCGTCGCGCACGGGCGCCCCGCCGGCGAGCGGCAGGGCGTCGACCATGGTGGCCAGCAGCGCGGGCGCGAGGCCGGTGACGGTGGCGGGCGCCAGGTCGAAGCGCAGCGGATCCATCGCGGAGGCGACGGCGACGACCACCGGGAGCCGGTCGAACAGCCGGGCGCCGGCGGGCAGGTGGTCGCTCGCCCGCCGGGCGCGCTCGACGGTCTCCGGGTCGGCCGTGAAGGGCTCGTGGCGCCGCTCGCCCGTCCACAGCCACCGGGCGACCTCCTCGAACGGGGTCACCGGCGCGAGGCGCGCCGCGTCCAGCCCCCGGTAGTGCAGCCGGCCGTACGCGATCAGCGTGGTGGCCGTCCGCATGGCGGGCGCGGCGTCCCGCTCCGGCCGGGTCGCCTGCGTACGGGCCGCGAGCCGCTCGACGTCGGCCAACCGGAACCGGCTGATCCGCTCCCCGGGGACCTTGACCCGGGACAGCAGCCCGCGGCTGACGTACGCGTAGATCGTCTCGGGCTTGACGCGCAGGCGGTGGGCCACCTCGGCGGTCGTGAGCAGCTGGTCCCCGGACATGTGGGCATGCTCTCATGTTGACTGGATCAACGTTGACCGGGTCCGTGCCGGGGCATGACGCTGCCGGCATGGCTGACACCATCACCGTTCCCCGCGGCCTCGCCGGCGTCGTCGTGACCGACACCGCCATCGGCCACGTCCGCGGCCAGGAGGGCTTCTACCACTACCGGCAGTACTCGGCCATCGACCTGGCCGAGCACCGCACCCTCGAGGACGTGTGGGCGCTGCTCATCGACGGCGCCCTGCCCGCCGAGCCCAAGGCCCTGCACGAGGAGATCGCGCCGCTGCGGCACATCCCGCCGGCCGTCGCCGCCGCGCTGCCCGGCATCGCCGCGGCGTCGGCGTCCGCGGACCCGATGGGCGGGCTGCGCGCCGCGCTGGCCGTGGCCGGCCTCGCCGCCGGCGCCGGACCGCTCTACGACACCCCGCCGGCACAGCGGCGGGCGCAGGCGATGGCGCTGTGCGCGCTCACGCCCACCCTCCTCGCCGCCCTGTACCGCCTGCGCACCGGCCGGGAGCCGATCGCGCCGCGCGACGACCTGTCGCACGCGGCGAACTACCTGTACATGGTCACGGGCGAGGTGCCGTCGGAGCCGCACGCCCGGGCGATCGAGCGCTACCTCATCGCGACCGTCGACCACGGCTTCAACGCCTCGACCTTCACGGCCCGCGTCATCGCCTCCACCGGGGCGGACATCTACGCCTGCGTGGGCGGCGCCCTCGGCGCGCTGTCGGGTCCGCTGCACGGCGGGGCCCCGAGCCGCGCCCTCGACACCCTCGACGCCATCGGCTCCGTCGACCGGGCCGACGCGTGGTTGCGGACGCGCATCCTCGACGGCGAGCGGATCATGGGCTTCGGGCACCCCGTCTACCGCACCGAGGACCCGCGGTCGCGCATGCTCAAGGGCATCGCCCGATCCCTCGGCGGCGACCTCGTGGACTTCGCCGTGGCCGTCGAGGAGCGGGTCCTGTCGCTGCTCGCGGAGCTGAAGCCCGGCCGGGAGCTGCACACCAACGTGGAGTACTACGCGGGCGTCGTCATGCACCTGTGCGGGCTGCCCCGGGAGATGTTCACCCCGACCTTCGCCACGAGCCGCGTCATCGGCTGGTGCGCGAACGTGCTGGAGCAGGCCGAGGACTCGAAGATCATCCGGCCGGACTCCCGGTACGTCGGTCCCCCCGCGCCGCAGCCGCTGCCGCCGGACGACCCCGCCGCCTGACCTCAGGCCCTCTCGAGCCGGAACAGGTCGGCGGCGTTGCGCCAGGCGACCCGTTCGGCCAGTTCCGGTTCGAGGTCGGCGGCGAGCACCGCCCCGTACGCGGCGGCCGGGTCGATGAGCGTCGCGTCGGTGCCGAAGAGCAGCCGGTGGGGGTCCACGGCCGCCGCGACGGCCGCGAACCGGCCCGCCTCGGTGTGGGAGAAGCACGGTTCGAGCCAGAGCCGGTCCACCGAGTTGGCCGCCTCGACGGCGTGCCGCCACCCGTTCGCTCCCATGTGGCCGGCGATGGCGCGCAGCCCCGGGATGTCCGCGACGGCCGCCGCCAGGTCCAGGGGCGACCTGTCCCAGGTGTGCACGAGCGCCGGCAGGTCGTGCGCGGCGGCCAGTTCCAGCGCCGCCCGGGTCTGCGGGGAGGACGGCGGCGAGCCGGTGTAGTCGGTGTGGATCTTCACTCCGACGAACCGGCCGGTGGGGAGCAGCTCGCGCAGGTCCCGTTCGGCGTCGTCGAGCCGGCGGGGGTTGATCGTGAGGTAGCCGAGCAGGCGGTCGGTGGTCTCCAGCATCCGCGCCATCGCGCGGTTGCCGGTGGTCGGGTCGTAGATCACCGCCTCGGTGGCCGAGACGACCGCGAGGTCGATGCCGTAGCGGTCCATCACGGCGAGGTTCGTGACGACGGCGCCGACCTCCATGCTGAAGAACCACGGACCCCAGTGGGCGTGCACGTCGATGATCATTCGGTCAACCCCAGGATCCGGCGGGCGTTCCCGCCCGCCACGGCGGCCACGGCGTCCGGCCCGAGCGCGCTGCGGGCCAGCCGCAGCCGCGGGACCGCGGCCTCGTAGAAGGGCGTGCGCGAGCCGTACAGGAGGCGCTCGACGCCGACGTGTTCGGCGATGGTCTCCAGCGCGTCGGGCGAGTTGAGCAACCGGGTGGAGGTGTGGAATCCCGGCTCGTCGCGGGCGGCCACCACGAAGTCGCCCAGGTGGTAGAAGTGCGTGTCGAGGAAGATGACCGTGGCGCCGCGCAGCGGTCGCCAGTACCGGCGGACGTCCCCACCGGCCAGGATGACGAGGCCGGCCTCGGCGGCCCGGCGGGCCACGTGCCGCACAGACGGGAAGTCCGGCTCGACGTGCTGCTCGTCGGGGAACAGCCGCACGGCCCGCACGCCCTGCCCGGCGAGACGGACGACCTCCCGCTCGGCGCCCAGCGGGTCGCGCAGGTCGAGCGTCCCGACCGGCAGCACGGTGGGCCCGGCCAGGGCGGCCACCTCGTCGTTGCCGCTGCGCACGTCGAACAGCGCCGCCCGCAGGCTGGCCACGGCGGCCCGGGCGATGCCGTTGGCGGCGAGGAGGGCGGTGACCGCGGCGGGCTCGCCGGTGGGGCCCGGCCGGTCGGCGTACCGGCCCACGAGCACGTCGACGTCGAGGGTGACCGGCGGCAGGTCGGCGGCCACGAACGGGTTCCGGCTCACCGTCGCCCCGCCACCGTGAGCACCCGCTCCCGGTCGCCGTCGGGCAGCGCCGGGCCGTACGCGTCGCCCGCGTGGGTGGCCGGGACACGCCCCTCCGCGGCGGCGATCCAGAGCATGCGTTGCACGTACCCCTCCATCGGTGCGGTGAACGTGACCGCGGCGAGCCGGTCGAGGTCGGCCGAGGCGGCGACGAACTCGTCGTACCGCTTGTCGGCGTAGGCCCGCAGCACCCGGGCGGTGACCGGCACCGCGGCGGCGGCCAGGCCGACCAGGGCGGCCTCGGCCCCCCACATCAGCGACGGCCCGAACATGCGGTCCTCACCGGTCACGGCCAGCCGGCCGGCGCGGTGCGCCGCGGCGAGCGCGGCCTGGCAGGCGATGGCGTCGTCGAGCCGGGCCACCTTGACCCCGGCCACCCCGGGATGGGCGAGCAGCTCCGCGAGCGCCGGCTCGGCGTACGGCCGCACGTAGAGGTCGAACGCGAGCATCGGCAGGCCGGCGGCGCGCCAGACGGCGTCGTGGTGGCCGACGGCGTCGCCCTCGACGGGGAAGACCAGCACACCGGCCGCGCCGAGGTCGGCCGCCCGGACGGCCTGCGCGGCGACCTCGCCGGTGCGCTCCCCCGGCCGGCCGCCCACGCCGACGATCACCGGCACGCCGGTCCCCACGGCGAGCCGGACGACGAGGTCCCGGGTCTCCGCGTCGAGGTACGGGCCGCGGCCGGTGTGCGCGCAGACGGCGAGGGCGTCGGCGCCGTCGGCGACGAGTCCGCGCAGGTACCGGTCGAGCACGCCCGCGTCGACCGCCCGCCGGGCGTCCACGGGGGTGGCCGTGGCCGCGACGAGCCGCCAGCGCAGCCGGTCGCGCAGGGCGGCGGCGGCCGGGGCGATCACGGGGCCACCGCGGCCCGCACGGCGCGGGCGATCTCGTCGACGTGCGCGTCGGTGTAGCGCTCGTTCCAGTCAATCACCAGGAGAGTCTCGTTGATCAGGCGCTCGGCCACGGGGAACGCGCCGGGCCCGTAGGCCGGCAGCCGGTCGGCCGGCGGCACGGTGAGCGGGAAGCGGGAGGTGCCGTAGACCGGCGCCTCGGTCAGCGCCGGGGCGCAGTGCAGCGGCTGTTCGAGGTAGCCAGCCCGGGCGGGGATGCCGGCGGCGGCCAGCTTCCCCGCGACCTCCTGGTTGGTCAGCGGCGGGTCGAGCACGATCGGGAACAGCCACCAGGCGTGGGCGTCCACGTCGGCGGGCAGGCGCACGCCGGGCAGGCCGGACAGCGCGGTGACCAGCCGCCGGGCGGTACGCCGCCGGTCGGCCAGCACCCCGGGGAGCTTCGCCAGCTGGGCGCGGGCGACGGCGCCCGCGAGTTCGGTCATCCGGTAGTTGAGGCCGAGGCCGACGTGCCGGCGGGCCTCGTCGCGGGGCCAGCCCTTGTCGGCGAACAGCCGCATCCGGCGGGCCAGCACGGGGTCGTCGGTGAGGCACAGGCCGCCGTCACCGCAGGTGATGTGCTTCCACTGCTGGAGGCTGAAGCAGCCGACCGCGCCCGCCGTGCCGGCGAGCCGGCCGTCCGGGTAGCGGGTGAGCCACGCCTGGGCGCAGTCCTCGATGAGCGGCACGCCGGCCTCGTCGGCGACGGCCCGCAGGTCGGCGGCGGCGCCGAACAGGTGCACGGCGAGGATCGCGCGGGTGCGCGGGCCGACGGCCGCGGCGACCGCCGCCGGATCCAGGTTGCCGGTGTACGGATCGACGTCGGCGAACACGGGGACGGCGTTCTGCGCGAGAATGGGCGCGACCGTGCCGAAGTCACTGATCGGAGAGGTGATGATCTCGTCGCCGGGGCCGGGCGCGACGGCCGCGACAGCCAGGTGCAGGGCCGCGGTTCCGGAACTCGCCGCCACGGCGTGCGACACTCCGTGGAGCCCGGCCATCTCGCGCTCCAGGGCCCGGACCTCGGTGCCCCAGACCGAGCTCAGCATGCCGGACCGGAGCACCCGGCTGACGGCGTCCAGCTCCTCCGCGCCGATCGTCCGGCCGCTGGCGTCGGCCATGCTGGGGAACGACACGTATCCTCCCAGGGCTTCTGCAATACCGGGCCTGACCGTAATCTTGTCCTGCGAGCAACGCAACCCCCACAGGAGGCAGCGGTGACCATCGAGATCGGGGTCGTCGGTCCGCACGACCTGGTCGACGACGTGGCTGCCACCTGCGAGGAGCAGCCCGGCGTCGCCGCGCGGCGGCTGCACTACGACCACGAGTCGCAGGCCCCGGCGATCGTCGAGGCGCACGGGGGCCAGGTGGAGGCGTGGCTCTTCACCGGCGTGGTGCCGTACACCCTCGCGCGGGAGGCGAACGTCCTGCACCGGCCCGCCGTGTTCGTGGACTACACCGGCGCCACCCTGCTCCAGGCCGCCGTGCGGCTGCTGCGCGACGGCCGGGACGTCACCCGCATGTCCATCGACACCGTCACCGGCGTCGACGTCGCCGCCACGTTCGGCGAGGCGGGGCTGCCGGTGGACGGGGTGCGGACGCTGCCCTACCGCAGCGGCCTGGGCTCCGACGACGTGGTCGCCTTCCACCGCCGGCAGCGCAAGGCCGGCGCCGACGTCGCCGTGAGCTGCATCAGCTCGGTGTACGAGGTGCTGCGCCGCGAGATGCCCGCGTTCCGCCTCGCGCCGTCGAACCACTCGGTGCGCACCGCGCTGCGCCAGCTCCTGCTGCACGTCGGGAGCCAGGCGCAGGAGGACGCGCAGATCGCGCTCGGGCTGGCGACCCTGTCCGACGGCGACGACGGGCTGCTCAAGGAGGTCGCCGGGCTCGGCGGCACGCTCGCGCGGTTCGCCTCCGACACGTACCTGATCGTCACCACCCGCGGGCCGCTGCACGACGCCACCGGCGGGTTCACGGCGCTGCCGATGCTCCGCCGCCTCGCCGACCGCCACGAGACGGTGCAGATCGGCTTCGGGCTGGGCCGCAGCGCCGCGGAGGCGGAGAACCTGGCCCGCCGCGCGCTGAGCCGGGCCCGCCGGGTCGGCCCCACGACGGCCGTGCTCTCGCTGCGCGGCGAGACCGACATCGTGCTCGAGTCGACCACCCCGCCACCGCGGCCCGCGGAGGCGAACCTCGCCGTCATCGCCCAGCGGGTCGGCCTGTCGGTGCCCACGCTGCTGCGGCTGCGGGAGGTCCGCACCGCGCTCGGCAACGAACCGCTGACCAGCCGCGAGGTCGCCGACCAGCTGCGGGTGCAGCAACGTACGGCGCGGCGCATGCTGCACCGTCTCGAACTGGCCGGGCTCGCCGAGCGCACCGGCAACCTGGCCTCCGGCAGCAGCGGTCGCCCGCTCACCCTCTACCGCCTGACCCTCTGACGCCGGCCGGTCCGCACCCGCGGAAGCGCGGACCGGCCGCTGTCACGCCGGAAGGGGCGCTCTCACGCCAGCCACTCGTCAAGGTGCGCGGCCACGAAGTCGTCGTCGCGCAGGTGCGGGTAGGCACGGTGCACCCGGTCCAGCTCGGCCATCTGCCCCGGCGACAGGTCCTCGGCCGGGTCGAGGCACCACCGGCCGGCCAGCAGGCCCTGCCGGCGCAGCACCTCGTGGATGCCGGGGATGCAGCCGTGGTAGCCGTTGGCGGCGTCGAAGATCGCCGCGTTGGCGTCGGTCAGGTGACCGTCGAGCGTGAGCAGCCGGCGCAGCGCGGCGTCGTCGCCGTCGCGGGCCCGTCGGGCCTCGTCGAGCAGGGTCACGGCGGTGCCCGCCCAGACGGCCCACTGGCCGAGCAGTCCGCCGACGAACTCGACCTCGACGGCCCGGCCGTCCACGATGACCCGGTGCGGGGCCACGAGGTCGGCGAGGATGTGGTCGTCGTTGCCGGTGTAGAGGGCGAGGTCCCCGTTGCGACCGGCGGCGCAGACGCCGTGCAGCACGTCGAGGGTGCGGTAGCGGTCGAACGGGGCCACCTTGATGCCGACCACCGACTCCAGCGCGGCCAGCCGGGCCCAGAAGCCGCGGGACAGCTCCCGGCCGCCGACGGCCGGCTGGAGGTAGAAGCCGATGACCGGCAGCACCTCACCGACCGCCCGGGCCCGCTCGACGAGGCCGTCCTCGTCCAGCCCGGCGTACGGCGAGAGCAGCACCATGTGGTAGCCGAGCGAGGCGGCGAGCTCGGCCTCGGCGACGGCCTGGGCGGTGTCCCCGCACGCGCCGGCCACCAGGACGGCGTCGGAGCCCGCGGCGGTCTCGGCGGCGAGTTCCAGCACCGGGGCGAGCAGCCCCACGGCGGGATCGTGGATGGCGAACTGGGTCGTGTGCACGCCGACGGCGATGCCGCCCGCGCCCGAGGCGAGGTAGTAGCGGGTCAGCGCCCGTTGCCGGCGCTCGTCGAGGCGCCGGTCGGGGGTCAGCGCGAGCGGGTGGGCGGGGATGACGCACCCCTGCCGGAAGCGGGCCAGGGCCGCGGCCTGTCGGGTGCTCGATGCGGTCAACACGGTGTCTCCTAGAACTTCCCGTCGCGGCGCTGGAATCCGGTGGGCTTGTCGAGCAGGGGCCCGCCGCCGGCCACCCAGTCCGCCGTGAGCTCGATCAGCTCGGCGACCGGAAGGTCGGGGTAGCCGAAGAGTCGGTGGCAGAGCTGGGCGTTGGACAGCAGGGCGGTCGGCGCCTCGGTGCCGGTGAACACCGGCTCCCGACCGAGCCGGGCGGCGACCGCGGTGGCCACCTGGCGGACGGAGATCAGCTCCGGTCCGGTCAGGTTCAGGACGAACGGCGGGGTCGCCGCGTGGTGCAGGGCGCGCAGGACGACCTCGTTGGCGTAGCCCTGCCAGACGACGTTGGCGTGGCCCATGCCGAGGTCCACGGCCTCACCGGCGTGCACGGCCCGGGCGATGTCGACGAGCACGCCGTAGCGCATCTCGACCGCGTAGTTGAGCCGGATGAGGGCCAGCGGGGTGCCGTCGCGCAGCGCGAAGTGGGTGAGGATGCGTTCGCGGCCCAGGCAGGACATGGCGTACTCGCCGACCGGGTCCACCGGGGTCTGCTCGACGCATCCGCCGGAGGTCACCGGCACGAGCGGGTACACGTTGCCGGTGCTGAGGGCCACCAGGCGGGAGCCGGCGAAGCGCTGCGCGACGCGCCCGGGCAGGTACGTGTTGGTGGCCCAGGTGGCGTGCTCCCGGCCGGAGGTGCCGAACTTGGCACCGACCAGGAAGACGACGTTGGCCGCGTCCGGCAGCGCGTGCAGCGCGGCGTCGTCCGCGACGTCCGCCTCGACGATCTCGGCGCCCTCGTCGCGCAGGCTGTCGGCCAGCCCCGGCTCGGAGAAGCGGGACACCGCGACGACGCGCGCGCCGGTGCCCGCCGCCGCCACGCCACGCAGGGCCAGCCGGACGAGGCTCGGCCCCAGCTTGCCGCCCGCGCCCAGGACCAGGATGTCCCCGTCGAGCTTGCGCAGGTCGTCCACGAGGACGTCCCGCGGGCGGGAGAGCCGCTCCTCCAGTTCCGCCACGGTACGCATGCCACCACACCCCTTCCGAAGTAACGGTCATGACCGTAACCTCCGGCTAGGGGGGCGTCAAGGCGCGGCGCACGCCGATCCGGTCGGGGCCGCTGCGGGACCGGGCACGCGAGGACGACGGCCGGGCAGCGGCGGGGACGACGGCCAGGCAGTGGAGATGACGCTGGGCCGGGCAGCGGCCGGCGCCGCGGCGGGAACGGGTGTCAGGCCGCGGCGCGCGCGGCCGCGAGGACGCCGAGCACGGCACGGGTCTGCGCCCACGGCACGGGGCTCGGCGCTCCGCGGACCATGCTCACGAACGCGTCGATGGTGGCGCGGTAGCCCAGCTCGTCGGCGCCGCCGCGCAGCACCACCCGGCGCTCACCGGTGACCGTGTGGACGGTCACCTCGTACGCCTCGTCCTGGCTGACCCCGAGCACCTCGACGACGCCGGGCACCCCGTCGTCCCACCGCACCGCGAGCAGCCCGATGTCCTCCGAGCGCAGCCCGCGGTGCCGGCGCACCGTGGAGGTCGCGCCCACCAGCGAGACGGCCGGGCCGAGGAGCGCCACGAGCAGCTCCACCCCGTGCAGGCCCATCATGACCAGGGTTCCGCCGCCGACGGCCGGGTCGTCCTGCCACGGGTTGTAGCCGGTCGCCCAGAGGCCGACGTCGTGGCGCACCGTGGCGCGTACCGACAGCACCTCCTCGGGCCGCACGTCCCAGCCCACGAAGGCCGGCGCGAAGCGCAGGACCGACGAGGTGAGCACCAGCTCGGGGGCCCGCGCCACCACGCGCTCCAGCCGGTCGAGCTGGTCGAGCGTCGCCGCGGCCGGCTTGTTGACGAAGCACGGCAGCCCGCGCTCCAGCACCCGGGCCAGCGCCTCGGGCACGTCCGGGGTGGGCACGGTCAGCACCACCCCGTGGGGATCGGTCGCCAGCAGCGCGGACAGGTCCGGCGCCACCACCGCGTCCGGCTGCTCGTCGCGGAACCGCGCCAGCCGCTGCGGATCGGGCTCCCACACCACCAGCTCCGCGTGGTCACGCAGGGCACGGGCGTCCGTGTACGGGTGACTGGTGGCGAGTCCGGCCAGAGCGATGCGCATGAGCGCTGAGGCTACTCATCCGCACTCGGGCGACGCCACCGCAGGTCAGCCGGTCCGGTCGAGCTGTTCGGGCCGCACCTCGTGCGCGAGGGGCCGACCGCGCAGGAACCGGTGGATCTCGGCGACGACGATGGCGCCGGCGCGGCGGCGCGACTCGACAGTGCCGGCCGCCTCGTGCGGGGTCAGCAGCACGTTCGGCAGGCGGCGCAGCGGATGGTCCGCCGGCAGCGGCTCGGCGTCGAAGACGTCCAGGGCCGCGTCGATCCGGCCGGCGCGCAGCGCGGCCAGCAGGGCGGCCTCGTCCACGAGCGCGGCCCGGGCGGTGTTGACGAGCAGGGCGCCGCCGGGCAGCAGGGCCAGCTCCCGAGCCCCGATCATCCCGACCGTCTCGGGCAGGACGGGCGCGTGCAGCGACACGACCTGGCTGCGGCGCAGCAGGTCGTCGAGCGCGACCCGTTCGGCCCCGAGCGTCGCCGCCTCCGCATCCGACAGGTACGGGTCGGCCACCAGCACCCGCGCCCCGAGCGCGCGCACGAGGCCGAGGTAGGCCCGGCCGGTGCGGGACGCCCCGACCACCCCGACCGTCGCCCCGCGCAGCTCCCGCCGTGGCGGGGCCGCCTTCGCGGTGGCCCAGTCGACGCCGTTGCGCAGGGCGTGATCGAAGCGGTGCACCCGGTGCAGCAGGGCGAGGGTCAGCGCGAGCGCCTGCTCCCCCACCGCGTACGCCATCGCCTCCCCCGCCTGCGTGACCCGCACCCCGCGGGCGAAGCTCTCGGGCGTGACGAACGGTTTGACGCTCGCTCCGGTGTGGGCGAGCAGCCGCAGTCCCGGCGCGGCGGCCAGCACCGCGGTCGACAGCGGCGCGCACCCCCAGCCGGTGACGACCACGTCGGCGCCGGCGAGCAGGGCGGCGAGGGTCGCCTCGTCGCCGACGTCCGCCTCCGGGGGCGGCAGCCGCACCTCGCCCAGCCGGCGCAGCGCCGCCCACGTGTCGGCGTCGAAGAACAGGTCACGCACCTCCGGCGGCGCCGCCACGGCGATGACGGTCACCCCTTGATCCCCGTGGTGGAGACGCCCTCCTGGAAGTAGCGCTGCCCGATCAGGTAGGCCATGAAGATCGGCACGAACGCGACCACCGATCCGGCGAGGAGCATGTTGAGCGGCACATTCTCCTGCTGGAGCGAGGCGATGCCGGTGGTGAGCGTCCGCATGTCGATGCTCTGGCCGACGATGAGCGGCCAGAGGAAGTCGTTCCAGTGCCAGAGGAAGACGAAGACGCCCAGAGTCGCCAGGATGGGCTTGATCAGCGGCAGGACGATCGAGACGTACACCCGCCACTCCGAGCAGCCGTCGAGGCGGGCGGCCTCGAACAGCGAGTCGGGCAGCGAGGCGATGAACTGCCGCATGAGGAACACCGCCTGGGCGTTGGCCAGGGTCGGCACGATCATGCCCCAGTACGTGTCGACGCCGTTCAGCTCCGAGATGATGATGAACGTCGGGATCATCGTCACGTGGTACGGCACCATCAGCATGGCCAGGAACGACCAGAACATGGTCTCCTTGCCGGGGAACCGCTTCTTGGCGAAGGCGTAGCCGGCCATGGAGGCGAACAGCAGCACCCCGACCACCGACACCACGGCGTAGAGGAGCGTGTTCCACATCCACCGCAGCATGCTCTTGGCGCCGATCACCTGGTCGTACGCCTCGGTGGAGAACGGCCAGGGCAGCAGGCTGTCCGGGAACGTCACCGGTCCGGTCGGCTTGAACGACAGCACGACCATCGCGTAGAAGGGGAAGAGCGTGACGGCCGCGCCGATCAGCAGCAGCGCGCCGCGGCCGACCAGCCAGCCCCGCCCACCCCGGCCGACCCGGTAGGGACGCCGGCTGCGGGCGGGCGGCGCGGTCGCGGCGGTGGCGGGGGGCGTGATGGTGTCCGTCATTTGTCCCTCCCGAGGGTCAGCCGCTGGATCAGCGCCACGACGATCGTCATCACGAACAGGGCCACTCCGACGGCGCTCGCGTAGCCCAGGTCGAAGTACTTGAAGCCCTGGTCGTAGAGCAGGTACACGAGGCTGTAGCTGGACCGGACCGGACCGCCCCCGGTCATCACGTAGATCATGTCGAAGACCTGGAACGACACGGTGGTCTCGATGATCGCCACGAAGAACAGGGCGGGCCGCAGCTGCGGCAGCGTCACGTACCGGAAGCGCTGCCAGGCCGAGGCGCCGTCGGTGAGGGCGGCCTCCTCCAGCTCCGCGGGGATGTCCTGCATCCGGGCGAGCAGGATGAGCATGCCGTAGCCGAACCGGGACCAGACCGACACGAGGACCAGGGCCGGCACCACCAGCGCGCTGTCGGCGAGCCAGTTGCCCGCCGGCAGGCCGAGCGCGCCCATCGCCCGGGACCACGGGCCGCCGTCGGCGAAGACCCAGGTGAAGACCACCCCGGCGAGGACGAGGCTGGTCACCACGGGCAGGAAGAAGATGGACCGGAAGAGCTTCGCGCCGCGGAAGGCACGGCGGGTCAGCAGCGCCATGCCGAGGGAGGCCAGCATCGACAGCGGTACGGACAGCGCGGTGAAGACCACCGTCACGCGCAGCGCCGTCCAGAAGGTCGGGTCGTCGACGAGCCTGCGGAAGTTCTCCAGGCCCGTCCAGCTGGTGTCGCCGCCGATGGTGTAGTCGGTGAAGCCGAGGAACACCCCGGCGATCGCCGGCCCGAACCGGAACAGGGCGAAGAGCAGCAGGAACGGCAGGACGAACAGCAGGGCGGTGCCGGCCTCGCGGGCGGACGGGCGGCGTGGCCGCCGGACCGGGCCGCGTGCCGGCCGTGAGCCGCGGACCCGGCTCTCCGGTAGTGCAACCATCTGACAACCTTTCTCGACGGCTCGCGGTGGGCACGCTACGCCCACCGCGAGCCGCGTCAGGATCAGCCGAGCAGCGGGTCGGCGGCCTTCGCCGCGTCGTCGAGCGCCTGCTCCACCGACTTCTTGCCGAGCAGCGCGGCCTGGATCTCGGGGAAGAGGACGCCCTGCACGTCCCGGGCCTTCTCGTGCAGCGGGCCGACGGTGCTGGCGGACACCTGCTTCTCCTGGACGCTCAGGACCGGGTCATCGGTCCACAGCGCACCGGTGGACTTCCGCGGCGAGAAGAAGTTCGAGGCGAGGTCGTACTTCTTGGTGTTCTCGGCGTTGGTGGCGAAGGCGATCCACTTGCCGGCCGCCTCCTTCTCCTTGGAGCCCTTCAGCATCGCCAGCGAGCCGACCGTGCCGTAGCCGATCTGCTTCGTCTCGGTGAAGTGCGGGACGGCTTGGATGTTCTCCTTGCCCCACAGCTTCTCCACCTCCGCCACCGGCACGTACCAGACGCAGCCGACCTTGCCCTGGCCGACGCGGGTCTGCTCGATGGACGGGACGTTGGTGATGAGGCCCTTGTCGACGTAGCCGCCGTCGACGAGCTGCTTGACGAAGTTCAGCGCCTTGCGGCCGGCCTCGCTGTTGAAGACGACCGACTTGCCGTCGGCGGCGAACACGTCGCCGCCGGCCTGCCACAGCAGCGGGTAGAAGGTCTGGTTCAGGGTCTGCTTCGAGTCGCCGGCGTACGCCGTGACGTCGTAGCCCTTGGCCTTGAACTTCGGCGCGAGGGTGAGCAGATCGTTCCAGCTGGTCGGGTAGGTCGTCTCGCCGACGTCGGCGAAGACCTTCTTGTTGCAGATCGGCGTGGCGGCGCTGGTGAGGATCGGGGCGCCCATCATCTTGCCGTCGATGGTCACCGACTGCATCACGTTCTCGTGGTAGTCGCTCTTGGACGCGTCGTCGAGGTACTTGTCGACCGGCTCGATGTTGCGGGCGTACTTGGGCAGCTGGTCGGGGATCAGGTACACGACGTCCGGCCCCTTGTTGCCGGCGATCGCGGTGGCCAACGCCTGGTCGCGGTTGGCCCAGGGGAAGATCTCGACCTTCACGGTGATGTCGGGGTTCGCGGCCTGGAACGCCTTGACGGTCTCGTCCCAGTAGGCGCGGTGCTGCGCCTCGTCGACGATCACCGGGTATGTCCACATCGTCACGGTGGTCTTGCCGGAACCACCGGAGTCCGAACCGCCACAGCCCGTGGCCGCGAGCGCGGCGACGAGCGCCACCGCGACGGCCGACAGGCTCTTGCGAACACGCATCTCGCATCCTTCCGGGGGAGTCAGGTGGGCAGTACATTAACTTACGGTCCGGGCCGATACTAGAGCCGAAGAGTATCGAGGTCGCATCGTTACTGTTCGTACCGAGACCTGGCCAGATCGATCCAGTCCCGTAATAGCGAAGGAACCCGATGGTCGTCTCCCTCGCCGTCGTCGGCGCCGGCAACCGCGGCACCACGTACGCCGGCTACGCCCTCCGGTCCCCGGACCGGGCCCGCGTCGTGGCGATCGCCGACCCCCGCGCCACCCACCGCGACGCGCTCGCCGACGCGCACGGCGTGCCGCCGGAGGGACGCCTCGACTCGTGGCGGGCGCTGGCCGCCCTCCCCCGGCTCGCCGACGCGGTCGTGCTCGCCACGCCCGACCGCGAGCACGCCGAGCCGGCGGCCCGGTTCGCCGAGCTGGGCTACCACGTGCTGCTCGAGAAGCCCATCGCCCCGACCGAGGCCGAGTGCGTGGCCGTCGCCGAGGCGGCGGAGCGCACCGGGGTCCTGCTCGCCGTGTGCCACGTCCTGCGGTACACCCGCTACACCGACGAGGTGCGGCGGCAGGTCCGGGCGGGCGCGCTCGGACGGATCGTCGGCGTGGAACACCTCGAACCCGTCGGCTGGTGGCACTTCGCCCACTCCTACGTACGCGGCAACTGGCGCCGCGCCGACACGTCGTCCAGCAGCCTGCTCGCCAAGTGCTGCCACGACCTCGACTGGCTGCGCTACATCGTGGACGACACCCCCGTACGCGTCAGCAGCGTCGGCGGTCTGCACCACTTCCACCCCGGCAACCGGCCCGCGGGCGCGGCCGAGCGCTGCCTCGACTGCCCGGTCGAGTCGCGCTGCCCGTACTCGGCCGTCCGCTTCTACCACGACTGCCTGGCCGACCCCGGTCGGCACGAGTGGCCGCTGTCCGTGGTGACCCGCGACCTGACCCCGTCCGGCGTGACCACGGCGCTGCGCGACGGCCCGTACGGCCGGTGCGTGTTCGGCGGCGGCAACGACGTCGCCGACCACCAGAGCGTCACCGTCTCCTTCGCGGGCGGGGCGACGGCCACGCTCACCATGAGCGCGTTCACGCCCGGCGGCCACCGGCGGACCCGGATCATGGGCACCCACGGCTACCTGGAGGGCGACGGCGAGCAGGTCAGCGTGACCGACTTCGTCACCGGCGCCACCGTCACCACCGACACCCGGGGCGGCGGCGCGGACGCCGGCTCCGGCCACGGCGGCGGCGACATGCGGCTGATGGCCGCGTTCGTCGAGGCGGTGGCGACCGGGGACCGGTCGGTGGTGCGCTCGGGACCGTGGGAGTCCCTGGACAGCCACCGCATGGCGTTCGCGGCCGAGCGCAGCCGCCTGGCGGGCGGCGTGCCGGTCCCGCTCGCCGCCCCGGCCGCCGACCCGCGGCCCCCGGCCCAGCCCGACCGGTCGGCCCGACCCGTGGGCTGAGCCGGCGCACCTCACCCGGGCACCAGCTCGGGCCACCGGGTCGGCGCGGCGGGCCGGTGACTCCCCCTCGGAGTCACCGGCCCGTCGCGGCCGCGCGGATCAGCGCACGGTGACCCGCAGGAGGTGCTCCTCCGCGCCGACGAAGAGCCGGCCGTCCGGGTGCACGGCGAGGAACTCCGCCGGCTGGTCCAGCAGGATCCGCGAGGCGCCGGTGTCCGGGTCCACCCGCACCAGCAGGTGGCCGCCGACCAGCGCGTACAGCAGGTGACGCGGGGCGTCGTAGCCGAGCCGGCCGCGGCTGTCGGTGACTCCGGGGGCGAGCTGCATGCGCCGTACGACGGCCCGGGCCGCGAGATCGACGGCGAAGAGCTGTCCCCCGGCCAGCCCCCACAGCAGACCGGTCCGGTCGGCCGCCAGGGCCGGCACGGCCGTCGCGCCCGGCACCGGCACGAACTCGAACACCTTGCCGTCGCTCGCCACGTCCCAGCCGAAGATCCGCGCCTCGGACTGGGTGGGCGGCGGGACGCTGTAGCCGCCGGCGACGGAGGTGCCGCCCACGATCAGCCCGTTGAGATGGGTCAGGCTCACGATCGACTGGTCGGTCACCACGGGCCGGTGCACACGGGACGCGCCCGTGGCCTTGTCCACCACGACGAGGGCGCCGCCGAGGGTGGTGTTGGGCATGGTGCCGTAGGCCACCATGTCCCCGGCGTCGGTCAGCGCGCGGGCGCGCACCTGGTCGGCGGCCTTGAGGTCGACGAGCTTCAGCGGGTTGTCCGCGCTGCCCGGCACGCCCGGGGAGTACTCCGGGCTGCTCCACGGCTTCGCCGGGTCGTACCGGTAGAGCCGCGAGTCGGGGTACGCGCCGAGCCAGACCTGGCCGCCGGTCTCCAGGATGCCCTCCACCTGGGCGAAGCGCTGGAAGGTCGACTGGCCCGTGTCCGCGTCGACCCGGGCGAGGCCGCCGTTGAGGTAGCCGCCCACCCACACCGCGCCGGACGCGCCGACGTGCAGCGACGCGATCGGGATGGGCTCGCCGGGCACGTCCGTCGGCACGACGTCGCCCCGTCCCGTCACCGGGTTCCAGCGGAACAGGTCACCCCGCCAGAGCAGCCCGACGAGGGTGCGACCGGGCCAGTCCCGGTCGGCGAGGGTGACCCAGCCGATGCCCCGGTTGTTGACCACCCGCCCGGGGAAGACCAGCGGCGTGTCGGTGAACGTGCGCCGGCCCGGATGGTAGCCGGTGAGCCGGCCGGCGCGGGTGAGGTAGACCAGGCCGCCGGGGCCGGGCGCGGAGACGTCGAGGCCGGCGACGTCGTCGATCAGGTCGGTCCACCGCCGGCCGGCGATGTCGTACACGCCCAGCCGCCCGGTGGTGGCCGAGCCGTACCGGGCGTACACGCGACCGTCGTGGACGTTCAGGTCGTACACCGTCCGGCCGGCGCCGTCGCCCAGCCCCTCGGGCAGCGGCAGTTCCCGCCGCTCCCCGGTGACCTTGTCGATCGCGAACAGGTGGGCGTCCGGCTGGGTGCCGGCGTAGATCGTGTCGGTGGTGACCGCGAGGCTGCGGACGTACTGCACGCCGGGGAGCACCTGCCCGTAGTCACGGGTGGTCCCGGTGGCCGGGTCGTAGGCGAAGACCCGCCCGCCGGGGAAGGTGCCGCCGTACACGACACCGGCGTCGTCGACGGCGATCCGCCAGATGTACGTCTCCGACGGCAGGGGGCGGCCGAGGTTCTCCACGGGGCTGTCCGGCCCCGGCCGGCGCCGGTACAGGTCGCCGGTGGTGTACGCGCCGACGTAGACGGTGCCGTCGGGGGCGGCGGCGACCGCGTACGAGCCGGGCGCCCCGGTGAGGGGTTGGTCGGAGACGGTGCGGCCGGTCGCCGGGTCGATCGCGGCGAGCCGCGCCGGTTCGCCGGAGACCGCGGACCAGAGCACCGGCGTCCCGTCGGGTCCCGGTGCGACGGTGCCGCCGATCAGCAGCACGTCGCGCAGCGGGACGCCGAAGGGGTCCACGGTCACGCCGGGATCGGCGGGTTCCGCGGCGGCGGCCGGCCGGGCGAGCGGGATGGCCGGCGCCGCGGCGAGGGCGACGGCGGAGCGGAGCAACGTACGGCGGTTGGTCATGAGCGCCCGCTTCCGTGGTCGGAGCGACCACCGGTGAACCGGCGGCCGACCTTCGAACCGGCTTGCCGGAGCGCGCGGGGTCCGTGTCCGCCGGCAGCTCTCGGTGAGCCTTCGGGGCCAGTATCGGTCCAGCCCGTAATGACTGTAGGTCGCCGGTATCGACGCGTCAACGCGCCGCCTCCGGATCGACCGGAGGCGGCGCGTGGAGGGTGCCGGCCCGCCCGGCGCGGCGATCAGGCGGGACGCGCGACGGCCGCGACGCTCTCGGCGACCAGCTCGGTCACGCGCGCGAAGTCCCCGGCCGCCACCAGCTTCCGGGGCACCATCCAGCTCCCACCCACGGCGAGGACCGACGGCACCGCGAGGTAGTCGCCCGCCGAGGCGGCGTCGATGCCGCCGGTCGGCACGAACGACACCTGGCCGAAGGGCGCGGACAGCGCGGCCACCGCCGCGGCGCCGCCCGACGTGCCGGCGGGGAAGAACTTCAGCACCGTGACGTCGGCGGCCAGCGCGGCCATGACCTCGGTCGCCGTCGTGGCGCCGGGCAGCGCGAAGACGCCGTGCTCCTGGCAGCGCCGCACGACCGGCTCGCTGAATCCGGGCGACACGACGAACCTCGCGCCGGCCCGCACCGCGGCGTCGACCTGCGCCACGGTGGTGACCGTGCCGGCGCCGACGAGCACACCGCCGTGTGCGGCCATCCGGGCGATCGCGTCGACGGCCGCGGGGGTGCGCAGGGTGACCTCGGCGATGGGCAGGCCGCCGGCGGCCAGCGCGCCGGCGAGCGGCTCGGCGTGGGCGGCGTCGTCGAGGACGATGACGGGGACGAGGCGGTGCTGACCCAGCACCTCGGGGACGTTCATGCTGCTCCTAGTCGGTGTCCACGGTGGTCAGACGGGCCGGCAGGTCGGCCCGACCGGTCGCGCCGAGCTGCGCGAGGACGGCGACCCCGAGGACGGTCGCCTCGGGCTCGACCACGAACCGTAGCCGGCGGCGCGTCGCCTGCTGCCGGAGCCGGCGCCACACGTCCCACCCGGCGGCCACGCCGGCGATGGTCACGTCGGCGACGTCGGTGCCGCCGAGGCGCCCCAGCCGGCTGGTGACGGATTCGGCCTCGACGGCGAGGCCCTTCAGGAGGCTGGCCATGGCGTGGCCGCGGGTGAGGTCCATCGGCAGGGCGGCGAGCCGCGCGGTCCGCCGGTCGGCGTCGATCAGCGCGGGCTCCACGTCGTCCACGACGCGGCCGATCTCGTCCCACATCACCCCGTCGTCGACCCCGGCGTACAGCAGCCGGTGCCAGGCCTGGTAGTACCGGCCGGACGGGGTGGCCCGGTGCAGGTAGCGCAGCCCGCCCGTCACGAACACGCCGATGTCGACGCCGGGATCGACGGTGTCCGGCAGCTCCGTCACGAGCAGGAGCTGCGCCTCCGACGTGCCGGCCGAGACGTACACGTCACCGGCGCCCCGCACCCCGGCGCCGAAGGCGCCGCACATGTGGTCGTGGCCCCCGGCGACGACGGGAACCCCGCGGGGAAGGACGCCGGCCCCGGAGGCCCGACCCACCGGGGTGGCGCTGTCCACCAGTTCCGGCAGGGCGAGCGTGCCGAGCCCGAGATCCGGCAGCACGTCCGGCCGGAGGCGCCCCGCGCGCACGTCGAACAGGCCGGTACGCGACGCGTGGGAGCGGTTGAGGAACACCGGCGCGGAGGGATCGGCGAGCAGGTGCCGCGCCACGTGGTCGGCGAGCGACGTGAAGGTGCGCGCCGCCGCCACCGCCTCGGGCAGGTGGTGCGCGAGCCACAGCAGCTTGAACACCGAGAAGGTGTCGTCCAGGTCCGACCACGGCCCGTCGGCGCGCGTCCGCTCCGCCTTCGCCGCCCGGCCGTGCCCCGCGTACCAGGCGAGCACCGGCGCGGTGACCGTCCCGTCGCGGTCGAACAGGACGACCTCCTCGCCCACCGAGCCGACGCAGACGCCCGCCACGTCGCCGACCCGCACCGCCGGGTCGGCGAGCAGCCGGGCGAGCAGGTCGTCGACGGAGGACGTGAGCAGCGCGGCGTCGCGGCGTCCACCCCACGGGTCGTCGGCCACGACGGTGGGAGCGGTGTGCAGCGCCACGAGGCGCCCGGCCGCCGTGTCGTAGCAGCCGACCTTGGTGCGCGTCGTGCCGATGTCGACGCCGATGAACTGCTGGCTCACCGCGCGACCACCACCCCCGCGTCGCCGCGGGTGACGGTCACCCGCGAACGGAGCCGCGCCACCAGGTCCGGGTCCACGTCCGGCGCGAGCGACGCGGCGTTGGCCGCGCCCATGGCCGAGGCCAGGGTGAGCGCCGAGGCGGGACTCTCGGACCGGCCGAGGGCGACCGCCAGGCCGGCCAGGAAGGAGTCGCCCGACCCGGTGGCGTTGACCGTGTCGACGGCCGGCGTGTCCACCCTGAGCTCGCCGTCGCCGTCGACCCACAGGGCGCCGTCGGCGCCCAGCGTGACGACGATCGTGGCGCCCGTCCCGGCGTGCAGGTCGGCGGCGGCGTCGGCCGCGGCGGACCCGTCCGGCAGGGATCGGCCCAGGACCCCGGCCAGCTCGTGGACGTTCGGCTTGATGACGAGCCGGCCCGCCGGCGGTTCCGCGCGCACGTCGGCGATGACCCGGGCGAGCGGGTCACCCTGGGCGTCGACGAGAGCCGTGGCGCCCCGCGCCAGCGCCAGGCGGGCGATCCGCGCGTGCAGGTCGGGGGCCGAGCCGGGCGGGAGGCTGCCGGTGGTCACCACCACGTCGCCGGGGCGTACGTCCTCGGCCAGGCCGGCGAGCAGCCGCTCCTGCTCGCCGGCCGTGACGGTGGGCCCGCGCTCGTTGAGCACGGTCGAGCGCCCCGTGCTCTCCTCGATCACGACGGGCGTCACCCGGGTCTCGCCCGCGACCTCGATGTGCCGGTCGCGTACGCCCAGCTCGTCGCAGCCGCGACGGATGACCTGCCCGGTGGAGCCGCCGACGTAGCCGTGCGCGGTGACGGTGGCGCCGAGACGGCGCGCCCCACGGCAGACGATCATGCCCTTGCCGCCGGCGAGACTGCGCACGGTGGTGACCCGGTTGACCTCGAACGGGCGGAAGGTCTCGACCACCTGGAGCCGGTCCAGCGCGGGGTTCGGGCAGACCACGTGCAGCGTGTACGTCGTCGACATGACCTACTCGGCGTCGATCTGGTAGAGCGCGCGGAGCTCGTCGTCGCTCGCGCCGAGCACCTCCTCCTCGCGCTCCCGGAAGGTCTGCGCCGTGACCCGGACCAGTTCGTCGAGCCGCTCGCTGTCCGGCGGCAGGTTCATGGCGGCGTAGGGGTTGCCGCCGGCGCCGAGCGGCTCGGCGGAGCAGTAGTTGTCCCCGCGCTGGTAGCCGACGGCGTACAGGGCCATGATGACGATGTCCAGGTCGAGCAGGCCGTGCCCGAGTGCGCGGCGGTTCGTGTCCGCCAGATGCAGGTTGATCATCCGGTGGCCATGGTCGAGGATCGTCGCGCCGATGTGCAGCTCGCCGCTGAGCATGTGGTAGAGGTCGCCGTTGACGTGGGCGATCGCCGGGTGGTCGACCAGGTCGATCAGCTCCAGCGCCTGCGCGAACGTGTGGACGATGCTCGTCTCCTCGGGCCGGATCGGCTCGACGGCGCCGCGGATGCCGGCCGCGGCGAAGTCGTCGGCGACGAGCCGCATGGTCTGCGCCGACCGCTGCATCTCGTAGGAGTCCAGCAGCCCGGGGCGGCCCACCGAGGCGGCGCCGAACAGCAGGTAGGAGCCGCCGACGGCCCGGGTGAACTCCGCCTGGCGGCGGAAGTACTCGATGGCGCGGGCACGCACGTGCGGCAGGTTGTGGGCGAACTCCTGCTCCGGCGTCACCATGCCGCAGACCCCGGAGACCGTGATGCCGTGGTCCCCGAGCACCGCGAGGGTCTCCTCGGGGCGGTAGCCCAGGTCCGGCGAGTAGAGGTTGCCGTGCAGCTCGATGTACCGCACGCCGTAGCGCTGCAACCGGGCCGCGGAGGCGGCGAGGTCCTCGGTGCCGAACCCCCAGTTGCTCCAGCCGAGCTTGAGACGCGGTTCGTCCGCCGTGTGCTGGCGTCGGGCCTCCAGGAAGGCCCGGACGACACGCTGGTCGTGGCGGCGGAAGGGTTGTGGTTTCATCGGTGGTCCCTTCGGGTGGGGTCAGGCGTTGGTGCGGTTGGCGAGCCGCTGCCGGAGGTTGCCGAGGCTGAAGTGCCGCAGGTTGCCCTGGCGCCACTGGTCGAACAGCGCGGCGAGGACGATCACGAGGCCGATGCTGAGCTGCTGGAGGAACGGCGACAGGGCGAGCAGGATGAACGCGTTGCGCAGCACGCCGAGCAGGCAGGCGCCCAGGAACGCCCCGATGATGGACCCGCGCCCACCGGAGAGGCTCGCGCCGCCGATGACGGCCGCCGCGATGACGTCCAGCTCGTACCCGAGACCGGCCTGGGCCTCCGCGACGCCGACCTGGGTGGAGAACACGATGCCGGCCACACCGGCCAGCGTGCCGATCAGGACGAAGGTGAGGATGCGGGTGCGACCCACCGGGATGCCGCTGGTGCGCGCGGCCGCGTCGTTGTCGCCGACGGCCGTGACGCGCAGCCCGAAGACGGTACGGGTGAGCAGGAGCTGGCCGAGGATCACCAGCACCAGGAAGATGATGACGCTGACCGGGATGCCGCCCAGCACGCGCCCCTGGCCGATGAAGGACAGCTCGCTCGGCATGGTCTGCGGGAGGCCGCCGGTGATCAGCTGGGTGAGGCCCCGGGCGATCGACAGCATGCCGAGCGTGACGATGAACGAGCTGACCCGGCCGAGGACGACGACGGAACCGACGGCGAACCCGCTCAGGGCCCCGACGCCGATGCCGATGGCCATCGCCAGCCACGGGTTCACCCCGTTGCCGTAGGCGGCGCCGGCGCTCACCGCCGAGAGGGCGAGGACCGAGCCGACCGACAGGTCGATCTCCTTGGCGATCAGGACGAAGGTCTGCCCGACCGCGATGATCCCGACCACGACGACGGTCTGCAGGACGTTGTAGAGGTTGTCCTTGCTGAGGAAGTTGTCGTTGGCCAACGTCACCAGCAGGCCGAGCACGATGATGACGCCGAGCAGGCCGGCTTCCTGGCGTTTCACCGCCGAGAGGGCGCGGCCCTTCCAGGTGCGCTCCGGGGTGTGAGCGGTCGTGGTACTCATGTTCATCCTTCGGTTGCGCCCATGGCGGCGGCGACGATGGGGTTGGGTCCGGCGTTGTTCGGGGCGTCGAGGGTGACCTGGCCGCGCCGGATCACCACGACCCGGTCGGCGAGTTCGACGATCTCCTCCAGTTCGGAGGAGATGAACCACACGGCGAGCCCTTCGCCGTGGGCGAGTTCGCGCAGCGTGGCGTAGATCTCCGCCTTCGTGCCGACGTCGACGCCCCGCGTGGGCTCGTCGAGGATCAGCACCTCGGGCTTGGCGGCGAGGGCCCGCGCGAGCAGCACCTTCTGCTGGTTTCCCCCGGACAGCGAGGTGATGGGCGCCTCGATCGAGGCGGCCTTCACGCCGAAGCGCCGGGCGAGGTCCCGGGCGGCCCGGCCGGCGCGGCCCGGGGAGACCGAGCCCAGCCGGCCGAGCGAGGACAGGATGCGGACCGTCAGGTTGTAGCCGACGCTCTGCTCGTGGAACACCTCGGTCCGGCGTTCCTCGGCGACGTAGGCGATGCCCAGCCGCTGGGCCCGGCCAGGGTTCGGGATCCGGACGGGACGGCCGCCGACGCGGATGCGTCCCCCGCTGACCCGCCGCAGACCCACGACCGCCTCGGCGATCTCGGTACGGCCGGCGCCGACCAGCCCGGCCATGCCGACGATCTCGCCGCGGTGGACGGTGAGGTCCACACCGGCGAAACCGTCGCCGGTCAGCCCGTCCAGTTCGAGGGCCGCCTCGGCCTGCGCGGTGGCCTCGGCGCGGTCGGCCATGACCTCGGCCACCACCGCGCGCTTGCGCTCGCCGGCCATCAACGCGACCGCCCGCTCCTGGTCGATCTCGTCGGGCGGGCCGGCGGCGACGAACGTGCCGTCGCGCAGCACGATCACGTTGTCGACGATCGAGTAGACCTCGGCGAGACGGTGGCTGACGAGCACCACGGCGACGCCCTCGTCGCGCAGCCGGTTCATGACGGCGAACAGCCGCTCGGACTCCTCGCGGGTGAGGCTGGAGTTCGGTTCGTCGAGGAAGAGGACCTTCGGCTGGCGGGACAGCGCCCGGACGATGTCGACCATCTGGCGCGACGCCGCCGACAGGTCCCGGCACAGGGTGGACGGGTCCGGCAGGTAGTCGGCCATGCGGAGCCGGTCGAGCAGGGCCCGGGCCCGCTGGACGTTCTCGCTGCGGCGGGCCCGCCCGTACCCGGGTCGCTCCCCCAGGTCGTACAGGAAGAGGTTGTCGGCGATGGTGAGTTCGCCGATCAGCAGCGGTTCCTGGTTGACCACGACGACGCCGGCCGCGATGGCCTCCAGCGGCGTGGCGAAGCTGACCTCGGCGCCGTCGAGGAGGAGCCGGCCGCGGTCGGGTCGCATCTGCCCGGAGCACAGGCGGATCAGGGTGGACTTGCCGGCGCCGTTCTCGCCGAGCAGTCCGGTGACCTGACCGGCGGGGAAGGTCAGGGAGACGTCGCGCAGCGCCTGGACGGCGCCGAACGACTTCGCCAGGCCGACGGCCGCGAGTGCCGCCGGCCTGACGTCGTCAACAGGGGTGGTAGCCATGGAGATGCTGGTCGCTTCCTGTCAGGACGCGCCCGGCGTACCCAGGGGCAGCGTCGCCGGGTCGTGCTCGGCGAGGTTGTCCTTGGTGACGAACGGGGCGGTGGCTTCCTGCGTCACCTGCGCCGGCGCCTGGCCGGTCACCGCCGCGTTGAACAGTTCGACGGCGACGTTGTAGCCCTGGCCGAAGGCGTCCTGGCCGATGACGCCGTACATGGAGCCGTTCTTGATGGCGTCGATGTTCTCGGTGGTGATGTCGTAGCCGATCACCTTGACCGTGTCCTGCTTGTTGGCGGCGGCGACGGCCTGGGCGGCGCCGAAGGGGCCACCGGCCGTGGCGTAGATGCCCACCAGGTCCGGGTTGGACTGCAGGTAGTTCTGGGCCGCGGCGAAGGTGTTGGACGCGGAGTCCTTGGCCTCGACGCCCTCACCGACCAGGGTCAGGTTCGAGCCCTGGAGCCCGTCGACGAAGCCCTTGCGGCGCTGCTCGGAGCCGGGCGCGGTGAACTGGCTGACGATGATGCCGACCTTGCCGGCCTTGCCGCCGGCGGCCTTGATCATCTCCTGGGCCGCGAGCTGGCCGGCCTTGTACTGCTCCTGCGCGTAGTTGATGGTGCCGCCGGACTCCCCGACGCAGTCGAAGAGCGTGTTGTAGGCGCCCATCTTGAGGCCCTTGGCCGACAGCGTCTTGATGTCGGCGCAGTTGCCCTCGCCCGCGATGAAGAAGCCGATGCCCTTGTAGCCCTGGGCGTCGGCGGCGCGGATCGCGCTCGACACGGTCTGCACGTCGATGTTGTCGCCGGCGACGATCCAGTCGACCTCGCCGTTGCGGTCGGTCAGCACCCGGTCGGCGTAGTCGGCGCCGGCCTTCACCGAGACCCAGTACGGGTTGTTGGCGAAGCCGATCATCGCGATCTTGACCTTCTCGTCCGGCTTCTGGTCCGTCGGCGTGGGCCGTCCGGCGATCGGCTCGGCCGGCTCGCCGCCCGACCCGCCGTCGCTGCCGCAGGCGGAGGTGAACAGGGCGACGGCCAGGAGTGCGGCTGAGCCGCGGGTGAGCGCCTTGACGACGCGCGAGCGGGTGCTCATGAGTTCCTCCAGGTGGTGGGGATGCTGCTGGTGGGGGGATCGGGGACCTCGGCTGGGTCCGCGGTGCGGACGTCGACGCCGAGGGCACGTAGGTCGTCGAGGGTGGAGGGCTCGACCCCGGCGTCGGTGACGACGAGGTCGACGTCGGTGACGGCGCCGTACCGGCAGGCGGCGGTCAGGCCGAACTTGGTGTGGTCGGTCATGAGCACCGTCTTCTGGGCGGAGGCGAGGATGGCCGCCTTCACCGCTGCCTCGCTCGGGTCCGGCGTGGACAGCCCCCAGGTCAGGTCGACGGCGTTGGCGCCGACGAAGGCGACGTCGAAGCGCAGGTGGGCGAGTCGTTCCAGGGCCCACGCGTCGACCTCGGCGTAGCTCTCCGAGCGGACCCGGCCGCCGATGGTCATCACGGTCGAGCGGCCGAGGTCGGTCAGTTCGAGGGCGGTCTGCAGGGCGTTGGTGACGATGAGCAGGTCGCCGCGGTCGGGCAGCAGCCGGCTGAGATGACCGGTCGTCGAACCGGCCTCGATGAAGATGGCGCCGAACGCGGGGATCTCCTCGACCGCCGCGCGGGCGATCGCCAGCTTCTCCGCGCGGCGTTCGGCGATCCGGCCGGCGACGCGGCCCTCGGCGGCCAGGGTGATGCGGGGAACGGCGCCGCCGTGGACGCGGCGCAGCTCGCCCGCCGCCTCCAGCGCGGCCAGGTCCCGCCGGATGGTCTCGGTGTTCACGGCGAAGCGCCGGGACAGCTCGGCGGCGTCCACCCGCCCCGCGGTGCGCACGAGCTGGACTATCTCGTGACGCCGAGCCGACACCTTCACCGCTGCACTCCTCCGCGACGGTGTGGGTTTCCCACACGCACCATGTGGCCTGCGCTACACGGCACACATCTTGGGGAGCAACACTACATTTGGCGCTCCAAAGGTCAACGGGTGTTTCCGAAACGTTACGTGGGGACGGCCTCGGTTTCGGTAGCGGTCCTACCGTGGTTCCCACCGCCTTATCCGAAATACCCGGAATATGGGGTGGTATTGCCGCCCCAGCGGTCCGTCAGGGCAACAGTGACGGACCTTCGCTACACGACCGCCACACCAGGATTGCGGGGGTCGGACGGCGTCTTGTAAGTTTGCTACAGAATCACTGGGGCGTGCGGCTCTGCCCGCGTTCCCAGCCACCCAGGAGGAGCACGTGTCCGAACCGCTGCCAGGGCCGAGTCTGGTCATCACCCCGCAGGAGATGGCCGGCCGCACCGGTCGCTACGAGAAGAGGCTGTCCGATCTCGACGGACTGTTCGCCGACGAGGCCGCGTTCGCCGCGCGACTGGCGACCGAGGCCGACCGGGTCATCTACCACGTCGACGAGTTCCGTCCGTCGACCGCGACCGGCGACCTCATCACCGGCATCTCCACGCTGTCGCCGGGACGCGTCGGGCGCGAGTTCCACATGACCCGCGGGCACATCCACGCCCGGCACGACCGCACCGAGATCTACCACTGCCTGTCCGGGCACGGCCTCATGCTCATGGAGACCCTCGACGGCCAGACCGTGGTGACCGAGCTGCGGCCCGGCGTCGTGGCCTACGTCCCGCCGGTGCACATCCACCGCAGCGTCAACCTCGGTGACACCGACCTCGTCACGCTCTTCTGCTACCCCGCCGACGCCGGCCAGGACTACGACATCATCGCCCGCTCCGGCGGCATGCGGCACCGCGCCGTCGCCGACGGGGACGGATGGCGTCTGGAGGAGAACCGTGGCTATGTCCCCCGTTGACCTCACGTCGCTGGCCCGCATGGTGGACATCAGCGCCGTCCAGGCCCAGCACGGACGCGCCGACGTCGAGGAACTCGCACGCCACGCCCTCGCCGGCGACTTCGTCGCCGCGCACGTGCTGCCGTCGTGGGTCCCGGTCCTGCGTCCCCTGCTCGCCGGCTCGCGCACGAACACCGGATCACCGGTCGGCTTCCCGTCCGGCGGCACGGCCACCGAGGTCAAGACGACCGAGGCGCGCTGGCTGCTCGACGCCGGGGTGCAGGAGATGGACGTCGTGATGAACGTCGGCCTGGTCCGCTCCGGTGAGCTGGCCGCCGCCACCCGCGACGTCGCCGCGGTGCTCGAGGCGGTCGGCGGACGCGTACCGGTCAAGGTCATCCTCGAGGTCGGCCTGCTCGACGAGCGGCAACTGCGCGACGCGGCCCGGGCGGCGGTGGACGCCGGCGCGGAGTCGCTCAAGACCGGCACCGGCTGGCAGGGCGTCGCGACCACGCCGGCGCACGTGCGGATCATCCGCGAGGTGGCCGGCCCGGACCGCGAGATCAAGGCCTCCGGCGGGATCCGGTCGCTGGAGCAGGTGCGCGCCCTGCTCGCCAGTGGCGCCACACGGTTCGGCATCAACACCGCCCACGCCGTCCGGCTGGTGTCCGAGGCGCGGGAGGCGAGCCGGTGACGCCCGACGACCTGCGGCCCGCGAAGCGGCCCACCATGTACTTCATCGGTGTCACCACCGGCTCCTCGGCCATCCACCGGGTGTTCGCCGCATGGCGGCCCGTCCTCGGCCTGCACGACGTCGACCTGGTCGGCATCGACGTGCCGGTCGGCGCGCCGCCGGCCGTCTACCGGCGGGTGGTGGAGCACCTGCGCGACGACGAGCACTCCCGCGGCGCGCTCGTCACCACCCACAAGCTCGACCTGTACGCGGCGTGCCACGACCTGTTCGGCACGGTCAACGAGGACGCCGCGCGGCTCCGCGAGGTCAGCGCCCTCGTCGCCCGCGACGGGAACGTGGACGGGCTCGCCCTCGACCCGATCACCAGCCAGCTGGCCCTGCACGCCCTCGTCCCACGGCTGGCCGGCCGCGACGTGCTCGTCATGGGCGCCGGCGGCGCCGCCCTGGCCCTGTGCGACTCCCTCGCCTACCGGGCGGGCGGCGAGTCGCCGGAGCGCGTCGTCATCACGGACATCTCCGCCGACCGGCTCGCCGCCATCACCGAGGACGTCGCGGGCGGCGACGCCTCCATCACGTGGCAGAGCCACCTGCTCGCGCCCACGGCGACCCACGACGACCTGCTCGCCGACCTCGCCCCGGGCGCCCTGGTCGTCAACGCGACCGGCATGGGCAAGGACCGACCCGGCTCGCCGCTGACCGACGCCGCGGTCTTCCCGCGGGGTGGATACGCCTGGGACTTCAACTACCGGGGCGAACTCACGTTCCTGCGCCAGGCCCGGGTCCGGGCCGCCGAGGACCAGCTCACCGTCGAGGACGGCTGGCGGTACTTCGTCCACGGCTGGACCCGGGCCATCGACGCCGTGTTCGACCTCGGCATCCCCACCTCCGGGCCGGGCTTCGCGCGCCTCTACGACGCCGCGCAGGAGGTGCGATGACGGTACGCGCACGCTGGCTCGGGCAGGCCGGCTTCTGGCTCACCGCGGCGACCGGCGACGGGGACGCCCACCTGCTCGTCGACCCGTACCTGTCCGACTCACTGGCCGACAAGTACGCCGGAACCCTCTTCCCGCACGTCCGGATGCGACCGGCGCCGGTGGCCGTCGCGGACCTTCCGGCCCTGCGCGCCGTGCTGTGCTCGCACGCGCACACCGACCACATGGACCCCGGCACCCTGACCCCGCTCATGGCGGCCCAACCGGACCTCCGCCTCGCCTGCCCCCGGGCGGTCCTGTCCGAGGCGCTGGCCCGGTCCGGCGCCGCGGCGTCCCGCGTGGACGGGCTCGCCGACCGCGACCGGGTCGAGTACGGGCCCTTCGCGGTCACGGCGGTGCCGGCGGCGCACGAGGAACGCTGGCGGGACGCCCACGGCGACGACCACTTCCTCGGCTACGTCGTCGAGGTCGGTGGCACGCGCGTCTACCACTCCGGCGACTGCACCCCCTGGGCCGGGCAGGTCGAACGGCTGCGGGACCTCGCCGTCGACGTGGCACTGCTGCCGGTCAACGGGCGCGACGCCCACCGCCTCGCCCACGGGGTGCCCGGCAACTTCACCTTCGCCGAGGCGGTCGCGCTGTGTGCGGGGGCCGGGATCCGCACCCTCGTGCCACATCATTGGGGCATGTTCGACTTCAACACGGTCGACCCCGCGGGGTTCGACTTCGCCCTCGCCGCCCGCCGCGGCGTCACCGTCCGGGTGCCGGAACACGGCGGCGTTCTCGACCTGGCGGTGCCGCGATGAGCGACGGACCGGTGCTGGAACGCATCAACCGGGGGCTGCCGACGCTGCGCCGCTCCGAGCGCAAGGTCGCCGACGTCGTCCTGGCCGACCCGCACAAGGTCGTGCCGATGACGCTCGCCGAACTCGCCGAGGCCGCCGGGGTCAGCCAGCCGACCATCGTCCGGTTCGCCAACGCCATCGGCTGCGACGGGTTCCACGACTTCCGGATCCAGCTGGCGCAGAGCGTGGCGCTGGGCATCCCCGCCACCCAGTCGGTCATCCAGGCGCAGGACGACACCGGCACCACGGTCAGCAAGATATTCGACTTCTCCATCACGTCGCTGGACCACGTACGCCGCCACCTCGACCTCGCGGCGATCGACGCGGCGGTGGCAGCCCTCGCGGCGTCGACACACATCGTCTTCGTGGGCCTGGGCGCCTCCGGCATCGTGGCGATGGACGCCGAGCAGAAGTTCCCCCTCTTCGGTGTGCCGTGCTCGGCCCCGGTCGACGCCCACCAGCAGTTCCTGGCCGCGTCCACGAGCGGACCGTCCACGGCGTTCGTGGCGATCTCGAACACCGGCCGGACGGTGTCCATCCTGGACACCGTCCGGGTGGCCCGCGAGCGCGGTGCGGTGGTCATCGGCATCACCGGCGACCGGTCACCGCTGGCCGAGCTGAGCACCATCCCCCTGGTCGTGGAATCGCTGGACAACACGGACGTCTACACCCCGACGATCTCCCGGCTGGCCCAGCTCGTGGTCATCGACGTCCTCGCCACGATGGTGCTGCTGCGCCGCGACGCCTCCGCGCTGGAGGACATCCGGACGATGAAGACACGGTTGGCGACGATGCGGTCCGGGCTGCACCACGAGGCCGTACGCGACCCGAACCGGCCGGGGCGGCCATGACCGACGTCGTCCTCGCCCTCGACCTCGGCACCGGCGGCGGCAAGGCCGCGCTCGTCGACGCCGACGCCCGGGTCGTCCGCAGCACCTTCGTCCCCTACCCCACCAGCTATCCGGCCCCGGGCCGGCACGAGCAGCGCCCCGAGGACTGGTGGGCCGCCGTGGTCCGCTCCTGCCGTGACCTGCTCGACGCCGACGCCGGCCGGCACCGGGTGACCGCCGTCGGGCTGTCCGGCCACAGCCTCGCCATGGTGCCGGTCGGCGCCGACGGCTCGGCGCTGCTGGACTCGGTGCCGATCTGGTCGGACACGCGGGGCGAGGCGGCCGCGGCCGCCCACTTCGCCGCCGGTGGTGAGGACGAGTGGTACACGACGACCGGCAACGGGTTCCCGCGCGGCATGTACACGGTGTTCAAGGCCGGCTGGCTGCGCGCCGAGCACCCGGACCTCGCCGCGCGCACCACCCGGCTGCTGGGCAGCAAGGACTGGGTGAACGCACGGCTCACCGGTGTCGAGTGCACCGACCCGAGCTACGCCTCGGGCAGCGGCGCGTACGACCTTCGGGCCCGGACGATGTCGGCGGACCTGCTGGCCAGGTTCGACGTGCCGGCCCGTTGGTGGCCGGAGGTCGTCGCGTCGACCACGGTGATCGGGACGGTCACCGCCGAGGCCGCCGCCGCCACGGGGCTGCCCGCGGGGGTGCCGGTCGTCGCCGGCGGCGTCGACAACTCGTGCATGGCGCTCGGCGCGGGACTCGACCGGGCCGGGGCGGCCTACCTGTCCCTCGGGTCGTCCAACTGGGTCACCGTGGCCGGGCCGGACCCGGTCCTCGATCCGGTCACCCGGCCGTTCGTCTTCGACCACGTCCTGCCCGGCCTGTACATCTCCGCGCTGTCGACCTTCGGGGGCGGCAGCAGCCTCCAGTGGCTCGCGACCCTCCTCGGCCGTGGCGACGACATCGACGCCCTGCTCGACGAGGCGGCCGCCGCGCCGGTCGGCGCGAACGGCCTCACCTGCGTGCCCACCCTGGCCGGCGGGACGGTCGCCGAGGGCGGGCCCGCCGTCCGCGGCGCCTTCCTCGGGCTGGACCTCGGGCACTCGCACGGCGACCTGGCGCGGGCCCTCATCGAGGGCATCGGGTTCAGCCTCGCCGACGCCGCCGCGACCATGCTCGCCGCCGTGCCCGCGTACCCGGCCGGTGAACGGCCCGCCGTCACCGCCACCGGCGGCGGCGCCCGCGGGAGGCTCATGTTGCAGGTCCTCGCGGACCTCCTCGACCGTCCACTGGCGCGCCCCGACGCCGCCCAGCACGCGGCCGCGCTCGGCGCCGGGGCCCTCGCCCTGCTCGGGATCGGCGCGTGGTCGGACACCGCGCCGCTCCGCGAGGCCCGGCGGGAGGCCCTGCGGGTCGACCCGCGACCGGACCTCGCCGACGCCTACGCGCTGCCCCGCCTCCGCTTCGACGCCGCGCGGGACGCCACCCGCCGCCACGCCGCCGCGACCTCCACCCCCGACGACCACCGTATCTAGGAGCTGTCCATGCCCCTCGCCGATCCCCGACCCATCCTCGCCGCCGCCCGCGCCGCCGGGCACGGCGTCGGCGCCTTCAACACGACCCTGCTGGAGCACGCCGAGGCCATCGTCGCCGGCGCCGAGGCCGCCCGCTCCCCCGTCGTGGTGCAGGTCAGCGAGAACGCCGTCCGCTACCACGGCGGGCTCCGGCCGATCGCCCTCGCCACCCTCGCGCTCGCCGAGTCGGCGACCGTTCCCGTGGTGGTCCACCTCGACCACGCCGAGGACGTGGACCTGGTCCACCAGGCGGTCGACCTCGGGTTCACGTCCGTGATGTTCGACGGTTCCCGGCTGCCCGACGACAAGAACCGGGCCACCACCCGCGACGTCGTCGCGCACTGCCACGCCCACGGGGTCGCGGTCGAGGCGGAACTCGGCGAGATCGGCGGGAAGGACGGTGTGCACGCGCCGGGCGTACGGACCGACCCGGAGGAGGCCCGCCGGTTCTGGACGGACACCGGCGTCGACGCGCTCGCCGTGGCAGTCGGCACCTCCCACGCGATGGCCGACCGGACGGCGGTGGTCGACCTGGACCTGGTGTCGGCGATCGCCGCGCGGCTGCCCGCTCCCCTGGTGCTGCACGGGTCGTCCGGCGTCGACGACGCCACCCTGCGGAAGGTGGTGGGGCGCGGCATGACGAAGATCAACATTGCGACGCACCTCAACAAGGTGTTCACCCGCGAGGTGCGTGCCCGGTTGGAGGCCGACCCGGCGCTGCTGGACGCCCGCCGGTACGTCGCGCCGGCGCGCGAGGCGATGGCGGCCGAGGTCGAGCGACTCATCCGGCTGCTCGGCCCGGAACCGGCGGCGGTCGCGCCGTGACCGGCCCCCGCGTCCTGGTGACCCCGCGGTCGATGTCGGCGGGCCGCTCACCCGCCGTCGACCGGCTGAAGGCCGCCGGCTACACCGTCGTCACCCCCGCACCGGGCCGGCAGCCGACCCGGGAGGACCTGCTCGCCGCCGTGCCCGGCGTCGTCGGCTGGGTCGCCGGAGTGGAGCCCATCGACGCGCAGGTGCTGGCACGCGCCGACACGCTGCGGGTCATCAGCCGCAACGGTGCGGGCTGCGACGCCATCGACATGGCGGCGGCCGCCGCCTCCGGGGTGCGGGTGCTGACCGCCCGGGGTGCGAACGCCCAGGGGGTCGCCGAACTCGCCCTCGCCCTCACCCTGGCCGGCCTGCGCGGGCTGCCCGAGGCCGCGGCGGCGCTGCGCGCCGGGCAGTGGCGGCGCACCACCGGACGCGAGGCCGCCGGCCGCACGCTCGGCGTGGTCGGCTTCGGCGCGATCGGGCGTCGGCTCGCCCACCTGGCGGCCGGGCTCGGGATGCGGGTGGTCGCGCACGACCCGTTCGTGCGCGACGCCGGGGACGTGCCGCTGCTACCGCTGCACGACCTGCTGCGGACCAGCGAGGTCGTGTCGCTGCACGTCCCGCCGTCGCCCGACGGTCCGCTGCTCGGCGCGCCCGAACTCGCCCTGCTCCGCGACGACGCCGTCCTGCTGAACACCGCACGGTCCACCCTGGTCGACGAGGACGCCCTGCTGGCCGAGCTGGACTCCGGCCGCATCGCCCTCTACACCGTCGACGCCTTCGACCGGGAGCCGCCCGCGCCGTCGGCCCTGCTCGCCCACCCGCGGGTGCTGCCCACCCCGCACCTGGGCGCCGCGACGGCCGAGAGCGTACGGCGGGCCTCCGACGCCGCCGTGGACAACCTGCTGGCCGCCCTCGCGGACGAGCGCGGCCAGCAGGGGACGGAGGCGTCCGGCGGGTCGTGACCGTCAGGGCGCCTCGGCCGTCACCTCGTCGGCGGCGCGGCGCACGTCGTCGAGCAGGATCTCCATGTCCCGGCGGGTCGTGCGGTAGTTGAGCACACAGCCGCGCAGGGCGAACCGGCCGTTGACGCTCGCGTTGGACAGGTAGGAGCTGCCGGCCCGCTGCAGCGCGACCATGATGCGCTCGTTGAGGCGGTCGATCGCCTCCTCGTCGGCGGCCGACCGCGAGCCCGTGCGGGCGGACGGTGGCAGGTAGCGGAAGCAGAAGATGGACAGTCCCGGCGGGGCGAGCATCTCGAAGTCGGCGCTGGCGTCGACGAGCCCGGCGAGGTGCCGGGCGCAGTCGAGGTTGCCCTCGATCGCGTCCCCGACCGCCCGCGACCCGGCGTGGGCCAGGGTCATCCAGACCTTGAGCGCGCGGAAGCGCCGGGACAGGTCCGGGCCGTAGTCCCAGAAGGCGAAGGCCTCGGCGGGGTCGGTCTGCGTCACCCGGGTGTAGTCGGCGTCCAGGGTGAAGGCGGCCCGGGCCGCCTCGGGGTCGCGGTAGATGAGGCAGCCGCAGTCGGCGGGCAGGTACAGCCACTTGTGCGGGTCGAGGGAGATCGAGTCGGCCTCGGCCAGGCCGTCGAAGAGCGGGCGCGCCGAGGGCGCCAGCCGGGCGAAGCCCCCGTAGCAGGCGTCGACGTGCATCCACAGCCCGTACCGCCGGGCGACCGCCGCGATGTCGGCAAGCGGGTCGACGGCGCCGGTGACCACGGTGCCGGCGTTCGCCACGACGCAGAACGGCTCCGCCCCGGCGGCGCGGTCCTCCTCGATGGCTCGGACGAGGGCGTCGACGTCCATCCGGAAGCCGGCGTCCACCGGGATCTCCCGGACGTTGGCGCGCCCGATGCCGAGCAGGGCGGCGGCCTTGTGGATGGAGTGGTGGGTCTCGGTTGAGGTGTAGACCCGCAGCGGCGCGGGATGGGCGGCCGCGCCGTGGGCGGCGACCTCCGCGCCGCAGTGGCGGTGCCGGGCCGCCGCGAGGGCGGTGAAGTTGGCCATCGACCCACCACTGGTGAACAGGCCGCCGGCGCCGGGGTCGCAGCCCAGCGCCTCCTTGATCCAGTCGATGGCGACGTGCTCCAGCTCGACCGGGGCGGGCGCGGACCGCCACGCGGGCAGGTTCGCGTTCAGCGCCGAGGCGAGGAGGTCGGCCACGGCCGCGACCGCCGTGCCGGGCGCGGAGACGTAGCCGAAGAAGCGCGGATGCCCGTTGTGCCGGCTGCCGGGCACGACCACGTCCCGGAACACCGCCAGCAGCTCGGTGAAGTCGCGACCCTCGGCGGGCAGCGGCTCGGCGAGCACCTCCCGCAGGGCGGCGGCGGACGCCTGGGGCGCGATCGGCAGGTCGCGGACCGCCTCGTGGTAGGCGGCCATCCAGTCGACCGCCTGGGCGCCCATCTCGCGGATCCGCTCCGGGGAGGGGTCCAGGGCGGAGTCGGCACCCCGCGCCACGGGTGAGATCGATGTCATGGCCGGAGGATAGTGCGATCACGGTTCCGGCGGTGCCCCGCCGGCCGCCGGCCGGCGGCCGGGGCGCGCGGCCCGGCCGCCGGGTCTCGGCGCGGCCGCCACGTCGGTGCCCGGGCGGCCTACACCGAGGCCGGGGACTCGACGGCCGGCTCCTGCGGCATGCGCGCGGCGACCGCGATGACGGTCACCAGCGGCACGAGCAGCAGCGCCGGCGCCCACGCGGGCTGGTGCAGCGCCACGAGCGCGCCCACGGCGGCGCCGCACATGAGGGCCAGCAGGATCTCGGCCTTGGGGCGCAGGCGATGCCACGGGCTCCGCGCGGCGACGCCGCCGATGAGGCTCGTGAGGGTGCCGGTGAGGTAGGTCGACGACAGGCCGGGCACACCGAACCGCTGGATGGCGCTGCTCTGCACGCCGAGCGCCGCCGCCGACAGCATCAGGAGCGTGAGGTCGACGCGTTCGGAGTGGTCGGGCAGGTTGACCTCCCAGACGACGAGGAACGCCAGGAACACCAGGAGTTCCAGGCCGAGCGCCGTGGTGACGCGGCGGGGCCACACCGGGTCGTCGGGGCGGGCCGCGCCGGCGACGCGGGCGCCCGCGAGCACGCCCGCGATGAAGCTGACGATGGCGCTCCCGGCGGTCACCGCGAGTTCGGCGTTCCCCCGGCCCGCCGAGAGGCCCAGCAGGACCATGTTGCCCGTCATGACGCTGGAGAAGGCGCCACCGAGGGCGAGGAAACCGACCGCGTCGGCGGCGCCGGTCAGGAACGTGAGCACGACGACGAGGGCGTGCCGGCGCCGCAGGAGGCGGGCGTCCCGCGCCGTCGCGCCCCCCACGGGTACGACGGATGGCTCTGATCTCGGCACTGTCGGCCATCCCTTCACAAATTGTTCTTCGTATACACTTTGCCCGGAACTTCGGGAGAGGCGGTCAGGTTGGCGGAAGACCTGCGGGACAAGCTCGGCGCACGACACCTGCCGCTACGCGATCAGGTCCTCACGGCGCTACGGGCCGCCATCATCGACGGCGACTACCTTCCCGGTGAGCGGTTGACCGAGGACCGGCTCGCCGAGGACTTCGGCGTGTCCCGCAACCCCGTCCGGGAGGCGTTGCGCGTCGCCGAGGCGGAGGGGTTCGTGGTGATCCTGCCGCGGCGCGGCGCGGTGGTCGCCTCGCCGAGCAGCGGGACCATCGCGGACATGTTCGCCGTCCGCGAGCGGCTGGAGTCGCTGGCCGCCCGGCTGGCGGCGGAGCGGGCCACGGCCGCCGACGTGGCCGCCCTGCGGGCCCTGCTGGAGCAGGGCCGCGAGGCGACGGAGAAGCAGGACCTGCGCCGGGTCGCCGAACTGAACAGCGCCCTGCACCTGCGGATCCTCCAGATCAGCGGAAACCCGTGGCTGTCGTCGATCGCCAAGGCGCTGTACCTCCACGTGCAGTGGGTCTTCCGGCTGGGCGCCGCCGAACGGGCGCCGCACTCGTGGGCCGAGCACATCCAGTTGGTCGACGCCATCGAGTCCGGCGACGGCGACCGCGCCGAGCGGGCGGCCCTCGCCCACCTCGACGCGGCGTCCGCGGCGGCCTTCGAGAACGCCGAGGGCGGCTACGGCACCGTGGACGGTCACCGGCCGCAGGCGTAGCCCTGCATGCCCCGCGGGTTGGCCCCGGCGGCGAGCACGCCGGTGGCCGGGTCGCGGGTCACCGCGCAGAGCCGGCCGAGACTCCACGGGTCCGCGAGCCGCACCTCGTGCCCGTACGACCGCAGCGCCGCCCGCACGTCCTCGCCCACGCGGTCCTCGACGACGAGGACGCCGGGCTCGAACCCGCGCGGGTAGAACGAGGCCGGCAGGCTCGCCGTGTGCCACATGGGGGCGTCGATGGCCTCCTGCAACGACTGGCCGCCCGCGAGGTGGCGCAGGAGGAACACCAGCTGCCACTGGTCCTGCTGGTCACCGCCGGGCGTGCCGCACGCCATGACCGGCTCGCCGTCGCGGTGCACCATCGTGGGGCTCAGCGTGGTGCGCGGGCGGCGGCCGGGCGCGAGCGACGAGGCGAGCCCCTCCTCCAGCCAGAACATCTGCAACCGGCTGCCGAGCGGGAAGCCGAGGTCCGGGATCGTGGGGGAACTCTGCAGCCAGCCGCCGCTCGGCGTCGCGGAGATCATGTTTCCCCAGCGGTCGACCACGTCGACGTGGCAGGTGTCGCCGCGGGTCACGCCGTCCGCGCGTACGGTGGGCTCCCCCGTCGTCGGGTCGGTCGACCCGGCCCGCTCCTCGGCGCCGTGCCGGACGTGGGCCGGCAGGCGGGGGTCGGCCCCCTCGGGGCGCCCCGGCCGCAGCCGCGTCGAGGCCCGGTCGCCGATGAGCGCCGCCCGCTCCCGCGCGTACTCCGGGGAGAGCAGCGCCTTGGCGGGCACGGGGACGTCGCCGTACCAGGCCTCACGGTCGGCGAAGGCGAGCTTGAGCGCCTCGGCCTGGGCGTGGATGCCGGCCGCCGTCCCCGGGTCGTACGCTGCCGGGTCGCCCAGCGCGTCGAGGACGGCGAGCGTCTCCAGCAGCACCGGCCCCTGCCCCCAGAACCCGGTCTTCGCCACCGTCCAGCCGTTCCAGTCGAGCGTGACCGGCTCCTCCCAGGTGGCCGAGTAGGCGGCCATGTCGGCGCCGGTCACGAGGCCCGCGTGCGGGGTGCCACTGGAGTCCTGGAACGGCTGCCGGCTGAACCGGTCGACCGCCTCGGCCACGAATCCCTCCCGCCAGGCGCGGCGGGCCGCCTCGATCTGCGCCTCCCGGTCGCCGCCGGCGGCCCGCCCGGCGTCGACCAGTCCCCGCAGGGTCCGCGCGTACGCCGGGTTGGTGAACAGCTCGCCCGCGGCGGGGGGCCGCCCGCCGCGCAGCCAGAGCTGCGCGGAGGTGGGCCAGTGTTCCTCGAACAGGTCCTGCACCGACGCGACGGTCGCGCCGACCCGGCCGACCAGCGGGTGGCCGGCGCCGGCGTAGCCGATCGCCGGTTCCAGCACCTCGGCCAGCGGGAACGTGCCGTGGTCGCGCAGCAGCAGGAGCCAGGCGTCGACGGCGCCGGGCACGGCCGCCGCGAGGGGGCCGGCGCCGGGGATGAGGTCCATGCCGAGGGACCGGAAGTGCGCGATGGTCGCGCCGGCCGGTGCCGGTCCCTGCCCGCAGAGCACCTTCGGCGCCGGGTCGGCGGCGGTCGCCACGATGGCGGGCACCTCCCCGGCCGGCCCGTTGAGGTGCGGTTCGACGACGTGCAGGACGAACCCGGCGGTGACCGCGGCGTCGAAGGCGTTGCCGCCACGTTCGAGGATGCCCATGGCCGCCTGGCTGGCGAGCCAGTGGGTCGAGGACACCATCCCGAACGTGCCCTGCAGGGTCGGCCTCGTGGTGAACGTCATGACAGCACCTCACTCGTGTCGGCGGCCCGGACGTCGGGTCGCGTGCCGTCCGGCCGGACCAGGTGGCAGGCGGCCATGCCGTCGCCGTACCCGATCTGCGCCGGCACCTCGGTCGCGCACCGGTCGAACGCGAGCGGGCACCGGGTGCGGAAGCGGCAGCCGGACGGCGGGTCCAGTGCCGAGGGCAGGTCGTCGCCGAGCAGCACCTGCTGGCGTTCCCGCTGGCGGACCGGGTCGGCCACCGGCGCCGCCGACAGCAGCGCCTGCGTGTAGGGGTGGGCCGGACGCGTGAAGATCTGCTCGCGGGAGCCCGTCTCGACGAGCTGGCCGAGGTACATGACGGCGATGTCGTCGGCCAGGTACTCCACGGCGGACAGGTCGTGGGTGATGAACAGGCAGGCGAACCCGATGTCCCGCTGCAGGTCGGCGAGGAGGTTGAGCACGGACGCCTGGACGGACACGTCGAGCGCGCTCGTGGGTTCGTCCGCGATGAGCAGCATGGGCTCGGAGATCAGGGCGCGGGCGATGCTGACCCGCTGGCGCTGGCCGCCGGAGAGCTCGTGGGGGTAGCGGCGGGCCACCTCGGCCCGCAGGCCCACCCGGCCGAGTTCCGCAGCGACGCGGGCGTCCCGGTCGCGCCGCGACATCCGGGTGCGGGACAGCCGCAACGGCTCGGCCACGATGTCGCCGACGAGCATGCGCGGGTCCAGCGAGCCGGCGGGGTCCTGGAAGACGATCGAGACGCGGCTGCGGTGCCGGCGCAGCTGCCGCCGGGGCAGGTGGGTGACGTCCGTCCCGGCGATGCGGACCACGCCCGCGGTGGGCTCCACGAGCCGGACGACGCACCGGCCCACGGTGGACTTCCCAGAGCCGCTCTCCCCCACCAGCGCCGTGACCCGGCCCCGGGGGATGGTGAGGGAGACGCCGTCCACGGCACGGACCGGCCCGAAGTGCATCACGAGGTCCTCGAGTTCGAGGGCGTGTGGTTCCGCCGTCATGGGGTCGTCTCCTCCGGCTGCGTCCGGGGCGTCGGGCAGGGGTGCCAGCAGGCGGCGAGGTGGTCGGCCGCCGTGGACCCGACGGGTTCCAGGGGCGGCGCGGCCGACCGGCACCGCGCGTCGGCGGCCGGGCAGCGGTCGGCGAACGTGCACGCGTCGGGCTGGCTGGACAGCACGGGCACGAGACCGGGGATCTCCTGCAACCGCTGGCTGCCGGCGTGCACGCCGGGCGTCGGCGACGCCGACAGGAGCCCGGCCGTGTACCGGTGGCGGGGGTGCGCGAACAGGTCGGTGACCGGCGCCCGTTCCACGATCCGCCCGGCGTACATGACCACGACCCGGTCGGCCACGTCGGCGATGACACCGAGGTCGTGCGTGATGATCAGGATCGTGGTGCCGAGCCGGTCGCGCAGGTCGCGCAGCACCTTCAGGATCCCCGCCTGGACTGTGACGTCCAGGGCCGTGGTGGGCTCGTCGGCCACCAGCACCTTGGGGCCGCACGCCACCGCCATCGCGATCATCACGCGCTGGCGCATGCCGCCGGAGAGCTGGTGGGGATAGTTGTCGACCCGGGTCGCGGGCGACGGGATGCCGACGAGGGAGAGCAGTTCGACGGCGCGGGCCCGCGCCGCCCGCCGGGACATCCGCTCGTGGACCTGCAACGCCTCGCCGATCTGCCGGCCCACCGTGAGCACCGGGTTCAGGGAGGTCATCGGCTCCTGGAAGATGTACGCGATCTCCTTGCCGCGGACGCGGCGCAGCACCGACTCCCGCGTACCGACCAGTTCGGTGCCCTCCAGGCGCACGGAGCCGGAGACCCGGGCGCTGTCGGGGAGCAGCCCGGCGAGGCTCATGGCCGTGACGCTCTTCCCGCAGCCGGACTCGCCGACGAGGCCGACGATCTCGCCGGGGGCGAGGTCGAGGGTCACCCGGTCGACGGCCGAGACGGAGCCGCCCTCCGTGCGGAACGACACGCAGAGGTCGCGTACCTCCAGCACGGGCGCGCCGGTGGTCGCGGCCGCCGCGCCGGCGGCCTGCACGACGGTCATCACCGGTCTCCCTTCGGGTCGAGGGCGTCCCGGAGCGCGTCGCCGAAGACGTTGAACGCGAGCGCCAGCCCCATGATCACCACGCCGGGCAGGACGGCGGCCCACGGGGCCCGGGCGGCGAACTGCTGGGCGGTGGCCAGCATGGTGCCGAGGCTGGGCGCCGGAGGCTGGATGCCCAGCCCCAGGAACGACAGCACCGCCTCGCCGAGGATCGCGGCCGGGACCGCGACCGTGGCCTGCACGAGGATCACCGACGTGGCGTTGGGCAGGACGTGCCGGGCGAGGACCCACAGGTCGCTGGCGCCGTCCACGACGGCGGCGGCCACGAAGTCCAGCGACTTGAGCCGCAGGGTGTCCGAGCGCACCACGCGGATGACCCCGGGGATCTGCGCGATCCCGATGGCCACGGCCGCGTTGGTCAGGCTGGCGCCCCGGATGGCCGCCAGGCCCACCGCCATGATCAGGAACGGGAACGCGAGCAGCAGGTCGGTCAGGCGGGAGATCACGGCGTCCCAGGCCCGGAAGTAGCCCGCGGCGAGGCCGAGCGGCACGCCGACGACCAGGGACGTGGCGACCGCCAGCAGCGCCACCTGGAGGGACGCCCGGGCGCCGAGCATGATCCGGGAGAGCACGTCGCGGCCCAGGTCGTCGGTCCCCAGCACGTGGCCCGGGGTGCCCGGCGGGGCGAACGTGTGGGCGAAGTCGGTCTGCTCGACCGCGTAGGGCGCGATCCACGGCGACAGCACGGCGACGACCGCCACGAGCGCCAGCACGACGAAGCTCACGACGGCGAGCGGGTTGCGTCGCAGCCGCCGCAGGACGCGGGCCCGGCGGGTGGTGCCGGCCGGCGTGGCCTCCGCCATGGGTACGGTGAGGACGGTCATGCGGCACCACCCGCCACCCGGATGCGCGGGTCGATGACCGAGTAGAGCAGGTCGACCAGGAAGTTGATGACGATGTACGCGGTCGCCGTGAGCAGGACGACCGCCTGGATCACCGGGTAGTCCCGCTGGAACACGGCGTCGATGGTCATCTTGCCGAAGCCGGGCAGCCCGAAGATCTGCTCGGTGACGACGGCCCCCGAGATCAGGCCCCCGAGCTGGAGACCCACGATCGTCACCACCACGATGAGGCTGTTGCGCAGGGCGTGCCGGCTGATGACGGCACGCGGCCGCAGCCCCTTCGCCTTCGCGGTGCGCACGTAGTCGGAGGAGAGCGAGTCGAGCATGGCCGACCGGGTCTGCCGCATGATGATGGCGGCGAGTCCGGTGCCGAGGATGACGGCGGGGAGCACGAGGTGGTGCAGGTTGCCCACCGGATCGTCCCCCAGCGGCACGAACCCGGAGGCCGGGAAGAGGCCGGTGGCCACGGAGAGGTAGAGGATCGCGAGCAGCCCGAGCCAGAAGTGCGGCACGGACAGGCCGACCAGCGCCAGCCCGTTGGCCAGCCACTCGGCGGGGCGCCCGCGGCGGACGGCCGCGAGCACCCCGGCGCCGACGCCGAGCGCCGTGGCGATGAGGATCGCCAGGACGGACAGCTCGACCGTCACGGGCAGGGCGGTGGTGAGCATCGACGACACCGGCACGCCGGTGCGGATCGACTCCCCGAAGTCGCCCTGCGCCACGCGTCCGAGGTAGCGGGCGAACTGCAGGGGCAGCGGCTGGTCGAGCCCGTAGTGGTGGCGGATGGCCGCCAGCGCCTCCGGCGACCGGTCCTCCCCCGCCAGGGCGAGGGCCGGGTCCCCGGGGAGCGCCCGCACCCCGAGGAACACGACGACCGTCGACAGCAGCAGGGTCAGCGCCGACTGCCAGGCGCGGGTGATCAGATACCGGGACATCGACAACCTACTTGGCGAACCCGGCGAAGGCCGCGCGGATCACGCCGTCCGGGAAGACCTGGAGCCCGAGGACCGACTTGGAGACGGCCGTCAGGTTCCGCTGCCGGTAGAGGTAGATGAGCGCGTCGTCCTGCTGGAGGATCGTGACGGCCTGCCCGTACAGCTTGCGGCGCTCGCCGAGGTCGTTGGACTGCCGGGCCCGGGTCAGCACGTCGTCGAGCTGCGGGTTGCTGTAGCCGGCGACGTTCTGGCTCCCGCCGGTGCCCACGAAGTTGGTGATGTTGGCGTCCGGGTCGATCCGTCCACTCCAGCCGAGTTGCAGCAGCTCGAAGTTGCCGCGGTCCTGCTCGTCGAGGAGGGACGAGTACTCCACCGGGTTGATCTTCAGGTCGAAGCCGCCCTCCTTCACCATGGACTGCAGCGCCTGGGCGAACCGCAGCGTCTCCGGCGTGTTCGACGCGAGCATCGTCACCTGGTACGGCGTCTGCACCCCGGCCTCGGCGAGCAGTTGCTTGGCCTTGGCGGGGTCGTGGGGCGGGCAGGCCTGCGCCTCGGGGGACGAGAACGAGCTCGCGGGTGAGATCGGGGAGCACGCCTCGGCGTGGATGCCGTTGAACACCGCCTGGACGAGCGTCTTGCGGTCGATGGCGTACTCGAAGGCCTGCCGGACCTTGGCGTCGCGGGCGATGGGCCGGTCGATGGGCTTGGGCGGGGTGCCGACGCCGTCGACGTTGCCGACGTTGAACGTGAGTCCCTGGTAGCCGAGGGACTGCGACTGCAGGACGGTGACCGACGGGTCCTGCCGCAGCGCGGCGACGTCCTGGGTGGAGACGGTGTCGGCGACCTGGGCGTCGCCGGAGCGCAGGTTGGCGGCGCGGATGCTCGCGTCGGTGAGGATCCGCCAGGTGATGCCGTCGAGGTGCACCTTGTCCGCCTCGTAGTAGTTCGGGTCCCGGACGACCTCGATCGAGTTCTGCGGCACCCGCTTGGCGAACTTGAACGGCCCGACGCAGACCGGGGCGGAGGCGAAGTCGTCGCCGAGGCTGGACAGGGCCTTCGGACTCATGATCATGCCGGCCCGGTCGGCGAGGGCGCCGACGAGGGGCGCGAAGGGCTGCTTCAGGCGGACGACCACGGTGTGCGGGTCCGGCGTGTCGACGGACTCGACGGGCCCGAGTTCGCTCTTGCGCGCGGACCGGGCGTTGGTGAGGTGACGCTGGAGGGTGGTCCGCACCGCGGCGGCGTCGAACTGCGTGCCGTCGGCGAAGCGTACGCCCTCGCGCAGCGGGATCGTCACCGTCTTCCCGTCGTCGCTCACCGTCGGCAGCGCGGTCGCCAACTGGGGTACGACCTGCGCCTTCTCGTCCACGTCGTAGAGCTTCTGGCACATCGCCTGGAAGACGTAGCGCGAGTAGAGGCTACGCGACAGGGTCGGGTCCAGCGCGTCGGGCTCCGCGGAGAGCGCGATGACCAGTGTTCCGCCCTTCTTCACGGCGGCGGGGTCCGCCGGCGTACCGACGTTGTCCTGGCCGGCGCCCTGGGTGTCGCCGGGCTGGTCGCCACCGTCGCTCTCGGACACGGGTGAGCAGGCGGCGACGGCGCAGACGGCGGCGACGGCCGCCACGGCGACACCGAGTGGACGGCGTCGGCGAGGGGTCGGTTCGCGGAAGAAGAGGTTCATCATCGAGAGCTCCTCACATGGGCGATTCCGGGAGCGTATGTTGTATACGAAGAATCACGCAAGGGCCTTCTTCGATGCGGCGCCAGCCCCGCCCCGCCGCCCGGCTCCGACCCGTGCGGTGGGTCCGGACGCGCCCACGGACCGTCGCGAGTCCGGCCCGCGCGTCCTGCTCGCGCGCCCGCCGGGCGATCGTCCGGGTCCGCGCCGGGCGCCCGGCTTGAGCTGGCTGGCTAGGCTCGCTCGCGTGCGGCCCGGTCGCCGGGGAGGGATGCCCGGCCCGGTCGCCGGGGCGGATCGCGGCGGAAGGCGGGGGCACGGTGACGACGGATCGCGACGGGCGGCTGCGCCGCTACTGGGACCGGCACGCCGATTCGTACGACCGGCAGATGGGGTTCGCGGAGCGGCGCGTCTTCCGCGACACGCGCGACTGGATCTGCCGCCGGGCGTCCGGCGACGTCCTCGAGATCGCGGTGGGCACGGGCCTCAACCTGCCGCACTACGCGCCCGACGTGCGGCTGACGGCCGTGGAGTGGAGCCCGCGGATGCTGGCGGTCGCCCGGCGCCGTGCCGCCGACCTCGACCGCGACGCGGACCTGCGCCTCGGTGACGCGCAGGCGCTCGACCTCCCCGACGCGTCCTTCGACTCCGTGGTGTGCACGTTCTCCCTCTGCGCCATCCCGGACGAGCGGCGGGCGCTCGACGAGATGCGGCGGGTGCTGCGTCCGGGCGGGCTGCTCCTGCTGGCCGACCACGTGCCCTCGACGGCGTGGCCGGTGCGCCTCGGACAGCGGCTCGCCGAGGTGGTCACCGTGCCCATGGGCGGCGAGCACTTCCTCCGCCGCCCCGCCGACCAGGTGCGGGCCTGGGGCTGGACGGTCGAGGCGCACGACCGCTTCGCCCTCGGCGTCGTCGAGCGCGTCGCCGCCCGCAGGCCGGCGGCCTGACGGCGGCGCGCCGGCCGTCCGGGTCGGCGCGGCGACCGCATGCCGCCGCGCCACGGCGGCCCGCCCCGCGCGGCGGTCGTCCCGCCGCCGTCAGGGGCCGGTGACCTCGTTGTGGGGTCGGGGCCGCCCCGGCGCGGTCGGCAGCCGGGTGATGGGCGGCAGGACCAGCGCCACGAGCGCGACGATCGCGATGACCGTGAACGGCACCGTGTAGCTGTTGCCGCTCGCCTCGTAGAGCAGCGCCGTGACCAGCGGGCCGACCACTCCCCCGATGCTCCAGGCCACGATCATGGCCCCGTAGATGGCGCCGGCGTTCGGGGTGCCGAAGTAGTCGGCCGCGGTGGCCGGCATGGTGCCGAACCCGCCGCCGTAGGCGAGGTAGACCAGCGCGGCGAGGACCGCGAACACTCCGAACGCCGCCGCGTGCGGCAGGATGAAGAAGCAGATGGCCTGCAGCAGCAGCATCCCGATGAACGCCGTCATCCGCCCGATGCGGTCGGACAGCCAGGCCCAGGCCACGCGACCGGCCCCGTTGAACAGGCCGAGGATGCCGACGAGCGTGGCCGCCGTCGCCGCGCTCGCGCCGGTGACCGCCTGCGTGGCGTCGGCCGCCTGGGAGATCAGCGCGATGCCGCAGGCGACGTTGAGCGTGAGGATCGCCGTGAGCAGGTACCACTGCGGTGTCCGCAGCGCCTCGCCGAGGCTGTACACGCGGGTGCCGGCCACGGCCCGCCCGCCGACCTTCGGCGTGAAGCCGGGCACCTGGTAGCCGGGCGGCGGGTTGCGGAAAAGGGACGCCCCGAGCAGGACCGCGATGAGGTACGCGATGCCCAGCGGCAGGAACACGCTCGTCTTGTCGCTGGTCGAGTTCAGCAGCGACTTCGCCACGGGTGCGACGATCACGGCCCCGAAGCCGAACCCGGCCACGGCGATGCCGGTGATGAGCCCCCGCCGGTCGGGGAACCACTTGGCCAGCATGGCGATCGGGGTGATGTAGACGGCGCCGAGGCCGATTCCGCCCAGCACGCCGTACGTGAGCACGAGCAGCCACAACTGGTCGCTCGACGAGGTGAGCGAGGCGAGGATGTTGCCGATGCCGTAGAGGACTCCCCCGGCGAGCGCCACCGGCCGCGGCCCTCGCCGGTCCTGGATGCGCCCCCCGATGAGGCTGCCGATGAAGATCGTGCCGATCGCCACCTCGAAGGGCAGCACGGCCTCCGCCTTGCTCCAGCCGAACTGCTGCTGCAGCGGCTGGTTGAAGACGCTCCACGCGTACACGGCGCCGAGCGCGAGCTGGACGAGCACGGCGGCGACCACCAGTCCCCAGCGGCCGCGGGTCGGTCGGGACGTACGCGGATCACCTGCTGTGTGTGCCATGAGCGAAACCCCCCGTGTGTCGGCTCATGGGCGCCGGGATCCGGCTCGCCGGGGCCGTGCCGCGGCGCCGGTGGCATGGGCGACCGGCGTGCCCGGGTGCGACGGACCTGCTCAACAAACACGAGCAAGTCTGACATTAGAGGATTTGTCTGACCGGCGCAGAATGATGACGGCATGGCCGACCCCTCGGGGGGTACGTCGGGACAGCACCGCAGGCCGCCTGTCAGGGAGGAGATCCGGCATGACGACCGTGCCAGACCCCGCGAGGGTGTCCGTCGGCCTCCGGGAGGCCGCCCACGTCGGCATCGCCGTGAGCGACCTCGACCGTTCGGTCGCCTTCTACCAGGCGCTCCTCGGGGTGGAACCGGTCGTGCGGGACGAGACCATGCAGGGGGCCGGGTTCGCGCGGTCGCAGGGCCTGCCGTCGACGCGGCTCCGGTACGCCACGTTCAACCTGACCAACCTCGGCATCGACCTGATCCAGTTCCTGGACCCGGTCGCCGAACCGTCCCGGCCGGCCGCCAACCGGCCCGGGTCGATGCACCTCTGCTTCCGCGTCGAGGACGTGCGGGCCGTCCACGCGCGGATGCGGGAGGCCGGCTTCGACTTCCTCGGCGACCCCTACACGTTCGCCGCCGGCGAGGTGAACCCGGCGGAGGCGCTCGGCACCGAGGTCGCCTACTTCAACGACCCCGACGGCACGAACCTGGAGCTCATCGCGCCGAAGGGCGGTTTCGCCCGCCCCGGCTGACAGCGGCGTTCACCACTCCACTCCCGACGGCCCGCCCTCGACCACGCCGGCCGGGCGCCCGTCATCCGGTGGTCTGCGGGGTGACCAGGTAGTCGTCCGCCTCGGGGCTCCACCGCAACTGCACGGCGCCGGCGGTCGCGGCGGCCTTGCAGAACTGGAGGAAGCTGCGGTAGCCGAGCTTCTTCTCGCTGAAGTCCGGCCGGGCCCGGCGGAGCTGGTCCTTCAGGCCGGACAGCGCCACCGCGCCGTCGCCGTCGGCGAGGTCGACCACCACCGACCGGAGCAGCCCGAACGCCACCTCCCGGTCACCGTGCTCGGGCAGGGAGACCTCCGGGTCACCCTTCGCGGGCCCCTCGGCCAGCTCGATGACGCTGGTCGCGGCGAGGTGCCGGAGCAGTTCGCCGAACGTGCGGAAGCCGTAGTCGGACTCGCTGAACGTCGGGTCCTTCCGCAGCAGGGTGCGCTTGAGCCGCGACGCCGTCACCTCGCCGCCGGAGCTGCCCTGCAGACCGGCCACCGTCTGCGCGACGGAGGCGGCGAGCGTGTCGACGTCCCGCCCGGGTTCCTCGACCTCCGGCTGCCGCTCGGGCTCCCGCTCGACCCGCGGCGCCTCCTGCTCCGCGGGCCGCGCGCCGCGGCCGCCCCGGACCCGGGCCGGCGGGATCTCGACACCCTCCAGCCGGTCGTAGTAGAGGAACTCGTCGCAGGCCGGCGGCAGCAACGCCGAGGTGGACTTCTCGACCCCCACGCCGACGACCCGCTTGTTCAGCTCCCGGAGCTTGTGCACCAGCGGGGTGAAGTCGCTGTCGCCGGTGCAGATCACGAACGTGGAGATGTAGTCCCGCTCGAAGGCCAGTTCCACGGCGTCGACGGCCATCTTGATGTCGGCCGCGTTCTTGCGGGTGGCCCCCATGCGCTGGGGGATCTCGATGAGCTCGACGTGGTTGCGGGTGAGCATCCGCCGGTCCTCGTCGAAGTACGACCAGTCCGCGTACGCCCGGCGCACGACCACCCGTCCGCGCTCGGCGAGGGCGTCCGCGATGGGACGGAAGTCGAAGGCCATCCCGCCGTGGTGGTCGCGGAACCCCAGGGCGAGGTTCTCGTAGTCGAGGAAGAGGGCGATCCGGTCTTCGTGATCCACGCGGCCAGCCTAGCCGGGTGCCGGCCCGGCCACCCGGACGCTCGCGGGGACCCTCCAGGCCGGACGCCGGACGGACGCATCCGGGGGCGCGGGTGACGCTCAGGCCGGGGCGGGGTGATCGGCCTCGAAGCGGGCCCGGGTCAGGAAGGCGAGCTGGGCGCGCTTGTCGGGCAGGTCGATCTCGGGGCCGAACACGAATCCCTCCGCCTCCAGCCGCCGCAGGGCGACCTCGTTGCGCACGTCCGGCTCGACGACGATCCGCTGGGCGGCCGGGTCGCGGAACAGGAAGCGCGCGAGGGCCGGGCCGACGGCGCTGGTCAGCCCCCGGGCGTAGCGCCGGGGAGGGTTGAGGAGCAGGTGCATGCCCACGTCGCCGGGCTGGACGGGGTAGCGCTCGCCGACCGGGTCGGCGTCCGGCTGGTAGGTCTGGAACAGCCCGACCGGCTCGCCGTCGATCAGGACGAGGTACGCGTGGTGCGTCGGCAGGCCGTCGAGGAACGCGTAGATCTCGCGTACCTGCTCGACGGTGTGCCCGCCCATGCCCCAGAAGGAGTTGCGGGGCCGGGTGACCCAGCCGTGCAACAGTTCCGCGTCCCGGTCGGGTGCCACGGTCACGAGCGACAGCTCGCCGAGGTCGGAGATCTTCTCCTGGTAGGTCATGGGTGCCCTGTCCTTGGATGCGAGGCGGGCAGGCGTTCCCCGCCCGCCGGGGCTTAGGTTAACCTAACCTAACCAAGCCTGACCTCACCTGGAGGGTGCGTGAAACGTAACTGGGAGGCCCTGGTGCTCAAGGCCATGGGAGGTCGGGACTTCCGGCTGACCGTCCTGGCCACCGAGTCCGTCGACGGGCACTACCAACGCCTGCTCATGGATGACGGCGGGCTGCTGGAGAGCTGCGGCGTGCACCCCACCATGTGGATCCGGCTCTGGTTCGACAACGACGGTCGGGCGCACCAGCGCGCGTACACGCTCGTGGACCCCGACCCGGCCACCGGCCGGTTCACCCTCGAGTTCGCCCTGCACGACGGCTGCGCCGCCCGCTGGGCCACGACGGCCCGGCCCGGCGACACCATCGCCGCGACCGTGCAGGGCAGCGCCTTCACCCTTCCGGACCCCGCGCCCCGGCACCTCTACCTCGTCGGCGACGCGGCGTCCCTGCCGGCGGTGAACAGCCTGCTCGACGCCGGCGCCGACATCCCCGCCACGATCTGGCTGGAGTACGCGCACGAGGGCGAGAAGGCGCTCGCGCCACGGGCGCGGGCACACCACGAGGTCACCTGGGTGCCGCGCCGGGAGGCCGGCCGGCACCTGGTCGACACGGTCTGCGCCGCGCTGCCGGTCAGCGACGCCGCCCACTACTGGGTGGCGGCCGAGGCGGCCACCACCCGCAGCATCACCCGGCACATCCGGCGCACCCTGGGCGTCGACCGGCGCCAGCTGACCTCGCTGGGCTACTGGAGAGCCACGTGACGAGCCGTCTCGGCACGCTGACCACGCTGTACGTCACGCAGTACCTCGGCATCGGGTTCATCACCGTCGGCCTGACCGCGATCCTGCGCGACGGCGGCACCTCCCTGGACACGCTCGCCCTGCTCCAGGTCGTCGGTCTGGTCTGGCCGATCAAGTTCCTCTGGGCACCGATCCTCGACCGCTACGGATCCCGCCGCCACGGCCACTACCGGTCCTGGTTGGTCGTCCTCCAGTCCGCGCTGGTGCTGGCCCTGCTGGCGCTGCTGCCGTTCTCCCGTCCGGCCGCGCAGCTCGGGCCGGTCATCGCCCTCTGCACCGCCTACGTCCTCTTCTCCGCCACGCAGGACATCGCCGTCGACGCCGTCGCCGTGCGGCTGCTCTCCGACTCCGCCCGCGGGCTCGGCAACGGCATCCAGGTGGCCGCCAGCTACCTCGGCAACCTGCTCGGCGGCGGCGCCTGCGTGCTGGTCTACGACCGGTTCGGCTGGGCGCCCGCGATCGGCCTGCTGGCCGCGTTGACGGCGACCGGCCTCGTGGTGGCGTGGCGGTTCCGGGAGCCGCCCCGCACCGACCGGATCGCCGGGGTCGGCACGGCGTACCGGGCGCTGCTGTCCGTGTTCGGGCAGCCCGGGTGCCGACAATGGACCTTCGGGGTGGTGCCGCTGGTCTACGTCGGCGCGGGGATGGCGTACGCCCTGGTGACGCCCGCCCTCGTGGACGCCGGATGGTCGCTGGGCCGGATCGGCGTGGTGACCGGGGTGGTCACCAGCGCCCCGGCGATCGTCGCCGGTCTGCTGGCCGGGGCCGGGATCGCCCGGTACGGGCGCGGCGGCGTGCTGGTGGCCGGCGGCGTCGGGTTGGCGCTGTCGACGGTGCTCCTGCTGCCACTGATGCGTGGGCACGCGCCGTTGGCCGGGACGGTCGCGGCGCTCTGCTGCTTCCTGGCGGCGTACACCGTCGCCAACGTCGTGCTCTACACGGTGAACATGGACTACTCGCGCGCGGGCACCGGAGGCACGGACTTCACCGTCCTGTCCTCGTTCGGGCTGGTCTGTTCGTTCGGCGCCTCGGCCGTCGGTCTCGCGGCCGCCGAGCGGTTCGGCTACCCCGCGGTCGCCGTCACGTCCGTCCTGCTGGTCGCCGCCGGAGTCGTCCTCGGTCTCGCCCACCAGCGGCGCTACCGGCGTCCGCACCCACCGCGGGCGGACCGGTCCGACGAGCGGTCGGCGTCCGGCGACGTGGCGGTCCCGGCCTGACGGAGGGTCCGGGCCCGGGCGTCGCCCCCACGCGGCGCCGGCGGGCCCGGCCCGACCGCGGCGGGGCCCGCCGCGGTCGGGCCGCCCGTCTCACGCCCGGGCCGGCCGCAGCCGCCGCAAGCCGGACCAGCGCGGCCGGCACGAGAGCACGACGATGATGAGGATCAGGGACAGCAGCGGCAACGGGTGGCCGAGGACGAGGGCGAGCGTCAGCTCGGCCAGCCCGCCCAGGACGGTGGCGACGAAGACCCACCGGGGCCCCGAGGGTCCCGTGGCCCGGCGGCCCCCGCGAACCGTCCCCCACGGCTTGCGCACCGACAACCAGCCCTGGAAGGCGATCGCGCTCGCCATCAACGCCGTGCCCACCACGAGGCGCACGGTGGGCCCGCCGGTCATCGCGTCGGTCAGCGTCGGCGACAGGACGAAGATCCCGAGGTACACCTGCACCATGCTGATGGCGAACTTGGCCAGCACCCACCAGTGGATGAAGAAGCCCCAGGGGGTGGCCGCCGCCAGCACGATTCCGGTACAGGCCGAGACGCCGGCCATGGGGGCGAGCAGTCGGCCGTCGACGACGTGCGCCATCGAGGTCGCCGCGTCACGCGCGGCGGAACCGTCCGCGGCGAGGCCGACGGCGAGGAGCACGCACAGCGTCATGGCCTGCGCCATCCATCCGACCGACGTCAGGATGTGCAGCCACACGGTGAGTTGACGCCAACGCTTGACCATGCCTCCGATGGTCACCGGGCCGGCCGCCGGGCGGCATCGGAGGAAACCCGGAACCGGGCCGGGGTTCTCCCCGAGTCCGCGCACCCTTCAGAGGGGACCGGGCACGGCACCCGCGAACCGGCCGCCGCGGGGGTCGCGTACCACCGGTCGCCGATACCTGACTAAAGTCAGCTACATGAGCCACGACCTGATCGCCGCCGTGCGGCGGTTCAACCGGACGGTCACCCAACGGGTGGGCGCGCTCGACGACGAGTACATGGCGCGGGGCCGACCCCTGGCGCAGGCACGCCTGCTGTGGGAGATCGGCCCCGGCGGCGCGGAGGTGGCGGCGCTGCGGGGCCGGCTCGGGCTGGACTCGGGCTACCTCAGCCGGCTGCTGCGTGCTCTCGAGAACGACGGCCTGGTCACGGTGGGCCCCGCGGACGGCACCGGCGACGGGCGGGTCCGGACGGCGGCGCTCACCCCGGCCGGCCGTACGGAGTGGGCCGAGCTCGACCGGCGCTCCGACGAGTTCGCCTGGTCGATCCTCGAACCACTGGCCGCGCCGCATCGGCAGCGGCTCGTGGCGGCCATGGCCGAGGTGGAGCGGCTGCTCGTCGCGTCGATGGTGGTCATCGCGCCATGCCCGCCGAGCGACCCGCGCGCCCGCACCTGCCTGCGCGCCTACGCGCGGGACGTGGCGCGGCGCTTCGACGACGGGTTCGATCCGGCCCTCAGCAACCCGGTGCGCGACGACGAACTCGTCCCGCCGGCCGGGGTGTTCCTGCTCGCCACCCTGAACGCCGAACCCGTCGGCTGCGGCGCCGTCAAGCTCCACCCGGACGCGCCCGCGGAGATCAAACGTGTCTGGGTGGCCGACAGCGTGCGCGGCCTGGGGATCGGCCGGCGGATGCTCGACGAACTGGAGCGGTACGCCGCGGAGCGGGGCTGGGACACCGTACGGCTGGACACCAACCGCACCCTCACCGAGGCGATCGCGATGTACCGGGCCGCCGGCTACCGCGAGATCGAGCCGTACAACACCGAGCGCTACGCCGACCACTGGTTCGAGAAGCGCCTGGTGCCGTGACGTCCGCCCCGGCCGGTAGGCTCACCGGGCTCGCCGGTTGGCGCGCAGCGCGCCCAGCAGGACGCCGGGAGTGACCAGCGAGTTCGGGTGCGCGGACAGGGAGACGACGCGGTTGAACCGGCGGGCGACGGCCACGTCGGTGATCGTCGCCGTGACGATCTGCCGGCTGACCCAGCTCCGCAACCGGTGGCCGCGCGGGTAGGGACCGTCCACGTGCGGCAGGGCGAGGTCGGCGGAGGTGGACGTCGACCAGGCGGCGTCGACCACGACCTTCTGCAACGCGAAGAACTCGCGGGCGGGCGCGTCGGGATCGGGCTTCGCGCGCACGTACCGCGACAGGCAGGCCGCGTGCAGGGCCGCCGCCGTGATCCCCTGCCCGTACACGGGGTTGAACGAGGCGACCGCGTCCCCGACGCTCACGAGGCGGGCGGGCAGGCGCCGCAGCGCGTGGAACTCCCGCCGCCGGCTGTCGGCGTGGTGGTACGTCCGCACGTCGCCGAGCATCTCGTTGCCGGCGAGTTCGCCGAACTCCGGCGGGAACTGCGACCGCAACCGGCGGACGAAGTCGTCGGCCGTGCGCCCGGGACGGCTGTCGCCGTAGCCGGCCATCATGGCCATCCACCGGCCGTCCTCGACGGCGAAGAACGCGGCGCCGGCCACGTCCGACGACGCCGCCGGGCTGTGCAGGGCCATGACGAGGGTGGGTCGCGGGTCCGTCTCCCGGCGCCGGAACAGCGCGGTCGCGTAGTTGAGGTCGACCCGCATCCGCCGGGTGGCCGGCCGCTCCCCGCCGGCCCGCTCGAGCCAGTCGGAGAGGCGGCTCGACCGTCCCATGGCGTCCACCACGAGATCGCCGCGCTCGACGCCGGGCGCACCGCCGTCGTCGTAGCGGACGCCGGCGGTGACCGCGCCGTCGAACACGAGACCCGTCGCGCGGGCGGTCCGGGTCTCGACGTTGGGCATTCGCAGCACCTGCTGGCGGATCAGCCCCTCCAGGAACGGACGGGTGCCCGCCAGGCTGTCGGCGTCGTCGGGCACCACCACCTTCAGCCGACCGTCGAGGTAGCTGCGCCGGCCGGCGGGCGGCGCCTCGACCGCCCCCTGGGCCAGGGCGTGCTCCCGGAACCCGGGGAACAGCCGTTCGAGCAGCAGGAAGCCGCCGGGCAGCAGCGCGTGCAGCTGCGTACCCTGTGGCACTCCGGGCCGGGCGCCGGCCGTCCGCGGGTCGTCGCGGTCGATGACGACGACGCTCTCCGCGTGGCCGGCCAGCACCCGTGCCGCCAGCAGCCCGGCCACGCTGCCGCCGATCACGATGGCCCTGCCCATGACCGGCGTGGCCCGCTCGGGTGGCCGCTCCGCGTTCAGTGCGGCGAAGATCCGGGCCGGGGAGGATGCCATCTGCTCTCCATCGGGTGCGGGGGTGCGCGCCTTCCCGCATCCTGCCAGCGAGCGGGCACGACGGCAGTCCCCTCACGCCTGCGCGTGGTCCCGCGTGGGCCCCGCGGCTCCGCCGGCCACGAGCGCCCGTCAGGGGCTCGGCGCGGCGGACCGTCCGCCGGTCGTCACCACGACCCGGCCCAAATTTCCGCGCGACGCCACCAGCCCGACGGCGGCGGCGAGCCGGTCGAACCCGAACTCGACGCACCGGGGGCGGAGCGCGCCGCGGGCCAGCAGGTCCCACACCTGCGCCCGGTACCCGTTCACCAGGTCGGGCCGGGTCCGGTCGAGCGTGCCGATCGTGAAGCCGAGGACGCTCCTCATGCCGCCCAGCAGGCTGCTCACGTCCACGGTGCCGCCGGCGGCGCTGAACGCGACCATCCTGCCGAGGGGAGCCAGCATGTCCACGCCGCGTCGCACGAGGTCGCCGCCGGCGCCGTCCAGGACCAGGTCGACCGGTTCACCCCAGGACGGCTCGGCGTACGTGACGACCTCGTCGGCGCCGCAGTCGCGCGCGAACGGGGCCTTCTCCGGGGATCCCACCGCGGCGACGACCCGGGACGCGCCCAATGCCCGGCCCAGTTGCACCATCAGGTGCCCGGTGCCGCTGGCGGCGGCGGTCACCAGGACCGACTCGCCGGGCGCGAAGCGTCCCGCCCGCGGGGCGCTGAGCGCGATCAGGCCACCACGGACCAGGCACACGGCGGCCGGGGCCCCGACCTCGCCGGGCACCCGGGCCACCAGCCGTGGGTCGGCGAGCACGAGATCGGCGTACGCGTCCTCGAACACGACCCCGCCCACCCGGTCGCCCACCTCGAACCCGGACACACCGGCGCCCACGGCGGCCACGGTCCCGACGATCTCGCCGCCCGGGCGCACCGGCTCGGCGCGCCCGCGGGAGGCGGCCAGCAGGCGGACGAGCCCGACCCCGACCCCGACGGCCTCCGTGCGCACCAGCAGGCGCCCCGGTGGTACGAGCGGGTCGGGCGCGTCGACGACTTCGACGCCGTCGTCGGAGAAGTTGACGGTACGCATGCTTGGTTCCTTCTGATCGGGTCGGGCGGGGCCGCCCGGCGGGGTCAGCCGGCGCGGCCGCCCGTCAGGTCAGGCCGCGGGGCCGCCCGTCGAGGGCGGCCCCGTGCGTCTCAGGCGGTGTTCCTCGGCAGCATCAGCGCCCCTCCCCTCCGTCGACGACCAAACTTCAACGCTGTTGAAGTTCAACGACGTTGAAGTCTGCGGCATACTCGGGGAGGTCGTCAAACCTTTTCCGGAGCGGGCAACGATGCGGCTGAGCAAGGAGCAGGTGTTGAGCACGGCGCTGGACGTGCTCGACGAGGTCGGGCTGGAGCAGTTGACGATGCGGCGACTGTCGGCCCGGCTCGGCGTGCAGAACGGCGCCACCTACTGGCACTTCCGCAGCAAGCAGGCGCTGCTGGAGGCGATGGCCGACGCCATGCTCGCCGGGATCGTCGACGATCTCGACCCGCACGCCCCGTGGCACGCGCGGGTCGCCGGCCTCGCCCACCGCCTACGGCGCGCGCTGCTCGCACGCCGTGACGGGGCGCGCCTCTTCGCGAGCCTCTTCTTCCCGCTGCCGAACGCGCTCGACTACGGCGAAGCCATGATCGCCGCACTGCGCGACGCCGGCATGTCCCACCGCGACGCGGCGTGGACCGCCGACGCCGTCACGTACTACGTCGTGGGCCACGCCGCCGAGGAGCAACTCGCCGCCGGCCTGCCCGACGACGGGGCACCGGCCACGACGCGACTCACCCGGGCCGTCGATCCGCACCGTCACCCGCACCTGCACGCGGCACTCGCGCACGTGCCGGCCCCGCACGGCGAGGAGCACTTCGACCATGGGTTGCGGCTGCTCGTCAACGGCATCCCGGCCTCCGCCGGGACGGCGTCCGCGATGTGACGGCCGGCGTGGACGACGTCCGCGCCGGCCCCGGGAGCCCCGGCCCCGCGAGCGCCGGGCACCGCGCGGCGAGCACCCCTAGCGCTGCGTACGGTCGTCGATCTCCGTGCCGGACTCGCCCGGCCGCGCGCCGATCGACTCCTCGGCGGCCCGCCCGCCCGTGCTCTCGTCCCCCAGGGTGAGACCGCTGCGGGGCAGATCGGACAAGCCGGCGGGATCCTCCGTCGGCTGGTCGGGCTCCCCGGCCGCCGTCTGCGCGCCCGGGCCGCCGGCGGACTCCCGCCGCCCGACACCCCGGCCGTGGTACACGCCGGAGCCGGCCGGTGCGCCCGGTTCGGCGAGCCTCGTGTCGGCCGGCCCGCCGGCGGTGTCGGCCAGCCCGGCCCGGCGCAGCATGTCGACCAGCTCGTCGTGCGACATGTCGTCGGTGTCCGGTATCCCGGCGCCGCGCGCGATCGACCGCAGGGTCGTGAGGTCCTGGTCCGCGAAGGTCTCGGCCATGCCCGCAGGCTTCCCCGGGGTCGGGATCGGAAACGCCCCGGACCGTGCCGGGTGGCGGCAACTCCGGCCGCCGACCACCGGCGTGGGCGCCACGACTACAGCTCGATGTGCGAGCCCATGATGACGGTGCGCTCGCGCGGCAGGCAGAAGTGTTCGGCGGCGTCGGCGGTGATGTACGAGGTGGCGATGAACAACCGCTTTCGCCACCGCGGCATGGTCGGTCGCGTGCCGGACCGCAGCTCGATCTTCGACAGGAAGTACGACGCCTCGTCGACGTCCAGCTGTCCCTCGGTGGCGTCCGGTCCCAGCCGCCGCAGCACCTCGGGCACGTCGGGCGTCTCCATGTAGCCGAACCGGGCGCTGACGTGGGTGATCCCGTCGTCGGCGAAGCCGAGGTCGTCGACGACGATCTGCTGCTCGGGCGGCACCCGGGGCACCGGCTGGGTGTCGATCGAGAGGATCAGGACGTGCTCGTGGCGTACGTGGTTGTGCTCGACGTTCGCGCGCATGGCGAGCGGAGCGGTCTCCTTGCCCCGGTTGAGGAACACCGCGGTGCCCGGGACGCGCCGCGTCAGCGCCCCGTCCCCGCGCAGCCGCACGACGAAGTCGCGCAGTGAGCCCTCCCGGCGTTGGCGCTCGGCGGTGACGATCTCCCGCCCGCGTTGCCAGGTGGTCATGACGGTGAAGGCGGCCAGGCCGATGAGCAGCGGCAGCCACGCGCCGTGGAGCAGCTTGGTGCCGTTGGCGGCGACGAAGAGCAGGTCGACGAGCAGCAGCGGGACCGCACCCACGGCGAGCACCCAGAGCGGCACGTTCCACCGCCACCGGCCCACGTAGAAGAACATGAGGGTGGTGATGGTGATGGTCGCGGTGACCGCCATGCCGAAGGCGTACGCCAGCGCCGTCGAGCTGCGGAAGGCGAAGACGAGGGTGAGCACGGCGACGAGCAGCAGCCAGTTGACCCACGGCACGTAGACCTGGCCGGCCGTGGACTCGGAGGTGTGCAGGATGCGCAGTCGCGGAAGGTAGCCGAGTTCCGCGGCCTGCGACGCCACCGAGAACGCGCCGCTGATCACCGCCTGGGAGGCGATCACTGTCGCCGCGGTCGCCAGCAGGACCAGCGGCAGCCGGGCCCACTCGGGCACGAGCAGGAAGAACGGGCTGCTGACGTGGCCGGGGTCGGCGAGGATCAACGCGCCCTGCCCGAGGTAGCTGAGCGCGCAGGCGGGGAAGACGAGGGCCACCCAGGCGCGGGTGATCGCGCGCCGGCCGAAGTGCCCCATGTCGGCGTAGAGCGCCTCGGCGCCGGTGACGGCGAGCACGATGGCCGCGAGGGCGTAGAACGCCGCGTCGAAGCGGCCGACCAGGAAGTCCAGCGCGTACGCGGGCGACAGCGCCCGGAGGATCTCGGGGTTTCCGGCGATGCCCCGTACGCCGCACGCGGCGATCGTCACGAACCAGATGATCATGATGGGGCCGAACAGGCGGCCCACCGTGCCGCTCCCCCGCCGCTGCGCCAGGAACAGCACCAGGATGATCACCGCGGTGATCGGCACGACGAGCTCGTGCAGCGACGGCTCGATGACCTTGAGGCCCTCCACCGCGGACAGCACCGAGATCGCCGGGGTGATCATGCTGTCGCCGAAGAACAGCGCGGCGCCGAAGACCCCCAGTCCGGCCAGCAGCACGGCCGTCCGTGCGGCCCGTTTCGGGTTGTGGCGCCGGAGCAGCGTGATGAGCGCCATGATGCCGCCCTCGCCCTCGTTGTCGGCGCGCATGGCGAGCAGCACGTAGGTGACGGTGACGATGATCATCACCGACCAGAAGACGAGCGACACCACCGTACACGTTCTCGGTGCTGATCGGGACGGGATGGGGGTCGCCGGGGTTGAACACCGTCTGCATGGTGTAGATCGGGCTGGTGCCGATGTCGCCGAACACGACGCCGAGCGCCCCGACGACCAGCGCGAGCCGCACCGTGTCGTGCGCGTGCGCGGTCGTGGCGCCCAGTGGCCGGGACGCGGACCCGTCGTCCGGCGCGCCCCGTTGCTGCCGCTCGCTCACGGCGGACCTCCCTGCGGCGAACGGCCGCGTCCGGCGAGATGGCCCGGGCGGCCGGGGCCCGGCCTCGACACATCCGGACATTACCGGCACGGCCGCCTACCGCGGGGCCGGTCGCCGCCGAGCGCCACCGGGGACCGGCGGCGGTCGCGGGACGGGGACCGTCAGGGGCGTGCCCAGCGGCCGACGACGGCCGCCGCGCCACCGCCGCGGCGTACGGGCTCGGCGGCGGCGAGCACACGGCCGTCGGGGAGGAACTCGATGCCGGTCGCGGCGCCGATCTCCGCGGTGGGCGCGAAGACGTGGCCCGGCGGCAGGCCCTCCCCGTACGCGGAGACGAACGCCGGCTCGGCCTGGGTGCTGGCGCCGTTGCGCTGCGACGCCCGGGGCGCCGCCAGCGCCTCGGGCAGGGTCATTCCGCGGTCGATGCGGTTGACCAGCATCTGCAGGACGGTCGTGATGATCGTCGCGCCGCCGGGGGTGCCCACGGCCAGGAACGGCCGTCCGTCGGCCAGCACGATGGTGGGCGACATGGAGCTACGCGGCCGCTTGCCCGGCGCCGGCAGGTTCGGGTCGGGCGCGCTCCCCTGGGTGGGCGCGAAGTTGAAGTCGGTCAGCTCGTTGTTGAGCAGGAAGCCCCGACCCGGCACGACCATCCCGTTGCCGCCGGTCGCCTCGATGGTGAGGGTGTACTCGACGACGTTGCCCCACCGGTCGGCCACCGTCAGGTTGGTGGTGCTCATGCGGTCGTCGCGGGTGTCGGCGGCCGTCGCCGCCGGGCAGCCGCCGTAGCTTCCGTCGGGCACGCCCGGCGCGACCGGCTTGGGCAGCGCCGCCGACGGGTCGATGTGGCACGCCCGCTCCCCGGCGTACGCGTCCGTCACCAGCTCGCGCAGGATCCGCTGGGAGGTGTCGTCCCCGACGTACCGGTTGCGGTCGGCGAACGACAGCGCGCTGGCCTCCAGGTAGTGGTGCATCGCCTGGGCGGGGGTCATCGACCGCAGGTCGAACCGTTCGAGGATGTTGAGCGCCTCGCTGACCGCGACCCCGCCGCTGGACGGCGTCGACATGCCGTACACCTCGTAGCCCCGGTAGTCCGAGCGGGTCGGCGCCGGGAAGCGGGTGCGGTAACGCGCGAGGTCCGCGGTGGTCATCGTCGCGGGCCGGATCGGGTACGGCCACGACTCCGTCGGCCGTGCCGCGAGCGGCGGACGCGTGACCGTGGCGGCCAGGTCGCGGCCGACCTCGCCCCGGTAGAAGACGTCGGTGCCACGCCGGGCGATCAGGCGGTACGTGTCGGCGAGGTCGGGGTTGCGGAAGGTGCTGCCCACCGCCGGGGGCCGGCCGCCCGGCAGGTAGAGCGCGCTCGTCGAGCTGAACTGGGCGAACGCCGCCTGGTTGGCCGCGATCTGGCTCGCGAAGGTCTCGTCGACGGTGAACCCCTCCTCGGCGACCCGCGCGGCCGGCCGGAGCATCTGCGCCAGCGGCCGCGTGCCCCAGCGGGCCAACGCGTCCCGCCAGGTCAGCAGCGTCCCGGGAACGCCGACCGACAGCCCGCTGATCCGGGCCTCGTCGAAGCGGTACGGCTGCCCGGTCGCCGGGTCGACGAAACTCGTCGCGGTCATCGACGCGGGCGCCGCCTCGCGGCCGTCGATGGTGTGCACGCGCCCGGTCCTCGCCTCGTAGTAGACGAGGAAGCCACCGCCGCCGATGCCGGCCGAGAAGGGCTCGGTGACGCCGAGCGTCGCGGCCGCGGCGACCGCCGCGTCGACCGCGTTGCCGCCGCGCCGCAGCACGTCGAGCCCGACGGCCGTGGCGGTCGGGTCGACGGTGGACACGGCGCCCCCGTACCCGACGGCCACCGGCTGCTTCGGCGGCTCGGTCCGCTTCGCCTGTGCGGGAGGGGCGCCGGCCACGAGCGTGGCCAGGGCGACGGTCGCGGTGACGAGGACCCGAGTTCTCATGTGGTCTCCCCAGATCGACGCGGGTGCACCTCCTGCCTACCGTTCCGGCGGGCGGGAGGCAACCCGAACGGTCGATCTTCCCGGCCGGACCGGTCCGGCGGCCGAGCCGCTCCGCCACACCGGACGCGCCCCGCCGTCGCCTTCGCGACACGAGCGTTCCCCGGGTGGGCTCCCGCGACGTTCACTGCGGACGCCACAGCCTGGAGCGGAGAGGTCACCGTCATGACGATCAGCCACATCAGCGTCGGCCACGGCCCGCGGCGGGTGCTGGCCCTGCACGGATGGTTCGGGTCGGCGCGCGGCTGGGGCTGGTTGCCCGACCTCGTCGACGTCGAGCGGTTCACCTGGGCGTTCCTGGACTACCGGGGGTACGGGGCGCGCGCCGGGGTGGCCGGCGAGTACACGCTCGCCGAGATCTCGCGCGACGCGCTGGACCTCGCCGACTCCCTCGGTTGGGACAGGTTCGCCCTGGTCGGGCACTCCATGGGCGGCAGCGCGGCCCAGCGCGTGCTCGCCGACGCGCCCGAGCGGGTGGACCGTCTCGTCGGCATCAGCCCGGTGCCCGCCGGCGGCGTGCCGTTCGACCTGCAGAGCTGGGCGCTGTTCGACGGCGCCGCCGCGAACCCGGACAACCGGCGGGCCATCATCGACCTCACCACCGGCAACCGGCTGTCCGGGCGGTGGCTGGACGAGATGGTCCGGTTCTCCCTCGACCACTCGACCCCGGAGGCGTTCGGCGCCTATCTCACCGCCTGGGCGCGTACCGACTTCACCGACGAGGTGAAGGGCAGTCCGGTGCCGGCGCTCGCCGTGGTCGGCGAGCACGACCCGGCGCTCGGCGCCGACATGATGCGCGAGACCTGGATGCGGCACTACCCCAACGCGCGGCTGGAGGTGCTCGCCAACGCCGGGCACTACGCCATGTACGAGACGCCGGTCCGGTTGGCCACGGTGGTCGAGGACTTCCTCGGCCGGTGACGGCCCCGCCGCGCGCGGCGTCCACACCCGCCTCACTCTTGATCACCGGGTGGGTGGCGGTAGTAGGTTGGGGTGGTGAGGTCGGCGGAGCACGCCGACCGGTACCCCGGGAAGATCCGCGCGCGAACACGTCGGCCGACGACGAGGGGTGGGGGCCATGCCTGCGTACGACAAGCTCTTCCGGCTCGACGGTCGACGGGCCGTGGTGGTGGGTGCCGGCAGCGGCATCGGCCGCGAGTGCGCCCGCGCCCTGGCCGCCCACGGCGCCGAGGTCGTCTGCGCCGACCGTGACGCCGAGTCCGCCGCCCTGACCGCCGAGCTGGCCGGCGGCTCGCCGTACACGGTGGACGTCCTGGACGGCGCCGCGGTAGCCCGGGCCGCGGCCGAGCTGGGTGACGTCGACGTCCTCGTGTTCACGGCCGCGACGAACGTGCGCAAGCGCCTGCTGGACTACACGCAGGAGGAGTTCGACCGGGTGGTCGGGCTCAACCTCGCCGCCTCCTTCGCGCTGGTCCGGGCCTTCGGCTCCGGGATGGCGGAGCGCGGTCGGGGCAGCATCATCGGCTTCTCCTCGATCCGCGCCTTCACGGTGGAACCGGGCCAGGGCGTGTACGCCGCCACCAAGTCGGGCCTCGTGCAGCTGCTGCGGACCGCGGCCGCCGAACTCGGGCCGCGCGGCGTGCGCGTCAACGCCGTCGCTCCCGGCGTCGTGGAGACGCCCCTCACCGCCCAGATCAAGGCCAACCCCGACTGGTACGACGCGTACGCCGCCAAGAGCGCGCTGGGACGCTGGGCGCGCCCGGAGGAGATGGCCGGAGCGGTCGTCTACCTCGCCGGCGACGCGGCGAGCTTCGTGACCGGCACCTGCCTGGTCGTCGACGGCGGGTGGACCGCGGTCGACGGCCGGTTCGAGCCGCCCAACTGACGCCCCCGCGCCCGGGCCGGCACAGTGGCCGGCCCGGTGCGCGGCGACCGTGTCGGGCACGCGCCCGGGCCGCCGGTCACATCGGCCGGATGATCGCCATCCGGGTCACCGTCAGCTCCTCCACCGCGAAGCGGGGGCCCTCCCGGCCGACCCCGGAGTCCTTGACGCCGCCGTAGGGCATGTTGTCGGCGCGGAATCCGGGCACCTCGTTGACCACGACTCCGCCCACCTGGAGCCGTTCCACCGCCGCGAAGGCGGTCGCCAGCGAACGGGTGTAGACGCTCGCGTGCAGGCCGTAGCGGGACCGGTTGACCAGGTCCAGGGCGGTGTCCACGTCGGGGACCGTCCGGACGCAGACCACCGGGCCGAAGATCTCCTCGTCCCACGCGGGCAGGCCGTCGGGCACGCCGGTGAGGACGGTCGGTCGGAGCACCGGCCCGTCGTCGCCGCCGGCCACGACCTTCGCGCCCGCCGCGACGGCGTCGGCGATCCAGCCGCGGACGCGCCCGGTCGACCGCGCGTCGATCAACGCCGCCACCCGGGTGCTCTCGTCGCGCGGGTCGCCCACCGGTATCGCGGCGACCCGGTCGGCCAGCAGGCCGAGGAACTCCTCGGCCACCGGCGCCTCCACCAGCACGCGCTGCACCGATATGCACGCCTGCCCCGAGGCGTAGTAGCCGCCCCGCACGACGGCGTCCGCGGCGGCGGCCACGTCGGCGTCGGCGGCCACCACGAGGGCCGCGTTGGATCCGAGTTCGAGCAGGACCTTGGTGGGCGCGGCGGCCCGGGCGATGGTGTGCCCCACGGCGGCCGACCCGGTGAACGACACGGCGCCCACCCGCCGGTCGGTCACCAGCGTCTCCCCGACGTCCACCCCACCGGTCACGACCTGCACCGCCTCCGGCGGCATCCCGACCGCCCCGCCCGCCTCACGCAGCAGGTGCGCCAGCCACAGCGTCGCCAGCGGTGTCTGCGGCGCGGGTTTGCACACCACCGGGCAGCCGGCCGCGAGCGCCGGCGCGATCTTGTGCGTGGCGAGCAGCAGCGGGTAGTTGAAGCCGGCGATGCCCACCACCACGCCGACGGGCCGGCGCGTCCAGAACCCGATCAGTCCCTCGCCGGAGGGCAGTAGGTCCAGGGGCACCGTCTCCCCGTGCAGCCGGGCCACCTCCTCGGCCGCCGTCTCCAGCGTGACGAGGGTGCGCGCGACCTCCGTCCGGCAGTCGACCAGTGGCTTGCCGGTCTCCAGCACGAGCAGCCGCTCGAACTCGGCGCGCCGCGCGGCCAGCGCGTCGCGGGCGTGGAGCAACGCCGCCCGGCGGACGTGCGAGGGCAGGCGGGCCACCGTCTCGGCGGCGGCCACCGCGGCGTCCAGCGCGGTCCGGGCGAGCACGGCGTCGCCGACGGGCGCGGGGGCCACCGGCGAGCCGTCGTACGGGAACCGCACCGGCGCGGTGGGCGCGGGCACCCAACCGTCGCCGATCGGCAGACCGGCCGGGTACGGGGCCTCGAAGTGGTTCATCGTCGCCTCCACTGGGAAACGGCACGGGGGAAGACGTCGGCGTACGCGCGGTGACCGCCGGCGCTCGTCGCGGCGAGGATGCCGTGGACCACCGCACGGGTGAACGCGTCCGCCGCCGCGGCGAGGATCGTGTTGAACGCGGGCGGGTCGAGGGCGGGGCCGGCGCAGGACGCCAGGGCGAAGACGGTGTCGCCGTCGAACATCGAGTGGACCGGCCGGATGGCGCGGGCCATGCCGTCGTGCCCGATGCCGGCGAGCTTCTGACACTGGGCCTTCGTGAGGGTCGCGTCCGTCGCCAGGACGCCGATGGTGGTGTGGAAGGACGCGGCCACGCTCCCGCCGACCGGAGCCTGGACGGCCTCGGCGGCGCGCGCCCGCTCCTCCGGGTCGGGCGGGAGCAGGGCGTCGAACTCGCCGGCCAGGCCGAACCGGCTCCCGTACAGCTCGCCCGTGTCGGGATCGACGGCCGACCCGACCGAGTTCACCACGGCCAAGGCGCCGACCGTCACCCCCTCCACCACGACGCTGGCCGACCCGACGCCGCCCTTGAGCCCACCGGCCACCGCGCCGGTGCCCGCGCCCACGGTGCCGAGGGCGACCGGAGCGCCGGTCGCCGCGTCGTGGGCCGCGGCACCGAAGTCCGGGCCGGGCGTGGCGCGGAAGTCGCCGCCGCGGCCGAGGTCGAACAGGACCGCCGCGGGGACGATGGGCACCACCCGACCCGGCCCGGCGCCCACCGGGAAACCGGTGCCGGCGTCCGCCAGCCGGTCCATCACACCGGCGACCGCGGCCAGCCCGTACGCGCTGCCGCCGCCGAGCACGACGGCGTGCGCCCGTTCGACGAGGTTGCGGGGATCGAGGACGTCCGTCTCGTGCGTGCCCGGGCCACCGCCACGGACGTCCACCCCGCCGACCGCTCCACCGGGCGGCGCGAGGACCACTGTCGTGCCGGTGAGCCAGCCGTCTCCGGTGCGCTGGTGGTGTCCGACGCGGAAGCCGGGGACGTCGGTCAGGGTGTTGCTCGGCCCGGGTCCCGGCGCGGTCACCGCGCGCCGGTCCGGTCGGAGGCGCTCAGGTACCGGCGGGCCGCCTCCGCGTACACCCGCGTGCACCGCACGATGTCGGCGAGTTCGACGTACTCGTCGGCCTGGTGGGCGATCCACTTCCCGCCGGGACCGTAGACGACGCTCGGCACGCCGCCGCGCGCGGTGAGGATCGTGCCGTCGGTGGTGCCCGGCACTCCCCCGTACGTCGGTTCCTCGCCGGTCACCGCGGTGTGCGCCGCGGCGAGCGCGACGACCACGGGGGCGTCGACGGGCGTGTCGACCGGCGGCCGGTCGACGAGCACGTGGACCTCGGCGCGCACCTCGTCGTCGGCGCCGAGCGCCGCCGCGATGCCCCGGACCCGCTCGACGAGGGACGGGTGGTCGACCCCGGGCACGGTGCGGACGTCGACCGCGACGGTGGCGTACGCCGGGATCACGTTGATCTGGTCGAGGTCGCCCGCGGTGGCGACCGTCGGGGTGACGTACGGCAGGCCCAGGTGCGGGTGCGCGCCGTGCCGGGCGTGGAGCTCGCGTTCGAGGTCGGCGAGTCGCACGACGAACGCCCCGGCCGTCCGGATGGGGTTGCGGGCGTGCTGCGGCATGGCCCCGTGCGCCATCCGGCCGTGGAAGTCCACGCGGAACCGCAGCGCCCCCTTCGACACCGGGCAGATCTCCCCCGCCTCGGGCTCGCAGACGATCGCCGCGTCGACGTCCGCGGCCAGCCCGGAGTCCACGAAGTGGTGCACGCCAAGCATCAGCCCCTCCTCGTCGGCGAGCGCGCACACCTTGATCCGCCCGGGGAACGGCCCGGCGAGCTGCAGGGCGCGCACCGCGTACAGCATGGCCGCCACGCCGCCCTTCATGTCGGCGGAGCCGCGGCCGTAGAGCCGGCCGTCGCGGATCTCCGCGCCGAACGGGTCGACGGTCCAGGTGTCGAGGGCGCCCTCGGTGACGACGTCCGTGTGGCCCTCGAACATGAGCGTCGGCCCGTCACCGCCGCCGCCGTCGACCACGGCGACCACGTTCGGTCGACCGGGGGCGGCCTCGGAGACGACCGGCTCCCACCCGAACTCGCGCATCTTGGCGGCGACGAGGTCGGCGGCGGGCTGCTCGCTGCGCCCGCTGCCGGGGTCGTTGACGCTGGGGATGCGCACCAGCGCCTGGGTGAAGGCGACCACACCGTCCTCGTCGATACGGATGGCGTCGACCTCGGGCGAGACCCTCATCGTTCCTGCGGCTCCTTCCGGTTCCGTGCCGCCGCGTGGGCCGCGAGGGCCTTCCGCAGCGTGGGCGCCGCGGCCAGCAGCGCCTCGGTGTAGGGGTGTGTCGGGCGTTCGTAGACGGCCGCGGTGGTGCCCCGCTCGACGATCTCGCCGTCGCGCATCACGACGACCGTGTCGCACACGTGCCGTACGACCGACAGATCGTGGGAGACGAAGACCAGCGTCAGGGAGAACTCGTCGACCAGGTCCATGAGCAGGTTGAGGATCTGCGCCCGCACGGACACGTCGAGTGCGCTGACGGGCTCGTCGGCGACCAGGACCCTGGGGCGGGGTGACAGGGCCCGCGCGATCGAGATCCGCTGCCGCTGCCCGCCGGAGAACTGGTGCGGGTAACGGTGGGCCGCGGCGGCGGGCAGGCCGACGGCGTCGAGCAGTTCCGCGACCCGCGCCCGGCTGTCGGGGTGGCCGAGCGCCACGAGCGGTTCGCGGATGATGTCGCCGACGGTCATCCGGGGGTCCAGCGAACTCATCGGGTCCTGGAAGACCATCTGCAGGTCCCGGCGGAGGAACCTCAGGGACCGGTCCGGAAGCCGGGTGATCTCCCGCCCGGCGAACCGGATGCTGCCGGAGGTCGGACGGTCCAGGCCGGCGAGGAGCCGGATGAGGGTCGACTTGCCGGAGCCCGACTCACCGACGATGCCGAGCCGCTGCCCGTACGCGACGTCGAGGTCGACGCCGCGCAGCGCCTCGACGACCGGGCCGGGGCGGGTCAGCGAGCGACGGGGGCGCCGGTAGCGGCGGACGACCTGCCGGGCGCTGATCACGGGGTCGCCGGCGGTGTCCGGGGTGGCCGCCGCGAGCGGGGCCGGTGCGGGGTCGATCTGCGGGGTCTCGGTCACCGGTCCTCCCCTACCGGGTGCCAGCAGGCGAATCCGTGCCCCGGTGGGCCGGACCACTCCGGTGTCCGTTCGCACCGCGTGGTCGCCGCGGGGCACCGGGTGCGGAACACGCAGCCGTCGGGGAACTCGCCGCCGTTGGGCACCGCGCCGGGGATCGTCCGCAGGCGTCCCCTCCCGTCGACGACGGAGAGGTCGGACGCGGCGATGAGCCCCTCGGTGTAGCGGTGCCGGGGCGTCGTGAACACGTCGTACACGTCACCGGTCTCGACCACCCGGCCCCCGTACATCACCAGGACGCGCTGGCACACCGTGGCGACCACCGCCAGGTCGTGGGTGATGAAGAGCAGCGCGGTGTTCCGTTCGGCGGCGAGTTCGCCGATGAGATCGAGCATCTGCGCCTGCACGGTGACGTCGAGCGCGGTCGTCGGCTCGTCGCAGATCAGCAGGGCGGGATCGTTGGCCAGCGCGATCGCGAGCATCACCCGTTGGCGCTGGCCGCCGGAGAGTTGGTGCGGGAAGGCCCGCGCCATCGCCCTCGGGTCGGGCAGGCGTACCCGGTCGAGCAGGTCGACGGCGGCGGCTGCCGCCTCCGCCCGGCTGTTGCGGGTGCCGTGGAGCAGCATCACCTCCGCGACCTGGTCGCCCACGCGCATGACGGGGTTGAGCGCGGTCATGGGTTCCTGGAACACCATCGACACGGTCCTGCCACGCACCTTCGCCAGCCGGCGCTCGCCGGTGCCCAGCAGGTCGTCGGGCACACCCCGCAGGCGGATGGACCCGCTGGCCCGCAGCCCCTCGGGGAGCAGTCCCATCAGCGCCAGGGCGGTCAGGGACTTGCCGGACCCCGACTCGCCGATGAGGCCCAGGCGTTCGCCGCTGCCGATGGTGAAGCCGACCCCCTGCACCAGGTTGACCGGTCCCACCTGGACGCCCAGGTCGTCGACGGTGAGCACCGGGCCCGTCGCCACGGCCGTGTCGGGTACGTGCGTCATCGGTGCTCCCGCAGCTTGGGGTCGAGCCAGTCGCGCAGCCCGTCGCCGAACAGGTTGAAGCCGAGGACCGCCAGGGCGATCGCGAGGCCGGGCAGGAACGCGAGGCGGGGCGTGGAGAAGAGCAGTTCCTGTGACTCCTGGAGCATCCGTCCCCAGGACGGGGTGGGTGGTGGGGTGCCGAAGCCCAGGAACGACAGCGCGGCCTCGGCCAGGATGGCGATGGCGAACGAGACCGACGCCTGGACGATGAGGATGCTGGCGATGTTGGGCAGCACGTGGCGCAGCGCGATCGCGAGCCGGGAGCGGCCGGCGGCGCGGGCCGCGAGGACGTACTCGGTGTGCATGACGCCGAGGGTCTGGCCGCGGGCGACGCGGGCGAAGGCCGGGATCGTGGCCACGCCGATCGCGATCATGGCGGTGAGGGTGCTCGCGCCGAACACCGCGCCGAGCATGATCGCGAGCAGCAACGCGGGGAACGCGAACAGCAGGTCGTTGGCACGCATGACGATCTCGCTGAGCCAGCCGCCGGCCATCCCGGCGAGGACGCCGAGCGGGGTGCCGACCAGCGCGGCGACGCCGACGGCCACGATCCCCACGAAGAGCGTGGTGCGGGCTCCCACCAGCAACTGGCTCGCCACGTCGCGACCGAACTTGTCGGTGCCGAGGAGGTAGCCGTCGCTGAGGGCGGGCGCCAACCGGTGGGCCGCGTCGACGTGCACGGCGTCGTGCGGGGTCCAGACGAACGAGACGAGGGCGGCCAGCACGACGAGCGCCACCAGGGCGCCGCCGACGAGCATGCTGGCGTTCAGGCGCCGCCACCGCCGGCGCCCGCGCGCGGCGGGCGAGGTGTTCTCCAGTGCGGTCATCGGGCCCCCCGCAGTCTCGGGTCGAGCACGGCGTACAGGACGTCGACGAGGAAGTTGACGGCGAGCACGGCGACGACGAGCACCATGACGGTGCCCTGCACGAGCAGCAGGTCGCGGTTGGCCACCCCGTCCAGCAGGAGGCTGCCCAGGCCGGGCAGGGTGAAGACCCGCTCGACCACGACGGCGCCGATGAGCAGCGTGGCCAGTTGCAGGCCGAGGACGGTGACCACGGGGATCGCGGCGTTGCGGGCGCCGTGCCGCCACAGCGCCCGGTAGAGGCCGAGGCCCTTGGCGCGGGCGGTGCGGATGTAGTCCTCCCGCATCACGTCGAGCACCGCGGAGCGGACGTAGCGGCTGAGCACCGCCCCCTGCACCAGGCCGAGGGACAGCGACGGCAGCAGCAGTTGCTGGAACCAGGCGCCGGGGTCCTCGCCCAGCGGGGTGTAGCCGCCGGAGGGGAGCACCCGCAGGGTGACGGCGAACAGGAAGACCAGCAGGATGCCGGCGAGGAACGCCGGGACGGCCACGCCCACCTGGCTGAGCCCGGACAGCAGCAGTCCGCCGACGCTGCGGTGGCGGACCGCGGCGGCGGTGCCCAGCGGCACCGCCACCACGAGGGCCGTCAGCATCCCGAACAGCACCAGCCAGAGCGTGACCCCGAGCCGGTCGACGATCTGCGGTCCGATGTGGTCGGAGGTGACGTACGAGACGCCGAAGTCGCCGGTCGGGAGGCCGGACACCCAGTCGAGGAACTGGGTGACCAGGGGCCGGTCGGTGCCGAACTCGGCGCGTTTGGCCGCGACCGCCTCGGGCGTGGCGTTGACCCCGAGCGCCACCTCGGCCGGGTCGCCGGGAAGCACCGCCATGACGGCGAAGACGACGACCGAGGCGACGGCGGTGCTCACGACGAGCACCGCCGCGCGGACGAGCAGGTACAGGCCCATCGTGCTACGCCTCGGACGGGGACAGCACGCTCAGGTCGAACGACTCGGACACCAGGTTCTTCGGCAGGCCGGCGATCCCCTTCTTGGCGACGATGAGGTTGGGGAACAGGAAGAGGAAGTCGCCGGCGGCGTCCTCGGAGATGATCCGCGCGGCCTCCTTCATCGCCGTGACCTGCTCCTCCTCGGTGCCGGCGTCCGCCTTGGCGAACAGCTCCTGCACCCGGGGGCTGTCGTAGCGCAGGTAGTAGTCCGGGTTGCCGAAGACCGCCGTGACGTCGCGGGGCTCGACGTGGTTGATGATCGACATGTCGTAGTCCGCCTGCTTGAAGACGACGTCCAACCAGCGGGCCGGGAACTCCAGCGGTTCGATGTCCACGGTGATCCCCACCGCGTCGAGCTGCGACTTGACGACCTGCGCCGACGCGACGGCGTACGGCAGGTTGGGGATGCGCAGCTTGAGGTTGAGCCGCGTCTGCCCAGCCTGGGCCAGCAGGTCCCGGGCCTTCGCCGGGTCGTACGGGTACAGGCCGGTCAGGTCCTCGTACCAGGGGTCGGTCGGCGGGACCATCGTGCCGATCAGCTGGCCCCGGCCGGCCCACGCGGTGTCCAGCAGCGCCTTGTGGTCGATGGCGTGCCGGATGGCACGTCGCACGCGCGGGTCGTTGAGCGGAGCCTTGGAGTTGTTGAAGGACAGGACGACCTCACCGGTCGTCGTGCCCTCGATGACCTCGTACTTCGACGTGTCCGAGAACTGCTGGATCGACTCGGGGGCCTGCACGGCCGAGATGACGTCGATGCCGCCGGTCAGGAGGGCGTTGTTCAGCGCCGTCGCGTCCTTGAAGTACTTGAGCACGACCTTCTGGAGCTTCGGCTTCGTGCCCCAGTAGGAGTCGTTCGCCGAGAACGTGATGGCGTCGCCGCGGCGCCAGGACTCCAGCTTGTAGGGGCCCGTGCCAACCGGCGTGTTGGCGAGGTCGGCCACGCCGTCCCGGCTGAACATCGCGCCGATCCGGGTGGTCATCCGGTACAGCCACGAGTTGCTCGGCTTGGTGAGGGTGACGACGGCGGTGGTGTCGTCCTTCTTCTCCACGTTGGCCACGACGTCCATGGCCGACTTCAGGGAGACCTTCCAGTCGGTCTTGACCCGGTTGATGCTGAAGACGACGTCGTCGGCGGTGAACGTCTTGCCGTTGGTGAAGGTCACGTTGTCGCGCAGGTGGAACGTGTAGGTCTTGCGGTCGGGGCTGACCTCCCACGACTCGGCCAGCAGGGGGACGATCTTGCCGTCCTGGTCGAGCTTGACGAGGCCCTCGTACACGTTGACGAGCAGCGCCTGGGGGATGGCGGCGCCGTCGGTGCTCGTGAAGTCGAGGTTGGCCGGTTCGGCGACGAAGCCGACCGACAGGCTGGATCCGGTGGCGGAGTCTCCCGAGGTTCCCGACGAGCAACCCGCGGCGGTGATCGCGAGCGTGACGGTCGCGATCACCGCCACGAGCCGGGCGAGCGGTCGTGTCACGGCTTCTCTCCTGGGACAGGGGCCGGGCGGGGCCGGTCCGGGCGTGCGAACGGACGGGTGGGGTGTGGTCACGGTGCGGTGCTGCCCTCCACGACGGCCAGGATCTCCGCCGCGAGTTCCTTGGTGGTGGCGCTGCCACCGAGGTCGGGTGTGTGCCGGGCGGGATCGCGCAGCGCGGTGGCCACCGCGTCGCGGACGATCCGCCCGGCCACCGGCAGGCCGACGTGGTCGAGGAGCATGGCTCCGGACAGCATGCACGCCACCGGATTGGCCACGCCACGCCCCGCGATGTCCGGAGCCGAGCCGTGCACGGGTTCGAAGAGCGCCGGCGCCTCACCGTCGGGAAGGAGGTTGGCGCTCGGCGCCATGCCCATCCCCCCGGCCAGGACGGCCGCGAGATCGGAGAGGATGTCGCCGAAGAGGTTGCTGCACAGCAGCACGTCGAGGTCGCGGGGCTGTTGGACGAGGCGGACGGCCATCGCGTCGACGAGCACCTGCTCGCACTCGACGTCGGGATACGCGGCCGCCACCTCGGCGACCACCGCGTCCCACAGCGTGTAGCCGTGGCGCAGCGCGTTGGACTTGGTCACGAGGCTCACCCGGCCCCGCCGGGACCGCGCGAGATCGAAGGCGTACCGGGCCGCGCGCAGGATCGCCGGGCGGGAGTGGACGGCCACCTCGATACCGAGCTCGTGCGCGGTGGCGGCGTGGGCACGGCCGCCGACGCCCACGTACTCCCCCTCGGTGTTCTCGCGGACGATGACCAGGTCGACGCCGTCGGGTTCGCGCAGGACCGTACGCACACCGGCCCAGGACTGCACGGGCCGTACGTTGACGGCGAGGTCCAGGGCCTGACGGACCCCGATGATGAGGCCCCAGACGAGTTCGTGGTCGGGTACGTCGGGACGGCCGACGGCGCCGAACAGCACCGCGGGGAAGCCGCGGAGGATCTCGGCGCCGTCGGCGGGCATGGCCCGGCCGGTGCGCAGGTACCGTTCGCCGCCCCAGTCGAACTCGACGGGATCCAGCCTGGCGCCGGCGCGCGCCGCGGCGGCGCGGAGCACGGGCAGGCTCGCCGAGACCACCTCGGGACCCACACCGTCACCGGGGATCACTGCCACGCGGAGGTCCTGCACGCCGAGCTCTCCGTTCTTTGAAGACGCTCTTTACGTCAACTGGTCTGACCAGTAGCCTCAGTGGACCCAACGCTCTCACTCGCCCGCAGGAAAGGTCAAGGGCTCCACCCCAAGGTTCTCGCCGGAACCGGGGACGCCTGCCCACGCCCCCGGGAGGATCCGGCAGCCACTCCGTAGAGAGGGGAACTCATGGCATCCATGGCATCGCGGTCCGCCGCAGTGCTCGCCGGGGCGCTCATGGGCTCGGTCGCCGTCGTCGGCGTATCCGCTCCCGCCGCCGCGGCGGACACTCCCGGCCTGCCCGGCCGCTACAACGCCATCACCGACGTGCCGGGCATCCAGGTCGGTCAGGTCCAGTCCACCCGGGCCCCGTACCTCACCGGCACCACCGTCGTCTACACCCCCCGCATGTCCGTGACCGGCGTCGACCAGGAGGGCGGCGCGCCGGCCACCAAGGAGACCGACCTGCTCGACCCGCTCAACTCCAACCCCGGCGTCAACGCCGTCATGCTCGGCGGGAGCAGCATGTACGGGCTGGCCGCCACCGACGGCGTGATCCGGTGGCTCGAGGAACGCGGCGAGGGCGTCCGGGTCGGCGGCGGCGTCGCTCCGATCGTGCCGGCCGCCGACATCTTCGATCTCGGTCGGGGCGGCAACATCCGGGCCCGCACGACCCCCGCCTGGGGCTGGCTCGCCGCCGAGAACGCCCACGCCGGCGCCGTGGCGCAGGGCGTCGTGGGCGGCGGCACCGGGGCCCGCTCCGGCGGCATGAAGGGCGGCGTCGGCACGGCCAGCATGGTGCTCGACAACGGCATCGTCGTCGGCGCCATCGTCGTGGTGAACTCGGTCGGGTCCCCCGTGGACGCACGGGACTGCTCGCTGCTGGCCGCCCGGTTCGAGGTCGCCGGTGAGTTCCGCGGCCTCACCACACCGAAGAAGCAGGAGTGCAACCCACCCGGCGCGTCCGGCGCGAAGGCCGACGAGCCCTCGATGAACACCACCATCGCCGTGGTGGCCACCAACGCGCCGCTGGAGAAGGCCGCCGCGGCCCGCATGGCCACGAACGCGCACGACGGCCTGGCCCGCGCCATCAACCCGATCCACACCCTCAGCGACGGCGACACGGTCTTCGCGGTCTCCACCGGCGAGGGCACGCCGCTGCGCGTCAACGCCGACGGCGGCCAGCTCAACCGCATCTTCAACGCCGCCGCCGACACGCTCACCCGCGCCGTGGGCCACGCGATCCTCAACGCCCGGACCGTCGGCACGGCGACGAGCTACTGCGACCGGTACCCCTCGGCCTGCAAGAAGCTCGCACCCCTGCCGCCGGACAAGCGCGGCGTGGCGCCGGAGGTCACGGCCCAGTCGCTGGCCGCCGCGTCGGCCAAGGTCTCCGAGGGGACCCCGCCGGTCGGGGGCGCGTCGGCCACCGGGCAGACCGCCGGCACGTCCGGAGCCGGCACGTCCGGAGCCGGGGCGGGCGACGAGTCGCAACCGGTCGCCTTCACCCCCACCGCCTCGTCCGGCGGTGACGGGCCCGCACCGGCCAACGGGCTCCTGGCGCTCGTCGGGTTCGCGGGGTTGGCCGGCGCCCTGCTGATCCGGCGCCGAGCAGCCGCCCGGCGCTGACCGCGAGGCGGACGACCGCTTCACGGGCCCGGCCGGCGCGGCCTCGCCGCCACGCCGGCCGGGCACCGTGAGGCGTTACCATTTCCGGCAGACGGCCACGAATGGCCGGATCGGTTCGCCCCGACCGCGGCGATTCCGCTGGTCGCCAGCGCTCTTGCAGACTTCCACCACGGGGGTAGCCAGTGGCCCAACGGCCGCGATTCCAACCGGTCCAGCCCGTGCGGGCGTACGAACGGATCGTGCAGCAGATCGAGGAGGCGATCCTGCGCGGTGAGCTGCGCCCGGGCGAGCGACTGCCCTCCGAGCGGGACCTGGTGCGGCAGTTCTCGGTCAGCCGCGCGACGGTGCGCGAGGCGCTGCGGGTGCTCCAGAGCAACGGCCTGGTCCGGTCCCGGGCGGGCGACCCGGCGGGCGCGGAGATCGTGCCGTTCTCCCCGGTCACCCTCCAGAAGTCGATGACCACCCTGGCCCGGCTCTCCGAGCTGACCCTCACCGAACTCATCCAGTTCCGGATGCTGCTGGACGCGACCGCCAACCTGCTCGCCGCCAAGCTGCGCACCGAGGAGCAGCTCGCCGAGATGGACGCGGCCCTGAAGGTCATGCGCGACAGCGTGTCCCTCGGCTACGAGGAGTTCAGCCGCGCCGACGTCGCGTTCCACGACGCCGTCGCTCGGGCCAGCGGCAACCGGCTGCTCCAGGTCTGCAACCAGGTCGTACGCTCCGTGGCGCTCACGCTCATCGCCGAGAAGATCGCTCACGCGCTGGACCGCACCGCGCAGATGGAGGAGAGCATCGCCCACCACGCCGAGGTGCTCGAGGCGGTGCGGGCCGGTGACGGCGCAGGGGCGGCGCGCATCGCCCGCCAGAACCTGTACGACTACTACGCCTCCTACGTGCCGGAGGACGAGCGGGTGTTCCTGCGGGCGCTCATCGACCAGGAGTGACCCGGGGCGGAGTCCTCACAGGAGCAGGCCGCCGGTGGCCCGGATGTTCTGCCCGGTGATCCACCGGGCGTCGGGCCCGGCGAGGAATGCCACGACGTCGGCGATGTCCTCGGGCCGGCCGAGGCGACCCAGCGCGGTCATCGCGGGCACCTGCGTCAGCGCCTCCGGCGGGTTGCTCCCGCGCAGCAGGTCGGTGTCGGTCGCGCCCGGCGAGACCGTGTTGACCGTGATGCCCCGGCCGCCCAGCTCGCGCGCGGCGACCGCGGCGAACTGCTCCAGCGCCGCCTTGCTGGCGCAGTACAGGGAGTGGCCGGGCGCCGGCACCACGGTGTTCAGTGTGGAGATGTTGATGATGCGGCCGTGGTCGCGCATCACCTCCGCGGCGCGCCTCATGGCCAGGACCGGGTACTTCGCGTTGACCGTCATCACCCGGTCGAAGTCCTCGGCGGTCATCGCCGTGACGGGGACGGGCGCGGTGATCGCCGCGTTGTTCACGAGGATGTCCAGGCCGTCGGGCACCGCCGCGAAGAGCGTGTCGAGGCTGCTCACGTCGGCCTGGTCGGCGTGAACCGCCCGCACGCCGTCCAGTTCGCCGGCCAGTTCCTCGGCGGCGGCCCTGTTCTCCCGGTAGGTGAAGACGACCTCGGCGCCGTCCCGGGCGAGGCGCCGCACGACGGCCCGCCCGATCCCGCGGGAGCCGCCGGTCACGATCGCGGTCTTTCCGCTCAAGCTCATGGCTGGGCAGGCTAGTTGGCCGTCCGCCGCAGGTCTTGAAGGAATGCGAACAGCTCGGTCGGCGTGAGCCCGGTCATGGCGCGGACCTCCCGGCTCAGGTGCGGCTGGTCGGCGTACCCGCAGTCGGTGGCGAGGGCCAGCGCGGCGCCGGGCCGGCCGAGCCGGTGCACGGCGTGCTGGAGCCGGCCGATGCGCGCCACCGTCTTGGGCGACATGCCGACGTGCCGCCGGAACCCCAGCTCCAGGCCGCGCCGGCTCATGCCCAGGCCGGCGGCGACCTCCCCCACCGCCCGGACCGGGCGCTGGAGCCGCCACCACGCCCGGGTGACGGCGTCCTCCGGCGGGCGGTCCGGCCGCAACCACGTGGCGAGCAGGTCGTCCAGCAGGGCGAATCGCTGCGGCCAGCCGGGCGCGGACCCCAGGCGGTCGGCCAGCTCCGCCGCCCGGCGGCCGAGCAGCGCGTCCGGGCGCACGGTCGCGCCGACCAGCTCCGGCACGGGTACGCCGAGCAGCGCCGACACCCCGGCCGGTGTCAGCCCGATCGCCACACCGTGCCGCCACTCGGCCAGCTCGTGCACGGCGTGGACGCTGCGCGGGCCGGTCACCCAGCCACCGGGGCCCGCGAAGTCCACGATCACCGTGGTGACGGTCAGCGGGAGCATCCGCCGCCGCAGGCGCCCGTCGACCCGGGTGCGGAAGCCTCCGTAGCCGAGGACGTACGGGCGCAGCGCCCGCCGCGCGAGCCGGCTCGTCGTCTCACCGCAGTCGGGAAGCGGCTCGGCCGGCAGGGAATGCAGCAGCGGCACCACGACGTCCATCATGCCCCGCCGCCGGCCGCGGTCAGGCCGTGCGGACGCCGTCGACCGTGCGGGGAAGGCGGAGCGGGTTGGCCTCCCGCAGCTCGGGCGGGAGCAGCGGGTCGGGGACGTTCTGGTAGCAGACCGGACGCAGCCAGCGGGCGATGGCCCCGCTTCCCACGGAGGTCGCCGGGGTCGTGGCGGCGGGGTACGGGCCGCCGTGCTGCATGGCGGGTGCGACCGTCACGCCCGTCGGCCAGCCGTCCACCACCACCCGCCCGGCGATCCCGCTCAGCGCCGCGACGAGGTCCGCCGCCGCACCGTCGCGCTCGTCGGCGGCCAGGTGCACGGTGGCCGTGAGGGTGCCGGGCAGGGCGGCGAGGACGGCGTCGCGTTCGGCCGCCGAGCCGTACCGGACGAGCACGGTGACGGGCCCGAAGCACTCCTCGAACAGCTCGTCGTGCGGCCCGCCGGTGAGCCGGGCGGCCGCCACGGTCAACACGCCCGCCCGTACGGCCAGCGGCGTGCCGTCGTCGCCGGCCTCGCCCGCCACCAGCACCTCCTCGACACCGGGCAGGGCGGCGCGGGCGCGCACCCCGGCGAGGAACGCCTCCCGCATGCGCGCGTCGAGCATCGGCCCGGACGGCACCTCGGCCGTGGCGACCGCCCGGACGACCGCGTCGCCCGCCGGGCCGGCCGGGACGAGGACGAGACCCGGCTTGACGCAGAACTGGCCCATGCCGAGCGTGTACGAGGCGGCGAGCCCCGTGCCGATCTCGTCCGCCCTGGTCTCGGCCGCCCGCTCGGTGACCACCACGGGGTTGAGGCTGCCCAGCTCGCCGTGGAACGGGATCGGCCGCGGCCGGGAGGACGCGATGTCGAACAGGGCACGGCCGCCGCGTACCGAGCCGGTGAACCCCACGGCGGCGGTCAGCGGGTGGCGGACGAGTTCCGGGCCCGCGTCGAAGCCGTGGACGAGTTGGACGACGTCCTCGGGCAGCCCCACCTCGGCGGCCGCGGCGCGGAGGATCCGTGCGCACAGGACGGAGGTGGCCGGGTGGTCGGGGTGGGCCTTGACCACCACGGGGCACCCCGCGGCCAGCGCGCTCGCGGTGTCGCCACCCGGCACGCTGAAGGCCAGGGGGAAGTTGCTCGCCGCGAAGACGGCCACCACGCCCAGCGGCACGTTGAGGCGGCGCAGGTCCGGACGCGGCGCGGGCACGGCCGACGGGTCGGCGTGGTCGACGACCACGTCCAGGTACGCGCCGGAGTCCACCACGTCGGCGAACGCCCGCAGCTGGTAGCAGGTGCGCGCCAGCTCGCCGGTGAGCCGCACCGACCCGAGCGCCGACTCCGCGTCGGCCGTCGCGACGATCTCCTCGCCGCTCTTCTCCAGCAGCGTGGCGGCGGTGCGCAGAAGGTCCGCCCGGCGGGCCCGGTCCCGCAGCGCCGCGCCGGCCGCCGCGGCGGCCCGCACCGCACGGTCGACGTCCTCCGCTGTCGCCTCCGTCGCCACGCGTCCCCGGACCGTCCCGGTACGCGGGTCGATGCTCAGCACGTCACTCACCGTCTCCTCCCTCCTCCTCCGTCGCACCGGCGGGCTCCCCCGCGAGCGCGGCGATCTCCTCCAACGGCACCGGCACGGCGAGGCTGCGGGTGGCCAGTGGACGCAGGTCGTCCACCGTGGTCGCCCGCCCGCCCCACCGGGCCGCGATCGCGGCGGTGGCGTAGCCGCACACCCGTCCCTGGCACCAGCCCATGCCCGGCCGCGCCAGCATCTTCAGCGTGCGCGCGTCGGTGGCGCCGAGGTCGTCGTACGCGCGGCGCAGGTCACCGTACGAGACCTCCTCGCACCGGCACACCACCGTCGTGTCGGGTAGCCGGTCGGACCATCCGGGCGGCGCGGGACAGGCCCGGTGCATGGCGGCGGCGAAGCGGCGACCCCGCCGGACGCGGCCCCGCAGCCGGCGCGTGCGCGCCGGGTCGGCGGGGCGGCCCCGGTCGGCGGCGAGGGCGAGCGCGGCCAGCCGGCCCTCGGCGACGGCCAGCGCGGCGCCTCCCACACCGGTCGCCTCACCGGCCACGTACAGCCCGTCGACGCTGCTGCGCTGGAGGTCGTCGGCCACCACGACGAGCGACCCGTCGACGTCCCTGGCGGTCGCGGCGCCGAGCATGAGCGGCAGTTCGAGCGCGGGGGTGAAGCCCCACCCGAGGGCCACGAGGTCGACGGCGACCTCCTCGTCCGGCCCGGTGGCCCGGCCGTCCCGGTCCACGCGGGCGAGCCGGACCGCCTCCACCCGGTCGCGGCCGAGGATTTCCCGGACCACCGTCCTCGTCCGGTACGGGATGCGGTGCCGGGCCATGAGCGCCGCGTACCGCGCCGCCTCGACGCCCTTGCCCGGCGCGGACAGCGCGCCGAGGGGGTCGCGCAGCCAGCCCCCCACCCCGTTGGCCTCCGCGACGGCCGCCACGGTCACCCCCGCCTCCGCGAGGCCGGTGGCCACGGACAGCAGGAACGGACCGGTGCCGGCGACGACGGCGCGTCGCCCGGCCGGCGTGCGGTGCCCGGTGAGCAGGGCCTGCACTCCCCCGGCGGTGAGGACGCCGGGCAGCTCCCAGCCGGGCACGGGCAGTTGCCGGTCGTGCCCGCCGGGGCACAGGATCAGCGCCCGCGCCACGATGCTGCGCGCCGCGACGGACGCGGTGGCGGTGGTGGCGGTCAGTCGCAGGTCGAACTCGCCGTCCGCGCTCCGGGTGACGAGCCAGACCTGGTGGCCCGGCAGGTAGCGGATCCGGCCGGCGGCGCGCAGGGCGTCCAGGCGCTCCCGCAGGGCGGTGAAGGTCCGCCAGCCGTGGTGGCCGGCGCGGTCGGCGGGGCGGGCGTGGGTCTCGTCGTAGTGCCGCCAGTACTGGCCGCCGGGCTGGGCGGCGGTGTCGACCAGGGCGACGGCGAGTCCCGACGCGGCGGCCTCGACGGCGGCGGCGAGACCGGCGGGGCCCGCGCCGACCACGGCGACGTCATGCACGGGCGGCATCGTCCCTCCCCGGCTCGTCGGCGCCACCGGCGTCGGGCAGAGCGCCGCCGGGGCCGGGACGCGCGTCGCCCGCGTCGGGTGGGGCGTCGCCGAGCCGCAGGCCGTCGGCGGCGGCCACGAGGCAGGCGCGCTGGTCCGGCACCCCGTCGACGGTGATGAGGCAGTCGAAGCAGATGCCGATGCCGCAGAACAGGCCGCGGGGGCGGCCGCCCCGGCGGGTCGTACGCCAGTCGGTGACGCCCGCGGCCACCAGGGCGGCGGCGACGCTCTGCCCGGGCTCGGCCGGCACGACGGCGCCGCGGAAGGTCATCCGGTATGTCACGGGAGGTCCTCCTCGGCGAACCGTTCCGGCGCGAACGGGGCGAGATCCAGGTCCGTGCGTCCGCCCACGAGCGCCTGGGCGACGAGCTTGCCGGTGCCGGCGGACAGCCCGACGCCGGCGCCCTCGTGCCCGCAGGCGTGCCAGAGCCCGGGTGCGCGGGCGTCGGGGCCGATGACCGGCAGGTGGTCGGGGCAGTAGGGGCGGAAGCCGAGGTACGTGCGCATGGCCCGGACCGTCCGTAGCATCGGGAACAGCGCGATCGCCCGGGCCGCGAGGGCGCCGATGGCGGCGGTCGACACGGTCCGGTCGAAGCCCACCCGCTCGCGGGACGCGCCGATGAGGATGGTCCCGGCGGCCGTCCCCTCGACGACGGGCGAGGTCTGCAGGGCCGCGTCGGAGCTGGCGACGTCACCGACGTACTCGGCGGCGTACACCTTGTGGCGGATCGTCCCGGGCGGCATCGGTTGGGTGACCAGGATGAAACCGCGCCGGGGCAGCACGGGGACGCGCACCCCGGCGAGTCCGGCGACGTCCCCGGCCCAGGTGCCGGCGGCGTTGAGCACCGCGCCGGCGGGGACGTCACCGGCGGGCGTCCGCACTCCGGTCACGCGGGCGCCGGCGCGGAGGAACCCGGTCACCTCGGTGTGCGTACGCACCTGGGCGCCGCGTTCGCGGGCCAGCCGCAGCAGGTGGGCGGCGACCAGCATCGGCTGGACCTGGGCGTCCTGCGGGTAGAAGGCGCCCCCGGCGAGGTGGGGCGAGAGGTGGGGTTCGTAGTCGCGCAGCTCGGCGTGGCCGAGGTCGCGCGCGTCGACGCCGCAGGCGCGCTGGTGGGCAGTGAGCTCGCGCAGCGACGCGACGCCCTCGGCCGACGCGGCGACCACGAGCCCGCCCTTGGACTCGAACTCCCACCGGTCACCGTGCTCGGCCAGGTCCTCCCGCCAGACCCGCTGCGAGTACAGCGCCAGGTCCAGCTCCGGGCCGGCCTCCTTGTCCGAGACCAGCACGTTGCCCTCCCCGGCGCTGGAGGTGCCGCCGGCCACCGCGCCGCGCTCGACGACGACCACCCGCAGCCCGGCCAGCGTGGCGAAGTACGCGCTGGCCGCGCCCACCACGCCCGCGCCGACGACGACGAGGTCGGCGGTCACGGACGTTCCTCGGCGCCGCCGGCCCACAGGCCCCGCACGTGGCCGATGTGCCGGCGCATCAGCAGCTCGGCACCGTCGGCGTCGCGGGCCTCGACGAGGTCCAGGAGTTCGTGGTGCTCGGCGGCCGAGCGGATCAGCCGGCCGCTGCGCAGTAGCGGTGTCAGCCCGAGCAGGCGCGTCTTCGACCGCAGGTCGGCCACGACGTCCACGAGGTAGCGGTTGCCGCGGTACCCGAGCAGGGTCAGGTGGAACACGTGATCAGCCTCGATGTAGGCCACCAGGTCGCCGCACTCGACCGCGTCGACGATCGCCCGCGCCATCCTCCGCAGTTCGGGGAGGTCCTCGGCCGGGATGACCGCCACGACGTCGCGGACGGTCGGCGGCTCGATGAGCAGCCGCACGGCGGCGACGTCGTCGAGGTCCTGCTCGGACAGCTCGGTGACCCGGAAGCCCTTGTTCGGCTGGGGTACGACCAGGCCGCCCTTCACGAGGTCGAGCATGGCCTCGCGGACCGGGGTGGGTGACACGCCGAGCTGCGCGGCCAGCGCCGGGGCCGAGTAGACGACGCCGGGCTCCAGCTTGCCGGAGATGATCGCCGCCCGCAGGGCGTCGCGGATGCGGTCGCGGAGGTTCTCCCGGCGGCCGACGCCGGGAAGGTCGGGGACGGGCACCGGACTCACAGCCGGAACCCCGCCGGGAACGGGTCGGTGGGGTCGAGGTGGAACTGCGCCGTGGCGGTGACCCACGCCCGACCGGTGATCGACGGCAGGACGGCCGGGCGCGATCCGACCGTGGTCTCGCCCAGCAGCCGGCCGGTGAAGCGGGTGCCGATGAACGACTCGTTCAGGAAGTCGGCGCCGACGGCCAGTTCGCCCCGCGCGTGCAGTTGCGCCATCCGGGCGCTGGTGCCGGTGCCGCAGGGGGAACGGTCGAACCATCCGGGGTGGATGACCATGGCGTGCCGTGACAGCCGGGCGGTCGAGCCGGGCGCCGCGAGGTAGACGTGGTGGCAGCCGTCGATGTCATCGCGTTCGGGGTGCACCGGCCGGTCCTGCTCGTTCACGGCGTCCATGACGGCCAGGCCGGCGCGCAACAGGTCGTCGGCGCGGGACCGGTCGAACGGCAGCCCCAGCTCCGCGAGGTCGACGATCGCGTAGAAGTTCCCGCCGAAGGCCATGTCGTACCCGACCGTGCCGAAGCCCGGCACCTCGACCGTCCGGTCGAGCGCGTGCACGAACGACGGGACGTTCTCGATGGTGACCGACTCGGCCGCGCCGTCGCGGACGGCCACGGACGCGACGACCAGGCCGGCGGGCGTGTCGAGGCGGATCGTGGTCACCGGCTCGACGACGGGCACCATCCCGGTCTCGACGAGCACCGTCGCGACGCCGATCGTGCCGTGGCCGCACATCGGCAGCAGGCCGGAGACCTCGATGAAGAGCACGCCGTAGTCGGCGTCGGGACGGGTCGGCGGCTGCAGGATCGCGCCGCTCATCGCCGCGTGGCCCCGGGGTTCGTACATGAGCAGCGTACGGACGTCGTCGCGGTTCGCCGCGAACCACAGCCGGCGCTCGGCCATGGTCGCCCCCGGGATCGTGCCCACGCCGCCGACGACGACCCGGGTGGGCATGCCCTCCGTGTGCGAGTCGACGACGTGGAACGTGTGGCGGGACCTCACTTGTAGCCCTTGGCGAGGACCGCTTCGGTGTCGGCGGTGATCCGCGCGGCCAGCTCGGGCGCGAGTGGCAGGCGGGGTGGACGGCAGGCGCCGCCCCGGCGACCGGCCACGTCCATCGACAGCTTGATCGACTGCACGAACTCGGTCTTGGAGTCCCAGCGCAGCAGCGGGTGCAGGTCCCGGTAGATCGGCAGCGCCTCGGCGATGTCGGCGGCGTCGCCCGAGGTGGCCAGCCGGTAGAGCCGCACGGTGCTCTCCGGGATCGCGTTCGGGTAGCCGGCGATCCAGCCCACGGCCCCGGCGAGGCCCAGTTCGAGCAGCACGTCGTCGGCGCCGACCAGCAGGTCGAGGCCGGGCGCCCGCTCGGCGATCTCGTACGCCCGGCGGACGTCGCCGCTGAACTCCTTGACCGCGACGACCAGTCCCTCGTGGAACAGTTCGGCGAGCAGGTCCGGGGTGAGGTCGACCTTGGTGTCGATCGGGTTGTTGTAGGCGACGACCGGCAGGCCGACCCGCGCGACCTCGCGATAGTGCGCGACGACCGCCTGCCGGTCCGCCCGGTACGCGTTCGGCGGCAGCAGCAGGACGGAGGTGGCGCCGGCCTCGGCGGCCTGCTCGGCCCAGCGGCGCGCCTCGATGGCGCCGTAGGCGGCCACGCCGGGCATCACGCCGAATCCGGCGGGGGCCGCCTGGACGGCGGTCTCGACCACGCGCGCCCGCTCCTGCGGCGTCAGCGTCTGGTACTCGCCGAGCGACCCGTTGGGCGTCACGCCGTCGCACCCGCCGTCGGCGAGGAACCGGACGTGCTCGGCGTACGCGTCGTGGTCGACGGACAGGTCGTCGTGGAAGGGCAGCGCCGTGGCGACGTGCACGCCGCGCCACGGCCGTTCGGGGGTGGACATGCGGGAACTCCTCGCGGGGGTGGGGACAGGGATGGTGGTCGCCTCGTCAGGCGTCGGTCGCGCCTCCTCCCGTCTCGCGGATCATCTCGACCAGCCGGGTGAACACCCGCTCGTCCTGCCGGACGCCGTCGTGCTCGTACTCGTTGGTGATCCAGGTCCGGACGTTGCCGACGCGGGCGGCGGTGTCGAGTTGCAGGCCCGCGTCGACGTACATGTCGTCGTGGTAGACGGCGGCGGCCACCGGGACCTCGTTGGCGGCCAGCCGGTCGAGGTCGTAGAGCGGCGGCCACTCCTCGCGGGCGGCGAGCACCTCGACGGCGCCGTGGAACGGACGCAGTCCGGCGATCTCCCGGAACATCCAGGGGTAGATCATCTCGCCGGTGAACAGCAGGGGCCGGGCGTCCTCGGCGAACTGCGGGTGGCGGTCCCGCTCCGCCTGGGCCGCCCACCCGGTGGCGCCGGGGCCGTGCCCGTAGATGCTCTCGTGCAGCGCCGCGAACAGCGGGTTGTCGGCGTAGGACGTGCGGGCCAGCACCTCGTGCAGGAACGTCGCGGACAGTTCGTCCCCGCAGAACGCCTCGTCGACGAGCCAGTGCAGGCGCTCGGCGCCGGGCGCCATGCCGAGGTCGAGGCCGAGCGACTGGAACCGCCGGACGGTGAGGACGTCGCCGTCGGGCAGCCGGACGTCGCCCCCGGCCAGCCGGTCGGCGATCCGGTCCACCTGCGCGACCTGGTGCGGGTACCGCCGCTGGAACGCCCGGTTCTTCGCCTCCACCCGCGGGTAGGTGCGCCGGTAGACCTCCGCGGCGGACGGGTCGAGGCCGGGCAGGCCGCCGGTGACGTAGCAGGCGCTCAGGCCCTCCGGGGCCGTCGAGAGGTACGTCAGCGTGATGAACCCGCCGTACGACTGGCCGAGGGTGGACCAGCGCCGGCCGCCGAAGACGGTCTTCCGCAGGTGCTCGTGGTCGGCGACGATCGCGTCGGCGCGGAAGCAGGCGAGGAAGTCGGCCGCCTCCTCGGCGGTGGCGAACGCGCGCATGCGGCGGCCGTCGACGCGGGTGCTGCGGCCGGTGCCGCGCTGGTCGACCAGGACGACGCGGTGGTCGCGCAGCGCCCGGTCGAGCCAGCCGGTGCGGGCCAGCGGTCGGGGCCCCTTCCCGCCGGGCCCGCCCTGGAGGTAGGCCAGGCAGGGCAGGTCCTCCCCCGCCCGCACGGGGTCGACGATCTCCCGGGCGAAGACCTCGATGCTGCCGCGCGCCGGGTCGGACCAGTCCAGCGGCACCCCGACGACGTGCTCGCGGACCCGCATGCCGGGGATCGTGTACGTCGCGACGACGGTCATCGGCACCCTTCCCGCCGTGGCCGGCGGCCGCTCTCGATCTGCTCGCACAGGCCCGGTCCGGGCCGCCGGACGCCAGCGGACCCGGCAGTACGGTGTGCCATTGCACTGATCCTAGGGCGGTGACGGCTTCCCGCCAAGAGGGGGCGGTCGCCCACGTCGGGGCGTCCACGGGCGTGAATGTCTGGTCTACAATCGACGCCACTTCGTGTAGTGCTGGCAGCCGCGGCGGCCTCCACAGGTTCCGTGGCATCTCGGGGGAGGCACATGGAGAGCGCGGCCGTGGGCGGTGGTGTCCTTGATCCGGGCGGCGCCATGGAGCAGATGCGTGCCTGGAAGGGCCGCATCGACAAGCTCGCCGCCGACACGAAGGCGATGAGCGACCGCCTCCAGGAGCTGCGGGTCACCGTCCAGGACGAGAACGGCCTCGCCGAGGTGACGGTCGACTCCACGGGCGCCCTGCTGGACCTGCGGTTGGGCCGCCACGCGCAGCGCGTCCCGCCCGACGTCCTCGCCCGCACGATCATGGACACGCTCCGGCGCGCCAAGGGCGAGCTGGCGGACCGGTCGCAGCAGATCATCGCCGAGACCGTGGGGACGGAGTCGGCCGCGGCACGGGCGATCGCCGAGCGGGTGCACCGCCGGCTGCTCCCCGACCCGGAGCCCGACGAGCGCGAGCCGTACGACGGCCACGGCTGGCGGGGGTGAGGACGATCACCGACGGATGGGCGGCCGACCCCGAGCAGATCCGCGCGCACGCCGCGCACATCGAGGCACTGCGGTCGCGGTTCGAGGCGATCCGCGGCGCGAGCGCGCACATCACGCAGGACGACCAGGCGTACGGGCAGCTCTGCGGCTGGATCGCCGGGATCCTGGAGAGCCGGCACGTGCGCCAGGACGAGCTGGTCGCGTACGTGGACGAGAACCTGCGGATGGTCGCGGACGGCCTGCGCCGCAACGCCGACAGCTACGACGGGGTCGACAGCGACGCGGCGAGTTCGATGAGCGCCATCGGACGGCGGTTGCGCGCATGACGGACATGTCGCTGGTCGCGCCCGTCCACTCCACGCGGGAGGTGTGGACGGGGTCGTCGCTGGCCGACGGCGTCGAGGGTCTCGTCGACGCGATCCGCAGCGAGGGGTGGGTCGACGACCTGCTCGCCGGGGCGTCCCTCGGTCTGGACGTCGTCGCCACCGTGCTGGACCCGTTCAGCGCGCTGCTCGCCAACGGGCTCGGCTGGGCCATGGAGTACTTCGAGCCGTTGCGGGAGATGCTCGACTGGCTGACCGGCATGCCCGACGTGGTGGCGTCGCACGCGGCGACGTGGGACAACATGGCCGGGCACCTGAAGCAGATGGCGGCCGACCTGCAGACCCACCTGGCCGGGGACCTCCCGGACTGGCGGGGGCACGCCGCCGAGGCGTACCAGTCGTTGATGAGGAACAACGTCGACGCGATCGCGGGCCTCGGCGGCACGTCGGCCGCGATGGCTGCCGCCACCCAGGCCGCGGGCAACCTGGTCTCCTTCACCCGCGACATCGTCCGCGACCTGATCGCGGACCTGGTCGCGCGCGTGATCGTGTGGGCGGTCGAGGCGATCTTCGTGGTCACGATCCCGGTCGTCGCCGCGCAGATCATCGCCGCCGTGGTCAAGTGGGCGGGCCGGATCCTGAGCTACACCACCGCGCTCGTCACCAGCCTCACCAACCTGTCGAAGCTCATCAACGGCTGAGCCGGGGCCGACCGTGACGAGACCCAAGGGACCGCACGGCGACGCCGGTGATGGTGGTGACGGCGCCGACGGCGGCGTCCCCCGCCCGCGGGACGGCCACGGCCGACCCACGGCCACCATCGCCGAGGGTCACGAGGCCATCGCCGACGCGGCGACCAGGGGCCGCCCCGGCGGGGAGTCCGCCCAGCCGCCGCGCAACGACCCGAAGCTGGGCAAGCACGACGAGCAGACCGTGGCCGAGATCGAGAAGGCCCGCAACCAGATCGCCCCGAAGCTCCAGCAGATGGCCGACGACGCGTGGGACCACGTCGACCAGAACAAGGACGCGATCCTCGCGCAGGAGGGCTACCAGCGACGGCGCGAGAAGCTGCTGGAGCGGGGCTACCCGGAGGAGACGGTCGACCTGATCCTGGAACGGACGGCGCTGGGCACCGAGGCGCACACGCACTTCGCCCGGAGCATCGACGCCGAGGCGCAGAACATGCTGCCCCCGGAGACGGGATTCCGGCTGCGGACCGAGGTCGGTTACGACGCCCAGGGCGTGGAGACGTCGCGGCAGAAGGACCAGGACTTCCGGCCGGACGTCATCCTCGAGCGCCAGTACGAGGACGCCGCGACCGGTGACCTCGACTGGGAGGTGGCACACGCCTACGACCTCAAGACCGGCCTGAAGACCGGCATCGAACCGGGCTGGGCCAACAAGGTGCAGGACAAGCTCGACCTGGGCCGGCCGCCCGAGGAGATCCGGCCGACGCAGCGGCCGCTGAGCGTAGACTGACCGCCGGCGGCCCGCACGTGACGAGAGGTACGCATGTCCTCTGCTGACAAGGCGCGACGGTGGCGTCAGATCCTGTCCGAGCTGCGGCCCGAGCTGCCCGGCGAGTGGTCCGTCCGGGGCGGCGGCCTCGGCACGGTGCTGGTCCGGGAGCCGGTCGACTGGACGGTGGCCTGGATCGGCTACGCCGGTTCCCCCACGCGGCCCGAGGGCTGGGTGTCCGCCGCGGTGCAGCCGCTCGTCATGCCCTTCACCAGCTGGATCATGACCTACGGCATCCGCATGGACGAGGCCGGATCCGGGCCGCGCACGGTGGACCTGGCATCCGACGCGGCGGCCGACCAGACGCGGCGGTTCGTGCTGGACGCCGGCCTGGAGAAGATCGACAGCTGGCCGGCCGACCGTCTCGCCCAGGTGGCCGAGCGCGACTACGCCCAGGAGCCGCGCCGCCGCCGTACCCACTGGCACCAGCTGCCCGGATGGCGGGTCGTCACCGGCGCCGCGTCTCCCGTCGAGCCCGCGACCCAGCTCGCCGACCTGTGCCACGAGCGGGCCCGTGGGACGTCCGGCAAGGGCGCCCGCCAGTTGACCGAGCAGGCCGGTTTCTACGAGCGGCTCGCGCAGGCGTGGCACGAGGGGGAGCGCGACGCGGCGTTGCGGTTCCTCGCCGAGGAACGGGACCGGGCCCTCACCGCGCAGAAGCTCGACACGGTGCTGGCCGCGTAGGCCGCCCGCCCCGGACACCGCCCCGGCGACGACCTGGCCGTGCCCGCGGGAGGTGGCGGGACAGCCCGCCCGGCCCCCGGGATGCTCAGCGGCCGCCGGTCAACCGCGCCACCACGGGGGCCAGCGCCTGCGGCACCCTCACCTCACCGCCTCCGGCCTCCCCCGCCACGACGCGCAGCGGGTGGAACTCGCCGTCGTACCACCAGAAGATCTCGTCGGTGCACGGGTCGGTGGCCGCCGTGAACATGGACGTCGTCAGGTGCCGCAGCGCCGCGATCGTCTTCTCCACCTCGGCGTCCACCGCGTGCAGCAGGACGGCGCTGTACCGCGGCGCGGCCACCAGCGCCCCGTACTCGGCGTCGTCGGGGAGGAACCGCCTGACCGACATGAGGGCCGTCGTGACGAAGGGGTTGCCGTCCGCGGCGAGCAGGCGGACCGAGGCGCCGGTGGGCAGCTCGTGGTCGCGCACGTCGAGGGTGGCCAGCTCGTGCCGCACGGTCTGCCGCACGGCGAGGCGTACCAGCTCCTCGGGGTCGTGTCCCAGTTGCGCCACCTGCGCGACGGTCAGCATGTCCAGCCGGCCGGGTCGGTTGACGACGAGCACGGCCGTGAAGTGCGCGCCGTACGGCATGGTGAAGTAGCCGTCGGTGCGCGTGGCCGCCGGGGTGAGGCGCAGGCGGAGCTCGTCGAGGTCGACCGCGCCGAGCTCCGCCGTGACCCGGTCCGGCAGTTCCCGGCGGACCGCCGCGATCCAGTCGGCCACCAGGTCGGGCCACGTCGGGCGGGGCTGGTCCTGACAGGCGCGCAGCAGCGGGGCCAGGGACACCCGTGCCCGGCCGCCCGGCACCGGGACGACGATCTCGTCGCCGGCCGGCGCGACGCGGGCTCCCGGCACGAGGCCCGGCAGCGCGTCCTCGACCAGCGCGCGCACGCTGCCCATCGGGTCCTCGTTCTGCGACGACGCCACGGTGCATTCATACCATCGGCCCGCGACGGCCGCGAACCCTCGCGGGTCACCCGGGTACGACCGCGACCCGTTCCCGCCGGACGGTCGGCCGCTCCACCTCGGCGACGACCGCCCGGGCGTACGTGCCGTGGGACAGCGCCGCCATCACCTGCGTCCGGCTGAGCGGTTCCCGCAGCAGCCGGTACGGCCGGCGCGGGTCCGGGTCGGTCCCGAAGCCGCCGGGCGGGGCCAGGACCGCCCAGTCGAGCGTCGTGGCCGACAGCGCCGGCAGCTGCCGCGCGTGCGCCTCGGCGTACGGGGTGAGCGCGGGCGGGAACAGGTCGGGATCGTCCATGACGGCGCCACCGGAGTCGAGCCGCAGCGTGGCGGTCAGGCCGACGGCCACCAGCCGCCGGTGCGGGTGGTCCCAGGCGTCCGCCAGGCCGGCCACGATGGCGGCGTAGTAGTCGGGGTCGAAGCCGTCGAACGACGGTGGGGGCGCGGTGAACGGGGTGACGGCCAGCACGAGCGCCTCCGTCGTCCGCAGGACCGGGGCGAGCGGCGCCGGCTGCCGGGCGTCGCCCCGGACGACGCGCAGCCTCGGGTGCGGGGGCGGGTCGTACCGGCCCGGATCGCGGACGACGGCGGTCACGTGGTGCTCCCCCGCGAGCAGCGCGGCCGTGACGGCGCGGCCGACACGGCCGCCCGCACCGAGGACGGCCACCTGCTTGGGGAGCTGGTCAGGAGTACTGGGCATGGGCGTGACGGTAGAGGCCACCGGGGCGGTAACCGCAACGTAACCACGTACGCTGGATCGGTGACCAGGACCGATGCGCCGTTGCCGGCGTTCGACCCGGCCTGCCCGATGAGCGCGTTCCCGATCCGGATCGGCGGCCGGTGGACGGCGATGATCGTGCTCTGCCTGGAGGCGGGCCCCCGGCGGTTCGGGGTGCTCCGCCGCCACCTGCGTCCGATCAGCGCGAAGGTGCTCGCCGAGACCCTGACGGCGATGGAGCGCGACGGGCTGCTGCGGCGACGCCCGGTCGGCGGTCCCGACGGCGGCGTCGAGTACGAGCTCACCGCGCTCGGTCGCACCCTGCTCGACGTCATCGCGCACGTCCGGGGCTGGGCCCGCGACCACCTCGGCGAGGTGCTGCGGGCACGCGACGACTTCGACGACGCGCCGGGGGCACGGCCGTCGGCGCTGGCCGGTTGAGGGGCCGTTCGGACGCGCCCGAACGGCCCCGACCGCCGGGTCGTCAGTGGACGACGACGCCGGGTTCGTTGTCCGGTGACCACTTGATGCCGCACCCCAGGCTCGGCGTGTGCGGCTCGGGCACGTCGCGGCCGGAGAGCACGAGGTCGACCGCCGACACGAGGAGGTCGCCGGTGACCGGGACGTCGTTGCCGGGCCGCGCCGCGTCGAACGCGCCACGGTAGGCCAGCCTCCGCTGCCCGTCGTAGAGGAACAGGTCCGGTGTGCACGCGGCGCGGAAGTCCCGCGCGGTCCGCTGGGTGGTGTCGACGAGGTACGGGAAGGTGAAGCCCGCCCGCTCCACCTGCTCCCGCAGGCCGTCGACGTCGTCGTCCGGCGCGATGCCCGTGTCGTTGCTGGCGACGCCGACGACGGACAGGCCGCGGCCGGCGAGGTCGGCGGTCACCGCGGCCAAGCGCCGCTCGATGTGCCGGACGTACGGGCAGTGGTTGGACAGGAACGCGACCAGCAGCGCGGGACCGGCGAGGTCCGTCGAGCTGACCGGTTTCCCGTCCAGGTCGGGCAGCTCGAACGCGGGCAGCGGGGTGCCCAGCGCGACGAGTGACGAGTTGACCGGTGGCATGGGTGTCCTCCTGGTGTTCAGCCGTCCAGCCGGACGGGTTCGACGCGGTGCAGGAACGGGGTGGTGTCGATGGCGGCGAGCCGGGTCTGGCCCTTGTGCCAGCCCAGCCGGGACCGCCAGCTGCCGAGCAGTCCCGCCTCGGCCAGCGCGTCCTCGTCGACGTGTTCGGTCTCGTCGGCGAGCGGTGAGACGTACAGGGCGTCGGCCGGGCAGTACGCCTCGCACATGAAGCAGGTCTGGCAGTCGCCCTGCCGGGCGATCACGGGCACCTCACCCACGGCGCCGTCGAAGACGTTGGTGGGGCACACCTTCACGCAGATGCCGCAGCCGGTGCAGCGGCTGTCGCTGACGAGTTCGATCACGCGGGTACCTCCTCGGTGCGTACGGACACCCGGTCCAGGCCGGTGAGCACCAACCGGTGCCGCTGGGCCGGGTCGGGCGCCGGGTGTTCGGCGAGCCGGTGCATGCCCCTGGTCTCGGTGCGCGCCAGCGAGGCCGTGTGCATCCACCGGGCGGTGGCCACCATCGCGGCGGTCTCGCGGGACCGCACCCGTCCCCGTACGCCGGGCGCCGGGCGCTGGAGCACGGCGGGCCACAGGTCGTCGACGGCGGCCAGCGCGCGGCGCAGCCGGGTGACGGAGCGGAAGTGGCTGACCTCCAGGGGCAGCGTCTCGCGCTGGACGGCCGCGACCACCGACGCCGTGTCGATCGTGTCGGGCGACCCGGAGCGGAGGCCCGCGGCGCCGACCGGCGCCAGACGCCGCGCCCGGGAACCGGCCGTGGCCGCGTAGCGGGCGGCGGCGGCTCCGGACCACCGCCCGGAGCAGATGGCCCAGGAGGCGTTGTACGCTCCCCCGCCGCTCTGTCCCCCGTGGCTGCGCTCGCGGGAGGCCGCGTCGCCGGCCGCGTAGAGGCCGGGCACGGACGTCTCGCAGCCGTCGCCGACGAGCCGGATCCCGCCGGTGCCCCGCACGGTGCCCTCGAACCGCATGGTGATCGGGAACGGCTGGGTGAACGGGTCGATCCCGCGCCGGTCGTAGGGCAGGAAGAACACGGCGTGCGAGGTCCGCAGCAGCGCCCGCTTCTCGGCGGTGTCCGCCCGGTCGAGGACGGCGTGGACGGGGCCGTCCAGCAGTGCCCGGGCGATGGCGTCCCGGGGCAGCACGCCGTCGCCGGCGTAGAGGACCGTGCCGTCGGCGGCCGTGATGGTGGCCATCGACAGCAGCCGGTTACGGGTGACGGTGCTGTACCGGGCGCTGGTGCCGTAGGAGTTGCTGAACTCCATGCCGGACAGCTCGGCGCCGGCCTCGGCGGCCATCAGCAGCCCGTCGCCGGTGAGCACGTTGCAGCCCAGTCCCTTGCTGAGGAACGCGCAGCCGCCGGTGGCGAGCACCACGGCCGGGGCGCGTACCTCCCACTCGGCGCCGGTGAGCCGGTCGAGGCCCCACGCGCCGCCGACGCCGTGCCGGTCGGCCAGCAGTTCCAGCGCCGGCGACTGGTCGAGCACGGTCACCCCGGCGCGCCGGACCACCCGGCGCATCAGCCGCATGTACTCCGGCCCCTGGAGGTGGTTGCGCAGCGGCTCACCGTGCTCGTCCCGCACGAACGGGTAACCCCACCGCTCGACCAGGGCCAGGCTCTCGTACACCCCGTCGAGGACGCGGTGGATCCAGCGGGCCTCGGACAGCTCCCCTCCGCCGGCCATCCGTTTCGCCACGGCGCGCTCGCGCAGCTCGGCGTCCGGTGGCAGGTAGAGCAGGTTGCTGCCGCCGGGCGCGGTGGCGCCGCTCGACCCCAGGTAGCCCTTGTCGGCCAGGACCACCCGCGCCCCGTGGCTGGCGGCGCTCCACGCGGCCCAGGCCCCCGCCGGACCGCCGCCGAGGACCAGCACGTCGGCGTCGCGCACGTTCCGCGCCGTCATGCCGTCACCTCCACGATCTCCTCGGGGACACCGAGTTCCCGCAGCAGCGCGGTCCGCAGCGCGGCGAACGCGGTGTCGGTGCGCCGCCGGGGCGCGGGCAGCTCGACGGTCCGGTCGAGCGAGATGCGGCCGTCGCGGAGCACCACCACCCGGTCGGCCAGCAGCAACGCCTCGTCGACGTCGTGGGTCACGAACAGCACGGCCGGTCGGTGCCGCGCGCACAGGTCCCGGAGCAGGACGTGCATCCGGAGGCGGGTCAGCGCGTCGAGCGCGCCGAACGGCTCGTCCAGCAGCAGCACGTCGGGTTCCCGGACGAGGGCGCGGGCCAGCGCCACCCGCTGCGCCTCCCCGCCGGAGAGGGTGACCGGCCAGGCACGGGCGTGCCCGGTCAGGCCGACCTCGGCGAGCGCGGCCAGGGCGCGTTCCCGTGGCCGCGGCCCGCCGAGGCCGAACGTGACGTTCGCGAGGACCCGCTTCCACGGCAGCAGCCGGGGCTGCTGGAAGACCACCGACCGTCGCGGGCGGATCCGCAGCGACCCCTCGACGTCCGGGTCGAGCCCGGCCAGCGCGCGCAGCAGGGTGCTCTTGCCCGAGCCGCTGTGCCCGAGCATCGCCACGAACTCGTCGGGCGCCACGGTGAGGTCGAGGCCGTCCAGGACGGCGCGGGCGCCGAAGCGGCGGCGTACGCCCCGCACGTCGATCGCCGCCGTGCTCATGCGCCCTCGAATCCGCGGCGCCACCCGAGCAGGCGCCGCTCGAGGAAGCGCACGAGGGCGTAGCTCAGCAGGCCGATCACCGCGTAGAGCAGCAGCACGAGCACGGACAGGTCGAACTGGAGCAGGGTCTGCGCCCGGGCCATGAGGAAACCGATGCCCTCGGTGGTGTTGATCGTCTCGGCGAAGATCAGGCTGAGCCACGCGCTGGACAGCGCGAGGCGCAGCCCCACCAGGAAGCCGGGCAGCGCGCCGGGCAGGATCACGTGCAGCACCATGGCGGCCCGGCCGACGCCGAGCGTGGTCGCCGCCTCGACGAGTTGCGCGTCCACCCCGCGGATCGCGCTGTAGGTGTTGATGTAGATGGCGATGCCGACGCCCAGGGCGATGAGCAGCACCTTCGGCCCCTCGTCGATGCCCATCCACATGATGAGCAGGGGCGTGAGCGCGAAGTTCGGCACCGCCTTGGCCACCTGCATGGTGGAGTCGATGACGTCCGCACCGACGCGGCTCAGGCCGGCGAGCACCGCGACGGCCCCGCCACCGAGCACCCCGTAGGCAGTGCCCTGCAGCACCCGCCACACCGATGCGCCCACGTGCGTCTGGAGTTCACCGTCGGCGGCGAGCCGGGCCGCGGTGGCGGCCACCGCGGCCGGCGGCGGGAACAGCTGCGGGTTCAGCACGCCGGTCGCCGACGCCAGCCACCAGAGCGCGATCAGCAAGGCCGGCCCGGACAGCGCGCGCAGCCAGCGGGGTACGCGGAGCACCCGGCCGCGGCGGCGCGGCGCGCGGGCGAGTTCGTGCAGCGCCGGCTCCGCGGCGGGCGGGGCGCTCGTGGGGAGGACGACCGTCATGGCGTGACCCGCCAGGCATCGAGGTCGAACTCGGCGTCGATGAGCCGCTGCTCCCGCAGGAAGTCGTACGTGGCCCGGACCTGCGCGAGGCCCTCGGCCGGGAACGGTTCGACGTTGAAGTGCGCGGCCGGCTCCGCCTTGGCCTCCAGCGCGACGTCGACCCCGTCCTTCTTCGCGGCGTACGCCCAGTAGTCCGCGATGTTGTCGCGGACGTGCTGGTTGATCGCCGCGACGGCGCTCCCCCACGCCTCGTCGAAGCCGGGGTGAGCGTCGAGGAAGGACTGCAGGGCGGTGCTGTGCTCGGTGCTGAGCAGGTGCGGGTGGTTCGACGCCTTGTCGATGACGACGAAGCCCTTGCGCTCCAGGTCGTACGCCTGGGGACCGCCGATCACGGTGGCGTCGATGGCGCCGCTGGACAGGCCGGCCAGCGACTCGGGGGTCGGCACGTTCCTGATCGCGATGCGGTCGTCGAGGCCGGCGGCGTGCAGCAGCCCGTACGCGACCCGGTAGCGGATGGTGCCCTCGGGCGCGGTCACCGTCCTGCCGACCAGTGACCGGATGTCGGTCGGGCCGCCCTTGCGGCCGATGAGCCAGGTGTCCGCGTTCACGGTGGTGAGCGCGAGCAGTCGGGTGGGGTTGCCGCTGGCGCGGGTGCGCAGCGCGGGCATGTCACCGGTCACGGCGACGTCGACGGCCCCGGCGAGGAGCGCGGCGCTGACGTCGGCGCCGGACTGGAAGAACGAGAAGCGCACCTGCGTGACCCCGACCGGGCGGAGGCGGTCGAGCAGGAGTCCCTTCTCGTCGGCCCAGCCGAGGTTGCCCTGCACGGTGCCGGTGACCGAGGTCATGCCGACGCGGAGGACGAACTGCTGGCGGCCGTCGGCGCCGGCCGCGCCGCCGGCGCAACCGGCGAGCGCGGTGAGGGTCAGGAGGATGGCGAGGAGTCTGAGTCTGGGCATGGGAAGGCTCCGGAGGGTGCGGCGCGGCGCCGGTCGGCGTGGCGGCCGGCGCGGGCGCGACGGGTCGACGGGGAGGCGGGACGTGTCGGCCCCGGCGCGTCGTCGCGCCGGTGGCCGGGCAGGTGGAGGGTGGGAGGCGCGGAGGGCCGTCAGCGGCAGCGACAGAGGCTGCTGGAGGTCCGCTCGAAGTCCACGTGGCGTCGAGTGGTCAGGTCCCTCGACTCCGTCATGCCGGAAAGTCTACTTATCCGATAGGACATAGCAAGAGTCGTCCCACATGACGGTGCGGGCCAGGCGTGACCGCCGGGGACGACGCGGGTCAGGACCGCGGGCCGAGCTGCGCCTCGATGCCGTCGAGGAGGACGTCGAGTCCGAGTTGGAACGACGCGTCGAAGTCGTCGTTGCCGAGATCGGCGTGACGGGCCAGGGTCGGATGCCGCTCCGCGGCGCGGTCGAGGTGCTCCTGGGCCCGCCGGCGCAGGTCCGCCTCGGCCGCCGGCTCGTGACGCAGGCCCCGCCAGGTGTTCTCCATGGCGGCGTAGCCCTGGACGTAGTACGTCAGGGCCCCGACCGCGGCGGTGAGCCGCGCCCCGTCCAGTCCGGCGCCGCGGAGCAGGGCGTAGACCAGTTCGGAGCGGGCGAGCGCGTGCGGGCCGAGGAGCGGACGGGTGGACATCAGGGTCGGCAGCCAGGGGTGCCGGAGCATGACCTGACGGCCCCGACCCATCTGCTGACCGACGGCCGCACGCCAGGGCAGGCCCTCGACGTCGTCGATCGCGATCTCGGCGACGGCCTCGTCGGTGGCGAGGTCGAGGACGTCCTCCCGGCTGCCGACGTACTGGTAGAGCGACATGGTGCCGGCGTCGAGGCGGGCCGCGAGGCGCCGCATGGACAGCCCCTCGACACCTTCGACGTCGAGCAGCTCCACGGCGGCGCGCGTGATGCGTTCCCGGGAGAGCCGGGGCTTGCGGACCGGCTCCTCCCGCAGCCAGATCGCCGACGGTCGCGGCCGGGGCATCGCACGCACTCCTTTCGTACACCGTACGAATTACCGTACAGCTAGCTTTCGCCCGAGTGCCGAACGGAGGTCCGGGAGGAAGCATGTCCGTCACACCACAGGAATGGCTGCGCCGCTACGCACTGCTCGCGCTCCGCCTCGACCGGCGACTGCCGGGGAGCGCCACCGGGACGGTGCTCATCTACCAGGGGCCACCGCAGTGGCGCGTCGAGGTGGAACGCGAGGAGCAGCCACCCGTCCGCCGACTGGTCGACGACGCCGACGAACTGCTGGCGCACGTACCGTTCGCAGCCGGCCGCGCCGAGTACCTGGCGGCGCACGTACGCGCCATGCGGGCCGTCGCCCGCAGCCTCGTCGGCCCGCGGCCGCCCCTGCCGCAGTTCGCCCGCGAGTGCCTGGGGATCGCCGCGCGACCGCTGCCCGAGGACGTGTTCGACGAGGCCCACGCCCGACTCGACAGGGCGTTGCCGCCCGGCCCGGGCACCCTGGCCGACCGGCTGCACGCCTGGCAGGCCGCGCACACCCTGCCGGCGGCGCAGCGCGACCGGCTGCCGGCCCTGCTCGACCGGGCCGTGGCCGAGACGCGGCGACGCACGAGCCGGCTCGTCGCCCTGCCCGAGGGCGAGGTGGTGCGCTGCCGCCTGGAGTCCGGCGTGGGGTACCGCGCGGCCGGCGAGTACGAGGGCGGCCTGCGCGCGACGCTGCACGTCAACGTTGACCTGCCGTTCAACCTGGCCGACCTGCTGTACGTCGTCGCGCACGAGGGGCACCCCGGGCACATCGCGGAGTCCCTGCTCAAGGACCGCCGGCTCGCCGCGGAACAGGGCCACCTCGAACAGCGGATCCGGTTCCTGCTGAGCCCCAGCTTCGTCCTCAGCGAGGGGCTCGGCCTGCACGCCGAGGAGATCATCTTCCCCGGTGACGAGGCGCAGGCGTGGCTCACCGACAACGTCCTCGCCGAGGTGGGCATCGCCCCGGACGGCAGCGACTTCGCCACGGTCCACCGTGTCCAGAACGTGCTGTTCGGCGTCTGGGCCAACGCCGCCCACCTGGCCGCCGAGGGCCGCCCCGAGGCGGAAGTGGCCGCGTACCTCCGCCGATGGGCGCTGCTCTCCGAGGCGGAGACCGCCGGTGCGCTCGCGACGCTGCGCGCGACCGGCATGGACCTGTACGTCCTCGGCTACCACCACGGTTGGGAGCTGCTGGACCGGTGGCTGGCCGACGACCGCGCCGCGCGCGTCCGCCGTCTGCTCACCGAGCAGCTTCTCCCCGCCGACCTGGCATCCGCCTGAGCCCGGGACGCCCGGCGGGGCCGGGGTGTGCGGCGCCGTGGTGTTGAATGTAGACACCCCTGCCGCCGGAGGTGCCCGTGTCCGAACTCACCCTGCTCGTCGAACCGAGCCCGGCGCTTACCGCCGAGCGCGTGGACGGGCTCGCGTCCGGCCTCGCCGACGACCTGCGCACCGTCCGCGGCCTGCGGGTCGCGCACGCGCAGCGTCCGGCCGACGGGCACGGGAAGTCCCCGCAGGCGTGGGAGCTGGGCATGCTGGTGGTCGGCGGTCTCTTCTCGGCCACCACCATGCGGGCGATCGCGCAGATCGCCATCGCGTACGCCGACCGGGTCAAGGCGCGCTCGATCCGGCTGCGCAGCGGGGACAACGAGCTGGTGGTCACGGGGGCGACCCGGGTGGACGCGCAGCTCGTCGACCAGCTCGCGCAGCTGCTCGGCCAGTCCGGGTCGACGGCCGCTCCCGCCACCGCGGCCCTACCCACCGCCTCCCCCGACGGCGGGAGCGCCCGCGCGGGGAGCTGAGGATGGGGGCACGACGGGCGCTGCTGATCGCCAACGACCGGTACATCGACGAGTCCCTCTCCGACCTCTACGCGCCCCGCGAGGAGGCCCGCGACCTGCTCAGCCTCCTCGCGGACGCGGACATCGGCGCGTTCGACCAGACGCTGCTGCTGGAGAACGAGTCGAAGAGCTCCATCGAGCGGGCCATGGAGGCGATGCTGCGGGCCGCCGGTCCGGAGGACCTCGTCCTGCTCTACTTCTCCGGCCACGGCGTCCGCAGCAGCAAGCGCGGCCGGCTGCACCTCGCCGTCGCGAACACCGAGGTGGACCACCTCTCGTCGACCGCGATCTCCGCCTCCTTCATCCGGGAACTGCTGGACGAGTGCGACGCGGCCAGCTCGGTCATCCTGCTCGACTGCTGCTACAGCGGCGCGTTCGAGGGGCAGGGCCTGAAGACCACCGACGACCTCGCGATCGACGGTGAGCTGAAGACCGGGTACGGGCGCTACGTCATCACCGCCACCAACTCGGTCGAGCGGGCCGACGACGGACGGCCGGCGTCCGAGACCGCGCCGCGCCAGCGCTCCGCGTTCACCGAGACCGTCATCCAGGGCCTCAGCACCGGCGCCGCCGACATCTCCGGACGCGGCCGGATCACCCCGGACGACCTGTGGCGGTACGTGCACCTCGAACTGCCGAAGCGCTCGGCGCAGACGCCGTGCCACTTCGGCAGCGCGAGCGACGAGATACACATCGCCCTGTCGCGGGAGGGGCAGCAGCGGCACCGGCGGCACCGCGACCAGCGGGAACCGCGCCTGGGCGACCTGCTGGGCCCGCTGGAGCCGGCCGAGGACGTGAAGCTGCGGGCCACCGAGTGGCGGCGACGGGGACTGCTGAGGATCCCCGTCGGGCGCGTGCAGCGGATCGACCAGCCGGGCGGCGAACCGGTCTGGCTGGACCTGGCCTCCTCCGACGGCCACCTGCTCGTCGTGGGGCGGGCGGGGACCGGAAAGACCACCCTGCTCCGGACCATCATCGGCGCGCTCGCGCTCACCCACTCCGACGACGAGGTGGCGATCCACTGCCTGGAGTCGGGCGGCAACCGCCTCGGCCCGATGCGGCGCCTGCCGCACGTCCACGCGGTGCTCGGCGACGACGAGGTCGACGAGGTCGGCAAGCTGCTCGACCGCCTGGAACGCGACGTCCTCGACCGCAAGCAGCTCTTCCGCCGCCACGAGTTGGAGTCGCCGACCAGCCTGCGGGCCCGGCGGGCCGACCTCGACATCGGCCCGTGCCCGGACGTCTTCCTGATCGTCGACCGCTGGCAGGACTTCGCGACCCTGCTGCCCGACTTCACGTCCCGCGTGGTCGACCTCGCCAACAAGGGCCTCGGCTACGGGATCCACGTCGTCATCGTCGAGCGGAGCTGGCGGGTCATCCCGGACGAGCTGCGGGAACTGCCCCAGACCCGGATCGAGACCCGCCTGTCGCAGCCGCAGGAGTCGCTGGTCAACCCCGACCAGGCCGCCCGCCTGCCGATGAACCTGCCCGGCTGGGCCATCCACGGCCGGCGGACCTTCCGCATCGCGCTGCCCGACCTGACGGCGAGCACGGTCGACGGCGAGACGGACCCGGAGACCGAGCCGGCGGAGGACACCGGCACCATGGTGTCGACCATCGTGCAGGCCTGGTCGGTGGCCTCCACGGGCACCGCGACGGGCGGGGACCGGTCCCTCCCACTGGCCGACCGGCCCGACGAGACGCTCCTCGTGCTCGGCGTACCCGACCGGGCGGCGCTGTGGCGGTTCGAGGGGCGGCGCACCGGCACCGGCGCGGACCACCTCACGGCGCCCGTGGGACTGGACGACCAGGGGCGGCCGGTGCTGCTCGACCTCAAGGAGTCGGCCCAGGAGGGCATGGGGCCCCACGGGCTGCTCGTGGGCGCCACCGGGTCGGGCAAGAGCGAACTCCTGCGGACGATCGTCGTGGCGCTCGCCGCACGGCACTCCACCGACCAGCTCAACCTCGTCCTCATCGACTTCAAGGGCGGGGCGACGTTCCGGCCGTTCGCCGGGCTCCCCCACGTGAGCGCGCTGGTCACCAACCTCGCCGACGACCTGACCCTGATCGACCGGCTCGCGGACACGCTGAACGGGGAGATGATCCGCCGTCAGGAGCTGCTGCGCGCCGCCGGCAACCACGCCAACCGCCGCGACTACGAACGCGCCCGGGAGGCCGGCGCCGCGCTGCCACCGCTGCCCAGCCTGGTGGTCGCCTGTGACGAGTTCTCCGAGCTGCTCAGCGCGCGGCCCGAGTTCATCGACGTCTTCGTGCACATCGCCCGGGTCGGCCGCTCCCTCGGTGTGCATCTCCTGCTCGCCACGCAGCGACTGGAGGAGGGACGGCTGCGAGGGCTCGACACGCACATGTCGTACCGGATCGGCCTGCGGACGTTCTCGGCGACGGAGAGCCGGATGGTGCTCGGCGTGCCGGACGCCTACGAGTTGCCGCGCGCGCCCGGGCACGGCTTCCTGAAGGCCGGCACGACGATGAACGCCTTCCGGGCCGCGTACGTCTCCGGGCCGCTCGCCGACCCGGACGACGCGGCACCGCCGGAGCTGCTCGGCCGCAGCCTCGTGGAGATCCTGGTCGAGCGGCTGCGGGGCCGGCAACCCGCCGCGCACCAGATCTGGCTGCCGCCGCTGGCCGAGCCGCCCAGCCTGGACGACCTCCTCGGCCCGCTGCACCGGCACCCGGTCCGCGGCCTCACGCCGATACGGGAGGAGCGGGCGCCGCTGCGCGTGCCCGTCGGCGTCGTCGACGTGCCCGAGCGGCACGCCCGGGAGCCGTTGTGGCTGGAACTCGACGGCAGCGGCGGGAACGTCGCCGTGGTGGGTGCTCCCCTGTCCGGCAAGACCACGATGCTGCGCGCCCTCGTGACGGCGCTGGCGCTGACCCACACGCCACGCGAGGTCCAGTTCTTCTGCCTCGACCTCGGCGGCGGCGGCCTGCGGGCCCTCGACGGGCTGCCCCACGTCTCCGGGGTGGCCACCCGGCGGGACACCGAGGCGGTGCGGCGGACCGTCGCCGAGGTGACCGCGATCCTGGACGCGCGGGAACACCGCTTCTCCACGCACGACGTGCAGTCCATGGCGGACTACCGGTCGCGCCGCGCCGCCGGGGAGTTCGCCGACGACCCGTTCGGGGACGTCTTCCTCGTCGTGGACGGCTGGACCACGCTGCGCCAGGAGTACGAGGAGCTGGAGCAGGCGATCACGGACATCGCCCAGCGGGGGTCGGGCTCCGGGGTGCACGTGGTGCTGACGGGCGCCCGCTGGATGGAGTTCCGGATGACCCTGCGGGACCTGCTCGGCACCCGCCTGGAACTGCGGCTCGGCGACCCCGCCGAGTCCGAGTTCGGCCGGCGTGCCGCCGCGAACGTGCCCCGTACGCCGGGCCGCGGTCTGCTGCGCGGCCGGCTGCACTTCCTCACGGCGCTGTCCCGCATCGACGGTGGACACGACGTGGACGACCTGGCCACGGCGACGACGCAGCTGGTGACGGCCGTCGCGCAGGCGTGGCCCGGTGCGCCCGCGCCGCCGGTGCGCCTGTTGCCGCGCCGGCTCACGATGGAGCAGCTCGACGCGCTCGTCGACCCGGCCGCGTCCGGGATACCCGTCGCGGTCGACGAGTCGTCCCTCTCCCCGGTCAGCCTCGACGTCGACCGCGAGCCGCACCTGATCGTCTTCGGTGACGCCGAGTGCGGCAAGACCAACCTGCTCCGGCTCGTCGCCCGGCAGATCGTCGCCCGGCGTACGCCGGCGCAGGCCCGGCTGATGGTCGTCGACTACCGGCGGAGCCTGCTCGGCGCGGTCCCGGACGAGCACCTCGTCGAGTACGCCCCCTCCCAGCAGGTGCTCACCGAGGCGTTGGCCTCGGTGCGTCAGGCGATGGCGGCGCGGCTGCCCGGGCCGGAGGTCACCGCCGAGCAGCTCCGGTCGCGCAACTGGTGGACGGGGCCCGACCTCTTCCTCCTGGTGGACGACTACGACCTGGTCGCCTCCGCCGGCAACAACCCGCTCGGGGCGCTGCTGGACCTGCTGCCGCACGCCCGCGACATCGGGTTGCACCTGATCGTGGCCCGGCGCTGCGGCGGCGCGGGGCGGGCGCTCTACGAGCCCGTGCTGCAACGCCTGCGCGAGTTGGACTCCCCGGGACTGCTCATGTCGGGGAGCCGGGAGGAGGGCCCGCTCCTGGGTGGGCTGCGGCCGCAGGCGATGCCGCCCGGTCGGGGCACCCTGGTCCGCCGCCGGGAGGACGCGCTGGTCGTCCAGACCGCCTGGTCGGAGCCCTGACCGGCGGTTCGGCCGCGGTGGCGTCCCGTCGCACGGCGAACGGCCGGGGCGAGTCGCCTCGCCCCGGCCGTCACCCCCGGTTCCCTCCACTCGGTGGCCGGTTCCTCAGCGCAGCCGGTACGCCTCGGGCATGGTCTGGGTGACCGTGTTGCCACCGCTGTCGGTCGCGCTGATCCGCAGCGCGACGCCCTCGGCGGCCTGCTGCCGCTTCGGGTGCTTGATCTCCGCCGTGAAGGTGTTCTTCGCCGTGGCCCGGGTGGTCACCGGCCGCCACGTCCGGCCCTCGTCGAAGCTCGCCTCGACCCGCAGCGAGGTCACCGTGGGCGGTGCGGTGAGCCGTTCCTGGTAGTAGCCGACCACCGTGATGCGGTGGCTGTCGCCGGCGCGGGCCGTGTTGTCCAGGGCCAGGTTGAGGTCGTACTTCAGGAAGATCAGCGGCTCGGGGCGGCAGGCGTCGGAGTTGTTGCCGAGCACCTCGCCCATGCAGGGCTGCAGCTCCGAGGCCTCCCCTTCGGTCGGCTTGTCGGAGGTGTACTCCCACACCGTCTTGACCCCGTTGGTCTCCGCCTCGAAGGTGTACCGGGCCGACTCGGCCGGCAGGTCGTAGGCGACGATGTCCCCGCCGACGGAGCAGCCGAGGGCGAACACCGCTGCGGTCACCAGCGCGGCCACGGCCCCCTTCCGGCGCCGCGGCGACGGCGCGTTCATGTTCATGGCGTTGGTCTCCTTAGCTGTCTCGACCGTCATCGCCGGCCTCCGGCGAGGCCCGCCGTGGCACCGGCGTTGCCGCCGATCCCCCAGGTGACCCGCTCGTAGCGCCGCTCGACCTCGTCGCCGGACCCGTCGCGCAGGCGGAAGTCGCAGGCGGGCGGCTCGCAGCTCGGGCTTCCGAAGTAGTACTGCCCGAGGCCCGTGTCGTTGACGATCCCGATCATGGCCTGGCGGCCGCCGCCGCTGCCGGTCAGGTAGAGGGTCGGATAGAACGTGTCACCCTGCCGGCAGCCCGAGCAGAGGTAACCGGTCTCGACGGTGAAGCCAGACCGGGTCCGCACCTGCGGCACGGCGCCCGGCACGGTCGGTCCGGTGTTCCAGTGCAGTTCGTTCCTGCCGGTGAGCGCGACGTCCTGCATCTCGCCGCCGCTCGCACCCCGCACGGAGGGTCCGGCGTGCTCGGCCCAGGCCGTCTGGAACCGGTTGATCGCGTCGCCCTGCCGCTTCACGAACATGGTCAGCGTCCGCTGCGTGGCCGTGAGCGGCACGTCCAGCAGCACCGCGGGCGGACCCGACTTGGGCTGCTGCTGCCAGGTGTGGCTGACGGCCTCCCCCGGCCGGTCGGCGTGGAAGTGGTGGTCGACCCGGTCGAAGTCGCGCGTCCGGGTCCGGTACGGCAGGTCGGACGGGACCTTGCCGCTGCTGCCGAACGAGGCGCCGTAGACCGTCGGTGCGCTGCTGCCACCGAGGAGGATCCGGACGTGCCGCGAGTCGGCGTTGAGCCGCTTGATGAGGCGCGCCGCCGCGTCGTGGTCCACGCTCACGACGGGCAGTGCGGCGTACGGCTGGACCTCGGGGCAGCTCTGCGGCCCGTCGGTGCAGGTGGCGCTCTGCGTCGGGACGACGCCCAGCGAGGTGAGGCCCGGCGCCGCGACCAGCACGCCGACGGCGCCCGCCGCGGCGGCGGCCGCCACCCGGTCCCGCAGCATGATGAAGTCGCAGGCCGTCGTGCAGATGTCGGTCGGCGTCACCAGCACGAGCTTGCCCCTGACGCCGACCTTCGCGAGGTCGGCGGCGGAGCCGGTGCCCGCGTGGACCACCGACGCGAGGCCGCGGGTCGGCAGGCGGGGAACCGAGACGGCGATGTCGCGGCCGACGGTCGTCTCCCCCTCCTGCCACGTCTGCTGCCCGACGGGCACCGAGACGTCCGGGGTGTGGTAGCGGCTGGACAGGCTGAACGCCTCACCGCCACCGACGACCTTCATGGTGACCACCGGCGTCGCGAGGACGCTGTAGGTGTTGTGGGTGAGGGTTCCGCTGCGCACCTTGCCGGTCGGCAGCGCCCACCAGTTCGGCTCGTCGGCGCCGTACGCGGCCGTGAGCTCGCTCGTCATCCCCCACGCGCCGGTCGCGGAGAGCCGCTCGAAGTTGGTCACCGCGTCGTAGGTCTCGGTGGGCACCGGGGCCTGCACCCGCAGCGGCTTGGCCTTGCGCAGGTCCAGCGTGGCCGTGGTCGCCCTGGTGACGGTCACCTCCGCCGCCATCGGCACGGCGGTGTGCCACTCGCCGGCCTTGTCCTGCCACTCGACGGCGACCGCGGCCGCGTACGTGCCGCCGAACAGCGACGCCGTGACCGTCTCCGCGCCCTCCAGGGAGACGGGACCGTCGTGCAGGAGGTCCTTGTCGTCGACCGGCAGCACGACGGCGTTGCCGTAGCGGACGGTGGTCGCGTCCTTCGGCGGGACCACCTTCAGGGTGAGGCCGAACCGCTGCGGCTCGACGAAGGCGTTGACGCGGGTGGTGGCCCGCAGTGTGTTCGAGGCGTCCCGGGCGTTCAGGACGCCGGTGTAGCGGCCGAAGAGCCCGTCGGTGCCGAGCACCCGGCCGTCGAGGGTCAGCGAGACCTCGGCGGAGCCTCGGGCGGGTACGACCACCTGGTCGGTGCTGAGGCTGAACAGGCCGTTCGGGGCGGGCCGGTCACCCGAGGCGATCGACGTCGAGAGGTGCAGCGTGATGGCCTCGTCGGTGTGGTTGGTGTAGGTGACGGTCTTCACCTGTGCCGAGTGCGGGTAGGCCAGCCGGCCGAAGTTCAGGCTGCCGCTCGGGATGATCGTGGGGTCGACGGCGGTGCCGACGTTCACCCGCCCGACGCCCTGGGCGTACACGTCGTGTCCCAGGTCGGTGGCGGTGCCCATGAGCAGTGCCTTGATCTCCTGGCCGCGCATCTCCGGGTGCTGCTGGGCGATGATCGCCGCGGCGCCGGCCACGTGCGGTGTGGCCATCGAGGTGCCGCTGGCGGTGGTGTAGTAGTCGTCCACGACGGTGCCCATCGCGGTGCCGGCGGCCCGTGCCGCCACGATGTCGACGCCCGGGGCGGCGATGTCCGGCTTGGCGGCGCCGTCCCCCACCCGCGGTCCGCGGCTGGAGAAGTCGGCCATCTCGTCTTCCTTGTCGACGGCCGCCACGGTGAGCGCCTCGTCGGCGGCGCCGGGGGCGCCGACCGTCCCGCTGGCCGGGCCGTTGTTGCCCGCCGCGACCACGAAGAGGGTTCCGGTGGTCCGGCTGAGCTGGTTGAGCGACTCGCTCATCGGGTCGGTGCCGTCGGTGGCGCCACCGCCGATGCTCATGTTGACGACCCGGGCCCCGGTCTGGGCGGCCCACTCCATCCCGGCGATGATCGCGTCGAGGGCACAGGAGCCCCCGTCGTTGCAGATCTTGCCGACCCGCAGTTGGGCGCCGGGCGCGACGCCCTTGCGCAGCCCGTCGGACGCGGCCCCGGTGCCGAGGATCGTGGCCGCCACGTGCGTGCCGTGCCCGTGCCCGTCGCGGGGACCGTTGGCGTTGCCGGTGAAGTCGACCTGCTCGACGATCTTCCCGGCCACGTCGGGGTGGTCGGGGTCGATGCCGGTGTCGAGCACCGCCACGGACACCCCGGTGCCGTCGTATCCGCGCTCCCAGGCGACGGGCGCGCCGATCTGCGGCACGGAGGTGTCGAGGGAGACCGTGGCCAGCTCGTTGAGCCACACCTTCTCGACGCCGGCCAGGGAGCCTGCGGCGCGCGCGGCGCCGATGCCCTGGTCCGTCTTGCCCCGCACGTCGTGCCACCACCGGCCGTCGCCCGCGATGGTCAGCGAGCGGCCGTTGACGCTCGGGAGCACCTTGCCCTCGGTGGCACCGGCGGCCTTCGGGGCCTTCGCGGCCGACGTCTTCCCGGTGTAGGTGACGAGCACCGGCACCGTGCCGACCGTGCCGGACGCCGCGAGGGCCGCGAGCTTCCTCAGGTCGAAGAGGCCCCAGTCGAGCAGGCCGTCGCTGACGAGCGGCAGGGCGTCGTTGGGTACGACGTGGACGGCGCCCCTGCGGGTGATGGTGTGGAACACGACGGTGGACCCGTCGGGCCGGGCCGCGCTCTCGGTGTCGCGGACGACCGGCTTGCCGTCGGCGTCGATGCCCACGTGCACGGTGTCACCGGTGATCAGCGTGAGCGGCAGGGTCGCGCCGGAGGCGGCGACGGTCCGCAGCAGATCGTCGTTGGGGTTCACCGTCACGTGCTGTCGCTGTGGGGCGCCGGGGATCGGCGCCTGCTGGGTGGGTCTGGCCGCGTGGGCCGCCGTGGTCGACATGACCATCGCGAGGATGGCCAGACCAGCGGTCGCCGCGCCCAGGCGCCGCCCGAAAGGCCTTCTGGCCGGGCTTCGCCTCATCTCTTCGGTCTCCTGTCAGGGGGTTACGACTACGGACGTGCGGAGCTTCGGGGGTACGGGGTGAGGTGCCTGCTCACCACGGGTGTTCACGGTCCGGCCATGGGGTCTCCTCACTAGAGCGGTTCGTACTCACCGGCGACCTCGGCACCGCCCGTGCCCTCGGCGGTCGGGGTGTCTGCCGGACTGGTCGGCGGTACTGCCGGTACCGGCTCGTCCCCCGCGCCGGACACCGGCGCGAGGGGATCGCCGGCCGGTTCCGGCCTCGGCGGATCTGCGGGCAGCATGGTGCCCAGTGTGTGATCGGGACGGGCCCGGCCTCGATTGGTCAGATGCGGGATTTAAAGAGGCGCCCCACCGGCGCGTATTTCTTCGCAGCCAGTGACGGTGGCGAATTTATTCGTCGCCGTCCGGCGGCTGTTCCTGATCGCCGACGAGGCCCAGCTCCACGACCCGGATCGCGAGCGCGGTGCGCGAGGACACGTCCAGCTTGCGCATCGCCGACTTCAGCTGGCTGGCCACCGTCTGCGTCGACACCACGAGGGCGTCGGCGATCTGCCGGTTCGTCCGCCCGCCGACCAGCAGCCGGACCACCTCCCGCTCGCGGGGGGAGAGCCGGTTGCCGTAGCTCGGCCGGCCGCGACGGGCCCGCGGCGCCCGGGAGGACGGGGCCCGCTCCCGCAGGCACCGTGTCACCCGGTCGGCGTCGTGGTGCGCGCCGAGGTCGGACAGCGCCCGTGCCACGTCGGACAGGACCGCCAGGCCCGCCTGCTCCCGGCCGGCGGCGAGCAGGCAGCGACCGTGGTGCTCCCGGGTGAGCAGGGCGCCGTACGGGCGTGGCAGCGTCTCCCACGCGGCGGCCGCCTGCGCGAACAGCGCCGCGGCGCGGCCGAGCTGACCCTCGCCCTCGGCCAGGAGCGCCCGGCACACCACGAGGGATGCCTGCGGCGCCGGCGCGTCCACGTCGCCGAGGGCCCGCGCGAACGTGGCCACCAGGTCCGCGGCGCGGTCGAGCTGGCCGGCGGCCACGAGCGCGGCGACCCGCACCGGGGCGATCTCGGCGGCCCGGGGCCAGATGCCGCTGCGCACGGTGATGTCGGTCGGTTCGTCGGTGATCCGCAGGGCCTCGTCGACGTCGCCGTCGTAGAGGTGCAGGCACGCCAGCGCCGCCGCCGCCTCGACGTGTTGCTGGTCGTCGTGCCGGGCGAACCGCAGCCGCTGCTCCGCGACGTCCCGGTCTCCGCCGGCGGCCTGGATCAGACCCGCGACGAGAGCGGCCTCGCACCGGTCCTTCAGCCGTACGCCGTCGTCGTCGAGCAGCGCCGCGACCCGTTCCGGGAGGCCGGCCCAGGCGCCGGTGAACCAGTCCAGGTGGGCCGCGGTGGACGCGATGCTGCCGAAGTGGCCCAGCAGCTGGTGGTCCTCGGCGAGGGCCAGGGCCCTGGCCAGGCGCCGGCGGGCCTCGCCGTACCGCCCCCACCGCATCGCCGCTTCGCCGATGTTGGTGTGGCCGATGGCGATGAGCGCCGCCTCCTGCGGGCTGGTGGCGTCGTCGGGGATCTGCCGCGCCTCGACCCAGCCGACCTCCTCACCGAGCATGATCAGGGCGAAGGAGCGTTCGAGGAACAGGCGGAGCCGTTCGTGGGAGGCGATCGACGGCGCCACCGGCGGCGCCTCGCGCAGCCACCGCAGGTGCTCGGCGACCGGCCGCGCGGCCCCGAGGGGAAGGGCGAGGAGGATCCGTGCCCGCGCGGCCTCCAGGGAGTCCGGCGGCAGGTGGGGCACGGCATCGGCGATCTCGCACCGGCCCGTCTCCATGGCGCCGGCCACCATGAGCACCCGGCCGAGCTGGAAGCGGACCAGCGCCTCCTGCGCGGGCGTCAGGGCCTGGGTCCGCAGCGCCGACTGCAACGACTCGAGGACCTTCGAGTACGGGTCGGAGCCGGGCAGCGACTGGAACTGGATCTTCGTGACGAGCCGGACGAGTGCCTCCACCGGCAGGGCGACGGTGGTGACCAGGTTGTGCAGCAGCAGCGCCGAGGTGGCCACGTCGCCGGCCTCCGCGGAGAGGTCGGCGGCCTGCTCGGCGTACCGGCGCGACGCCTCGACGTCGCCGGCCTCCCGGAAGTGCCGGGCCAGTTGCGCCACGGGCGGCAGCGGCGCGGCCTCCAGGGCCCGGCCGGCGCGCAGGTGCATGCACCGCCGCTCCTGGGCGGGGATGGCCTCGTAGACGGCCCGGCAGGCCAGGGAGTGGCGGAAGGACCACTGCCCGCGCCCGTCCTCGCGGAGGAGGCCGCACCCCACCGCCTCGGCCACCTGGGCGCTCGCGCGCTCGTCCGGCAGGCCGGTCACCGCCCGCAGCGTCGGGTAGTCGGCCGGGTCCGCCAGCACCGCCGCGGCGTACAGGACCGTGCGCGTGTCGGGCCGTAGCCGGGCGACGCGCTCCAGCACGGCGTCGCGGATGGTGGGCGGCACCTCGATGTGGTCCAGCCGGCGGCGCGCCCACGCACCGTTCTGGCGGATCAGGTCGGCGCGGGCGTGCATCAGCCGCACCGACTCCTCCAACGCCAGCGGGACGCCCTCCGTCCGGGAGTGCAGGAAGGCCGCGAACTCGGCCGAGACGTGTTCGTCGGCCAGCATGGAGGAGACGAACGTGGCCGACTCGGCGACGCCCAGCGGCTTCAGCGTCATGCGGACCAGGTGGGCGTCGGCCGGCACCCGGGAGGACAGCCGCAGCAGCAGCGAGTCGGGCGGGAGTTCCTCCGGCCGGTACGTCACCACCACGCTGACGGGCTGCGGCCGGCGGGAGACGAGGAACAGCAGGAACTCCAGGGTCGCCTCGTCGGCCCAGTGCACGTCCTCGAGGGCGAGCACCGCGACGCCGAGCCGGTTGAGCAGTTCGACGAACGCCCGGAACAGCCGGTGCCGCGCCGCTGTCGCGTCCCCCAGCGGCTCGGGGGCCGGTGGCAGGTCGGCGTCCCACTCGGGGAACAGCGGACGCAAGGCGCCGGCCAGGCCGCTGAGCCGCAGCCCGGCGACGCCGCCGACGCCCTCGCGCACCGCGTCGACCACGGCGCCGAGGGTGTACGGCTCGCGCAGTGGAGGGCACGCGCCGATGAGGACACGTCCGTCGGGCCCGGACGAGGACGGCAGGAGCTCCCGGAGCAGCCGGGTCTTGCCGATTCCCGCCTCGCCCTCCAGCAGGACCACGGCGGGTGGCCGCCCCAGCGCGTCGCCGAGCGCGGTGAGTTCCCGGTCGCGTCCGACGAACCGCGGCACGGACAGCGCGGGGAGTTGACCGGAACGCGTCCCGGACCGGGTAGTCACCATCCCCCCTCCCGGTCGGTCAGCATCGGCCGGGCCGATTGTCGCCCGGAAATGACGTTGAAGTCCACCGATATTCGTGGAATATCCATAGAGCGGGACGGCCGCATTGCGGGGGCGCGTACGAGAAGGCGGCCCGGCCGCGGAGAAGGCTCGGACATGACGGAATTAGTCCGACTCGTCGTCCGCCGCACAGGAACTGTGGGCATCCCCCATGGACGGCAATTCCCACGCCTCCGCAGGGACCGCCACCTGCCCGTCGCCGGCGTCCCGCGCCGATCCGGATAGGCGAGCCGGTCGACGGGGGCAATTGTTGAATTGCGGCGACGGACGGGTTCCGTCCGAAATGCCCGCGGCTCGCGGACCGAAACCGTCGGGGCCGCCGAACGGCGGGCGGCCGACAACCGTACGCCCGCCCGTGAAATGCGGACCGGCGCGCGACGACGGAATGCGGGCGGCTGCGACGAGGATTCCGCGACGCCCCGACCGACCCGGGTCGCCGCGTTCGCCGTCCGCCCACACCCGACGGTCCGCCCCTTGCCGAGGATCCTTCACGAGCGTAGGAAGGACACACCCCACCACCCCCGGGCCCGCGTCGGCCCCGTCCGTCCCCGCCGAGGAGATGCGCGTGACCATCCGCCGGCTCCGTCTCGTCGTGTCCGTGCTGGTGACCGCCGGTGCCGTGCTGCTCGGCACGACCGCCGCCGCGGGCCCACCCCCGCCGCGGCCGGCGCACGGCGCGTGCGACCCGATCGACCCGACGGCCTGCCTGCTGCCGTTCCCGAACGACTACTTCACGGTGCCCGACCGCACCAGCCCCACGGGCAGGCGTGTGCAGTTCACGCCCTCGTCGATGCCGGCCACCGTGCAGGGCACCCCCATCGACCCGACCGAGTGGAACCGGCAGGACGGGTTCAGCCCCGGCTCGCCGATCCTCGTGCACGTGCCCGGCCTCGACGCCGCGGCCACGGGCATCGCCCCGGTCACCGACGTCGGCCGCTCGCTGGCGCCGGACGCCCCGATCGTGCTGCTCGACGCCGACACCGGCAGGCGCACCCCGTACTGGGCGGAGTTGGACGCCCACGCCGCCGACCGGCCGGACCGGCGGCTGCTCGTCATCCGGCCGGCGGTCGCGCTGACCGAGGGCGCCCGCTACGTCGTGGGCCTGCGCGGCATGCGCGACGAGACGGGCGCGCCGATCCCCGCGCCGGCGGCCTTCCGGGCGTACGTCACCGGCAACGGCCTCGGCCCCCGCGACCGCCGCGCGCCGCAGATGAAGCGCATCCTCGCCGACCTGACCCGGGCCGGCGTCACGCGTCACCACCTCTACCTCGCCTGGGACTTCACGGTGGCGAGCCGGCAGGGTCTCACCGGACGCATGCTGGCGATCCGCGACCGCGCGTTCGCCACGCTCGGCGCGGCGGCGCCGTCGTACACCGTCACCCAGGTCACCGACTACACGCCGGAGCAGGATCCGCGGATCGCCCGCCAGGTCACGGGGACGGTCGCCGTGCCGTCCTACCTGACCGGCGACGGCGGGCCCGGTTCCCGCCTGCACTACGGGCGGGCCGGCGGCGACGGGACACCACCCACCAAGGACGCGCTTCCCACGCCGTCCGGCGCGACGGTGTCGGCGGACTTCGTCTGCAACATCCCGCGCAGCGCCACCGCCGCCCGCCCGGCGCACCTGTCGCTCTACGGCCACGGCCTGCTCGGCAGACCGACCGAGATCAACGCCGGCAACGTCAAGAGCATGTCGGACACGTACCGCTTCGCCTTCTGCGCGACGAGTTGGATCGGCATGGCCGCGGCCGACGTGCCGTACGTGGCGGGCACGTTCGGCGACCTCAGCGCGTTCCCCGCGGTCGTGGACCGGCTGCAGCAGAGCTTCCTGAACTTCCTCTTCCTCGGCCGGACGATGATCCACCCGCGCGGCTTCGCCGCCGACCGGGCGTTCCAGGACGCCGCCGGGCGCTCCCTGATCGACGTCCGGGGCGGCCTGCACTACGACGGCAACAGCCAGGGCGGCATCAACGGCGGCGCGCTCACCGCCATCGCCCAGGACTGGACGCGCTCGGTGCTCGGCGTGCCGGCCATGAACTACTCCACCCTGCTGCAACGCAGCGTGGACTTCGCCCCGTTCCAGGCGATCATGGACGTGTCGTACCCGGACCCGGCGGACCAGCAGCTGATCTTCGCGCTGCTGCAGATGCTGTGGGACCGGTCGGAGGCCAACGGGTACGCCCAGCACATGACCGACGACCCGCTGCCCCGCACCCCGCGCCACCAGGTGCTCATGCACGTGGCCTTCGGCGACCACCAGGTCTCCCCCGCCGCGGCCGAGGTCCAGGCGCGGACCATCGGCGCCCGCCTGCACACCCCCGCCCTCGCCGACGGCTGGTCGACGGACGTGAGGCCGTACTGGGGCATCCCGCCGATCCGCTCCTACCCGTACACCGGCTCGGCCATCGTGATCTGGAACAGCGGCGCGGCGTACGCCCCGCCGCCGACCAACCTCGCGCCGGAGGGGCCGGAGTACGGCGCGGACCCGCACGAGTACCCGCGCGCCCAGCCCGCGGCGCAGCGGCAGAAGGCCACGTTCCTGCTGACCGGCAAGGTCGTCGACGTCTGCGCGGGGGCGCCCTGCGCGTGACGTGGTCACCCTCGGCCGGCGACCGGGGTCGACGCGGGGGGCGGTGCCGGGCGACGAGGGGTCGCCCGGCACCGCCCGTCGTGGCCGGCGGCCGGAGGAAACGCCGTCCACGGTGCCGGTCGGGCCCGCGCCCCGCGCGGGGTCGGCCCGACCGGCCGGTGAGGTCAGGGCCGCACCTTCCAGGCCCGGGTGATGGTCTGGTCGATCCGGTTGCCGTCGCGGTCGGCGGCGGTGACCCGTACGGTGGCGAACGCCGCGCCGGGCGGTGCGGCCGGCACGGTCGCCGTCACCGGCCCCGTGCCCCGTACCGGCGCCGGGCGCCAGTGCGCGCCGTCGTCGTAGGACACCCACACGGTGACCTGGAAGCGGCCCGGCCCGGACGCGCCGGGCTGGTAGCCGGGGGTCAGCGTCAGCGGGTACGGCCGGTCGGCGCGGACCACGTTGGACAGGTCGGTCCGGAGGTCGTAGCGGAGCTGCGGCAGCGGGAGCACCTGCGGCTCGTCGCCCCGGGGCCGCTTCGACCGGAACGTCCAGGTGGTGGACGTCGCCGTCGAGGTGGTCCACCAGACCCTCTCGGGGAAGGTGTCCCGGGTGACGTCGAGCGTCAGGCGGTACGTGCCGTTGCCGTTGCCGACGGTGAACTGGTGCGACGATCCGGTGGTGGTGCCCACGACCCGGTCACCGCGACGCAGGGTCAACCGGGCCCGGTCGGAGCGGCCGTCGATCCAGCCGTACGTCGTCCCGGAGCCGTCGGCGTACTGGGGCACGGCCACCCGGATGGTGTCGTGCCACCGGTTGACCGGCGTCCCGTACGCGTAGTCGGGCGTGGTCTGCGGGACGGCGGGCCGGGTCAGGGCCGGGAACCACACCTCCCGGGCCCGCTCGCCGGGCCGGTACGCGCGCAGCGGGCCGTACACGGTGCCCTGGGTCCCGCCCAGGTTCTCACCCTCGGCGGTGGCCTGGGCCCGCCAGAGCACACCCCGGGTGCTCACGTGGTCGGTACGCCGCTGCGCCACGGTCACCGAGCGGTTGAAGTCGAAGGCGACGCCGACCCCGTCGGGGTACCCGGCCCTCGCGTCCAGCGCCCGCATCTCGGACCCGTGCTGGTGGAACTCGCTCTCCACGGTGGCCAGCGCCAGGTCGCCGGTCGTGTAGCGCAGGTCGGCGGGAATCCGGTCCGGCTCGGTCAGCAGCAGGTCGTAGCGGTAGGGGCTGAGGGGCACGCCCGTCAGTCCGACCGTCACCGGCCCGGCCGCCAACCGCTCGCGCAGCCGCTGGCCGTCGGCGTACTCGATCTGGTAGGTCGGGACGGTCGCGCCGTAGCCGCTCGGGTAGACCCTCGCCGCCGTGTCCGGGGCGAGGAACACCGCCACCGCACCGGCCGCGGCCGCGGCCCGCAGTTGCTCCGCGACGGCGTCGTCCCCGACGTGGCGCAGCAGCAGCACGGCTCCGCGGGCGGCGCCGAGCCGGCCCGGCTCGCCGTCACCGCCGTCCACCAGCGGCGCCGTGCGGGTGCCGTCGAGCAGCGGCGCGCCCTCCACCGGCAGCGGGCGGGTCAGCGCGAAGCCACGCGCCCCGGTCACCTGGGCGGTCAGCTCGGGGGCCCGCAGGTCCCACCGGCTGAAGAACCGGAACGTGCCGGTGGAGACCGGGCGGGTCGGCACGGCGTACACGTGCCGCACGTTCGACGGGTTGAACGCCCAGCCGGACAGGTTCGACCGGCTCCCGGCGGTGCGCAGCCACGAGACGGCGCCGCTGCCGACCACGGTGGGGTCCGGGACGTCCATGCGGATCTCGTTGCCGGCGCGGGCGTCGAAGCGCAGGGTGCGGTCCGCGTCGACGCGCACCTCCGGGTCACCCGCCAGGGTCAGGTCCTTCTCGTTGCCGCCGGCGTCGAGGCTGTGCAGGAGCGCCATCACCGAGTAGCGGCCGGCGGGCAGCTCCACCGTGGCGCGGCCGTCGGTGAAGTGCCCGTAGTACTGCGCGCCCGTGTCCAGGTTCCACAGCTCCGCCCGGTTGACGAAGCCGGTCACCGGCCGTCCGTCCCGGTCGGTGGCCTCGATGGTGAGCGTGTGCACCGGTGGGGTGACGCGGAGACCGACGGGGGTGCGCAGCCGCACTCCGGCCCCGGTCGCCGTGAGCACCCCGGCGTACTGGTTCGGCGCGGTCGCCGCGGTGTCCAGCCGCACGGTGGCGGTCGCCCGTCCACCCGGTGCGATGGTGAGCCGGGACGGCGTGACGGTCAGCGCGGCGGCCCGGCCCGTGGCGCCGGCGTCGGTGGCGGTCACGGCCAGGTCGAGGGTGACCGGTTCCCGGCCGGTGTTGCGGTAGGCGACGTCGGCCGTGCGCGGGCCGGAGCCGGCGGGCACCTGCCCGATCACGAGGCCGGCGCTGTCGACGTGGACGGTCTGGCGCAGCGCCGCCGGCACCTCCACTCGGCCGACGCCCTGCTGCCAGACCGGCGCGGTGCCGACCGGGGTGGCGCTGCTGACGAGCGCGGCCTTGAGCTGTTCCGGGCGCCAGTCGGGATGCGCCTGCGCGAGGAGCGCCGCCGCGCCGGCCACGTGCGGGGCCGCCATGGAGGTGCCGGACATCGCCGTGTAGGAGGCGTCGACCACCTGCCCGAGCGAGGTGCCCGCGGCCCGGGCCGCCACGATGTCGACCCCGGGCGCGGTGATCTCCGGTTTGACGGCGCCGTCGTCGGGGCGGGGACCGCGGCTGGAGAAGTCGGCCAGCTCGTCGGTCTTGGACACGGCGCCGACGGTCAGCGCCGCGGTGGCGATGCCGGGTGTGCCGACGGTCTGCGGCCCGGGGCCGGAGTTGCCGGCGCTCACCACGAACAGCGCCCCCGAGCTGGCGCTCAGCGCGTCGACCGCCTCGCTGACCGGGTCCGGGCCGCCGTAGGACGGCGCGCCGAGGCTGAGGTTGACCACCCGTGCCCCCTGGCGTACCGCCCACTCCATGCCGGCGATGGCCCACGAGAGGTCGCCGGAGCCGGCGTCGTCGAGGACCTTGCCGACGAGCAGCCGGGCGCCCGGCGCCACACCCTTCGCTCCGGCCCGTCCGGCCTTCCCGCTGCCGGCGATGGTGGCGGCGACGTGCGTGCCGTGCCCGACCCGGTCGACCGCGTCGCCGCCGTCGGAGGTGAAGTCCGCCGTGGCGGCCACGCGGCCGGCCAGGTCGGGGTGGGTCGGGTCGTACCCGGTGTCGAGCACCGCCACGGTGACGCCCCGCCCGTCGTATCCGGCCTTCCAGGCGGCCGGCGCGCCGATCTGGGGCACGCTGTCGGCGAGGTCGGCGCGCAGCCGCCGGTCCAGCCACACCCTCCGGGCACCGGCGGCGAGGGTACGCGGCCCGGTCGTCAGCGACTCCCACAGCGTCCGCAGCTCGGTCTTGCGTCCGGTGACGGCGACCGCGCCGATGCTGGGCAGGACCCGGGTGCGGGTGGCGCCCGGCGGTGTGTCGGGCACCGCCGCCGCGCGGACGCCGTCGGCGGGCGGCCCGGCCACGAGCAGCGGAAGGGTCGCGCGGGCCGCGTCGTGGTAGCCCTCGGCGACCAGGTCCGTGACGTTGAACAGCGCCTCGTCCACGAGGCCGGCGGCGACGTACGGCACCGCCTCGTCCGGCACCACGTAGACGTCACCGTCGCGGTGGGACAGCCGGAAGCCGTGCCGGTCGGGGCCGCCCCGCTGGTCGATGGTCGCCTCCTGGCGGCCGTCGGTGAAGCGGGTGAACCGGACCACGTCACCCGTGATCAGCGTGACGGTGTACACCGACCCGGGCGACCCGGCTGGCGCAACTGCGTCAGCGGCGAAGGCCGAACCGGACGGTGGTGTCACGGCGATGACGGTGACCGCGGCCACCGCCGCGGCAAGCACCCTGCGTAACGAGCTGAACACGAGACTCCCCTTGACGTGCCGGCCGTACGGCAGGCAGCGTCACACCTCGTCAGCCGGACCGTAAAGGATCTAGAGTCAGCGCAGCTGTGACATGGCCCAGATGCGCCAGGGAGGACGATCGTGCTGCGACCGGCGGGGCTGAGCGTGGCGGAGGAGGCGACCTACCTCGCCCTGGTCCGGCAGGGCGCCGCGACGCCGGCGCAGCTGACCGTCCGGACCGGACTGACCCCCGCCCAGGTACGCCGCGCGGTGCTCACCCTGCGCCGCCGGGGCTTCGTGCACCACACCCCGGCCCCGGACGAGCGCGTCGTGCCGGTGCCCCCGGAGCTGGCCGTGGAGCAGCAGGTCCGCCGCCGGGAGGAGGAGCTGGAGGGCGTACGGGCGGCCGCCCGCCGCCTCGCTGAGGAGGCCCGCAGCCGCGCCACCAACCGGCGTACCGAGGAACTGATCGAGATCGTCTCCGGCCGGGCGGCCGTCGCGCAGGCCTTCGACCGGCTCCAGCACACCGCCCGCCAGCAGATGCGGGTGCTGGTCGCGCCGCCGTACGCCGTGCCGAAGGCCGTCAACCGCCAACAGCTCGAACGGCAGGCCGCCGGGGTCACCTACCGGGCGGTGTACGACGTGGACGCCCTCACCGACGCCTCGTTCCTGGAGAGCGTGGTGGTCCACGTCCAGGAGGGCGAGCACGCCCGCCTGGCGCACGGCCTGCCGACCAAGCTCGCCGTGGCCGACCGGGAGCTGGCCCTGCTGCCGCTGGCGTGGACGCGGGCGGCGCACGACGCCGCGCTGCTGGTGCACCCGTGCGGGCTGCTCGACGCGCTGATCGCCCTCTTCGAGACCGTCTGGAACCAGGCCACTCCCCTGTCCGTGGCCGACTCCGCCGGTCTCACCGCCGCCGCGACCGTCTCGGCCGCCGACCGGCACCTGCTCTCGCTGCTCGTCGCCGGGCTCACCGACGAGGCGGTCGGCGCGCGGCTGGGAGTCAGCCGCCGCACGGTGGTCCGGCGGGTGCAGCACCTCATGGAGCTGACCAACTCGCGGTCACGGATGCAGCTGGGCTGGCAGGCCCGCGAACGGGGCTGGCTCTGAACCGGATCGTCGTGCGGTGACGCCCGGCGCGACGGGTCCCGCCGTCAGGTCTGGTGTCGCTGGCAGGGGGCGCAGTAGCGGGCGTGCGGCAGGGCCTTCAACCGTCCCAACGGGATCGGTTCGCCGCACCGCTCGCAGACGCCGTAGCTGCCGTCGGTCATGCGGCGCAGCGCCTGCGCGGTGTCGGCGATGCCCTGGCGGGCGGCCGCGGCGAGCGTCTCGAGCGCCTGCGGCTCGTAGCCGCCGTGGCCCGGAAGCCGGGCGTACACCGTCAGCTCGGTGAGCCGGCGGGTGTGGGCGGCGAACTGGTCCTCGAGCATCGCGCGGAGCAGCTCCGTGTGCTCCTCGACCACGCCGGCGGGTTCCTGCGCGGAAAGGGCCATGGTGCCTCCCGGGTCACGAGACGGGCCACGTCCGGGTACGGGGCGGTGCCGGGTGGCGCAGCGCGGCCATCGCGGCGAGGGCCGCGCCGTTGAGCGCGGCCGTACGGGGCGTCGGTGCGCGGTGCACCCGCAGGCGCAGCAGCTTCGACAGCGCCATGGTCAGGTCGGGTTGCAGGGCGCCGTCGCCGACGACGAGCATGCCGCGCGCCTTCGCGGCGGCGAGGTCCGCCGCCGGGAGGTCGCGCCGCAGGTCCCGGACCTGGTTCGCGACGACATCGCCGAGCAGTCCGGCGGCCGTGCCGTGGGCGAGGTCCATGGTGCCCACGTTGGCGCGGCGGGCGGCGACGACACGTCCCTGCGAGAGGACGGCGACCTCGCTCACCTGTGCGCCGATGTCGGCCATGAGCAGTGTGCCGGCCGCGGCGCCGGAGCCGATCGCGGCGGCCCGGACGGCGTCGACGAACAGGATGCGGGAGGGCGCGAAGACGGTGTCGAGGACCCGCCGCATCGCGGCCTGGTCGGATTCGGCGGCCAGCAGGGGCCGGCACGCCACCACCACGGCGCCGGCGGGCAGCGGCTCGTCGTAGCGGCGGACCAGCTGGTCGAGGAGCAGCGCGCAGCCGTCGACGTCGACGACGCGGCCGCGACGCACGAGTCGGCCCGCCGAGGAGAAGGCGTCGCCGCACGGGCCGGTGAGGGTGCCGCGGTGGGACGCCCACACCCCGACGGTGCAGCTGCCCAGGTCGACCGCGACCGCCGTCGGGGTGGCCGCCGGTCGGCCGCCGGCGCCCGTCGTGGGCCGCCCGGCCGGGCGGTTGAGGGGACTGAGGTTCACGGACGCGGTCACACCGACCCCTTTCCGTCGGGGAATCCATCATCGCCGCGGGTCGGCCGGTCGACAGGATCGGCGACCGGCGAAGAAGGGGCGGTGCTCGTTGCCGGCGTCCGGCAACGAGACCGCCAGGCGACGGGCCGTCCCCGCGAGCCGGGAAGCCGGCGATCCGGCTCGCCCGCGCTCGCCGGCTTCCCGGTCGTCCGGCATGTCCGGCGGGGGCACGCGTGCTCCGCTCAAAGGGCGCTGGCCGCTCCCGGTGGGGAGGGCTATGGTGTCCGGCATGCAGGACCAGCCCGGCATCGGCTGCGTCGGCGAGCGGGTGTCGCTGCCGATGCTGGCCGTGCTGGCCGTCCTCGCCGTGGTGCTGGCGGCCACGAGGGGCGTCGGGCTGTGCATCGTGTTCCGGTTGACGAGGCGCGCCGTTCCCGGCTGCGTCCCGTCGTGGTCGGCGGACCGGGCCCCGCCGGGCCTGCTGCCCGCCGCCTGAAGCCGTCCACCCGCGGCGCCGTACCCGGCGCCGTCGCCCCGTCCTGGGAGCACCATGCCCACGTCGTCTCCTCCCCGCCGTTCCCGGCCGCCGCGCCGACCCGCCTCGGCCCCTGCTCGCAGGGGGCGATGACGGTGCTGGCCATGGGTGCGTACGCCCGTCGGGGGCTGCGCCACTGCATCGCACTGGACGTGGGCACGTCGACGGTGCGGCTGTGGACCTCGGCCACCGACACGACGATCAGCGAGCCCGCCGCCCTCGTCCGACGGGCGGGTGGCCGCCACGCCGTGGGACGCGCCGCGATCGAGCAGGCGAAGCGCGACGGCGGGACGCTCGTGTGGCCGGTGCGGGACGGCGTGGTCCGCGACTTCTTCGGCTGCGTGCACCTGCTCCGGCTCCTGCTCGCCCGCGCCGGGCAGTGGTACGCCGACGACCACCCCGTGCTCGTCGGCGTACCGGCCACCGCCACGCTGCGGGAGAAGAAGGTGCTGGTGGCCGCCGTACGCCGGGCCACCGGCGGGCGGGTCAGCACGGTGGAGGAGCCGCTGGCGGCGGCGTTGGCCTGCCGGCCCGACTGGGGCGGTGACGACGTCGTCGCCGTGGACATCGGTTCCGGCCGCATCGAGGTGGCGCGCATCGCCGACCGGAGCGTCACCGCCGCGCAACGGGTGGACGTGGACGACCCGGTCGACCCGGTTCCCGCGATCGCCCGGTGCGTACGCGACCTGACGGCGCCGGGCACCGGGCGGCGACGGCTCCTGGTCACCGGTGGGGGCGCGGCGTCCGCGGGAGCGGCGGCACGCCTCGCCGGGTACACCGGCCGGTCCGTCACCATCCCCGCCGACCCGCAACTGGCCACGCTGACCGGTCTGCGGCTCCTGCTCACCCGCTGATCCCGTCCTGTCGCCGCCCGCCGCGGGCGCGACCACGTCGGTCATCCGCGGCGTCCCCGTCCGGCCGAGCGCGGCTCGGCGCACTGCGATTCCTGGAGATGTCATGGAGGTCGAGCTGACCCCGCTGCCCGGTATCGGGCTCCGCCGCACGTTCACGACGGCCGACGGGCGCCGCGTCGGTGTGATCAACCACTACGCGGGCGGCCGGCGTGAACTGATCGTCGACACCGGCGGGGACGACCCGGACGCCGCGTGCAGCCTCTCTCTCACCCGCAGCGAGGCCATGGCGCTGGCCGGGCTCCTCGGCATCCTCGACGTCGTCGACGTCGCCTTCACCGGACCCCGCGACGCCTCGCCGCCGCCGCCGAGGCGCTGAACGCCTTCGCTCAGACGGCGGGTAGCGGCTGCCGCGGCCAGTCGAGCGCGCGGGCCCCGAGGGTCGCCGCCTGCAGGGTGAACCGGTCGGTGGGGTCGGCGGGGTCGTAGCCGGTCAGCGTACGGACCCGGGCCAGCCGGTAGGTGACGGTGCGGACGGACAGGTGCAGCCGCCGCGCCGCCTCGGTGGCGACGCCGCCGCTGTCGAAGTACGCGGCCAGGGTCTCCAGCAGCGGCTGCGCGCCGCCCCGGGCGCGGGTCAGCGGGTGCAGGACGGCCTGCACGAGGTCGACCATGGCGGGCTGGTCGCGGAGCAGCACCCGGTAGATGAGCAGGTTGTGGGCGCCGACGACGGGCCGGTCCACCTTCAGTTGCCGGGCCATGGTCAGGGCCTCGCGGGCCTCCTCGTACGAGCGGGCGATGCCGTACAGGCCGGGATGGGGTCGGCCCACGGCGATCTGCCACGGCCGGCCCCTCGGCAGGCGGCTCAGCTCCGCGTACATCAGGTCGCCGAGCGGCACGGCGGTGGCCGCCGCCGCGAGGTCGGCGGCTCGGGCCGCGGGCTCGGCGGCGGTGGTCGCGGGATCCGCCGGGGCCAGGACGACGAGGAGCCCCTCCTTCGTGGCGACCAGCACGTCACGGTCGCCCAGCCGGTCGAAGATCACGGCCTCCAGGGCGCGGATGGCCGCCTCCGTGTCCGGCAGCCGCCGGCTCGGCGCGGCCAGCGCGACCTGGTGGGTCCGGGTCAGGTCCAGGCCGAACGGCTCGGCGCGCTGCACCAGGCCGCCCAGGTCGGAGTCGCCGCGCAGCAGGTCGTCGACGAGTTCCCGGCGCAGCGTCTCCTCCCGGCGCACCAGCTCCCGGCGCGCGGCGGCGTACCCCTCGGCGAGGGTCGCCACGGCGTCGTCGACGACCTGGAGCACCGCGTCGGCGGCCGCGAGGACCACGGCGCTGTCGCCGGAGCGCCGGAGCAGGGGCAGCTGCTGCCACATCCGCCGCGCCGCGGACAGGTACAGCTGCACGGCCTTACCGGCCGACACGCCCTGTTCGGCGGCGTGGCGGCCCAGTCGCTCGACGGCCTCCAGCTCGCTGCGCCGGGGCCGGCGGCCGGACACCGCGGCGTCGGCCAGCAGCAGCAGGTAGTCGCCGAGCAGTTCGACCGGCGCGCCACCGGCGTCCCGGCTGGCCGCCCGCGCCACGTCCGCCAGCCAGTCGTCGCCGGCCGCGGCCCGCCAGCGCTGGTCACCGTCGGCCACCGTCACGTCCTTTCCCGCGTCACCCAGTATCGCCCGGCCGCGGGCGGCGCGACGGCAACCGGGCACACGGGCGGGTGCGCCGCCGGCGCGGCGGGCCGGGTGTCCCCGGCCCGCCGCGCTCCGGCCGCCGCTACAGGGCCGCGCAGTCACCGCCCTTCGGGCCGTTCACCGTGTTCGGGGCGCCGAAGTCGGCGACCGCCGCGCTGTTGCCGGCGCAGCTCAGCGGGCCGTTGACCCGGCTGCCGACGAGGACGGGCCCGTACGCGCCGGCCAGCCGGCTGTACCGCTCGTTGGCGCTGACCTGGACGTTCTGCGACAGGGCGAGCGGGCCGTTGAACGTGCTCCCGGCGATCGTCACGTCCCGGGTGGTGCCGGCGATCCGGGCGGGGCCGTTCACCGTGCTGCCGAACACCTGCACCGCCTGGGCGCCGGTCGTCGTCAGCCCACCGTCGATCGTGCTGTCGCTGACGACGAGGGACGCGCCCGGACGCACCGACACGCCACCGGCCACCCGGGCGTCGCGCAGGCAGGTCACCCCGTCGCCGGCCACGACCCGCTGCTGCGGCCCGGTCAGCGTCCGCGTGCACTCCGGCGACCCGCCCGGCAGCACCGTGGCCCGGTACGCGCTCGGCTCACCGATATTGCCCGCCGGGTCGATGGCCCGGTGCTCGACGAGGTGCGTGCCGAAGCCCGGGACGAACCCGCCGCTGGGGTGGTCGTCCGGCAGCGTCTGCTCGAACGCCGCCTTCGACAGGCCGCCGGTGCCGAGGTTGCCGTACGTCAGCGCCTTGACGTCGGTGCCGGAGTGGCGGAACCGGAACGGCGACTCGGGCATCGGCTGTTCGGGGAAGCCGAAGTAGTTGTACCAGCCGTCCCTGTCGAGCCGGAACTGGCCGACGACGTGGCGCTCCTGGTCGTACCCGGTGCGGTCGTCCTGCGGGTCGAGCCACATGTCCCAACCGTTGAAGTACACCGGGTGCTCCAGGTCGCCGGACAGCCGGGTCAGCGGCTCCGACAGGCGGCGCGGCGCGGTCGGGCCGGCGTTGTCGACGGTCCACTCGATCCGGTCGGAGACGCTCCGGTCGGCCGGGTCGGTCACCGTGGCGGTGAGCCGGTGGGTGCCCGCCGGCAGGTCCAGCGCGCCCAGGTCGAGGGTCCGGCTGTTGTGCGGGTTCGGCAGCGCCCGGCCGTCGAGCGACCAGGACACGTCGAGGACGCGGTCGTTCGGGTGGTTGGTGCGTACGTAGACCACCTCGTCACCGGCGACCGGCTGGGTGGTCGGCGTCGCGCCGGTGATGGTGGCGGCGGGCGGTGACACCTCCGCCGTCGTCTCCCCCACCGTCCACTGCCGGGTCTGCACGAACCGGGGGCCGTTGTAGCCGGAGTTCGTGGCCGTGTTGCCGGTCGACGGGTTGCGGACCCAGTCGATGCCGTCGGGCCCCACGGGGTCGCGCACCTCGACGTGGACCACGGTCCCGGCCGGCAGGTCGAGGTCGCCGAGGTCGAGGTCGCGTCTGTTGTGCGTGTCGAGCACGGTGCCGTCCGGGCCGCCGACCCGCCAGGTCACCTGGAGCTCGTGGTAGCGCGGCTGCCCGGTCTCGACCCACAGGACGCTGTCGGAGGACACCGTGCCGAGCGGGGTGTGCCGGATGCTCATCTGCCCGGCGTTCCGCATCCCGGTCACCCGGGCGACCATGTGTTCGAGGCCGACCTGGTCGAAGTCGAAGCCGATCCACCGCATCATCGAGTGCTCGCTGGGCCGGCGCTGGCCGCACGGGTACGACCCGCCGCCCTCGTGCAGCCCGATCGTGCCGCCGGACAGGCTCTCCTCACCGATCCACCGCCACCACTTGTGCTGGTCGGCGACCATCTTCGCCGGGTCGCTGTAGGTGGTGTGGTGGAAGCTGCTGGGCTCGCCGCCGGTGTAGCAGGGCCGCACCACGTCACGGGAGGAGTACGGGTACTCGTCGGCCAGCGTGCCGAGCGAGTGGCCGATCTCGTGCAGAGAGATCAGCGGGCCCTGCGGGGAGCCGCCGGAGGTCGTCGCGTTGGTGCCGCCGATCCCGCCGTAGGTGAACGTGTTGAAGATGGCGAGGGTCTGCACGTTCTGCGACGTGCGGGGAATGCCCAGCACGGGCGCCACGTAGGTGTCGAGGATCCGGTTGTGCGCCTGGTTGCCGGTCTCGCAGGGATTGACCCCGGCCGGGTAGTAGGCGGCGTATTCCGCGCAGTCCACCGGCGCGCCACCGTAGACGGTGCCGCGCGACAGCGGGTCGTTGCAGCCGTTCTGGAAGATCATCCGCAGGGCGGTGTTCTTGCCGTTGACGGGGCCCTCCCGCTCACCGGTGTCGCGGATCGTGCCGTCGGGATGGCGTACGCGGCCGTCCGGGTCGCACCGGACGCCGTAGTCGATGGAGGCGATCTCCACGGCGTACACGTTGATGTAGTCGCGGTAGGTCCGGAACGGCTCGGTGGCCCACATGACCGCCAGGTTGCGGTCGACGTCGGCGAGGAAGAGCTGCTGCTGGTCCCACTGGTAGCCGTCGCCGAGGATGATCAGGTTCAGGCGCTCCGCGGCCGGGCCGGTGACCTGGATCGGATGGACCTTCGGCTCGGGCAGGGGCGTCGGCGGTCCGTCCGCCGGAGCACCGCTCGCCGGACCGACTCCGCCCAGCAGCGTGGCCACCAGGGCCACCGCCGCGAGGGCGGCCACCTTCAGTCTCACTGGCTCCCCACCTCCCCTTCGTCCGCCGGCGTGTCCTCCGGCCACCCGACGCTAGTTCGGGCCGGGGGTGGGAAGCATTCGACACCTGACGGAACTTCCGCCGTCACCGGCCGTTCAGCCGAAGTGCCGGCGCGGGGCGGGTGGACGGTCCCGGGGCGTGGACGGTCCCGGGGCGTGGGCGCGCGGCGGGCGCCGGGCGCTCACGGCCCGGGCCGTACGGCCCGGCGAGCGTGATCGGCACCGGACGCCGCTCAGAGCGCGTGCCCGCCGGCCACCTGGAGGACCCGCCCGGTGATCCACCGGGCCTGGCGGGAGGCCAGGAACACGACGGCGTCGGCGATGTCGTCCGGATCCCCGACGCGGCCCATCGGCACGAGGTCGGCGACCCGCGCGGCGAGGTCGTGGCTCATCCATCCGGTCTGCACCGGCCCCGGGGCCACCGCGTTGACCCTGATGCCGCGCCGGGCGAGGTCGAGCGCGGTGGCGCGGGTGATCGCCTCCAGGGCCGCCTTGGACGTGCCGTAGCCGACCTGGCCCGGGAAGGCACGCGCCGCGTCGGTGCTGATGTTGACGACGCACGGCGCCTCCCCGCCGGTGTGCCGACGGGCGACCTCCGCGATCAGGAGTGCCGGAGCGATCGCGTTGACCCGGTAGTGGCGTTCGAGGGAGCCGAGGCTCAGCTCGTCGATCGTGTCCGGCGCCTCGCAGTGCGCCGCGTTGTTGACCAGGACGTCCACGGATCCGGCGCGGGCGACGACCGCGCCGACCAACTCGCGTGCCGCCTCGGGTGCGGTGAGGTCGGCGCTCACGGCGAAGGCGCCGTTGCCGAGTTCCCGCGCGAGGCGGTCGGCGTCCTCGACGGCCGGGGTGACGTGCGCCCACTCCGTCCCGGCCGGGGCGGGCGGGTCCTGGGCCAGGTAGTGGATCGCGACCCGTGCGCCCTGCCGGGCGAAGGCCCTGCTGATGGCCGCGCCGATGTTGCCCGCACCTCCCGTGACGAGCACCGTCCTGCCGGCGAGCCCCGGATCGATCACCGCCACCCTCCTGACGTGCCTGCGGCACAGGGCCGCGCGACCGTGGTCCGCCGACACCCTAGGGGGCGGCCCGCCGTCGGGCGACCTGATTCGGACGCCGGCCGCCTCCGCCGCGGACCGGACTCGCGAAGGTCGGCGTGGCCCTCGGCCGGCCGACTCGGGAACGTCGACCCGCGACTGTCGCTCCCGGCGCCGCCGGCTGGGAGGATCGGCGCGTGTGGTCCCGAACGTTCCCACGGCTCGCGCTGGCCGCCGGCCTCCTGGCGGCGGCGCCGGCCTGCACCACCCAGGACCGGGGGGCGGCCCCCGACGCGTCCGCTCCGGTCCGGCCGGTGGTCTCGCCGCTGCCTCCGCTGCCGCCTGAAGGGCTGCGCCTGTCATGCGGGGACGCGATCCCGGGCACGGCGCCGCCGCCGGGGTACCGCACGGTCGCCGGAGCGGTCGCCGTGCCCACCGCCGTCCTCGGATACGACCGGTCGCCCGACGGTCCGGAGCCGGCGTGGTGGTTCGCCAAGTGGGGGCTGTACGTCCGCGCCGGAGCGGCCGCCGAGGTGCGGGTGGCACCCGGGTGGGCGGGCCGAGCGCGCATCGGATGGGGCCGGGACGCCATGCCCGCGGAGACGGTGCAGGTGGGGCCGTGCCCCGCCGCGTCGGCCACGTGGCTGGTCTTCACCGGCGGGACGTGGGTGTCGGATCCGTCGTGCGTCCCGCTCGTCGTCGACTCCGGAGGGCAGCGGGTCGACGTGCCGGTCGCCGTCGGTACGCCGTGCGCGGGGCCGCGCTGACAGGGGCGCACCTCGTGCCCCCACGCTGGGGCCCGGCCCCCGCCGTGGCCGCCGTCGCGCCCGCGGCAGTGCGGCCGGACCCCGTCGTCCGAGGCCCGGCCGGGCTGCCCGCGCGCCGGTCACTGGCCCGGCTTGTACCTCCGCTCTATGTGGCCCTTCAGGTCCTCCGGGTAGAAGTAGACGGGGCGCAGGTCGCCGTTGGCGTACCGTTCGGCCTGGTCGTTGAAGTGCGGCGAGTCGGGGTGCCCGCTCGCGCCTCCGGCCGTCACCGCCCAGGCGCGCAGCCGCGGCCCGAACTCGACGACCGCCACGAAGCTGTTGCCGCTGGTGCCGTAGTAGCGCTTCGTGCCCGGGTAGCGGCGCGCGCCGAACGAGGCGAGCGAACCCCACTGCGCGGAGGTGAAGGGCACCGGGATGCTGGGCTTGGCGTCGTCGAAGGTCTGGGTGATCGCGCCGTCGTTGCGCTGGAAGCGGTTGATCTCGCCCCACGGCACCTGCCAGCTGCCGAAGTCCTGGGTAAGCCGGTTCGTTGCCTCCGCGAGGGCGGTGAGCCGCTGCGGGTCGGTGGCGCGTTCGGCCAGGTAGTCCCACATGGACATGCCGGCGTCCCGGGCCGCCTGCGCCAGGGGCGCCCACAGCGCCTCACCCCAGAACACGGCCAGGGACGTCGCGGTCGACTCCGCGCTCCAGCGGTGGTCCCAGTCGCGGAGCAGGCCGACCGGGCCGGCGAGTGCCGACTTCTGCGGGTCGTCGTCGGGCAGCTTGTCCCATGCCGCGACCAGTTGCGGCACGAGCCGGGCGAACGCCGTGAGGTACCGGTCGAAGGCCGCCTCGATCAGCGTCTGGGGGGTGAAGTCGGTGCGGGCGCTGAGCACCCGGATCGCCTGCGGGCCGCGCGGGTTCTCCCCCGCCTGGTCGAAGTAGCGCGGGTAGTCCTCCGCCCGGGGGCTGTCCGGGCCGGCGGCGGTCCACGGCCAGTTGTTCGTGTTGAACGTCCAGCCGTTCCTCGGGTTCACCACCTGAGGGAGGCTCCGCAGGGTGTGCAGCCCGTGCCAGTCGGTCTCCGGGTCGCTGCCGTCGACGGGCTTGCGGTAGTCGAAGCGGTCCTCGCGTACGGGCATGAACTGCGGCACCAGGAACGCGATCTCACCCTTCGCGCTCGCGAACAGGGTGTTGTTCGAGCTGTTGGCCTTGAGCCCCGCCACGGCGATGTAGCTCGCGTAGTCGCGCGTCTTGGTGCGCAGGAAGCTCTGTTGCAGCGCCTCGACGGGCCGGTTCATGAGGGCGAACGCGATCCACTTGCCGTCGGCCTCCCGCACGATGGGCCCGTGGTGGGTGGCGTACGTCGTGAACCGCCGGCGCGCCAGCCCGCCCTCGGCCGTACGGTAGGACAGCGTGATCGTCTTCGTGGTCACGGGCCGCAGCCGCGTGCCGTACCGGTAGGAGCGGCGGCCGTCCGGCCCGGTCACGATCGTCTCGGCGAACTCGTCGACGTTGTCGACGCCGCTGGACGTGTGCATCCATCCGGTGTGGGCGTTGAAGCCCTGGTAGATGAAGAACTGGCCCCAGGTGGCCGCGCCGTAGACGTCGAGCCCCTCGCCGCTGGTCACGTGCTGCTCGGAGCGGAAGAAGAAGCTGGTGTGCGGGTTGATCAGCAGCAGCGCGTGGCCGTCGCGGGTGTGGCTGGGCGCGATGGCCATGCCGTTGGAGCCGCTGGGCTCGCGGAACAGCAACCCGCGTTCCTCGTCGGTCATCGGCGCCGAACGCCCCTCGTAGAACGCCTGGAGCTGGCTGAGCGGCACCCGCTCGATGTCGCCGCCGATGCTGCCCTCGGAGAAGCTCAGCGGCATCCACGGCTCGAACCGCGTGATGACGCGCGGGCGCACCTCGGGGTGGGTCGCGAGGTAGTAGTTGAGGCCGTCCGCCCAGGCCTGCATGAGCTTCCGCAGCCAGGCGGGGCAGGCGGCGTAGTACCTCTTCAGGGTCTCGGGGTCGATGAACAGCCGCTGGCGCAGGTCCTGCCAGATCGCGCTCTCGCCCTCGGCCTCGGCGAGACGGCCGAGGCTCACCAGGTAGTTGCGCTCGATCCGGTTGAAGTCGTCCTCGGCCTGGGCGTACATCATCCCGAACACGGCGTCGGCGTCCGTCCTGCCGGTCACGTGCGGGATGCCCCAGTCGTCGCGGGTGATCGTCACGTGTGCCGCCTGCCGGCGCCAGCGGGCGAGATCGGAACCGCCCTTCCCGGCCGCGGTCGCGCCGCCGGTCGGCAGTCCCGCCGCGACGGCGGCGGCGCCGGCGGCCAGTCCGGCCGCGCCGCCCAGGATGCGGCGCCGGCTCAGCCCGTCGTTCTGCGCGTGGTCCATGGGGGTGGTCCACCTTTCTCGAAAGGGACGGTGCGGTGGTGGGGCGATCCGGGTGGATCGGCTCGTGGCATCCGCGGGGCCGGCGCCCGAGGCGTCTCGGCGACTGCCGGTTCGCGGACTCCGAGCACTGCGGCCTGTCCCTACCGGACGGACCCGGCGGTGCCGGTCGCGCGTGGGTGAGGTGCGCCGGAGGCGCCGGCGCAGGGTCGGGCGGCGGCGCGGTGCCCGCCGTTCGGCCAGGGGACGACAACGATCATCGCCACCTCCCCGACCACTCGGTGATCAACCCGCTCCGACATGACTACCACTCGTGGGGCGGACGGGCAATAGAGATCAACAGATATTCGCCCTGATCGCAGGCCGGGTCACGGCCGGCGCGCGTGATCGCTCCGCGACACGAGGGGCGGGCGGCGGAGCCAGGCGACCAGCACGGCGGCGGCCAGGTACGCCCGCGCGGCCACGCGGCCACCGCCGTGCGGGTTCACGACCGGATACGCATTGGCGTCGGTAATAATCTTTTACGGGCAACCATGGGATGAGGGTTGACATCCGCGGGCCCTGTTGGTTTGGATCGACACTAGCCGTTTGAGGAGCTGCAGGAGAGTCCTCCCTCTGGCCAAGGGAGGCGCCGAAGGAGCAACTTCCCGGAATCTCTCAGGCCCAGGTACTGCAGTTCCGAGGCGCCACTGGAGAGCAGCGGCGTATGCCGCTCACCGAAGGGGGAAGCCAGCGCGAGCTGGTGACACTCTCAGGTAAACAGACAGTGGGGACGGTGGGCGCCCGTTGCGTCCAATCGACAGTCGGCTCAACGTCATGCCCTTTTCCGTCGACCCCCAATGTGTCACTCCTCCGCGGGATCCTCCATTTCGGATTGCCCGTTGCTCACCATTTCGGCATGCCGACGACCCGCTGTCACTGTCCGGTTGATCAGCTTCTGGTCGAGGAGAGCAACGTGTGTGAAACCGATCATCTCGATTCGTCCGGGTACAGCCGTCGCGATCTGCTCGGGCTCCTCGGCGCCGCCGGCGCCGGGCTCGCGGTCGCTCCCATCCTGACGTCGGACCCGGCCCTGGCCGCCGCGTCGGATCTCGCGCTCGACCCCGCGACGATGCCGGCCGATCCCGTGAACTACGAGGCGCCGACGGGTCTGGCCGTCGACTCACAGGCGAAGGACGCGGCCCTCTCGTGGATCGACCGCGAGTCCGACCGCATCATCGGCCTGAACGACCGGATCTGGGAGTACGCGGAGCCCTCCCTGGCCGAGTGGAACTCGTCGTGGGCCGAGGCGCAGTTCCTGAAGGCGAACGGCTTCACGATCGAGTGGGGGTCGGGCGGCATGCCCACCGCGTTCGTGGCGACGTTCAGCAACGGCACCGGCAAGCCGGTGATCGGCTTCAGCGGTGAGTACGACGCGCTGCCGGGGCTGTCGCAGGAGAAGTCCAACCCGCAGCACTCCCCGCTCATCTACCACCACGACCCCTACTCGCCCACGTACGGCTTCGGCCACGGCTGCGGGCACTGCGCGCTGGGCGCCGCGGCGGCCGGCGCGGCGGTGGCGACCGCGAAGGCGATGAAGGCCCGCAACCTCGACGGCACCATCAAGTTCTTCGGCTCCACGGCCGAGGAGCAGCTGGTCGGCAAGTCGGTCGCCGTGAAGGCGGGCGTCTACCGGGGCCTGGACGCCTTCGTCGACTGGCACCCGGCCACCGGCAACAGCACCAGCTGGGGCTCGGGCAACGCGATGTACAGCGTCGCGTTCCAGTTCCTGGGCACGGACGGCCACGGCGGCTCCCCGTTGAGCACCCGCTCCACCCAGGACGCGGTCACGGCGATGGCGATGCTCACCGAGTTCCTGCGGGAGAGCGACATGGCCCACACCGCCCGCATGCACCACGCCATCCGCCAGACCGGGCAGGCGCCGAACGTCTTCCCGACGCTGTCGAGCATCTGGTACTACGCGCGGGAGGGCAGCCCGGCCCGCGCCAAGATCCTCATGGACAAGATCGTCAAGTGTGCCGAGGCGGCCGCCCTGGCCACCGGCACCCGCATGCAGTACCGCATTATGGGCGGCGTCTGGAACAAGCTCGGCAACAAGCGCGGCGCCGAGTTGATGTACGCCAACATGACGCAGGTCGGCGCGCCGACGTTCTCGGAGGCCGACCAGCGCTTCGGCAAGGCGTTGCAGAGGTCGAACGGGTCGGCGGAGACCGGCTTCTCCTCCACGATCAGTGAGCTCCGGCCCCCGGCGCCGGTGTTCATGGGCGGCGGCTCCACCGACGTCGCCGACATCAGCTGGCAGGTGCCCACCATCTCCATGGGCACCGCCCACCAGCCCGGCGGCACGAAGAACCACTCGTGGCACCACACCGCCACGGCGGCGTCGCACGCCGGGCACGTCTCCATGCTGGCCGCCGCCAAGTACCTGGCCGCCACCACCGTCGACCTGCTGACCCAGCCGACGGTCATCGCCGAGATGAAGGAGGAGTTCGAGCGGCGTACGGCGAAGATCAAGTGGAAGAGCATGCTGCCGAACGACTACGAGCTGCCCCTGTACGAGCCGCCGAAGTGGTTCCTGGAGCGGACCCGGCAGTCCTGGCCGCCGCGCGGGGTCACCTGGCCGCCCCGGCGGGTCGTCTCCACCGAGACCGCCCCTGACCTCGGGCCGAGCCTGCCGCCGTCGAACCTGCCGCCGCTGGAGTAGCGCCGGTGGGCCCGGCGTCGCCGGGCCGGAGCACGGGTGTGGTGTCGGGGCGCGGCCCCGGCACCACACCGCCGTGTCCGCGTCGCACGCCCTCCCGGGCGACGTACGCCGGCCCGTGACGCGGGCCGGTGCTCGTCCGTGACGCGGGGCGGTGCGGGCCCGCGATGCCGGTCACCGCTCGTCCGTGCGCCGGTCGGCGGTCCGTGATGCCGGTCACCGCTCTTCTACGACGCCGGGCGGCGCCGGCTCGACGAGGATGTCTAGGGTTATGCCGATGCCTTCCTCGCTGAACGCCTCGAAGACGCGGGCCGCCCTGCGGGCCTCGGCACGCGTCTCCCTGGACATGCTGCTGGTCCTGCTGGGCACCGGGGTGGTCCTGTGGATCATGGGCCGGATGTGGTCGGTCGTCTGGCCGCTCGTGATCGCCCTGCTCCTGACCACGTTGACCTGGCCGCTGGCCCGCTTCCTGCGCCGGCACGGCTGGCGCCCGGCGCTGGCCGCGTCGACCGTGACCCTGCTGTTCCTCCTCGCCGCCGCCGGGATCGTGGTGCTCATCGCGGTGCCGGTCGCGTCGCAGTCCGGCGAGCTGGCCGACGGGGTCGTCGACGGGATCCAGCACCTGCGCGAGTGGGCCTCCGGCCCGCCGCTGAACATCGGCGACGACGAGATCAGCGAGGCGCTCGACGCCGGGGTCGCCCGTGTCCAGGACAGCGTGGGCAGCATCGTGACCGCCACGGTCACGGGTGTGGGGACGATCGTCAACGGGGTCGTCACCGCCGTCCTGGCGGTGTTCCTCATGTTCTTCTTCCTCAAGGACGGCCCCCGGTTCCTGCCCTGGCTCACCCGCCAGCTCCCCGGCCGCCTCGCCGTGGACGTGCCCACCGTGGCGGCCCGCAGCTGGGACACCCTGGGCGCGTTCGTGCGGTCCCAGGCGTTCGTCGGTCTGTTGGACGCCGTCTTCATCGGCCTCGGCCTGTGGATCGTCGGGGTGCCGCTGGTGCTGCCCCTGGCCGTGCTGACGTTCGTGGCGGCGTTCGTCCCCATCGTGGGTGCCCTGTTCGCCGGGTTCGTCGCCGTCCTCATCGCGCTGGTGTCGAACGGCCTGACCGACGCGCTCATCGTGCTCGCCATCATCGTGGCGGTGCAGCAGCTCGAAGGGAACGTCTTCCAGCCCATGGTGCAGAGCCGCGGGCTCGGCCTGCACGCGGCGGTCGTCCTGCTCGCGGTGACGCTGGGCGGCAGCCTGGCCGGCATCGTGGGCAGCCTGCTGGCGGTGCCGGCCGCCGCGCTGGTCGCCGTGATCTGGAACTACCTGCGCGAGCAGTTGAGCGACCCGCCCGAACGGGCCGCACCGGAGCAACCGGACCCGGACCCGACCGACCCGGCCGGTGAGCCGGGCCCCGACCGCCCTGCGGCGGGCGCCACCCCGGCCGAGCAGCCCGCCTGACGGCGGGGCGACCACCGGACGGGTTCAGGTCCCCTCGGTGACGGCCGGCTCGGGCTCCAACGGGCGTGAGGCGGTACGCCAGCCGGGGCCACCCGGGATCGCCGGGTGGCCGCCCGGCGACCCGGTCCGGGTGACGGCGGCCAGCGACGGCGCCGGGTCCACGACCGTCGACGCCGGAGGCACGACAGGCGCCGTCCGCGGCATCGGGGCGGGCGCGAAAGCCGTCCCGGGTGCGGTCGCCCTCCCTGATGCGACCGCCGTCCCGGGTGCGGCCGCCCTCCCTGATACGGCCGCCGTCCCGGGTGCGGTCGCCCTCCCCCATCGGATGGCGGGCGTCATCGCCGCCCGTGCGCGAGTCGCGATCGCGATCGCCGTCCGCGTTCCGGGCACGGTCGCCGCCCGGGTGGCCGGCGCGGTCCGCGGTCGCGGCGCCAGCAGCAGGATGGTGCCGAGCAGGGCCAGGGCGGCGACGGCGTCGAGCCAGTAGTGGTTCCCGGTCACCACGACGACGGCGAGGGTGAGCACCGGGTGCAGCAGCCAGAGCCACCGCCAGCGGCTGCGGCCGGCGGCGACCAGGACGATGGCGACCACCGCGGCCCAGCCGACGTGCAGGGAGGGCATGGCGGCGTACTGGTTGGAGAGGGTGTCGGTGGCGGGATCACCGTAGGCGCGGGGGCCCACGAGCTTTCCCGTGTCGAGCACTCCGGTGGCGGACAGCAGCCGCGGCGGCGCCATGGGCACGAGCGCCTGGATGGCGAAGCCCACGGCGGTCAGCGCCGCGAGGAGCGTCCGGGCCCACCGGTACAGGGCGGGCCGGAACAGGTACGTGAACAGCAGTAGCGCCGCGGTGGCGGGAAAGTGCACCGAGGCGTAGAAGCGGTTCGCGGCGCGGACCAGGTGGTCGTGCGACAGCAGGATCCCCTGCAGGGTGGCCTCGTCGGGCAGTCGCACGGCGCGCTCCAGCCCCCAGACGTGTGTGGCGTTGGCGTACGCGCTGGAGAGGTCCCCGACCGCGACCAGCCGTCCGAGCTTGTACGCCAGGAACAGCGCGGCGACGAGCAGCAGCTCCCGGAGGGGGTGCGGGCGGGTCCCGCGGTCGTCGGCGCCCACGGCGGTCCTTTCACGACGAGGGTTGGGCAGGTGTGGGACCTCGCCGCCGGCGGGCGGCCCCACGGGAGGGGAGGCGGGTCAGCTCCGGCTCGGTGCCGTGCGTGACGCGCACGTCGGCCGGGCCGGCGGGCCGCCGGGTTCAGGTGGCCGGTGCGGCGCGGCCGAGCGGGAGGCCGTCGCGCAGCTGGGTGATGCTCGCCCGGACGAGGTCCGGGAGGCTGGCGTCGGTGTCGCCGTCGGCCCAGAACGTGACGACCGCCCGCATGAGGGCTCCGGGCACGGCCGCCAGCAGGTGCGGGGCGAGGTCACGCTCGACGTCGGCACCCGTCCGCTCGGCGATGACCTCGGCGATGAGCCGTTCGACGTGGGCGAACACCGTCAGTTGCTGGGCCAGCAGCGCCGGGTTCGCCGCGGAGACGCGCGCCAGGACGGCGATGTCGTCCCGGTCGCCGAGCACGTTCGTGATCGCCTCGGGCAGGACGTGGGCGAGCGAGTCCCAGACCGGCTCGTCGGCGGGCCGGGCGCGCAGCGCCTCCACGAGCGAGGACGCGCGTTGCACGATCCCGTCGAGGATCGCCTCCTCGCGGCTGGAGAAGTAGTTGCGGAAGGTCCGGGGTGAGACGTCCACGGTCGCGGCGACCGTCTCGGCGGTCACCGCGTCGATCCCGCGCTCCACCATCAGCGACCATGCCGCCTGGCTCAGCGCCGCGCGGGTCGCCCGCTTCTTGCGCTCGCGAAGGCCAACGTCCGAGGTCACGCGACCACTATCCGCGAAACTTGCTTTTCCGGCAAAGTTTCCAAGAGGGAAAAATCGTGTGCCCGATCACAGCGCCGCGCCCCCGATCCCCTCCCGCGATCTTGCACTTTCCGCCCCAGCGAACCGGGATGAAGCACCCGTATCGGGGGCACGAAGTGCAAGATCGCGGGAGCTGGGCGGGAGCGCGACGCAGCGATCCATTTACCAGCTGTGATTTCCTGGAGGGAGGTGGCCGCCCTGCTCCGGGGAGGACAGGATGACGACGATCGAGCTGAGGAGGGTGACGGCGGTCGGCGTGCTCGTGGCCCTGACCGTCGCCCTCACCGCGATCACCTGGTACGGCCTGCTCGCCGGCGCGATCTGGGGGCTCGTCCTGCTCTGCGCCGGCCACGCCCGCTCGGTGCGGCGGCGGCTCGGCCCGGATCACGTACGCGACGGGGCGAACCTCCGCTACCACCTGTGCGCGCTCGGCGTCCTGTACCTCGTGCCGATCGGCGTCGCCGCCACCTTCTACTGCCTCGTGGCGGCCTGGGTCGAATCGTCCGGCGGCACCGCGAGCACCGACCGGCTCATCGCCCTCCAGCGCGCCTTCGAGGAAACGTCGTCGTTCTTCTCCGACAACCTCAAGCTGAGCGAGTCGGTGGTGCTCGGCGTCCTGGTCGGCGTCCACCTGCTGACCTGTCTCCTGCTGGCAAAGGGCACGCGCCACCGGCGCCCGGACGCCGGGCACGGGGTGGCGGTTCCGGACGGCGCACGGGCTCCACCGCGGCACCGAGTTCTACACCCGCTACAGCGGGCCGGCCGCGGCGGGCCTCGCCACGCTCGCGTCCTTCTCCCTCTTCGGCATGCACCTCGGCGTGCCCGCGGATGACCTGCGGTTGCGCCTCAAGGTCGCCCAGCAGGGGTACGCGGACGTGACGGCGAAGGTCGAGGCGGACCTGTCCACCCGCGTGACGAGCGGCCTGTACACGAAGGTCCTCGCCACCTTCCCACCGTCGTACCGGGACGCCCTGAGCGAGCAGGCGACGATCGCCGACCTGGCCGACACCGTGCGGGCACACGCCGAGGAGACGCGGCGCCGGTACGCGGTCGGCGTCCCCGCCGTGGACGCGGCGGTCCGGGAGGAGACTGCCCGACGGACCCGGTTGGGCGCGCTCGACGGCGACCTGCGGGTCGAGTCGACCGGGCGGCGGGACCTGCCGGGGGACGTGACACCGGAGCAGATCGCGGCCAGCCGCCGGGCTCTGGCCGACCGGCCGGGCGGCGGCGGGATCGACCTCGTCGCCGACGGGCGCAGGAAGGTGACGCTGCACCTGGAGAAGGTCGTCAGCGAACGGATCCTGGCGCTCACCCGACCGCTCACCGAGGCCGTCCCGATCATGGAGCCGCTGCTGCAGGCCTTCGCCGACGCCGCCGACCAGGTGCTCCAGGACCGGATCGGCAGGGCGTACGACCGTCTCGTCGGCGTCGCGGTCCGCAGCCCGCAGGACCTCGACGCGGCGGTCGCGCGGGAAGCCGCGGTGATCGTCGACCAGACGGACGTCCGCCGGCCCGTCGCCGACGCCACGCCCCGGGCGGAGCGGTTGGCGGAGAGGCACCGGCAGACGCTGGCGTCGTTGCGCAACGGTCCCACCCTGATCGACCGGAAGGTGACCGAGACCCTGAAGGCCCGCCGGCCGCCCCAGGCGCGTCCGGGACGGCCGGGGCCCCTGCCGGAGCTGCGCCTTCCGGAGCTGCTCGTGCCGGAGCTGCCCCCGCTCCCCCGCTACTACCCGCCGGATCTCGGCGGCTACCAGCGTCCGCCGTACACGTACCGACCGGCGCCCCGGATCGCGCCGCCGCCACCGCGGCCCGTCCGGCCGGTACCGCGCATCTTCGTCTGGTAGCGATCGTCGCCGCGCTGCCCGGGGTCAGCCGGCGGGGCGCAGCCGCCCGATCTCCCCCGCCCCGGCGTCGAGGAGCACCAGCGTCTCGCCGTCCAGGCCGGCCCGCCAGGACGACGAGAGCCAGGCCCCGACGGGCTCCCCCTCGCAGCCGATCAGCGTGCTGGGCCCGGATGTGGCGAGCAGCGCGCCTCCCGGGCCGGCCACCCAGCGTCCGCCCTGACCGTTGCATCCGTCGGAGCCGCGCCACTCACCGTCGGCGCGGAACTCGACGTACACCGTCTCGGGCCCGCGGGCCGGCGCCCATCTGCCGACGAGCCGGGCCGGGTCGACGGGGCGCAGGTTCGCCGGCAGCGCGGCCGCGGGCGCGAACCGCCGCCGGTCCTCGTCGGTGAGCGTGGGCGGCGCCACCTCGGAGGGTGCCAGGTGCGGCCCCGGCGTCGGCGTGGCCCCGGGACGCAGCCGGGCGACCTGGGCGCCCGCGGCGTCGACGAGGATCGGGGTGTCGCCCTCCAGCCGGTATCCGGTGGCCAGCTGGAGCCAGCCAGGGGGCGGAAGGGGGTCGGCGGTGCATCCGTCGCCCCGCCGGGGCCCGGAGATGCCGAACATGGCGGCGACGAAGAGACCGCCGGAGTCGGCTCGCCACGAGCCGGTGTGCATCCCGCAGCGGCCGAAGAGCTGGATCTGGTGGGGAGCGACGCGCAGGACGCCCTGGGGCTCCTCGGCCACCCCGACGAGGTGCCAGTTGCCGATCAGCGCTGTGGGATCCACGGGGGCCGGTGTCGCCGTGAGAGGCTGCTCGGCGCGCGGCGGAGACGGTTGCGCCCCGTCCTCGCCGGCGCAGCCCGCAAGCAGCGCCCCGACAATGACCGTCGCCGCAAGGAAACCCCGCCGGCCCATCGCTTCACCCGTCCTCTCGCCACACCGGCCACCGCCGGCCCCGACGTCTTGGACGGCCGGCGGTGGCGTGTGGTTGCATCCGGGCGGGGGAACTATCCTCCGGCCATCGCGCCCAGGACGATGAACGGCTCCTCGCCTCTGGTGACCCGCTCGGGCAGCGGCGCGTCGGGTGACTCGTTGGACAGGTCCTCCTCGCAGGCGTAGAAGCGGACGAACGGGCGGCGCTTGCCGCTGTGCCGGTCACGGATGGTGCCCAGCAGCATCGGGTAGCGCGCCTCGATGGCGTCCAGCACCCGGCGCTGGGTGACCGGGCCGTCCCCGGTCACCTCGATGGCGACTTCCCCGGTGACGTGCGCGAGGGTCTTCAGGTGGGCCGGGAGGACGACCCGGATCACGGCAGCACCTGGGCTTCCACGGAGAGCACGGGCGGGAGGTCCCGGACGATGGGCGCCCAGGTGTCGCCGCCGTCGGCGGAGTGGTAGACCTGGCCGCCGCTGGTGCCGAAGTAGATCCCGCACGGGTCGAGCGTGTCGACCGCCATGGCGTCCCGCAGCACGTTGACGTAGCAGTTGGCCTGCGGGAGCCCCGTGGTCAGCGGCTCCCACTCGTCGCCGCCGGTGCGGCTGCGGTACACGCGGAGCTTCCCCTCCGGCGGGTAGTGCTCCGAGTCGCTCTTGATCGGCACGACGTAGATCGTCTCCGGCTCGTGCGCGTGCACGGCGATCGGGAAGCCGAAGTCGGACGGGAGGTTGCCGCTCACCTCGCGCCAGGTCGCCCCGGCGTCGTCGCTGCGCATGACGTCCCAGTGCTTCTGCATGAACAGCGTGTCGGGCCGGGAGGGGTGCTGGGTGATGTGGTGCACGCAGTGGCCGACCTCCGCGTCCTGGTCGGGGATCTCCCCCGAGCGCAGGCCCTTGTTGATGGGCAGCCAGCTGTCGCCGCCGTCGTCGCTGCGGAACGCGCCCGCCGCGGAGATGGCCGTGTAGATCCGGCCCTGGTGCGCCGGGTCCAGGATGATCGTGTGCAGGCACAGGCCGCCGGCCCCGGGCTGCCACGACGCCCCGGTGGGGTGCGTCCGGAGGCCGGTCAGCTCGGTCCACTTCTGGCCGCCGTCGGTGGACCGGTAGAGGGCGGCGTCCTCAGCGCCCGCGTACACGGTGTCGGGGTCGTCGTGGGACGGCTCGATGTGCCAGATGCGCTTGAACTCCCACGGGCGCGGGGTCCCGTCGTACCAGAGGTGGTCGCCGACGTCGCCGGCGTAGGCGAAGTCGTTGCCGACCGTGTTCCAGGTCTTCCCGCCGTCGTCGGAGCGCTGGATCAACTGCCCGAACCAGCCGCCGGACTGGGAGGCGTAGATCCGGTTGGGGTCGGCCGGCGACCCGGCGAGGTGGTAGATCTCCCAGCCGCCGAAGTGCGGTCCCTCGACCGTCCAGTCGCCGCGCCTGCCGTCCGACGTCAGCACGAACGCGCCCTTGCGTGTGCCGACCAGCACTCGTACGCCGCTCATCTCCGCATCCTTCCGTTCAGGTCAGTGGTGCCCCGGGTAAGACTCTCCGCCAGGTCGGAACTCATCGGTCACCGCCAGTCGTACTCTGCGGGTACGACGAATCGGTGGACGGCGCGCGGCGCGGCGACGGCCGGACGGCCGCCGGGTGCCGGTGCGCCGGCCGGAACCGGAGGAGCCGAGTGATGCCCCCGACCACTGTCGTGAACCTGAAGGGCCACCGCGACGACCCGGCGTACGCCGACGTGGTCTACGTGGGGCGCGCCATGTACCGGGGCGGCTGGCGCCTTCCGGCCTCCCCGCTGTCGAGCCCGTACCGTCCCGGCCCGGACGGTACGCGGGAGGAGGTCGTCGCGCGGTACCGCGCGTACCTGCTCGGACGGCCCGACCTGCTCGCCCTGCTCCCGGGGCTACGGGGGCGGCGGCTCGGCTGCTGGTGCGTGCCGGAGCGCTGTCACGCCGAGGTCATCGCCGAACTCGCCGACGCGCTGCCGTCGACGGCGGGGTAGGCGTCGCGAACCACGGCACCGACCATCGGGACGACGATTCGCACCTTCCGGGAGATGCGGCGTTGTGGACACCACCGGCGCCTCACCGGAACGTCGCTAACGCTCGGGGGCCGCGTCGAGCCGGACGCAGCAGGCACCGGGACGTGGCGCGAGCCGGGGCAGCAGGTCGGTGCGTCCCGCGCCGGCGACCAGTCCGGCGAGGAACGCGTGGTTGAGCCCGCACACGAGGGCCGTCTGCCGGGTGGCCAGGGCGTGGAACGGGCAGTTGCGCAGCAGCACGTGGTCGCGGGACGCCTCGGGCTCGAAGCCGAGGCCGGCGAGCGCGGCGACGAGGTCCTCTCCGCAGTCGCGTACCTGCGCGCCCAGGTCCCGGCCACGTCGCCGGGCCTGCCGCCGCGCGGCCTGGCGGGCGTCGTGCGGGTCGTCGGCGACCGCGTCGGCGAGGATCTCGGCGATGAGTTCGTAGCGCCGCTCGGGAACGGTGATCGCGACGCCGTCACCGGCCGCCTCGTAGACCTTCGGCGTCCGGCCGCGGCCCCGGGGCTGGTCGGCCGGCGCCTGGTAGCGGGCCCGCAGAAGCCCGGACTCGACGAGTTTGTCGAGGTGGAACGCCGCGAGGTTGCGGGACATGCCGTGCGCCTCGGCCGCCTCCTCGCGGGTGACCGGGTGGTCGGCCCGGCACACGTAGTCGTACAGCGCCCGCCGGGACCGGTCGACGAGCGCGGCCATCGCGCTCCAGCGCTCCCCGGTGCTCACAGCCCCGACATTATCACCAGCGAACGCTATTGAAATTCCGGACTCGCTGGGGCAGCATCCTCGATAACACCAACGGACGTTGGCGAAAACATTCTGGGGGTTCGTCATGCACCTGGATCACCCACGACGGCCCGACGACCGGGAAGCGCCCGCGACCGCGGGGAGGCCGCTGACGTGAGCGTCACCGCCCTCCGGGTGCAGCACCAGCGCCCCCGCCGCGACCTGGCCGCCGCCGAACGGGCGGCAGCCCAGTTCCTGGCCGCGCTCGGCGTCGACACCTCCGCCGACGGCCTCGCCGACACCCCCGGTCGGATGGCCCGCGCCTACGCCGAACTGCTCACCCCGCGCGAGTTCCAGCTGACCACCTTCGACAACGACGAGGGCTACGACGAACTGGTGCTCGCCCGGGCCATCCCGATCCGGTCGGTCTGCGAGCACCACCTGCTGCCGTTCGTCGGCGTCGCGCACGTCGGCTACCTGCCCGGCGAGCGCATCCTGGGGCTGTCCAAACTGGCCCGGGTGGTCGAGCTGTTCGCCCACGGCCCCCAGGTGCAGGAGCGGCTGACCAAGCAGATCGCCGACTGGCTGACCCACCACCTGCGCCCGCGCGGGGTCGGCGTGGTCGTCGAGGCCGAACACCTGTGCATGACGCTGCGCGGCGTCCGCGCGGTCGGCAGCAGCACCATCACCTCCACCCTGCTCGGCACGCTGCGCGACGACCACCGCTCGCGCGCCGAGTTCTTCACGCTGGCCGGGGTCGGCCCCCGCTGACCCACACACGGAAGGACCGGACCGATGTCGAAGACCAGCCTCGTGATCGTGGGAGCCGGGCTCGCCGGCGCGCGGGCCGCGCAGACGTTGCGGGAGGAGGGCTTCGACGGCGGGATCGTCGTGGTCGGCGACGAGCCGGACCGACCGTACGAGCGGCCACCCCTGTCCAAGGGCCTGCTGACCGGCAGCGCCGAGCCCGACAGCGTGTTCGTCCACGACGCCGGGTGGTACGCCGAGCACGACGTCGACCTGCGCACCGACGCCCGCGCCGTCGCCGTCGACCGCTCCGCGAAGGTGGTACGGCTCGCCGACGGTGAGCACATCGCGTACGACAGGCTGCTGCTGGCCACCGGCGCCACGCCGCGCGACCTCGCGGCGCCCGGGGCCGACCTGGACGGGGTGCTGCGCCTGCGTACCCTCGCCGACAGCCGCCGGATCGCCGCGGCCCTGGTCGACGGCGCGCACATCGTGATCGTCGGGGCGGGGTGGATCGGCCTGGAGGTCGCCGCCGCCGCCCGGCAGCGGGGCGCCACCGTCGACGTGGTCGAGACCGCCGCACTGCCGTTGCGCCGGGTGCTCGGCGACGAGATCGCCCGGGTGTTCGCCAACCTGCACCGGGACCACGGCGTCACCTTCCACTTCGACGCCGAGGTCCGCGAGATCCGCGGGGACGTGCGCGCCTCCTCGGTCCTGCTGGCCGACGGCACCGAACTGCCGACCGACGCCGTGGTGGTCGCCGTGGGCGTACGGCCGAACACCGACCTGGCGGCGGCGGCCGGCCTCGCCGTCGAGAACGGCATCCTCGTCGACGCGTCCCTGCGGACGGCCGACCCGGACGTCCACGCCGCCGGGGACGTCGCCAACGCCTACCATCCCGTGCTGCGCCGGCGCCTGCGCGTCGAGCACTGGGCCAACGCGCTGCACAGCGGCGCCGCCGCGGCCCGCGCCATGCTGGGGCAGCCCGTCAGCTACGACGACCTGCCCTACTTCTACACCGACCAGTACGACCTGGGAATGGAGTACGTCGGGCACGCCCCGCCCGGGGAGTTCGACCGGGTCGTCGTCCGGGGCGACGTGGCCAAGCGCGAGTTCATCGCCTTCTGGACCGCCGGCGGGCGGGTGCTGGCCGGCATGAACGTCAACGTGTGGGACGTCGTCCCGCAGATCCGGCGGCTGGTCGCGGCTGCCCGGCCGGTGGACCTCGACCGGCTGGCCGATCCCGACGTGCCGCTGGACGAGGTGCGCTGATCGAAGGGTCAGTGGCGGAGGCGGCGGGAGCACTCGCCGTCGTGGTCGGGGCGGAGCAGGCAGCGCCGGCCGCCGGGCATCGGCGCGTCGCAGAAGACCCAGTGGCGTACGTTCTGGTCGTCCTCCGTCGACACCGTGGTCCCGCCGGGGTCCATCATCGGCAGCACGGTCATCCAGCGGCCTACGACCCGGGCCAGCCGCTGGGCCGCGGGCAGGTCGTTGGCGACCACCGGCAGGTGGATGACGTACCGTCGGCTCACCGCGCGCTCCCCCGTTCGCTGATCCATCGTGGCCTCTCCGTCGTCGGCTGGATGGGGTGAGGCCCCCGCCCTCCCCCGCGACCGGCCCCACCCCGCCGTGCCACCGCAGCTTCGTTCAGCGGTACGGCAGCACAGCTGTTGGTGGTCAGCTTGTGACACGACGCCGTCCACATGCAACGTTCCACAGCGCATTTTCGCTGAGATGTATTGACTTTCTTTACTGAAACCTGTAGAGGTTGCAGGGCGACGTCACGCAGTGTTGCAGGACGGAACCAGGGAGTGTTCGCATGGCCGAGGACATCGGATCTACCGTGCCGCGCCGGCAGCTCGGGCGGCTGCTGCGGCAGTACCGCACCGAGGCCGGCGTCACCCTCGACGCCGCCGCCGACGCCCTCGAATACAGCCGCCAGAAGATCTGGCGCATCGAGAGCGGCATGGGCCCCGTGCGGGTGCTCGACGTCAAGGCCATGTGCGAGCTGTACGGCGTCTCGGCGGAGATGACCGAGGCCATGAAGGGCCTGGCCGCCGAGACGAAGTCGAAGGGCTGGTGGCACGCGTACGGCGACGCGGTGCCGAGCTGGTTCGAACTGTACGTCGGCCTGGAATCCGCCGCATCACACCTGCGGCAGTACGAGGAGACGCTGATCCCCGGGCTCTTGCAGACTCGCGAGTACGCCCTCGGCCTGGCGCGACTCGACCGGCCCTCGGCCAGCGAAGAGGACCGGGAGCGAGCGGTCGAGGTGCGGCTGCAGAGGCAGGGCCTGTTGAGCCGCCGCCTGCCGAAGCCGCCGCAGTTGGATGCCGTGTTGTCCGAAGCGGTGCTTCGCCGCACGGTCGGCAACCGTGGCGTCATGGTGGGGCAGCTCAGCCGCCTCATCGAGGCCGCTGAACTGCCCAACGTCGCGGTCCGGGTGCTTCCGTTCACCGCAGGCCCCCATTCCGGCGCCGTCGCCGGCTCCTTCGTGATCCTGGACTTCCCTGCCACCAAGGGTGGGCGGGCGGCGCCGGAGCCGTCGGTCGCCTACAGCGAATCGCTTACCGGCGCCCTCTACCTCGACAAGCCGGAGGAACTGGCGGCCTACCGCGCGGCATGGAAGAGCCTGGAGACGCTGGCGCTCGATGAGGCAGAATCGATCGAGATGATCAAGCGGATCATCGGGGAGGTGCGGCATGACTGACCTGACCGGCGCCGTCTGGCGCAAGAGCATCCGCAGCGGCGGTAACGGCGGCAACTGCGTCGAGGTCGCCACCAACCTCCCCGGCGTCGTGGCCGTACGCGATTCGAAGGACCCTGACGGCCCGGCCCTCGCCTTCAGCCCCGCGACCTGGACGGCCTTCGTCGCCGCCGCGAAGCGGGCAAATCTCGCCGCCTGAGATCCGTCCCGTAGGTCACACCGTCTGTTTCAAATCGACGTCGATGTGAAGTGACGGACAGCCGACGATGTATTCCCATGGTCGAATGCGTGACCATGGCGACGACTCCCTCTTCGTACCGTCCGCTCGGACCGGCCGACCGGGACAACTTCGCACAGCTGTGCCAGCACACACGGGAGGGCTTTGAAGATGCGCTGGACCTCGTGTTGATCCACAACGAGCGCGAGGTACGGGGGAGACAGCCACGGGCATCGCTCAACCCGTTGATCGTGCTGTTGTCGGTGGCGGCGTGGGAGAGGTTCGTGATCGACCTGAAGGCGATTGCCCGTGGCCACTTCGAGGCGGCAGGCGTGTACGACGAGACCCGCCAGAACGACAGGGGGGCGCGATTCGCGACTGCCGTTAGGGTCCTGGGCCCGATGTCCGCTGGCCGGCTTCCCGAGGCGTGGTCGGTGCGAACCTTCGAAGCATGGTCCGGGAAGACGCCGACGAACCCGTACACACTAACGGGCAAGGAGACGGCAAGACTTGAGGCGGAGGTCGAATCGTGGCGCGCGCTTCGCAACAAGGTGGCGCACTGGTGCCTGCCTCAAGACGGGGCAACCGCCAACTGGCGCTCCGACGCGGCGACACACACCATCCAGTCCGGGCAGGCGCGCATCGCTCTGTCACTGTTCCTGCAGCTCGTCGACCAGGCGATCGTCGCGCTGGCCGAGGCGGCGGACTTCGTCGACGTCGACAAACTTCGGCTGCCCGCCAGTTGGTTCTCGGCTGAGCCCCCGCCAGGACTTCGAGGCGTGGCGAACCCTGGCGTGCTGTGGGATGGTGAGCCGCTGACCTGGTGAACCGGGATGCCGGAGCCCTGCCCGAGGCGTAGCTCCTGAGTCTGCCGTCAGCCGACACCGTTCGAGATCGCGATGCGCCGGCACCAGCGGCCGATGGTCCGCTTGTACGGCTCGGGCATGTGCAACCCGGGCACCTCGTCGTAGGCGAAGGCGCCCAGTTCCTTGTGCTCGGCCGAGGACACCAGTTGCTCGTCGCCAAGGTAGGTGGCGCCGTAGCTGACGATGAAGAGGTGCCGGACGGCCGTGATCTCGTACACCGAGGAGTCGATGATGTTGACCTCGGTGACGGTCAGAACGAGCTCTTCCGCGACCTCCCGGCACACCCCGTCCTCGGGCGTCTCGCCGACCTCCAGCTTGCCGCCCGGCAGCTCCCACTCGTCGCGCTCGTTGCGCAGCAGCGCCGCCACGATCATCTGGCGAAGCGCGACCGTGACGTCGTCCCGTCCACCGTCGCTGTGCGGACGCGCGACCTGATCGTCGCGGTAGCGGAGGCGAATGAGGTCGCCGTGTCGATCAGCCAGGAGCGGTCCCTCGTCGCCGCTCGACAACCTCAGCCGCAGTCCCGCCAGCACCTCGTCTCCGACGTCGCGGCGAAAACGCGCCAGCACCCGGGCGCCGTCGACCAGTTGGAATCGCCACCGGTGCGGGCGGGCACGGCCATCACCGCTGCCAGGAGGCTGGGCGGTTCCTCGGCGGGGCTGCGGTCCGTGTGCGGGGGCAGCCGGGCATCGGAGGACCCCGCCTCACTCCTTCCAGGGGCAACCGACGTCGCGGCATGATGATCGTCAGCCCGTGGGCCGACTGGTGCGGATGGTCGGCCGGCTCGGTCCAGTGATCGATCATCCCCTGACCTCGTCGACGCTGCCTCCTCGGATGAGCACCAAACCGGCGCGGGCGAGAACGGACGGCACCGCGGCAGCATCGATCTCCGCCGAGTTTCCTGCCTCCAACAGTCGCTTGATCCGCCTGACGATGAGGACGTCGCGGGCTCAGGTGTGGCATCGACAGTAGCCAGTCGAATCGGCGATCGGTAACGGCCAGTAACTGTCGGTGATCGACACAGCCGAGCCGTCCGATGTTCGATGTGTCGGAGCCCCCAGTGCCCCCTGTCCCGTGTCACGGGAGGCATTCCGGCATCCGATGCGGGTAACCGACCCTCATGGCAGGGCCACTCCTGACCGTCGGCCACGGCACCGCCAGCCAGGCGGAACTCACCGCGCTGCTGCGTGACGCGGGCGTCACCCGGCTGGTGGACGTACGCCGGTATCCCGGCAGCCGGGCCCACCCGCACGTCACGCGGGAGGCCCTGGCGGGGTGGCTGCCGTCCGTCGGCGTCGGCTACCGGTGGGAGAAGCGGCTCGGCGGCCGCCGGCGCGTGCCGGAGGACTCGCCCGACCGGTGGTGGCAGGTCGAGGCGTTCCGGGCGTACGCCGCCCACATGCGCAGCCCGGAGTTCATCGCGGCGGCCGACGAGCTGCTCACCGAGGTGCGGACGTCGCGCGTGGCCGTCATGTGCAGTGAGACGGTCTGGTGGCGGTGCCACCGCCGGTTGATCGCCGACTTCGTCACCCTGGCTCGGGACACGCCGGTGTGCCACCTCGACCATCGCGGTCAGCTCAGGGAGCACCCGGTGGCCGCGGGCGCGCGGCTCGCGCCCGGCGGCGTACTCGTCTACGACCGGGTGTGACGCGCGTCCGCTGCCGGGCGTCCTGCGGCGAGCCGGTCATGGACGGCGCGCCGGCGGCCGAGCCCGCTGGGCGACGGTCGGCGCATGGCCGCCCACCGGCCGTCGCGGATCGGGCCGCCGGTGGCCGGGCGGGGTGCGCCGGCGGCGGTGAACGCGGCCCGGGGCTGCTGCACCGACTGCAGCGAGACGATGTCGCGGCCGAACAGCGCGGCGCTGAGCCAGACCAGCAGGACGCGGAGCTTACGCTCCCAGGTCGGCACGGCGAGCACGTGGTACCCGCGGTGCATCACCCAGGCCGGGAACCCCTTGACGACCAGGCGGCGGTACTGGAAGACGCCGCGCCCGAGGCCGAGGGTCGCGACCACGCCGAGGCTGTGGTGGACGTACGGCTTGACCCGCCGCCCGCGGAGGTCGGCCACCAGGTTCGCGGCCAGCCGCTTGCCCTGCCGGACGGCGTGTTGCGCGTTCGGCACCGTGAGGGCGCCCGGGACCGACGAGGCGAGGTCCGGCACGGCGGCGTTGTCGCCCGCACCCCAGGCGTCGGCGATCGCCGCCTCCGCCGTGCCGACCCGCAGGTCGGCGCGCACCTGCAGGCGGCCGCTCCGGTCTACCGGCAGGTCGGTCTGCTTGGCGACGACGGGGTTGGCGCCGTTGCCCGCGGTCCAGATCAGCAGCTCGGTGTCGTACTCCTCGCCGGTCGAGAGCAGGACGTGCCCGTCCTGCGCCGAGACGAGCTGCGTGTCGAGGTGGATGTGCGCGCCGCGCTGTTCGAGGTGGCGGACCACCCACCGGCCCACGTCGTCGGTGACCTCGGGAAGGATGCGCCCCTGCGCCTCGACGAGGTGGAAGGCGAGATCCGAGAAGGTGAGTTCCGGGTACCGCTTGAGCAGCGCCGTCGCGAGGGAGAGCAGCTCCCCGAAGCCTTCGACGCCGGTGAACCCGCCGCCGACGACGGTCACGGTCAGCAGCCGGGAACGCTCCGGACCGGGCGGGAGGGTCGAGGCACGCTCGAACGCGGTGAGCAGCCGGTCCCGGATCGCGACGGCCTCCTCGACGTGCTTGAGGCCGATCGCCCCCTCCGCGACGCCGGGGATCGGGAACGTACGGGTCACCGCGCCCGCCGTGACCACGATGGTGTCGTAGTCGAGTTCGCGGTCGGGCCCGTCCAGCGGCCGGATGGTCACCGTCTTCCGCGCATGGTTGATCTCGGTGACGCTGGCCGGGATGACGGTCGTCCGGCGCAGGTGACGGCGCAGCGAGACGGCGACGTGACGCGCCTCGACCGAGCCCGCGGCGACCTCGGGGAGGAACGGCTGATAGGTCATGTACGGGCGGGGATCGACGAGCGTGACCTCCGCCTCGCCGCGGCGGAGCTTCTTCTCCAGCCGCCAGGCCGTGTAGAAACCGGCGTAGCCGCCGCCGACGATCAGGATCCTGCGCATGACGTCCTCCCACCAACTGCCACCTCGTACAACCAGGTGAGGCTTGGCTTTGTGCCGCGTGCCGGTGGTGATCGGGCACACGGCATTCGAGGGACAGCACGCAGCGCGGTCGGTTGCTATCGTCTGCGTCACCACGATGGCCGTGAGTGTCCCTGGGGAGGGTCGGCATGTGGGACGAGGCTGCGCTGGACGCGGCGGCCCGACGACTCGACCGCTGGGAGGCGTCCTTCACCGACCGGGCCGAGCGCACACGCTCGCTCACGTCGCGGATCCAGGCCCTGAACGGCACGGCGCACAGTCCCGACCGGACGGTCGTGGCCACCGTCGACTCGTCCGGGCAGTTGGTCGACCTGCGCCTGGACGAGCGCATCCGCCAGCGCCCGGCCGCGCACATCGCCGAGCTGATCGTCGCGACCACCCGGGCCGCGTGCGCCGACCTGCTGAAGCAGGTCACCGAGGCGACCCGGCAGACCCTGGGTGACGACCCGGCCGGGGCGGCGATCGTCGAGTCCTACCGACGGCGCACGCAGGTCGAGGCTGCCGGTGCCGGCATCCGCGTCCGACCCGAGGACGTCGACTCTGGTGGCGCCGGTGCCGCCCGGTGACGGCATCCACGTCCGGCCCGAGGACCTGACCGCCCACGCCGGCCACCTCGACCGCGCCGCCGACCGTCTGGACACCGCCCGGGCGGCCGGCCAGCACGTCCGCCTCAGCGCCGACGCGTACGGTCAGCTCTGCGTACTCATGCCGATCCTGTTGGACGGCCTGCACCGTACCCTCGTGGACGGCATCGGCGCGGCGGCCGGATCGGTCCGCGACAGCGGCGAGCGGCTCCGCGCCGGCGCGGCCCGCTACCGGGCCGCCGACGCCCGCGCCGAGCGGCTGCTCGACCAGGTACGGCGCGGGCGGTGACCAACCCGCTGGTCGCCCCCGCCGCGGACCCCTCCCCCAGCGCCTGGGCGGGCGTGTGGATCCTCGAGGACATCGCGCTCATCCACCAGGGCGTGCGCGACGGCAGCTGGATCGACGGCACGCTCGGCGTGGTCAGCGCGAGCCTCGACGCGCTCGCGTTCGTCTCCGACCCGGTGGGCGCGCTCCTCCAGTACGGCATCGCCTGGCTCATCGAACACGTCAAGCCGCTCAGCGAAGCCCTCGACTGGCTCGCCGGCGACCCGGCCCAGATCACCGCCCACGCCCAGACCTGGCGCAACGTGGCCGCGTCGCTGCGCGACACCGCCGGCGACCTGGCACGCGACGTCCGCATCGACCTGACCGAGTGGGGCGGCCTGGCCGGACCCGCCTACCGCGCCTGGGCGCACGAGCAGCAGCAGGCCATCACCGGGCTGGCCGCGGGCGCCGACACGATGGCCACCATCACCGAGGCGACGGCGGGCCTCGTCGCCGCCGTCCGGCTCCTCGTCCGCGACGCCATCGCCACGTGCGTGTCCCGCCTCATCGTGTACGCGGCCGAACTCGTCGCCACGGCCGGGCTCGCCACACCGCTGGTCGCCGAGCAGGTCACCACCCTGGTGGCGTCGTGGGCGGCGCGGATCGCGAAACTGCTCCGCGGACTGATCAACAGCCTCCGGCGGATCATCCCGGCCGCCCGCCGGCTCGCCGAACTGATCGAGCGCCTCAAGCAGACCCTCGGCCGACGCGGACGCGCGACGGTGGATGAGGACAGCCTCAGTCGGGTTCGGGGCAAAGGTGCCGGTCCTCGGATGCCGATGAACATGGAGTCGGTATGGACCATCGCCGCCAAGTACGGAATTGACATCTCCGACGTCCCGATCAGCATCAACAACCGGGTTTCAGGCGTGTGCGGGGTTACGCGGCCCGACCGGTCGGTCATGCTCTGCCGAGAGGCGTTCCGCAGCGAGGAAGACCTCGCCCGAACGCTTGAGCACGAGCGCTTCCACGTCCTTGAACTGCGCAGAGGAGGTGCATACCCAACCACCCGTCACGAAATCGACGCGTTCGAAGATAGGGCGTACGCGCATGAGGAACGATGGTGGACGAACCAGTCGGTCAGGCCGGAGGGAGCAGGCTGATGGCCACCTTTGACGAATGGCTCCACGCATACGACGTCGTCTACCACGCGCTTCCGGCGGCATCAGGTCTCGCCTGCCCGAACTGTGGACATCGAACTCTGCGGCTCGTGTTCACGGCGCCGCCGGGGGCCGGACACGGCTACGCATCCTTTTGGTGCGACACCTGCCTTGAAGGAATTGCCCTGTCCCGAACGCCCATCCCCGGTGGAGCCGACGTCCGTTCGACCGACGAGCCTGTCGAGGAACGCAACCGCGGCATCCCTGACTACCGCCTCGCGACCTAGGCGTGTCCTGCCGATCTTGTAGTGGTTGATCGTTGACGATGTGCCGGTGGTGCGTCGTGGCGAGTTGACCGATGAAGCGTGGGCGGTGATCGCGCCGCTGCTGCCCGAGCCTGGCGGTGCGCGGAGGGGGGTGGCGGGACCACCGCCAGGTCATCGGCGGGATCCTGTGGAAGCTGCGCACGGGTGCGCCGTGGCGTGACCTGCCGGAACGTTTCGGGCCGTGGAAAACCTGTCACGAACGGCTGCGCCGCTGGACCGCCGACGGCACCTGGGACCGGATCCTCGCCACGGCGCAGGTCCATGACGACGGCACACCCGTGCAGTGGACGATCAGCATCGACTCGTCGATCGTGCGGGCGCACCAGCATGCCGCTGGCGCCGGCAAAAAGGGGGTTCCCCGACAGGTCCGGCGACGCCTGATACGCAGGATGGCGAGGCCATCGGCCGATCCCGCGGCGGACTGAGCACGAAGATCCACCTCGCCGTCGACGGACGCGGACGGCCGCTGTCGATCCTGCTCACCCCCGGCCAGGCCGGCGACAACCCCCAGCTCCTCGCGCTGCGCGACGCGACTCGGATCAACCGAGTTGGACCTGGCCGGCCGCGCAAGTGCCCAGACGTGTTAGCCGCCGACAAGGGTGATGCCCACGACTGGCCGGCGAGCGCTGCGGCAACGCGGGATCGGCACGTCATCCCGGAACGCTTCGACCAGGTCGCCCGCCGCGCCGCCAAAGGCAGCCCCGGCGGCCCGACCGCCGGGCTTCGACAAGGCGATCTACCGCAAGCGCAGGAAGGCGGATCTGAACAAGCAACACCGCGCGCAGGTCGAACACGGCCTGACCCGCTGAAGTGCTTCAAGATCCTGCGCGACATCCTCGCCGGGCAACGCCTTCACCAAGTTACGAGACATCCTTTAGGCGTCGGCCTGTTCCGAACACCTCTACTTCGTTCACCGCCTCGGACGTGTCACGAGGCGCGCGGCAGCGCGAGCCAGTCCTGCCAGGTAATGTCGCGGCCCAGATAACGGGGCTGCTGAAAAGGCCAGTCTGCGGCAATCCACTGGGGCACCAACGCGTCGAAAGCGGACTCCACCTCGCCGCCTACGAGGTCGTCCACCACCCACCAGGAAACTTCTCCGTCTGAGCCGCTGCGCTCGGGCGGGTCGATGTAGACGCAGCCGAAGAGCGCCGTCTCATCCTCGTCCAGCAGTGCGTAGTTAAACGACTGGTGCGCGGCGATCTCCTTCTCGTGCCGCAGCAAGTCGACGCGGTCCTCTTCATAGGTCATCGTCGCCTTGGGCCAACCCCAGGCCGGACCGAAGACCTCCCACAAACGCTCTCGGGAGCCCATCACGGCGGGGTAGTCCATCGCCGTGTCCGCCTCCCGGATCGGCCGCAGGTGAAGCGCGGTATTAGGCACGGGCACGTAGACGGGGTGGACGAAGTCATCAGGCAGCCAACTCACCGGGGTGAGACTACAGTTGGCGGGGTCTGGACGGCCCGCCGGTCCCGTAACCGTCGCTAGCCACGTCTGTCGGTGGCAGGGGGAACGGGCCATCTACGGGCCTGCCACCAGGGACCAAGCCAGGCCGTCCAGGACTAGACCGACCGGCGGTTACCCGGTGTCGGCCAGGTACTTGTGGGCGGCGATGCCGAGCGCGGTGCGCTGGGGCCAGCGTCGGTGCGTTCCTGTTGGTGCCGGCGGCCGGCACCAACTATGTGGACCAGGACGGGTGCCGGTGAGGCGAATGTCCGGTGTCTGCGCCTACCTGGATCCCGGCCGGCCACGGGTAGCGCACGTCATCGGCAGCGACAGTCCTCCCAAGTACAGTGGCCAAGATCACCCGAGTTGCCCCGGAGGACGCCATACGGTCAGGCTCAGGGAGGCCATTCCGAGCGAGCGGCTTCCCGCCGGGACAGTGGGAACAATCGTTCACATCTTCAGCGGTCCTCCGACTGCCTACGAAGTCGAGTTCGCCCACGCAGACGGCTGCGGTCACCCTGACTACTGAACAGATGGACCGGTACAGCGGCTGAGCCAATGGCCGTCACTCAGCGGCCGCTCGACCTACTTCCGCCTGCTACGCCTACCGGTTGGGGTACCACGAGTTCCCAGTCTCCGGACCTCCAGCACCGGGACCGTTGGGTTCTACCACCTGCCCCCTCTGAGTTGATCGGACCGCGCGTGGCGATCGTGCGCCACAGTGTGGCCACGGTCAGCCCTGACGGGATGACCCTGTGGAGGGTGCTCGGCCGGGCGTCGCGCTGCGATGATGCTGCTTGTGATCAGCTCGTTTCCAGATCCGCTCGACTACCGCAGCGTGCAACGCGCCTACGACACCGTGGCCGAGGACTACGCCAGGTACCTACCGGACACCCGCGCCGAGGCTCCCCTCGACCTCGCCATGGTCGACGCCTTCGCAACGGCGGTGACGTCCGGTGACGACGCACGGGTCCTTGACGCCGGGTGCGGCGCGGGGCGGATGAGCCGGTACCTCACCGAGCGCGGGTGTCTGGTGGAAGGTGTCGACCTGTCTCCGCACATGGTCGCCATGGCCCGACGCGACCACCCGGACCTGGTGTTCACCGTCGGCTCCTTGGCCGACCTCCCCCATCCCGAGGACAGCTTCGCGGGCGTGCTGCTGTGGTATTCGATCATCCACACTCCTCCGGCCGGCCAGGCCCGCATCTTCGCGGAGGCCGCCCGGGTTCTCCGCCCGACCGGTCACCTGCTCGTCGGGTTCCAGTCCGGCGAGGGTACGCGCGACGTGTCAGCGGCGTACCGCCGGTTCGGCCACGAGGTCGAACTCGAGCGCTACCTCTACACGCCGGACCAGGTTGCCTCGCAGCTTGAGGCTGTGGGCCTGCGGGAGGTGTGCCGCTTGGTACGACGTGCCGAGGGCGCCGAGCAGGACGATCAGGCGGTCCTGCTGGCCAAGGCTCATTAGGCCGTGTGGCTCCAGGGAGCTGGCGAGCCGGGTGCACCCCGGACTTCGGCGTCGAGCAGGGTCAATCCCCGCACGCGCTACGCCTCCCGCCTGCGACGGTGCAGCCGCGTGGTCCACCTCGCCGCGTTCGCTGTTGGCTCGTTTGCCCGTCTGTGAGTCTCGCCGCACATTGACGGTCGGTCACGTCCCGTGGCGTGGTGTAGATCGCCTGCGTGAGGCCCTGTGTGCTGTTCAGTTTTCCGGTTCGTTGTCGAGCTGACAACGGGTCTGGTCAGGCAGCGATGAGTTCGCTGGTGGGGGCGCTC